>NZ_JAIFXZ010000001.1 GCF_021033825.1 Dietzia aurantiaca
GGCGGAGACCCGCCCCGGGAACGCTGCGGCGACCCGGGCGGCGACCGGGTCCATCGGCGCCAGCGTCGGGCGGAGTCGCTCGGCGGCGCGCGCCAGCCCCACCGCATAGCGTCGCGGCCAGTCCGGCCCCCACGACACGAGGTCGGACGGGCGCGCCGCGACGCAATACCCGCCGTTCACGGCGCCGGACCCGCCGAGGGTGCGGCCGCGCGGGAGCTCGAGAACCGTGTCCCCGAGCCGGGCGCGATGCCGGGTGACCACGGGTGAGTCCGGCCCCACGTCGAGCAGCCCCGCGCGCGGCGAGGCGACGTGGTCGCCGGCCTCGAGCAGGACCACGTCCGCACCGGCCTCGGCCAGCCGGCGGGCCATCACGCACCCGGCCGGGCCGGCCCCCACCACCACGACGTCGGCTCTCACCGCGTGAACTCCGGACGGAGGGCACCGAGCGAGCGGGCGTCCCAGGCCGAGCGCCACACGCCGACCCCGTAGGCGATGTCGTCGAGGCGGCGCAGCACCACGTGGCCGAGGGGCTCGTCGACCGGCAGCGAACCCGGCTCGCGCGCCGACCACCAATGCCACAGTCCGTCCACCACCGCGGCCGCCAGAAGCCGGCGACGCAGGCCCTGCGCCACGCGGGAGCCGGACGGGGCTGCGACGAGGAGTACCGCGGCCGTGACCGGCCAGTACGGGCGCAGAAGAGCCTCGGGCAACTGCCGGACCGAGGCGGCTGACCCGCGCGCGATGAGCCGGGCGGCGGCGCGGCCGTCATCGGTGAGACCGCGTGTGCGCCACCAGGCCCGGCCCGCCGCGCCGGCCGCGAGCACCACTCCCGCCGGCGTCGCGCTCCACACCCCGAGAGCCAGGGTGAGCGACCACGACGAGGCCACCGCGGGTGCCACCGCCGGGCCGTGTCGGTCCTCGAGCAGCGCTGCGCCGCGGCCGTAATACGCGCGTCGGGCCAGCAGCGGGGCGAGCGTCGTGCGGTGGCGGTGGGCGACGTGGGCCGCCGGCTCGTACCGCACGCGCCCACCCGCGGCGTCGGTGCGCCAACACAGATCCACGTCCTCGGCCACGTGCAGCCGCTCGTCGAACGGCCCCTGACCGCCCCCTCCCGGCGGCGGCGGGAGCCTGTCGGGGCGCACCGCGAGCGCCGCACTGGGCACGTACGGCACCCGCGTGCGCGGCCGGACCCGCGCCGGGTCGGTGCCCATGTCCAGCGCCGATCGCGCGGTCTCGTAACCACGCATCCAGAACCGGCCGGGTTCGGCCGCGATGATGCGCGGAGCGACCGCGGCGACCAGCGGGTCGTCGAGGTGCGCGAGCAGGACGTCGAGCCAACCGGGCCGGGGCAGGACGTCGGCGTCGAGATAGACCACGACCCGCGCGCCGGCCTCCACCGCGGCGGCCGTCCCGGCGTTGCGGGCGGCGGCGGGCCCCCGCGAGCGGTCGTGGCGCAGGACCACCGCCGCGGGCCCGGGCGGGCACGCCGGTGCGGTCAGTGGGAGGGCGGAGCCGTCGTCGACGACGACGAGACGCATCCCCCGGGCCAGCTCCGGACCGAGGGCTTTCGCCAGGGCGGCGACCCCGGCGGCGTCGTCGCGGACCGGCACCACCACCGCCACGTCGTCCAGGGCGCGGGCCGTGCCGGTGCGGCCGATGTGAGCAGCGCCGCGCTGAGCAGCGTCGCGCTGTGCAGAGCCGTTCACGGCCGAGCCGTCGACCAGAGGGTGGGCCATCCCCCGATCCGTGAGGGCCCTGGCCAGCGCGGCTCCGGCCGGGGTGACGGTATCGATCACCCCGCGGCGATCCAGGAGCGCGGCGGCCGTCGGCGAGAGCGTGACCAGGGTGACCGGGTCCCCACCCAGGATCCGCACGGTCTGCCCACGGCGCAGGACGCTGGTCCGACGGTCGAGCCGGACCGGGGCGGGGCCGGCGTACGCGGGGCTCGCAGACCCGGCGGGCCGGGTCATCGGAGCATCCCGTCCGCCTGTCCGGGCTGCCAGGCGTCGAGTCTGCGGCGGGCGTCAGCCACGAGTAGGCCCCACAGGCGACGCCCCTCTACGTCCGTTGCGCCGGTGGGATCGCCAAGGACCCCGTTGCTGCTCACCGCGGCCACCCCGCCGTCGCGCATCGCCGGGAGGATCTGCGGCAGCGGATCGGTGCAGCCGGGCTCGACGAGCTCGCCACGGACCAGGCCCGGGTGAAGGTGCAGCATGAGTGAGGTCTCCGCGTGGCCGGCGTGGGTGTCCGCGGGATCCTCGGAGGTGCGGCAGGACAGCCAGGCCGCGTCGCGCCCCTCGTATCGAAGGCGGGCGACCGCCCGGCGCAGCGCCTCGACGTTTCCGCCGTGACCGTTGACCACGAGCAGCCGATCCGCCCAGGTGGACACCGACCGTCCGAGTTCCAGCACCGCCTCGGCGAGCGCGTCGGTCCCGAGTGACACGGTCGCCGGAAAGGACTGGTGCTCCCCGCTCGCCCCGTAGGCGAGGGCGGGGAGCACCATGACCTCGACGCCGGTACCGACACCGAACCCGGCACCGGCATCCGCGCCACCGCCCGCGGATTCTCCGAGCACCCGGGCGGCCGCGGTCGCCAGAAGGGTGTCGGTCTCGGGCGGCAGGTGCGGTCCGTGCTGCTCGGTGGCGCCGACAGGGAGTACGGCGAGCACCTGTCGGCCGGCCGATGTGGCGGCACCGGACGCACCCGTCATGTCGGCTCAGACCTTGATCGCGCCCATGTCGACGGTGAAGGTCGAGGCGGTGATGGTGCGCGAGGCGTCCGAGGCGAGGAACATGACCGAGTCCGAGATGTCGTCGGTCGTCGCCATCCCCATGCCGAGGATCGGCGTGAAATGCGGCAGGAACTGGGGCTGATCGTTGAACACCGCGTGCGCGTCCGGGTCGTCGGCCCCCATCGGGGTGAGCACGCCGTACGGGTGGATCGTGTTGACCCTGATGTTGTGCTCGCCGAGCTCCTTGGCGGCGGTCTGGGCCAGTCCCACCACGCCGTGCTTGGACGCCGAGTAGGGCGACTGCACCGGCATCGCCTTGAGGCCGGCGACCGAGCTGACCAGGACGATCGACCCGCCGTTACCGGCCTCGAGCATGTGCGGGATCGACGCCTTGAGGGTCTTCCAGTACCCCGTCAGGTTGATGTCGATCGTGTCGTTCCACTGCTGCTCGTCGATTTCCCAGACCTTGCCCCAGTTGCAGATTCCGGCGTTGGCGATCACGACGTCCAGGCGGCCGCCGAAGCGCTCGACGCCCCGGGTGACGAGATCCTGCTGGAACGCCAGGTCACGGACGTCGCCGATCTCCGTGAAGATCTCGCCACCCTCCGCCTCGACCCGCTCGATGGTCGTGGCGAGGTCGTCCTTGTTCGCGGTGGGGTACTTGACGTACTCCGACGGTACGTCGCACAGGTCCATGCCGATGATCTTGGCGCCCTCGCGGGCGAAGCGGATGGCGTGCTTGCGGCCCTGGCCGCGGGCGACACCGGTGATGTAGACGACCTTGCCGTCGAAGTCTCCCATTGAGGGGTTGTCCTTTTCTCTACAGTTGTTGCGAACAGGGCTGGCGGAATGCCGCCATCAGGCGCCGAGGCGCCGCACGAAGTCGTCCGGAATGTGGTAGTCGTCGCGACTGAGCTCCGAGATGGACGACTTGCTCAGCCCGATGAGGCTGGAGTCCAGGCCCGACCGCATGATGTCGAGCACGTTCTCGACACCCGCCTGACCGTTGGCGCCCAGGCCCCAGAGGTAGGCGCGGCCGATCATCACGGCACGAGCACCGAGGGCGAGGGCCTTTGCGACGTCGGATCCTCGGCGGATGCCGCCGTCGAGCAGGACCTCGACATGGTCGCCGACCTCGTCGACGATCGGCGCGAGGCAGCGGATCGACGCCGGCGTGGCGTCGAGATTGTTGCCGCCGTGGTTCGAGACCGAGATCGCCTTCACACCGGCGTCGACAGCGCGCTTGGCGTCGTCGACGCGGGTGATGCCTTTGAGCATGACCGGGCCGTCGTAGTTGTCCACGACCCAGGCGATGTCGTCCCACGTCGCGGGCGGGGTGCCCATCCACTCGCCGTAGGCGCCGAAGAAGGTCGGCCCCATCTCGCCCTGGTTGACCAGGTTCGGGGTGGTCAGGTCCGGGAACCGCTTGTTGGTGATCACGTCGCGCGCCCACTCCATGGCCCACCGCGGACTCACCGCGATCTCGGGCGCCATGGTGAGCATGGCCTTGGCGTCGAGCTTCTCGGGGATCGCCGGGCTGCCCCAGTCACGGCCCATCGAGAACGACCAGTCGGTGGTGAGGATGACGCCCGCGGCGCCTGCCGCCTTCGCACGCTCGAGGCGCTCGAGGACCCTCTCCTTGCCGCCGAGCCAGTACACCTGGAAGAAGGTCTGCGGGTTCGCCGCGATGACCTCCTCGATGGGCTTGGACGCGAACGAACTCAGGCCCATCGCGGTGCCGCGGGCGGCCGCGGCACGGGCGACGTCGACCTCCCCGTCGGGGGTCACGGCCTGGACACCGGTCGGCGAGATCATCACCGGCAGGCTGATCGGCTGCCCCATGACGGTGGTCGCCATGTCGCGGTCCTGCTTCGCGCCGATCACGTGCGGCTTGGGCTCGAGCTCGCTGAACGCGTCCATGTTGTCGCGCAGCGTCACCCCGGCCTCACTGCCGCCGACGAGCGCCATGTACACGCTCTTGGGGAGCTTCTTCTTGGCGCGCTGCTGGGCCACGGCCACGGATTCGAACCAGGGGTTCTGCCGCCAGGGGTTGGCCTCGGCGATCTTGGACAGGCGGGACACGGGCGTGCCTCCTTCTCTGGGATTGTCGGAAGTTCAGGGGGCCGGCGCGCCCCGGAACACCCCACCGCCGCCGGGTGAGGCCCGGGGCGGCGGGGCGCGTCAGTGCTGGTGCGGCCTAGATCGGGGACTCGTCACACAGGCTGGTCGGCCTGCGCGGCGGCGTGGTGACCAGGGTCAGCGGGACCGGGCCCGTGGGCTGCTTCCGGGCCGCGAGCCCCATCGGCCGGGTGTGGTCCTGGGACGGCGCGGGTATGTTGCGCTCGGCGGCGAGCAGCCCCTCGCCGTAGCCCTGGACACACTCCGGGTCGGGCCCGTCCATGGGCAGCCCGGTGAAGAACTTGGCGGCCATGCAGCCGCCACGGCAGCTGTCGTAGAAGTCGCAGGCCGAGCAGGCCCCGGCGGACTGTGGCTCGCGCAGCTCCCGGAACAGCTCGGAGGTCTGCCACACGGTCTCGAAGCCGCCGTCCGACACCACGTTGCCGGCGAGGAACTGCTCGTGGATGGCGAACGGGCACGCGTACACGTCACCGATCGGGTCGATGAGGCAGACCACGCGGCCGGCGCCACACAGGTTGAGGCCGGGCAGCGAGCCCTGGCCGTCGCCGAACGCCGACAGGTGGAAGAAGCTGTCGCCGGTGAGGACGTTCTCGCCGTGGGCGACGAGCCAGTCGTACAGCTCGCGCTGCTGTTCCGGAAGCGGATGCAGGTCATCCCACACGTCGGCGCCGCGACCGGACGGACGCAGCCGGGTGATCCGCAGGGTCGCGTCGTACTTGTCGGCCAGTGCCTTGAACTCGTCGAGCTGGGAGACGTTCTCGCGGGTCACCACGACCGAGATCTTGGAGTCGCGGAAGCCCGCGTCCTTGAGGTTCTGCAGCGCGCGGCAGGCCATGTCGAACGAGCCCGGCCCACGGACGGCGTCGTTGACCTCGGCGGTCGCACCGTCGATCGAGATCTGCACGTCGACGTAGTCGCTCGCGGCCAGGCGGCGGGCCACCTCCTCGTCGATGCGCACACCGTTGGTGGAGAACTTGACGCCCACCTGGTGGCTGGTCGCGTAGTCGACGAGTTCCCAGAAGTCGGGGCGGACGGTCGGCTCACCGCCGCCGATATTGACGTAGAAGACCTGCATCTTCTGCAGCTCGTCGATGATCGCCTTGCACTGCTCGGTGCTCAGTTCGCGCGGGTCGCGGCGACCGGACGAACTGAGGCAGTGCACGCAGGCGAGGTTGCAGGCGTAGGTGAGTTCCCAGGTGAGGCAGATGGGGGCGTCGAGTCCGCGCTCGAACTGGTCGACCAGGCGGCCGACGGGAGCTGGGCTTGCGGGACGGTCGAGCATGCTGGTCATGAGGTCTCCTCGATCATGCGCGAGGCGGCGAGCTGGCCGAGCGCGTGCAGATACAGCCGCGCGGTACCCGGATCATCGATCTGCACCCCGGCGGCAGCGCAGGCCGCGCGCGCGGAGGGGTGATCGGCAAGGGTGCGGACCACCTCGACGATGGTCGGCGACTTGAGAAAGCTGAGCTTGCGGGTGTGGAAGTGGTAGAGCAGGGCCCCGAACGGCTCGGGCCGAAGCGCCACCCCGGGGTGCAGGCGCCAGCCGGCGTCGAGATCGAACGCCGCCGGGGCGGCTCCCTGTTCGGCGCCGGCCGGCGCTGCTGCGGAGGTCATCTCAGTAGACCCCGCACATGCCGTCGATGGAGACCTCCTCGATGAGGGCCTCCTCCAGCACTACCTCGGTGTTCTGCGTGTTCTCCATTGCGTGTCCTCTCGTCTGCGCATGGGGATGTCTCACCACAACCTGGTGAGATCTGCATCATATTGGCACTTGGTGCCACTTGCAACGGTTTCTGTTTTAAACTCCTCCCATGGAGCCGCAGGAGAGGGTCGAGGGGCGCACCCCGGGCCGCCGCCCGTCGACCACGCGCGCCTCGATCGTCGAGGTCGCGCTCGAGCTCTTCGCCCGCTGCGGGTACGAGTCCACGAGCGTCGACCAGATCGCGGAGGCCGCGCACATCTCGCGCCGGACACTGTTCCGCTACTTCCCGGGCAAGGCGGCGATCGCCTGGGGCGAGTTCGGTGAGCAGATCCACCTGATGCTCGACTACCTCGACGCGGTGCCCGAGTCCACCCCCCTTCGCGACGCGCTCGCCGACGCCCTCGTCGCGTTCAACACGTTCCCCGACTCGCAGACCGAGGTGCACCGCGTCCGCATGCGTCTCCTGCTCACCGTCGACGAGCTCCGGGCGCATTCGGCGCTCGTCTACGCGGACTGGCGGCGGGCGGTCGCAGGCTTCGTGGCCGACCGCCGCGGCGAGTCGGTCGACGACCTGATCCCGGCCGCCACCGCCCACGCCGCGCTGGGGATCGCCCTGTCGGCGTATCGACTGTGGATCGACGAACCGGGCGCGGACCAGGACCACCTGCACGATCTGCTGCGCGCGGGCACCCAGATCCTGGGCTGACGCGGCCCGGTCCGGTCCGAATTCTCGCCCGCGTCGGCACCTCGCCGGAGATGTGGACCACTGGCCGGGTCGACGCGCGAGTCAGGACGGGGATTCGGCCTAGGCACAGAACTTACTGACGGGTAACCTCGTCGTCGTGACCAACAGCTCCCCCGCCTCCGCCGTCAGCGCCGCCGCGAACACCGCCACCTACAGGCTGTGGCAGCAGGCCAATCGTCTCCCCTTCGGCTCCCGCCTGTTCACGGCCGCGGTGAGCCTCAAGGCGCCCTACTTCCGCACCGCCCTGCCGCACGTCACCGAGATGCGCCCCGGGCGCTGTGTCGTACGCGGGCCGGGCTGGTGGGGCAACCGCAACCACATCGGCACATTCCACGTGATCGCGGCGTGCAACCTCGCCGAGTTCGCCATGGGCATGCTCGCCGAGGCCACCGTGCCCACCACGCACCGCTGGATCCCCGTGGGCATGAACGTGCGCTACCCCGCCAAGTCGACAGGCGGCATGACGGTGACCGCCGAGTGGGAGCAGATCCCCGACTTCGGGTCGATCACCTCCGGCGAGGACATCGAGGTGCCACTGACGTTCGTCGACGACGCCGGCGTGGAGCCGGTGGTCGGCAGCATCACGATCCGCGTATCCCCCAAGAAGAAGCGCTGATCGGCGCAGCCTCACGACCACCGGCCGGTGTCCGCATAGCGGGCGCCGGCCGTTGTCGTCGTCGGCACAGTCGTCTGCACAGTCGTCTGCGCAGCAACCGTCGCGGATACAGGCACCGCCTCGACAATCACTTTCCGTTGCGGAAACGGAAATGAAGCCCTAGTCTTTCCATTATGGAAAGCGACACCGGCCCCCGCCCCGACTACGACCCCCGCGACGCCCTGGCCGACGTGGCAGCGACCCGCAGCTCCGTCGCCGACCGGCTGATCGCCCCGTGGTGGTACCACCCGGCGCTCGGCATGATCCTCGCCGCGCTCGTACTGGTGGGGGCACTCGACCTGCACAATGCCGTCCGGATCCCCGTCGCCGTGGCGTGCGCCGCGGCGATCGGCCTGCTGGTCTCCGCCTATCAGCGTGTGACGGGGCTGTGGGTGGACATCCGGAACCTCGGCCCCGTCTCCTTGCGCTGGTGGTTCGCATACCTGGTGATGGTCGTCGTGGTGGTCGGCATCTCGCTGGTGCCGTCCTTCACCGACCGCGGCCTGCCCGGGTGGACGACCGCGCTTCTCGTCGTGGTGATCCTCGTCGGGACCATCGTGCTGGGCCGCAGGATGGACGCGGCGATGCGCGCTGAGATCCGCTCCGGCGCGGCCACCGCGCCCGAGGCGCGCCGATGAGGGACCGCCGGCCGACCCCGCGATTCGACGAGACCATTCACGCCCCGCACCGACTGCGGATCTGCGCGTTGCTCGCACCCGTGGAATCGATGGAGTTCGGGACGGTCCGTGACGAGCTCGGCGTGGCCGACTCGGTGCTGTCCAAGCAGTTCAAGGCCCTGACCGACGCCGGGTTCGCCACCACCTCGAAGGCCCGGGGCGACACCGGTCGTCAGCGGACATGGCTGTCGTTGACCCGGGACGGCCGGCGCGCGTTCGCCGATCATCTCGAGGCGCTGCGTGAACTGGCCGCGGCCGCGGAGGGCATGCCGGGCGGCGAGTAATCGCCCGCCGCAGCGGGGGCCCGCCCGGCGGAAGTCGGCCGTGGCAGAAAAAAGCCGTGGCGGCGAGATCAGTCGCGGGTGCGGGCGTCGAACGCCTTGATGGCGATCGGGGCGATGATCACCGTCAGGCCGACGATCCAGATCAGGGACGCCGCGAGCGGGTGCTGCAGCGGGAGCGCCGCGTCCGGCCCGACGGCAGGGGCGTTACCCCACAGCTGGCGCATCGCCTGCACCACCGAGGACAGCGGGTTCCACTCCGCGAACGCGCGGAGCCACGTCGGCATCGACTCCGGCGGCGCGAACGTGTTGGCCAGGAACGTGATGGGGAACGTCGTGGTGAACATGACGCCGTTGACCGCCTCGATCGTCTTGAGCCGCGAGCCCACCACGATGCCGATCCAGATCATCACGAAGCCGAAACCCACCAACACGAGGTAGCCCAGCAACGCGTCGATGATCCCCGTGTGGATCCGCCACCCCACGAGCAGGCCGGTCAACGACATGACCACAACGCCGATCGACGAGTGGATGAGACTGGAGGCACTGCGCGCAATGAGGATCGAGGAGCGCTGGATCGGCAACGTGCGGAAGCGGTCGATGATCCCCTTGTTCAGGTCGTTGCACAGGCCCGAGGCCACGATGAACGATGAGAACGCCATGGTCTGCGCCATGATCCCGGGTAGCAACCACTCGCGGTAGTCGCCGCTCGAGACCGCGATCGCGCCGCCGAAGACGAACGCGAACAGCAGCACGAACATCACCGGCTGGATGGTGACGTCCGCCAGGTTCTCCGGCTGCCGACGGATATGGAAGAGGTTGCGGCGCACCAGCGCCGATACCTGGCGCCCGAACGAGGGCCCGTCCGGGCGGGCCGGGACGCTGAACGCCCTGGGTGCGGACGCGTCCGCGGTGGGGTCTACTACGGTGCTCATGCCCGCTGCTCCTGTTCGGTGGTCTCGTCCCGGCCGTCGCCGACGTTCGACGCGTCAGCCTCGGGCTCCTCGGCCCTGCGGCCGGTCAGGGAGAGGAAGACGTCGTCGAGGCTCGGGCGTTGCAGTCCGATGTCGTCGAGTTCGATGCCGGCCTCGGAGAACGCGGAGGCGATGCCCGCCAGTGCCGACACCCCCTCTGACGGCGCGGTGATCCGGCGCGAGTCATGGTCGACGTGGTACTCCTCGATTCGTCCGGCGAGCACCCGTGCCGCGCCGTCCACGTCCTCGGGCCGGGACACGGTGATCACCAGGCTCGCGGCACCCGATCGGTCCTTGAGCTGCAGTGGCGTCCCTTCCGCGATGACCTTGCCGTGGTCGATCACGATCACGTTGTCCGCCAACTGGTCCGCCTCGTCGAGGTACTGCGTGGTGAGCAGCAGCGTCGTGCCGTCCCGCACCAGATCCCGCAGGACGTCCCACAGCTCGTTGCGCGACCGCGGGTCCAGACCGGTGGTCGGCTCGTCGAGGAACAGCACCGGCGGCGCCGCCACGAGGCTGGCGGCGAGATCGAGCCGGCGGCGCATCCCACCGGAGTAGCTCTTGGCCACCTTGGTGGCGGCGTCGGTGAGTGAGAACTTGTCGAGCAGCTCGTCCGCGCGGGCCTTGACCGACTTCTTCGGCAGTCCGTACAGGTCCCCGATGAGACGGAGATTCTCTCGCCCGGTCAGCAGCTCGTCGACGGTTGCGGACTGCGCCGTGAGCCCCATGGCCCTGCGGACCTCGGCGGGCCGGCGGAGGACGTCGTACCCGGCCACACGGGCGGTCCCCGACGTGGGCGGGCTCAGCGTGGTCATCATGCGGATGGTCGTGGTCTTACCGGACCCGTTCGGGCCGAGCAGACCCAGCACCGATCCGGTGGGGACGGAGAAGGAGATGCCGTCGACCGCGGTGAAATCGCCGAACCTCTTCACGAGGTTCTCGGCTTCGATAGCGGGCGCTGACGGGGTCGCGCGGGCGGCGGGCGCTGGGGTGGTCACCAGAAAAGAGTGGACCCCGCCCGTCGCGCAGTCAATAACTCCCCAGGTTGATGAGGACACGATCTGTCACCAGTCTGACTCCGCGCGGCACGCCGCCACCACAGGGCCGGAGCGCCTCGCGGAGAACGACCCGGGGTCTGCCAGGGCGGCTCTAGGCTCGGGTACATGCCCCGCATCACCATGACCTCCGTCCACGTCGATGACCAGGAACGCGCACTTCGCTTCTACACGGACGTGCTCGGGTTCACCGTCAAGTACGACATCCCGGCCGGCGAGTACCGCTGGCTGACCGTCGTGGACCCCGGCGCCCCGGACGGCACGCAGCTACTACTCGAGCCCGACCAGCATCCCGCGGCGAGCGCCTACACCTCCGCGCTCCACACCGACGGCATCCCCGCCGCGCAATTCGAGGTCGACGACATCGAGCGGGTGCACACCGAGCTGAAGGAGCGCGGCGCCCGGATCGTGCAGCCCCCCACCGAGATGGGGCCGGTGTGGACGATGATCGTGGACGACACCTGCGGCAATCTCATCCAGTTGGCTACCGCTCCCGACATGTAGGAACCTGTTCCCGTTTGTGGTGGTGGAGCACGCTCCGCGTATCGTGAAGTGTCCACCGAGCGACACCACTCGAGCAAAGGATGACACCGGTACCGATGAGCCCCATGTCGACCATCCCGCCGACGATCGCCCGTTCGTGGCTGCTCCTGCCGGCCGACAAGTCCGAACGCTTCGACGCCGCCGTACAGTCCGAGATGGACGTCGTGGTCCTGGACGTGGAGGACGGCTGCCGCCAGTCGGAGAAGGAGCGCGCCCGTCGCGAGGTCCGGCAGTGGCTCGAGGCCGGCAACCACGCCTGGATCCGGATCAACGACGTCCGCTCCCCCGAGTGGGAGAAGGACCTCATGGCGCTGGGCCACTGCCCCGGGCTGGACGGCGTGATGCTGGCCAAGACCGAGAACCCCGAGCACGTCGCTCTCACGGCCGCCCGGCTGGCGCCGGACACCCCGATCGTGGCCCTGGTCGAATCGGCGGACGGTCTTGCCCAGGCCGCGGAGATCGCGGCGTCCGAGCAGGTCGTCCGGCTGGCGTTCGGGGTGGGCGACTTCCGCCGCGACACCGGCATCGGCTCGTCGCAGATCGCGCTGGCCTACACCCGTTCGCAGTTCGTGGTGGCCAGCCGGATCGCGCGCGTGGCCCCGCCGATCGACGGTCCGACCATCTCCAATGACACGCGGGTTCTCATGGACGCTGCCGAGCACGCCGTCGAGATGGGCATGACCGGCAAGTTGTGCCTGCGGGTGGACCAGGCCCCCTACATCAACGAGGTGCTGGCGCCGTCGGCGGCCGACGTCTCGTGGGCCGAGTCCGTGATCGACGAGCTGGGCCCCGGCGGCGAGCGCTGCCGCGACGGCTCGGACCTGCCGCGGCTGGCCCGGGCGCAGAAGATCTCGCGCCTGGCCCAGGCGTTCGCCGGCAGCCGCTGAGCCCCAAATCCGCCGACCCGATCACCCGCCGCGCAGGGCGGTCGCGCCCCCGCATCGACGGATCGGTCGCGATTCGTGGGATCGTCGTCGTGACCGGAAGGATCCCGTCGCGATCCGGCAGGTGGCCTCTCGGCCGATGCCTGCCGGATCGCGACCGATCCCGATCCGGCCGACGCTCCGGCTTCGCCGTCAGCGCGGGCTCTCGCCGGTGACCAGCGGCAGTTCCGGGTTCCCGGCCCATGCGGTCATCGAGCCGTCGTAGATCGCGACATCATCGCGGCCCGCGAGCGCGAGCGCGTGGGCCACGCCCGTCGCCGCGATGCCGCCACCGCAGTAGGTGACGACGCGCTTGTCCGTGTCGAGCAGTCCGGCATTCTCGAACTCTGCGCGCAACTCCTCGACCGGCCGGAGGGCGCCGGTGGTCGGATCACGCAGGGTGAACACGGGAAGATTGATGCTGCCGGGGATGTGCCCCCGGCGCGCGTAGGTGTCGACCTCGCCGCGGTAGGTGGCCTCGTCGAGGACGTTGACCAGGACGGTCCCCTCGTCGTCGAGGTTCGCGGCGACCTCGTCGGTCGACCGGATCAGCCCGGGTCGCCGCGTCCCGGTGAAGGTGCGCGGCGTCGGTTCGGGGACCACGTCGGTGACCTCGAAGCCCGCGGCCTTCCACGCCGGGAGCCCGCCGTCCAGGACGGTCACCTGATCGAAGCCCTCGTAGCGCAGGTGCCACCAGAAACGGGTGGCCCAGAAGCCGTCGTGTTGGTCGTAGACGACGACCGTGGCACCGTCGCCGATCCCGAGGGCACCGGCCGCCGCGGCGAACCGCTCGTGGTCGGGTGCTGTCCAGGGCTCGGCGGCAGCGGGATCCGCGAAGTCGCCCAACAGGTCGGCGAAGAGCGCGCCGGGGATGTGCTCGGCGCGGTAGGTGTGTGCGCCGGACTCGGGTACGTAGGGGCCGTCGGTGGGGACGGGGAGATGGTTGGTGGCATCGACGACGACGAGGTTCTCGTCGTGCAGATGGTCATGCAGCCACCGGGGGCTCACGCTGAGCGGAGTCATCGGATGTCCTTTCTCGAGAGGGATGACCCCACCATAGACAGATCTGTCTGTTCTCGGCATCGGCGCAGGCCCTCTCGGGGGCGGCGGGCTCGGCGCGGGGGCCCGTGGCGTCCGCTTGATAGCGGCAACACAACGGGGGACGGGCCCCTCACGCCGACCCGCTGGGCACCGGCGTGAGGGGCCCGTGGCGGGGCGTGCGCCGGTTCAGCCCCAGCCCCGCGCGACGAGACGGTCGGCGTCGGCCATCCCCTGGTTGCCCTGATTCGCCGCCTGCGAGATCTCGGCGAGCATCGCCTGCAGCGCGGCCGCCGCCTGGTCCCAGTCCTTCTGGTGCATCTGATAGGCCACGGCGGCGTCACCTTCCCACTCGGCCACGAGCGGAGCGAGGTACTGCTTGAGGTCGTCCAGGGTGCCACGCAGCTGGACGGAGGCCTGCGATACCTGCCCCACCAGCGCGTCGATCGAGCCGTGGTTGTAGGTGATCTGTCCTGAGGTCATGTCGGTTCTCCCCGTTCGAAGGTGTGGGTGGATCAGAATTTCAGCGGGCCGTCGGCGCCGGCCCGGGAGATCAGCTGAGCGGAATCCTGGTCCGCGGCGTCGAATGACGAGCTGTTGACCCGCATCGTCTCCGAGATGCCCTCGAGGGCCCGGTTGAGCTTGGCGCTCTGCTGCTGCCACTCGGACATGATCTGGGTGAACCGGGCCTGGGCGGCGCCTCGCCAGACACCGCCGCCCAGCTGGGACACGGAATCCCGGACGTTGCCGAGCAACCGGTTGATCTCCATGCTGACCTCATCGACCCTCTTGGCCGCGGTGTCCATGGTCCCGATATGCGTATTGAAACCGGTCATGTGTGCCTCCCCTGTAGTCGTGCGGATGCCTCTTGGGCCCGTCACAGTGTTCGACGCACCCGGGTGCCCGGCCGGTTCCACCTGATCGAAGAAACCTGGCCCGGTCTGGTCAACAGGCCGCGTAGAGTCGCGAGGCCGCTTCCGCCGGGGCGATCGGGGGCACCACGAACGACAGCAACCTGGCCCGGTCACAGGCGTCGACGACCCGCTCGGCGAGCCGCCCGCGGGCCAACACCTCGGTGGATCCGGTCCCGGCCTCGCGACGCCTCCGCCGCACGTCGGCGATCGCGTCGAGGATCCGCCGCACCTCGTCGTCGACGAGTCCGTCCAGGGCCAGGTCCCGGCGATGAACCACCGCCCGGTCGACGAGGGTGAGCCCCGCGCGGGTGCGCTCGACCAGTCCCACCGTCGTGCGGGTCCGGCAGGTCTCCACACAGACGGCCCAGCGGGAGGACGACGACGACAAGGCCTCCGCCATGGCCAGCGCCGACCTGACCACGCGCGCCTCGACTCCCAGATCGCGGACAGCTGCCGTGAGCCGGCTCGTCCGGCTGATCCCCCAGTCGCTGGGTGCCAGGATCACGACGTCCTCCCCCGCGTCGCCCGACCACCGCAACGCCCGGGCGACGGGGGCGGCCAGCAGCTCCGCCACGGGGACGGACAGGCCGGCCACGTCGACCCGACTTCGGTGCACGGTCCGGGCCGGGTCGGCGAGACAGCGATCCGGGAACCGTGCGGCCGCCGCCTCCGACCTCTCCGAGCACTCGATTCGGTCGCCGCCCGGTGGCAACGAGGACCCGTCCATCGCGGCCAGGACGGATACCGGTGCGACGACCGGGTCCAACACCACTGACGCCGCAGCCGAGGCGACCGCCAGTCCGGAGCAGGACAGGTCCACCGCGAGCACCGAACCTGCGCCCCGGCCCGCTCCGGCCACCGAGCCGGTCGCGGTGGCCGCCGCGGTTCCCGGCGCCGAGCCGGTCATGCGGTCGGCCCCGGCTTCGCCAGCGCGGTCTGCACGAGGCGCGCACCGCCGTCGCGGGTGACGAACCTTCCGCGTCCGGCGGGTAGCGGGCCCGGGCGGACGCCGCCCAGCAGCGGTCCCTCCTCACGGCTACCCGACATGATGAGTCCGGCGCCGCCGAGGTCTCGGATCCGGCTGACGAACGGGTCGTACATCGTGCGCGAGGCTCCCGCGGACCGACGCGCGAGTATCACGGACAGTCCGATGTCCCGTGCGTGCGGAAGGAATCGGGCCAGCGGCTGCAACGGGTTTCCGGCACCGGTGATCACCAGATCGAGATCGTCGACGAGCAGGGTGATCCGCGGGCCGCTCCACCAGGACCTCGACCGCAGCTCCTCCGGCGTCACGTCCGGACCCGGCATGCGCTCGTCGAGGATGCGCTCGAGATGCTCGACCATCGGCACGAACGCGCTCTCGGTCGCGGCGTAGCCCGCCAGGTGTGTGTCGTCGAACTCCCCCAGCATGGAACGCCGGTAGTCCGCCACGATGAGCTTGGCGTGGGCGGGATCGTTCCCGGCGACGAGCCCCCGGGCCAGCGACCGGAGCACAGATGTCTTGCCGCATTCTGAATCACCGAACACCAGCATCAGCGGATCGGCTTCGAGGTCGGCGTAGGCCACCGTGAGGTCGGACTCGTCGAGACCGAGCGGCAGTCGGGTGCGGCCACCGTCCGGCCCGGGGCGGGCCAGGCTCGCCACCTGCTCGTAGGGCAGGACCTCGGGAAGCATACGCACCGGCGCCGCGCCAACGTCCCCGACCCGCCCGCGCCATCGCGCCGCCAGGTGCCGCGCGGCGTCAGCGGTGGCGTCGGCGATGCCGCCGGGGTCGATATGTCCGTCAAGCCTGGGCTGGTAGACCAGCATGTGCTCGCGATCGCGGGTCAGCCCGCGGCCCGGTGCCACCGGCACGCCCATCGCCGCCCGCCGGTCGATCATCGAATCGGTGGGGTCACCCAGCCGCAACTCGACCCGAGTACCGAGGGCGTCACGCAGTGCCGGCCGCAGATCGGCCCAGCGTGCGGCGGACAGGACGACGTGGATCCCGTACGACAGTCCGTCCGCGGCCAGGCCGAGCACCACCTGCTCGAGGTCCTCGTGCTCGGTGCGCAACGCCTGCCACCCGTCGACGACGAGTAGCACGTCCGGGAACTCCGCGACCGGCCTTCCGTCCCGATCGACCGTGCGACGACGAGCCTGCTCGACCGAGGTGACGCCCGACTCGCGGAACGCGGTCTCCCGGCGGCGCCGCTCGGCGTCGACCTCGGCGACCGTGCGACGGATCCGCTCCTCGTCACCTCGCTGGGCCACGCCGCCGACGTGCGGCAGCGGCGCGACCGACCGGAGTAGCCCGCCGCCCAGGTCCACGATGTAGACCGAAAGCCGGTCGGGCTCGGACGTGGCCGCGGCGGACAACACGAGGGTGCACAGGGTCGTCGACTTCCCGGCGCGCGTCCCGCCCACCACGGCCACGTTGCCGTCGGCACCCGACAGGTCCACCGACCAGGTGGCGCGACGTTGCTCGAACGGCAGATCCACCACGGCGAGCGGGAACCGCAGCGCCGTCGGCCCGCCCCCCGGGCCCGCCTGTCCGGCGCCCGTGGGCTCGGCGCCCACCGCCACGTCGAGTGGCGCCCCCTCGCCCAGCGGGGGCAACCACACCTCGTGGGCCGGCCGACCATGCCCGGTGAGCCTTCCGACCAGCACGTCGAGCAGGCTCGCCGAGTCGTCCTCTGCCGGCGTGGGCGGGGCGAGAGCGACGTCGTCGACCGGCGGCAGTACCGGCGCCGGCACGGGCATGTACCACGAGGTGAAGGGCCGCACGGTCGCCCGGGCGGCCGGTGTCGCGACGGACGAGCCGTCCAGTCGCCGGTCCTGCCGGTACGGTCCGGAGACGTAGGCCGCGTCGAACCGCACGGGGTCGCCGGCGTCCACCTTGAGGTAGCCGGCACCCGGGGTCGCGGGCAGGTGATAGGCGTCGGTCACCCCCAGCACGGTGCGTGACTCCGTGGCCGAGAACGTCTTGAGGGCGATGCGATACGAGAGGTGACTGTCGAGCCCGCGCAACCGCCCCTCCTCGAGTCGCTGCGAGGCCAGCAGCAGGTGGATGTGCAGGCTTCGACCCAGTCGGCCGATCGTCAGGAAGAGTTCGGCGAACTCCGGCTTCGAGGAGAGCAACTCGGTGAACTCGTCCACGACGATCACCAGGGCGGGCAGCGGGTCGAGCGCGGCACCCCTGGCGCGGGCGGCCTCGTACTCGCCGACGTTCGCGTAGTTCCCCGCCGCGCGCAGCATCTCCTGCCGACGGGTGAGCTCGCCCTCGAGCGCGTCACGCATCCGGTCGACCATCGTGATCTCGGCCTGCAGATTGGTGATCACCGCGGCCACGTGGGCCAGCGGCTCCAGCCCCAGGAAGGTGGCGCCGCCCTTGAAATCCACCAGGACGAGGTTGAGCGCATCCGGGTCGTGCGTGGCCACCAGCCCCAGGACGAGCGTGCGCAGGAACTCGGATTTCCCGGATCCGGTGGCACCGATACACAGCCCGTGCGGCCCCATGCCACCGTGCGCGGCCTCCTTGAGGTCGAGTTCGACCGGCGCCCCGTCGGGGCTGACCCCCACCGGGACGCGCAGGCGGTCGCGCTCACCGCGACGTCGCCAGGCGACCGCCGGGTCGACCAGTGTGGCCACCCCGATCCCGAGCAGGTCCGGCAGTCCGGGTGCGCGCCGGGTGGTGGAGCCGTCGGCATGGGTGACCGTGTCCGCGGGGCGGTACCGGGACAGCGCCATGGCGAGCCGTTCCGCTTCCGGAAGGCTCATCGCGTCGACCCGGGCGATGTCCTCGTCGCCGCTGTCGGTGCCGATGCGGGCGACGCCGTCGTCGTCGACCCGCAGACACAGGCCGCGGCGCAGGGCGAGGTCGCGCAACTGTCCCGCGCGGCTGCCCGAGACCTCGATGACGGTGACGCCGTCGAGTCCGTCCTCGGCGAGGATCCGCTCGGCGCCGGTCACCCCGACGCCGTCGACGACGAGCACGAGGTGTGCCCGCCCCGGCACCTGTACCGCACTCGGCGAGAACGTCGGACGTTCGGCGATCTCGGAGCCGAGCATGGACTCCACCCCGGCCAGCGAGAACTCGGTGAGACGGACCCGCCCGCCGCCGTCGGTGTAGACCGGATGCTCGTGGTGGGGAAGCCATTTGAGCCATTCCCACGCCCGCCGGGCCTCCCCCTCGCTCGCGGCCACCGCGACCCGCACCCTGCCCGGGCCGTGGGACAGGACGAGCCCCGCGAGCATCGCGCGGACCGCCGAACGCACGGTGGCGACCTCTCCGTCCAGCGAGAGTGCCGCGAACGCCCGCAACTCGAGCGCCACCGGCAGGTCATCGACCACTGAATGGACCCGGACGAAGCGCCGCATGCTCACTACGGAGACCGGCTCCAGGTCGTCGACCGGCCCGGTGTCGGGCACCCTGAGCGGCGTGGCGAGCGACTGCCGCCCGGGGCCGACGCGGAGCGTGAGGTCGTCGGGGTCGTCGTCGTCCCTCTCCCACATGCGGGCGGTTCCCACCATCGCCGGCAGCTCGACCGGATCCGGGTGGCGCCACAGGGCGGCCGCCCGCTGCGCCGCGGCGGTCCCGCGCACCGTGTCACGGGTCTGGCCCAGGTAGCGCAGATAGTCCTTGCGCAGCTCGTCGGTCTCGGCGGTCTTGCCGCCGCCACCGAGGGTGCCGGCGAGCATGCCCACCGCCGAGACCGCCATCATCACGGGGAACAGCAGGAACATGGGATTGCGCATCATTCCGGTGCGCATCATCACCACGACCATGCCCACCACGGCCACCACCAGGACGATGGGCAGCACTATCTGGATGAGCGGGCGCGGGGTGGGGCGCGGCAGGTCCGGCGGCGCCTGCAGGGACACCTCCCCCTGCGGCACCGGCGGCGCGGAGACTTTCCCGGCGCGCGTGAACACCACGTCCCCCATGACCCGACCCCCTCGCAAGCTGCAGACCGGCGGGCGCCACGAGTTGACGCCCCCACGAACGACCCCGGACGCCGACAATGATCCGCGTATCGAACGGCGATGTTAGGGCAGTACACGTCCTGACGGGTCACCTACCAGCGAGGTCGGGCACGGCCGACCAGGGTGGGTGCACGGAGTGGGAGGTCCGACAGTGACAGGACAGGGCGAGGTCCGTGAGGTCGCCGCGGGCGTCGAACCGCTGGATCAGCGGCGTGTGTCGATCGTGTGCCGGTCCACGCGCGTCGACGTGAGTCTGCCGGCCCACCTCGAGCTGGTCTCGGTGATCCCGGAGGTCGTGGACCTGGTGCGCGACCACGTCCGTGTCGCCGCGGGGCCCGGCTCCGGCGTGGACGCCGACGCGCGGATGGGTGGCGGCACCGGTGGGTCCTGGCAACTCTCCCGCCTGGCCGGAGGTCCACTGGCCGTATCCGAGACGCTTGCGCAACAGCGCGTGCACGACGGCGAGATCCTCGTGCTGGACCACCGCCCGGTGCCCACGCCGGCGCCGTTGTTCGACGACGTGCTGCAGGGATTGACCGAGCCCGACGTCGCCAGGTCCCCGGTCTGGGACCGCCGGGATGCGGTGTTGACCGCCACCGCCACGGCAGGGGTCGCCGCCGTGGCCGCCGCCCTTGCCCTCGGGGTCCAGTGGTCGGCGCGCGGTGGGCTGCTCACGTCACTGATCTCGCTGGTGCTGGCGTTGCTCGGCCTGGCCGCGGTGATCGCCCTGCGCCGTACCCCCGCGCCGGGCCCCGCGCACGCGGTCGCGGGGTCGGTCGTCGTGGGTTTCACGGTCCTCGCCGCCGGGACCACGGGGCCCCCGCCCGCCGGGCCCGGCACACTCCTGGGCGCGTGTACCGCCGGCGCGGTCGTGGCCACTGTTCTGCGCTGCACCGTGTTCCGCCCGACAACCGGGACCTACGGGATGGCGGCCGGTTACCTCGCCGCGGCGATCGCGCTGGACGTCGGCGCGGTCGGGGCGCTGGTCGTCGCGGTGACCGGGGTCCCGGCCGGCTTCGTCGGGGCCGGGGCGGTGCTCGTCGGACTCCTGCTGCTCACCGCCGCTCCGCGACTCGCCGTGTCCGCCGCACGCATCCCGATCCCGCCCGTGCCGGCACCCGGCGAGGAGGTCGCGGACGGCGATCTGGAGGAGATCGACCACGACCTCCACGCCCGGACAGCCGATGCCCGTCGGCCACAGGGGCAGCTCCCGACGCCCGAGGCGCTGCGGCACCGGTTCCTCACCTCCCGCTCCTGGCTGACCGGACTGCTGCTCGCGGCCGCGACCGTGTGCACGTCCGGCGCGCTGACCGCCCTGTCCGGGGCCGCGGCGAGCCGCTGGGCGGCACCGCTCGCCCTGGTGCTCATCGTGATCCTCGTCCTGCGCGGACTCGGTTATTCCGATCGCGTCCACACCACGGTGCTGCTCGCGGCGGCGTTGGTGCTCGCCACGGGGGTCCTGGTGGGCGCCTCGCTGTCCTTGGCGTCACCGGTCGGGGTGGTGGTGCCCGCCGCGGTCGCCGTGGCGGTCGCCGTCGTGGTGGCGGCCTCGGTCCTGCCCCACGTCGACCCCTCCCCTGCCACCCTGCGTGCGGTGGGGGTCGTCGAGGCGATCGCGATCTGCCTGGTGGTGCCGCTGGCGGTGGGCGCGATGGACGTCTACTCACTCGTGCGCCAGCGATGAGACCTGCCCTGGCACCCGCCGCCGGGCTCTCCGCCGGCGCCGGGGTCGCGCTGGCGATCCTCGTCGCGCAGCTCAGCACACCCGCGTTCGCGTCGGCGGTGGAGCCACCGACCGTCGACGGCCCGGTGCCCCGGGCGACCGGCCTCGCGTCAGGGCCGGTTCGCCAGGACGGGCCGTGTCGCACCACCGCGGCGGTGCTCTCTCCGTCGTCGCCGCCGGCCGCGGCCACGGCCGCCGAGCTACGCGACGCGTGGATCCACGGGCGCGGTGAGGGGCAGGTCGTCGCCGTGATCGACACCGGCGTCAACCCGGGCCCGCGCCTGCCCAGGGTGCGCGGGGCCGGGGACGTGGTGCCCGGCCGGAACGGGACCGAGGACTGCGACGCCCACGGGACCCTCGTCGCGGGCGTCCTCGCGGCCGCCGAGGACGAGACGGGGCACTCGGGAATCGCGCCGGGCGTCGAGATCGTCTCGATCCGCCAGTCCAGCAGTATCCTGCGCGCCGACTCGCGGGCGGCCGAACGGGAGGGCGACCCCGGCAGTGGCGACGGGGGCGGCGCGGACGGGGCGCCCGTCGGAACCGGCGGCGGGGTGGGGACACTGACGACGCTCGCGACGTCGATCCGGTTGGCGGTGGACGCGGGGGCCGACGTCATCAACATCTCCGAGGTCGCCTGTGTGCCCGCCGGCACGGTGCTCGCGGACGACCACCTCGGCGGCGCCATCCGCTACGCGGCGGTGGACCACGACGTGGTGGTGGTCGCGGCCGCCGGCAACGTCGGCGACACCTGTGGCGACCAGAACCCGGCCGGACCCGACGCGTCCGTCCCGGGTGACGAGGGCTGGGCCGACGTCCGGACCATCGCCTCGCCCGCCTGGTACGACGACCACGTGCTGACGGTCGGCGGCGTGGATCCGGCCGGGCGTCCCACCGACTTCTCGCTGCGCGGGCCCTGGGTCGACGTCGCCGCCCCGGCCGTGGGCCTACGGTCAGTGGGCGCCGACGGCGCCGGTGTCTCCGACCTGGTCGTGGGCGGCGACGGTGCACGGACGCCCATCAGCGGGACCAGCTTCGCCGCTCCCTTCGTCGCGGGCACCGCCGCCCTGGTCCGGCAGGCCCACCCCTGGCTGACGGCCCGGCAGGTGATCGAGCGGATCGAGAACACCACCATCGCCGCGGCCGGCGGGCACGACCACGCCATCGGCCACGGTGTGGTGGATCCGGTGGCGGCCGTGACCGGAGTCCGCAGGCCCGGAACCCGACGCCCCGCGCCGGCGAGCACCACCCTGGCGGCGCCGTCCCCCGAGCCGGGCCCACCAGGGGCCGGGAACGGGGCCCTCGTGGCCGCGGGGGCGTTGGCGCTGGGGGCGGCGGCGCTCGTCGTCGTGGTCCTGCTCCGACCCCGGGACGACTCGCGCTGACCCGCCGACCGCGGCGTCAGCGGGTCGGCTGCTCGTCTCCGGCCAGGGTCAGGTCCGAGCCGTCGCGGCTGACGAGCGCGGCGGCGCGGTCCAGCCGCGGTCCGGCCGGCAGCCGGTCGAGGATGCCGCCGTCCGTCGGCACGGCGACGCCGCCGAGTCCGAGAACCGCGGCGGTCTCGTCGTCCGGCACGTCGAACCGCACCCCCGTGTCGGCGACGATCGTCGTGACCGCGCCCCGCGTCGTGGTGCCACGCCCGGCAGCGGTCACCATCAGACCGCCGCCGGGGACGCCCACGGTGTCCACCGCGGGCCCCGCCCCGTCCGCACCCGCCACCGGACGCGCCTCGGTCGGACCCGGGGCGGGGGCGCCCGCGATGATCGCCATCCGCCGCACCGATGCGTCCCCGTCGGCGGCCTCGCGCACACACAGCACCGGAGAGTCGGCCGTCTCCAGCACCGAGGACCGGGTACGCGGGAACGCCTCGACGTCCAGCGCCACCGACCGCGGCACCCCCATCCGATCCGGGGCGACGTCCACCACCGCGCCGACCGTGGAGGTCGACCGGATCACGTCGGCGAGCACCGGCCCCACCTCCTGGACCCCGTCGGCCAGGGCGACGTGGGCCCGCGACCCGCTCGCGGTGTCCACGGTGAAGACCTGCCCGATGCGCAACCCGGCCAGCCCGTAGTCGACCGGCTCGCCGAGCATGTCGATCTGCGGCCGCGCCACCCGGTCGAGCTCCGGCAGCGGGTCGAGCAGAGCCGCGGTCACAGGGCGGGGGTCCACTCCGCCCAGCCCGAGGATCGACAGCAGGTCGGAGTCCTCGAGATCGATGCGCGCCCGCGCCCCGTCGCGCAGCAGCCATCCCTGGCTACCGGTCTCGACCAGCACGATCTCGTCGGCATCCGTCTCCCGTCCCGGACCGGTTCCCTCCCGCGCGACGACGCTCGTGCCCACCACGCGCGGGCGGCCCCGGTCGGCGTCGGCGACCTCGTCACACACCGACCACGACACGGCCGCGGCCGCGTCCGCATCACGGTGACCGGGCAGCGCCGAGGGCGCCCCCGGAATTCCCAGCAGTCCGCCGCGGGCGGTGCCCTCGATGTCCGAGTCGCGCACGGTCTCGGGTTCGGCCGGCTCGCCCACGACGAGCCGCGCCGAGGCCAGGTTGTGGACCGGGTGGACACGGTCACCGGCACGGACATACATCTGACCGGAGTCGCGCCCCACCATGATCGCGGTGCGGTCGACGTCCGGCGCCGGGTCGAGCAGCGCCAGTACAGCCGCCCCGGCCACGCCCACGACCGCCGCGACCACCCCGACCGTCAGGCCTGTCGCCTGCCGCTTGAGGGGGTCGTGCAGCATCCGGACGTCACGCGAGACCACCGCGTGGCGGGCTCGCCGGGCGAGGAAGCGATGCCCGTCCACCTGCGCCTTGGTCGTGGGTCTGAGCGGCACGCCCCGCCTTTCGTTCGCCCGATGTTGACGCCCCTTGACCGGGGTCACCGGGGGTAGGCTACGCGACGATCCGGTCCTGATGGCCGGTCATCCCGGGCCGTCCGGCGCGACGACCGGCGGATGTCGGTGCGCGAGGAGGACGTGCTCATGTCGGCGGTCCCCACACTGCTCGGACTGGCCGCGACGGTTGCGGCCACGGTCTTGCTCACGGTCCTCAGCCCGGCGTCGCTGCAGCCGTGGGTGCAACTGCTGGTCGCGTGTGCGATCGCCGCGGTCGTCGCCGCGCGACGTCGCGGACGTCCGCTGCTCGCGCGCGATCCGGCGCCGCGGAAGGTGCCGGTCGACGTGGTGGATCTGCGCGCGCCGGACCGCTCCGTCGTGGGCTGCGTCGAAGGCGACAGCGTGGTCACGACCGCCGTCGAGATCTCCGCCGGCGCCTACGTCCCGACCGTGTTGGGACGAGATGCCCCGGGCGATCACCGGGGAAGCCGCCTTCCCCTCGCCGCGATCGCGCGGCAGCTCGACCAGGGTGGGATCGTGATGGAGGGGATCGACGTCGTGGTGCGCGGCCGGCGTGCCGCACGAGGCGACGACGGCGAGGTGTACGCGCAGCTCGTCGGACCGTTGGCCCTGATCTCGCACCGGAGCGTCCACCTGCTGCTCCGCTTCGACCTGGCGCCGCTCGCGCTGCGCGGCTCCGCGGGGGCGGAGGCGCAGTTGGATCATGTCGTCTCGGTGGCGACCGAGCGGGTGCGCCGCGCCCTGGTCCACCACGGGATGCCGTGCCGGGTACTCGACGCCACCGAACTGGCCGAGCTCTACGTGGAGGCCGAGGCGAGCCCGGGCGACGGTCAGGGGCTGGTCCTGCGCCCGGCCGCGGATCCGCGGGTGGTGATCAACCGACTCGCCGCGGTCCGTGCCGCCGAGATCACCGAGGTCGTACGCCTTCGCCGGGTCCCGGGTCGCACCGATGTGGTGGACACGGTGACCACCGTCGGACTCACCGGGATCTCCGACGGCGCCGTGGACGAGGTCGCCTCCGGATGCCACCGCCTGCCGAACCCCGCCGTGCTCCCGGTGCCGGGCGAGCCGATGCCCGGGACCGTCTCGGGCTGTCTCGACCGGCGCCGCATCGACAGGCTCGACGAGGCGGCCCTGCCCGCACACGGCGCCGGACAGATCCTCGGCGCCACGCGGGACGGCGGCGCGGCCGCTGTCCAGCTGGCCGGGCCGCACCTGCGGTCGGTGCTCCTCACGGCCAGGCC
The DNA here is from genome assembly GCF_021033825.1 of Dietzia aurantiaca. Taxonomy (GTDB): domain Bacteria; phylum Actinomycetota; class Actinomycetes; order Mycobacteriales; family Mycobacteriaceae; genus Dietzia; species Dietzia aurantiaca. The sequence goes on from NZ_JAIFXZ010000001.1 coordinate 25,172, forward strand.
CCCGGTCTGTCGCCAGGTAGCGTTTCGCGCGGTGGCGGCCGGCTACCGGATCGCGGTGGTGACCGATGTCCCCGACCGGTGGCGGCCGCTGTTGCGGATCGGCGACGAGGCCCGGTACCGGATCGTCCACCCGGACGCCTCGGACGCCGGAGCTCCCGTCGACGCGGTGATGTGGGACGTCGACGGCCCGCTCAGCGAGGCCAGGATCGACGCACTGGCCGGCCCGGGAGGGCCCGACGTCACCCCACCGACGGTCATCCGCGTGGACGCCGACTGGGAGCTTCGCGGCGGGCGCGGCCTCAGGTCCGCCGCGCCCTCGGATCTGGTGCTGGACGGTCGGATCGACGGCTGGATCTCGGTCGAACCCCGCGCGGACGAGTCCGGCATGGGCGAGTCGCTGCGCGTCTGCGTGGTCGTGGGCCCCGGCGAGGAGGCGTTCGTGGGGCCGGCCGGCCTCACACCCGCAGGTGCTGCACCTGCCGCCAGCCCGGATCATCCGTGATGGTGACGGTCACCTCGCCCTGATCCCAGCCGCACGCCGCGGCGCGTAGCTGCTCGTGTGCCGGGGTGGTGGAGTCCACATAGAAGTGCAGCAGCCGCGCGCCGTCGCAACTCTCGGCGCCCACGCACTCCCCGGTGCCCTCGAGCCGCTCCACCAGGTGATCCTCGAGATCCCGCAGGCCGGGCAGCGAGAGCGAGCCGGGCAGCCCCCCGTCCTCAACGTCCGTATAGGGCACATTCACGGCCACGTGCCGGTCGAACTGCGGGGCGGAGAGGGACACGAGCGGTACCCGCACCACCGCCACGAGCGGACCGCTGCACGTGTCGCCGTGGAGGATCTGCCAGGCCGGGTCGCCCAGCTCGTCGGTGTTGTCCACCGACAGCTCGCTGAGGATCCGGGGCAGCTCACCCAACGCCACCGCGTCGTCGCCCGGCGCGATCGCATTGGCGCGGATCACGCCCACCCAGGTCTCCACCTGCGCCTCGCCGCAGACCGCGTCCAACAGCAGGTACGCGGCGATACTCGCGTCCGCCCCCACCAGACCCGCGAAGCCCGGGTGGTGCACGGTGATATCCGCCCGCGCCAGCCCCAAGTCCACCACGACCTCCGCCTCATCGAATCCCAGGCGGCGATCGCGGAAGTACATCGCGCAGCCGCGGACCGGTTCACGGAGGTCGGCGTAGCTCCACGTCGCGTCCGCGGCCGGGGCCGAGGCGAGCCACCTGCGGGCCGCGCCCCGCAGCTCCGGGTCCCCCGCGGCGGTGACGGTCAGCCGGTGCGGCTCCCCGTCGGCGGCAGGGATGAACTCCCACGACAACCCGGGGTCGATGGCCTCGACCAGCGAGGTGATCTCGGGGACCACACGGCGCCCGTCTCCCGAGTCCAGGGCCGCGGTCGCGCGCCCGCGACCGCCCTCGGCCCACCACCGCCAGAACGCGGTGACGGCCCGGTCGGACCGCAGGCGGGCGGTCTCGATGCGTACTCCGGAGAAGTCCAGCGACCGCGAGAGCTGCCGGGGTCGCGCCGCACCGATCGCCATCTGTTCTCCTTCCGCAGGTGCCAGGGGCCCGTGGGCCCGTCCTGTCCCCAGTATCCGGATAACCGGCCACCTGTGCCCGCAACGCCACACCCGGGCGGGTCGGCGGCAGGTCGGAGGCGGTGCCGACACCGCGGGGCGTCGGCGAAGGGACGCTCACACGGACCGGGAAGTGCGGACCGGGCGGGCGCCGCGGACGGGTGAACCGCACGGACCGTGGCTCCTACCCGCAACAGGAACCGGCGGCCGGTCCCGGCGTCCCCGGAGCCTGCCGCACCTCGCGGGTGACGAGATTGCGGGCGGCGAGCTCGTCGTCGTCGGGATAGTCGACACGTACCAGCGCCAGCCCGCGCGCGGGCGCCACCGGCACCGCCGACGACCGCTCCGTCTCCGACAACAGACCGGTGATCCAGTCGAGGCTGCGCCGCCCCTCCCCCACGGCCATCACGCCGCCCACCAGACTGCGCACCATCGACCAGCAGAACGCGTCAGCACTCACGCTCGCCGTCCACACTTCGGCGGCCCCGGGGGCATCCGGTCCCCGCGGGTCCGGCTCCACGCGCCAGTCGAACCGCTGCAGCTCGCGCACCGTCGTGGCGCCCTCACGGCGCCGACAGAACGCCGCGAAATCGTGCAGGCCCAGTAGTCGCTCGGAGGCCTTTCGCACCAGGTCGAGATCCGCCTGCCGCTGCCAGGCCGCGGTGTCGCGGGCGCGGGTCGGCTCGGCGCCCCACGGCGCGGTGGTGAGCCGGTACTCGTAATGGCGGCGCAGGGCGGAGAAGCGGGCGTCGAACTCGGCGGGGGCCCAGCGGGCGCCCATCACCACGACGTCGTCCGGCAGCAGCCGCGCCAACCGCCGTACCAGCAGCTCGGGGCGTCCCTCGAGGGAGCGCTGGTCGAGCCAGGCGGGGTCCACGTCGAGGTGGCAGACCTGGGCGCGCGCGTGGACGCCGGCGTCGGTCCGGCCGGCGACGGTCACCGTCACCGGCTCCCGCAGGACCTTTGCGAGTTCGGCTTCGAGGGTCCCACACACGGTGCGCAGGCCGGGTTGGCGGGCCCACCCGGAGAAATCTGTGCCGTCGTAGGCGACGTCGAGGCGGATCCGGCGGGTGCTCACGGACTACAGACGCTAGACCACGCCCGCGCACTGACGCCACGCGCCCGGCCCGGTCGGCGCCGCCTGCGGCAGGATGGGCAGATGTCGTCGTCGTCCTCGTCCTCCCCTGATCACGCGTCGCGCCGCCCGGCGCCGCGCTCGGCCCCACGAACGACGCCCCGCGCCGCGCTTCTCGCCGCGGGAGCGGCGGCCGCCCTGGCCTTGGGGGCCTGCACCGCCGACGACGACAACGCCGCCGCCGACCCCACGACCTACGGCAGCACCACGGCTGTCGAGGACGGCACCGGCGCAGGGGCGCGGTCCGGCTCCGGATCCGCGACCGGCTCTGGTCCCGGCGCCGCGCCCGCGTACTCCCGGTACGTCGCGCTGGGCGACTCCTTCGCCGCGTTCGGCCCCGTCGACGCGCCCACCACCGGGCCGTCGCGGTGCTACCGGTCGACCCGCAACTACCCTGCGCTGGTCGCCGACCGCCTCGGCGGCGCCCCATCAGGCGATGTCGCCAGCGCACGCCCCGGCGGGCCCGCCGCCGTCGAGTTCGTCGACGCGACGTGCGGCGGAGCCCGGTCCCGCGACATGATCGGCGCGCAGCGACCGGACATTCCGGCCCAGTTCGCAGCGCTGACGGCCGACACAGACCTGGTCACACTCTCGATCGGCGGCAACGACATCGGCTTCGGTGACATCGCCGGGTGCGTGACGAACACTCGCGCCGACACAGGCGCCCCCTGCCGCGACCGGCTGGAGGCGCTCGTCGAGGACGCGCTCGGCGCCTTGCCCGACGCGCTCGACGCGGTGTACGCACGCATCGATGAGCTCACTCCCGAAGCGCGGGTCGTCACCACCGGCTACATGCCACTCGTACCGGCGCACGGCGGCTGTGGGTTCGTGTCCGCCATGGCCCCCGGCGACGTGACGTGGACCCGGCAGGTGACCGAGCGGATCAACCTCCTCGTCGCGGACGCCGCCGAGCGGGCCCGCGCGGAACCGGTCATGCCCGTCGACGCCGCGGATCATCACGCGTGCGCCCCGGCCGGCGAGCGGTACACGGACTTCACCGGCGCAGGGACGGGCTCCCACCCGATGCATCCGACCGCCGAGGGACAGGCCGCCATGGCGGACGCGGTGACCGCGGTGCTGTGACCGCCAGATCCTGAGCAGACCCGGGGACGTGACCAGCCCGGAAAGACGACGAGGGCCCCGTCTCCGCGGGATGCGGAGACGGGGCCTGCGTCTGTGATCGTGGGTCGATCAGGCCTTGTCGGCGTCGTCGGCGTGGGTCGTGTCCTCGGACACGGCCTCCGCGGTCTCGACGGCGGTCTCGACCTCGGCCTCGTCAGCGGCCTCCACCTGGTCGGCGACCGGGCTGTTGGCCTCTGCCTCGGCGGCCACGTCGTCGGTGGACTCCTCGGCCGGCTTCCCGGCTGCCTTCTTCGAGGCTTCGGCGCGGGTGGCGCGCGAGGCCTCGGAGGAGGCGAGCTCCTCGGTCACGAGCGCGATCATCGCCATGGGCGCGTTGTCGCCCTTGCGGTTCTCGAGCTTGATGATCCGGGTGTAGCCACCGTCGCGGTTCTCGACCCGGGGGCCGATCTCGGCGAACAGCTTGTGCAGCACGTCCTTGTCGCGGATGACCTTGGCCGCCTCGCGGCGGTCGGCCAGCGTGCCACGGCGAGCCTTGGTGATCAGCTTCTCCGCGTAGGGACGCAGCAGCTTCGCCTTGGTCTCGGTGGTGCGGATGGCATCATGCTCGAACAGCTGGGTGGCCAGGTTCGAGAGGATGAGCCGCTGGTGGGCGGCGGATCCGCCGAGGCGGGCGCCCTTCTTGGGCTTGGGCATCAGATTCTCCTAGGAATTTGTGTGCCGAGCGCTCGTCAGAGCTGCTCGGTCTCGGCGTAATCCTCGCCGCCCTCGTCGGTCCAGGTCCCGGTCTCGGCGTCGTAGCCGGCAACCGAGGCGGGATCGAATCCGGGAGGCGCGTCCTTGAGCGAGAGGCCGAGCTCGACGAGCTTGACCTTGACCTCGTCGATCGACTTCTGACCGAAGTTGCGGATGTCGAGCAGATCCGACTCGCTGCGCGCGACGAGCTCGCCCACGGTGTGGACGCCCTCACGCTTGAGGCAGTTGTAGGACCGAACCGACAGGTCCAGGTCATCGATGGGCATGCCGTACGCGGCGATGTGATCGGCCTCTGCCGGGCTGGGCCCGATCTCGATGCCTTCCGCCTCCTCGTTGAGCTCACGGGCCAGCCCGAACAGCTCCACGAGGGTCTTACCGGCGGACGCCAGGGCGTCACGGGCGGTCATCGAGTTCTTGGTCTCGACGTCCAGGACCAGACGGTCGAAGTCCGTGCGCTGGTGCACACGGGTGGCCTCGACCTTGTAGGTCACCTTCAGGACCGGCGAGTAGATCGAGTCGACCGGGATACGGCCGATCTCGTGACCCGCGTCCTTGTTCAGCCCGGCGGGGACGTAACCACGACCCCGCTCGACGACGAGCTCGATCTCCAGACGCCCCTTCTCGTTGAGAGTGGCGATGTGCAGGTCCGGGTTGTGCACCTCGACGCCGGCGGGGGGAACGATGTCACCAGCGGTGACGACGCCCGGGCCCTGCTTCTTGAGGTACATCGTGACCGGCTCGTCCTCGACGGACGAGACGACCAGGCCCTTGAGGTTCAGGATGATGTCGGTGACATCCTCCTTCACGCCCGGCACGGTGGTGAACTCGTGCAGGACACCCTCGATGCGGATGCTGGTGACGGCCGCGCCCGGGATGGACGACAGCAGCGTGCGACGCAGCGAGTTGCCGATGGTGTAGCCGAAGCCCGGCTCGAGAGGCTCGAGCACAAAGCGCGACCGGTTCTCGGAGATGACCTCTTCGGTCAGGGTGGGCCGCTGGGAGATGAGCATGTGCTACCTCTTTCGATTCTCGGCGCCCGCTATTTGACGCCGTGGGAACCCACCGTCGCCGGGCGGGCTGCGTTATGCGGCCCGCCCGGCGACGGTGGAGGACAGATCACTTCGAGTAGAGCTCGACGATCAACTGCTCCTGGAGCGGCACCTCGATCTGGGCGCGCTCGGGGAGCTGGTGGACGAGGATGCGGAGGTTCGTCGGAACCACCTGCAGCCACGCCGGGACGGGACGCTCGCCGAGGGTCTCCTGGGCGATCTCGAACCAGTCCATCTTGGTGGACTTGGGACGAACGTCGATGATGTCGTACTGCGAGACGCGGTAGCTCGGGATGGTCACCTTCTGGTCGTTGACCAGCAGGTGCCCGTGGCTCACGAGCTGACGTGCCTGACGACGCGTCTGCGCGAGACCCGCGCGGTACACGACGTTGTCCAGTCGCGACTCGAGAATCTGGAGGAGGTTCTCACCGGTCTTGCCGGCGCGACGGTTCGCCTCCTCGTAGTAACGACGGAACTGCTTCTCCATGACGCCGTAGGTGAAGCGGGCCTTCTGCTTCTCCTGCAGCTGGAGGCGGTACTCGGACTCCTTGATCCGCGCACGGCCGTGGTGGCCGGGCGGGAAGGGCCGACGCTCGAATGCGGTGTCCCCACCCACGAGGTCGACGCCGAGACGACGCGACTTGCGGGTGGCTGGGCCGGTGTAACGTGCCATTGTTTTCTACGTTCCTTCCGGCTCAGACTCGACGCCGCTTGGGCGGACGGCAGCCGTTGTGGGGCTGGGGGGTGACATCAGAGATCGTGCCCACCTCGAGGCCGGCGGCCTGCAGCGAGCGGATCGCGGTCTCACGGCCCGAGCCGGGGCCCTTGACGAACACGTCGACCTTCTTGACGCCGTGCTCCTGCGCCTTGCGGGCCGCGTTCTCGGCGGCGAGCTGGGCGGCGAAGGGCGTCGACTTGCGCGAGCCCTTGAAGCCGACATGACCGGAGGACGCCCATGCAAGGACGCCACCGGACGGGTCGGTGATCGAGACGATCGTGTTGTTGAACGTGCTCTTGATGTGGGCCTGGCCCAGGGGCACATTCTTCTTATCCTTGCGACGGCCCGTCTTCTTGGGGCCCACAGCGCGTGACTTGGGGGGCATTACTTCTTCTTTCCGGCGACGGTCTTCTTCGGACCCTTACGGGTACGGGCGTTGGTCTTGGTGCGCTGACCACGGACGGGCAGGCCACGACGGTGGCGCAGGCCCTGGTAGCTACCGATCTCGATCTTCCGGCGGATGTCGCCCTGGATCTCGCGGCGGAGGTCACCCTCCACCTTGTAGTTACCCTCGATGTCGTCACGAAGGACGGTCAACTGCTCATCGGTGAGATCCTTGGTGCGCTGGTTCGGGTCGATGCCCGTACGCTCCAGGATCTCGAGCGACCGGGTCCGACCGATGCCGAAAATGTAGGTGAGCGCGATCTCCATGCGCTTGTCGCGAGGGAGATCGACGCCGGCAAGGCGTGCCATGTGGCGTATCTCTTTCGTCGTGCGGTAGGTCTGCTCCCCGACCGCCCCCTGCCCGGATGGTCATCTCACGATGAGCGATCCGTTCGGGGCCCCGGCCTCCGCAACCGAGGGTGTGAACCCGCCGTACCCACCAAGGGCACGGCGGCTGGTTCAGGGAGTTGAGCGTCTTACTTGTAGCGGTAGACGATCCGGCCACGCGTCAGGTCGTAGGGCGAGAGCTCCACGACGACGCGATCCTCCGGAAGGATGCGGATGTAGTGCTGCCGCATCTTCCCGCTGATGTGGGCGAGGACCTTATGCCCGTTCTCGAGCTCGATGCGGAACATAGCGTTCGGCAACGGCTCGATGACACGGCCCTCGACCTCGATGGCTCCGTCTTTCTTTGCCATGCTGGTTACGGTCCTCCACGATTCCCCGGGTGACGTCTACCGGATTGTGGTGCACTGGTGGGCACACCGACGTATAAGCCTACGTCAGTGGACCCCGCTGCGCCAATCGCGCGGGAACCGCTCAGTGGTAGCAGGCGGATCCCGCAGGCACACCGTCGAACCGCTGCTGCAACCACCCCAGTGCCGCCGGCAGCTTCTCGACCGCCCCGAGAAGGTGCTCGGGAGCGAACCCGGGCTCCCACGTGACCGGCGCTCCCGCACGGCAGTACCGCTTCGCGGTCTCCTCCGCGTCCCAGAACGGCACCAGCGGATCGGTGCCCGAGTGCCACATGAAGACCGGCACCCGGGGGACATCAGGACTCAGGCGAATGCTGTTGTCCGCGAGCGCGCGCATCAGGCCCTCCTCCGCCATGAGGTTCCCCCCGTTCAGCACCATCGGCACAGACTTGAAGGCCCCACGGGTCAGCAGCGTGGCGGTGCACCTGTCGCGGACCTGGTTGTAGAGCCCCCAGCCCTCCGGCGTGAGCTTCTCCTCGAGGCGGATCTCCTCCGGGTACTCGCGCGCCATACCCACGGCGGCGGCGAAGGCCAGACCGAATGCGGGATGCGGGTCGTTGCCGATCATGCGGGCCATCGTGGTCATGTCCGTCGGGACGCCGCCCTGGGCCACACCAACCAGATTGACGTCGGGCGCGTACTCGTCGTGCAGGAGCGACACCCAGGCGCTCGCGACGCCCCCGCCCGAGTAACCGAGCGCTCCGAACCGACTCTCCCGGGAGTCGAATCGCGGATCATCCCGCACCGCCCTCATCCCGTCGAGGACGATCCTCGCCGACAGACGGCCACCGGGATACGCGACCTTCGGACCGAGGTGGTCGGGGATGATGACCGTCCAGCCGCGATCCAGTTGGAAACGCAGGAAGGCCATCGCGTTGTCCTGGACGGTCTCGACCGTCGGATTGACCAGCGTCTCGGTCGGCGCGCATCCCTGCCCGAGCGCGTTGAGGTAGTGCTGGTAGCTCAGCACGGGACCGTTGGGACGCGCGTGATGCGGACGCACCACCGTCGCGGTGGCCAGGATCGGGCGATCCGCGGTGTCGGTCGACCGGTAGGCGATCTCGGTGATGCCGTAGCCCGCAAAGGCCGGCATCGCGGCGCCACGTGAGTTGATGACCTGGCCTGGTCTGGCGTCAGACAGGACCTGCGGATCCGCCTCGTAGAAGGGGCCCGGCCCCGGCTGCGCCATGAGCGAACCGCCGGCGTCGTCCGCTACGGATTGCGCCGCCGCCGACGGCGCGACCGCGTGAGTGAGCTGCCCGGCGATCAGCGCCACAACGATGAGGACACCGACCCTCGCCCCCGTCAGTGAGGGGGCCCGACGACCAGCCTGAGGGCGAGAGAGCATGCCGACACCTTTCGAGGATGGCCTGATGTTCGCGTCGAACACACGATATGCGGAGCAGACTAGGTATAAGAAATCGTTCTCGGGTGTCGCACCGAGTCGCCGGTCACTCCCGGGGCCGCGGCGTGAGAATCCGGGGTCCGTCGGCGGTCACGGCGATGGTGTGCTCCCAGTGCGCGGCCGGCGCCCCGTCCACGGTCACCACGGTCCAGTCATCGGACAGGGTCCTGGTGTCCGTTTCTCCGCCGAGGACGAGCATCGGCTCGATCGCCAGGACCGAGCCCACCTGGAGCCTCGGCCCCCGACCGGGCTTGCCCTCGTTCGCGAGGAACGGCCATTCATGCATCTCGCGGCCGATTCCGTGTCCCCCGTAGCCGTCCACGATGCCGAGCGATACGCCGTGTCGCTCCTCGGCGCGGCGGGTCGCGACCTCCAGGGCATGCGAGACATCCGTGAGCCGGTTATCCGGCAGCATGGCGAGCATGCCCTCGGCAAGGACCTCGCGGGTCGCGTGATTCAGCGCCTGCACCCCGGGCTCGAGCGCTCCGACGCCGAAGGACCAGGCGGAATCGCCGTGCCAGCCGTCGAGGATCGCTCCACAGTCGATGGACACCAGGTCGCCCTCGGCCAGCACCGTGGACGGACCGGGGATGCCGTGGACCACGACCTCGTTCACCGAGGAACAGACCGATCCCGGGAACCCCTCGTATCCCTTGAAGGACGGGACCGCACCGGCATCCCGGATCAGCTGCTCGACGATCGCGTCGAGATCAGCGGTGGTCGTCCCGGGGACAGCGGCCTCCCGGGCCGCCACCAGGGCGCGGCCTACGATCCGGCCGGCCGCCTCCATGGCATCGAGTTCACCCGGGGTGCGGGCGGTGACCGCCCCCTTGCGGGATCTACCGAACACGGCGGTCGTCAGCGTCCGAGAGCGGCGAGTGCGCGGGAGTTGATCTCCTCGACCTCACCGACGGCGTCGATGGTCGACACCTGCCCCGCGTAGTACTCCAGCAGAGGTGCGGTCTCCGACTGGTAGACCGACATCCGGTTTCGGATGACGTCCTCCGTGTCGTCCTCGCGGCCGCGGGCCAGCATCCGTGCGACGACCGTGTCCTCGTCCACGCGGAACTCGAGCACACCGTCGAGCGAGTTGCCCGAGTCGGCGAGCATGACCTTGAGCGCATCCGCCTGCTCCACGCTGCGCGGGTAGCCGTCGAGGAGAAAGCCCTCGGTGGCATCGGGCTCGGCGATCCGCGCCTCGACCATGCGGTTGGTGACCTCGGCGGGGACGAGGTTGCCCGCGTCGATGTACGACTTCGCCTCCTTGCCCAGATCGGTGCCCTGCGAGATGTTCGCGCGGAACAGGTCGCCGGTCGAGATGTGGGGCACGCCGAGCTTCTCGGAGAGCAGGGCCGCCTGGGTTCCCTTGCCGGCTCCGGGAGGGCCGAGGAGGACGAGACGCATGGTGGTGACCAGCCTTTCTACGGTGTTGTGTTGCTCGTGATCCTGAGCGGCTACTTGAGGAAACCCTCGTAGTTGCGCTGCATCAGCTGCGCCTCGATCTGCTTCACGGTGTCGAGGCCCACGGAGACCATGATGAGCACCGCGGTACCGCCGAACGGCATGTTCTGGAGATCTCCACCCCCGCTGCCCATGTCCAGGAAGATGTTCGGGAGCACCGCGATGAGACCGAGGTACAGGGAGCCGAACAGAAGAATGCGGTTGAGGACGTAGCCCAGGTACTCGGCGGTCGGTCGACCGGGACGGATGCCCGGGATGAAGCCGCCGTACTTCTTCATGTTCTCGGCCTGCTCCATCGGATCGAACTGGATGGCGACGTAGAAGTACGAGAAGAAGATGATCAGGACGAAGTACAGGAGGATGTAGCCCACGCTCGAGGGGTTCTGCAGGTACTGCATGACGTAGCGCTGCCAGAACCCGTCACCCGTGCCGTCGGGACCGGAGATCAGCTGCGTGATGAGGATCGGCACGTACATCAGCGAGGACGCGAAGATGACCGGGATGACACCGGCCTGGTTGACCTTGAGCGGCAGGTAGGTGGACGTGCCGCCGTACTGGCGACGTCCGACCATACGCTTGGCGTACTGGACCGGGATCCGACGCTGACCCTGCTCGACGAAGACGACGGCGACGACGATCAGCACCACGGCGAACATCACCGCGGCGAACTTCAGCGTCGACGAGTTCTGGTAGATGTTCACACCCTCCGCCGGGATGCGGGAGGCGATTCCGGCGAAGATGAGCAGGGACATGCCGTTACCGACGCCACGGTCGGTGATGAGCTCGCCGAACCACATGACGAGGGCGGCGCCGCCGGTCATGACGAGCACGATGGTGATCAGCGTGAGGATGTCGTTGTCCATCAGGACCGACTGGCCGTTGCCGAGGAGCTGACCACGGTCGGCGAGCGCGACGATGCCGGCGGACTGGAGGACGGCCAGGGCGATGGTGAGATAACGCGTGTACTGCGTCATCTTGGCCTGGCCCGACTGGCCCTCCTTCTTCAGCTGCTCGAAGTGCGGGATGACCACGGTGAGCAGCTGCACGATGATGCTGGCCGTGATGTACGGCATGATCCCGATCGCGAAGACCGACAGCTGCAGGAGTGCGCCACCCGAGAAGAGATTGACCAGGGAGTACAACTGCGCGTTGTCTCCGGTCATCGCCGTGTCGAGCAACCCGCGGAGCTTGGGATAGTCGACGCCGGGCGACGGGATCTGTGCGCCGATCCGGTACAGGATGATGATCCCGAGCGTGAAGAAGATCTTCTTCCTCAGGTCACTGTCCTTGATCGCGGACGCGAGTGCGGAGAGCACATGTCCTCCTGGTCATTGACGGCTCGCGGCCGCCTGTCGTCGAGATCAGATGCGCCGGGAACGGACGGTGAGACCGATCGGTCGGCCCCGGAACGCACAACGGGAAAACTCTATCAAGACGAACGCAGGGGCCGGATCCGAGAGTCTCGGACACGGCCCCTGCACCCGTCGTCGGCCCCCGTGAGGGCCGGTCGGGGAATCAGGCCCCGGCCTCCGACACGCTTCCGCCGGCAGCCTCGATCTTGCTCTTGGCCGACGCGGAAACCTTGTCGACGGCCACGGTGACAGCGACGGAGATCTCCCCGTCACCGAGCACCTTGACCGGCTCGTTCTTGCGAACGGCACCCGCGGCGACGAGCTCGGCGACGCCGACCTGTCCGCCGTTCGGGAACAGCCGCTGGATGTCCGAGACATTGACGACCTGGAAGACGACCTTGTTGCGGTTCTTGAAGCCCTTGAGCTTCGGGAGACGCATCTGGATCGGCATCTGGCCGCCCTCGAACCCGGCGGGGACGTTCTTACGGGCCTTGGTGCCCTTGGTGCCGCGACCGGCGGTCTTGCCCTTCGAACCCTCACCACGACCGACGCGGGTCTTCTCGGTGTGGGCACCGGGCGCCGGGCGCAGGTGGTGCAACTTGATGCTCATGCTCACTCCGTCTCTTCGACCACGACGAGGTGGTTCACGACGTTGATGAGACCCCGGGTCTGCGCGTTGTCCTCACGCACGACCGACTTCCGGATGCCCTTGAGGCCGAGCGTACGCAGGGAGTCCCGCTGGTTCTTCTTGGACCCGATGGTCCCGCGGACCTGGGTGATCTTGAGGTTAGCCACGATCAGGCCCCCTGTCCGGCACGGGCGCGGAGCATGCCCGCGGGAGCGACGTCCTCGATCGGCAGCCCACGACGAGCCGCGACCTCCTCCGGACGATGCAGGCCCTTGAGCGCGGCCACGGTGGCGTGCACGACGTTGATCGCGTTGTCCGACCCCAGCGACTTGCACAGGATGTCGTTGACGCCGGCGCACTCCAGCACGGCGCGGGCGGCGCCGCCGGCGATGACACCGGTACCGGGCGAAGCCGGACGGAGCATGACGACACCGGCGGCCTCCTCACCCTGGATCGGGTGGGGGATGGTGGAGCCGATGAGCGGAACGCGGAAGAAGTTCTTCCGGGCCTCCTCGGCACCCTTCTGGATGGCCGCCGGCACCTCCTTGGCCTTGCCGTAGCCGACGCCGACCATGCCGTTACCGTCACCGAGGATCACGAGGGCGGTGAAGCTGAAGCGACGGCCACCCTTCACGACCTTGGAGACGCGGTTGATGGTGACGACGCGCTCGATGTACTGCGACTTCTCCTCGTCGCGACCCCGACGGTCGTCGCGGCCCCGACCACGGCCACGGTCGTTGCCGCGGCCCTGGGCGTTGTCGTTGGTGTTCTTGTTGTCTGCGGCGGGCCCGTTGCTTCCGCCGTCACGACGCTGACGTCCCGGCATCAGACGGTCCTTCCATTAGCGGTCAGTGCAGTGGTGTTGATCATCAGAACTCCAGCCCACCCTCGCGGGCGGCGTCGGCGAGCGACGCGATCCGGCCGTGGTACCGGTTGCCACCACGGTCGAACACGACTGCGTCGATGCCGGCGGCCTTCGCACGCTCGGCCAGGAGCTGGCCGACCTTCGCGCTGCGGGCCTTCTTGTCGCCCTCGAGTGCCCGCACATCGGCCTCGATGGTCGACGCGGCGGCCAGCGTACGGCCGGCCAGGTCGTCGACGATCTGGGCGTGCATGTGGCGCGAGGACCGGTTCACGACCAACCGCGGACGCTCCGGCGTACCGGAGACCTTCTTGCGGAGGCGGTAATGGCGCCGGGCGCGGCTCTCCCGACGTGCGGTCGAGGCATCGGTACCCAGCGGGGAACGCTTCTTGGTGCTGCTCATGATCACTTACCCGTCTTTCCGACCTTGCGACGGACCTGCTCGCCCGCGTAGCGGATGCCCTTACCCTTGTACGGGTCGTGCTTCCGCAGTCGCTTGATGTTGGCGGCGATCTGGCCCACCTGCTGCTTGTCGATACCGGAGATCGAGAACTTGGTCGCACCGTCCACGGCGAACGCGATGCCGTCGGGAGCGGTGACCGGCACCGGGTGCGAGTAGCCGAGCGCGAACTCGAGGTCCTTGCCCTTGGCCACGACGCGGTAACCGACGCCGAAGATCTCCATGTCCTGCTTGTAGCCCTCGGTGACGCCGACGACCATGTTGTTGATCAGCGAGCGCGAGAGACCGTGCAGAGAGCGGTTGTCGCGGTGGTCATCGGGACGGTTCACCGTGAGGGTGCCCTCCTCGATCGTCACCGAGATGGGGTCGGGCAGCACCTGGGTGAGCTCACCCTTGGGGCCCTTGACCGTGACGGTCTGGCCGTCGACCTTGATGTCGACACCGGACGGGACGTTGATCGGAGCCTTGCCGATACGTGACATTTCTCGCCCCCTTACCAGACGTAGGCGAGGACTTCCCCGCCCACCTTCTTGTTGTTCGCCTGACGGTCGGTGAGGAGCCCCTGGGAGGTCGAGATGATCGCGACACCCAGGCCACCGAGGACCTTGGGCAGCTCGGTCGACTTGGCATACACACGCAGACCCGGCTTGGAGATGCGCTTGATGCCCTGGATGCTCCGCTGGCGCGACGGGCCGTACTTGAGGTCGATGGTGAGCTTCTTGCCCACCTCGGCGTCGGCAACGGCGTAGTCGGCGATGTAGCCCTCCTGCTTGAGGATCGCCGCGATGTTGCCCTTGAGCTTGGAATGCGGCATCGACACGGTTTCGTGGAACGCCGAATTGGCGTTACGCACACGCGTCAGCATGTCCGCGATGGGATCGGTCATCGACATGGATGGACCATGTTCCTTTCTCGTAACGGTTCCCATGCAACACGTCGTGTGCGGCGGCCTGTGGGCCGGGCAGCTGACGTCGTGGGCCTATCACGAAGAGTGCGAATGTTCTCTTGTGTGGGATCCGGGGTCCCCGTGGGGCGTGCCGGGTGTCCCGCCGCCCCCGGTGCTCTTCTCACCGTGGACGACCTGACGACTGGGCCGTCTGCCCGCCGCCGGGGCCAGCGCATGGCGCGGAGCCCCGGCGGGGACGGCCGGTCCGGCCGCGAGGAGGTCAGTCCTCCTTGAAGGGGAAGCCGAGCTGCTTGAGCAGCGCCCGGCCCTCTTCGTTGTTGGTCGCCGTGGTGACGACCGTGATGTCCATGCCGCGGGGGCGGTCGATCTTGTCCACGTCGATCTCGTAGAACATGCTCTGCTCGTTGAGGCCGAACGTGTAGTTGCCGTGGCCGTCGAACTGCTTGCCCGACAGACCACGGAAGTCTCGGATGCGGGGGAGCGCAACGGTCGTCAGGCGATCCAGGAACTCCCACATGCGATCACCACGGAGGGTGACGCGGGCACCGATCGGCATGCCCTCACGCAGCTTGAACTGCGCGATCGACTTGCGGGCCCGACGGACCTCCGGCTTCTGACCGGTGATCAGGGTGAGGTCGTTGATCGCACCGTTGATGAGCTTGGCGTCGCGAGCTGCGTCACCGACACCCATGTTCACGACGACCTTGACGACGCCGGGGATCTGCATGACGTTCTCGTACTCGAACGTCTCGTTCAGCGCCGGCTTGATCTCGCTGCGGTACTTGGCCTTGAGGCGCGGGGTGTAACCAGTGGGAAGAGCGGTATCAGTCATGGTCACAGGTCCTTCCCGGTCTTGCGCGAGACACGGACACGCTTGCCGTTCTCGTCGGTGCGGATTCCGACCCGGGTCGGGGTGCCGTCAGCGTCCACGACCATCACGTTCGACACGTGGATCGGGGCCTCCTGGGTGACGATGCCACCGGAGGAGGCGCCACGCTCGGCTGCCGAGTTGGAGGTGTGCTTCTTGATGCGGTTGACGCCCTCGACGAGGACCTTCTCCTGCGCCGGGAAGGCCTGGATGACCTTGCCCTTGGCGCCCTTGTCCTTGCCCGAGATGACGAGCACCGTGTCGCCCTTGTGGACCTTCATGTCAGAGCACCTCCGGAGCCAGCGAGACGATGCGCATGAACTTCTTGTCGCGCAGCTCGCGGCCGACGGGCCCGAAGATGCGCGTTCCGCGCGGATCGTTGTCGTTCTTGATGATGACGGCGGCGTTCTCATCGAACTTGATGTACGAACCGTCCGGACGACGGCGCTCCTTGGCGGTGCGCACGATGACCGCCTTGACGATCTCGCCCTTCTTGACGTTGCCACCGGGGATGGCGTCCTTGACGCTGGCGACGATGATGTCACCGACGCCCGCGTAGCGACGCTTGGATCCACCGAGAACGCGGATGCACAGAATCTCCTTGGCACCCGTGTTGTCGGCGACCTTCAGTCGCGACTCCTGCTGGATCATGGTTCTCCTGACCAGGTCTGTTCTCTGTGTGCCGGATACCGACCCGACACACGCGGTCATGTCCCCCGGGCCGCACGCGCGGACGCACGCAGGTCGGGCAACTGCTCCAGTGTAGGGTGAGCGGGCTACTCAGCCCAAATCCGGATCATCGCCCGCTCGAACCGAGCGACCCGGAGCCACCACCGGAGCCGGCCGACCCGCTGGAGCTCGCCGACCCGAGGGAGCCCGACGCCCGCTCCCCCACCGCCCCGGTGGTCGTGCGCCCGTTGGGCGTCGCCGGCGCCAGTCCGCTCAGGATGTGATCGGTGCCCGGGCGCATCTCGGTGACGAACACCGGCCAGTTGTGGATGCCGGTCGGCATGTAGTTCATCTGCAGATGCACATCGGGGACGGAGGCGAGGGCCGACTCCAGCGCACGAGTGCTCTCGAACGATCCCTTCTCCAACACGTGCCCGTCGAGGAGGACCATCTCGTTGCTACCGAAGCGTCCGAGTTCACTCGACCCGACGCGGCCGGTCGCGGCGCTGAGGTAGACGGACTTGCCCGCCAGCCCGGCGGGGTCCGCGATCGTGTCGTGCTCACGCCACGGCTCCGCGCCCCGGGGGCCCCACATGTTGGTCGCGTCTCCGCCCCGCGCGGCCACGGTCAACCGCGCGTACTGGTACCCGAGAGCGTCCGTCGTGGAGTAGGCGCCGCTGACGCCGGCCACTCCCCCGAACATGTCGTTGGTGTTCGCGAGATGCACGGCCGATGCCGCGCCCATCGACACACCCAGGACTCCCCAGTCACGGTTGTGCGCCAAGGGCTCCGCCGTGCCCTCCAGGCCCGCGGAGAGTAGCCCGGGCAGCTCCTCCACCAGGAACGTCTCCCACTTGTTCGGGCCGAGGACCGGGTCGTCTTCCTCCCAGTCACTCCACATCGAGGACGGCGCCCCCGTCGGCGCGATCACGTTCACCGCACGCTGGCGCAGCTGGGGATCGCCCCATCCCATCCCCCCGCTCCAGCCCGAAGGCGACTCACTACCCACGCCGTCGAGGAAGTACATGTTAGGGGCGTCGACCCCGGCCGGAGCCCGGTAGACCTCGACGCGCACCTCGCGCTGCATCGATTCCGACGTGACGGTCCATACCTCTGCGCGGCTGTCCGCCTCGTCTGTCGACCCCGGGAACAGTGGCTCGATCGACCTGACCGTTGTGGCCGTGATGTCCCGGTCCCGCCTGGCTATGGGTTCCGCCGGCGCACCGTTCGAACTACCCGGCCTCGCGAAGTCCGACGACCCCACCATCCCGAGGGAGCCGAGGACAGCCGTGAGCGGGATCGGCGCTCCGAGCTGGGTAGCCGCGGCCAGGCTGAGCGACGGTACGCCGAACAGACTGCCGGGGGCGACACTGGGAGCAACCGACTCCGGATCCAGTGATCCCGTCCCGGAACCCTGGGCGCCCACCGCCGGCGCACCGGTGACGACGAGTGTGGCCACGGCCGCCGCGACAGCGACCGAACAGGCCCGGCGCCGACCACCGCGATTACGCGGAGGCCTGGGGCCCGAGAAGATCCGGGTGTTCATGTGTCGCTCCTGTCTGACACGAGGTGCCCTTCGAACGGGTGACACATTACTCATATTGTGTTTCGCCGGGGTAATCCTCGGCGGCGAGGTCTCACGGCGAGAAACACCGAGAACAGACGTCGGCCCGGCCACGAGAGTTCTCGTGGCCGGGCCGGACTATCTTAGTGGAGTGGACTACTTGGCCCGCTCCAGCACCTCGACGAGGCGGTACCGCTTGCTGGCGGAGATCGGGCGGGTCTCCATGATCCGCACGCGATCGCCGATGCCGGCGGTGTTGGTCTCGTCGTGCGCCTTCACACGCTCCGTGCGGCGCATGATCTTGCCGTACAGGGGATGCTTCACGCGGTCCTCGAGCTCGACGACGATGGTCTTCTCCATCTTGTCGGACACGACGTACCCGATGCGCACCTTGCGGCTGTTGCGCTCCGTGCTCTCGCCTGACTCAGTCACAACTGTTTCCTTGTCACTCACTTGGCATCACCCGGCGCCGCCGACAGCCCGAGCTCACGCTCACGGATGACGGTGTAGATGCGCGCGATGTCGTGTCGTACGACCCGCAGGCGACGGTTGTTGGTCAGCTGACCGGTGGCCATCTGGAAGCGCAGGTTGAACAGCTCTTCCTTGGCCTCGCGCAGGCGCGCGGTCAGCGCATCGGCGTCGAGCTCGCGCAGCTCGGGGGCGGTGATTCCACTTGCCATCAGAACTGCTCCTCCCGGGTGACGATGCGGGTCTTGCACGGGAGCTTGTGCTGCGCGCGGCGCAGAGCTTCCCGAGCGGTCTCCTCGTTCGGGTACGACATCTCGAACAGGATGCGACCCGGCTTGACGTTGGCGACCCACCACTCGACGGATCCCTTACCGGAACCCATCCGGACCTCGGCGGGCTTCTTCGTCAGCGGACGATCCGGGTAGATGTTGATCCAGACCTTGCCGCCACGCTTGATGTGGCGGTTGATCGCGATACGAGCGGACTCGATCTGCCGGTTGGTGATGTAGGCCGGCTCGAGAGCCTGGATCCCGTAGTCACCGAACGTCACCTTGGTGCCGCCCTTCGCCCCGCCCTTACGACCGGGGTGGTGCTGCTTGCGGTGCTTGACGCGCTTGGGGATCAGCACTGTCAGGCCTCCTTGTTTTCTGCGGGCGCCTCGGCCGGGGCAGCCGAGCCGGCGCGGCCGGTCTCGGTGCTCGTGGCCGTGGTGCCCTGGGCGCCGGAACGACGCGGCCGACCGGCGCCACGCTCGCGGCGCGGGCCACGGTCGCCACCGCCGCGGTTGCTGGACTGGGCGAACTGGTCGGACTCGCGACGACCGCCGACGACGTCACCCTTGTAGATCCACACCTTGACGCCGATGCGACCGAAGGTCGTCTTGGCCTCGTAGGTGCCGTAGTCGATCTCGGCACGCAGGGTGTGCAGAGGGACGCGTCCCTCGTGGTACCGCTCCGAGCGGGACATCTCGGCGCCGCCGAGACGACCCGAGCAGACCACCTTGATGCCCTTGACCTGGGGCTGACGCATGGCCGACTGGATGCCCTTACGCATCGCGCGGCGGAACGCCACGCGGTTCGTGAGCTGCTCGGCGATGCCCTGGGCCACCAGCTGGGCGTCGGCCTCGGTGTTCTTGATCTCGAGGATGTTGAGGTGGACCTGCTTGCCGGTGAGCTTCTCGAGCTCGCCACGCAGGCGGTCGGCCTCGGCGCCACGACGACCGATCACGATGCCCGGGCGGGCGGTGTGGATGTCGACGTGGACCCGGTCACGGGTACGCGAGATGTCGACGCCCGAGATGCCGGCCCGCTCCATGCCCTTGGACAGGAGCTCGCGGATCTTGATGTCCTCGGCGACGTAGTCAGCGTACTGCTTGTCGGCATACCACTTGGACGTCCAGTCCGAGGTGATGCCGAGACGGAAGCCGTGCGGCTGGATCTTCTGTCCCATTTAGCGGGCACCTCCCTGGTTGCGACGTCCCCGGCCGGCACCGGCCTTGTCGGGCACGCTGGTCACCTCGATGGTGATGTGGCTCGTGCGCTTACGCACGCGGAACGCACGACCCTGTGCACGCGGCTGAAACCGCTTGAGCGTCGGGCCCTCGTCGGCGTACGCCGTCGAGACGACCAGGGTCCGGGGATCCAGGTCGAGGTTGTTCTCTGCATTGGCGATCGCAGAGGCCAGGACCTTGGCGACGGGCTCGCTGGCGGACTGCGGGGCGAACCGCAGCGTGTTCAGCGCGTCGGCAGCGTCCTTGCCACGGATCAGGTCGATCACGCGACGCGCCTTCATGGGCGTGACGCGGACGAACTTCGCGGTCGCGCGGGCCGTCAGGTTCTGATCGGCCTGCTGCTCGTTCTGCTGGGTATCAGTGCTCATCGACGCTTACTCTTCCGATCGTCCTTGATGTGCCCCTTGAACGTGCGCGTCGGCGCGAACTCGCCGAGCTTGTGACCCACCATCGAGTCGGACACGAACACGGGCACATGCTTCCGGCCGTCATGAACGGCAAACGTGTGTCCGATGAAATCGGGCAGGATCGTCGAGCGACGCGACCAGGTCTTGATGACCTGATGAGTGCCCTTGTCGTTCTGCACGTCCACCTTCGCGAGGAGGTGTTCGTCGACGAACGGACCCTTCTTGAGACTACGAGGCATCCTAGTTTCCCTCCTTAGCGCTTCTTGCCGGTGCGACGGCGACGGACGATAAGACTGTCACTCGCCTTGTTGGGCTTGCGGGTACGTCCCTCAAGCTGTCCCCACGGGCTGACGGGGTGACGTCCACCGGACGTCTTACCCTCGCCACCGCCGTGCGGGTGGTCGACGGGGTTCATGACCACGCCACGGACGGTCGGGCGAACGCCCTTCCACCGCATGCGGCCGGCCTTACCCCAGTTGATGTTGATCTGCTCGGCGTTGCCGACCTCGCCGATCGTCGCCCGGCAACGGACGTCGACACGACGGATCTCGCCGGAGGGCATACGCAGCGTGGCGTAGGCACCTTCCTTACCGAGAAGCTGGATCCCGGCGCCGGCCGCGCGGGCCATCTTGGCGCCGCCACCCGGACGCAGCTCCACGACGTGCACGACGGTGCCGGCGGGGATGTTGCGGAGCGGCAGGTTGTTGCCGGTCTTGATGTCGGCGTTCGCGCCCGACTCGACCTTCATGCCCTGCTTCAGGTTGCGCGGGGCCAGGATGTACCGCTTCTCACCGTCTGCGTAGTGCAGCAGGGCGATGTTGGCGGTGCGGTTCGGGTCGTACTCGATGTGCGCGACGGTGGCGAGCACGCCGTCCTTGTCGTTGCGACGGAAGTCGATGACACGGTACTGGCGCTTGTGCCCACCGCCCTTGTGGCGGGTGGTGATACGGCCGTGGCCGTTACGACCGCCGGTCTTGCTCAGCGGGCGCAGCAGCGACTTCTCGGGCGTCGAGCGGGTGATCTCGGCGAAGTCCGAGACGCTCGAGCCGCGACGACCGGGGGTCGTGGGCTTGTACTTGCGGATAGCCATGAGGTTCTCTCGTCCTTAACTCTTCCCGCCGTCAGGCGGTCAGACCCGGGATCTCGATGGGCTTGCTGTCGGCCGCGAGGGTCACGATGGCGCGCTTGGTGCTCTTGCGCTGACCGAACCCGGTGCGGGTGCGCTTGCGCTTGCCCTTACGGTTTGCGGTGTTGACGGAATCAACGGTGACGCCGAAGATCTCCTGGATGGCGATCTTGATCTGCGTCTTGTTGGCGTCCGGCGCCACCAGGAACGTGTACACGCCCTGCTCGAGCAGGCCGTAGGCCTTCTCGGAGACGACCGGGGCGAGAATCACGTCCCGGGGATCGGCGACTGTGCTCACTTGTCGGCCTCCTTCGCAGCCTTGCCGGCGAGGATGCGACCCGCCTGCGTGACGAACGCGTCCAGAGTCTCGACCGTGAACACGACGTCGTCGGCGTTGAGGACGTCGTAGGTGTTGAGCTGATCCGGAGCGATCGGGTGGACGTGATCGAGGTTGGCGACCGAGCGCCACGCAGCGAGGTCCTCACGACCCACCACGATCAGGAACTTCTTGCGGTCGGACAACGACGCCAGGAACGTCCGGACGCCCGAGGTCGACGGCTTCTGCCCCTCGATGAACTCGGTCACGACGTGGAGCCGCTCGCTGGCAACCCGGTCGGACAGGGCTCCGCGCAGGGCGGCGGCCTTCATCTTCTTGGGCGTGCGCTGCGAGTAGTCCCGCGGCTTCGGACCGTGGACGGTGCCACCGCCGGTGTACGCGGGTGCGCGGGTCGAGCCCTGGCGCGCGCGGCCGGTGCCCTTCTGACGGAACGGCTTGCGGCCACCGCCGCGCACCTCGCCACGGGTCTTGGTCGAGTGGGTGCCCTGACGTGCGGCGGCCAGCTGGGCCACCACGACCTGATGCATCAGCGGCAGGTTGGGCTCGACACCGAAGATCTCGGCGGGGAGCTCGACGGCACCGTCGGTCTTCCCGGCCGGAGTACGGACGTCGAGCTTGAGGTTCACGGTCTTCTCCGTGGTGGTCATGCGCGCGCACCGCCCTTCACTGCGGAACGGACCATCACGAGGCCGCCGTTGCGACCGGGGATGGCACCCTTGATGAGGAGGACGCCGGCCTCGGCGTCGACCTTGTGGACCTTGAGGTTCATGGTGGTGACCCGCTCGTTACCCATGCGGCCAGCCATCTTCTTGCCGCGGAAGACGCGACCCGGGGTGGCTGCGCCACCGATCGAGCCCGGCTTGCGGTGGACGGCCTGGGTACCGTGCGACGCGCCCTGACCGGCGAAGCCGTGACGCTTCATGGTGCCGGCGAAGCCCTTGCCCTTGGACGTTCCGGTGACGTCGACGAAAGCGCCGTCCTCGAACACGTCCGCGCCGAGCTCCTGGCCGATCTCGAAGCCGGCGGCCTGCTCGGCGTTCTCGAGGCGGATCTCCGCGACATGGCGGCGCGGGGTGACCCCGGCCTTCTCGAACTGACCCGCGACAGGCTTGGTGACCTTGCGGGGGTCGATCGCGCCGAACGCGATCTGGACGGCGTTGTAGCCGTCGGTCTCTTCGGTACGAATCCCGGTGACGACGCACGGCCCGGCCTTGACGACGGTGACCGGAACCACCCGGTTGTTCTCGTCGAAGACCTGGGTCATGCCGAGCTTGGCGCCCAGGATGCCCTTGATCTCGGTGTTACTCATCTGTTCACTGTCTCCGCTGCACGTTGCTTGCTGACCGCTACGCGGTCGGAGGTCACTGGATGTTGACGTCGACGCTGGCAGGCAGGTCGATACGCATGAGCGCGTCCACGGTCTTGGGCGTGGGGTCGAGGATGTCGATCAGCCGCTTGTGGGTACGCATCTCGAAGTGCTCACGCGAGTCCTTGTACTTGTGCGGCGAGCGGATGACGCAGTAAACGTTCTTCTCGGTGGGCAGCGGCACCGGACCGACGACGCGAGCGCCGGTACGGGTCACCGTCTCGACGATCTTGCGCGCCGAGGCGTCGATCGCCTCGTGGTCGTAGGCCTTGAGCCGGATGCGGATCTTTTGTCCCGCCACTTCGTCCTCTTCTCCTCCCGCCCGTGAAGGCGGCTGTCGTGAGCGCCCTCGCCTGGCGGGGACACTGCTGTGTTCGCTTGTCATATGTGACACCGTCAAACCGTCTACCACCCGGTCTCGTGCATCGGTGCCCGTCGTGGAGGTCCCCGGACGCGCGGCCATAGGCGCAACACGACTCAGGTGATCCAGAGGACGGGATGCCGCTCCCCGCTGGGCGAAGAAGACGGCGGACCGATCCGCTGCCGCTGTTGACGTGTCACGACGCGTCCACGCGGTCGGGCGTGTCGCCCTCCCACTTTTCCGGCGGGTGATCGCTCACCCGCCACGGTCGTGCTCGCCCGGCCAACCCGGCCCCTGGCGCGAGTAGAATTTACCCGCGTTCGGACGCCGCCTTGTCCGGGCAACTTCACCAGTATGCCGCACGGTAGCGCGCAGAGCAAAATCGCCCGGGACAGACCCGATACAGAGGTGCCCACCGACGCTGGGGGACCCCGCCCCGGCCCCGGTATCGTCGAAACGAGAATCGACCTGTCGAGCCTGACCCGAGGAGCTCCCCCCGTGAACACCCGCCGCGAACCACGTGATCCCGCCGCCTACAAGAGGGACCGTCGTCAGGCCGTGCTGCGTCATCACCCGGACAAGGGCGGCGACCCGGACGAGTTGCTGCGGGCCCTCGAGGAGGTCGACCGGAGGCACGGGGTCATCGGCTCGGCACGCGGTGAACATTCCGCCTCGGCCGAGCAGGTCGCCGCGGTGGCGGTGACCGCGCTGGCCGGCGTGGCCGCGATCGGGCTCTCCGTGGCGATGAGCGTGCTCGGACGTCGCCGGTGACCATCTGTCCGTCCGACCCGCCGGAAGCCGACAAATAGAGTAAGGGGCGCCCCGCCTGAGCGGGGCGCCCCTTACTATCTGGTCCGGTAACTTCACCCGGTCCGCGAGGTCAGACGATCACTTGATGATCTTGGTGACCTGTCCGGCGCCGACGGTGCGGCCACCCTCACGGATCGCGAAGCGCAGGCCCTCGTCCATGGCGACCGGCTGGATGAGCTCGACGCTCATCTCGGTGTTGTCGCCCGGCATGACCATCTCGGTGCCCTCGGGGAGGGTCACGACGCCGGTGACGTCCGTGGTACGGAAGTAGAACTGCGGACGGTAGTTGTTGAAGAACGGCGTGTGGCGGCCGCCCTCGTCCTTGGACAGGATGTACGCCTGGCCCTCGAACGTGGTGTGCGGGGTGTAGGCGCCCGGCTTGATGACGACCTGGCCGCGCTCGACGTCCTCACGCTTGAGGCCACGGACCAGCAGACCGACGTTGTCGCCCGCCTCGCCGTAGTCGAGCAGCTTACGGAACATCTCGATGCCCGTGATGGTGGTCTTGGTGGCCTTCTCCTTGATGCCGATGAGCTCGACATCCTCGTTCACGTTGATCTGGCCACGCTCGATACGACCGGTGACGACGGTGCCACGACCGGTGATGGTGAAGACGTCCTCGACCGGCATGAGGAACGGCTTGTCCGTCTCGCGCTCGGGATCCGGGATGGAGTCGTCACAGGCCTGCATGAGCTCCAGGACCGAGTCGACCCACTTCTGCTCGCCCTCGAGAGCCTTCAGGGCGGAGATGTGGATGACGGGGGCGTCCTCGTCGAAGTCCTGCGAAGCCAGCAGCTCGCGGACCTCCATCTCGACGAGCTCGAGGATCTCCTCGTCGTCCACCATGTCGCACTTGTTGAGCGCGACGAGGATGTACGGAACGCCGACCTGACGGGCGAGCAGCACGTGCTCACGCGTCTGGGGCATCGGGCCGTCAGTGGCGGCCACGACCAGGATCGCGCCGTCCATCTGGGCGGCACCGGTGATCATGTTCTTGATGTAGTCGGCGTGACCGGGGGCGTCGACGTGCGCGTAGTGACGCTTCTCGGTCTGGTACTCGACGTGGGAGATGTTGATCGTGATACCACGAGCCTTCTCCTCCGGCGCCTTGTCGATCTCGTCGAACGCGAACGAGTCGTTGAGGTCCGGGAACGCGTCCGCGAGTACCTTGGTGATGGCCGCGGTGGTGGTGGTCTTGCCATGGTCGACGTGACCGATGGTGCCGATGTTAACGTGCGGCTTCGTCCGCTCGAACTTCGCCTTCGCCACTTGATGTCCTCCTGGACTGGTCTGTCCCCACTTCGGGTAGTGGGCACTGCTTTGTGTGGATTGATCTTACTCATCGTGCCGTGGGGCACGAACCGGCGGCCACCCGGAGGTTCGACCGTGCGCCGCCGGCATCGGCCCCATCCCGCCACGAGAGCGGAACGGGACCATACCGGTTACTCGCCGGTCGCCTTGGCGATGATCTCCTTCGACACACTCGCCGGAACCTCGGCGTAGTGGGAGAAGACCATCGAGTAGTTGGCCCGGCCCTGCGTCTTCGACCGGAGGTCGCCGACGTAGCCGAACATCTCGGACAGCGGCACGTTGGCCTTCACGACGCGGGCGCCGGAGCGCTCCTCCATCGCGTTGACCTGGCCGCGGCGGGAGTTGAGGTCGCCGATCACGTCGCCCATGTAGTCCTCCGGCGTGGTGACCTCGACGGCCATCAGCGGCTCGAGGATCACGGGCTGACACTTGCGTGCGGCCTCCTTGAAGGCCATCGAGCCCGCGACCTTGAACGCCATCTCCGACGAGTCGACCTCGTGGTAGGCACCGTCTACGAGGGTCGCCTTGACGTTGACCATCGGGTACCCGGCCAGGATGCCGTACTGCATGGCGTCCTTGATGCCCGCGTCCACGGAGGGGATGTACTCCTTGGGCACGCGGCCACCGGTGACCTTGTCGTCGAACACATAGGTCTCGCCCTCTTCGACGGCCTCCTGATCCAGGGGCCCGAGAGCGATCTGCACCTTGGCGAACTGACCGGAACCACCGGTCTGCTTCTTGTGGGTGTAGTCGAACTTGTCGACCGAGCCCTTGATGGTCTCGCGGTAGGCCACCTGCGGCTTACCGACGTTCGCCTCGACCTTGAACTCCCGCTTCATGCGGTCGACCAGCACGTCGAGGTGGAGCTCACCCATGCCGCCGATGACGGTCTGACCCGTCTCGTCGTCCAGACGCACGGTGAAGGTCGGATCCTCCTCGGCGAGCTTCTGGATCGCGGTGCCCAGCTTCTCCTGGTCGGCCTTGGTCTTGGGCTCGATGGAGACGTCGATGACCGGGTCCGGGAACGTCATCGACTCAAGGACGACCTGGTCGTTCAGGTCACACAGGGTGTCACCGGTGGTGGTGTCCTTGAGTCCGATGAAGGCGTAGATGTTGCCGGCCACGGCCTCCTCGACCGGGTTCTCCTTGTTGGCGTGCATCTGGAAGAGCTTGCCGACGCGCTCCTTGCGGCCCTTGGTCGAGTTGGCGACCTGGGTGCCCGGCTCGACTCGACCCGAGTAGACGCGCACGAAGGTGAGCTTGCCGAAGAACGGGTGCACGGCGATCTTGAACGCGAGCGCCGAGAACGGCTCGTCCTTGGACGGCTTGCGCAGGATCTCGGTCTCCTCGTCGCCGACCTTGTGGCCGTGGACCTCGCCGACGTCCAGCGGGGTCGGGAGGAAGTCGATGACCGCGTTGAGCATGGGCTGGATGCCCTTGTTCTTGTACGCGGAGCCACACAGGACCGGGTAGATCTCCGAGTTGACCACGAGCTTGCGGATCGCGGCCTTGATCTCGTCGATGGTCAGCTCTTCGCCGCCGAAGTACTTCTCCATGAGCTCTTCGTCGGTCTCGGCGACCGTCTCGAGGAGCTTCTCGCGGTACTCCTCGGCCTTCTCCTGCAGGTCGGCCGGGATGTCCTCGATCGAGGCGGCGCTTCCGATCTCGGTCTTGCCACGCCAGAAGTGCGCCTTCATGGTGAGCAGGTCGACGACGCCGTCGAACGCGTCCTCAGCACCGATCGGGAGCTGGAGGATCAGCGGCTTAGCACCGAGACGATCGACGATCGTCTGGACGGTGTAGTAGAAGTCCGCGCCCAGCTTGTCCATCTTGTTGACGAAGCAGATACGGGGGACGTCGTACTTCTCGGCCTGGCGCCAGACCTGCTCCGACTGGGGCTCGACGCCCTCCTTGCCGTCGAAGACCGCGACGGCGCCGTCGAGCACGCGCAGCGACCGCTCGACCTCGACCGTGAAGTCGACGTGGCCCGGGGTGTCGATGATGTTGATCTGGTTGTCTTCCCAGAAGCAGGTGACCGCGGCGGAGGTGATCGTGATGCCACGCTCCTTCTCCTGCTCCATCCAGTCGGTCGTCGACGCGCCGTCGTGCGTCTCGCCAGCCTTACGGTTGACACCCGTGTAGAACAGGATGCGCTCGGTCGTGGTGGTCTTACCGGCGTCGATGTGCGCCATGATGCCGATGTTGCGGACCTTGTTGAGGTCGGTCAGCACGTCCTGTGCCACGGATTCTCCCCGATCGTGAGTCGTCGGTGGCCCGTGCGGTCGGTGTCGACCGTCCGAACCGGGTCATTGTGTTGATTCCGGCTGCGCACTCTCAGCGAGGCGAGACGGGGCTTGGTCAATGATGCCACCAAGTGGGCGGCTGCGGGACCCTGGACGGGGGGTCTTGACGACGCCACCCCGCCAGGGGCCCACCGAGTCACCAGCGGTAGTGCGCGAACGCCCGGTTGGCCTCGGCCATCTTGTGGGTGTCCTCGCGGCGCTTGACCGCGGCACCCAGGCCGTTCGAGGCGTCCAGGATCTCGTTGGCGAGCCGCTCGATCATGGTGTTCTCACGACGCTGCCGGGAGAAGGTGACCAGCCAGCGCATCGCGAGGGTGGTGGAGCGTCCGGGGCGCACCTCGACGGGCACCTGGTAGGTGGCGCCGCCGACGCGACGGGAGCGGACCTCGAGGGCCGGCCGGACGTTGTCCAGGGCCTTCTTGAGGGTGATGACCGGGTCGGTGCCAGTCTTCTCGCGGCAGATCTCCATCGCGGAGTAGACGATGCGCTCGGCGGTCGTCTTCTTGCCGTCGAGGAGGATCTTGTTGACGAGCTGAGTGACCAGCGGCGAACCGTAGACCGGGTCGCTGATGAGCTGGCGCTTGGGGGCGGGACCCTTACGAGGCATTACTTCTCCTTCTTGGCGCCGTAGCGGGAGCGGGCCTGCTTGCGGTCCTTCACGCCCTGCGTGTCGAGCGAGCCACGGATGATCTTGTAACGGACACCCGGGAGGTCCTTCACACGACCACCGCGGACGAGCACCATCGAGTGCTCCTGGAGGTTGTGGCCCTCACCGGGGATGTAAGCGGAGACCTCGACGCCGGTGGTCAGGCGCACACGGGCGACCTTACGGAGCGCGGAGTTCGGCTTCTTGGGGGTCGTGGTGTACACACGCGTGCACACGCCGCGACGCTGGGGCGAGCCCTTGAGGGCAGCCGTCGACGTCGCCGACTTCTTGTCCTGGCGGCCCTTGCGGACCAGCTGGTTGATGGTTGGCATGAACCGACTTTCTCTAGCTGGAGGCCACCGCTTTCACTGGCGACCACCGGTCACTGGGACGTTGCTCGTATCCGGACTCTCGAACACCCGTCGCCGCGCACGGGCGACCTCGTCAGCCGCTCTCGCTGGCCTACAGGGCACGATCCTCCAGCTCGCATACTGCGAGCACGATGGTCAAGCCTAACCGGCCTGGGGATACCGGGTCAAAATGGGCCGCGGTTCCCCACGGCCGGGTGGGATTTTCCGGCTTCGTCGAGGACCTCGTCCATCGTCTGCGCCCAGAATCGGATGATCTTGTCACGACGCCCGGAATCGTCGGAGAGTACGTCGGCCAGGCCGAGGCCACGCGCGAGATCGAGGGTCGCCTGCAGCGCCCGGCGGACGCGGGCGTCCGAGGGGTCGCGCTCGAGAGCGGCCGCGGCGATGCCGAGGACCTCGCGCGACATCGCGGTCTCCAGGGGAAGCACCCGGTCCGCGAGTGCGGGATCGCTGGCGGCCGCCGTCCACACCTGCAGTGCGGCCTTGAACAGGTCGGAGGTGTAGTGCTCGACGATCAGTCGCACCACCGCGACGGTGCGGTCCGGCCCGGGCTCCGGGAGTTCCAGCCCGACGGCGCGCACGCTCTCGACACGCTGCTCGATCATGTGCTCGAGAGCGGCGGTGATCAGGTCCTCGCGGGTCGGGAAGTGGTGCTGGGCTGCGCCCCGTGAGACGCCGGCGGCGGCGGCCACCGCGCCCACGGTGGTCGCCGCCCAGCCCTGCGTCGCGAGGAGATCGATGGAAGCACCGAGCAACCGCTCCCGCGTGATGCGGCTGCGGTCCTGCTTGGGGACGCGCTGCTCGGGTCCCGTCATGTCTCCTCCTGTTACCAGTCCTGCTCGTCGTAGATGATGACGCCGCGTATGTTCTTCCCGTCCCGCATGTCCTGATAGCCCTGGTTGATGTCCTCGAGCCGGTATGTCGTGGTGATCAGTTCGTCGAGCTTGAGGTTGCCCGCACGGTACTGGTGCAGCAGATGCGGGATCTGCTTGCGCGGGCCGGTGCCGCCGAAGATGGCCCCCTGGAGGGTCTTCTGCTGCATCGCCAGATCCAGGATGGAGATCTGTGCGTCGACCGCGGTCATGTCGCCCAGCCCCACCACCACGCAGCGCCGCCCCTTGCCGGTGAGCAGGAGGCCGGGCAGCAGATCTTTGCCCTCGACGACGCCCATGGTCAGGATCACCAGATCAGCCATTCTGCCCCAGCTGATCTCCCCCACCAACGCCATGGCCTCATCCATGGAGGCACAGGTGTGGGTGGCGCCGAACTCGAGCGCCTTCTCGCGCTTGAACTCGATCGGGTCGACGGCCACGATCGCGCGGGCGCCCGCGGCCGCGGCGCCCTGTACCGAGTTGATGCCGATACCGCCGACACCGACGACGACGACGACGTCGCCCTCCTTGGCGCCGCCGATCTCGGTGGCCGATCCCCAGCCCGTGCAGACGCCGCAGCCGAGGAGCGCGGCCTTGTCGAGGGGGATGTCCTTCTCGATCTTGATCACCGAGGACTCGTGCACGGTGACGTGCGGCGCGAAGGTGCCGAGGACGCACATCGTGGCCACGTCCTCGCCGTCGGCGGTATGGACGCGGTAGCCGCCGTCACTGATCGCACGGCCGCTGAGCAGGCCGGCGCCGTTGTCGCAGAGGTTCTGCAGCCCCTCCGAGCAGGGCGGGCATGTGCCGCAGGCGGGGATGAACGCCAGGACTACGTGATCGCCCTCCTCCAGCCCCCGTACGCCCTCGCCGACCTTGGTGATCACGCCGGCGCCCTCGTGCCCGCCCATGATCGGGTACGACTCGAACTGCAGATCACCGGTGAGCAGGTGCTCATCTGAATGGCACAGGCCGGAGGCGGCCAGCTTGATCTGGACCTCCCCGGCCTTCGGGTCGTCGATGTCCACCTCGACGATCTCCCAGCCGTCCTGCTTGGGTTCGCGGATGATGGCGGCCTTGGTGCGCATGCGTGTACTCCTCGATGAGAGACGACGGTGAAGGCGGTGCTGGTCGTGTGACCAACACCACACTTCACGCTACTCCGCGTCCGCCGCCCAGGCAGGCGATCTGCGTTCGAGGAATGCGGTCATCCCCTCGGCCACCTCCGGGGTCGTGAACAACCGGGCGGTGATCCCGGCCAGCTCCTCCCCCCGGGCGTCGAGCTCGGCCAGCAGCGGCGTGGCGAGCAGCGCCTTGTTCTCCGTCAGCCCCTGCGGCGAGCACGGGCGGAACGAGGCCACCAGCCGGTCCACGGCGGCCGGGACGTCCTCCGGGGCCTCGGTGAGCAGGCCGATGGCCCGGGCGTGCGCGGAGTCGAACTTCTCCCCCGTCAGCAGTGCCCGTGCGAGATCGCGGGGGCTGACGCGCGCTGCCAGGGGCACCGAGATCATCGCGGCGGCGAGCCCCAGCCGGACCTCGGTCAGCGCGAACGTCGACGAGCGCCCGGCGATCGCGAGGTCGCACGCGGCGACCAGGCCCATGCCGCCGGCCCGCACATGGCCGTCGACGGCGGCGATCACCGGTTTGGGGTGGGCGATGATCGCCCGCAACAGTCCCAGGAAGACCCTGGTCCGTTCGGCCGCCTGCTCCTCGGGTCGGCCGGTGCCTCCCGAGGCCTCGGAGAGGTCGGCGCCGGCGCAGAAGGTCCCGCCGGTGTGCCCGAGCACCACGACGCGGGCGGCGTCGTCGCCCGCGGCACCGTCGAGCGCGGCGTGGAGTTGCTCGATGAGCGCGGTCGACAGGGCGTTGCGGTTGTGCGGTGAGTCCAGGTCGATGCGCGCGGCGCCGGCCCGGACCTCGTAGCGGACCACCGTCTGCTCGGCAGGGGCCGGCCCGCCGGCGTGCGTGTCACTCATGGCCGCCACCTTCAGTAGCTCTTCGGCAGCCCGAGCGAGTGCTGCGCGACGTAGTTGAGGATCATCTCCCGGCTGACGGGGGCGATGCGGGGCAGTCGGGACGCGGCGAGCATCCCGGCGAGCCCGTACTCCACCGAGAGTCCGTTGCCGCCGAGGGTCTGGATGGCCTGGTCGACGGTCCGGGCCGACACCTCTCCCGAGGCGTACTTGGCCATGTTCGCCGCCTCGCCGGCCGCCTCGTCCATGCCGGCGTCGACCAGGGCCGCCGCCTTGCGCATCATCAGTCGCGCGAGTTCGAGCTCGATCTTGCACTGGGCCAGTGGGTGGGCGACGCCCTGGTGCGCGCCGATCGGCGTCTTCCACACCGACCGCTCGTTCGCATACCTCGTGGCCTTGTCCATCGCGTAGCGCGCGGTCCCGCAGGCCATTCCGGAGGCCATGATGCGCTCCGGGTTGAGGCCGGCGAAGAGCATGAGCAGCGCGGTGTCGCCGTCGCCGATGAGCGCGTCGGCGGGGAGGCGGACGTCGTCGAAGAACAGCTGGAACTGCCGTTCGGGCGTGCGGACCTCGGTGGGGATGTGAGCCCTCGTCAGGCCCGGGGCGTCGGTGGGGACCATGAACAGCGCCGGTTCGAGGCGGCCGGGGGTGGACCCCTCGAGACGGGCGACGACGAGAACCGCATCCGCCTGGTCGACACCCGAGATATAGGTCTTCTGCCCGCTGAGCAGGAAGTCGGCGCCGTCCCTGCGCGCGGTGGTCGTGATGGCGTGGGAGTTGGATCCGGCGTCGGGCTCGGTGATCGCGAAGGAGGTGATGGTCTCCCCCGACGCGATCCCGGGCAGCCACCGCTGCTTCTGTTCCTCGGTGCCGAAGCGCGAGATGATCGTCCCGTTGATGGCCGGCGAGACCACCATCATGAGCAGCCCGGCGCCCGCGGCGGACAGCTCCTCCTCGACGATGGCCAGCTCGGTCATGCCCGCGCCGCCCCCGCCGTATTCTTCGGGCAGGTTGACGCCCAGCAGGCCGAGCTTGCCGGCCTCGGTCCACAGTTCGTCGGTGGTCTCGCCGGCGTCGGATTTCTCGCGCATGTACTCCAGGCCGTAGCGCGAGCCGAGGTCGAAGGCGACCTTCCGGAGCTGGGCCTGCTCGTCGGTGTCGATCACGGGGTTGGGGACGGTCGAGATGTCGGTCATCGCGGTCACTCCTGTTCGGTGTCGGTGCTGGTGTCGGTGCTGGTGTCGACGCCGGGTTCGACGACGACGGCGAGGATGGTGCCGGATTCGACCTGCGTGCCGACCTCGACGGGCAACTCGGTGACGATGCCGTCGATGGCCGCGGAGATGGTGTGTTCCATCTTCATGGCCTCCATCCAGAGCAGTGGCTGACCTGCTGTGACCGTGTCCCCGACCGAGACCGCGACGCGGATGACCGAGCCCGGCATCGGGGCGAGCAGCGATCCTGCGGCGACCTCCGCCGACGGGTCGGTGTAGCGGGGCGGTTCGACGAGCGAGACGGGCCCGAGCGGGGAGTCGACCTCCACGCGCGAGTCGGCCCCCGGGGTCTCGTACCGGGCAACGGCGAGAGTGCGGTGAACCCCACCGACCCCCACGACGAGCGAATCGGCGGTGGCGTCTCCGATCGTCACGATGCCGTCGAGGTCCTCGGCGGCGGGGCGGACACCGGCGCGGTCGCGGAGGTAGGCCACCTCGAGTTCGTCCTCACCGACCCGGTAGGTGCGGGTCTGCAGCGAGCGGCCGACGTTGCGGAATCCGGCCGGGGCGAGCGCGACCGGACCGTCGGCGTGATCCGCGGTGCCGGAGACGATCGCGGCGGCGAGTGCCGAGATGCGTACGGCCTCGTCGTCGGCGAGCGGGGCGGCGAGTTCTGCGGTGCCGTGGTCGTCGAGGAATGCCGTCGACAGATTGCCGGCGAGGAACTCGGGATGGCGGAGCACGCGCACGAGCTGGGCCCGGTTGGTGGTCGGCCCGTGGATCCTGGCACGGGCGAGTGCCCCGGCGAGCGAGGTGCAGGCCTCGGTGCGGGTCCGGCCGTAGGAGATCACCTTGGCCAGCATCGGGTCGTAGTGGACGCCGATGAGCGTGCCGTCCGGTCCCGGCTCCACGCCGCTGTCCAGCCGGATCCCCGGCCTGTGCGGGCCGGAGAACCGCGAGGTCACACCGGGCACCTGGAGCGCCCACAAGACGCCGGAGCCGGGGCGATAGTCGTCCGCCGGATCCTCGGCGTACAGACGGGCCTCCAGCGACCAGCCGTGCGTGGCCGGGGGCTCGGCGGCGGACAGCGGCAGACCCGCGGCCACGTCGAACTGCAGCGCCACCAGATCCAGACCGGTGGTGGCCTCGGTGACCGGGTGCTCCACCTGCAGGCGGGTGTTCATCTCGAGGAAGAAGAACTCACCACCGTCGGTCGCCAGGAACTCGACCGTCCCGGCGCCGGTGTAGCCGATCGCGGTCGCGGCATCCCGGGCCGCCTCGAACAGCTTCGCCCGCATCCCCGGCGTGCGCTCGACGAGCGGGCTGGGCGCCTCCTCGATGACCTTCTGATGGCGGCGCTGGATGGAACACTCGCGCTCCCCCACCGCCCAGACGGTGCCGTGGGCGTCGGCCATGATCTGGACCTCGATGTGCCGGCCGCGCTCGAGGTAGCGCTCGCAGAACACCGCGTCGTCGCCGAACGCCGACTTCGCCTCACGCCGGGCGGCCGCGATCTCGTCGCGCAGTGAGTCGAGAGTGCGCACGATGCGCATCCCTCGCCCGCCACCTCCGGCGGAGGCCTTGACCAGGACCGGCAGGAGGTCCTCGGTGACGTCGTCGGGCTCGAGGTCGGTGAGCATGGGCACGCCCGCCGCCGCCATCATCTTCTTGGCCTCGATCTTGGAGCCCATGGCCTCGATGGCCTGCGGGGGCGGTCCGACCCAGGTCAGGCCTGCCGCCATGACGTCGCGGGCGAATCCCGCGTTCTCCGACAGGAACCCGTATCCGGGGTGGACGGCATCGGCGCCCGCGGCCAGGGCCGCCTCGATCACCAGGTCACCGCGCAGGTAGGTCTCGGCTGGGGTGTTACCGGGCAGTCGCACGGAGGCGTCGGCCTCGCGGGCGTGCGGCGAGTCCGCGTCCGCGTCGGAGAACACGGCGACCGTCGCCATGCCCAGTGACCGGGCGGTGCGGTGGACGCGCCGGGCGATCTCGCCGCGATTGGCCACGAGGACGGAGGTGACCGGCGGTGTCGTCGTCGTTGTTGTCGGGTCTTTCGGAGATTTCTGGGCGGGCTGGGCGGGACTGGTGGAGCTCATGGTCTGGTTCCTCACATCCGGAAGACGCCGAAGCGGCTCGTGCCGGCGACTTCAGCGGAGTGGATCGCGGACAGGCTGAGTCCCAGCACCGTCCTGGTGTCGCGGGGGTCGATGACGCCGTCGTCGTAGAGCATCCCCGACAGGAACGCCGGCAGTGACTCGGACTCGATCTGGTCTGCGATCGCCGTCTTGAGGCCGTCGATGGTCGCGGGGTCCATCTCCTCACCCCGGGCCGCGGAGGCCGCGGCGGCGACGGAGGTGACCACGTCGGCGAGCTGTTGACCGCCCATGACGGCGGATTTCGCGCTCGGCCAGGTGTAGAGGAACCGCGGATCGAAGGCGCGGCCGCACATGCCGTAGTGACCCGCGCCGTACGAGGCCGCGGTGATCAGCGACAGGTGCGGGACCTCGGAGTTGGAGACCGCGTTGATCATCATCGCGCCGTGCTTGATGATGCCGCCGCGCTCGTACTCCGATCCGACCATGTAGCCGGTGGTGTTGTGCATGAACAGCAACGGGGTGTCGTAGCGGTTGGCCAGCTCGATGAACTGCGTGGCCTTCTGCGCCTCCTCGCTGAAGAGCACGCCGCGGGCGTTGGCGATGATGCCCACCGGGTAGCCGTGGATCTCGGCCCACCCGGTGACGAGGCTCGCGCCGTACAGCGGCTTGAACTCGTCGAAGTCCGAGCCGTCCACGATGCGGGCGATGATCTCCCGCGGGTCGAACGGGATCTTGAGATCCTCGGGCACGATTCCGAGCAGTTCGTCGGCGTGGTGGAGGGGTTCGAGGACCTCGGTGCGCGGGGCCCTCCCGGCCTTGGTCCAGTTGAGCCTTCGGACGATGCCCCGGGTGATCCGTGCGGCGTCGGCCTCGTCGGCGGCGAGGTGGTCCGCGAGCCCCGAGACCCGCGCATGCATGTCGGCGCCACCGAGCGTCTCCTCGTCGGCGATCTCACCGGTGGCCGCCTTGACCAGCGGCGGGCCGGCCAGGAAAACCTTGGAGCGTTCCTCGATCATCACGACGTGGTCGCTCATCCCCGGCACGTACGCGCCGCCGGCGGTGGAGTTGCCGTAGACCACGGCGATGGTGGGGATGCCCGCCTTGGACAGGCGGGTCAGGTCACGGAACAGGCCGCCGCCCGGGACGAACACCTCCTTCTGCGTGGGCAGGTCGGCGCCGCCGGATTCGACGAGGCTGATGACCGGGAGCCGGTTCTTCATGGCGACGTCGTTGAGCCGGAGTATCTTGCGCAGGGTCCACGGGTTGGAGGTGCCGCCCTTGACCGTGGGGTCGTTGGCGACGAGGAGGCACTCGACGCCGGAGACCACGCCGATCCCGGCCACCACGGAGGCGCCGGTCTGGAAGTCCGAGCCCCAGGCGGCGAGCGCGCACAGTTCGAGGAACGGCGACTCGCGGTCCAGGATCATGTCGATCCGTTCGCGCGCGGTGAATTTGCCGCGCTCGCGGTGGCGGGCGACCTTGCGCTCGCCGCCGCCCGCCAGTGCCGGTTCGAGATCGGCGGCGAGCTGGTCGAGCTTGGCCTCCATGGCCTGTCGCGCCGCGCCGAACTCGGCGGTGGTGGTGTCGATCGTGGAACGCAGGATTGTCATGCGGTGTACCCCAAACGTCGTCCGGCGAGGGTGGTGAGGATTTCGGTGGTGCCTCCGCCGATGCCGAGGAGTCGGACATCGCGGTACTGGCGGCTCACCTCGGACTCGGACATGAATCCGAGTCCTCCGAAGAGCTGCACCGCCTGGTTGGCGACCCATTCGGCGCACTCGACGGCGGTGTTCTTGGCGAAGCAGACCTCGGCCACGGCGTCGTGCCCCGAGACTGCGAGGTTCACGCAGTGGTGGGTGTAGGTGCGGGCGAGGTCGATGCGGCGGGCCATCTCGGTGACGGTGTTCTGCACGGCCTGCCGGGACAGCAGCGGTCGACCGAAGGTCTCCCGCTCGCGGACCCAGTCCAGGGTCAGGTCGAGGCACCGCTGCGCCTGCGAGTATCCCTGGCAGGCCAGGGCCGCGCGCTCACTGACGAAGCCGATCGCGATCTGGGCGAAGCCGTCGTTCTCCGCGCCCACGAGATTGGCCACCGGTACGCGGCAGTCGGTGAACGTGAGCTCGGCGGTGTCCGAGGCGCGCCAGCCGAGCTTGTCGAGCGGCTCCGAGACTTGGAATCCCGGGGTGTCCGTCGGGATCACCAGCAGGCTCACCCCGGCGGCGCCCGCGAGTTCCCCGCCTCCGGTGCGGACGGCGGTGACGACGAAGTCGGCGCGCGTGGCGGAGGTGATGTAGGTCTTGGCGCCGTTGACCACATAGTCGTCACCCTCCCGTCGCGCGGTGGTGGTGAGGTGACCGACGTCGGAGCCGCCGCCGGGCTCGGTGATGGCCAGGGAGCCGATCAGCTCGCCGGCCAGCGTGGGCGTCACCCACCGTGCGATCTGGTCGGGCCGCCCGGACTGGGCCAGGTGCGGCACCGCGATGCCGCAGGTGAACAGGGAGGCGAACACGCCACCGGAGACGCCCGCCTCGTGGAGCGCCTCGCACACCACGAGGGAGTCGATCGCGTCGCCGCCACCACCACCCACCTCCTCGGGGAAGGAGACCCCGAGCAGGCCCAGCTCGCCGGCCGCGCGGTGCAGCTCCCGCGGGATCGCGCCCGCCGCCTCCCACTCTGCGAGATGGGGCAGGATCTCCCGCTCCGCGAAGCGGGTCGCGGTCTCGCGGAGCGCGAGTCGCTCGTCCGAGTACCAGGGGTCCCCGGGGACATGGGGTGGGACGGCGGGAGCGGCGCGGCGTGGGACGGCGGGGGCGGTTTTGCGAGGAACGGTCACTTGTTCTCCTTCATGGCGGCCGCCGGGGAGGCGACGGGGGCGGGGGCGACGACGGAGTCGGGCACGTCCACGACGCGGGAGCGCAGCCATTCGCCCAGCCCCTTCGCCTGCGGATCCCAGCGGTAGCCGTGCGCGACGCCCTTGCCGAGCAGCCCGTCGATCACGAAGTTCACCGCATGCAGGCGCGGCAGCTCGTAGCGTTCGATCGGCAGGTCGGTCGCCTCCGGTAGCAGGCGGCGGACCTCGTCGACGGTGAGCGTGGCGAGCATCCACCGGTAGGACTGCTCGTCGCCGGCCCACAGCCCGATGTTGGCGGTGCCGCCCTTGTCTCCCGACCGCGCGCCGAGGACGTCGCCCAGGGGGCGGGCAGTCGAGGGGCCGGCCGGGTCCTGCGGGGCCAGCGGACGGCCGACGGAGTCGAGTCCGTCCGAGGCGTGGCCGTCGCCCATCTCCGCCGTCTCGGCGGGCGGGTCGATGTCGACGCTGGTGCCGTCCGGGAGCACGGCGATGTGGGGAACCGCCTTCTGGTCGAGGTAGGCGGGGATGTACACGCCGTAGGGCGCTCCGCGACCGGGCGGGCCGCTCGGGGTGGCCCCCGGGTAGCTCGCCAGCGTCATGGCGACCGCCGCGTCGGTGAATGCCCGGCCCACAACGTCCTTGTCGGGGTCCCAGCCGACGATGGTGAGCATCGCGGTGGCCGCGGCCTGTGTGTCGGCGTCCGGGTGGTCGGTCCGATGGAGGCGGAACTGCAGGTCCGCGGGCTCGCGTTCGAGTCCCGCGCGGAACTGGCGCTCCACCAGAGCGGCCTTGTCCTCGATGTCCAGGCCGGTGAGCAGGAAGGTGATCTCGTTGCGGTGGCCGCCGAGGCAGGTCACCGACACCTTGGTGTCCGGCGGCGCGGTCTCGCCGCGGACCCCGGAGATCCGGACGCGGTCCGGCCCATCCTGCTCGAGGCGGGCGGTATCGAGTCGGGTCACGACGTCGGGGCCGCCGTAGCGGGCGCCGGTGACCTCGTACAGCAACTGGGAGGTGACGGTGCCGACGGTGACGGCGCCGCCGGTCCCGGCGTGCTTGGTGATGACGGAGCTACCGTCGGCCGCGATCTCGGCGATCGGGAATCCCGGGGAGACGGGGTCGGCGATCTCACCGCGGTTGAAGAAGGCGTAGTTGCCGCCGGTGGCCTGGGTACCGCACTCGATCACGTGGCCGGCGGCGGTGGCACCGGCCAGCGCGTCGAGGTCATGCCTGGTCCACCCGAAGTGGCTGATCGCGGGGCCGACGATGACGGAGGCGTCGGTGACGCGCCCGGTGACGACGACGTCGGCGCCGGCATCCAGGCACCGGGCGATGCCGAACGCCCCCAGGTAGGCGTTGGCGGTCACCGGGAAGCCGGCGTCGGCCGGGAGGTCGAGCTCGCCGACGCGGTCGATGAGGTCGTCGCCGTGGACGTACGCGACCTCCGGCTGCAGGCCGAGACGCTCGCCGAGCTCGCGGATCGCCGCTGCCAGCCCCGCCGGGTTGAGGCCGCCGGCGTTGGCGACGATCTTGACCTTCTTCTCCAGAGCGAGCGCGAGGCAGTCCTCGAGCTGGCGGAGGAAGGTCTTGGCATAGCCCAGCTCGGCGCTCTTCATCCGGTCACGGCCGAGGATGAGCATGGTCAGCTCGGCGAGGTAGTCGCCGGTGAGGACGTCGAGCTGGCCGCCTTCGAGCATCTCGCGCATGGCCGAGATGCGGTCGCCGTAGAAGCCGGACATGTTTCCTACCCGCAGGGGGGCGGGGGTGGGGTCGACGCTCATGCCCGCGCTCCCTTCTCGCGGCCCCCGCCGGGCAGACCGGCGAAGGCCTGGGCGATCCGCAGCCAGCCCTCGGCGTCGTCCCCCACGGCTTCCAGGGCCGTGTCCTCGCGGTGGACGCGCTGGGTGACGAGGAGGCAGAAGTCGAGCAGGGGCCCGCTCACGCGCTGACCGGCATCGGCGGGGCCGAACTCGACCACCGTGCCGTCCGCCTGCGTGAGGGCGACGTGGATCTCGCTCGCGGGCGCCTCGAGGCCGTTCATCGCATAGGAGAAGCCGCGGGTCCTGAAGCCGAGCCGGGCCACGTGGGGCATCGCCGCGAGGAAAGCGGGTTCGTCGGTGACGGGGACACCGATCGCGTCGGCGACGTCGACGCCGTGCGCCCAGGTCTCCATGATCCGGGCCGTGGTCATGGATTTCGGCCGCATCGGCGGCCCGAACCAGGGGATCTTCCCGCCGGGATCGGCGGCCTTGAGCTCGTCCGCCAGTTCCCCCCGGGCCAGGCGCCACCGTGCCAGGACCTCGTCGCGACCGGTCGACGCGATCTCCTCGGCTCCGGCGTCGACGAACCCTGCCGGGTCGGCCATGGCCTTGTCCACGATCGTCTGGAATGCGTCGGCGTCACGGATAGCGGATACCGAGACCTCGTCCGTCCAGGCCAGGTGGGCGATCTGCATGGCGACGTCCCAGCCCTCGGCCGGGGTCTCGGCGTTCCAGTGGTCGGTGCCGGCGGCCTCGACGATCTCGTCCAACCTGGCGTTGAGCGCGGCGAGGGCCGCGTGTGGGTCCTCGGTCTCCGTGGTCTGGGGGGTGGTCATGGGCATCACGATCCCAAACCGCCGCAAATAAAGCAAGCATGATTGCTTGCTAATTCTCGACCGTCCTGACACTGTTTAAACAGTGACCCCGGTCACACGACTGCCGTCCGCCGTCGGCCGTGCCTTCGCCCTCGCCCCATCCCCGCTCAGAACACCGGAGACCCCCCGTGCGACTAGACCCCACCGGCATCGACCCCCATGACCACGCCCTGGCGCGCCGCTGCTCGGTCGGTGACATCCCGACCCGAGCCGCGGCCACCTTCGCCGAGCGAACCGCCGTCACGGACGAGACCGGTTCGTGGACCTTCGCCGAACTCGAATCGGTGTCCAATCGCGTGGCGCACGGGCTCGCCGGCCTGGGCCTCGAACCCGAGGAGCCGGTGGCTCTGCTGTCCACGAACTGCCGCGAGTTCGTGGCCACCTACTTCGGCAGCGCCAAGGCGGGGATGGTCGCGTTGCCCGTCAACCTGCTCTCCGGCCTCGAGAACATCGCGCACGCCCTCACCGACTCCGGCACGCGCATCCTGGTCGTCCACGGCGCGCTCGCGGAGCTGGCACTCGGTGCGGTCGGGGCGATCCCGGCGATCCGCTTCGTCGTCGTCATCGGGGGCCTGCCCGACGGCCTGGCGCCCGCACCGGAGGGACCCACGGTCCTGTCCTTCGACGACCTTCTCGCCGGCGACGACACCAATCCCGACACCGTGATCGCCGACCGCCAGATCGTCCAGTGCCTCTACTCCTCCGGGACCACCTCCCGCCCCAAGGGCGTGCTCACCTCCCACCTGGCCGTCACCGTCGCCGCGCTCGGTAACAGCGCGATCTTCGGCATGGCCTGGGGCGCCCGGGGGTCGGTCACGGTGTGTCCACTCCCCCTCTTCCACACCGCCGGCCTCAACGGGGTGCTCATCCCGTCGGTCACCATGGGCGCGACGATCCATCTCCTTCCGGGCTTCGACCC
Organism: Dietzia aurantiaca; assembly: GCF_021033825.1. Lineage (GTDB taxonomy): Bacteria > Actinomycetota > Actinomycetes > Mycobacteriales > Mycobacteriaceae > Dietzia > Dietzia aurantiaca. Next base: position 66,438 of record NZ_JAIFXZ010000001.1, read on the forward strand.
GGTCGGGTACGCCGACACCGTCGCCCGGGTCCGTGCCACCCACCTCGTCGGGCTGCCGCTCATGCTCGAGGCACTGGCCGACGGGACGGACCGCGGGCTCGACCTGAGCTCGATCCAGATGCTCCTCTACGCGATGGCACCGATGTCGGAGGCGATGCGCACGAAGCTCTCCGCGGCGCTGCCGGACGCGACGATCGTGCTCGGATCCGGCATGAGCGAGTGCACGCCCGCGACCGTGATGCAGTGGCCAGAACTCAACGACGACAAGGCCGACTCGTGGGGCTACCCCACGCCGTTCGCCGAGAACCGCATCTCCGAACCCGGCGGAGCCGAGCTCATGCCGGCCGGGCAGGACGGCGAGATCGTCTACCGCGGCCCGACCGTCATGGAGGGCTACTGGAACAACCCGGACGCCAACGCCGAGGTCTTCGCGGGCGGACGCATGCACTCCGGCGACCTCGGCCGCATCGACGCCGAGGGCGTGGTGTGGTTCTCCGACAGGGTCAAGGACATCGTCAAGTCCGGCGGCGAGAACGTGAGTTCCCTGCACGTCGAACGAGTTCTCCTCGACCACCCGCACGTCGCCGAGGTCGCCTGCATCGGCCGTCCCGACCCCACGTGGGGCGAGCAGGTCGTGGTGGTGGTGGTCCCCGCCGTCGACGCGCCGCCGGAAGCCGACCTGATCGACTCGATCCTGCGGTTCGGCGCCGAACATCTCACCAGCTCGCAGCGGCCCCGCGGCGTCGTGGTGACCGACGCGATCCCCCGCACCGCGACCGGCAAGATCCGCAAGGTCGAGCTACGGTCGATGAGCTGACCTGCCCGGGCCGTACTAGCCGGCAGCCGCCGCTGGCCCCGGCCCGGGCTACGGACCGTACTCGAGAAGCTCGCCCGGAACCTCGACCCGGGCGGCGGCGAGATCCGCACCGAGCCCCGGGGTCAGCACCTCGCTGCGCGGCGGGCGCGCGACCAGGTTGACCGCGCGAAGGTTGGGCAGCGGGTAGCGCCGCACGTCCATCCCCTCCAGGCCGGGGACCAGCTCGCGCAGCCGCTCGACCGTGAACTCGTCGGCGAGCCACGCGAACGCCGAGTCGTCCCACGTCCACACCGCGATGTTGACCCCACGCCCCACGACCCCGCGCCGCACGCTGGCGACCGACCCGAGAACCGTCGACACCCGCTCCCCGCCCGGTACCGCGCTCGGAGTCCACGGGGTCGGCAGTTCGCCGGGCCCGATCGGCGCCGTCTCCATCGGCACCGGGACGGGCACGCGACGCCCGTCCGCCAACACCACGACGTGCCCCGACTCCTCCTGCGGGAGCGGGCGGGCGACGCGCGTGGGCCGCTGCCCGCCACGGGCCATGGCCACCAGGGCGACGACCGGCGGCGCGGGCTCGCCGCGCGCGCCGCTGAGCCGCACCCGATCGGTGCCCTCCTGCGCCAGGCGCACCGAGTCGAGCCGCAGCACCACGTCCGGCGCGGCGTAGCGGGCGCCGGCGACGCCGTCGAGGAGCTGGTCGGTGACCGTGCCGACGGTGACCGAGCCGAACGCGGACGGATGTCGGGTGATGACCGCCGATCCGTCGCCTGAGATCTCGGCGATCGGGTAACCGCCGGTCACGGGGTCGGTGGTGCGGGTGACGTCCGTGGAGGAGTCCACGACGCCGGTCGCGCCCGGTCCGCCGGACAGGACGTGCCCCACCGCGACCGACCCGGCCAGCGCATCCAGGGCCGACGAGGTCCACCCGTGGTGCGCCGCGGCGGCACCGGTGACGAGCGCCTCGCGACTGACGCGGCCGGTGACGACGACGACGGCGCCCTCGGCCAGAGCCTGGGCGATCCCGAACGCACCGTGCCGCACGGTCGCCACGTCGACCACACCGAGACCGAGTTCGGGCGCCCGGTCGGTGACGTCACCGGAATCCACGGAGGCCACCGGGAGGTCCACCCCGGCCTCCCGGGCCAGCGCCCGCAGCTCGCGGGCGAGCCCCTCCGGGTCGAGAGCTCCGGCGTTGGTGACGACCCGCACGCCCGACGCCTTGTCGTCGTCACCCGCCCCGTCGCCACGTCCGCCCGCGCCGCCGACGCCGAGCAGATCCAGGCACTCGCGCAGCTGCACCACCGCGGCGCGCTCATACCCGGACCCGCCCGCGGCGCGCTGCGCGGCGAGATCCAGCATCGCCTCGTCGGACAGCATGTCCAGCGCCACGACATCCAACCTCGAGGCCGCGAGGAACTCGGCGGTCGTGGTGTCCCGGTCGGTCCGCGCGGCGGAGACGTTGCCGATCCGCAGGGGGCGCGTGCTGGTCGTCATCGATCCTCCGGGTGACTCGGGTGGTGTTCTTCGACCTACTCCAGCATGCTTCCCGTCGCGGCGAGGCGGGTGTGGAATGACAGGGCCTCTTCGAGGATATGCGGGGTGTTGCCCGCACCCGGCCGCGCGGTCGCCCGATCCAGGTAGTCGTGCAGCATCGGACGGAACGCCGGATCGGCGCAGCGGTCCACGATCAGCGGCGCGCGCTTGCGGGGGCTCAGGCCGCGCAGGTCCGCCAGGCCGTGCTCGGTGACGATGACCTGCACGTCGTGCTCGGTGTGGTCCACGTGCGGCACCATCGGCACGATCGCCGACACCGCGCCGTTCCTGGCGGTCGACGGCGACAGGAACATGGATACGTAACCGTTCCGGGTGAAGTCGCCCGAGCCGCCGATCCCGTTCATGATGCGGGTGCCACCGACATGGGTGGAGTTCACGTTGCCGTAGACGTCGGCCTCGAGCATGCCGTTCATGCCGATGACCCCGAGACGGCGCACGATCTCCGGGTGGTTACTGATCTCCTGCGGGCGCAGCGTGACGTGCTCACGGTACAGATCGATATTGTCCACCAGCTCGGCCAGACCGGCACGGGACAGTGCCAGCGACGTGGCCGAGGCGTGCGCGACCGTGCCCTGGCGGATCAGGTCCAGCATCGAGTCCTGGATGACCTCCGAGTAGCAGGTCAGGCCCGTGAAGGGGCCCTCCGCGAGGCCGCCGAGCACCGCGTTGGCCACGTTGCCGATCCCGGCCTGCAGGGGCAGCAGGCCGGCGGCGGGCAGGCGGCCGCGTTCCACCTCGTGACGGAAGAACTCCACCACGTGCCCGGCGATGGCCTGGCTGACGGCGTCGGGCGCGGCGACGGTGGTCTCCGAGTCCTGCTCATCGGTGAGCACCACGGCGACGACCTTGGCCGGGTCGACCTCGAGGTACTGCTGGCCGATGCGGTCGGCCGGCCGGGTCAGCATGATCGGCTTGCGCGCCGGAGGAAGCGCCGTGCCGTAGTAGACGTCGTGCATGCCCTCCACGTCGAGCGGGACCCACGAGTTCACCTCGAGGATCACCTTGTCCGCGACCTCGAGCCAGGTCTTGTTGTTCCCCACCGACATCGACGGGACGAGCTTGCCGTCCTCGGTGATGGCGGCGACCTCCACCACAGCGACATCCACGTCCCCGTAGTAGCCCTCCCACACCTGCTGGGCCACGTGCGACAGATGGATGTCCACGTAGTCCATCCGACCGTCGTTGATCTTGCCGCGGGCGGTGGGCTCGCTCTGGTACGGCATCCGCAGGGCCACGCCGTCCACCTCGGCGAGGGTCGACTCGGCCTCGCCGGCCACGGACGCGCCCGTGAGAAGATTGACGCTCAGCTGCCCGCCCCCGGCGCGCACCCGACGGATCCGCTCGGCCAACGCCGGCGCGAACGCCTTGGGCGTACCCGCACTGGCGAATCCACTGATCGCGACCGTGTCCCCGTCCTGGATCCGGGCCACCGCCGTGGCGGCGTCGGTCACCAGCCCCTGGAAATGCGGGTGTCGGACACGGGTGGCGATGGCGGCGGCACCCTGATGGACGGTGTTGGTCATGCGCGGAGCCTATCGCCGGGCGGTGCCCTGCTCCTCATGGTGAGAAACGCGACCTCCCCCCGAACCGGTGTGTCAGGCGCGCTCGTCATGTCTGACGTTGCCGGTGGCACGGGACCGATAGAATCGACGGAATCCGCCGACCGCCGTGGCCCCAGGAGTGAGCCTTGTCCCCCAGGACCGCACCGATCCCCGATCGCATCGACCAGGCCCGCGCCAACTGGGAACGCGAGGGCTGGCTCGACGCCGCACAGGGGATGACGGTGGTGACATCGGTGATGCGGGCGCACCAGATCCTCCTGGCCCGGGTCGAGGAGACCCTGCGGCCCTGGAACCTGTCGTTTCCCCGCTATGAGCTGCTGCGACTACTCGCGTTCTCCCGCTCGGGCGCCCTGCCCATCACCAAGGCCTCGGAACGTCTCCAGGTCCACGTCACCAGCGTCACCAGCGCGATGAAGCGGCTCCTCGACGCCGGCCTGGTCGAACGCCGACCGCATCCCACAGACGGCCGTACGACGCTCGTCGAGATCACCGATGTAGGGCGCGAGGTCGTGGCCCAGGCGACGGCGGCCCTCAACGCCGGGGTGTTCGCCGATCCCGGCATGGACGAGGCCGATCAGATCGCGCTCATCGAGGCGATCGGCTCGCTGCGCCGCACCGCCGGAGACTTCTGACGACCCACGCCGTCCCCCACCGGGCACGAACGACACCGCGCCCGGCCCCCTCTCGGGTGGGGCCGGGCGCGGCTGCTCGTGGGGTGCGGCCCGTCGGGACCGTCAGGTCACCGGGTCACGGGACCTCGGTGGCGAGCACCGCGTCGTTCTCGGCGAGCTCACCGGTCACCTTGTTCTTGCTCGACTCGGTCATGGCGAGCACGCACATCATCGACATGGCCGACAGCAGCGAGAGCATGATGCCGACTCCGAGGGTGTTGCCCGCGGCGACCATCGCGGCGGCGGCCAGCGGCGGGAGCGCGCCACCGAGGATGCCGGCGAGGTTGTAGCCGAGACCGGCACCGGTGTAGCGGTAGCGGGCCTGGAACAGCTCGGGCAGCAGCGCGCCGGCCGGGCCGTAGGCGATACCGAAGATGATCAGGGTGACGAGCAGGCCCAGGGCGAAGGCGCCGGTCGATCCGGTGTCGAGGATCGGGAACACGACGAGCGACCAGACGATGGCCAGCCCGACGGAGGTGCCGATGACCTTCTTGCGGCCGATCCGGTCGGAGTACATCGCCGACAGGGCGATGGCGAGACCGAATACCAGGGCGGCGACCATGCCCATGCCGAGGACGAACGGGCGGGAGTGGCCGAGCGTGGCGGTGGCGTAGTTCGTGAGGAACGAGGTCCCCATGTAGAACAGCGAGAACAGCGAGGTCAGCGCGCCGCCGGCGATGAGGATCTCCTTCCACTGGAAGCGGATCGCATCGGCGAAGGGCAGGGTCGCGGGTGCGGTGTCCTTGGAGGCGAGCTCGCGGTCCTGCTTGAAGACGGGGGTCTCCTCGACCGAGACACGGATCCAGAGGCCGATGAGGACCAGGACCGCGGAGAGCAGGAATGGGATGCGCCAGCCGTACTGCATGAACGCACTGTCCGGGCCCGCGTTGTTTCCGGCGACGAGCGCGAAGATGAGGAAGGTGCCCGACGACAGGAAGAACGCGAAGGCCACACCGAGCTGCGGCCACATGGCCATCAGTCCGCGCTTGCCCTCCGGTGCGTACTCGGCCGTGAGCAGGGTGGCGCCCGCCCATTCGCCACCGACGGCGAAGCCCTGGAAGAAGCGGCACAGCACGAGCAGAGTGGGCGCCACGATGCCGATGCCGTTCTCGAAGGCGCCGAACGCGCCGGTCTCGTAGCCGGGGAGCAGACCGATGAACACGGTCGCCACGCCCATGATCATGAGCGTCCACACCAGCGTGCGCTTACGACCGATGCGGTCGCCGAAGTGGCCGAAGACCGCGGCGCCGACGGGCCGCGCGAAGAAGGCCACGGCGAAGGTGGCGAATGACGACAGCGTGGCCGAGGCCGCACTCTGCTCGGGGAAGAACAGTGTGGGGAAGACCAGCGCGGCGGCCGTGCCGTAGATGAAGAAGTCGTACCACTCGATCGTCGTACCGATCGAGGAGGCCGCGGCGACGCGTGCGAGCGAGGTCTTCTTAACCGGGACGCCGGCCGCCGCCTGTGGCGTCGCGCCCCCCGTGGGCGAATTCGTGGCTGTCAAGACAACTCCAGTCTTCTCAGTGTCGCCGGGCTGTGAACCTGCGGCGCTGACAGATTTCTCCGACGCGTTCACGCCGACTGAGAAGAAACTATGTGAGGCGAGCCACACCCGGTACACCCGAAAGTGGATGCCGGGTGATCTGGGCCACATCGTCTGCAGCGAGGCGGCCGGACGTGTGCCCGCGCGGCACCGTCCTCACTCCGGGCGTCGCTCAGCAGACGCCGCGACGGTCTCCTCGGTGTCGATGCCACGGAACCACTCGACGGTCCGCCGGAGGCCGTCGGCCCAGTCGACCTCGGGTGCCCACCCGAGGACCTCGCTCGCGAGCGCGGTGTCGGGGCGCCGGACCTGCGGATCGTCCACCGGGCGGTCGATGAAGCGCAAGGTGGAGGCGGACCCCGTCTCGGCGATGATGTCGCGTGCGATCTGCACTACCTCGAGCTCCCACGGGTTGCCGATGTTCACGGGGCCGGCGTGACCGGACCCCGCGAGGGCGAGGATGCCCCGGACGAGGTCGGAGACGAAGCACACCGACCGGGTCTGCGTGCCGTCACCGGCGACGGTGAGCTGCTCGCCGCGCAGCGCCTGGCGGATGAAGGTCGGGATCGCGCGGCCATCATGCGGGCGCATCCGGGGTCCGAAGGTGTTGAAGATCCGCACGATCGCGGTGTCCACCCCGTGGGTGGTGCGGTACGCCTCGGTGAGCGCCTCGGCGTATCGCTTGGCCTCGTCGTAGACTCCCCGCGGCCCGACCGGGTTGACGTTGCCCCAGTAGGTCTCCGGTTGAGGGTGCACCAGCGGGTCCCCGTACACCTCGGACGTCGACGCGAGCACGAACCGGGCGCCCTTCGCCTTGGCCAGGCCCAGCGCGTTGTTCGTCCCGGTCGAGCCGACCTTGAGCGTGTGGATGGGCAGCTTGAGGTAGTCGATCGGGGACGCGGGCGACGCGAAGTGGAGCACGAGATCCACCGGCCCGGGCACGTGGATGTAGTCGGTGACGTCACGCTGCACCAGGTGGAATCCCGGATCGGTGGCGAGGTGCGCGACGTTGGCCGGATCGCCGGTGAGGAAGTTGTCCAGCGCGAACACCTCGACGTCGCGCCGCCGCAGCTCCGTGCACAGATGACTCCCGAGGAATCCGGCGCCTCCGGTGACGACGGCCCTGCTGAATGTCGTACTCATGATGAGATCCTTCCTGTCGTGGTCTCGAGGAGGTCGCGCGTCGCGTCGAGCATCTCGTCGACGCCGATCGCGTCCAGGCGCGGATCGACGACGTCCGCGTGGGGGTCCCCCCAGGCGTCGGCGGTCGGGTCGCCGCGCCAGAGGACGGTGTGGAGTCGAGGGTCCAGTGTCGGCCCCCACCACCGGGGCGGGACCGGGCCGAACAGTGTCACCGAGGGGGTGGCGAGGGCGGTGGCCAGGTGCGCGATGCCGGTGTCACCGCTGAGGACGAGCGCCGCGTCGGCGACCAGCGCCGCCAGGTCGTCGAGGTCGAGTCGTCCACCGGCGTCGGTGGCGGCCGGGACGGCCGCGACGATCCCGGCGGTCAGATCCCGCTCCCCGGGCGACCCGGTCACCACGACGTCGCGCCCGGACCGCACGAGTTCACCGGCGACCGCGGCCCACCGGTCGACCGGCCAGCGGCGTGACCGCGACGCGGCGCCGGGATGGACGACGACGATGCCGTCCTCACGACGCAGCGCGGCGGCCTCGTGCGGGTCGCGCAGTCGGAGGTCGTCGACGCCGCACTCTCCCCCGGCGTCCCGCACCACGCGGCACCAGCGGAGTACCTCGTGCTCGTCCCGCACCCAGCGGGGCCCGCGGTGGCCGATCTCGGGACAGTCGAACCCGATCAGTCGCCCGGGCCCGCCGGCCGCGAGCAGCCTCTGGCTCTCCGGCCCGCGCCCGTGGAGATCGACCGCGACGTGTCCGCCGGGCAACGGGCCGAGGGGAACGAGGCCGGGGGTCGCCAGGACGGCGTCGACCACGCCCATCCGGACCATCCACCCGCCGATCGTGGCGGGCGCGGCCAGCACGACCCGCCGGTCGGGGAACAGTCGGTGCAACCCTCGGATCGGGGCGATGCCGGTCAGGGCGTCGCCCAGGCCGAGCGCGCGCAGGACCAGGACGTCATCCTCCCCCACCTGTCGGGCGTCGATCGCCCCGTCCACCGCGTCCGGGCGGGCCGGGGCATCGAGCCGGCCGGCCTGCCGGAGCGCGGCCTCCGTGTACGGCTCAGCCGACATCGCGGGTCCGTCGCAGGATGGACGTGGTGGATCGCCCGGGCGTGAGTGGCAGGATCTCCACGCGTCCGCCCCAGCTGTGGACGAGCGGGGCCTCCGGGAGGGTGTCCGCCCGGTAGTCGCCGCCCTTGACCCAGACGTCGGGGCGCACTACCTCCAGGGCCGCCCGCGGATCGTCCTCGTCAAAGACCACGACGGCGTCCACGCAGGCCAGCGCCTCCAGCAGGTGCCGCCGGTCGACCTCCGGCATCACCGGGCGCGCGGGCCCCTTCAGTCGCCGGACGGAGTCGTCCGAGTTGAGCAGGACCACGAGCAGGTCACCGAGTTCGCGGGCGGCGCGGAGATAGTGCGCGTGCCCGGCGTGGAGGATGTCGAAACAGCCGCCCGTCGCCACGATCACGCCGCCGCTGCGCCTGGTCTGCTCGATCCGGTGGGCGAAACCGTCGAGCGGGCTGGGTGACGGCTGGTTACCGCGCCCACGGAACCCGGCCGCGCCACCGTCCGCCACCCAGGTCGATGCCGCGGCTCCGGCCCGGCCGGCGGCGGTCGCCGCCGACTCGCCCCGGCTCAACGCCGTTGCCGCGGCCACCGAATAGCGGTCCCCGGCCCCGCACGGGTCACCCGCCTCCTGGTGGCGGCTGGGGATCAGACGACACCCGCCCTCGTCCGCGAACCAGGCCCCCTCCGGGCCGACGGTCACGGAGACGGCGTGCGCGCGCCACGCCCGGCGCAATCCGGCGGCCAGCTCGTCGGGTCGGTCGGGGAGGACCTCGAGACCGAACTCCCGTGCGGCCGCCTGCGCCTCGGCGAGGTTCGGTGTGACGAGCGCGCAGCCCGGGACCGGTGCACCGCCGCGGGGGTGCGGGTCCCACACCACGGTGCCGTGCTCGGCCTTGTCGGCGATCGCGGTCCGGATTCCCTCGTCGTGGGTGGTCCCGGCGCCGTAGTCGCTCACCAGCACGACGCCGACGGCGAGAGCGTCCGCCACGGCCTGCCGGTCGACATCCACCGGGAGGCCGGGACCCCCGTCGTCCACGCGCAGCAGTGTCTGTCCCTCGCTGCGGATCCGGGTTTTGGTGCGGGTGCCTCCGCTGTGGCCGAGCGCGACCACGTCGATGTCCGTCAGGTCCGCCCGGATCTGCTCGCCGTGCACGTCGTCGGCCAGCGGCGCGACGAGCCGCACCTCGGGGACGCGGTCGATCCGCGCGCACATCAGCGCGGCGAGACCGGCGCCGCCGGGGCTGGTCAGCGTGGTGTCCGTGTCGACCACCGGGACCGGGGCGTCCGGGCACAACCGTACCGAGCGGCCGGTGAGGTCACGGTCGAGAATGACGTCACCGATGATGACGACCGGTTCGACGGCCATGGGTGTCCTCCTCTGGTCGGGGCAGCCGGGTGTCGACCGCGGCGGTGAGCGCGTGCAGGAGCACGAGGTGGCATTCCTGCACCACGGAGGTGTCTCCGGACTCGACGGCGATCGTCTCGTCACACAGGTCGGCGAGGGGGTTGGGGCGGGCGCCGGTCAGCGCCCAGACCCGGACGCCGAGGCACCGGGCGCGCCGCGCGGCCTCGAGCATGTTGGGGCTGGTGCCGCTCGTCGACAACAACACGAGCACGTCGCCCTCGGTGCCGTGCGCCTCGACCTGGCGGGCGATCGCCTCCTCGTAGCCGTAGTCGTTGCTGATCGCGGTGAGCGTCGAGGTCTCACTCGTGAGACAGATCGCCGACACCGGTCGTCGGTCGTCGACGAAGCGACCGACGAACTCGGCGGTGAAATGTTGGGCCTCGGCGGCGCTGCCGCCGTTTCCCGCGGCGAGGAGCCGACCTCCGGACAGGAGCCGGGCGACGAGGCGGGTCGCCCACCTGTCGACGGTCGGCGCGTCGCGGGCGAGCGAGTCCACCGCGCGGTGGAGCGCGCCGAGGTGGCCGTCCAGCCAGTCCCGCGCGGCGCCGTATCCGGTTCCGGCCGGTGACGCGTTTCCGTCCCGCGCCGCGGCGTAGGCCTCCTCGGTGAGGCCGACGACCCGGTCCCAGGAGAACATCGTCTCGGCGCGGCGGCGGGCAGCGCATCCCATCGCGTCGGACCTGGCCGGATAGTCGAGCAGCACACGCAGCGCCTCGGTGGTGGCCGCCTCGTCGCCCGGGGACACGAGCAGGCCGGTGACGCCGTCGTCGACGGAGTCGAGCAGGCCGCCCACGGCCGTACCGACCAGGGGCCTGCCGCTGGCCATCGTCTCGAGGGGGACCATCCCGAACGGTTCGTACCACGGCGTGATGCAGACGACGTCGGCGGACGCCAGCAGCGCCGCGGCCGCGCCGCGATCGAGTCGCCCCGTGAAGGTCACACGATCGGCCACACCGAGTTCCCGAGCGAGGACCTGCAGTCGCAGCCCCTCGGGGTCGCGGTCGAGCGCGTCGCGTTCCGGTCCACCGGCGATCACCAGCTCGGTGTCCGGTAGCCCGGCCAGTGCCCGGATGCTCATGTCGATGCCCTTGCGCGGGACCATCCGGCCGAGCGAGACCACCCGCCGGAGCCCCTGCCGGCGGGGCGGGAGCCCGTCCGCCTCCGCCCCGGGGTGGAACAGGTCGAGGTCGACGCCACAGGGGATCACGTGGATCCGGTCGGTGTCGGCTCCGCACTCGAGCAGTTCCCTGCGCTCGTCCCGGCAGCTGGCGGTGAGCAGGTCCGAGTCGGTGACCAGACCCGATTCGACCGCCAGTCGGCCGGGCGGGCTGGTATCGGCGCTGCCCTGGTGTCGGCGTTTGACCGTGCCGAGCGCGTGGAAGGTCTGCACCACCGGGACGTCGACCACGCGGACGGCCTCGCGGACGGCCATGCCGGACATCCAGAAGTGTGCGTGGGCGATGTCGGGCACGCCGTCGGAGAGCCAGTGCGCGACCATCTCGCGGCCGAATCCGGCCATGAACGGTGCGAGTTCGTCCTTGGGCAGCGGGGCCGCCGGCCCGGCCGTCACGTGGACGAGCCGGACGCCGGGGGCGAGGTCCACCACCTCCGCGGCGTCCGCGTCGTCTCTCCGGGTGTAGACGACCACATCGTGACCGCGGGCGCCGAGCCCGGTGGCCAGTTCGGCCACGTAGACGTTCTGTCCGCCGGCGTCCTCTCCGCCCAGCGCCGCGACCGGGCTGGCGTGTTCGGAGATCAGTGCGATTCTCATGACCCCACCTCCGTCAGGATCTCGTCCCAGTCGGCGAGGAAACGTCCGACGCCGTAGTGCGCCAGCGCGTGCTCGCGTGCCGCCGCTCCCGCCGCGGCGGCCGCGCCCGGGTCGGCGAGCCACTCCCGGGCCCGCGATTCCAGCTGCGCGGGGTCGTTGCTGAGTAGTCCGGCCTCCGGCGGTACGGCCCGGGGGGCCTCGGTCGTGCTCAGCGCGAGCACGGGCATCCCGATCGTCATGGCCTCCAACAGCGACAGCCCGAGGCTGGTCCACCGGTACGGGTGGAGATAGACGCGGTGGCGGCCGAGCGCCCGGTGCATCTCCGCCTGCGGGTAGTCCTCGTGGAGGGTCGGCGCGAGGTGCGGGGCGAGCTGCCCCAGCTCCGTCATGCCCATGCCGTAGACGTGGAGCGGGAGTTCACGCCCGAGCCGGACGACGAGGTCGGTGCCCGCGATCCGTCCACGGCGGACCGGCTCGTTGACCACCACGGCCAGGCTCGGGTCCTCGCCCGTCCACAGCGCGCCCGGGTCGATGATCCCGTGTTCCACCACGCGCGTCGGTGCGTCGCCGCAGTCCCACATGAGGTGGTTGAACCAGGTCACGTGGACGACCGGAATGGTCGACTGCGCGGCCAGCGGATGCCGCGACGTCACGGCGTGCTCGCGTGGGGTGTCGTGCTCGACGTAGACCGCCGGGACGTCGACGCCGGCCCGCAAGCCGGTCCAGTCGTGGACGAGGTCGACCTCGTGGCGGCGCTGGAGCACCACGGCGTCGATGCCCCCGTCGGCCGCCGTGGCCCGCAGATCGTCCGGGGAGAGTTCTGTCACCGAGCCGGGCCAGTCCCAGGTGCGGGCGCGTCCGCGACCGTCCGGACCACGGTCCGGCAGCACGGGGACGAGGTACTCGTGACGGCCCTGCACGAACGAGGTCGTCCACGAGCCGTGCACGTGCCAGATCAGGACGCGCACTCCGTACTCCTTCCGGTGATGAGGTCGGACACGGCCGCCACCACGGCCGGTGGCGGGACCTGTGTCAGGCAGGGGTGTCCCTCGACGGGGCAGTCGCGGGCGCGGGTCCCGCGACACGGCGCGTGCTGGTCGCCGAGCAGGCGGAGCGGGACGCCCCACGGCGCCCAGCGCTCGGCCGGGACGACCGGGGAGAACAGGGAGACGACCGGGGTGCCCACGGCCGCGGCGAGGTGGGCGGGGCCGGTGTTCCCGACGACGACGACGTCGGCGTGCTCGAGCACGGCGGCCAGCTCGTGCAGGCTCGTCCGTCCGGACAGGTCCGTGACGTCGGTCGTCCCCGCGCCGCAGCAGGCGCGCGTGTCCGCCACCAGGTCGCGCTCGCCGGGGCCACCGGTGAGGACGACCCGGTGACCGGCCCGCCGCAGCGCCGTGACGATCGCGCCGGCGTGCTCCGGCGTGAGGGCCCGGGCGGGGACGGACGCCCCGGGGTGGACCACGACGAAGCGGCCACCGACCCCCTCGAGCAGCCCGGTCACCTCCGGCAGGGGCCGGCGTACGTCCAGCGGCGGCGGCGTGTCGGGACGCGCGGCGCCGGCGGAGACCGCGATCTCGACGGCCGCCTCGACCTCGTGGCCCCCACCCGGTGGGTCGTCGCGACGCACGCGCACATCGAGCAGGGAGCCGGGGTAGTCGGTGCTCTCCCCCACCACGACGGGCACGCCTGCCATCCGCAGGAGCAGGGCCATGGGCAGCGGGCTCTGGTGGAAGGAGGTGAAGACGACCGCGCGGTCGTACCCCCTTCCGGCGATCGACGCGACGAGCTCGTCGATCCGGGCGGGGTCGACCGGTGGCGGCCGGAAACCGGACCACGGCGCGTCGAAGACGAGGAGTTCCGCGACGCCCGGGAGGAGCTCGCCGGCGGCCCGCCCCTGGCTCGACACCAGTAGATCGACCGGGCCTGCCCGCTCGGCGAGGAGTCGGATCGCCGGGCCGGTGAGCAGGACGTCGCCGTCGGAGTCGAGCCGGACGGCCAGGGTGCGCGCCATCAGCCGATCACCAACTCCATCGCCGCGGCGAGATCGGGGGCCACCCGGGGGGCGTCCAGCACCTCGTCGCGTCGGGTGACCTCGGTGGGGACGAGCACACCCGAGGCGCCGGCGGCCTGCGCGGCCTCGACGTCGGCGCCGATGTCGCCGATGACGACGCAACGGTCCACATCGACCCCCAGATCCTCCGCGGCGCGCCGGATCAGGCCCGGCATCGGCTTCCGGCACCCGCAGCCGTCGGCCGGGCCGTGCGGGCAGTACTGCCAGGTGTCCAACCCGCCCAGCAGTTCGTCGACACGACGGTTGACGGCGCGGACCTGCTGCTCGTCCAGCAACCCCCGAGCGACCCCCGACTGATTGGACACCACACCGACGGCCAGCCCGGCGTCCCGCGCACGGCGGACCGCCTCGAGCGCGCCCGGCATGAGCTCGACCGCACCGGGGTCGCCGTTGTACGGCACGTCGCGCACCAGGGTGCCGTCCCGGTCGAAGAGCACCGCCCGGGGCGCGGGCGGCCACGGGCCGGTGTGTCGGTGTGCCAGTTCCCCGCGGAAACGGTGGCGTACGGCGGCGAAGGGGATCGCGACGCTGGTCGGCAGCATCCGGCGGAGTTCGGCACGGAATTCCGGGTCGCCCGGTCGCGGGCCGGGGGCGAGGCGGATCGCCGCGAACCGCGCGGTCAGCCCGCCCCACACCGCGGCGCCCACGGCGAGGGTGGCGTCGGCGGGACCCGGGTGACGGCCGAGTGCGCGCGCGGTGAGCGAGCCGATGAGTCCGGCCGCCGCCACGCCGGCGGCAGCCACGGTGGCGGCGTGCAGCCAGAACCCGCCCCCGGGCGCATCGGCGGCGGCGCGCCAGTCGCGGCCGTGGAGACGGCGCATGAGGGCGTCGTCGGCGTTGCCCGCCTGCAGTCGCAGGCTCACGGCGTCGTCCGCGGGGCGCACGGGGTGGACGATGTGCCGCACACCGCGGGTGAGCGCCCAACCCGCGTGTCGGACCCGCAGGGCGAGGTCCGCGTCCTCGCGGAACGCCCGGGGGAAACGCTCGTCGAACCCGTCGACCTGCTCGAGCGCCCGGCGGCGGTAGGCCATGTCGGCGGTCGCCCAGTCGGCACCGGCGAGCGCGCCGACGTTGCGTTCCCAGTCGGTGGGGCGGCGGTCCCCCGGCAGCGGCACGATGATCGACCCCTGGGTGGCCCCGACCCCGGCAGGACAGGCGCGCAGGTCGTCGACGAGTCCGGCGAGCCACCCCTGCGGCAGCACCACGTCGTCGTCGAGGAAGGCGATCCACTCGGGATCGGTTCCGTGCGTGGCCCGCCACCCGCGGTTGCGCGCCGAGGCCGGACCGCGCCCGTGGTCGCGGACGATCCTCAGAGGCCAGTCCACCCCGGGCAGCGAGACCTCCAGCGGGGGGACAGCGCCGGGGCGGTCGTCGACCAGCACGACCTCGACGGGCGCCGGGTGCGCCTCGTCGGCGTGCTGGGCCGCCAGGGAGTCGAGCATCGTCTGCAGGCACGGCCGCCCGATGGTGGGGATCACGGCCGCCCAGCGCGGCGCGGCACTCAACGGTCACCTGCGAAGAAATCCGCACGCCGCACGAGGTGCGGGCCCATGACGAGCGCGGCGACGGGAGCCGACCCGAACACCTCCAGTGCGTCGCGCGGGTCGTCCACCATGGGGCGGCCGGCGGTGTTGAGGCTCGTGTTGACGAGTACCGGCACCCCGGTGCGCTCGGCGAACGCACGGATCAGGGCCGCCACGTGGGGCACGTCCTCGTCCGCGACGGTCTGGATCCGCGCCGTGCCGTCGGAGTGGACGACCGCGGGGATCCGGTCCCGCCACTCCGGCCGGACCGTGTGGACGAAGAGCATGTACGGACTCGGGAGCGGGCCGTCGGTGACGATCTCCTCCGCACGTTCCGCGAGGATCATCGGGGCCACCGGCCGGAACTGTTCGCGGCCCTTGACGTCGTTGAGCAACTCGACGTTCTCGGCGAGGGTCGGGTTGGCCAGGAGCGACCGGCGGCCGAGCGCGCGGGGTCCGAATTCGCTGCGCCCGTCGAACCACGCGATCACACCGTTGTCGGCGAGGATGTCCGCGACCTCGCCTGCCAGGTCGTCGGGCGTCGTGAACGGCACCTGCGCCTCGCGGAGGCGCCCGGCCAGCTCGTCGTCGGTCCAGGACCGGCCGAGCGCGGGACTCACCGCCTCGTCGGAGATCCGGTCGTCGCGATGGGCCAGGTGCAGTGCCGCGCCCAGCGCCGTTCCCGAGTCGCCGGACGCGGGCTGGACCCACACCTGCTCGAACGGGGACTCGCGCCACACAGCGGTGTTGGCGACACAGTTTAGTGCGGTGCCACCCGCCATGGTGAGGGTGCGCTCACCGGTCTGCTCGTGCAGCCATGTCGCGCCTGCGACGAGCACCTCCTCGACCCCGGCCTGGACGGACGCCGCGAGGTCGGCGTGCGCTCCGCCCCAGGTGCCGTCGTCGACGCGGCGCGGCGCGAACTGCTCCCACTCCGGTGCCCGCGCGATGAACCCGCCGTCGTCGGTCGCGTGGAGGCACTCCCGGAGTCCGGGCAGGAAGCGCGGCTCGCCGTACGACGCCAGCGCCATCACCTTGAACTCGTCGCTCGACCGCAGGAAACCCAGGTGATCGGTGAGCGACTCGTAGAACAACCCGAGCGAGTCGGGCAGCGATTGACGACGGACGATCTCGAGCTGCCCGTCGCGGTAGTGGCCGGCCAGCTGGGAATGCCGCTCGCCCCGGCCGTCGTTGACAAGGACGGCCGAAGTGCGGTGCGGTCCCGCCAGGCCGGCGGACGCCGCGTGGGCCACGTGGTGCTCGACGAACTCGACACGCTCGGCGGGAAGGCCGGGGAGCGCGTCGGCGAGGAACTCGGGGGCTCGACGGACGTAGTCGATTCGGATGTGGTCGAACGGATCGTCCGGCTGCAGCTCCGCCAGCGCCGGGTCGAAGGCGTAGCCCACGGCGTCCAGGTCGGCCGGTGTCAGCCCCGCCTCCTCCAGACACCAGCGCATCGCGAGCTCGGGCAGCTCCCAGGCGGAGAACGGCACCGGACGCTTGGCGTGCTTGCGCCGCGAGAACCGCTCCTCCTCCGCCGCTGCCACCACTTTTCCGTCTATGACCAGGGCTGCCGAGGAGTCGTGAAACGTCGCGTTGACACCGAGAATGATCACGCCGGTCACCCTAAGTACGACCGACCCGGCCGGCCACCGTTCAGCTGGAGTACCTCCGCGCAGTGCTCTCCCGCTGGCTGGCCTCGAGCGCCCGGAACCGCGCCTCTACCGAGGGCGACAGCGGCCGGCGCTCGCGCAGCACCCACGGCAGACCGCGTACCGCATCACACACGCCCGCCACCGTGACACGGTCACGCGGCGCCGAGGCGAGGACGTCGCGGGTACGCCGCAGGGCGGCTCGCAGTGGTCGCCGCAGCCAGGTGAACCACAGCGTGTTGCGGATACCGTGCCGCCGCCGGAGGTGAGGATCCCGCAGCACCGACGCCTGGTGGTGCACGAGCAGGTCCTCGAGATAGCACAGTTCCCAGCCGGCGCTGGCGAGGTCGGCGGCCATCAACTCCTCCTCGCCGCCCAGCCACAACCGCTCGTGGAACCCGCCCACCTCCCGGTAAGCCGCTCTGCGGATGATGCTCGCCCCCGCGAGGAAGCTCCCGAGTGCCGGGCCGGGGAGCCACTCCGGGCCGACCACGGGCGAGTTCTCGAGCTCGGCGACGATCGGGTCGACCTCGCCGCCGGGCTCAACGACGATGCGGGCGGTCACCACCCCGAGACCCGGATGGGCGTCCAGCGCGTCCGCGCCAGCGCGCAGCGACCCCGGCTCCCACCACGTGTCGTCGTCGCAGAAGGCGATGTAGGGAGTCCGCGCGGAGTCGACGCCGAGGGTGCGGCCGACGGCGCCGAGATTGGTCGGACTGGCGATGAGCCGCGCCCAGGGGTGCCGTCCGGCGACCGCCGCCGCGGTGCCGTCGGTCGACCCGTTGTCCACCACGAACACCTCGGGCCGCTCCGGCAGTGTCCGCAGCCGCTCGAGGGCGAGCAGTGCCTCCTCGCGGCGGTTCCAGGTGATCATGACGACGCTCACCCGTGAGTCGGGTCGCTCGTCGCTCATGTGATCCATCGTCTCGTCTCCCGTTCTCGAGGTGGCCGGTGTCCTCACGTCGCGCCGCATAGTCGGGCCCGCGCGCGCAGGACGTCCGGACCGACCGGCCGGCGCGCGGCCCACGCGGCGGGGATCCGCGGCAACGCCATGACCAGGCCGCGGCGCCCGGTCGTGGTGTGCAGGCAGCGCCGGGCCTCGGCAAGGACCTCCGGCAGCGGTAGCCGCAGGACGGCGGTGAGGAGCCGGCTGCGGGCGAGGCCCGCCTGTCGGACGCCGGCGACATCCCGCACCACTGACGGGTGGTGGTGGGCGATCACCTCCGGAACGTGGCACACCTGCCACCCCGCGTCGACCAGGTCGAGCGCCACGCGTTCCTCCTCCCCCGGGAACCGGATCACGTCGTCGAAACCGCCGACGTCGAGGAACGCCGATCGACGCACGATCGCGCCGCAGCCCACGAACCCCAGGAGCGCCGGCCCGGGGGCGCCCGGCTCGGTGCCGAGGGGCGACGTGGCGAGCACCGTGTTGATCGGGTCGGGTTCGCCGTCGGGGCCGACCAGGATCGTCCCCGCGATCAACCCGAGGCGTGGGTGCTGCTCGAACAGGCGGGCCGCGAGCTCCAGTGCCCCCGGCTCCCACCACGAGTCGTCGTCGGCGAAGGCGACCAGCTCGGTCGTGGCCGCGCGGGCGCCCACGGTGCGGGCCCGGGCCGCGAGGTTCTCCTCCAGCGGGATCACCCGAACGTGCGGCCCCGCGGCCCGACACACGTCGACGGAGTCATCAGCGGAGTCGTTGTCGACGACGATCACGGGCGCGGTGTGCCGCGGCAACGTCGCGTGGAGGTCGTCCCTCCGGTTCCGCGAGGCCACGACCACGGTCATGTCTGGGGTCATCGCCCGTACCGTATCGACTCCGCCCGGGTGGCGGCACCGGTCGGGCTGAGGCAGGCTGGCGAGGGTGCGCGCCCTCATCGTCGGTTGGTCCAGCCCCCTCCACGGCGAGGCGACCGCGGGTGACGTTCTCGCCATGGACGTGGTCGTCCGACGCCTGCGCCGCGAGCGCATCGCGAACGACACCGCGTGGAGCGAGGTGATGTGCCCGCCGGGCGGGCTGCGTCTCGAGTACGCCGATCCGGCGGCCTACACCCACCTGGTGTTCGTGTGTGGTCCCGCGTCGGGTGAGCCGGTCGGAGAGATCCTCCGGCGGTTCGCGCACTGTCGGCGCGTCGCCGTGGACGTCAGCGTCGTCGACCACGCCGATCCGGTCGTGGCGATGTTCGACTCGGTCGTCGCCCGGGACTCTCCCGGCTCCCTGGCCCGGCGGGACCTGTCCGCCCAGATCTCCTCCGGGTCCCGGCCCGTGGTGGGCGTATATCTCACCGCCGGGCAGCAGGAGTACGGCTCACGCCGCGGCCACGACGACGTCGTGTCGACCCTGACCGCGTGGCTGGGCGGTCTCGACGCCGCGCTCATCCCGCTCGAGACTCGGCTCGACCCGCGGGATTGGCGGCTGCCGACCGGCCCGGAGCATGTCGCCTCGGTGATCGACCGACTCGACGCCGTCGTCACCATGCGGATGCACGGGCTCGTCCTCGCGCTCCACGAGGGCGTCCCGGCACTGGCCGTGGACCCGGTCCACGGCGGCGGCAAGGTGTCGGCACAGGCCTCGGCCTGGGACTGGCCCGCGGTCCTCAGCACCGGGACGCTCCGGCCGGGCGAGCTCGACCGCTGGTGGCGGTGGTGTCTGTCCGACGCCGGAAGCGCCGCCGCGCAGGCGCGCAGCGGGGACCGACCCGACGAGGGCATGCTCGACGAGCTGGTGCATGCACTGCGGTCCTGACCGGGAATCGCGTGGTCGCCCGCGACGACCGGAAGCGCCCCGGCCCCGACGCTCCTAGGGTGACCGACGTCCCCAGTCCCGATGTGTGGAGGTCCGAATTATGTCGAACCGACCCGGTGCCCGTCTCCTCGACCAGACCGCCGAGTTCCTGAGATCCGGGTACCTCTTCGCCTCCCGGGTGCGCCGCGCCGCCGGACTCGAACCGGGCTCCGACTCGCCGGTCCCCATCCGCCTGCTCGGCCGATCGTCGCTGCTCGTGCGCGGTGAGGAGGGCGTCCGGTTCTTTTACGACACCGACCTGTTCCGGCGTGACGGCGCGATGCCCGCGTTCGTTCGCGGTCCGCTGTTCGGCGCCGGCGCGGTCCACGGTCTCGACGGCGACGCGCATCGCGCGCGGAAGAACGCGCTCGCGGACCTCGCGTACGACGACTCCCGGGTCGGGGCGTTCGCCACCTGCGTCTCGGAGGAACTGGAGGAGATGCTCGCGGCGCTCTCCCGGCAGCGGTCGGGATCGGTGTACGACGCGACCACCGTCGCCTTCGGCCGCGCCGCGTTCCGGTGGGCGGGTGTGCCGGTGTCCACCGGGGAAGCCGACCGCAGGGCGCATCAGATGAGCAGGCTCCTCGACACGTTCGGACGCCCGGCCACCAATCCCCTGGCGTGGGTCGAACGGGCGAGGCTGGACCGCTGGGCCACCGGCCTGATCCGCGGCGCCCGCGACGGTGCCCGCGACGGCCACACACGCGTCGCGGCGGACTCGGTGCTGGCGGCGATCGCCGACCTGCGGGATGAGAACGGTGCTCTCGTGTCGGACCACACCGCGGCCGTCGAACTCCAGAATCTCACCCGGCCCACCGTGGCCGTCGCACGCTTCGCGGCCTTCGCCGCCGTGGCGTTGGTCGAACACCCCGACTGGGCGCGGCGGATCCGCGAGGCGACGACCGCCACCGGGCGCCTCACCGACATCCCGGAGGCGGTCGCGTTCGCCCAGGAGGTCCGGCGGGTGTACCCGTTCGTTCCGATGCTGCCCGCCCTCGCCGCGGTCGACACCGAGATCGGCGGCTGTCCCGTCCACCGCGGCCAACGCGTGTTCCTGGATATTCTCGGCACCAACACGGACCCGAATCACTGGGACGACGCCGGGACATTCGATCCGGAGCGGTTCCTCGACGTGGCCGACGCCGAGGAACTCGCGGCGTTCATCCCCCAGGGCGGCGCCGGGGTGCGCACCGGGCACCGCTGTCCCGGCGAGAAGATCGCCGTCACCGCCCTGTCCGCGACCGTCGCCGCGCTGTGCCGCCCCGGCGTCGAGATCAGCGACGACGCCGACGACCTGACGTTCCCGTGGACCCGGATGTTGACCCGCCCCGCCACCGGCGTGCGGCTGCGCTACCGCGCAACCGTCACCACCTGACCAACGGATCCGGCCGGCGGCCGCCGGACGCGGTCGCGGGTATGTACTGGCCCACCGGGTCCTGGCGACACAGATCAGGGCAGGTCAGCGCAGGCGTGGGCAGATCAGGGCAGGACGCCGAGCAGCCGCGCGCGGGCGACGGACTCCATGCGTGACCGCGTGCCCAGCTTGGTGCCGATGTTGCGCAGGTACGCCTTGATCGTCTCGGGAGACAGCGACAATCGCGCGCCCACCTCGGCATTGGAGCATCCCAACGCGACCTGGGCGAGCACGTCGATCTCCCGCGGCGAGAGAACCGGCTTGTCCTGGACCGGAGTGTCCGCGGCGTCCGGGGCCCTGCCGACCCCCGCGAGCGCGGAGCCGGCCGCGAGCAGCCGATTCCGCAGCGCGGCGTCGCCCAGTTCCGCGGCGATCGCCCGGAGTTCGCCGTGCAGCATCCTGATCTGCTCGCGGTCGGTCGCCTCCAATCCGGCGCCCTGCTCGGCGGCGGCCAGATCGGCCATCCGGAGCCGACGGTCCACCTCGTCACGGATCTGGAACTCCGACGACAGCTCCGCGGCCACGGAGGTGAAAGTCCGCGCGACCTGATCCCCCAGCTGGGTTGCCACTCGCGCCGAGCCGTACAGGATCGTCCGCGCCACCCCGGAGACCATGACCGGCACCGAGATGATCGCCCGGAGCCCCTCGAGCTCCACCGCGGCCGCGTAGTCGCGGGTGATGCTGGAGCAGTCCTCGTAGTCCCGCACGGTCGCGGGACGACCGGAGGCCATGACGTGGCCGCCGAGCCCACGCCCCTTGGCCACGGCCAGGCCCTGCATCGAACTGGTGCGGGCGCCGATGAACCGGGTCAGCTGCGCGGTCTCGCCGTCGGCCTCGCCGGCGAACACCATCGGCAACCCGGATTCCTGCCGGACTCTCCGAAGGGCGCCGAGCACGGCGTCCGAGTCCTTGGGGCGGTGGGTGGACATGGTCTTCTCTCCCGAGGGTTACAGGTGGTCAGCTCCCCGCGGACTCGCGGATGCTGGTGATGATGGCACTGAAGTCCTTGCCGCCGTTGTCCTGCGCGAACTCGTCGTACAGGGCTGCCGCCGCCGCGCCGAGCGGAGCGACCGTTCCCGTGCTCTCCAGAGCCGCGAGAGCGAGCCCCAGATCCTTGTTCATCAGGGCCGTGGCGAAGCCGGGTGTGAAGTCGTTGTTGGCCGGAGAGGTGGGCACCGGTCCGGGAACCGGGCAGTTGGTGTGCAGCGCCCAGCTGTTGCCGGTGGCCCCGGTGACGACGTCGAACAGCGCCTGGTGCTCCAGCCCGAGCCGCTCGGCGAGGACGAACGCCTCACCGATCGCGATCTGGTGGACCGCGAGAACCATATTGTTACAGACCTTCGCCGCCTGACCGGCACCGGCGGCACCGCAGTGGATGACCTTGCCGGCCATGGGCTCGAGAATCGGCTGCGCCGCGGCGAAGGCCTCGTCCTCGCCACCGACCATGAAGGCCAGGGTCCCCGCGGTGGCGCCCTTGACACCGCCGGAGACCGGGGCGTCCACCTGCAGCATGCCGGCGGCGACGGCCGTGGAATGCACCGCACGCGCGTCGTCGACCGAGATCGTCGAGGAGTCGATGAACAACGTCCCCTTCCCGGCCTTGGGCAGTACCTCCTCGTAGGTCGAGGTGACCAACGCGCCGTTGGGCAGCATCGTGATGACCACCGACGCCCCCTCGACGGCCTCGGCCGGCGAGGCGCACACGGTCACACCCGCGTCCCGCGCGGCGTTCTGGGCGGCCTCGACCGGGTCGAAGCCGCGGACCTCGTGGCCCGCCCCGACCAGATTGGCCGCCATGGGCCCACCCATGTTGCCGAGGCCGAGGAACGCCACCGTCTGCGAACCGTTGTTCATGTCCTACGCTCCCAGTCCGCGTGCGGCGACGGCCCGGCCGACGACGACACGCATGATCTCATTCGTCCCCTCCAGGATGCGGTGCACCCGGAGATCTCGCACGATCTTCTCGATTCCGTACTCGGCCAGGTACCCGTAGCCGCCGAACAGCTGCAGCGCCCGGTCGGCGATGTCGAAGCACCGATCGGTCACGAACAGCTTGGCCATCGCGCACAGTTCGACGTGGTCCGGCTCCTTGGCGTCCAGGGCCGCGGCGGCGCGCCACAACATGAGTCGACTGGCCTCGAGCTCGGTGGCCATCTCGGCCAGGGTGAACCGGATGGTCGGCTCGTCGATGAGCGCACCACCGAACGCCTCGCGATCGCGCAGATGGGCAACCGCCTGCGCGTACGCCTGCTGGGCGCCGCCCAGCGAACACGCCGCGATGTTGATGCGGCCGCCGTTGAGTCCCCGCATGGCGATGGTGAAGCCGAGGCCCTCGCCACCGGTGTCCGCTCCGCCGATGAGGTTGGCGGCCGGCACGCGGACGCCCTCCATGATCACCTGAGCGGTGGGCTGTGCGTTCCAGCCCATCTTCTGCTCGTCCGGGCCGAAACTCAGCCCCTCGGAATCGGCCGGGACGATGAACGTCGAGATGCCCTTCGCGCCGGGATCGCCGGTGCGGGCCATCACGACGTACACGTCCGACTGTCCGCCACCGGAGATGAACTGCTTTGTGCCGGTGAGCACGTACTCGGCGTTCGGGCCGTCGCCCTCCCGGACCGCCCTGGTCCGCAGCGCCGCCGCATCCGAACCCGCGCCCGGCTCCGTGAGGCAGTAGCTCGCGAAGAGCTCCATCGAGGCCAGCTTCGGGATCCACTGCCGCCGCTGCTCGTCGGTGCCGAACTCGTCGATCATCCACACGCACATGTTGTGGATCGACAGGTACGCCGCCACCGACGGGCAGCCGCGGGCGAGCTGCTCGAAGATGCGCACGCCGTCCAGACGACGCATCCCGCTGCCCCCGACGTCCTCGGAGACATAGATCGCGCCCATGCCCATCCCGGCCGCCTCGCGGAGGACGTCCTTAGGGAAATGATGGGTCGCGTCCCACTCCTGTGCCCGGGGCGCGATCCGCTTCTCGGAGAAGTCACGGGCCGCGTCGACGATGACCTTGTCGTCGTCATCAAGGGTGAACATCACTGTTCCTCTCCTACGGTGACCGACGTCAGTCCATCGTCGGGATGACGAACTCGGCACCGTCCTTGATGCCCGAGGGCCAGCGCTGCGTGACCGTCTTGACCTTGGAGTAGAACTTGATCGACTCCGGGCCGTGCTGGTTGAGGTCGCCGAATCCGGACTTCTTCCAGCCGCCGAACGTGTGGTAGGCGATCGGGACCGGGATCGGCACGTTGACGCCGACCATGCCGACCTCGACGCGGGAGACGAACTCGCGGGCGGCATCGCCGTCGCGGGTGAAGATGGCCACGCCGTTCCCGTACTCGTGCTCGTTCGGCAGACGCAGGGCGTCCTCGAAGCTCTCGGCGTGGACGATCGTGAGGACGGGCCCGAAGATCTCGTCGGTGTAGACGCTCATGTCGGTGGTGACGTTGTCCATCAGCGTGGGGCCGACGTAGTAACCGCCCGAGATGTCCTCGCCGTTGAACTCGTCGGTGTACGCACCGACGCCGCGGCCGTCGACGAGGATCTTCGCCCCGGCCTTCTCGCCCTGGTCGATGTAGTCGAGCACCCGGGCCTTGGACTCGGGCGTGACCAGCGGGCCGTAGTCCGACTGCGGGTCGTGGCTGTGGCCGACCTTGAGCTCCTTGACCTTCGGCAGCAGCTTCTCGAGCAGCTTCTCAGCGGTGCCCTCGCCGACCGGGACGGCAACCGAGATGGCCATGCAGCGCTCACCGGCCGAGCCGAAACCGGCACCGACCAGGGCGTCCGCGACCTGGTCGAAGTCCGCGTCCGGCATGATGATCGCGTGGTTCTTGGCGCCACCGAAGCACTGCGCGCGCTTGCCGGTGCGGGCCGCGTTCTCGTAGATGTACTGCGCGATCGGGGTGGAGCCGACAAAGCCGACGGCCTTGATCGTGTCGTTGTTCAGAATGGCGTCGACGGCCTCCTTGTCACCGTGCACGACCTGGAACACGCCGTCCGGCAGACCGGCCTCGGTGAACAGCTCGGCCAGGCGCACCGGCACGGACGGGTCGCGCTCGGAGGGCTTGAGCACGAACGCGTTACCGCACGCCAGCGCCGGGCCGGCCTTCCACAGCGGGATCATGGCGGGGAAGTTGAACGGGGTGATGCCGGCGACCACGCCGAGCGGCTGGCGCATCGAGTAGACGTCGACGCCCGTGCCGGCGTTCTCGGTGTACTCGCCCTTGAGCAGGTGCGGGATGCCGATGGAGAACTCGATGACCTCGAGGCCGCGCTGGACGTCGCCCCGGGCGTCCGGGGTGGTCTTGCCGTGCTCGATCGCGAGCAGTTCGGCGAGCTCGTCCATGTTCTCGTTGACCAGCGCCACGAAACGCATGAGCACGCGGGCGCGCTTCTGCGGGTTCATGGCCGCCCACTCCTTCTGGGCGACCGCGGCCTTGGCGATCACGTCGTCGACCTCGGCGGTGGTCGCCAGCGGCACGACCGCCTGTGCCTCACCGGTGCTCGGGTTGAGCACCTCCTGGCTGCGACCGCCGGTCGCGGCGACGCGCTTTCCGTTGATGTAGTGCTCGACCTGCCTGAGATCCGACATGGACGTCCTTCCTGACGTGTGGGTGGCGACCTCTGGTGGCCGCGCCCGTTCCCGTGATGATCATCACCATATACTTGCACCTCCTAGTAATCCAGGGTCGGGGCCCGGATTGCCCGCACCCCTCCCCTTTCGGGTGTACCGCGGACACACCCCCCGCCCTACTGTGAGCTGACTCACTTTACGATTCATCGACAGGAGCATCCATGCCGCCGCTCTCCACCGAGGCCACCGAACAGTTCCGCGCCGCCCGCGATTTCCTCCAGGCGAACGCCGAGAACTACGACGCCGCCCGGGCGGGATTCGTCTGGCCGGAGCTCGACGAGTGGAACTGGGCGCTGAACTGGTTCGATGTCCAGGCCGAAGGGAACGACGACCCGGCGTTGTGGATCGTCGAGGAGCACGACGGCGGCGGCGCACCGACCGAGGCCAAGTACTCGTTCGACGAGATGCGGATCCGGTCCGACCGCACCGCCAACTGGCTCCGCGACCGCGGGGTCGAGCCGGGCGACCGGATCCTGCTCATGCTCGCCAATCAGGTGGAGCTGTGGGACGTGATGCTCGCCGTGATCAAGCTCGGCGCGGTCGTCATCCCGGCCACGACGCTCCTCGCGGAGGGCGACCTGCGGGATCGCATCGCGCGCGGCGGGATCAAGCACGTGATCGCCCGCGCCGAACTCGCCGAGCGATTCGCGTCGATCTCCGGCGACTACCAGCGCATCTCCGTCGGCGGAGCCGCGCAATCGGACTCCGTCGGCGGAGCCGCGCAATCGGACACCGTCGGCGGAGCCGCTGAAGGCTGGACCGACATCGCGGCCGCGATGGACGCCTCGCCGGACTTCCAGCCGAGCCACACCACCCGCGCGGACGACACCCTGCTGCTCTACTTCACCTCGGGCACCACCAGTAAGCCCAAGCTTGTCGAGCACACGCACGCCTCGTACCCGGCCGGCCACCTGTCGACCATGTACTGGATCGGTCTGCAGCCGGGCGATGTCCACCTCAACGTCTCCTCGCCCGGCTGGGCCAAGCACGCCTGGTCCAACGTGTTCGCGCCGTGGATCGCGGGCTCGTGCGTCTTCCTGTACAACTACTCCCGCTTCGACGCCACCGCGATGATGCGCGAGATGGACCGCTGTGGCGTGACCAGCCTGTGCTGCCCGCCCACCGTGTGGCGCATGCTCATCCAGGCCGACCTGGCGCAGCTGAAGAACCCGCCGCGCCTGGCCGTCGGAGCCGGCGAGCCCCTGAACCCGGAGGTGATCGGCCGGGTCCGCGACGCCTGGGGGGTGACGATCCGCGACGGCTTCGGTCAGACCGAGACGACCGTGCAGATCGCCAACACCCCGGGCCAGCCGATCAAGGACGGCTCGATGGGCCGCCCCTGCCCGGGCTTCGACGTGGCGCTCGTCGATCCCGCGACCGGCCGGGAGGTCACCGAGGACGGTGCCGAGGGCGAGATCTGCCTGCGTATGGATCCCCGCCCGCTGGGCTTGATGGTCGGTTACCACGGCGACCCCGAGCGCACCGAGGCCGCGTACGCCGACGGTTTCTACCACACCGGTGACGTGGGCTCGCGGGACTCGGACGGGTACATCACCTACGTCGGCCGCACCGACGACGTGTTCAAGTCGTCGGACTACCGGATCTCCCCGTTCGAGCTGGAATCTGTGCTGCTCGAGCACCCGGCGGTCGCGGAGGCGGCGGTGGTCCCCTCCCCCGATCCGGTCCGGCTGAGCGTGCCCAAGGCCTTCGTCGTCCTCGCCGGAGACTGGGCGCCGGACGAGAACACGGCCCGCGAGATCTTCGAGTACTCGCGCACCCATCTGGCGGGCTACAAGCGGATCCGCCGCCTGCAGTTCACGGATCTGCCCAAGACCATCTCGGGCAAGATCCGGCGCGTGGAGCTGCGCAGGGGCGAGGTCGACAACGGCCCGTCCGTCGACTTCCCCGGCGAGTTCCGCGAGGACGCCCTCCGCTGACACCCGCGCGCGCGGACGCCGGAACCTGCGGGCACCGGCGCGGATGCTCGTCAGCGGCGGAGGTGGACGTCGATCTCCTCGGGAGTCCAGGGTGGGCTGTCGTGGAAGTCCCGATAGGCCAGGAGCTGTGCCTCGGGGGTGGGGAACTTTCCGAGGAAGCCGCCCGAGCCGGCGAACACCCGCCCGGTGATCCCGGCGGACAATCCCGATGCCAGATAGGTGTAGAGGGGCGCCACGTACCGGGGCCCGGCGGGGTCGAGTGCACCGGCGACGCTGAGCTCGTCGAGCATCCCCCTACGCCCCAGTTCGCGGATCTTCCCCTCGTAGTCGTCGCCCTCGGACAGCCTGGTGCGCGCGCCGGGGCACACCACGTTGGCCCGTACGCCGTGCTCCGCCAGCTCCGCGGCGATCGCCATGGTCAACGACGTCACTGCGCCCTTGCCTGCCGGATACCCCGTCCCCCCGTAGTCGCCCTTCCATGCGAACGAGGACGTGGTGACGATCGTCCCCGCCCCCGCCTCGACGAAGTGAGGGGCGAACTCGCGACAGGTCGCGAAGACCGTCCCCAGGTGGGCGTCCATGAGATCGGCGAACTCGCTGTGCCCCACGGTGAGGATCGAGGACCCCGGCGGCTCGGCCACCCCGGCGCAGGCGATCAGTCCCGCCACCACCGAGTCGCCCTCGCGGGCCCGCTCGAGGAGTTCACGCGCCACCTCGGGCAGATGGGCGGATCCCGCGACACCCGTGATCCGCCCGTCCGAGCGCGCCGCCAACGCCGCGACCTGCCGCTCCAGTGCGGCGTTGTCGCGGGCGTTGAGGACGACGTCCGCACCGCGGGACGCGAGGTCCTCGGCCACTGCGGCACCGATGCCGCGGGACGAACCGGTGATCGCGAAGACCTGCCCGTCGAGGCGCAGCCGTGAACCGTCGGCGGACGGGGTCATGCGGGCGCGCCCTCGACATCGGTCCGGCGGTCCTGATCGGTTCGGTGGTCCTGATCCGTGCCGCGCGCCCGACCGGTACGTCGGTCGTGGTCGGGCGCGCGATCGGCGACGAGCGTGCGCGCCCACCCGTAGTCCGTCTTGCTACTCGGATGCCGCTCGACCTTCCCGACGACCCACAGAGCCGCCGGGACCTTGAAGCCGGCCAGGCTCCCGCGCAGTGACGCCTCGACCTCGTCGAACCGACCGTCGTGCCCGACGGCCCACTCGATCACCGCGCCGACACGATGTCCGAAGCGCTCGTCGGGAATGCCCAGCACCACAGCGTCCACGATCCCGTCCACCGCCTTCAGCGCCGCCTCGACCTCCTCGGCGAAGATCTTCTCACCGCCGGAGTTGATGACCTGGCTGCCGCGTCCGAGCATGATGATCGTGGCCGGACCGTCATAGCGGCCACGGTCCCCGGTGAACACCCGCATGGTGCCGGCGACCTCACGGAACGTCTCGGCCGACTTGGCCGGATCCTTGTAATAGCCGCTGGGCTGGTAGCCGGACTTGACGATCCAGCCGATCTCGGTCGAATCGTCGGGAAGCGGCTCGTCGAAATCGTCGACCAGTTGCAGCGTGGTGCCCCGCGGGATGCGCGGGCCGTGGTCGGTGAAGAGGGAGCCGTCGTCGAGCTCGGCCTTGGTGACGACCCCCAGGCCGCCGAAACCGCTCTCGGACGAGCCGAACGCATCCATGATCATCAGGTCCGGACGCAATCCGAGCAGGTCGGCCTTGACCGATGGGGAGAACAACGCGGCACCCGAGGAGATCATGAACATGCTCGAGGTGTCGGCCCCGCTCTCCCTGAGGCGTTCGACGATCGGGCGGACCATCGCATCCCCGGCCACGACGGCGACCTGGATCTTCTCGGACTCGATCTCCTCGAGCGCCTCGTCGGCACGGAAGTGCGGAATGTAGTGCATGGTCCCGCCGGCGAACAGCCCGGTGAAGCTCGGCATGAGGCCCGAGGTGTGGATCAGCGGCAGCAGGATGAGATAGCGCATCGGATCGCCCGCGAGTCCCGACCGCGACTGGTGGAACTCGTCCGGAACCGGTTCACCGGTGTGATAGTCAGCGCCACCGCCGAGGCTGCGCCACAGGTCCTCCTGCCGCCACATCACGCCCTTGGGCTTGCCCGTGGTGCCCCCGGTGAACACCAGGAAGAGGTCGTCGGCGCTGCGCTCGACGTCGGGCCGCTCTGGCGAGGCGGCGGCGAGGAGCGCGCGGGCGTCCAGGGCCCCGGCCGGGAGGGGCTCCACGCCGGATCCGTCGTCCACGACGATCGTGTGGCGGACGGAGTCCAGCCCCTCGGCCGCGCCGGCGACCGCGGCCCCGAACTCGCGGTGGAACACCAGCACGCAGGCATCGGAGTAGTCGTAGAGGTAGCGCAACTCGGCGCCCGAGTAGCGGTAGTTGACGCTTATCGGAACCGCACGGAGCTTGAGGATGCCGAGGATCAGTGCCAGGCAGTCCACGCCGTTGCGGAGGTGGACGGCGACGTGATCACCCGCGCCCACCCCGAGGTCGGCCAGGACGGAGCACCACCTGTTGGCCTCCTCGTCCAGCCCGGTGTACGTCAGCCGCCGGTCGTTTTCGACCACGGCCAGCCGATCGTCGCCGTACGCATCAGCGGCATGCTCGAAAAGGTCAGCCAGATTGTGTGCCATGACGGGGCCCTCCGGGATCAGGCGGTTCGGGTGGGATGCGGGGTCAGACGGGAGTGATGGGCAGGGACGTGCGTGCCGGACCGAAGTCGAAGGCCGCGCCCGTGCTGATGCGGGTCACGGCGACCTCGTCCGATTCCTTCGCGGCCACCTCTCCGAGACGCAGAACGGCCTCGAGTCGTGAGCCGTCGCCGGGCACGGCCTCGACGGTCCAGTGCGGGTCGACCGCGTGTGCGGCGGCTTCGAGCGGGCGCAGGTCGCCGGCGGCCATCAGCGGCAGCCAGGTGTCGTCGGCGAATGCGTCCGCGGAGGTGTCCCAGGAGACGGTGAGCTCGCGCCCGTCGTCGGACACCCGCGACGAGTAGCCGGTGTAGGCGGTCGGCCCGGCCAGGGGGTGGCTATCGAGGACCGCGGCGAGCCCCCGGGCGTCGGGGCCCGCGCCGAGGACGTCCCGGATGCGACCCGCGGCGACCCCCGCGATGCCCGTGGCCTGGTACGCGAGCAGCCGGTCGGCGGTCTCAAGATCCGAGCGGCGCCGGACCGACTGGTGGAACCCCACCGCGAGCAGGTGCATCTGCAGATACACCTCGCGGACGACACGGATGAGGGCCGCCGAGGTGAATTCACCGAACACAAGGTCCGTCAACAGCGGGCCCGCGTAGTCGTCGCGCTCGCCCTCGCCGGCGGTGTCCTGCGGGGCGGGCGGGTCGAACCGGAAGTCGATGAGCCGGCTGGACGCCGACTCGACCGCGGGCCCCGGCATCGGCGCCGGTGGGGCGTCCGGGTCGATCCGTACCACCCAGTGACAGTGCGGTGTCCGTCCCTCGGGGCTTCGCGGGGGTCGGTGGATCGGCTCGACGACCGCGCGGGGGTTGGTGGCCAGCGCGGTGGCCGGGAAGGTGGGGTCCTCGATGTCGTGACACATCGTCGTCACGAGCCGGTCGCCCATGGGCTCGACGTCCATCAGCGCCCCACAGTGGTCGAGCCAGAACTCGCCGTTGTCGTGGTCGGTGATCCCGTACCGGAAGTCCATGAACTCGGGCGGCGCGCCCACGTCGAGTTGGAAGCCCTTGAAGATCTCGGCGACGCCGTCACCGGTGATCGACAGCGCCTCCTTCATCCGGCGCGTGTAGTGCGGGCTGGCGGCCTGCCACTCCTCGATGGCCACGTCCCGCATGCCGTCCACGCCGAACTCGCCGAGCAGCGCGGGCATCCCCGCCCTGTCGATGAGCTGCCCGATCAGCAGGAGGTCGGGCAGCAACCGGGCGAGTGAGGCGTGGTCCAGGGTCTCGAGCGGATCCGGGCGCGACAGCCGGGCCATGGGGCTCAGACCTCGTCCGGGCTCGACACCGGCCAGAGCGGGGCCGGGCTGTCCTCGATGCGGTACCAACCGGCGGGCTTCCCGCCGGCGCCCTCGAAGCGGGCCTTCATGGAATCGGTGAGCGCATCGGCCTCGTACATGCGCATGAACAGGTCCACGACGTTGCCGAAGTCGAAGAAGTCGCGGTGCCAGGCCCACTGCTGGTTGCCGTTGTAGAGGAACCACGATCCGCCCAGCCCGTGCACCTCGTACGGCCGGCCGGTCTTCGGGTCGACGGTGCCGCGCGCGATCTGCTTCCACAGACAGAGCACGTCACCGGTCTCGGGGTCGATGATCGTCCGGATGTACGGGTACTCCCAGCCGTCGAGTCCCGCCATCTCCTGGCCGAGCGCGATGTCCCGGATCTCGTCACGGCCGACGGCCATGAAGTCGTCCTTGGTGCCGTAGTTCCAGCCGTAGGTGGCGTCCTCGGCGTAGAACGACTCCAGCGGTCGCCAGTCCTTGTTCCGCTCGCACTCGGCGTTCGCGTCCACCCATTTCTGGACGAAAGCGGCGATCTCTGCACGGTCGTATCGGGTCACGTCACTCGTCTCCTGGTTTCTCAGTTCTCGACCAGGCGGAGTGCCTGTGTCGGGCAGTACCTGACGGCGTCCTTGACGGCCGCCAGCTGGTCGTCGGGGATCTCGCCACGCTTGGCGCGGACCTTGGCCTCGGAGCCCTTGCCGACCGTGAACCAGTCGGGGGCCTCCGCCTGGCACTCGGCGTGCCCCTGGCACAGGTCGAAATCGACCTCGACTCTCATCGCGTCCTCCTGTTCCCTCAGCGCTGTCGCCGGCGGTAGCGGACCACGCACGGCCTGGCCAGCTGGACGACCATCTTGGAGTGGTCGTTGTGGTAGCTCTCGGCGGGCTGGGCGAGTTCGAATTCGTACTCGCGCAGTAGTACGGAGAAGATCGCTTTGATCTGCAGTTGGGCGAATGCCGCGCCGACGCACCGGTGCCGCCCGGCGCCGAACGGGATCCAGGTCCACCTGTTGACGATGTCCTCCTGCCGCGGCTCGGCATAGCGGTCCGGGTCGAAGGCGTCGGCGTCCGGGAAGTCCTCGGGCAGTCGATTGGACACCGCCGGCGAGGCGGCCACCGTCTGTCCGGCACGCACCACGTAGTCGCCGATCCGCACGTCCTCCTGGGCGACCCGCATGAGGATGATGAGCGGCGGATGCAGGCGGAGCGTTTCCTTGAGCGCGTTCTCCACCTTGGGCATCTGGCGGAGCGCACCGAACGAGTACTCGGCGCCATCGGAGTAGATCTCGTCGAGCTCGGCCACGACCTCGGCCAGGTAGTCCGGGTTCCGGAGAAGCTCGATGAGCATCCACGCACTGGTGCCGGAGGTGGTGTGGTGACCGGCGAACATCATCGAGATGAAGATGCCGGTGACCTCGTCCGGGGTGAACCGGAACGTCCCGTCCTCGTTCTTGACCGAGACCAACACGTCCAGCAGATCCCGGTCGTCCTTGTCCGCCGGCGGGTTGGCGATCCGCTCGTCCATGATCGCCGAGACCAGCTCCACCAGGCCTTCGCGGGCGGCGTCGCGCCTGCGGAACGAGGGGATGTCGGCGTACGGGTCGATGTACGCGTGGGGGTCCGTGCCCTGCTCGAGGTCGTGGTAGAGGTGGGCGAACCGGGCGTCGAGCTGCTCGCGGAACTTCGGTCCGATCAGGCACGCGGACGAGGTGTATATGGTCAGCTCGGAGAACCACTCGAGCAGGTCGATCTCGCCCTCGTCGCCCCACTCGGCCACCATCCGCTCGACCTCGCGCGGGATGGTCTGCGCGTGCTGACGCATGTGCTCGCCGCGCAGCGCGGTGTTGTGGAGCATCTCCGAGCGCCGCTCGGGGCTGGCGTCGAAGACGACGCCCTCGCCGAACACCGGCGTCATGAACGGGTAGGCGGCCGCCTGGTCCAGGGATTCGTCCGGGGCTCGGAAGAACGCCTCGTTGGCGGCGGCGCCCGAGGCCAGGCAGATGTCGCGGTCGGCGATCCTGAAGATCCCGAGATCCCCGCATTCCTCGCGCACCCGCCAGAACAGACTGATCGGGTCGGCGCGCAGCTCGTCCATGTGCCCGAGCTCGCCTTCACCGCCGGAGACTCGTCCCGGCTCGGCGAGCGTGGAGAAGTCCGGGAACTCTACGGGGTTGCCGGTGCTGGTCACGAGTAGTCCTCCTCGATGGGGGCCTCCGGCTGGATCTCCAGCTCGGTGATCTGTGCGCCTCGGGGCATCGACACCATCGCGGCGACGCCCCGGGCGAGGTCGGCGGGTTTGCACATGCGTGGATGACGCCCGAAGCCGTGGCGTACCCAGTCGTTGATGACGGATTCGGCGGTCTCCGGGTCGAACTCGGTGCCCATCTCGGTCATCACCGGCCCTGGGCGGACCACGCCGAGCCGGACCCCGGTGCCCTCGAGCTCCTTGCGGGCCTGGTTGGCCATGTTCTCCAGCCCGGCCTTGGCGGCGACGTAGGCGCCGGAGCGGGGGCGGGCGGTGTAGGCCACGTCGGATCCGATGACGACGACGTCGCCGCGGCGGCGGTCGACCATTCCGGGCACGATCGCGTGGAGCAGCCGGTGCACGGACAACAGATGGATGTCGAGCTGGGCTGCGAACTCCCCGGGGTCCATCTCCCAGACCCTCGCCATCGTGAGCGTTCCCGCGCTGGAGACCAGCACCTCGGGATCGCCGTAGGCCTCGGTCGCGGCGGCGACGAAGTCCGCCACCGAGCCGGCGTCGGTGACGTCGACCGCGCATGCCGTGGCCTCGCCGCCTGCCTCACGGATCGTGGCGACGAGCTCGTCGAGGCGGGCGGCACGGCGGGCGCCCACGACGACGGGGTGGCCCAGAGCGGCGAGCGCTTCGGCGCTGGCGCGGCCGATGCCCGACGAGGCCCCGGTGACCAGGGCCGGCCGGACCGCGTTGTCCAGTTGGGGCGGGAAACGCAGACTCATCGGTGCCGCACCTCGACCCGCATCGGCAGGTGTGCGAACCCGCGCACGTTGGAGGAGTGCACGCGCTCCGCGCCGGACAGCAGTTCGTACCCGGTGATGGAGGTGGCGATCATGTCCAGGGCGACGCGGCCCTCCAGCCGGGCGAGATGGGCGCCCAGGCAGAAGTGGGGGCCCTGGCCGAAGCTCAAGCTGGCGGAGGTGTCCCGGGTCAGGTCGAAGACGTCCCCGTCGGGGAACACGTCCTCGTCCCGGTTCGCCGATCCGATGAGCATCAGGACCTTCTGGTCCGCGGGAATCGTCACCCCGCGGATCGTGGTCTCGGTCGTGGTGGTGCGCAGGATCATCTGGCTCGAGGTGTCGAAGCGCAGCGTCTCCTCCACCCACTGCGTGACCATCGCCGGGTCATCCAGGACGAGGCGGGACTGCGCGGGGTACTCGTGGCCCCAGAACAGGGCGTTCGCCAGGAGCTTGGTGGTGGTCTCGTTGCCGGCCACGACCATGAGGAACAGGAAGGACAGGATCTCGTCCTCGTCCAACTTCTCGCCGTCGATCTCCGCGTCGATCAGCGCCGACGTGAGGTCCTCGGTGCGTGACCTACGCCGTTCGGCGACCATGCCCTGGTAGTAGGTGATGAGATCCAGCGCCGCGACCATCGACTCCTGGGGGACGTCCTGGACGCCCTCCTCTCGGTGCATCACCAGGTCCGCCAGCCGTCGCAGTTCCGCGCGGTCCGCCTCGGGCACGCCCATGAGGTCGGAGATGACGTCCATCGGGAGCTTGCCCGCGTAGTCGTCGACGAAATCGAACGATTCGCCGTCGCGGGAGCGCTCGAGGCACTCGTCCCAGTACTCCCGGGAGATCTTCTCGATACCCTCGCGCAGCGCGTCCACCCGCCGGGAGGTGAAGCCCTTGCTGACCAGCCGGCGCAGGCGGGCGTGGCGGGGATCGTCCATGGCGAGGAACGACATGGTCTTGTAGGCGTGCGGTCCGTACGCGGCGGGGTCGAGCGAGACCCCCCTACCGCTGGAGAAGACCTCGGGATCGCGGAACGCCTCGCGCACATCGGAGTACTTGCTCAGCGCCCAGAAATCGAGCTCCGCGTTGCGGTAGACGGGCGCCTCGTTCCGGAGACGGGCGTAGAAGGGATACGGATCCTCGTGTACCGCGTAATCATACGGACTGAACACGAGCGGAGCGGGGGTTGCGGTGGTCATATCCGATGTCACCTCAGGATCAGTCGTGCGGCGGATTCGATCGCGTCCGCCATGTCCGCGTAGGAGCCGTAGCCCATGCCTGCTCTGACGAGCGCCCCGGCGTAGACCATCTCCAGCGCGGACACCACGTCGTCGTCGTTCTGATCGCCCAGGGCCGCCACCAGGCGGCGACGGATGTCGGCACCGATCCGCACGCGCAGGTGGGACACCTCCGGATCGTCGCCCAGGAGCGCGCCGGTGACCGCCGAGGACAACTCGGGCTCGTCGGCGATCAACAGCGCGACATCGCGCAGCACCGCGACCACCCGGTCGACCGTGGAGCCACCGTCGACGGGTGCGGTCGCATGGTCATCGAGACGACGCCAGAACACCTCGGCGATGAGGTGTCCCTTGGAGGAGAAGTAGGTGTAGGCGGTCGCGGGGGCGACGCCCGCCCTGGCCGCCACGGCCCGGACCGCGAGGCCTCCGGCACCCTTCTCCCGAAGTACCTCGACAGCAGCGCTGGTCAGGCGGTCGACGGTCTCGGCCTGCTGGCCGTTGAGCCGCCGCCGTGTGGATTCGAAACGGGCTGCAGTGGACATGTGTCTGGACAGTACACCAATGCCGGACTATCGTCTAGACAGCTGTCCACCCAACCGATGTCCACCCAGACCGACGGAAGGTCCCCCGTGACGACGAGCATCACCGACACCGCACCGCTGCTCATCGGCGGCGAACTCCGGCAGTCCACTTCGGGCGCCACGTTCGACGTGCTCAACCCGGCCACAGAGGAGGTCCTCGGCTCCGCCGCCGACGCCACCTCCGAGGACATGGCCGCCGCGATCGCGGCGGCCCGCGCCGCCTTCGACACCACCGACTGGTCCACCGACCACACATTCCGCGCGACGTGCCTGCGCCAGCTCCGCGACGCGCTGCAGTCGCACACGGAGGAGCTGCGCGCCCTGACCATCGCCGAGGTCGGGGCGCCCCACATGTTCACGACCGGCCCACAGCTCGAGGGGCCCGTCGCGGACCTGGGCTGGCTCGCCGATCTCGTCGAGGCCTACCAGTGGACCGAGGACCTGGGCGAGTCCG
Organism: Dietzia aurantiaca; assembly: GCF_021033825.1. Lineage (GTDB taxonomy): Bacteria > Actinomycetota > Actinomycetes > Mycobacteriales > Mycobacteriaceae > Dietzia > Dietzia aurantiaca. Next base: position 103,244 of record NZ_JAIFXZ010000001.1, read on the forward strand.
AGATCATGGGCGTGCGCTCGCACCGCACCACCCGGCGCGAGGCGATCGGCGTCGTCGGCGCCATCACGCCGTGGAACTTCCCCAACCAGATCAACCTGGCCAAGATCGGCCCCGCACTGGCCGCCGGCTGCACGGTGGTGCTCAAGCCCGCGCCCGACACCCCGCTCATCGCCGCGGCCGTGGCCCGGATCGCCGCCGAGGAGACGGACCTGCCCGCGGGAGTGCTCAACGTGATCTCCTCCTCCGACCACGGGATCGGCGCGCAGCTGACCACCGACCCCCGGGTCGACCTGGTCTCCTTCACCGGCTCCACATCGACCGGCAAAAAGATCATGGTGGCGGCAGCCGAATCGCTGAAGAAGGTGTTCCTGGAACTGGGCGGCAAGTCCGCGTCGGTCGTGCTCGACGACGCCGACCTCGGCACCGCCTGCTTCATGACCGCCCTCAACACCTGCACCCACGCCGGACAGGGCTGCGCGCTGACCACCCGGCTCGTGGTGCCCCGCGAGAAGTACGCCGAGGCGATCGAGGCCGCCAAGGGCGCCATGGCCTCGTTCACCCCCACCGACCCCACCGACCCCGGCGCGTTCTGCGGCCCGGTGATCTCCGCCGTCCAGCGCGAGCGCATCGAGGGCTACATCGAGCTCGCCCGCGCCGAGGGCGGCACGATCGAGATCGGCGGCGGCCGCCCGACCGGCGAGGGCTTCGGCCGCGGTTTCTGGGTCGAGCCCACTCTCATCTCCGGGCTCGACAACTCCGCGCGCGTCGCCAGGGAGGAGATCTTCGGCCCCGTGCTGGTGATCATCCCGCACGACGGCGACGAGGACGCCATCCGGATCGCCAACGATTCGCCCTACGGCCTGTCCGGGGCGGTGTGGGGTACCGATCCGGAGCGGGTCGAGAAGGTCGTGGCCGGGATCCGCACCGGCACGCTCGGCGTCAACGGCGGCCAGTGGTACGGCGCCGACGTGCCGTTCGGCGGCTACAAGCAGTCCGGCATCGGCCGGGAGATGGGCCGCGAGGGCTTCGAGGAATACCTCGAGATCAAGTCCGTCGCGACGCCGGCATGACCCGCGCCGGCCGCACGCCGATGACCGGCACCACTCCACAGCATCCATCAACAGAAGGTAGTCAGACCATGGGACGTTTCGACGGTAAGACAGTGATCGTGACCGGCGCGGCCGGCGGCATCGGCGAGGAGTACGCCAAGGCGCTCGCCGCCGAGGGCGCCAAGGTGGTCGTGGCCGACGTCTCCACCGAGCAGGGTGAGCGCGTGGCCACCGAGATCATCGAGGCCGGCGGCCACGCCTTCTTCCAGCACACCGACGTCTCCGACGAGTCCTCGGCGAACGCGTGCGCCGAGGCCGCGGTGGAGCGATTCGGCGGGCTCGACATGCTGGTCAACAACGCCGCGATCTTCGGCGGCATGAAGCTGGACTTCCTCATCACCGTGCCGTGGGACTACTACGAGAAGTTCATGTCGGTGAATCTCAATGGCCAGCTGCTCATGGTGCGGGCCTGCTGGGAGAGGATGGCGGCCGCCGGCGGCGGCGCGATCGTCAACCAGTCCTCCACCGCGGCGTGGCTGTACTCGGGCTTCTACGGCCTGGCCAAGGTGGGCGTCAACGGCCTCACCCAGCAGCTGGCCACCGAGCTGGGCGGCTCGAACATCCGCATCAACGCGATCGCGCCCGGTCCGATCGCCACCGAGGCCAACCTCACCACCACCCCACAATCGATCGTCAGCGAGATGGTGGACAAGCTGCCGATCAAGCGGATGGGCCAGCCGGAGGACCTCGTGGGGATGCTGTTGTTCCTGCTGTCGGACGAGGCCAGCTGGATCACCGGCCAGATCTTCAACGTCGACGGCGGACAGGTCATCAGATCGTGAGCGAGCATCCGGCCATGAGTGGCGCAGACGACGTGGACCCCACCGATCCGGCCGCCGCGCCGATCGGCCCCGGCTCCCCGGACGACGCGCCGGCCCCGGTCGGCTTCATCGGACTGGGCAACATGGGCGCGCCCATCGCCAGGCGACTGCTCGCCTGGCCCGGCGGGCTCGTGGTGTGTGATGTGCGCGCCGAGGCCACCGAGCCGTTCGTCGCCGAGGGCGCGACCGTCGCTGAGCGCGCGGAGGACGTGGCCCGGGCGGCGAAACTGATCTCGGTGACGGTGCTCGACGACGCCCAGGTCCGCGACGTGGTCGACGGCCCGCACGGCATCCTGCGCACCGCCTCCCCCGGAACGGTGATCGCCGTCCACTCGACCATCTCCGACTCGACGGCCGTAGAGCTGGCCGAAATGTGTTCTGCGGCCGGCGTACATCTGATCGACGCCCCCGTCTCGGGCGGCGCGCAGGGCGCGGAGGCCGGCGAACTCGCGGTGATGGTCGGCGGCCCGCGCGAGGTCTACGACGCCTGCAGGCCGGCGTTCAGGCTCTGGGCGGGCATGCCTGTCCACGCCGGCGCGGTGGGCGCGGGCACGCGGATGAAGCTGGCGCGGAACCTGCTGCACTTCATCTCCTTCACGGCGACGGCCGAGGCCTCGCGTCTGGCCGAGGCCGCCGGCATCGACATCGCGGGGCTAGGCCGCGTGGTGCGGCACACCGACGCGATCACGGGCGGTGCCGGCGCGGTGATGCTCCGCGACACCACCGCGCCGATCGATCCCGACGACTTCTGGCACGGCGTGTTCACCCATGTCCGCGGCCTGGGCGAGAAGGACCTGTCGCTCGCCCTGGGCCTGGCCGATCGCCTCGGCGTGGACCTGCCGCTCGGTGCGATCGCCCTGCGCGATCTGGGCGCCGGTTTCGGTGTGGGGCCGGGCGAGATCGCCCTGGCCGCCGACGCGGGTGCCGCCGAGACCTACGACAACGACGACGACAACAACGACGAGGTACACGGATGAGCAACGAGTCGGACGCCGGGTTGAGCCCGGAACGCGCACACGGACTGGCGATGATGACCGAGGCGTACGGATTCGAGATGTCGGACGGGCCGGGTGACTACTTCGCCGAGACCGCCGACCATCTCTTCGGTCGGATCTGGTCCCGTCCCGGACTGACCCACCGCGACCGCCGGCTGCTGCTGCTCGGCGCCCTCACCGCCCAGGGGAACTCGGACATCGCCGATATCCAGGTGGGCGCGGCGCTGGGCAACGGCGAACTGACGGCGGACGAGCTCGAGGAGATCGTACTGTTCCTCTGCTACTACGCGGGCTGGCCCAACGGGACCAAGCTCGGCAACGTCGTGGGGCCGCATGTGGCCCGGGCCCGCAAGGCCGCCCGCCGCGCCGAGAGCTGAGGGGTGCCTACTAGGTTGGTGCCCATGACCGCACCCGAGATCGAACCGTCGCTGCTGGCCGTCGCGCTCGCCGCCCCCGGCTTCATGCCCCTCGAAGAGGGCACCACCCTGTACGAGATCGCCTGCGAGTACCTGGGCGACGGTGTGGGCGTGGAGATCGGCACCTACTGCGGCCGTTCGACGGTGTTCCTCGGCGCAGCGGCCCGGGTGACCGGCGGCAGCATCGTCACCGTCGACCACCACCGGGGTTCCGAGGAGCACCAGCCGGGCTGGGAGTACCACGACGCCGACCTCGTCGACCCGCACACCGGTCGGCTCGAGACGCTCGGCCGGTTCCGGCACACCGTGTGGGATGCCGGCCTCGACGACGTGGTGACCGCGGCCGTCGGCAGCTCCCGTCAGGTCGCCCGCGTGTGGGGCAGGCCCGCCTCGTTCGTGTTCATCGACGGTGGGCACTCCTCCGAGGCCGCGCAGGCCGACTACGAGGGGTGGGCCCCGTGGGTCGGGATCGGCGGAGCACTGCTCATACACGACGTCTTCCCGAACCCCGAGGACGGCGGGCGCCCTCCGTACGAGATCTACTGCCGTGCGATCGAGTCCGGCCAGTTCACCGAGGTCCGCGCCGTGGACTCGCTGCGCGTGCTGCGCCGCGACTCCGGCGAGGTCGGCGCCCCGATGCCCTGAGCCGGGCCGCCGGCCACACCCTCCGGGACGCCGGATCAGACGGCCCAGCGGCCGCCGGCGCTCCACGGGTCGCCGGCACCGGGCCCACCGCGCCGGGCGTGCAGGAATCGGCCGACCACCGCGGCGCCGAGGTCGTCGACCTCCGGCGCGACCACCGTGCCGTCCACCCGCCGGGCCAGCGCGTCGAGGAATCGCGACAGGCCGGGGTCGTCCCCCAGCCGGAAGAACGTCGTCCGGGCCCCGAACCGCGCCACCCGGTCCAACTCGTCGACGGTCGTGCGGATCGTCTCGGGATTCGGCGGATAGGCGAACCACGGCTCCCCACCGGCGAGCAGGTGCGAGGTGGGTTCGCCGTCGGTGACGATGAGCAACACCGGCTGCATCGTGGGGTGCTCGCGGAAGAAGCGTCCCGCCAACAGCAGCGCATGGTGCAGGTTCGTCCCCGGCTCGTATCGGGCGTCCAGGGAGAGAAGGCTCTCGATGGTCCTCGTCTGCGCGAGACTGCCGAACGAGATGAGTTGCATGCGATCCTGCCGAAACCGCGTGCTGATCAGGTGGTGCAGGGCCAGCGCCGTGCGCTTCATCGGGACCCAGCGGCCCTCCATCGCCATGGAGAACGAGGTGTCCACCAGCAGCACGACCGCCGCCTGGGTACGGGCCTCGCTCTCACGGACCTCGATGTCCTCGGGCAGCAGCCGGATCCGCTGCCCGGTCGGGCGGCCCTCCGCCGCCGACCGGGTGACCGCGTTGGTCACCGTCCTCGGCACATCCCAGGACGCCACATCACCGAACTGCCACTGGCGACTCGCCCCGGTCTGCTCCCCGGCGGCTCCCGAGGCCCGGGTCTCCCGCGCGCCCGATCTCCCGGACAACCGGCGGGCGGCGTCCCGCAGGAGCGAACGGCCCAGCTTCCGCAGGGCGGCCGGGGACAGCCTGAGGTCACCGTTCGGACGGCGACTGAGGTAGCCGGACTCCCGCATCTCCCGCTCGATCCGGGCGAGGGTCTGTACGGAGACCGCCGCGCTGTGACCGAGGTGCCGGGCCACGGCCTCGAGGTCCAGCTCGGACAGTGGCGATCCGTCGGAGTGCGCGAGCTGTTCGGCCAGCCGATCCAGGTCACCGAGCTCGGCCATCACCGCCGCCCCCTCGGACATGCCGAGTCCGTCGGAGCCCTCGAAATCGCTGGAACCATCCCAGTCCTCGCCGGGTCGCAGGGTCTGGAGCAGACCGTCGAGCCGACCGAGCTGATCGGAGAGCTCGGGCGAACCGAACGCCTGCTGCGACAGGGCCATCAGCTCCTCCCGTTGCTCGGGGGTCATCGAATTCATCATCCGCTGGGCCGCGGCCGATCGGGCCGCCAGCGTGTCGATGAGTTCCTCGACATCGCGCGGCTGCTCCGGGAACGAGTCCCCGTGCTTGTCCATGAAGCGCTCGAAATCCTCGCGCGTATCCTCCCCGCGCGAGTGCTTGTCCAGCAGGTCGGTCAGGTCGGACAACATCTCCGAGACGGCGGCCCGGTCGGCGTCGGTGGCGTTCTCGAGCGCCTGCTTCATCCCGGAGAACCGGGCGTCCAGCGCCTCCCTGCCGAGAAGATCCTGGATCTGCCGGAACGACTCGCGGGCGTCGGTGGATGCCCAGTCATATTCCGCCAGCTCCCCCACCGCCGCGGCCGGGGAGCCCGGGAGGTTCTCGAGGGTCATCTCCCGCATGGTGCGGTCCATCGCGTCCATCCGGGTGTCCCGGGCGAGCTGCCCCCGCTCGGCCAGCACGGCCTGCTCGAGCAATCGAGCGACCTCGTCCAGCGTGCCCCCGAGGTGGTGCTTATCCAACAGTTCGCGCCGCCGACGGTTCAGGTCGCCGGCGAGTTCGTCCAGCCCGGTCAGGTCCCGGCCACCGCTGCGCAGGAACTCCCGCATCGACTGCTGCGGCGAGTAGCCGGCCATCACGCCCTCCGACACGGACTCGAGCGCCTCCGACAGGTCCAGCGGTGGGGCGAGCGGGTCCGGGCCGCCGACATACCGTCCATAGCGGGCATTGCGTTCGGCTCGCGCCATCGTGCACCTCTCTCGTCCGCGCCGGCGTTCAGCGCTGGTCCGGCGTTCGCTGCCGTGCCGGGTCAGCCGTATACCGCGGCGCCGTCCCCGGTCTCCTTGGACAACCGGCGCGACAGATACAGCCCCTCCAGCGCCAACTCGATCGCGCCGGCCCGCTGACCCGCGGTCTGCGCGCCGGCCCGCTCGGCGATCTCGTCGTACAACCCGGGCTCGGACAGCTCGGGCAGTGCCTCCAGGAACTCCGCCGCCGTCACGTCGGCGCCGGTGGTCAGCGTCAGGTCGCCGTCGAAGGCGTCGACGAGGGGCGCCATGTCGACCCCTCGGAACAGGTCCCGGACGACATCGATCGTGGCGCTCCGCAGCAGGTATCGGAGGATCTCCGACTCCCGCCCCTCCTCACCGGGCTCGAACTCGATCTTGCCGCGCAGAACGTCCACCGCGGCGTCGACATCGACCAGTCGGGCCACGGCTTCGCCGCCGTCGTCGTCATCCAGACCTCGCACCGCCACCCGACGCCGCGCGGCCGCGGCGACGGTCTCGGCGCCGGCGATCGCGACACGCGCCGACACCCCGGACGCCTGGTTGACCGCGTCGGAGGCGCGCAGTTCGCGGGTGAACCGCGCCAACAGCTCCATGAGCGGCTGCGGAACGTCTGCGGTCAGGTCGGACTCCTGCCGCACGACCTCGATCTCGTCGGCGAGCTCGAGCGGGTAGTGGGTGCGGATCTCGGCGCCGAACCGGTCCTTGAGCGGGGTGATGATCCGGCCGCGGTTGGTGTAGTCCTCCGGGTTGGCCGAGGCCAACACCAGCACATCCAACGGCAGGCGCAGCACGTACCCGCGGATCTGGATGTCCCGCTCCTCCATGACGTTGAGCAGCGCCACCTGAATCCGCTCGGCCAGGTCCGGGAGCTCGTTGAGCGCCACGATCCCGCGGTTGGCGCGGGGCACCAGGCCGTAGTGGATCGTCTCGGGGTCCCCCATCCGGCGGCCCTCCGCGACCCGCATCGGGTCCACGTCGCCGATCATGTCCGCCACCGAGGTGTCCGGCGTGGACAGCTTCTCGACGTATCGCTCGCTGCGGTGGCGCCACTCGATCGGCAGGGCGTCACCCTCGCGGGCGATCCGCTCCCGGGTGGGATCGGTGATCGGGGCGAGCGGGTCCTCCCACAGCTCGGTGTCGGCCACCACCGGAGACCACTCGTCCAGCAGGCCGACCAGGGTGCGCAGCAGGCGCGTCTTGCCCTGCCCGCGCTCGCCGAGCAGCACGATGTCGTGGCCGGCGATGATCGCCCGTTCGAGTTGCGGGATGACGGTCGTGCCGAAGCCGTGCATGCCCGGCCAGGGGTCCCGGCCGGCGGCGAGCGCCCCGAGCAGGTTGTGCCGCAACTCCTCTCGCAGAGTGCGGCTGGTGTACCCGGCGGCACGCAACTCGCCGAGATTCCTGACGTCCGGTTTGTTGCTCACGCTGACCACCGTAGCCCCGCCGGCGCACCGCCGCCTCCGGCCTAGACTCGGGTGCCATGCGCGCAGTGCTGACTCTGGTCCTCAACATCATCTGGCTCGTGACCGCCGGGTTCTGGCTGTTCCTCGGTTACCTCGCGGCCGGGATCCTGGCCGTCATCTTCATCGTCACCATCCCGTTCGCCGTGGCGAGCTTCCGGATCGGGCTCTACGTCCTGTGGCCGTTCGGCCGGGAGGTCGTCGACACCGGCCGGTCGGGGGGTGCGAGCACCGTCGTCAACGTCGTCTGGTTCCTCATCGCCGGTCTGTGGCTCGCGATCGGCCACATCGGCACCGCCATCGCCCAGGCCATCACCATCATCGGGCTGCCGCTGGCGTGGGCGAACCTCAAGCTCATCCCCGTGACATGCTTCCCGTTCGGCAAGGAGATCGTCCCGTCGGACCGGGCGCGGATGGTCCCGGTGACCGGCCGCTGACGCGAAACCCCGGTGGCTGGCTGAGCGAACCCGCGACCGACCCGCGTACGAGCCTTTCGGCGCCATCAGCGAGAAAACGCCCGGCGTGTCGCACGCTGATGGCGCCCGTCTTCAGTCCTCGAGACGGGGCTGGTGGTGGCTCGCGATCGACACCCGGTTGAACGAGTTGATCAGCACGATCGCCCACTCCAGTGCGGCGAGCTGCTCGTCGTCGAAATGTTCCGACGCGGCCGTGACGGCGGCGGCCCGCTCATCCACATCGTCCAGCCGGGTGAGGGTCTCGGCCAGCCGCAACGCGGCCCGCTCCCGCTCCCCGAACGCGTCGAGCTCACGCCACGCGGGCAACAGGTCGAGTCGCCGTTGGGATACTCCGGCATCGCGTGCGGCCGTCACGTGGGTGGCCAGACAGGCCGCGCACCCGTTGATCTGTGAGACCCGCACGTTGACCAGCTCGAGCAGCCCCTCGTCGAGTCCGGCCTCGGTCGATGCCTCTCGCGAGGCGACCGCCGAGCGGACGAGCTGCTTGTAGACCTCCCGGTGGACCCGGTCGAGCTGTGGGACCGCCACGTCAGCCCTCCTGTTCGCGCAGCCATGCCATGTCGTCGGGTGTCGGGAGTCGATACGAGCCCGCGAACTCCTCGCCGTTCTTCTCCAGGAATCCCTTGACCATCGGGCACACGGCCACGATCGGCACGTTCTCGGCGATCGTGGCCTCGACGGCGCCGCGGACGAGCGCGGTCCCGATCCCGCGGCCGCCGAATCGCTCGTCGACGACCGTGTGGTGGAAGATCCGGTCGTCGCCACGCGTGCGGAAGTGGGCGTGACCGGCCACCTCGTCGTCGGCCGTTCTGATCTCGAAGGCCTCCTGCTGCGGGTCGCGCCGCACGGTGACGGTCTCTCCGGTCTTGTCGGTGTACTGGCGATCTGCCATCGTCGTCCTTTCCTTCGGGTTCGGCGGCGCCACGGTGCGGGGCCGCAGCGGGTCAGTCGGTCCGGGATCGGTCGATCCGGGCTCGCCCCGCCGGGTTGACGCGCGGTTTGAGGGTCGTGGTGGGCAGGGTGGGCGCGGGCAGCCGGGTCAGCCCCTCCGGGTCGTGGCCGATGTACCCGTGGACGCGACCGAAGCGCTCCGAGTGCTCCTCCCATTCCTGCCGGTAGCGGGCGACCTCATCATGGGTGCGGCCGATGAAGTTCCACCACATGATGATCTCCTCCTCGAACGGCGTGCCACCGATCAGGACGGCGCGGCCCGGGGAGGCGCCGACGTTACGGACGGTCAGCGTGGTCTCGCCGACGCCCGTGTAGGCGAGTTGGGTCGGCTCGACGCTCACGCCCTCGAGCGTGAGCTCCCCGGCGTCCACGAGGAGCCCGTGTTCGAAGTCCCTGTCGACGTCGATGGTCAGCTCCGCACCGGGGTCCAGGCGGATCTCCGCCCCGAGCAGCGGGGAGAAAGTGGAGACCGGCGACGACGATCCCAGCAGCGAGCCCATGAACACCAGGGCCGAACCGCCGTCGAACTCGACCGGCTCGGGCACGTGGTGATCGAAGCGGCGGCCACTGGTCTCGCGGTGCTCGTCGGGCAGCACGGTCCACAGCTGCACCCCGTGCAACACCGTCGTGTCCTGGGTCGACGCCTCGGTATGGCAGATTCCGGCGCCGGAGGTCATGAGATTGACCTCTCCGGGCCGGACCACCGCGTGGTTGTCCCCGGAGTCGTGGTGCGTGACGTTGCCCTCGAACAGCCAGCTCACGGTCTGCAGCCCGGTGTGCGGGTGGGAGGGCACGTCCATCCCGCCGCTCGCCGAGACATCGTCGGGCCCGTAGTGGTCGACGAAGCACCACGCCCCGATGAGGGAGCGCTGCCGCTGCGGGAGGGTCCGCTTGACGGTCATCGCGCGTGGGCCGCCGAGCGGGACGTCACGGGAGGTGATGATCTCCACGCGGGCGCCGCCGGGCTCGCGGCCGTTGGCCGCCCCGCCGGCCTCGCACTCGATCTCGTCCGGTCGCGGGTCGAGGTTGGTCATGGGTCGCGCTCCTGATCGTCACGTCGGTACAACTGGTCGGGTCGGTCGTCGCAGGGTGCGTCAGTCGGCCACCTCGCTCATCGCCCGCCGGGCGTCGGCGGCCTCGCGCCGCAGCTCGAGTTTGCGGGCGTTGATCTTTCCGGCGAGCGCGAGAGTGAGCGCTTTGTCGACGACCGGCACGGGCAGGAGGTCGAGCAGGCGACGTCCGAGGTCCCACTTCACCGCGTAGCGGTGCCGAGGACGGCTTGCGGTCCCGGCGGCCCATACCGCCTCCGCGAGCACCGACGGGTCCCCGGCGACCCCGTCCTGCCCGGCGGCCATCTCCCCCATCACCGATGCCATGGCGGCGAACGGCGAGCCCGGCCGGGTCGACTCCTGGAAGTTTCGCAGGATGGCGGCGGTCATCCCGGTCCGGAACGGGCCGGGTTGCACCAGAACGACGTCCATCCCGAGGAACATCAGCTCGCGGCGGAGCGCATCGCCGTAGGCCTCCACGGCGTGCTTGCTCATGGCGTAGGGGCCGTTCATCGGCATGGCGTGCTGCGGGCCGGTCTCGGAGCTGATGAGCACCACGCGCCCGCCGCTCTCGCGCAGCAGTTCCCACAGCGCGTGAACGGTGCTGACGGTGCCCATGACGTTGACGTCCAGCACGCGCTGGATCTTCTCGGGGCCGGACTCGGCGAGCGGCCCGATCCCGAGGACTCCCGCGAAAGTGATCAGCACGTCGATGCGGCCGAGCTCGGCGCGCACGCGGTCGGCGACCGTCTCCAACGAGGCCGAATCGGTGACGTCGGCGGCCAGACCGGTGATGCCTGCCCCACCGGCGGGCGCCCTGAGATCGACGGCCACGACCTGCCAGCCGCGTTCGGCGTAGAGCGCGGCCGTGGCGGCCCCGAGGCCGCCCCCGGCACCTGTGACGACGACGACGGGTTTACCGGATTCCGCGGTGTCCATGACCCGACGTTACCGTCGGGCGCCCGTCCCCGGGTGACGCCTCACGCGGCCCGGGTGCGGGCGCAGGGCGTCACCGTCACGGAGTGGGCGCCGGGCGGGACGCCTGTCTCGGGAGTCGGGCTCAGGCGTCGGGCTCAGGCGTCGGCGCCGATTCCCAGCTTCCCGGCGAGGCGGTCGATGTAGCCGAGCACCTCGTCCTCGGAGCGGTCCGGCGTGCCGTAGACGAGTTCGTGGACGCCGAGCTCGCGATACATCTCGATCTTCTCGGGCTCTGGTTTCCCGTCCAGGACGACGATGTACGGCTCACCCTCACGACCCGCCTCGGCCCACACTTCGCGGAGCTTTCGGACGCTTCCGGAGATGTCCTGCGAGATCGGCGTGGTCATCCACCCGTCGGCGCTGCGGCAGATCCACTTGAAGTTCTTCTCGTTGCCCGCCGCCCCCACCAGGGTGAGCGGGCCCGGCTTGCGCGCGGTCTTGGGCCAGGCCCAGCTGGGACCGAAGTCCACGAACTCGCCGTGGTACTCGGCCTCGTCGTGGGTCCACAGCTCGCGCATCGCCTCGAGGTACTCGCGGAGCATGGTGCGGCGGCGCCCGGGTGGCACGCTGTGGTCGGCCATCTCGTCCAGGTTCCAGCCGTAGCCCACGCCGAGGACGGTGCGGCCGTCGGAGAGGTTGTCGACGGTGGCGATGGACTTGGCCAGCGTGATGGGATCGCTCTCGACCGGGATCGACACGGCGGTGCCCAGCCGGATCGTCCGGGTGACGGCCGCGACCGCCCCCAGTGCGACCCACGGGTCCAGGGTCCGGCAGTAGCGCTCATCGGGCAGCTCGGCACCGCCGGTGCCGGGGTGGGCCGCGTCGCGGCGGACCGGGATATGTGTGTGTTCGGGCACGTAGAACGCGGAGAAACCGGCCCGCTCGGCCGCGACGGCCGCGGTGGTCGGCCGAATCCCCCGGTCACTGGTGAACAGGGTCAGTCCGAACTCCATGCGTGCTCCCTCGTGCGCGGCCCCCGCCTTGCAAGACACCCGACCAGACAGGTGTCCATCGACGGCTGCCGAAAGACTATCGCACGGAGTACTCGGATGGGCGGGCTTCGCCGACCGCACCCTCGGCCGCCTCGCGCGATGCCCCGTTGCGCGATGCCCCGTCGACGGGCCCGACGTTCGGCGAAGCGCCCGACGCGCAGTCGGCCGCGGTGTCACCCTCGCAGGTGGCCGGGTCGCCCGGCCGCGACCGCAGCCGCTGCATCGTGTGATCGGCAACGTAGCGGAAGATCTCGTTACCCGGCGTGGTGCGCGAGAGCGCATCCGCGGCCAGCAGCACCACCGCGCCGGTCCACGTGCTCAGCTCGACCGGCCAGCGCTTGCCGTCCGCGAAGACCAGGCCGGTCCAGTAGGAACCGTCCGCCTCTCGCAGGTGCTGCATGTTCGTGAACTGCTCCAGCGCCTGCTCGTGACGGCCGGCGGCCTCGAGCGCGAGCACGAACTCACACGTCTCGGCGCCGGTCACCCACGGGCGGTGGTCGACGCACCGGATCCCCAGGCCGTCCACCACGAAATCGCCCCACCGGGCGTCGATCCGTTGCTGTGCCTGCTCGCCCACCATCACGCCGGTCAGCACCGGGTAGAACCAGTCCATCGAGAACTCGGTTTTGGGCGTGAACAGCTCCGGGTGCGCGCGCAGCGCGTGCCCCAGCCGGTCGGCGGCCAGGTCCCATTCCGGGGCGCTCTCACCGAGCTCCTCCGCGATCGCTACTCCGCACCGCAGGGCGTGGTGGATACTCGAGGACCCGGTGATCAGCGCCTCGTCGCAGAAGCCACGCGGGCTGGAGCCCCACCACATCTGTCCCTGGGGGCCCTGATGGGTCAGCACGAGATCGAGGGCGCGACGCACGGTCGGCCACATCGACTCCAGGAAGTCACGTGCTCCGGTGACCAGGTGGTGATGCCACAGTCCCACCGCGATGTAGGCGCAGAAGTTGGTGTCCGTGTCGGCATCGGCGACCTCGCCGTCCTGCCACTTGATCGGCCAGGAGCCGTCGGCACGCTGGGTGTCCCGGAGGAATCCGAACGCGCGCCGGGCGGCCTCCCACTGTCCGGCGACCGTCAGCCCCATCGCGGACTCGACGTGGTCCCAGGGGTCGGTGTGCCCACCGGTGAACCACGGGATCTCCCCGCTGGGCTTCTGGACGGAGGCGATCCACTCCCCGGTGGCGCGGACCGCGTCCTCGTCCAGAACGCCCGGGACGCCGGGCACGAGCCGCGAACCCGCGGGGGCGTCACCGCCTACCGGGGCGCCCTGCGCCACGCCGTTACGGGAACCGATGTTCTGGGGCTGCACGGACGATCAGGCCTCCACGGGCTTACGAAGATAGAACACGATGGACTTGCCCATCACCGGGTTGAGCAGCTTCTCGGCGGTCCGCGTGACCCACGGCCCCTTCATCAGGTCCCACACGAGCAGCTTGTGGTACGCCTTCGGCAGCGGATGGTCATCCTTCTCCGTACCCACCGCGCACTTGAGCCACCAGTACGGGGCGTGCAGCGCGTGGGCGAATCCGGTCCCGGTGACCTCGAGGCCCGCGGCACGGAGCTTGTAGCCGAGTTCCTCAGCCGTGTAGATGCGGCAGTGGCCACCCGGGTTGGAGTGGTAGTCGTCCGAGAGCTTCCAGCACAGCTTCTCCGGCCACTCCCGCGGGACGGTCACCGCGGCGACTCCGCCCGGCTTGAGGATGCGGACCAGCTCGGCGATCGCCTTGGTGTCCTCCGGCACGTGCTCAAGCACCTCGGAGATGAGGACCAGATCGAAGGTCGCGTCGTCGTACGGCATCGCGAGCGCGTCGCCGGTGATGGCCTCACCCTTGGATTCCGGGAGCCCGTGCCCCTCCGCCTCCATGGCCGCGAGCATGTCGGCGACCTGCTGCATCTCGTCCGCGTTCTGATCGAACGCGGTCACGTCGGCTCCACGCCGGTAGAGCTCGAAGGTGTGTCGGCCCAGGCCGGCCCCCACGTCGATGGCTCGCATGCCCGGGGTGACCCCCAGACGGTCGAAGTCAGCGGTCAGCATGCGGCGTCCTCCTGCTCACGGATGTCGTACGTGCCGGCGTCCGGCAGTACCTCGGGCACGTCAGCGGTGACGTGCTCGTCGATCTCGGCCTGATCCGGTCCGATGACCGGCCCGGCGGTGAAGTCCGGCGGCTCCTCGCCGCGGACCCGCGCGATGGCCGCCTGGTAGACCTCGACGGTCCGGCGCGCCACAGCCGCCCAACTGTAACGCTCCATGACCCGTTCGCGGCCACCCTCCGAGAGGCGCGTGCGCTCGGCGGGGTCCGCCAGCAGCGCGCTGATCTGCCGCGCCAACTCGTCCACGTTGCCAGGCTCGACCAGCCGGGCCGCACGATCGTCGGTGCCCACGACTTCCGGTAGCGCCCCGGCCCGGGTCGCGACGAGTGCGCAACCGCTGGACATGGCCTCCACCGCCGGCAACGAGAAGCCCTCGTACATGCTCGGGACGACAGCGATCTCGGCCGTACCCACGAGTTCGGCGAGCTCGTCGTCGTCGACCCCGGAGACCAGGTCCACCGCGTCCCGTAACCCGAGTGAATCGAGGAGCTTGGCGGCCTCGCCCTTGCGCTTGAGCTTGGAGATCAGCGTCAGGCGCACTCCCGGGTGCTCCTCGCGGACCCTCGCCAGGGCGCGCAGGAGGATCGGCACGCCCTTGAGCGGCTGATCGGCGCTGGCCACACAGACCAGGCGACCCGGCTCGCGGTCGCGGCGGTCGTGGAAACGGTCCGTGTCCACGCCGAGCGGAATGGTGACGATCCGCTGCGGGTCCACTCCGAAGTCCGAGGCGATGTCGTCTGCCGAGTTGGACGACACCGTGATGATCTCGTGCAGCCGGCGGGAGACCTTGATCTGCATGCCCAGGAACCCGAACCACCGCCACGTGGTGAGTTTCTTACGCAGCGGCGCCTCTTTCATAGCCAACGCACGGTCCCGCGTGATCGGGTGATGCACCGTCGCCACCACCGGGAATCCGGCCTCCTCCATCTCGAGGAGGCCGGTACCGAGGCACTGGTTGTCGTGCACCACGTCGAAATCCGCGAGCCTGTCTTTGAGTGTCCGGGCGGCGCGGAGGCTGAAGGTCCGCGGCTCCGGGAATCCGGCGGTCCACATGGTGACGACCTCGAGCACGTCGATCCAGTCGCGGATCTCCCGCGGGTGCGGGGTGCGGAACGGGTTGGCGTCGTTGTAGAGATCCAGGCTCGGGATCTTCGACAGAGACGGCCCCGGGTCCAGCTCGGGGTACGGCTGACCGGAGAACACCTCGACGGTGTGCCCGAGTGCTGCCAGCTCACGACTGAGGTGACGGACGTAGACGCCCTGCCCTCCGCCGTGTGGCTTACTCCTGTACGAAAGCAGTGCGATCCGCACGGTCGATCGTCTCCCTCCGGTCATCGGACGCCGCGGGCCGCTCGCCACAGGCGAGGCGGCCCAGGGCACGTCGGTCAAGTCTAGAACACGTTCGCCCCTGGCCAGAACGCGGCCGGGCTGACGCACCGGACCCCCGGGCACAGTGTGTGCTCGGGGGTCCGGTGATGGCGATATCGCTGGTGAACGGCTTACGCGCGCCCACCGACGTTGTCAGTAGCCCAGGTCGTCCAGGCGGACCGACGCGCCGGTGGCGTCGCCGAAACCGTCCTCGGGACCGTAGAAGCCGTCGCCGTAATCCGGGATGGAGTACGCCGCTGCGCGGGCTTCCTCGGTGGGCTCGACCGTCGAGTTCCGGTAGCGGTTGATACCGGTACCCGCCGGGATGAGCTTACCGATGATGACGTTCTCCTTGAGGCCCACGAGCTTGTCCGACCGCTTGTTGATGGCGGCGTCGGTGAGCACGCGGGTGGTCTCCTGGAAGGAGGCCGCCGAGAGCCACGAGTCGGTGGCGAGCGAGGCCTTGGTGATGCCCATGAGCACCGGGCGCGCCGAGGCGGGCGAGCCGCCCTCGGTGAGCACGCGACGGTTCTCCGCCGTGAGCTCCGCACGCTCGACCAGGGCACCGGGCAGGAACTCGGTGCTGTTCGACTCGCTGATGGCCACGCGGCGCATCATCTGGCGGACGATGACCTCGATGTGCTTGTCGTGGATCGACACACCCTGCGAGCGGTAGACCTTCTGCACCTCGTCGACGAGGTGCTTCTGGACGCCGTTCGTACCGAGGATCGCCAGCACCTCGTGCGGGTCGGCGGGGCCCTCCAGGAGCGGCTGACCGCGGTCGAGGTGGTCGCCGTCGGCGATCGGCCGCGACGAGCCGTCGTCGAGGTCGATGTGCGCGAGGCCCTGACGCTTGGAGAGCTTCTCGTAGACGATCTCGTCCGCCCCGTTGTCCGGGACGATCGTGATCGTGTAGAAACGCTCCTCCTCGTCGAGGCGGATCCGGCCGGCTTCCTCGGCGATCGGGGCCTTGCCCTTGGGGACACGGGCCTCGAAGAGCTCCTGGACTCGCGGCAGACCACCGGTGATGTCGTCACCGACGCCACCCTGGTGGAACGTACGCATGGTCAGCTGCGTACCGGGCTCACCGATCGACTGCGCGGCGACGATGCCGACGGCCTCGCCGATGTCCACCAGCTGGCCGGTGGCCATCGAGCGGCCGTAGCAGGTCGCACACACTCCGGTTCCGGTGGTGCAGGTCAGGACCGAACGGACCTTGACGTTCTGCACGCCGGCGGCGATGAGCGCCTCGATGGTGGGGTCACCCAGGTCGGTGCCCGCCGCGACGATCACGTTGCCCGAGGCGTCCGTGGCGTCCTCTGCGAGCGTCCGGGCGAACGTCGAGGTCTCGACGTGCTCGTCCCGCTCGAGGTCACCGGTCGGGTTGCCCTGGACGTCCATGACCGGACGGGCGATGACCGTCTCGACACCCTTGTTGGTGCCACAGTCGGTCTCGCGGACGATGACGTCCTGCGACACGTCGACCAGACGCCGGGTGAGGTAGCCCGAGTCGGCGGTACGCAGGGCGGTATCGGCCAGACCCTTACGGGCACCGTGCGTGTTCATGAAGTACTCGAGCACCGTCAGGCCCTCGCGGAACGAGGACTTGATGGGCTGCGGGATGAACTCGCCGTTCGGACGCGTCACCAGACCCTTCATTCCCGCGAGCGCGCGGATCTGGGTCATGTTGCCGGCCGCGCCCGACTTGACGATCGTCGGGATCGGGTTGGTGTCCGGGTAGTTCGCCTCCATGGCCTGGCCGATCTCGTCGGTGGCCTCCTGCCAGAGCTTGACGAGGTCGCTCTTGCGCTCCTCGTCGGTGATCTTGCCCAGGTCGAACTGCGACTCGAGGCGCGCGGCCTTGGCGTCGTAGGAGGCGAGGATCTCCTTCTTGGCCGGCGGCACGAGCACATCGGACATGGCGATGGTGACACCCGAGCGGGTGGCCCAGTAGAAGCCTGTGTCCTTGAGCTTGTCCACCGTCTGCGCCACGACGATCATCGGGTAGCGCTCGGCCAGATCGTTGATGATGACGGCCTGACGCTTCTTCGGCATCTGCTCGTTGACGAACGGGTAGTCCGTCGGGAGCAGCTCGTTGAACAAGACGCGACCCAGTGTGGTCTCGGTGATCCACTCCTGGCCGGGGGTCCAGCCCTCGGGGAACTTCTCGGCCTCGATCTCGGCGGACGGACGCTGATGCGTCAGACGCATCTGGACCGGCGCGTGGATGTCGAGCACACCGAGGTCAACGGCCATGATGGCCTCGGCCGAGGTCGAGTACACACCCTGGGCCGGCTCGTTCTCGGTGGCCGGCACGTGGGAGCCGGTCGCCCCCTCGTCGAGACGGGTCAGGTAGTACAGGCCCGTGACCATGTCCAGTCGCGGCATGGCGAGCGGACGACCGGACGCCGGCGACAGGATGTTGTTCGAGGCGAGCATGAGGATGCGGGCCTCGGCCTGGGCCTCCGCGGACAGCGGGAGGTGGACGGCCATCTGGTCACCGTCGAAGTCGGCGTTGAAGGCCTCACACACCAGCGGGTGCAGCTGGATCGCCTTACCCTCGACGAGCTGCGGCTCGAACGCCTGGATGCCGAGACGGTGCAGCGTGGGCGCACGGTTGAGCATCACCGGGTGCTCGGCGATGACCTCTTCGAGCACGTCCCACACCTGGTCGCGCTGACGCTCGACCATGCGCTTGGCGGACTTGATGTTCTGCGCGTGGTTGAGGTCCACCAGACGCTTCATGACGAACGGCTTGAACAGCTCGAGTGCCATGAGCTTGGGTAGACCACACTGGTGCAGCTGCAACTGCGGGCCCACGACGATCACGGAACGACCCGAGTAGTCGACGCGCTTTCCGAGCAGGTTCTGACGGAAGCGGCCCTGCTTGCCCTTGAGCAGGTCGGACAGCGACTTGAGCGGGCGATTGCCCGGGCCCGTGACGGGGCGGCCGCGACGACCGTTGTCGAACAGTGCGTCGACGGACTCCTGCAGCATCCGCTTCTCGTTGTTGACGATGATCTCGGGCGCGCCGAGGTCCATCAGTCGCTTGAGGCGGTTGTTGCGGTTGATCACACGGCGGTACAAGTCGTTGAGGTCCGACGTGGCAAAGCGGCCACCGTCGAGCTGGACCATCGGGCGCAGCTCCGGCGGGATCACCGGGACGGCACCGAGCACCATCGCGGCCGGGTGGTTGCCCGACTGCAGGAACGCCGAGACGACCTTGAGGCGCTTGAGCGCCCGGATCTTCTTCTGCCCCTTGCCGTTGCGGATGACGTCGCGGAGCGACTCGGCCTCGGCCTCGAGGTCGAAGTTCTCCAGCAGCGACTGGATCGCCTCGGCGCCCATGCCGCCCTCGAAGTACTCGCCGAAGCGGTCATCGAGTTCGCGGTAGATGCCCTCGTCGACGATGATCTGGTTGACGTCGAGCTTGGTGAAGGTGGTCCAGATCTCCTCGAGACGGTCCAGCTCACGCTGGGCCGCTTCGCGGATCTTCTTCATCTCCTTCTCGCCGCCGTCCTTCACCTTGCGACGCTGGTCGGCCTTGGCACCCTCGGCCTCGAGCTCGGCCAGGTCGGCCTCGAGCTTCTTGGCGCGCGCCTCGATGTCGGAGTCGCGCTCGTCCTCGATGATCTTGCGCTCCTCGACGACCTGGGCCTCGAGGGTGCTGAGCTCGTTGTGGCGGAGCTCGGTGTCGACATCGGTGATGACGTACGCGGCGAAGTAGATGATCTTGTCGAGATCCTTGGGCGCCAGGTCGAGCAGGTAGCCCAGGCGCGACGGAACGCCCTTGAAGTACCAGATGTGCGTGACCGGCGCGGCCAGCTCGATGTGGCCCATCCGCTCACGACGCACCTTGGCGCGGGTCACCTCGACGCCACAGCGCTCACAGATGATGCCCTTGAAGCGGACGCGCTTGTACTTACCGCAGTAGCACTCCCAGTCCCGGGTGGGGCCGAAGATCTTCTCGCAGAACAGGCCCTCCTTCTCCGGCTTGAGGGTGCGGTAGTTGATGGTCTCCGGCTTCTTGACCTCGCCGTAGGACCAGTTACGGATGTCCTCGGCGGTGGCGAGGCTGATGACCAGCTCGTCGAAGTAGTTGACGTCCTGCACGTAGGCGTCCTTTCCCGGGTGGGATGATGGCGGGCCCCGCTCGGGGTGGGGCCGCTTGCGGGGCCCGCCGTGGTGGAACTGAATTCTTCGGGTGCGGTGCGGTGCGACCTCTCGGCCGCACCGCCCGCCTACTTACTGCGCCAGCTCGTCGGCCGCGGAGGACTCGTCGCGCGAGAGGTTGATCCCCAGGTTCGCGGCGGTGCGGTCGAGGTCGTCGTCGTCACCCTCGCCGAGGGAGACGGCCTGCCCGTCACTGGAGAGCACCTCGACGTTGAGGCACAGCGACTGCAGCTCCTTCAGAAGAACCTTGAAGGACTCCGGGATGCCGGGCTCCGGGATGTTCTCGCCCTTGACGATCGCCTCGTAGACCTTCACGCGGCCCACGACGTCATCGGACTTGATGGTCAGCAGTTCCTGCAGCGTGTACGCCGCGCCGTAGGCCTGCATGGCCCAGCACTCCATCTCACCGAAGCGCTGGCCACCGAACTGGGCCTTACCGCCGAGCGGCTGCTGGGTGATCATCGAGTACGGACCGGTCGACCGGGCGTGGATCTTGTCGTCCACCAGGTGGTGCAGCTTCAGGATGTACATGTAGCCGACGGACACCGGGTACGGGAACGGCTCACCCGAACGACCATCGATGAGGGTCGCCTTGCCGTCGCCCTGGACCATCCGCTCGCCGTCACGGTTCGGGAGGGTGTGACCGAGCAGGCCGGTGATCTCCGTGTCCGCGGCACCGTCGAACACCGGGGTGGCGGTGTTCGTGTCGGGCTCGACGCGGTGGATCTGCTCCGGCAGCTTGGCCGCCCACTCCGGCAGGGAGCCGTCCGCCTCACGCGGCACCTCCCAGCCGGCCTTGGCCAGCCAGCCCAGATGGGTCTCCATGATCTGGCCGATGTTCATACGACGCGGGACACCGTGGGTGTTGAGGATGATGTCCACCGGCGTGCCGTCGGGCATGAACGGCATGTCCTCCGCGGGGAGGATCTTGCCGATGACGCCCTTGTTGCCGTGGCGGCCGGCGAGCTTGTCGCCGTCCTGGATCTTGCGCTTCTGCGCCACGTACACGCGGACGAGCTCGTTGACACCGGGGGGCAGATCGTCCTCGTCGTCACGCGAGAAGACGCGGACGCCGATGACCTTGCCGGACTCGCCGTGGGGCACCTTGAGTGACGTGTCGCGGACCTCGCGGGCCTTCTCGCCGAAGATGGCGCGCAGCAGGCGCTCCTCGGGGGTGAGCTCGGTCTCGCCCTTCGGCGTGACCTTGCCGACCAGGATGTCGCCGTCGCGGACCTCGGCGCCGATGCGCACGATGCCACGGTCGTCCAGGTCCGCGAGGACCTCGTCGGAGACGTTCGGGATGTCGCGGGTGATCTCCTCGGCGCCCAGCTTCGTGTCGCGGGCGTCGATCTCGTGCTCCTCGATGTGGATGGACGTCAGGACGTCCTCCTCCACCAGTCGCTGCGAGAGGATGATCGCGTCCTCGTAGTTGTGGCCCTCCCACGGCATGATCGCCACGAGCAGGTTCTTGCCCAGGGCCATCTCACCGTCCTCGGTGCAGGGGCCGTCGGCGAGAACCTGGCCGGCTTCGACGCGGTCACCCTCGTCGACGATCGGCTTCTGGTTGGAGCACGTGCCCTGGTTGGAGCGCGCGAACTTCGACAGGCGGTAGGTCTGGCGACCTCCGTCGTCGTCCATCACGGTGATGAAGTCGGCGGAGACCTCCTCGACCATGCCCGGCGTGGTGTTGACGATCACGTCACCGGCGTCGACGGCGGCACGCAGCTCCATGCCGGTGCCGACGAGCGGCGCCTCGGAACGCACCAGCGGCACGGCCTGACGCTGCATGTTCGCGCCCATGAGGGCACGGTTGGCGTCGTCGTGCTCGAGGAACGGGATCATCGCGGTGGCCACGGAGACCATCTGACGCGGCGAGACGTCCATGTAGTCGACATCCGCGGCCTCGACGACCTCGACGTCGCCGTGCTTCTTGCGCACGAGCACCCGGTCGCTCACGAAGGTCATCTCCGGCGAGAGCTCGGAGTTGGCCTGCGCCACGACGTAGCGGTCCTCCTCGTCGGCCGTCAGGTAGTCCACCTGGTCGGTGACGACGCCGTCGACGACACGACGGTACGGGGTCTCGATGAAGCCGAACGGGTTGACCCGCGCGTACACCGAGAGAGAACCGATGAGGCCGATGTTCGGACCCTCGGGGGTCTCGATCGGACACATGCGCCCGTAGTGCGAGGCGTGGACGTCTCGCACCTCGAGGCCGGCACGCTCACGCGACAGACCGCCCGGGCCGAGCGCGGAGAGACGACGCTTGTGGGTCAGGCCCGACAGCGGGTTGTTCTGGTCCATGAACTGCGACATCTGGGAGGTTCCGAAGAACTCCTTGAGTGCAGCGGTGATGGGCCGGATGTTGATCAGCGACTGCGGGGTGATCGCCTCGGAGTCCTGCGTGGTCATGCGCTCGCGGACGACGCGCTCCATGCGCGACAGGCCGACGCGGACCTGGTTCTGGATCAGCTCACCGACCGTGCGGAGACGACGGTTACCGAAGTGGTCGATGTCGTCCACCTCGACCGGCACCTCGCGGCCGCCCTCGACCTGCATCGACGCGTCGCCGGCGTGCAGGCGCACCAGGTACTCGATGGTGGCCGCGATGTCCTCGCGGGTGAGCGTCGTGGTGGCGTCGCCCTCCGGGTCCGGCAGACCGAGCTTGCGGTTGACCTTGTAGCGGCCGACGCGGGCCAGGTCGTAGCGCTTCTCCTTGAAGAACAGGTTCTCCAGCAGCGCCTCGGCCGACTCGCGGGTCGGGGGCTCGCCCGGACGCAGCTTGCGGTAGATCTCGAGCAACGCCTGGTCGGTGTCCTCGACGGTGTCCTTCTCGAGGGTCGACATCATGATCTCGGAGAAGCCGTAGCGCTCCTTGATCTCGGTGGTGGTCCAGCCGAGCGCCTTGAGCAGCACGGTGACGGACTGGCGACGCTTGCGGTCGATGCGGACACCGACCGTGTCGCGCTTGTCCACGTCGAACTCGAGCCACGCACCGCGCGACGGGATGACCTTGACCGCGTGGACGTCACGCTCGGTCGACTTGTCGCGCGACCGGTCGAAGTAGACGCCCGGCGAACGGACGAGCTGCGAGACGACGACCCGCTCGGTGCCGTTGATGATGAAGGTGCCCTTGTCGGTCATCATGGGGAAATCACCCATGAAGACGGTCTGGGACTTGATCTCGCCGGTTTCGGTGTTCTCGAACTCGGCGGTGACGAAGAGCGGAGCCTCGTAGGTGCGGTCCTTCTCACGGCAGTCCTCGAGGGACGCCTTGACCTCTTCGAAGTACGGCTCCGAGAACGAGAGCGACATGGAGCCGGAGAAGTCCTCGATCGGGGAGATCTCCTTGAGGATGGACTCCAGGCCTCCCTCGAGGTTCGTGGTGCCGCGCGAGGCGGCCCTCTCTTGCCACTCCTCCGAACCGATGAACCACTCGAACGACTCCGTCTGGAGGTCGAGCAGCCCCGGGACCGGCAACGGCTCGGTGAGCTTCGCGAACGAGACTCTCCGGGGCGCACCGGGAACGGTGGAGACTGACGTGGTCTGGCGGGAGACTGCCAAGATGGGTCCTTCCAGCACCTCACGTGATCACCACGGGCGGTGACCACAGATGTATCTGCGAGCGGTCCGCCGACGGGTATCCACCCGTGTGCCGTCACTGATCTTCAAGGCCCGGAAATACCCGGTCAGACCGGGAACGGGCCGTCGATGACGGAACATGAGGCAAATAGCAGCCAGCGCAACGACCTAATCTAGCCTATAGCGGCACTGAAGTCCAGCCCTCGACGGGGAGAGCCCCGGAGGCTGTGGCATGCGTGGCGCGACGACCGTCCCTGCGCTGGTTGCCCTCGTGGCTCTCGCCTCATCGGCCCCCGGTCGGGACGTCGCACCCGGGCGGAGTCCTCTACGCCCGATGCCCCTAAAGAGTGACGGGTCGAAGCCCGTTCGTCAAGGATCTGACGCCGCTTGTCCCGGATCCCCGGCCGGAGAATGTCCGATCCGCGGCCGACCGAGGCGTGTCAGGACGGCAGATCCGGGATCTTCGACAGCTTCCAGACGCCGTCGACCCTGTCCAGACCGACGAGGTAGGTGCCGCTGGTGCTGCCCGCGGCGGCGCCGTCGCGCTCCATCGAGACGTCCTGGACCAGCAGGACCTCCGCGCGGTCACCCTCGAGATAGGACAGGCCGGCCTCTCGGACCTGCGCGTCGACGGTGGTCGCGGACTGCTCGTAGCTGTCACGGAGCGCCGGCCAGTTCGCGTCGAGTTCCTCGACGAGGTTCGGCGTGAGGAACTCGCCCAGCGAGTCGTGGTACTCGTCGAGGCTCTCGTGATCGATCGACACGAGCCGCTGCACGTTGGTCGACGCCGCGGTGAGGACCTCGTCGGTCTCCGCCCTGTCCACGAACGCCTGATTGGGCACCGAGATGCCCGGCTCGGTGGCGAGATAGGCGCCCGCCGCCCCGGCCACCACGCCCACGGCGAGCGCGGCGTAGGCGAGGGTCCGCCCGGAGGGACGACGACGAGACGCCGCCTCCCCCGCATCCGTCCGCGGGTCGGTGGCTGCGGAACGGGTGGCGGCCTTGTCGTCGTCGACCTCGTTCACACCCCGGGGCGTGGTCACCGGCCCGGTACCTGCTTCGGGCGACCCGGTCGATCCCTGGCGGGCCGGGCCGGAGTGACCGGCGAGTCGACGCGTGGCGGGGGCCTGGGCCGGCTTCTGGTTCCTCTTGATGGGTGGCATCTAGCTCTCCTCGCCCTTCCTCATCGTCCGGCGGTGGTGGTGGGAGCCGGCGCGGAGGTCGACCCCTCCCCCGCGGTGCCGGCGGAGCTGTCCTCGTCCTCGACGTCCTCGGGGTCCGGGAGTTCGAGATCCTGCACGGACTGGCTGGACTGGCCGACCGGCACCGTCACACCCACCTGGTTGACCGCGTCAGCCTTCCACTGGCCGTCGACCCGGGTCAGGTCCACCCGCATCGCCTGGCGGCCCGTGATGTCCTCCTGGCCCTCGCGCTCGGAGTGGGCGGTGAACACGACCAGCACGGCGGCGTCACCCTCGTCGACGTTCAACTCCTCGACCGCCGCGTTCGAGACGGTGGCCGTGGTGACGGCCTTCTGCTCGATGACCCGGTTGCGGACGTCCTCCGACCACTGCTCCTGCTCGGTGAGGAAGTCCCCTGTCGACATCGAGGAGAGCTGCTGGAGCGACTCGTCCACCTTCTGATGATCGAAGCTGAACGCGTTGATGATCACCTGCGAGGCGACGTCCGTGACCTCGTCCCGCTGCGTGGCCGCGGTCTGCGCCGAACGCGCCTCGGCGTAGCGCCAGCCGAACACGCCCAGAACCGACAGCCCCACCACCAGCACCACCAGGGACACGGCCGTCAGCCACCGCGGCACCCCGGCGGCAGCGGCAGTGGTGTCCGTGCTCTCGCTCGTCTCCTGCGAACTCATGGCGGCGACGGTACCGGACGGGCGGCGCGCCGGATCACCGGGCGGTCGCCGCGTCACCGCGGGATCAGTCCCTGCAGGACCGCGAGCTGCTCGGCGGCCACCGACAGGTTGAGCTTGTCCGGATCGATCTTGGGCTTGTTGTCCCACGGCTGCACGACACCCGGATACGCGTACTCGACCCGCTCCGCGCCACGCACGTTGGTCGGGCTGCCGAACGGTACCGAGCAGTGCGCGTCGTAGTTGGGCGGGAAGTTCTGCTCCTGCGGATCGAACGAGGGATCCTGTGCCTTCATCTCGTCGATGATCTGCTGCGTCCCCTCGTATCCCATGGTGCAGGGGGTCGGGTTGTCCATCTCGAGAACGAGACCGAAGTGGATCGTCCCGTCGCCCGGGGCCACGGACAGACCGCCGGCGGCCAGTGCGGGCAACAGCTGCAGCAGCACCTTGAACGACGGCGCCAGCGGGTCGACCGTCTTCATGGTATTCGACAGATTGGTCACCGAACGCGTCAGGGGTTCGCCCGAGATCTCCACCAGGCGGCGGGTCTCGTCCGCGAACTCCGGCGCGGTGGAGATCAGCCGCTCCAGATCCGAGTCCGAATCACGCAGTGCTTCGGTGACCGTCCGCAGGTCGCGGGAGAAGCTGATGATCTCGCCGGACTGGTCCGCCTGCGTGTCCAGGACCGTGGCACCGTCGCGGATGAGCGCCTGGAGCTGGGGCATGGTCCGAATTCCGGAGTCCGAGATCGTGATCAACGAATCGGACAGCCGCTGGAGCTGGGGACCCCGCCCCTCGAAGGCCTTTCCGAGTTCGTCGACCGTCACCTCGAGCTCGTCGAGCGGAACCGACCGCGACAACTCGTCGACCGACAGCAGCAGGTCCTCCACGCGGACGGGCAGCGCCTCGTCGCCCGCAGAGATCACGTCTCCGTCCTCCAGATAGGGCTCGGAGAGACTGCGTGGTCGAAGGTCGACGTACTGCTCACCGATCGCCGACCGGTTGGCCACGACGGCGACCGTGTCGGCCGGGATGTCGGGCGCGCTGGAGTCCAGATCCAGTGCGACCCGGACGCCGTCCTCGGTGAGCGAGAGGTCCCCGATGCGGCCGACCGGGGTCCCTCGATAGCTGACGGCCGCGTTGGTGAACACGCCGCCGGTGTCGGGCAGGTCGAGATAGACCTTGTACTGGCCGATACCGAACAGCGACGGCAGGCGCACGTAGTTGGCGCCGACATAGGTGATCCCCACTGCGGCGATCACGCAGAAGGCGATGAGCTGCGTTCTCAGGGTCTTGTTCACTGGTATCCGGGCTCCCCTGGTTCGGGCAGGTAGTTCTCGGAGAACTCCGAGGTACCGGGCGCGGGCGGGGGGTTCACTGCCCGGTCCATGATCGGCGGGACGGGAAGCAACGGCAGCACGATGGTCGTGCGCCTGTCGGGTCCGTTGTCCCCGATCCAGGGGTTGCCCGGATCGACGTTGTACGGACCGCTGGTCGTGGTGGGCCAGAGCGGCACCGGGTTGCCCTGGTTGGCGCCGAGGTTGCGGAGGGTCTCGGAGATCGTGGCGTCGATCGACAGGAACACGTTGGCCGAACCACCGATCGTCGACTGGATCGAGGCGTCCGGGAACGGGAACGTCGGGACGAACCCGGTCAGCTCGATGAGTTCCGGCGTGGATTCACCAAGGTACTGCAATACCGGCCGCAGTGCCCGCAGATCCGCGATGAGGTCCTCACGGCTGGTCAGAAGGATGTCGGAACCGACCTGCCCCAGGGCGTCCACCCGACGCAGCATCTCCACGAACTGCGGCCGCTGCTCCTCGAGCACGGCCACACCCGCGGGCAACTCGTCCAGGGCCGCCTGGATCTGCGCGCGCTGGTCGTTCGCCCGGGCGGACATCAGGTTGACCCCCTCGAGTGCCGCGGTGATGCTGTCGCGCTGCCGGTTGAGACCCGAGATGAGTTCGTCGGCCGACCGCAGCGTTTCGGTGAGCCCCTCCTCCCGACCGTCGGTGACCTTGCGCATCTCCGCCACGATCGGCTGCAGCTGGTCCACGCCGCCGCCGTTCAGCAACAGCGACAGGGCGCCGAGCACCTGCTCGATATCGGTGGCCGTGCGCGTGTTGGAGGTGCGGATGACGTCACCGGATTCGAGTTGCCCGACGGGCTCGGCATCCTCCGGCGGGGTGAGCTGGACGAACTTCTCACCGAGGAGGTTGGTCTGCTGGATCGACGCCTCGACATTCTCCGGAAGGTCCACGTCGTCGTTGATCAGCACCTCGACCTGGGCGGTCCACCCGTCCTCGGCGAGCGAGATGCCGGTGACCCGGCCGGCGTCGAGGCCGTTGACCTTGACCGAGGACTGCAGGACCAGGTCCAGGACGTCGTCGAACTGGATGGCCACGTTCAGGGGGTCCTCCCCCACGTCGGCACCACCGGGCAGGGTGTAGTCCTCGAGGTTCATCGAACACCCGGCCGCGAGCACCGAGACGAGCGCCGTGGCGCCCAGCACCCGTCCGGCCCGGCCGATCCCGGGCAATCCGAGACCTGATCGGGCGAGACCGGCTGCAGTCGGCCCGGCCGCGGCGTCGTGACTGTCGTGTCTCATCACTGCCCCCCTTCGGACGCGGGGGTCATCGGCCAGCCGCGGATCCCCGGAACGGTGCCGGGCACCGGAATGGACTGCTTCATCTCACCCTCGAGGATGCCCAGCGGCAGGTTCGGGTTGGACGCACGAAGTTCTTGGTTGCGCTCCGGAGCGAGCGCCTCACACGCCTGGATGTCGGCGCGCCGCAGGTTGTCGAGCTCCTGGAACATCTCATTGCCCGGATTGAGCCGGCCCAGCTTCA
Organism: Dietzia aurantiaca; assembly: GCF_021033825.1. Taxonomy (GTDB): domain Bacteria; phylum Actinomycetota; class Actinomycetes; order Mycobacteriales; family Mycobacteriaceae; genus Dietzia; species Dietzia aurantiaca. The sequence goes on from NZ_JAIFXZ010000001.1 coordinate 131,168, forward strand.
TGAGCGTGCACAGAACACCGGCGGGGTTCTGCTTCTCCGGGATGTTCGCGCGCATCGACAGGGAGCCGGACTCCGCGTCGTAGGCGTTGATGAGGTTGGCCAGCGCCAGCGGGGCGGTCTTGAGGATCTCCTCGATGTCGCCGCGCTGGTCCGCCGTGATCTGGCTGAGGGAGGCCAGCCGGTCGGCGTTGCTGCGGATCACGTCCTGGTTGTCCCGGACGAGACGGGCCACGTCGGCCAGGGCGTAGCTCAGCTCGGCCAGCGCGCCCTGCAGGTCCTCCCGCTGCCCGGCGACCGTCGAGTTGAAGGTCGCCATCTGCGTGTTGAAATTGCGGACCTGCGCGTCGTTCTCCGCCAGCATGGTGACGAAGGACTGCAGGTTGACCACCGTGTCGCTGATGTCCTGGCTGGAGTCGGCGAGCGTCGTGGCCGCCGTGGACAGCTCGTCTATCGACCGTCCTAGGGCGGCGCCGTTGCCGCCGAGCGTATCCGCGGACGTCGCCAGGAAGCGATCGAGCGAGCCGTCCTTGTTGGCCCCGTCGGGACCGAGCGCCTCGGTGAGCTCCTGGACCGAGGCGTACAGCTTGTCCACCTCGACCGGTGTCGCGGTCCGGTCGAGCGGGATGTGCGCGCCTGACTCCATGGTCGGGCCACCCGCGTAGGCCGGGACCAACTGGATGTTGCGGTCTGGGATGACCGACGGGGTCACCTGGACGGCCTTGGCGTCGGCCGGGACCTCGACACCCCGCCGGACGTGGAGCTCCACCTCGACCGTCTCGCCCATCGGCACCACCTTGTCCACCGAGCCCACGGTGACGCCGAGGATTCTCACGTCGGTGCCCTGGGAGATACCGACCGCCGACGGGAACGTCGCGGTGATGGTGGTCCGCCCCATGCGGGACACGGATAGGTAGGTCACGGCGACGATCGCGACGACGACGACGAGGATCAGCGCGAGCAGCCAGTACGGCAGTTTCTTGGTCATCAGTTGATCCCACTCAGTCGTGCGGGGCCACGGGCGCCCGGGTAGAACGGCGGCTCAGGCGCGCCCGGCGGTATCAGGTTGGTGACCACCGAATCGAACCATCGTCCGGTACCCAGCATGTTGGCGTACAACCGGTAGAACGGGGCGAGGTTGTGGATCGACTTCTTCAGCTCCTCCTCGTGGTCGGTCAGGACCCCGAGCGCGGAATCCAGACTCTCCAGGGTGGGAGCGAACTCCGCCTCGTTCTCGGCCACGAAGAGCCGGAGCTCGGCGGACAGTCCGCGGGTCGACGCCAGGACCAGCTTGAGGCTCTCCGACCGTGCGTTGAGCTCACCGAGGAGCTGCCCGGTGCCGATGATGAGCCGCCGGAAGTCGTCATTACGCTCGGCCAGGATCTCCGAGCTCGTCTTGGTGGCCTCGAGGAGCGCACGGAGTTCGTCGTCGCGGCTGGAGATGGTCTGGGACAGGCGGGCCACGCCGTCGACGGCGCCGCGGAACTCCTCGGGAGAGGCCTGCATCGCATCGGTGAGGGTGTCGAGGCTTGTCGCCAGCTTGGTGTCGTCGATCTTGTCGAGGGTCTCGGCGGCCGACGAGAACGCGGTCACGACGTCGTACGGCGCCACCGTCCGCTCGAGCGGGATGGGCTCCGACCGGTCCAGCTCACCGTTGCCCGCGGGAGTGAGGGCGAGGTACTTCTGCCCCAGCACCGTCTTGATCTGGATGCTCGCGCGGGTGTCGTCGCCGAGCCAGGCGTCCTTCGCCCGGAAACCCACGGCGACCTTGTCGCCCTCGAGCGCGACGTCGGTGACGACTCCGACCTTGACCCCGGCGACCCGCACCTCGTTGCCGTCGGTGAGGCCGGCGGCCTCCGAGAAATAGGCCTTGTACTTCGGCCCGGCACCCACAAACGGCAGAGCGTCCAGCATGAACGATCCCGCCGTGAGCACGAGGATCACCAGCACGCCCACGGCGCCGACCATCGCGTTGGAGAACCGGGGCTCCCCTGGCTTGCGCTTGCTCACGGGATCCCCCCTTCGTGGCACCGAGGTGCGGAGTTGGTGTACAGCACGTGGTTGAGTGTCGGACCACCGGAGGGCAGGAGGTTGGGCACGTTGTTGCCCGGCCCCGACACGATGTCCGCGCCACACAGATAGAACTGGAACCAGGACCCGAACGATCCCATCCGGATGAGGTTGTCGGTCTTGAGCGGCATGTTGTGCAGCACCTCGCTGACCTTGTCCTCATTCGCGACCACGTCATCCGTGACCTTCTTGAGATGGTCGAGCGACTCGGTGACGCTGGGCCTGGTCGCGGTGACGATGTTCTCCGCGGACGAGGTCAGGTCAGCCATCGAATCGAGAGAGCTACCGATCGCGTCACGCTCCTGGGCCAGCCCCTCGACGAGCTGGCGGGTGGTCACCACGAGCTGCTGGAACTGCACATCACGATCGTTGATGGTCTGCAGCACCTGGGTGAGGTTGTCGATGACCTCGCCGATCACCTGGTCGCGATCGGCCAGATGGTTGGTGAGCTGACCTGTCTGCTGGACCAGGTTGGCGACGGTCCCGCCCTCACCCTGGAGGACCTTGACCAGCGAGTCCGCCAGCGCGTTGACGTCGTCGGGCTGCAGCGTGGTGAACAAGGGTTGGAACCCGTTGAACAGCGCGGTGAGGTCGACGGCCGGCGAGGTCTTGTCGAGCGGGATCGTCGTTCCCGCCGGCATCGCCGGCTGGGCGGGGCCCGGCACTCGGGCGATGTTCATGTACCGCTGACCGATCATGTTGCGGAATCGCAGCGTCAGGTGGACGTTCTCCGGCAGGGTGCGGTCGCCGACCATGGTGAAGTAGACCTTCGCCTTGTCTCGGTCGTACACCTCGAAGTCGGTAACGTGCCCCACCACGACACCGGCGATACGGACGTCATCCCCCTCCTCGACCATGGTCGCGTCGGAGAAGATCGCCGAGTACTTGGTCCCGTCTTCACGGGTACCACCACGGATGGTGGTGGCGAGAACCGCACTGAGCAGGACAGTCACCACCACGAAGACGGTGAGCTTGACGAACGATCCCAGCAGTCCACCGCGGAACACTGCCTTGAGTTTCGCGTTCACTTGAAGGCCACCTCCGTTCCGCGCAGCGCCGGAGCACCGACGGCGCCTATCCACCCCGGGACCTCGTCGACGTCACGTGAGGTGGCGACTCCGTACACGGTTCGGACGGTGTCGGTCTCCAGTGGAGATCCGGCGTAGGCCATGGCCATCACGTCTGCTCCCTGTCCCGCGGTGACGGTCGACGGGAACGGCATGTTCGGCTGCTCCGGCACGGCGCGGCCGGGGGCTGCGGGAACTGATCCCCGAGTGCGCATGGTGGGCACGGGACCGTCTTCCAACAGGGGATTCGGCAGGGTGGGCATGAATTCCGGCCCGGGGTTACGTGAGGGCGGCTGATAGGAGCCGTCCGCGATCGCACCGCCGGGTGCCATAGGGAAGTTCTGCGGTGCCTGGGCGGGCTCGTAGCAGCGCGGTCCACGCGTGTCGAAGAACCGGGGCTCGTCCTGGTTGGGGACGTACCGACCCTTGGGGTTGACGACCTCGATGGTCACCCGGATACCGGGGGTCGAGGTCCCCACGCCGAGAATGTCGTCAGAACGCTCGAGAGCGGTCATGAACAGTTCGGCCGTGCAGGGAAGCGCCGGCGTGTACTCGGCGAGCGCCTCCAGCGAGCGGCGCGAGTTGATGGTCAGCGCGATGAGGTCGTCGCGGTTGTCGACGAGGAAGCCGGTGGCCGCCTCGGAGCCCGAGCTGATCCGCTCCAACCCGTCCGCTATGTCGGTGCGCCGCTGGATCACCGTGTCGCCGGTGGTCCGGAGTGCGTCGAGAGCGTGGATGAGGTCGGGCAGCGCCTCGGAATAGGTCTGGGAGAAGGTCGCCAGATCCTCGAGCCCGGCCTCCAGTGCGGGCATCTCCTGGGTGATTCCGTCGAAGACCTGTCCGATGTCGACCAGGCCCGCGCCGATCTCGTCTCCCCTGCCGGCCAGCGCCTGGTTGATGGCGCCGAGCGTGCCGGCGAGCTTCTCCGGCGGGACTGCCTCCAGTACCGGGAGCAATCCGTCGAGGACGCGACCGAGCTCGGTCGCGTTACCGCGGGAATCCTGCTCGATGGTCGCACCAGCCTCGATCGTGCCGACCGGCTGGTCGGGGAACGCCAGTGAGACGTAGCGCTCGCCGAACAGCGTCTTGGGCAGTAACCGCCCGCTGATGTTCGCGGGCAGCTGATCCATATAGGCCGGGTCGAACTCCATGTCGACGCGCACCCGGTCGCCCTCCAGCTCAACGCCTGCGACGCGACCGACCAGTACACCCCGGGCCTTGACGTCCGCGTCGTTCGGCAGGGCGAAGGCCATGTCGTCGGTGTACATGGTGACGCTGTCCGACGACGTGAACGCCCGGTTGTAGATGGCGACGGTGACAGCGACGAAGGCCATCACAATGACGATGAACAGGGCTGCGAGCAGTCGCTTCCTCGTCGAGGACATCTCGTTCATCCGGCCACCCGCACAGTCGTGGTCGTGCCCCACAGGGCGAGTCCGACGAAGAAGTTGAGGATGGCCACCACGACGATCGTCGTCCGGACGGCACGCCCCACGGCCACGCCGACACCGGCCGGGCCGCCGGTGGCGGTGAACCCGTAGAAGCAGTGGATCATCACGAGGACGAACGCGAAGATGATGACCTTGATGAAGGAATATATGACGTCTTCTGGTGGCAAGAATAGGTGGAAATAGTGGTCGAATGAGCCTGTGGACTGGCCTTGGATCAGGGTGTTGACCCCCCGCGTGGCCAGGTACGACGCCAGCAGACCGACCACGTAGAGCGGGATCACCGCGATGAAGCCGGCGATGATCCGGGTGGTGACCAGGTACGGGACACTCGGGATAGCCATGACCTCGAGGGCATCGATCTCCTCGGAGATCCGCATGGCACCGAGCTGGGCGGTAAAGCCGCAGCCGACCGTGGCCGAGAGCGCGAGGGACGCCACGACCGGCGCCACCTCACGGGTGTTGACGTAGGCCGACAGGAAGCCGGTGAGGACCGAGCTGCCGATCTGGTCGAGCGCCGCGTAGCCCTGCAGGCCGACCACCACGCCGGTGAAGCCGCTCATCATGACGATGACGCCGATGGTGCCGCCGAGGACCGCCAGCACGCCCACCCCGAACGTGACCTCGGCGATGAGCCGCAGCACCTCGTGCCGGTAGTGCACGATCGTCTGCGGGATCCAGCGGATGGCCCGGAGGTGGAACGCCAGCTGGTCGCCCAGCGAGTCGAATGACGCAATAGGGCCACGGATCATGGCCCGCAGTCGCGCCCGCGTGGGCCCGACGTCGGTATGTATCGCCATCTACGACCCCTTCGGGGGAACGATCTGCAGGTACATCGCCGTGAGGATGAGATTGGCGAAGAACAGCAGGAGGAATGTCAGGACCACGCCCAGGTTCACGGCATCGCCGACGCCCTTGGGCCCACCCTTGGGGTTCATGCCGCAGTACGAGGCCACGACTCCGGCGATGAGCCCGAACACCAGGGCCTTGAACGAGGACATGATGAAGTCCGGCAGCTGGGCGAGCGCACCGAACGACATGAGGTAGGCACCGGGGGTACCGCCCTGCAGCAGGATGTTGAACACGTAGCCGCCGGAGATCCCGACGATCGAGACCAGGCCGTTGAGCAGAACCGCCACCAGCATCATCCCCAGGACGCGGGGGACGACGAGGCGCTGGACAGGGTCGATTCCCAGGACCCGCATCGCGTCGAGTTCCTCGCGGATACTGCGGGCCCCCAGGTCTGCAGCAACCGCGGATCCCGCGGCGCCGGCGATGAGAAGGGAGGTCACCAGGGGCGCGCCCTGCTGGACGACGGCGAGGACACCGGTCGCACCGGTGTACGCCTCCGCACCCAACTGCTGGACCAACGATCCGGTCTGCATCGCCACGACCGCACCGAACGGAATCGCGACCAATGCCGACGGAAGGATTGTCACCGAGGCGATGAACCAGGACTGCTCGATGAACTCACGGAACTGGAACGGCCTCCTGAAGATCCCCCGGAGCACCTCGAGGAAGAGCCTGAACACCGAACCAGCCGCGCCGATCGCATCCCGGATACCGCCGCCGACCTCGGCAGCCGAGACCCCGGCCTTCTCTTCTGGCTGCTGGGTTGCGCCCTCCGCCATCTACCCTCCCCCCCCGGACTCGTCGCCGATTCAGTTCTCAGCAGAACCATAGTGGTCGTCCAGGCCGCTTCCGGAGGCGGAGTCGCCTCCGGAAGCCGGCGCGACGGCACCCGCCGGGACGGCCGTGGCGGTGTTTCCGTTGCCGTGGCCTCGCGCGGCCCACTCCTCACGGATGGCGTTCTGGGCCCCCTCGGGCAGGGTGTCGAGCATCTCCGACACGCGCTTCTCACGACGCAGCTCGCCCTGACGCACCGGGCTACCCGGCGTCGGCTGCATCTGCGACGGCACGCCTCGGAGTTCGTCCTCGCCCGGGGAACCGTCGTTGTGCCCGGCCTCGGCCTGCTCCATCTCCGCACGCATCTGCGCGTCGTCCTTCTCCTCGGACATACCGATGGGGCCGAGCTTGGATCCGCGCAGGAACTGACGCACGGACGGTTCCTCACTGGTGAGGAGCACCTCGCGGGGGCCGAACATGACGAGGTTCTTGCGGTACAGCATCCCGAGGTTGTCGGGAACCGTACGGGCCAGGTTGATGTTGTGCGTCACGATGAGGATCGTGGCGTCGATCTGGGCGTTGATGTCGATGAGCAGCTGTGCGAGGTAGGTCGTACGCACCGGATCGAGTCCCGAGTCGGGCTCGTCGACGAGGATGATCTCCGGGTCCAGTACGAGGGCGCGGGCCAGGCCGGCGCGCTTGCGCATACCGCCTGAGATCTCTCCGGGAAGCTTGCCCTCGGCGCCGGTGAGACCGGTGAGCTCCAGCTTCTCCATGACGATGTTCCGGATCTCTGATTCCGACTTGCGCGTGTGCTCCCGCAACGGGAACGCCACATTGTCGTAGAGGTCCATCGAGCCGAACAGCGCACCGTCCTGGAAGAGGACGCCGAACAGCTTGCGGACCTCGTAGAGCTCCTTGGCGGTGCACTGGAGGATGTCCGTGCCGTCGATGATGATCTTGCCGCGCTCAGGCCGCAGGAGACCGATCAGCGACTTGAGGAACACGGACTTACCGGTGCCCGACGGGCCCAGCAGCGCGCTGACCTCTCCCTCGGGGAGGGTGAACGTCACGTCCTCCCAGATCTTCTGCGAACCGAACGACTTGGTCAGCCCTTCGACGGAAACCTCGACACCCACGTCAGCACTCCTCACTTCAGCCCACGTTTGTGGCCACGGTCACTGTAAACTACCGCTCGGAGGAACTGCTTTGTTACATGCCCACCGATTCCGTTACGTGATCAGATCGAACCGGTAGTGCGAGACCGGTGGACGGCGGCCAAGGCACGCCGCCCGGGTGGCTCGCCGGACGCTGTGGCATGCCTGATCGGGCCCGGTCGATCCCCTCCACCCGTCGCCCGGAAATGCCGCAGGGGCGGCCCGGCACGAATGCCGGACCGCCCCTGACGAGCGGTGCTGCGTCAGCTCACTTGAGCGAGACGGAGGCACCGGCCTCCTCGAGCTTGGTCTTGGCGGCCTCGGCGGCCTCCTTGTCGACCTTCTCCAGCAGCGCCTTGGGAGCGGACTCGACGAGGTCCTTGGCCTCCTTGAGGCCCAGGCCCGAGACGATCTCGCGGACGACCTTGATCACGCCGATCTTCTTATCGCCGGCCGACTCGAGGACGACATCGAACTCGTCCTGCTCGGCGGCGGCCTCGCCACCGGCAGCCGGGGCGCCGGCGGCCGCGACGGCGACCGGAGCGGCGGCGGTGACCTCGAAGGTGTCCTCGAACAGCTTCACGAACTCGGAGAGCTCGAGAAGGGTCATCTCCTTGAAGGCATCAAGGAGCTCGTCGTTGCTGAGCTTCGCCATGGTGGCGTCCTTTCGTTGTGTCCCGGCGCCGTCATGCGGCCCGGAAGCATGTGGGGTAGGTCAGTTCTTCTTGTCCTGGAGGGCGCCGAACAGACGCGCCAGCTGCGAGGCGGGCGCGTTGAACAGGCCGGCGGCCTTGGTCTGGTTGCCCTTGAGCGCACCAGCGAGCTTCGCGAGCAGGACCTCGCGGGACTCGAGCTCGGCGATCTTCTCGAAGTCGGTGGCGGACAGCGGCTGGCCGTCCATGACACCGCCCTTGATGACGAGCGCCTTGTTGTCCTTGGCGAAGTTCTTGAGCGCCTTGGCGGCGTCCACGACCTCACCGGTGACGAACGCGATGGCGGTGGGGCCGGACAGGAGGTCGTCGAGACCCTCGACGCCGGCTTCCTGCGCCGCGCGCTTCACCAGGGTGTTCTTGGCCACGGTGTACGTGGAACCTTCACCCAGCGCCTTGCGCAGCTCGGTGACCTGCGGAACGGAGAGTCCGCGGTACTCGGTGACCACAGCGGTCGTGGAGTTCTGGAAATGCTCCGTGATCTCCGCGACGGCCTGGACCTTGGCGGGCTTTGCCATGTTTCGCCTCCTTTCTGCTTCGTCTCGCCCGAGAGAAACACGAACGCCCCGTGCGCAGGGGGCACGGGGCGTGGAGGAATGGCCGCGAACCCTGGGGTTCACTGACACGTCCGACGCTGACCGGTGTTCTCCTGCGCGGGCCGTCCGGGCGCTCCCGGACCCTTCGACCACCCCCGGCGGGAGTGGCGACCTGCGGTCTTCGGTGAAACTTGATCAGTTGCCCGGCTGCACGGGGCGACCAGGCGTTCAAACTTCCGCTCAAGAGTATAGGTACTCGGAGGAACAGACCAAATCTCCTGGCCGCCGGAATGGCGGGCCGGTCAGGATTCTGACAGATTGGTGCCGTGGCCCCATCCCCGTCCCGTGTCGCCGTCGTCTATAACCCGATCAAAGTCAGTGGCGACGAGATCCGTCGACGCACCGAGATCCGGGCAGCGCGCCACGGGTGGACCGATCCCCTGTTCCACGAGACCACGGAAGCCGATCCGGGAACCGGGCAGGCCGCCGCGGCCGCGGCGGAGGGAGTCGGCTTGGTGATCGCCTGCGGTGGTGACGGAACGGTGCGTTCCGTCGCCCGGGGGCTCATCGGCAGTTCCGTACCGATGGGCGTGGTCCCCCTCGGTACCGGCAACCTGTTGGCCCGCAATCTCGACGTCCCCCGCGACGCCGTCGACCGCGCGCTGCATGTGGCCATGGGCGGGCGGACGCGCCCGATCGATCTGGGCGAGGTCCGGTACACCGACGGCGACGGCACCTCGCACGACGATGTCTTTCTCGTCATGCTCGGCGCCGGCATGGACGCCGACATGATCGCCGGCACCGACGACGATCTCAAGGCCCGCGTGGGGTGGCTCGCCTACGTCGGGGCGTTTGCCAACACCCTGGTACGCGGTCACCGGATCAAGGTCGAGTATTCACTGGACGACGGTCCACTCGTACAGACGAGGGCGCGGACCCTCCTCGTGGCGAACTGCGGGATGCTGCAGGGCGGGATGGTGCTCCTGCCCGCCGCAGTGATCGACGACGGCCAACTGGACGTGATGGCGCTTCGCGCCAAGGGCGTGCTCGAGTGGGCCGAGGCCGGTGCCGTGCTCGCCCAGCACACCGTCCGACACCGGGTCCGGTCGCTCCCGGGAACGAGGGCGCCGGCGGACGAACGAGAACAACGCCGGACGCCCCCGGTGGATTTCCGGCAGGGCGTGCGGGTGCACACCCGGATCCTCGAGAAGCCGGCGTCGTTCCAGATCGACGGGGAGGACTGCGGCACGGTTTCGGGCTTCTCGGCACGGATCAAGCACCGGGGGTTGATGGTCCGGGTCCCGAACTGACCCCTCAGGTCAGTCGTCGCGCACGAAAAGCGCCACCACATCGTGGATCTCCTCCCCGCCGTGTGCGAGACCGTCCACCTAGGGTTATGAGGAGAGATGCAAGAGCCACGCACCGGGCGGCGCGCGGCGGGGAGGGAGCGGAACGTGGAGTCGACAACGCAGGACCGGAGCGGCCCACTGGCGGGGATGCTCGTGTTGGAGCTCGGCACCCTCATCGCCGGTCCCTTCGCCGGGCGCCTGCTCGGCGACATGGGCGCCCGGGTGATCAAGATCGAGGATCCGGGGCGCCCCGACCCCCTGCGCACCTGGGGACAGGGCGAGCGCGACGGGCGCCGACACTTCTGGACGGTCCACGCCCGGAACAAGGAGTCCGTCACGCTCGATCTGCGTTCGGAGGAAGGCGCGACGATCTTCCGCGACCTGGTGTCCCGCGCGGACGTGGTGGTCGAGAACTTCCGCCCCGGCACCCTGGAGAAGTGGGGGCTGGGACCCGATGAGTTGCACGAGATCAACGCGGGCCTGGTGATCGGCCGCGTCTCGGGGTATGGCCAGACCGGTCCGCAGGCCACGCGCGCCGGATACGCCTCCGTCGCCGAGGGCGTCTCCGGTCTGCGCCACCTCAACGGCTTCCCCGGCCAACCACCGCCGCGCATGGCGTTGTCGATCGGCGACACCCTGGGCGGGATGTTCGCCGTGCAGGGCGTCCTCGCGGCGCTACTCGCCCGCGCCACCAGCGGCCGCGGCCAGGTGGTGGACGTCGCGCTCACCGAATCCTGCCTGGCGGTCCAGGAGTCGGTGATCCCCGACTACGACGCGGCCGGGGTGGTCCGCGGACCGTCCGGCACCCGGCTCGAGGGGATCGCGCCGTCCAACCTGTACCGGGCCTCCGACGGCCTGTGGGTGATCATCGCAGCCAACCAGGACACCGTGTTCCGCCGCCTGTGCTCGGCGATGGAACGCCCTGCGCTCGCCGACGACCCCCGGTTCGTGGACCATTCGGCGCGCGGCATCCACCAGGACGAGATCGACGCGATCATCGCCGACTGGGCCGCCGAGCGCACGGCCGAGCAGATCCGCGAAACCCTCGACCGTGCAGGAGTGGTGGTGGGGCCGGTCAACACGGTGGCCGACGTGGTGCGCGACGAGCAGTTCCGGGCCCGCGGGATGCTGGTTCCGCACACGGTGCCCGGCGTGGACGACACCGTCCTCGGCCCCGGCGTCGTGCCGGTCCTGACCGACACCCCGGGACAGGTCGGCCGCGGCGGCGCGCCGGAGCCCGGGTTCGACAACGATGCCGTCTACCGCGACCTCCTCGGGATGGACGACGCGCGCATGTCCGACCTGGCCGCGCGTGGCGTCATCTGACGGCCGGGGCCCGCGGACCCTGCGGCAGGGTCCAGTCGAACTCGCGGCCGTTGCCGTGCGATCCCGCCGAGGCCCGCGACCGCGAGGCCTCCCCCAACTCGGCGAGCATGCGGTCACCGGCGGCGATCAACTCGTGGAAGCGCTGCGGATCCAACCAGTCTGGTCGCAGCGCGAACAGCACGTCCTCGGTGGCCGAGTTCCCCGAGGCACCCGGGGCGAAGGGACAGCCGCCGAGTCCGCCGAGGGCCGCATCCACCATGGTCGCGCCCGCGCCGACGGCGGCCAGCGTGTTGGCCACGCCCATCCCCCAGGTGTCATGTCCGTGGAAGACGATCCGGCGGTCGCCTGCGGCCTCCTGTGCGGCCGAGACCAGCTCGGACACCTGACGCGGGTGCGCCTGGCCGAGGGTGTCGGCCAGAACCACGTCGACCGTCCCCGCCCCGCGCGGGTCGCCGACGAGCTCCAGGACCCGGTCCGGATCGACCTGCCCGGTGATCGGGCAGGTGAAGGTGGTGGCCAGGCACAGCTGGACCGTGCCCTCCACCTCCGCGGCGACCTCGAGCGCCCCGGGCAGTGCCGCCATGGAGGTCTCGGTGTCGCGGCCGATGTTCGCGGTGTTGTGCTCGTCGGTCACGGACAGGCAGTACTGGAAGCGGCGCACGCCGGCGTCCGCGGCCCGACGGACGTGCCCCGGGGTGGCCACCCAGACCCAGCAGCGGTCGCGTTCGGCCTCGTCCAGCGCGCCGATCACCTCGAGGGTGTCGGCCAGCGCCGGCACGAGATCGGGGCGGGCCATCGACCCCACCTCCAGCTCCGGCACCCCGAGCCGGAGGAGGGTGCGGACGAGCGCGACCTTCGAGTCGGTGCTCAGACGTCCCTCGGTGAGCTGCAGCCCGTCCCGCAGGGCCACATCCCGCACCGCGACAGGGTGCGCGGGCGGGGGCGACCCGGCGGGCGAGCTGTTCGGCGAAGTGGTCATGAGGACATCCTCCCGTAGACGTCGGCGATGAAGCGGAAATGCGAGTGGGCCCCGCGGCCAGATTCTGGTCGCGGGGCCCTCACCCCTGCCGGGGCTCACCTCAGTCGAGGATCAACTCACTCGTCTCCGGAGCCGGCCTCGAGCAGCTTGGACACGGCGGAGGTGTCGACCGGGATGCCGGGGCCGGTCGTGGTGGAGATGGTGATCTTCTGCAGGTAGCGGCCCTTCGAGGAGGACGGCTTGAGACGCATGACCTCGTCGATCGCGGCCTGGTAGTTCTCCGTGAGCTGCTCGGTGGAGAACGACGCCTTACCCACGATGAAGTGCAGGTTGTTGGCCTTGTCGGTACGGAACGTGACCTTGCCGCCCTTGATGTCCGACACGGCCTTGGTCACGTCCATGGTGACGGTGCCGGTCTTGGGGTTCGGCATGAGACCACGCGGACCGAGCACGCGGGCCACACGGCCCACCTTGGCCATCTGGTCCGGGGTGGCGATCGCGGCGTCGAAGTCGAGCCAGCCGCCCTGGATCTTCTCGATGAGCTCCTCGGAGCCCACGGCGTCGGCGCCGGCGGCCTCGGCCTCGGTGGCCTTCTCGCCCGCGGCGAAGACGATGACGCGGGCGGTCTTACCGGTACCGTTCGGAAGGTTCACGGTGCCGCGGACCATCTGGTCCGCCTTGCGGGAGTCGACGCCAAGTCGCATGGCGACCTCGACGGTGGCATCCATCTTCGTCGAGGAGGTGTCCTTGGCCAGGGCCAGGGCATCCAGAGGCGAGTACAGCTTGGTGCGGTCGACCTTCTCAGCGGCGGCCTTGAAGGCCTTGCTGTTCTTGCTCATGTCAGTTCCATTCCTGCCGCGCCCACTGCGCAGCGGTTGGGTGTGGTGCGGGCCTGAGCTGCCCTTCCACAGGTGCTATCGGGGTGGAGGTCAGCCGTCGACCGTGATGCCCATGGAACGGGCGGTGCCGGCGACGATCTTGGCCGCCTGGTCGATGTCGTTGGCGTTGAGGTCCTCCATCTTGGTCTGCGCGATCTCGCGGACCTGGTCCATGGAGACCTTGCCGACCTTGTCGGAGTGCGGGGTGCCGGAGCCCTTCTGCAGGCCGGCGGCCTTGAGCAGGAGCTTGGCGGCCGGGGGCGTCTTCAGCTTGAAGTCGAACGACCGGTCCTCGTAGACCGTGATCTCGACCGGCACGACGTTCCCGCGCTGGTTCTCGGTTGCTGCGTTGTAGGCCTTGCAGAACTCCATGATGTTGACACCATGGGCACCCAGAGCCGGGCCGACCGGCGGGGCCGGGTTCGCAGCGCCGGCCTGGATCTGGAGCTTGATGAGCCCTGAGACCTTCTTCTTCTTCGGAGGCATCGTCTTCCTGATTCTTCGACTGGATCTCGGTGCCGCGCTGTACACGCGGGGGACCGACTGTCGTGTGCGCCTCCCCGCGACGCCCAGCCACCTGGCGGGCATGCGGGAATACAGGCGCAACCTGAGAGAGTCTACGTCCAATCAGGCCCCAACACCCAATCGGCGCCCGGCGCCGAAAACAGCGAACCCGCCCGGCGCGTGCTGCGCGGGGCGGGTTCGCCGACAAGTCCGTGGGCGTCAGTCGATCTTCTCGACCTGGTTGAAACCGAGCTCGACCGGGGTCTCGCGTCCGAAGATCGACACCAGCACCTTGAGCTTCTGCGCGGCCGGGTCGACCTCGGAGATGCTCGCGGGGAGGGTGGCGAACGGACCGTCCATGACGGTGACGGACTCGCCGACCTCGAACTCGACCTCGATGGCCGGTGCGACCAGACCGCCCTCGCCCTCGGCGGAGCCGGCCGCGGCCTTCTTCTCCGGCTTGGGGGCCAGGAACTTGGCGACGTCGCTCAGCGACAGCGGGGTCGGGGCGCCCGTGGCACCACCGGTCGCGCTGACGAAGCCGGTCACGCCGGGGGTGTTGCGCACGACGCCCCACGACTCGTCGTCGAGCTCCATTCGCACCAGCACGTAGCCGGGCAGGACCTTGCGGTTGGCGGTCTTCTTCTGACCGTTCTTGACCTCGGTGTACTCCTCGATCGGGACCTCGACCTGGAAGATCTTGTCCTCGGCGCCGAGGGTGACGGCGCGGGTCTCGAGGTTGGCCTTCACCTTGTTCTCGTACCCGGCGTAGGAGTGGATGACGAACCAGTCACCGGGCAGCTTCCGCAGCTGGCGCTTGAACGCGATGATCGGGTCGATGGTCGGTGCGGCCGGCTCGGCGGGAGTCTCCGCCTCGGCCTCGTCGCCTCCCTCGAGGTCAGCCTCGTCGCCGTCGACGATCTCCTCGACGATCTCCTCGTCGCCGTCGGTCCCCTCGACGACGTCCTCGTCACCGGCGGTCTCGTCCTCGGCAGTTGGGGGGACCTCGGCGTCCGACGGATCCGCACCCGTGTCACCGAGCACCGCGTCGGCCTCGATCTCGGCCTGCTCGGCGGCAGCGGGGGTCTCCTCGACGCCGTCGGCCTCAGGGCTCTGGTCGATGTCGCTCACGGAAATGCGGTCCTCTCGAGTTTCGTCGGTCCGGTTCTCGCCCCGGACCTGGTGCGGCGGGTCGTCAGCGGTCGAAGACGAGCTCGACGAGCTTGCCCGCACCGAAGTCGACGCCGGAGACCAGCGCCGTCATGAAGATGAGGAACAGGAACACCACGATGGTGTAGGTGACCATCTGATTGCGCGTGGGCCAGATGACCTTACGCAGTTCCTCGGCCACCTGCGCGATGTACTGGAACGGATTGGCGCGGGACGCCCGCGTGTCCTCCGGCTTGTCCGCATCGGTCCGGACGCGGCTCGCGACGGTCGTGTCGCCACGACCGGCCTTCCCGGTGGGGACGGCGGCATCGGAGTCGCGGGCGCCGCTGGTATCGACGTCGTCGTCGCGATCCTTGCTCACGCGCCTACCTCCGGGTCGTCTGGCTTGCGGGGAAGTGCAGGGGCGACAGGACTTGAACCTGCAACCTGCGGTTTTGGAGACCGCTGCTCTGCCAATTGAGCTACGCCCCTTCGGCCGGTCTCCCGGCCACCCGTGCCTTCCGCGTCTGCGGTCCGCACGAACGCCTCGACTCTACAGTGTCGGCTACTGCCTTGGGCAGCGTGGTCCGCGACCGCGTTCGGTCGGGCGTCCCACTGTACGACAGCGGCCGCCGTCCGCCGAAATCACACCCCCGTCGCGACCGTGACGATCGCCTTGCCGAACACCTTCGCGCCGCCACACATCACGGTCAGCGCGACGTCGGTGCTCGCCCCGTCCTCGGCCACTCTGCGCACCGTGCCGGACACCTGCAGCACCGCGGGCTCATCGGCCGGCACCACCACGGGCCCGGCGAACCGGATCGATGTGGCCAGGACGCGGTCCGCTCCCCCTGCCCACCCGGCCACGACCCCGATCGCCAGCGCGGACGTGAGCATCCCGTGCGCCACCACGCCGGGCAGACCGAGCGCCTGCGCCGCCCCGTCCTCGAGGTGGATGGGATTGTGATCGCCCGAGGCCTCGGCGTAGCGGCGGAGGTCGGCACGGGTGATCTCCACGACGCGGGAAGGCAACGCGTCGCCGACGGACGGGGCGACGGCCGGTGTCGTCGTCGGGTCGTGCGGCGTCGTCATCCCTCCACCTCCGCGGTGAGCAGTGCACTGGTCAGGGTCTGGACGGCCGCGCCGCGGGCGTCGCGCAGGACGGTGTCGAAGCCGATCATCCGCCCGCCGCGCGCCGACCGCACGCCGGTGACCGTCGCGGTGGCGGTGAGGACGTCGCCGATCCGGATCGGTCGGTGGTGCTCGCTGGATTGCGCGGTGTGGAGGGTGCGCGAGAGGTCGATTCGCAGCGCGGGGTGGTCCATCACGGCGCGCTGGACCGGGGCGGTCAGCGCGGCGGCGAGGGTCGCCGGAAGCTGCCCTGGCGGTGCGGAGACCGCCTCGGCGAAGCGCGTAACCACCGCGTCGGTGACCGTGACGGGATCCCCGACGACGACGACGGGGTCATCAGCGTTGTCTGTGCTCACACCCGGTGACGCTACCCGAGCACCGGTACCCGTCCCGCCGGTCTCGCCCGGGTGGCCGCCGCCGCCCCGGCCCGCCGCCGGCCCGAGGCCGGGTCAGACGTATCGGAAGTCCTCGCCCTGCGCCCACGCGAGGAGCTTGTCGGCGGTCTCGCGCCGCGACGGCGGGTGGTAGCCGAACACCTGGACGGCCTCGAAGGCGTATGCCAGCTCGGGGTCCTGCATATAGGCGAACCCGCCCGCGGCCTCGCGGGCCCCGGACTGGACGCGGACCAGGGCCTCCCGCATCGACCATCGGACCAGCGCGAGGCGGGCGGACAGGTCACCCCCGCGCTCGCCGGAGTCGAACGCGGCCGCCACGGCCCGCAGCGCGGTGCGCATCGTCTCCACCTCGGCCAGCACGGTCGCGAACAGCTTCGAGTCCACCGCGTCCTTGGCCGCGAGTGCTTCCACCAGGCGCGCGGCCACGCCGAGGTAGCCGGCGCTGATGAGCAGTCCGAACCACAGGTAGCCGGTCATCTCATGGACGTCGTCGGGGTCGTTCTCCGAGGTGAGGAACACCATGTCGGACTCGACCCGCACCTCGTCCAGCACCAGCGCGTCGCTCTCGGCCGCGGCCAGGACGGGTGCCTTCCAGAAGTCCTCGCGGGTCAGGCCGTCGGAGCCGTTGAACACCAGGACGACAGCCCGCTCGGAGTCGTCGACCAGAGCGCTGGCCACTAGCAGCGACATGGACCGGGACAGACTGCAGGGCATCTTGCGGCCGGAGAGCAGGTAGTCGTCACCCTCCCTGCGCGCGGTCATCGTGGGACGGAACACGGACCCGCCGGGCTTGCCCTCGGAGAACCCGGACGCCATCACGGTGCGCTGCTCGACCAGGGAGCGGATGAGCTCGCGCTCGTCCGGCGTCGCGTCCTCGGCGGCCTCGAAGAGGGTGGCGCAGGACAGGTGGTGCATGGTCGTCGCCGCCGCCAGCGACGGGGCCAGTGCGCCGACCGCGGTCTGGAACCGGACCGCCTCTACTGCTGTTGCGCCACGGCCTCCCAGTTCGGCTGGAACGATCAGCCCGGTGGCGTCGGTGGCGGCCCACTCGGCGATCGCGGTGGAATCGGGGCTTTCATTGGCCGTCAGGCCCGCGGTGGACAGTCGTTCCCGCAGGCCCGGCGCGTAGTGGTCCAGCACGGCGTACTCGGTGGTCAGGGTCATGGGGGTTCCTCTCGTTGGTGGTGATCAAAGCTGATCGGCGTCGCCGACCGACAGAGACCGCCTGCGGCCGGGGCTCGGTGGCGGTCAGCCGCCGGCGAGCATGAGTCGGGCGGCCTCGGCGCTCGTCCGTGCCGGTCGCCAGCCGGTGGCGTGGCGCAGCCGCCGGGACGTCGTGACGGGTTCACCGGGCGTCACCCAGTGGGACGAGTAGGGCAGCAGTCGGAGTCGGTAGCCCAGGTCCGCCAGGCGGCCGGCGAGACCGAGCGGCAGGGGCACACACAGCGAGCGGCTCCAGCGGCACATCTGCGCGACGGTGACCGCGTCCTCGGCTCCCACGTTGAACTCGCCGTCCACCCGGTCGCGGATCACCCGGACGTACGCGTCGGCCAGATCGTCCTGGTGGAGGAACTGGTAGTAGGAGCGCCACGGTGTCGGGTACACGACGACCCGGGCCCGCATCGACGCCAGTCCGGAGTTGTCCATGTCCGGGCCCACGATGTAGGTGGGGCGCAGGACGGTCACGGCCATCCGCCCACCACTCGTGTGGCGCCACTGGCGGATGTCCTCCTCGACCAGGGCCTTGTGGTGCAGGTAGTAGTGCTCGGGCCCCGCACCGATCGGGGCCGATTCGTCCAGGACCTCCGGCCCGCCGCGGGGTCCGTAGGCGTTGACGCTGGAGGTCATCACGCAGATCGCGGCCCCGGCCGCGTCGGCAGCGCGGAGGATACGGGCGGAGCCGTCCACGTTGACCCGACGGGCCGCGGCCTTGTCCCTGGGCTCCTCCACGACGAACGCGCAGTGGATCACCGCGTCGGCGCCGGCCATGACCCGGTCGACGGGGTCGGTGGCCAGATCCAGCGTCACGGTTTCGATGCGCGGGTCGGCAACCCGCAGCGGCGAGCGCGAGATCGCGACTATCGAATCGACCCGGCTCTCGGTGATCAGCCGTCGCAGGATCGCCGTGCCGAAGTCGCCGGAGGCGCCGGTCAGCACGACCCGCATCAGACCGTCGCCCCGACGAGTTCCGCGAGCACGCCGTCGATCGCCTCGGCGGCGTGCGCCAGCTGCTCCTCGGTGTGCTCAGAGGTCACGCACACCCTCAGGATCGCGCCCGATGCGGGGACGGCCGGGCTGACCGCGGTGCCGGTGTACACGCCGCGGGCCATCAGTCGATTCCATGCCTCGAACGCCAGCATGTCGTCGCCCACGTGTACGGGCACGATCGGCGACCAGTCGTCACCGGCGTGCCCCGAGCCGCACTCGTGGCCGCGGCGCTCGAGATCCGCACGCAGTGCCGTGGCCTTGTGCCGCAGAGCCTCCACGCGACGTGCGCCCTCGTCACTGCGGATGATCCGCACTGCCGCCAGCACGCCGGCCACCGTCGCGGGCACGGCCGCGGTGGAGAACAGCATCGGTCGCGCACTGACCCGTAGCCCGGCGATCAGCTCGCGGCTGCCCGTGATGAAGCCGCCGATGGAGGCGGTGGCCTTGGACAGCGACGACATGGTCACGTCCACGTCGGCCGAGCACCCACATTCCTCGGACCAGCCCCGACGGTTCTCGCCGTAGAGACCGAGGGCGTGGGCCTCGTCGACCATCAGTGCCGCGCCGTGCTCGCGGGCCAGCGCAGCGATCTGCGGGACCGGGGCCAGGCTGCCCTCCATCGAGTACAGCGAATCCACGACCACCAGGATCTGGTCGGCCCCCGACCTGCGCGCCGTGACCAGAGCCTTGTCGAGTGATCCGAGGTCGTTGTGGGCGAACACGTGGGGCGTCGCGCGGGACATCCGGATGCCGTCGCGGATCGAGGCGTGGGCGAACTGGTCCACCACCACCGCGTCGTCGGGACCCAACAGGGCGGCCAGCGTCCCGAGGTTGGTCTGGTATCCGGTCGAGAAGCTCAGGCTCTGCTCGGTGCCGAACCAGCGGGTGATCTCGTCCTCGAACTCCTCGTGTAACTCCATGGTGCCGTTGAGCAGGCGGCTTCCGGTACTGGCCGCGCCGAATTCCCGGACCGCGCGGACCGCCGCCTCGACGACCTCGGGATGCTGGGCCAGACCCAGGTAGTTGTTCGACCCGAGCATGATCCGCTCGGTGCCGTCGTAGGTGGTCACGGTGCCGCAGCCGGACTGCGACGCGGCGAAGTACGGGCTCTGGCCGGCCGCGGTGATGGCCTCGAAGAGTTGCACACGGTCGTCGCCGTGCAGACGGTCGATGATGGGGTGGTTCACGGAGGATCCTTTCCGTCGGGTTCTCGGGCTTCGCGACGGATGGACTGCCGGATGGGTGGGACCGGCACAACTTTTTCCTTATGACCGCCCGACCACGCCCGATTCGCCAAACCTGCAATACCCATTGACTTTCGATAGGCAACTAGCGAAACTCGTTGTATGAACATCGTCATTCGTGCGGTCCTGCCGCTTCGGGCGCTCCTGGTCCTGCTGTTCGCCATCCTGTTGGTGTTCCAGACCATGTCGCTGCCCGGCCAGTTCGCCCACATGGCCGCGGAGCACCCCGAGAGCGCGCATCTGCGCTGGCCGCTGACGGCCGTGACGGTCTTCTGGGTGCTGTGCATCCAGGTGGTGATCGTCGCGACGTGGAGGCTGCTCGGGATGGTGGTGGCCGACCGGATCTTCACGGTGGCCTCGTTGAAATGGGTGGACGTGATCCTCGGTGCGATCGTCGCCGCCTGGCTGGTGCTGGCCGGGGTGTTCCTGGTGGTGGGGTTCACCGCCGACGACCCCGGGCTGCCGCTTCTGCTCCTGTTGATGGTGACGATCATCGCGGTGGCCGCGTTGCTGATGGTCGTGATGCGTGCGCTACTGCGACAGGCGACCGGGCTGCGTACGGATATGGACGCGGTGATCTGATGCCCATCGTGGTGCGAATAGACGTGGAGCTGGCCCGGCGCAAGATGAGCGTCGGCGAGTTCGCGGAGCGGGTGGGCCTGACGCCGGCCAACGTCTCCGTCCTCAAGAACGGGCGGGCCAAGGCGGTGCGCTTCAGCACGCTCGACGCCATGTGTCGCGTGCTCGACTGCCAACCCGGGGACCTGCTCGAGTGGGTGGAGCAAGACCAGAATGACGACAACGACGACGACAACGAGGTCGGTCGATGAAGGCGGCGGTGCGTTTCGTGGTGATCCTCGTCGGCCTTCTCACGGTGATCGGTCTCGGGATCGCCGGGCTGATCCTCGGTGAGGCCGATGACTCCCCGGGGCTGCAGGCGATCGGGGTGGTGCTCGTCGTGATCGCGGTGGTCGTCGCCCTGCGGACACCGCATACGCCGAAGCCCTGAATGTCGCACCCCTCAACTCCTACGGTGGAGGGGAGTCGACCAGGGAGAGAGCCGTGCGCCAGAACAGTCCGACCGGCCAGAGCCGCCGGGACGCCGGAGCGGGGCCGTCCCCCGTCGAGGGGCACGGTGGCTCGCACGCCACGGCCGTGGCCGCCGCGCACGGGGTGCGGACCATGTTCACCCTGTCCGGCTCGCACGTCTTCCCGATGTACGACGCGGCCGAGAAGGAGGACCACGGCGTCTCGCTCCTGGACGTGCGGCACGAGCAGACGGCGGCGTTCGCGGCCGAGGCGACCGGCAAACTCACCCGCTCCCCCGGCCTGGCGGTGTTGACCGCCGGCCCGGGCGTCACCAACGGGGTCAGCGCGCTGGCGCAGGCGACGTTCTCGGGAGCTCCGATGGTCATGATCGGCGGGCGTGCCCCGGCGGCGCGGTGGGGCACCGGCAGTCTGCAGGAGTTCGACCACGTGCCGGTCGTGCAGTCCGTGACCGTGTCTGCGGAGACAGCCCGAGACACCGCCGACATCGCCCCCGCCACCCATCGCGCGTTCACCGCCTCGGGCACGGCTCACCGCGGTCCGGCGTTCCTCGACGTGCACATGGACCACTTCTTCGATCGCAGCGAGTCGGTGCGGCCCGGCCCGGGCCCGGCCGACGACGGCTCCTCCGCCGCCGCGCCCGACCGCTCCCCCGACACCGACGCCGTCGACCGGATCGCCGACCTGATCGTGGGCGCCGAGCGGCCCGTGGTGGTGATCGGCTCGGACGTGTGGGCCGACGGCGCCGAGGAGGCGGCGCTGCGCTGCGTGGAGACGCTCGGGTTGCCGACGATCCCCAACGGCATGGGCCGCGGGATCCTGCCCGCGGGGCATCCGCTGCTCGTTACCAAGGCCCGCAGCTTGGCGTTCGGCACCGCGGATCTGGTGATCGTGGTGGGGACACCGCTCGATTTCCGGCTCGGGTACGGGGTGTTCGGCGGCAAGGACGACGCGACGCCCGCGACCGTGGTCCATATCGCGGACTCCGAGGGCCAGCTCAGCCACCACGCCTCTCCGGCCGTGGCGACCGCCGGAGACCTGGGCCGGATCTTCGACGCGCTGCTCGCGGCGATCGAGAAGCGCCCCACGCGACCCGACCGGAGCGGCTGGACGGCCTCACTGCGGGAGAAGGCGGACGCCACCCACGCCGCCGATCTGGAGCTGTTCTCCGCGAGCGCGGATCCGATCCACCCGGGGCGGATCTACGGCGAGCTGGTCCCTCGACTGGCCGAGGACGCGGTGGTGATCGGCGACGGCGGGGACTTCGTGTCCTACGCCGGCAAGTTCATCGAGCCCGCCCGGCCCGGCAACTGGCTCGACCCCGGGCCGTTCGGCTGCCTCGGCGCGGGGCTGGGTGCGGCGATCGCGGCCCGCATCGCCCGCCCGTCGAGCCAGGTGGTGCTCCTGCTCGGCGACGGCGCCGCCGGCTTCTCCCTCATCGACGTGGACACGCTGGTGCGGCACAATCTGCCCGTGGTGATGGTGATGGGCAACAACGGTGCGTGGGGCCTGGAGAAGGGTCCGATGCAGATACTGTACGGCTACGACGTGATCGCCGACCTCGCCCCGGGCACCCGCTACGACCAGGTGGTCCGCGCCCTCGGCGGGGCCGGCGAGATGGTGACCGACCCGGCGCAGATCGGCCCGGCCCTGGACCGCGCGTTCGCCAGCGGGGTTCCCTACCTGGTGAACGTGATCACCGATGTCGAGGCCATGTACCCGCGTTCGACGTTCGGGGTGTGATCCGGCCACCCGATTCCCGCAACGCCTGAGGGCCGGGGCTTAAAGGGGGGGGGTAAAGGTCCGCGCCTGAAAAGAGGAAAGCCGTCCACGGATCCGTGGACGGCTTTCTTCAGGAGTACCGGTGGGGGGACTCGATCCCCCGACCTCACGATTATGAGTCGTGCGCTCTAACCAGCTGAGCTACACCGGCATGCTCTGCTAGTCGGACGATCGCGCCGCCCGCACAGTGCGAGCCCCCTGTCGGAATCGAACCGACGACCTTTTCCTTACCATGGAAACGCTCTGCCGACTGAGCTAAGGGGGCGGGCCACATCGAGTCTCGGACTGTCCGTCCTCGGCTCGGTGCGTAAGCCTTTAGCAGATTACACACAGGCTTCGAGCGCACACAAATCGGCTGGTCAACCGTGGCCTACCCCGATCTGAGCGGCGGCTGCTCGCCGTCGGGGGTGGCAGAATGCTCCCATGCGCATCTCCGTGGTCGTCCCGGTCCTGAACGACGCCGATGAACTCCGCGGATGCCTCGCCGCACTGCTAGGACAGTCGCGACCGGCCGACGAGATCGTCGTGGTCGACAACGGCTGCTCTGACGACAGCGCGGCCGTCGCCCTCGCCGCGGGCGCGCGGGTGATCGAGGAGCCCGTCAGGGGCATCCCGGCTGCGGCGGCGGCCGGCTACGACTCGGCAACCGGCGATGTGATCGCCCGGCTGGACGCGGACTCTCGCCCCGGCCCCGACTGGCTCGCCCGAATCGAGACGGCCTTTGAGACGGACGCGGAGCTTTCGGCGCTCTCCGGGCCCGGCGAGTTCATCGGGCTCGAGGGATGGCGCGCCGCGGCGGCCCGGGTGCTCTACATGGACGCCTTCTTCCTGTCGGTCGGCGCGGCGATGGCGCACCCGGTACTGTTCGGCTCCAACCTGGCGATGCGCGGCAGTGCGTGGGATCGGGCGCGCGACGGTGTCGACCGGACTGACCCCGAACTCCACGACGACATCGACCTGTCGTTCCAGTTCGGCGCCGCCGACCGCGTGGTCGTGGACCGCTCGCTGAGCGTCGGGATCTCCGCGCGCCCCTTCGACGACCCGGCCGCCATGCGGAGACGGTTCTCCCGGGCGTTCCGGACGATCTTCCGCAACTGGCGCACGAGTCCACCCTCGCAGCGGTGGCTGGAGCGCGCCCGCCGCTGACGGTCGTGACGGGCACGGCCGCGGAAGGCTCGGACGGCGAGGCGGCGGTCAGACCCAGACGAGAACCGACCAGAGGACGAGCTGGGTCACGCAGAAGCCGGCCAGCATGTTGAGCACGAGGAAGCGCTTCCAGCCCTCATGGGTCACCTCGGCGGTCGCATCGTCGACCCGGAGGTAGGCGGCGACCGTCGCCAGGTACGGCAGGATCGCGAACGCCGCGCCCGACGCGGGCCACGGCGCGCAGATCAGCAACACCAGTACGGCGGCGACGTAACAGGCCAGCGCGATCCAGACGGTGCTCCGCGCCCCGAGCACGGTCGCGACCGACCTGAGGTCGGCCTCGCGGTCGAAACGCACATCCTGCACGGCCCCGAACGCCTGGGACGCCGCGCCCCAGAGCATGAACGCGACCAGGCACGCCCACACCCCTGCGGTGAGTTCGGCTCCGGCGATCGTCCACCCGATGATCGCCGGGGAGACGAAATGGAATGCGGATGTGACCGAGTCCAGGAACGGGACTTCCTTGAACCGCAGCCCTTTGACGCTGTAGGCGATCACGGCGAACATGCTGGCGGCCAGCCACACCGATGATTCCGCCGAACCCACCAGGACCAGGTAAGCCAGAAACGGCACCGTCGTCACGGCCGAGGCCACGAGCGTCGCCGTGTGGCGCGACCGGTCGAGCACGGCGCCCTCGACCCCGCCCTTACGCGGATTGCGCAGGTCGGACTCGTAGTCGAAGACGTCGTTGATCCCGTACATCGCGAGGTTGTACGGCACCAGGAAAAAGACCGTGCCGATCACCCCCACGAGGTCGAATCCGCCGGTGGCCAGGAAGTAGGCCAGAGCGAACGGGGCGGCGGTGTTGACCCACGACACCGGACGCGATGACCAGAACAGCGTGGTCAGCAGTGCGGGCGGCGCCGGCCTATCCGGAACGCTGTCCCGAACGCCTGCCCCGGGCTCCTGCGGAGAAGTATGTCCGTCGGCCACGGCCGCCGGCGTCCGCGCCGTGAGTACGGACCACACCGAGGGCACGAAAACGGCGGCGGCGATCGCGTACGAGAAGTCCTCGATCGGCGCCAGCCCGACGCGTAGGCCGCTGGTGAGGGCGTCGTCGTAGGCCACGAGACCGGCGGCGATCATGAGGTTGTCGAATATCGCGGTGAGGACGAGCAACACCACCAGCGAGCCGCCGACACCGAGCAACAACCGCCGTCGCTCGGCCCCGCGCAGTCGCCACAGGGCGATCGCCGCGGCGCCGAGCACCGGGATCGACATGGTGAGGTTGATGGTCGTGTAGATACCGGTCACGGGTGCTCCCCCGTTTCGTCGGTACGGGCCGGGTCGTTCCCTGTCCGCCGTGCGCGGAGGTGCTCGGCCGCGGCCGTCACCCCGGTCGCACAGACCAGCGCCAGGTACGACAGGAACGCCAGGAACACCACCTCTTCCACAGGGATCTCCGGCGCGATGAGCAGTCCGGTCATGAAGTCGGTCCGGCCGCGGAAGAACACACCGCTGCGCACGCCGAGTACATCCCAGGTCAGGAACAACGCCACTGCGGCGGTGACGGCCAGCGCGGTGGCGGCCGGGACGCGGAATGCGGCGAGACGCCAACGGTGGTCGATCACGAGGATCCCCGCGAACGAGAGGGCCTGGACCGCAAGGTACGTCAGCCCGATCACCCGCTGAACACCGTGCCTCCGCCCGGCTCGGCCACCGGGGCGGTGCCGGTGTCGCCGCGCACGTGCTTGAGCACCAGCTCCGCACTGATGAGGCACATCGGCAGCCCGATCCCCGGAATGGTCGAGGCGCCCGCGTAGAACAGCCCGTCGACGTGCCTGCTGACGTTGCGGGTGCGGAAGAACGCGCTCTGCGCCAGGGTGTGCGCCGGGCCGAGTGCGGTACCGCGCCAGGCGCCCAGATCCGCCTCGAGATCGGCCGGCGCGATGGTGCGGCGTACGACGATCCGCTCGGCCAGGTCCGGGATGCCGGTCCAGTCGGCGATCTGCGCGATCGCCTGATCGGCGGCCGCCTCGATCGTCGCGTCACCGGCCCCGTTCACGCCGCCGCGCCCCGATCCGGGGTCAGCGGGGATCGGCACCAGGACGAAGAGGTTCTCGTGTCCCTCCGGCGCGATCCCGGCATCCGGGTCGGTGTCGGTCGCGCTCGGTCTACAGACGTAGAGGGAGGCGGGATCGGGGATGTGCGGCTCGTCGCCGAAGATGGCGTCGAACCCCTCCTCCCAGCGCTCGGTGAACAGCAGCGTGTGGTGCGCCAGCTGCGGCAGCTCGCCGCGCACGCCGAGCAACACCAGCAATGCACCGGGCCCCGGCGTGCGCCGGTCCCAGTAGGACTGCGGGTAGGTGCGGAGGTGGTCCGGCAGCCACCGGGTCTCGAGGTGGTGCAGGTCCGCGGCGCCGACGACGAGGCCGGCCGGCAGCGTCCGCTCGGCTCGTGCCCGATCACGTACCCGGACCCCCGTCACGGAGGGCCTGTCCCAGCCGGGGTCGGAGACAGTGAGTGCCATCGCCTCGGTGCCGGTGTGGATGCGCACGCCCTGCTGCTCGGCCACCCTCCGGACGGCCGCGATGAGCTCGGTGAAACCACCGCGCGGGTAGAGCACCCCGTCGGCCAGGTCGAGGTGACTCATGAGGTGATAGATCGACGGCGCGAGGTACGGCGAGGAGCCCAGGAACACCGCCGGGTAGCCGAGGATCTGCTGGATGCGGCGGTCCCGGAAGCGGCGGGCCACGTACGACTGCAGCGGCTGGGCGAGCCGCGCGAGCAGCGTCCCCGCGCGGGCCACGACCTCCCGCCGCACCAGGGCCGGGTACGAGGTGAAGTTCGTGTAGAGGAACCGCCGCAGTGCGAGGTCGTAGGTCATGCGGGCCGAGTCGAGGTACCTCTCCAGGACCGCGCCGGCCCCCGGCTCGAGCGACTCGAACAGCGCCGTGGAGGCGGCCCGGTCCGAGCGGACGTCGACCGGCTCGGACTGGTTCTCGAAGTAGACGCGGTAGCCGGGGTCGAGTCGGACCAGGTCGAGCTGCTCGGCGGACGAGGTGCCGCAGAGTCGGAAGAAGTGGTCGAACACCTCCGGCATGAGGAACCACGACGGACCGGTGTCGAAGCGGAACCCGCCGGACGACCAGCTACCCGCCCGGCCGCCGACCTCCTCGGTGGCCTCGACGAGCGTGACGTCACGGCCCTCCCGGGCGAGTAGCGCGGCAGTGGCCAGCCCGGCGATACCGCCGCCCACCACCACGACGGGACCGTCGGGGGCGACGGGTCGCCCCCGACGCGGCCGCAGTCGCAGTCGCAGCCGCTCGAACTCACCACTCATCGGGACACCCCCGGCCGTCGGGAGACCCGGCGACCGGTGGCCGCGGCGCGGGCGATGATCTTCAGTTTCACCGCGTCGGGCACTCGGACCCGTCCGGCGCTCACTCCGTCGGCGCCCGCGGCGCGCAGCCGCGCGTTGAGTTCCGCGAACAGATCGTGCGCGGCCAGCACCGCGAGGCGGTCCCGACCAGGGATCCGGTCGATCGCCATGCGGGCCAGCCGCAGGTCCACGTCCACGTCGTCCGCCAACTCCCGGACATCGCGGTCGGTCAGCGCGAGTGGATCCCGACCGGGTAGGTAGTTGCGGCCGAGCTCTCCGGAGTCCTCGCGGACGTCCCGGAGGAAATTGACCTTCTGGAACGCCGATCCGAGTGCGCGCGCACCGGCTGCGAGCTCGTCGTCGTCGCCCGATCCGCCACCCGCGAACGTCCGCAGGCACATCTCCCCGATCACCTCCGCCGACCCGTGGATGTACCGGCGCAGCGACTCGTCGCTGTGCGCGGTGACGTCCAGGTCCGCCTCCATCGAGTCGTAGAACGGGTCCACCAGGCGGGCACCGATCCCGAACCGGCGTGCGGTGTCGGCAAAGGCGTGGGTGACGGGGTCCGGGTCCAGCCCCTGCTCGATCGCGCGGTGGGTGCGGCGGCGTGCCTCGGCGATGAGCTCGCGCGCGGCGGCCGGGTCGTCCATCGCGCCGTCGACCACCTCGTCGGCAACCCTCGCCCACGCGTAGATCGCGGCGACATGGGGCCGGGTGGCCGGCGACAACAGTCGGCAGGCCAGGGCGAAGGACGTGGAGTAACGGCGCAACAGCACCTGCGCGCACGCCCGCGCGGCCTCGGTGAACTCCGCGTGCGGGTTCGTCGGGGTCATCGGGTCCTCTCCAGAGCGGCGGCCAGGTGGGGTGCGAGGGCGGCCCGGATCGCGGCCGGGATGGTCGGACGGTCCAGCGCGGTGCGGGCCGCGGCGACCAGATCCTCGGCGACCCGCTGCGCGTGGTCCCGGGCCCCGCACTCGTACAGGAGATCACGCGCGGTATCCGGGTCGGGGTCTCCGTGGCCGTGGCCCCCGAGTGCGGCGTCGATGCGGGGCCACGCGTCGGTGGTGGCGGCGAACGCCAGCAGGACGGTGGGCGCAGCGCGCAGGAGATCGCCCTCGTTGGACTTGCCCGTCTCGCCCGGGTCGCCGAACACTCCCAGCAGGTCGTCGACCACCTGATAGGCCGTCCCCAGGTGAGCGCCCACCTCACGCAACGACTCGACGGTCTGGTCCCCGGCACCTGCGAGAATGGCGCCCAGCACGAGCGGCAGGGAGACCGAGTAGGCGGCGGTCTTGGCCTGGCCGATCGCCAGGGCACGCTCCCGGCTCGGCGGACGGGCGTCAGCGGAATAGTGGATGTCGGCGTACTCACCGACCACGGAGGCCGTGACCGCCCGCTCGACCTCGTCGAGGACCCGGTGCACCGTCGGTGCGGGCACCGGCAGGCGTGCGAAGCCGCTCATCGCCGCGACCAGCAGCATGTCGCCTCCCAGCAACCCGCCGGCCCTGCCGACGCCCTCCGCGACCGCCGGGGCGGCGCCCCGAGCCGCCACCCGATCCCGCGTCCGACCCTGGAGGTTCGCCTGACCACGGCGGTGGTCGTCGCCGTCAACGACGTCGTCGTGGATGAGAAATGCCTCGTGGAGCAGTTCGAGCGCCTCGCCCACCGCGACCCGCACTGCAGGGTCATCGCCACCGGCGGCGACGTACACGGCCTCGAACAACGCGGACCGTATCCCCTTGCCGGCGCGCGTTGTGGCGTCGAGATCCGCAACCCAGTCGTCGACAGCGGAGCCGAGCCCCGCGGGCACGTCACGCACGGCCATCCGAGGGACTACGGTCACAGAACACAGGGTCATGCCCTGTTGTTCGGAGCGGAGGCGAACGCGGATGGGTCCCGACCGCGGCCAGTCGAGTCCGAGCCTGTCGTCGCCACCCACGTATGCACGCCGCCAGCCTATCGCGGCGCGCCGCGGCGACCGCCAGCACTGAGGGGCAGTCCCTGAAATGCACGAAGACCCCCGCTTGTGGCAGGGGTCTCCGAGTGCCAGATGATGGATTCGAACCAACGTAGGCTAAGCCGACGGATTTACAATCCGCTCCCTTTGGCCGCTCGGGCAATCTGGCGTGCACCCCGCAGGGCGCAGAGACACAGTACAACGCCCTGCCCCCCGGGTACCAAATCGGGGGTCTCCGGGGGCGGGTAACCTGGCCTGGATCGACCGCAGCAAGCCCCGCCACCAGTGAAGGAGAGAGCGTCCATGGCCTCGGAGTCCTCGTTCGACATCGTCTCGGAGTTCGACCGCCAGGAGGTGGACAACGCACTGAACCAGGCCGCCAAGGAGCTGGGCACGCGCTACGACTTCCGCGGCACCGACGCCGGCATCGAGTGGAAGGGCGAGGACGCGGTGGAGATCACCGCCAACACCGAGGACCGCGTCATGGCCGCCAAGGACGTGTTCATCGAGAAACTGGTCCGCCGCGGACTCAGCATGAAGGCGCTCGAGGTGGGCGAGCCGATGCCGTCGGGCAAGAGCTTCCGCCTGGTCGGCTCGCTCAAGCAGGGCATCGACAAGGAGAACGCCAAGAAGATCACCAAGCTCCTGCGCGACGAGGGTCCCAAGGGCGTCAAGGCGCAGATCCAGGGCGAGGAGATCCGCGTGTCGTCCAAGAAGCGCGACGACCTGCAGACCTGCATCTCGCTACTCAAGGGAGCGGATTTCGAGGTGGCGCTGCAGTTCACCAACTACCGCTGACCCGCCAACCTGGCGTGCGGTCCCGCGGAAGCGGGCCCAACTCCCCCACCATTGCGCACCTGCGGGTCTAGAGTACCTTCCATGACGCAGTTGCGAATCAGCGAGGCGGCCTCCCTTATGGGCGTCAGCGACGACACCGTGCGCCGGTGGATCGACCGCGGCGAACTCACCGCGTCCCCGGACGATTCCGGTCGCAAGACCGTCGCCGGCACCGATCTCGCCCGGCTGGCCCAGGAACGGGCTGCCGGGCGGAGCGCAGGAGTGGACGGTTCCGGCGACACCGCGGTCAGCGCGCGCAACAGCTTCCGCGGCCTGGTCACGTCGGTGAGGTCGGACGAGGTCATGTCCCAGGTCGACATCCAGTGCGGGCCCTACCGCGTGGTCTCACTGATCTCCACGGAGGCCGTACGCGAGATGGGCCTGGAGCCCGGCTCGCTGGCCACGGCGCGGGTCAAGGCGACGAGCGTCGTGATCGAAGGCGCCCCGCAATGACGCGCCGATTCGCCGCCGCCGCGCTCGGCGCCGTCGTGGGGCTGTCCGTGTTGGCGGGCTGCGCCTCCGGGGGCGACGACGACACCGCGGCGTCGCAGACGCTGACGGTGTTCGCCGCCGCCTCGCTCACCGACGCGTTCTCGGAGTTGGCCGAGGACTTCGAGGCGGCCAATCCCGGCGTGGAGGTCCGGCTCTCCTTCGACGGCTCCTCCGGTCTGGTCGACCAGATCGCGAGTGGCGCCCCGGCCGACGTGTTCGTCTCGGCGGACGAGAAGAACATGGACCGCGCGGTCTCCGAGGGGCTGGTGGCCGGCACGCCGGCGGTGATCGCGACCAACGACCTCACTCTCATCACCCCGCCCGGCAATCCGGCCGGGATCACCGGGCTCGACGGCTCCCTGGACGGCACCCGGCTCGTCGTGTGCGCCGAGGGCGTGCCGTGTGGCAACGCCACCGTGGCGCTCGCGGAATCCGCCGGGGTCGAGTTGAAGCCGGAGAGCGAGGAGACCAAGGTCACCGACGTGCGTGGCAAGGTCGAGTCCGGTGAGGCCGACGCGGGGATCGTCTACGTCACTGACGCCACGGCCGCGGGGGACGCGGTCGAGAAGGTCGGGATCAGCGGCGCGAGCGCCCATCCCAATCGCTACCCGATCGCGCTGCTGGAGAACTCCCCTTCCCCCGACCTCGGCCGACGCTTCATCGATTCCGTCACCGGCCCCGCCGGTCTGGCCGTGCTGGCCGGGTACGGGTTCGGACCGCCGTGACCGGTCGGCGTGCTCGGGGTCCCGGTGTTGTGAGGATGCCGCTCCCGCGGTGGCTGCTCGTCGGGGCGACGGGCACCGTCCTGCTGATGGCGCTGCCGCTGCTCGGCCTGGCGGTGCGGATCCCGTGGGCGGATGTCCCCACGCTCGTCGGGTCCGAGGCCGCGCGGGACGCGGCGCTGCTCAGCCTGCGCACGTGCGCGATCTCGACCCTGTTGTGCGTGCTCCTGGGCACCCCATTGGCGGTGCTGCTCTCGCGCAGCCACGGCCCGTTCGCGGCGCTCGCCCGGACGGTCACCGCGCTGCCCATGGTCCTGCCCCCGGTCGTGGCGGGCCTGGCGCTGCTCATCACGTTCGGACGCACCGGCGTGGTGGGCCGGCACCTGTCGGTGCTGGGCATCGAGATCGGCTTCACGACCGCCGCGGTGGTGATCGCACAGACCTTCGTGGCCATGCCGTTCCTCGTCGTGGCGCTCGAGGGCGCGCTCCGCTCGGTCGACGCTCGCCTCGAACAGACCGCGTCCTCCCTCGGCGCCTCCCCCGCCCGCGTACTCACCACGGTGACGCTGCCGCTGGTGCTGCCCGCGCTCGCGGCCGGAGCCACGATGTCCTTCGCCCGCGCCCTCGGCGAGTTCGGCGCGACGCTCACCTTCGCCGGCTCGCTGCAGGGAACCACGCGCACGTTGCCGCTGGAGATCTACCTCAGTCGCGAGTCGGACACCGGGACCGCGCTCACTATGGCCCTGCTGCTCATCGTCGTGGCGGCGGTCCTCATGGCCGGCTCGGCCGTCGTCGCGCGCAGGGCGGTGACGGGCCGTGGCTGACGCCCCCGCCCGGGCCGCCGTGCCCGCCGCCGAGCTCGACTGCACCGTCACGAACCGCGACGTCGACCTGCGGCTCGCCGTCCCGGCCGGTCGCCGCGTCGCGATCGTCGGCCCCAACGGCGCCGGCAAGTCCACGGCTCTGGCGCTGCTCGCCGGGCACCTGCGACCCGACTCCGGTGAGGTCCGGATCGACGGCCACGTTGTCAGCTCTCCCCGCGCCCACCTGCCGGCCCATCGCCGTCGCGTGGTGACGCTCGAGCAGCGCCCCGGCCTGTTCCCCCACCTGTCCTCCCTCGACAACGTCGCGTACGGCCCCCGCGCCCGCGGTGTCCGTCGCCGGGACGCGCTCGCCCGCGCCCGCACCGAACTCGATGCCGTCGGCTGCGCAGACCTCGCCGACCGCCGCCCCCACCAGCTGTCCGGCGGGCAGGCGCAACGCGTCGCGCTGGCCCGCGCGCTGGCGGTGGATCCGGAGCTCGTCCTGCTCGACGAGCCCCTGGCCGCCCTGGACGTGGAGGTCGCACCCGCGATCCGGCGCCTCCTCGCCGACCGCCTCACCGGCCGGGCCGTCGCGCTGGTGACCCACGATCCGCTGGACCTGTGGGCGTTGGCGGACGATGTCGTCGTCGTCCTGTCCGGTCGCGCCGCGCAGACCGGCACGGTCGAGCAGGTTCTCGCCCGCCCCGCGTCCGACTTCGGCGCGCGACTGGCGGGGGTGTCGCTGGTGGAGGGCACGATCGTCGACGACGACGAGGTCCACACCCCCGCCGGCGACGCGGTCACCGGGGTCCGTGCCGAGCCCGCGGACGGGTGGCGCAGCGGTGGGCGGGCGATCGCGACGGTGGATCCGCGATCGGTGGCGATCCATGCGGTCGGTGCGCCGGCGGGCCCGGGCGCGCTCGCGGGGAACCCGGGCGGCCCATCCGGGAGCCCGACCGGCCCTGCCTCGAGCCCGCGGAATTCGTGGTCCGCACGCGTGGTGGCGGTGGCCCCGGCGGGCGCGCTGACCCGGGTGACGGCAGAGCTACGGGACGGGCAGCGGGTGGATGCCGAGGTGACCAGCCGTTCGGCCGCCGAGCTGTCGCTCGCGCCGGGGTCGGACGTGATGCTGGTGGTCAAAGCCGCCCAGGTCGCGCTCTATCCGCGTCCCTGACGACCGCCCCGCCCCGTCGATCGCCTCTGCGGCGTGCGCTTGACCTGTCGAACTGCGATTGACTTGTCCGATCAGCGCGGCAGCTACTCGGTGGCTCGCGGACGGAGGTGTCAGCCGACGCGGTCGACGGTGAAGCGCACGAGCCGTCGCAGCGCTTCGTTGGCGGGACCGGCCGGCAGCGCGTCGAGTTCGGCCATCGCGTCGTCGACGTACTGCTCCAACGCGACCCGCGCGCGGCGCATGCCCTCCGAGGCACGGAGCAGGTCGAGGGCCTCGGCGACCTCGGCGTCGTCGGTCAACGGCTGCGCGAGCAGCTCCCGCAGCCGGGCGCTGTCCGCTGAACCGTCCTCCATGGCGTAGATCATGGGCAGCGTGTGGACGCCCTCGCGCAGATCCGTACCGGGCGTCTTGCCCGAGTCGTCGGCCGGCGAGGCGATGTCGATGATGTCGTCGGCGATCTGGAACGCGATACCCACCGCGTCACCGAGGCGGCGCAGGCGCTCGATCTGCTCGGCATCCGCCGCGGAGTACTCGCCACCGAACTGGGCGGCGGCGGCGATCAGCGAGCCGGTCTTCTCCCAGATCACGCGCAGGTAGTGCTCGGCGGCGTCGGTGGCCTGCTCGCCGGTCCCGGGTCCGACGGTCTCACGCATCTGGCCGGTGACCAGCTCAGCGAAGGTCTGGGCGATGAGTTGCACCGCCGCCGGGCCGAGGTCGGCCAGCAACATGGACGCGTGGGCGAACAGGAAGTCGCCGGCGAGGATGGCGGTCGAGTTGTCCCAGCGACTGTTCGCGGACTCGACACCGCGACGCATGGCCGCCTCGTCCATTACATCGTCGTGGTAGAGGGTGGCGAGGTGGATCATCTCGCACACGACGGCGGCCTTGACCAGCCGCTCGCGGTCGGGCTCCGGGCCGAGCTGCCCGGTCAGCAGCGTCATGAGCGGGCGGAATCGCTTGCCGCCGGCGGTGACGAGGTGCAGAGCGACTTCGGAGAGGAAGTCCTCCCCGCTGGCCAGTCGACTGACGAGCAACTTCTCGACCTCGTCGAGCGTGCTCCGCAAGTCGGCCGCGAGGGCTGCGTCACCGAGGTCCACACCCGCCACCGTGTGGTCGGGCGTCGTTGCCGCGGTGCCGGTCGTCACTGAATCGCTCGACATCCCCACTCGTCCTCGTCGCCTGTAGCGGAACCGGCGTCGACCGGCCCTCAGGACAGACTACGGTCCCGTCCTCCGGGCTGCGGCACCCCACCCCGTCCGAGGTCCCGGCGACCGTCCGGCCGTGCGACCTGCCACCATGGAGCGCATGGAGTCACGGCCGCCACTTCCCGCATCGACCGATGTCCTCGTGGTGGGCTGCGGGCCCGCCGGGTCGGCCACGGCGACGTGGCTGGCGCGGGCCGGGCGCGAGGTGACGGTGCTGGACGCAGCGATTTTCCCCAGGGACAAGACCTGCGGTGACGGGCTCACGCCACGGGCGATGGCCGAGGTCGATCGGCTGGGTCTGGGCACGTGGGCGCGGGATCGCATCACCATCAGGGGACTGGATCTGCGCGGCTTCGGCCATCAGCGCCGGGTGCCGTGGCCGGCGGGCGATCACGGCGGGACCGGTTCGGCCGTGCGCCGCACGGTGTTCGACGACCGCCTGCGTCAGACCGCCGTCGAGGCCGGCGCCGTGGTCCATGAGGGCGTGCGGGTGACGGGCGTGGAGAGGGGCGACGACGACGAGGTCGTCGCCGTCCGGGCCGGAAAGCAGCGAATCGCGTGCCGGACCCTCGTGGTCGCGGACGGCGTCCGCTCGCCGGTGGGCAGGATGCTCGGTCGGACCTGGCATCGCAACACCGTGTACGCCGTGGCGGCGCGCTCCTATGTCCGGTCGGGCAGGCACGACCATCCGTGGATCGGGTCCGATCTCGAACTGCGCGACGAAGCGGGCGCCATCCAACCCGGCTACGGCTGGGTGTTCCCGCTCGGCGACGGCGAGATCAACCTGGGTGTGGGTGCACTCGCGACGGCGGCCCGTCCGGCGAACGTCGCGGTCAAGGAACTGCTGCAGCACTACGCGCGTCTCGTGCGCTACGACTGGGAGTTGACCGGCGAGCCGCGGGCGGTGACATCGGCGCTGCTGCCGATGGGGGGCGCGGTGTCCGGGGTGGCCGGTCGCAACTGGGCTGCCGTGGGCGACGCCGCGGCGTGCGTGAATCCGCTCAACGGCGAGGGCATCGACTACGCACTCGAGGGAGGTCGTCTGCTGGCCGAGCTCATCTGCTCGGGCCCCGGACCCGCCGGCGCCGGCTCGAGCGCTTCGGGGTCCGGCACGCGCCCCGTCACCGTCGACCTCTCCCGCGCCTGGCCGGAGCTGCTGCGCGCGACCTACGGTGAGTCGTTCGCGATCGCCCGCGATGCGGCCCATCTGCTGACGTTCCCGAAGTTCCTGCCACTGGCCGGGCCGATCGGGATGCGCTCGCAGGCGCTGATGACGGCCGCGGTGCGCTGCATGTCCAATACGGTGGCCGATTCCGACCGCGACATCGTCGCCCGGAGCTGGCGGGCCGCCGGCTCGATCGCCCGCCGCCTGGACCGCCGCCCGCTCTTCACCGACTGACCCTGCGCGCCGCTCTGCGCCCCGGCATCCGTTGCCGGATGGGACGGGCCGGGTGAGGTCAGGCGGGCTTGCGGGCCATGTGGATCGCCGCGATCCCGCCGGTGAGGTTGGTGACGCTGCAGCGCTCCCAGCCGCTCGACTCGATGATCCGCATCAGTGCCGCCTGGTCGGGCCAGTCGCGGATCGACTCGGCCAGGTAGACGTAGGCGTCCGGGTTCGAGGACACGCTGGTGGCGATCTTCGGCAGCGCCCTCATCAGGTAGTTCATGTAGATCGTACGGAACGGCGGGAACACCGGGGTGGAGAACTCCACCACGGCCAGCCGGCCGCCGGGCCGCACCACGCGTGCCATCTCCCGCAGCCCGGCGGCGGTGTCCTGCACATTGCGCAACCCGAAGCTGATGGTCGCGGCGTCGAAGGAGTCGTCGGCGAACGGCAGCCTCATGGCGTCACCGGCGACCTTGGGCACGTCGCGGCGGGCACCGGCGCGGAGCATGCCGAGCGAGAAGTCGGCCGCCACGCACCATGCGCCGGACTTCGCCAGCTCGACCGTCGACACCGCGGTGCCGGCCGCCAGGTCGAGGACACTCTCGCCGGGCCGCGGCGCGAGCAGCGAGCGCGCACGACGACGCCACAGGTGGTCCATGCCCCCGGAGAGGACGGTGTTGGTCACGTCGTAGCGGTCGGCGACTCCGTCGAACATCGACGCTACGTCGCGGGGCTGCTTGTCGAGATCGGCGCGGGACACGCCCACGACGCTACCCGCTGGTGGTCAGGCCACCACACGCGACGGCCGGGCCACGCCGTGACGTCGGGCGGTGGTCCGGGCCCCCGCGGCCGCGTAGTGGTCGAAGAGTTGACCGCAGATCGCGTCCCAGGTGCGGCCCGAGACCGTCGACAGGGCGCCGGCGGCGAGCGCGTCGTGGTCGGCGAGCACGCGGTCCACGGTGTCGGAGACCTCGGCGGCGTAGGTACGGGGGTCGAGCAGATAGCCGTTGACGCCGGCCCGGACCAGGTCGCGCGGGCCGCCCCGGTCGGGGCCCACGACGGGCACGCCCGAGGCCTGCGCCTCCTGGATGGACTGGCAGAACGTCTCGAACTCGCCGGCGTGGCAGAACACGTCGAAGGTGGCGTAGGCCTGCCCGAGCTGCTCGCCGTGGAGTTCACCGGTGAAGATCGCGTGCGGCATCGCGTCCTGGAGTGCGGGACGGTCCGGGCCGTCGCCGACGACGACGAGCTGCAGATCGCCGTCCGGGCCCGACCGGTCGGCGATCGCCCGCAACCTCTCGACGTGTTTCTCCGGGGCGAGCCGGCCGACGAACCCCACGACGGGCCGCCCCTCTGGCGACCACAGCCTGTGCAGGGCCTCGCTGCGCCGGGCGGGGTTGAACCGGACGGAGTCCACACCGCGGCCCCACCGGTAGAGGCGCGGGATGCCGTGGCCGGACAGGTCGGCCATAGCCGCGGTGGACGGTGCGAGGGTGCGGTCGCAGCTGAGGTGGATGGCCCGGGTCCAGGCCCAGGCCGCGTCGGCCATGACGCCGACGCCGTAGGAGTCCGCGAACCCGGCGACGTCGGTCTGGTAGACGGCGACGGTGGGCACGTCGAGGGCGCGCGCGGCGGCGGCGCCCGCGGCGCCGAGCACGAACGGCGAGGCCAGGTGCACCACGTCGGGCGCGAAGTCGCGGAGCGCGTTGTAGACGCTCGGGCTGGGGGCGCCCACGGGCAGCGAGGAGACGACCGGCACGCGCACGGAGGTGACCCGGTGGACAGGGAAGCCGAGGTGGTGGTCGCGCTCGGACACCATCGACTCGGACCCGCCGAAGAGGGGGACGAACCCGCTGACCAGCGGATGCGCGCGCACCGCGTCGGCCGCACCCTGCCACAGGCCGACATTGCCCGACGGCGCCACGACCAGGCAGTCGTGCCCGTGCCTGCGCGCGTATTCCAGCACGCGAAGGACGGAGTTGGTGACGCCGTTGACGTTCGGCAGGAACGATTCGGTGACGATTGCTACGCGCACCTCATCACTGTCGCCCGCGCCGGCCACACGCCGGTGATCTCCCGGGGACGACCCGGGGAATTCACGATGACGGCCGGTGAACCCTCGGCGACGTGGCGGCATACACGAGCGCCGCGAGCGGGACCACGACCGCCGGGACGCTCAACGCGGGCACCACCGCGACGGTCCAGCTGCGGCCCGACACGCGGACGAGGTCGGGGTTCGCGCGCCGGAACTCGACCTGCACGCGTTGGCCCTCGACGAGGCCGGTCGGATAGAAGACGCCGGTCACGGGCCGCACGTTCTGCCCGCCGCCGGCATCGAACTCGACCGCGGCGCGCCGGTCGGTGACCTCGGTGACGGTGGCGGTGGCGCTGCCCATGTCCTGATCGATGCGCTGGTCGTTGATGAAGCACGCCAGGAGGATGAGCAGCGCGACGACGAGAGAGAACAGGGCGACGACGACGGCGACGATCCGCACCACGCGTCTGGTGAGCGCCGCCCGCCGCACCTGACGGGCCGAGCGCCGGCGGGCCGACCGGATCGGGCGTGCGGATCCCGCGGTGGTCACCGTGGCGCCCCGCTCATCCGAGGGCCTCGGCACGCAGGGCAGCGTGGAGGTCGCGCAGCCCCTGGCGGCTGGTGGAGACCCGCACGACGCGCAGGCCCTCGGGGACGATGTCGCGGTGCCGGGCGGAGATCGACGGCCCGGTGAGTATCTCCTCGAGGCCGGCCGGGTCGGTGTCGGTGAACGGGATGCCCGCGCCGACACACAGCGCGCGCAGGTCGGCGCCGTGCGGGGTGCCGAAGACCCGCTCGAAATCGGTGGCCAGCCGGGGATCGCCCTGCTCGAGGAGGGAGAAAATGCCGCCCCCGTCGTCGTCCGCGACGACGATCGTCAGATCCTCGGGGTGCAGTTCGCGGGGGCCCAGGACCAGCCCCGACAGGTCGTGGAGGAAGGTCAGGTCACCCATCAGCGCCACCGTGCGGCCCGGCGCAGTGAGGGCCACCCCGATGGCCGTGGACACGGTGCCGTCGATGCCTGCCGCCCCGCGGTTGGCGTACACCGACACGTCGGGGTCCAGCGGGCCCACCAGGGACAGGTCGCGGATGGCGTTGGAGGCGCCCACGACGAGGTTCCCGCCGGCCCGCATCCCGCGGGCCACCGCCCGGGCCACGTGCAACCCGGTGGGCCCGGCCGACGTGAGGTGCCGGTCCAGGAGGCGGTCGACCGCCTCGCGGGCGTGCGTGTTCACCTTGGCCGCCTCGGCGACCCACGCCGGGTCCACGTCCCACCCGGTGAGGACCGAGTCCGCGAGTTCGGCGGCGCTGCCGGTCGGGTTGGGCGAGTGCGGGCCCGCGTCGAGGATCACCAGGTCGACCCCGGGATCGGCCAGCAATCCGGTGACCGACCGGTGCAGGGTCGGCCGCCCGGTCACCACGACCTGCTCGGGGGCCAGACGGGGGATCGCGAGTGGGTGCACCGGGTGCAGCGGGACCGGCGCCCCGGGCTCGGCGACCGTCGGCACGCCCACCAGGCCGGACACCGGCTGCGCGCCCGCGCCGGAGACGACCAGTGTCCGCCGGGTCAGGTCCACCGCCACGGCCGAGGCGCCCGGAGCGGAGTCCAGCCCCGCCAGGGCCCGCTGCACCCACGGGCGACCGCCCGGGCGGCCCTCCGGGAGATCGACCGGCGCAGCGGTGACAGCGCGCGCGGTCGCTGCGTCGTCGTCGTCATCATCCCCGCCCAGGGCGGTGCCGTCGGCAGCGGTGAGGCGGTACTCCTCGTCCCCCTCCGCCGGGACGAGCGGCTCGCGGAAGGCGATGTCGACCTGCACCGGACCCGGATCCGGCAGGGCCGTGGCGGTGAGGATCGCGCGGCCGATCGCGGCGCGCCAATGGCGGTGCTCGAGCTCGGGGTCTCCGGCCGCTCCCAGTTCGACCACCGTTCGCGCGTGCGGCCCGAACAGCCCCACCTGGTCGATGGTCTGGTTGGCGCCGGTCCCCCGCAGCTCGGGCGGGCGGTTGGCGGTCAGGGCGAGGATCGGCACCCCGGAGTGCGCGGCCTCGACCATCGCCGGGTGGAGGTTGGCCACCGCGGTGCCGGAGGTGACCACGACGGGGACCGGCCGCTTCGACCCGAGCGCCAGTCCCAGTGCGGTGAACCCGGCCCCGCGCTCGTCGATCCGGACATGCAGCCGGAGCCGGCCGGCCCGCTCAGCCGCGGCCAGCGCCAGGGCCAGCGGCGCGCTGCGCGAACCCGGGCACAGGACCGCGTCGGTGATGCCGTGGCGGAGCATCTCGTCAACCAGCACGCGGGCCTGCGCTGTGCTGGGATTGCTCTGGGTGGGCTGGCTGGGAGTCATCGCCACCAGCCTAGTCGGGGGCGGTCGCGGCGTCGGGCCCCCGCGACGAGCGGGCGGCGTGGGCCACCCGCTCGGCCAGCGCGGCGAACCGCTCCCGCAACCCGTCCGGCGACTC
Source organism: Dietzia aurantiaca (assembly GCF_021033825.1). Taxonomy (GTDB): domain Bacteria; phylum Actinomycetota; class Actinomycetes; order Mycobacteriales; family Mycobacteriaceae; genus Dietzia; species Dietzia aurantiaca. The sequence continues at coordinate 171,371 of NZ_JAIFXZ010000001.1, forward strand.
GACAGTGAACGGCGCGGGCAGTCGGGCCAGGTACCAGGCCAGATCGTCCAGGTCGGTGGCGCCGGCCTCCAGGCGGCAGGCCGGGCCGTCGGGGTGGTCGTGGCCGCGCAGTGCCGTCACCGCGCCGAACGGCGGCGGGAAACACGCCAGCACCTTCTCCGCCGGCGCCTGCACCACCACGCTGGCCCGGTACTCGTACGGTGCCGTGGCGACGGACTGCTGCACATGCGTGGCCGGGTCGGGCACGTCCGCGCGGGGCGTGAACCGCCAGCGCGTGCGGTGCACCGACCGGATGCGGTCCAGGCGGAAAGTGCGCCAGTCGGCCCGGTCGAGGTCGAACGACAGGAGGTACCACCGCCGGCCCAACACCACGATCCTGTACGGCTCGACCCGGCGCTCGGTGTCCCGGCCCGCGCGGTCCCGGTAGTCCATCCGCACCTGCTCCGAGGCGCGGACCGCGTGCCCGAGCTCGATGAGCAGCGCCGGCTCGACCGGGGCGTCCGTGCCCGGGACCGCCACCATCGACTCGGTCACGGCCGCGACCCGTTCCCGCAGTCGGCCCGGCATCACCTGGTCGAGCTTGGTCAGCGCTCCCAACGCGTGCTCGCCGACGCCCGCCACCGCACCGCCGGCGGCAAGGCGCAGGGCGATGGCGACGGCGACCGCCTCACGGTCATCGAGGAGCAGGGGCGGCAGCCTCCGGCCCGAGCCCAGCCGGTAGCCACCGCCCGCGCCGCGCTCCGACTCGACCGGGTACCCCAGGTCGCGCAGCCGGTCGACGTCCCGGCGCACGGACCGGACCGTCACCCCGAGCTCGCCGGCCAATTCGGCACCCGTCCACACGGACCGGCGCTGGAGGAGGTCCAGCAGGCTGAGCACGCGCTGGGTGGTGGGCGTCCTGTCCGCGGTCATGCGAGAAGTCTCCCACCCGCAGAGGACAGATCCTGTCCTGATGGGCTGCGATGCTGCTTTCACCGCGACCGCAGGCCGTGGAACCGATCACCCCAGGAGCCCGACATGACCGCCGACAGTCCCTCGCCCGTAGACCGTCCACAGGCCACCGACAGCCCCCTCGACTGGACCGGTCAGCTGGTCGACCAACTGGATTTCCACTGGCACGGCCACCTGCGCCCACGGCTGGAGGGCCTGACCGACGAGGAGTACCACTTCTCGCCCGCTCCCGACGAGCTGACCTGGGGCGTGCGCCCGCGGGGCACCGGCGCGGCGGAGATGCAGGGCGGGACCGGGGAGTTCACGATCGACTTCGCCTACCCCGAGCCCCAGCCGGCGCCGCTGACGACCATCGCGTGGCGGATCGGCCACGTCGTCGTCGGCGTGTTGGGCGCACGGTGGCATTCCCACTTCGGCGGGCCACCGCACGACTACATGACCCACGAGTTCGCCGGGGACGCCGCCGGCGGCCTCGCCCAGTTGGACCGCACCTATGCCGGGTGGATCGACGGCGTCCGCGGGCTCGACGCCCGGGACCTCGCGACCCCCGTCGGCCCCGCCGAGGGGCACTGGGCCGACGCGCCCATGGCCACGCTCGTCCTGCACATCAGCCGCGAGGTCATCCACCACGGGGCCGAGATGTGCCTGCTCCGCGACCTGTACGCCACCACCCACTGACCGAACCACCAGACCACGAGGAGTCGTCATGCCCTTCTTCCCCGCCACCTCCGGCACCGAGCGCGAGAACCTACTCGAGTGGATCGACGTCGCGCTCACCAACGCGCGATCGATCGTCGCCGGACTGACCGCAGATCAACTCCGTGCCCGCCCGATCCCGTCCAGCGAGCTCACACTCGGCTGGCTCATCCTGCACATCGGTGAGGTCGCCGAAGGCTGGCTCGGTCGCGCCGCCGCCGCGCCCCGGGCCCTCGACACCGGCCGCACCCTGCTCGAGTCCTTCGAACACGCGGAGACCGTCAACCAGGTGGCGCCCGACGCGACCGCCGAGGAGGTCCTGGTCGAGTTCGACCGCCGGCACTCTGCCGCACTCGACCACCTCCGCACCGCCGACCTCGACGCGCCCGTGCCCGTGCCCACCGAGATGCCCTGGTTCCCCGCGGACCTGCCCGCGTTCAACGGGCGCTGGGCGGCACTGCACGCGCTCGCCGAGATCGAACGGCACAGCGGACACGCCGACATCCTGCGCGAGGCCATCGACGGCGGCACGATGTACGACCTCATCGCGCGCGACCAGGGCATCGACATGTCCTACATCGGCCGGTGGTTCGCAGAGCACCCGGAGGTGCCCGCGCCGGCCTGGTGAGAGTGAGTCCGCGCCGGCGTGGTGCGCACGAGGCGCCGGCGCGGGGCGCTGGCGTGGCGAGCGCGGGGCGCCGACCCGCAAAGGGCAGAGCGCCCCCCCCCCGGCCGCCCGGCAGGACGATGCGCGGCCACGGCGGCAGAATGGGCTCATGCGCACCGTCTACACGCCCGATGATCCCCCCGCCAGGGGCCTGTACCCGCTGCTCACCGCTTCGATCGCGCCCCGCCCGATCGCCTGGGTGTCGACGGTGTCCGCCGACGGGGTGCCGAACCTCGCGCCGTACTCGTTCTTCACCGTCGCCTGCACGGACCCGGCGATCCTGTCCGTCACGTCGATCGGCCACAAGGACACCCACCGGAACGTGGTGGACACCGGCGAGTTCGTGGTGAACATCGGCACCGAGTCGCTGATGGAGGTCATGAACGCCACGTCCGCCCCGTTCGGCCCGGATGTCGACGAGTTCGAGGCGACAGGCCTGACCGCGGTGGCGTCCGACAATGTCGCTGCTCCGCGGGTGGCCGAGGCACCGATCGCGTTCGAGTGCGTCCGCCACGACGTGATCGACCTCGGTACCAGTGCGATGCTGCTCGGCCGAGTCGTGAGCGCGACCATCGCGGACGACGTGCTGGCCGCGGACGGGTTGCCCGACTTCAACTCGCTGCTGCCGCCCTCCCGCCTGGGCCGGCACCAGTGGGGCTACGCCCCGCGGACGCGGGAGCTCCCCCGGCCGATGAAGTAGCGGCTGACCGGGCGGGCGGCGATAGGGTTCCGGCATGACCACCGGTCCTCGTAAGTACGACAGTTCCCGCCGACAGCAGCAGGGGCGCGAGCGCATCCTGGAGGCGGCCCTCGACCTGGCCCGCGCCAGCGGCGGGTGGAACTGGGTGGACATCACGTTCAAGACGGTGGCCGACGCCGCCGGGGTGAGCGAGCGGACCGTCTACCGCCACTTCCCCACCCAGTCGGACCTCCACGAAGCACTGTTGCTCCGGATCAATCAGGATGCCGGCATCTCCTACGACGACCTGTCCGTCGACGACGTGTCGGAGCTGGTCGGGCGCCTGTTCACCTCGCTCAGCACCTTTGACCGGGCTCTGCACACGCAGCCCTCGCCCTCGGAAGCGGCCATCGCCATGAACCGCGATCGGATGCAGGCGTTGCTCGACGCCTGTGGAGGCGACCGTCGTCTCGCGGCACTCCTGGATGTGCTGTGGAGCAACGACACCTATGAGCGGCTGTCGTCGATCTGGCGGATGCCGACCGATGAGGCCGTCGATGCGGTCACCTGGGCGATCGATCGCCTGCTGCCGCCGGAAGGGCACGCCTGAGCCCGGCCGCGCTACGGCCCCGGTGCGGGCCCGACCTGTCGCACACCTGACCTCGCATGACCCGCAGGCCCGAAGGGGTTGTGCCCGGTTCAACTTTAGTGTCATAGTTCTGACACGAAATACGAACCGAGGAGCGTGGGCATCGTGACGGCTGTGCAGAAGCAGATGCGACGAGGGGTCCCGTCTCCTCCACCCGAGGCGCTGCGGGACGACCACCGATTCGCGGCCTGGGCGGCGGAGGCCGCGGGCAGGGTGTTGCTCGACCTGCGCGACTCGGGGCTCGCGGGCAAGGAACTGAAGGACGCCGGTGACCTCAGCTCGCACGAGGTGCTGATGGAGCTCTTCGCGAGATACGCGCCCGCGGACGCGGTGCTCTCCGAGGAGCAGCACCGCGGCACCGCCGGCCGCCACGACCGGCACACCGCACGGCGGGTCTGGATTATCGACCCGGTCGACGGAACACGCGAGTACTCCGAGCCACCACGCGACGACTGGGCCGTCCACGTGGCGTTGTGGCAGGACGGCGAGCTCGCCGCCGGCGCCGTGTCCCAGCCCGCGCTCGGCCGGACTTTCCACACGGGGTCCGCCCCGGCGGCGCGGAAGCCGGCGACCGCGCGACCGCGCATAGCGGTCTCCCGGACCCGACCACCCGCGTTCGTGGAGAAACTCGCGGCCGAGCTCGGCGCCGACCTGGCGCCGATGGGTTCGGCCGGCGTCAAGGTCATCTCGGTTGTCCGGGGCATCACCGACGCCTACGTGCACGCCGGCGGCCAGTACGAATGGGACTCCGCTGCCCCGGTCGCGGTGGCCCGCAGTGCCGGCCTGTTCACCAGCCGGATCGACGGCACACCGCTGGTCTACAACCAGCCCGAGGTGCTGCTTCCGGATCTGCTGGTGTGCCGCCCCGAGCTCGCCGCGCCGATCCTCGACCATCTCGCGACCCACCCGATCAACCACTAGTAGGAGGACTCATGACCGAGGACTGGACCCGGAGCCTACGGGAAGCGGTCGCCGAGGCCGAGGCACTCATCGCCGACCCGCCGTTCACCATCACCGAACAGGAGCGCGCCGAGGGCTACGACTACCTCGCGGGCAGTATCCGCTCGTCGATGCAGGCGGCCTTCGACTACGACCTCGTCCACCCCGTGCTGATGAACGGTACTCATCAGTACGCACGTCAGGGGCTCGACAACCCGGACGCCATCTACTTCAACGCCTACCTCACCGAGGGCGGGACCTACGAGATCTCGGGCGTGCGGGGCACCACAGCGGACCTGTCCTTTCAGATCATGGACGGCGGTTACACGGCCGCGGGCGCGCCATCGACTCTGGCGGCCTTCGACGATCGCGAGCTGGACATCGCCGACGACGGCAGCTTCACGTGGAGTTTCGGCCCCGAACTCGGGCTGGCCAAGGGCTCCACCCTGATCATCCGCGAGGTCTACAACGACTGGATGGCCGAGCGCCGTGGCTCGATCCGCATCCAGAGACTCGATACGGCCGGCGTGCCGCGGCCGCCGCTGACCCGCGAGGGTGTCCAGAAGCGCTACGACGTCGCCGCCAAGGCCTTGACCACCCGGATCCGCACGTGGTTCGAGTTCCCGAAGTGGTTCACCTACGCAGAACCGGTCAATACCCTGACCTCGCCCGAGCGGACACCGGGCGGGCTGGCCAGCCAGTACTCGGCGCTGGGCCACTACGACCTGCGGGACGATCAGGCCCTGGTCGTCACCGTCCCCGTGTGCGAGGACGCCGCGTACCAGGCCATCCAGCTGGGCTCCAAGTGGTACGTGTCGACCGATTACGAGCATTACCAGTCGTCGTTGACCGCTGCGCAGTCGCAGGCCGACCCGGACGGGATGTTCCGTTACGTGATCTCGACCCGCAACCCCGGCATCGCGAACTGGCTCGACACCACGAACCACGCATCCGGGGTGATCATGCTGCGTTGGCAGCACACCGAACGTCAGCTCGGGCCGGCCGACGGGCCGGCCGTGGAGCTCGTCGCCCTCGACGACCTCGCCCGGAGCCTGCCCTGTTACGACGACAACCTCGTCACCGCCGAGCAGTACGCCGCGAGGATCGCCGACCGCCAGGTCGGCATCGCGCAGCGGATGATCTCGTGACCCCGGATAAGGACCACCACATGAGTGACAACGTCATGACCAGGGAGCGGGCCGAGGTCGGCTCGTACGAGGAGATCGTGGCCGCCGCCATGCGCTCCACAGGACTGTCGGACCTCGGCACCGGCGCCCACGAAGCAGGTCTGCGGGTGATCATCGAGGACCTCAATTCCTCCGAGGCCGGGCTGACCCCCCGGGGCCGCGCGTTCCAGCGCTCGGAGGTCAAGAGCGCCCTCACCGGGGTGCTGCTCACCGAGGCGGCGTTCGCGGCCCACCCCGGCCACCGCGATGTGCGGGTCGAACGTCCGATCTTCCTGATGGGGCTGCCTCGAACCGGAACCACGATCCTGCACCGGCTTCTGCACGCCGACCCGGGAGCCCAGGGACTCGAGATGTGGCTGACCCAGTTCCCGCAGCCCCGGCCGCCGTACGACACCTGGGAGTCGAACCCGCAGTATGCCGCGCTGCAGCGGGCGTTTGCCGCCCATCACGCCGCGGACCCGGAGTTCATGGGCATCCATTACATGGACGCCGCGGTGGTCGAGGAGTGTTGGCGGCTGCTGCGCCAGACCGGCAAGTCGAACTCCTATCAGACCACCGCGTACCTGCCGCGCTACACCGAGTGGCTGGCCGGTCAGGACTGGACGGACGCCTACGCTCGGCACCGGCGCAACCTGCAGCTCGTCGGTCTCCACGACCCCGACAAACGCTGGGTGTTGAAGAACCCCTCGCATATGACCGCACTGGACGCCCTCATGGCGGTCTACCCCGATGCGCTGATCGTCTACACCCACCGTGAACCGGTCACCTGCATTGCCTCCGCCTGCTCACTCGCCGCCAGCGCCACTGCGGGCCACTCGGAGACCTTCGTGGGCGAGACCATCGGCCGCACCCAACTCGACCTCTGGTCGAACTCGTATCACGCGTTCCACGACGCGCGCGCCAGGTACGACCGGGCACAGTTCGTCGACATCGCGTTCGGCGACCTCGTGGCGGACCAGGTCGCCACCGTGCGCCAGGTGTACGAGGCCTTCGACCTCGACTGGACGCCGGAGGTCGAGGCGGCGGTCGTCGAGAGTGACCGCGAGGCCAGGAGTGGCGCCGCCGCGCCCCGACACAGCTACACGCTCGCCGACTACGGGCTGACCGACAAGCAGGTCCTGGACGCCTTCGACCGCTGACGCCGGCGACGTGGATCCCGGTCGCCGACAACCCCATATCTCAAGGAGTGACAATGAACGACATCGTTGAAACCGCCCCCGCGCCACGGGCCCCCGCGCCGTCCATTCTGGCGGGCAAGGTGGTGCTGGTGAGCGGGGTCGGCCCGGACCTGGGGCGCTCTCTCGCCGTGCGGTCCGCGCAGGCCGGCGCCGACGTGGTGCTCGCCGCACGAGATGGGAAGCGCCTCGACGGGATCGGGCAGGAGGTGCGGGCGCTGGGCCGACAAGCCCTCGCCGTGCCGACGGACGTCACCGACGCAGCCGCGCGCCGCGCCCTCGTCCGAGCCGCCTCGGACGCGTTCGGGCACGTGGACGTCCTGATGAACGCGGCGTTCGTCCACCCACCGTTCATTAAGCTCCTCGACGCCGACCTCGACGAGATGCGGCAGCAGGCGGACCTGAACGTCCTGGCCTCGGTCGGGCTCGTCCAGGACCTCGCCTCCACGCTCTGCGCTCGGCGCGGATCCGTCGTGCTCATCAACTCCCTCGTCCTCCGCAACCGCCTACCGGGGTTCGGCAGCTACCGCATGGACAAGGCGGCTCTCCTGGCCGCGGCTCGTAGCCTGTCCGTCGAGTTGGCGCCCGAGGGGGTCCGCGTCAACTCGGTCGCCCCGGGTTACATCTGGGGTGAGAAGCTCCGCGGCTTCTACGAGCGGAGAGAGGCGCAGGGCAGGGCTACGGTCGCCGAGAAGTACGCCGAGAAGGCGCAGCAGACGGATTCGCGACGCCTGCCGACCCCCGACGAGATCGCCGATGCCGCGATCTTCCTCGCGTCCGACTTCGCCAGCGGCATCACCGGTCAATGCCTGGACGTCAACTGCGGGCAGAGCCACCACTAGCGATCACGACAGCCGGTTCTCCTCCTCCGGGGAAGGGGAACCGGCCTTCAGTCGTCTCCGGTCACCGGGCCCGCTGACACGCGCACGCGGCCCGAACCTCACCGGCGTGGACGACCCCCGGCTCACCGCGGCGATCACCGAGCTCAAGGCGGCCTCCGACCTCGAATCCCAGAAGGCCGCGTTCACCGCACTGCAGGAGGTCCACAACGAGGTCCTGCCGTTCACGGTGATCGCCAACGGAGACGAGTACGCGATCGTCGACGACTCCGTCCACGGCCTCAAGGCCACCATGCTGAACGTCGTCATGTTCGACGACGCCTATGTCGAGGACTGATATTTAGGTGGTGTTCTCACCTGGCACGGTGAAGCGGCCTTCCCCACGACAGATGGGGGAGGCCGCTTCATCGCTCGTGCTCGCCGCCGGGTTGTCAGATGCCCGGTCGTCGAACTTCCATCTCGTATCGACCGGTGGGGACGGCGTCGACCGTCCCCTCGTCGAGGAACCGAGAGGTCGAGGCGGTCATGGTCCGCATGTTCTCGGCCATCCGCTCCTCGTCACCGGGCGCGTCGAAGAACACACCGAGATCGGAGACCGCCGCGATGGGGAAGATCTCCTCCACGATGCCGTCGATCTCCGGCGCATCGTCCGTCAACGCACGAACCACCACGTGCTGTGTGTAGCCGGTGGTGGACTGGGTGTCGACCGCCACCGTGGTGTGGTGGTCCAACCAGGTGCGCAGCCACTCCTGCCTGGGGATGCGCTCGGGACGGCGCAGGAACGCGATATTCGCCATGCCTTCGCACCTGACGCCCTCCGGCGGAAGTGGCTCGGCGACGGTCGTCGTCTCGATCACCGGAAGGACTTCCGAGGCGGTGACAGACCACGCCGAGACCGGGCCCAGCCGGCGCAGCGCGTGCAGTAGGTCCGCGCACCCGGCCGCGGACGCCACCGGCACGCGCGCGCGAACGGCTGCCACCAGCCGGCGTGGGGTCACGCGGACGTCGATCAGTGCGCCTTCGACCTCGGCGTCACGGACGTTGACGACGTAGCGCGACACGCCCAGGTCCGCCAACGGCTCCGCGACGGCCGCGGCGATCTCCGCGCGGACCCGCGCCGCATCCGACGTGGGGGTGGCAGCACCAGGGGCAGCAGCGATCTCGGTGGCAGGGTCGGCGCCGGGGCTTTCGTCCTCGGCGTCGGACCAGACCACCGCAATGAGAGTGTCCATGGCGAGAACTGTATCGGGGGCCACCCCGGCTCACGGGCGGATCCGCGGCCGCTGCCGGTCACAGGAGGCCGCAGCAGCGGCGGACCCGGTCCATCCACCAGTCCCGGCGTTCGCCGCCCGCCCGCAGCCCCTCCAGGCGTGCCGGATCCGGGGCCACCTGGCGCGCCGGGAGGCTGCCGTTCTCCAGGGCGAACGCGCCCGGTTCGACGACATCGTCGACGAAGAACCCTCCGGTGCCCAGGCCTGCCGCGGGGACGGCGTCGTCTTCACCACATCCGGGTAGCGCAGCGGCCGCCGCGACACCGGCGGACACTCCCACCGCCGAGTCCAACGCCGAGGACACGGTGACGGGGACGCCCAGCTCCGCGGCCACCGCGAGCAGCCGCCGGGGGCCGCCCAGAGGCGCGACCTTGACCACCGCCCGGTCGGCGCCGCCGGCGCGCACCACACGAAGCGGGTCCTCGGCGCGGCGGATGGACTCGTCCGCCGCGACATCGACCCGCACCCCGTCCGCGGCCAGACGCCCGCGGAGTTCGACCAACTCGTCGACCGTCGCGCAGGGCTGCTCCACGTACTCGAGCCCCGGCCCGTCGAGCGACACCGGTCCGGTTCCCGGCGCGCGCGAGGGGTCGGCGGCGCGGACGGCCTGGTCGAGGACCCGCACGGCAGCCGCGGCCTCGTCGACGCTCCACGCCCCGTTGGCGTCCACCCGGACCCGCACGCCGGGACGCGCCTGCAGAACGGCGGCGACGCGGGCCACGTCGTCCACGAGTCCCTGCCCGGACTCGGCGACCTTGACCTTGACCGTCGTGCAGCCGGGGAACCGGTCCAGGATCGCGGGCACCTCGCCCGCCGCGATCGCCGGGATCGTGGCGTTGACCGCGACCCGCGTCCTCAGCGCCGGCGGCGGGCCCTGCCACGCCATCTCGATCGCGGATGCCAACCAGTTGGCCGCCTCGTCGTCGTCGTACTCCGGGAAGGCCCCGAACTCACCCCAGCCGGACGGCCCCTCGACCAACACCACCTCGCGCACGGTGATGCCGCGGAACCGCACCCGCATGGGCAGGGCCACCACGTGCACGCGGTCGAGCAGATCGTCGATCGACTCGGGGCCCGGTACGGATGTCATAGCTCCACGCTAACGTCGAGGCCATGACTGAGCAGAGCAGCACCGGGCAGGACACGTCGCAGGGCACGCCCCGGGACAGCGCCGACAACCCCTTCGACCCGTCGCAGTGGCGGGAGATCGAGGGCTTCGCGGCCGGCGTGGACCTGACGGACCTCACCTACCACCGGCACGTGGGCGAGGGCCGGGCCAACGGCATCGTGCGCATCGCCTTCGACCGGCCCGAGGTCCGCAACGCGTTCCGGCCGCACACGGTCGACGAGCTGTACCGGGTGTTCGACCACGCGCGGCGCTCCCCCGACGTGGGCACCATCCTGTTCACCGGCAACGGGCCCAGCTCGCGCGATGGCGGCTGGGCGTTCTGCTCCGGCGGCGACCAGCGGATCCGTGGTCGTTCCGGCTACCAGTACTCGACCGAGCACGACTCGGACGTGGCCGGGGCGACCGCCGACAAGGTCGACCGGGCGCGGGTGAAGGCCGAGGGCGGGCGTCTGCACATCCTCGAGGTGCAGCGGCTCATCCGCACCATGCCCAAGGTCGTGATCTGCCTGGTCAACGGCTGGGCGGCCGGCGGCGGGCATTCCCTGCACTCGGTCTGCGACCTCACGCTGGCCTCGCGCGAGCACGCCCGGTTCAAGCAGACCGACGCGGACGTGGGCTCGTTCGATGCCGGCTACGGCAGTGCCTACCTGGCCAAGCAGGTGGGCCAGAAATTCGCACGCGAGATCTTCTTCCTGGGTGAGGCCTACACCGCCGAGGAGATGTTCCACATGGGCGCGGTCAACCGGGTGATCGACCACGCGGAACTGGAGAACACCGCAATCGAGTGGGGCCGCAAGATCAACGGCAAGTCCCCTACCGCGCAGCGCATGCTCAAGTTCGCGTTCAACCTCACCGACGACGGCCTGATGGGCCAGCAGGTGTTCGCCGGTGAGGCCACGCGGCTGGCCTACATGACGGACGAGGCCGTCGAGGGGCGCGACGCGTTCCTGGAGAAGCGCGAGCCCAACTGGGACGACTTCCCGTACTACTACTGACCCCACCACCAGGCCCGAGGCACCAGAGAAGCCGTGACTGACACCCGCGAACTGCGCATCCTTCCCGTGCCGGCGGGGCCGGCGGTGGCCGAGGTGTTCCCCCGGCTGGTGGACATGCTCTCGGGCCACGGGCCCACCCTGCTGCCGGTGCCCGCAGAGGACCCTGCGCGCACACGTCTGCTCGTCGACAGCCAGCGGCCGGGCGAGCCTATCGACGCTCGTGCCGCCATGGTGGTGAGCACCTCCGGCTCGACGGGGACGCCCAAGGGCGCGATGCTGTCCGCAGCCGCGCTGGGGTTCTCCGCTGCGGCGACCGATGTGTTCCTCGGCGGGCCGGGCCGGTGGCTCCTCGCGCTGCCGGCCCACCACATCGCCGGACTGCAGGTGATCCTGCGGTCGCTGCGTGCCGGGTTCGACCCGGTGGTGATGGACCTGTCCGGCGGGTTCGACCCGGCGGGCCTGCCCTCGGCCGTGCAGGCGTGCGTGGCCGGCGGGGCACGTGGCTACACCTCGCTCATCCCGGGCCAGCTCGCGAAGGTGCTCGACGAAGGATCTCCCGGGGCCGTCGCGGCACTCGCCCGACTCGATGCCATCCTGCTCGGTGGCGCCGCGGCGCCTCCCGAGCTGCTCGCCCGCGCAGCTGACGCCGGGATCCGCGTGGTGCGCACGTACGGCATGAGCGAGACCGCGGGCGGGTGTGTGTACGACGGTGTCCCGCTGGAGGGGGTGGAGGTCCACATCGAGGACGACGACACCGCCTCGGGCCGCGTCTGGCTGGCGGGGCCGCAGGTCGCGCTGGGATACCGCAATGCACCAGGCCATCCTGCGTTCGCCCGCACCGGTTGGTTCCGGACCGACGATGCCGGCCGGCTCGAACCGGATGGCCGGCTCCGCATCCTCGGCAGACTCGACGACGCGATCAGTGTCGGCGGCCTGACGCTCTTGCCTCAGACCGTGGAGGATGCGCTCCGGCAGCACGCGGCTGTGGTCGACGTCGTCGTCGTGGGGATCCCCGACACCAGACTCGGCGCACGGCCCGTCGCGGCGGTGACCCTCCGCGCCCCCGCCGCGCCGGACGAGTTGCGCGCTCACGTGACCTCGATCCTCGGCGCGCACTCGGCCCCCACCACGGTGGCGGTCCTGCCCGAGCTCCCCACGCTGCCGGGCGGCAAAGTGGACCGACGCGCCGTCGCCCGGGGCGTCATCGATGGGACAATCACAGAATGACCCGCGAGACCTTCCAGTCCCCCGACATCCCCGCCGAGTCCGGCGGCGCCACCCTGACCCACTGGGTGGAGGGCGCCCGTCCGCGGACGTGGCCCAACGCGTTCGCCCCGGTGCTGGTCGGCTCGGCGGCGGCCGGGCTGGCCGGCGGGTTCGTCTGGTGGCAGGCGCTACTGGCGCTGGTCGTGGCCTGGTCGTTCATCGTGGGCGTCAACTACGCCAACGACTACTCCGACGGGATCCGTGGCACCGACGACGAGCGCGTGGGGCCGCTGCGTTTGGTCGGCTCCGGGCTCGCCAAGCCGGCGAGGGTGAAGCGGGCGGCGTTCGCGTTCCTCGGCCTCGGCGGCGCGGCCGGTCTCGTACTCAGCGCGACGTCGGCACCGTGGCTCATCCTCGTGGGACTGGCCTGCATCTTTGCCGCCTGGTTCTACACCGGAGGCAAGACCCCCTACGGCTACCGCGGGCTCGGCGAGGTCGCGGTGTTCGTGTTCTTCGGACTGGTGGCCGTGCTCGGCACGCAGTTCACCCAGCTCGGGTCGATCACCTGGTACGCGGTGGTCGCGGCCGTGGCGGTGGGTAGCTTCTCGTGCGCGGTCAACCTCACCAACAACCTGCGTGATATCCCCTCGGACACGGAGGCCGGCAAGGTCACCCTCGCCGTGCGCCTCGGCGACTCCAACACGCGCGGCCTGCACGCTGTGCTCGAACTGCTCGTGCCGTTTCTGGCCACACTCGCGCTGATTCCGGCCACCCCGTGGGCGCTGCTCGGACTGATCGCGATGCCGATTGCGTGGAAGGCCAACGGCCCGGTCCGGGCGCGGGCCTCCGGCGCCGACCTGATTCCGGCGCTCGGTATGGCCGGGGTCGCGATGCTCGCCTGGAGCGTGCTCGTCAGCAGCGGCTTCCTGATCGCCACGCTGTAGCCGCCGGCGGCGGCATGTCGGCGCCGCGCGCGTGCTCGGCGCTGCCCTCGGCTTCGGCGTTCGCGCTTCACAGCGATTCGCCCTCCGGATTCACCCGACAGATTGCGGTTCGCCCACGCCTGGAGCCGATTCGCACGCCGAATGTCGATCCCCTCACGGTGCCCGCGAAGTAGATCGAAATCCACAGGGCGGGTCGTTCGTGACTCCGGTCCTCCGCCCGCGATCAGGCCCAACCCCTCATCCGTGGGGGCCGCGATTTTTGATGGCACCACGGCGAGATTCTCGCCCGCATCGAACCATGGTGCTACCAAGAATCGCAGTGATGTCGACGAAGTGGCCGGGCTGCCGACCTGCGGCGCGGCGCGGCGCGGCAGCGGTGGCGTGGCTGGTGCTGCCGCACGCAGTCAGCGCACCTTCCGTAGGGCGCGCTCATTCTGCCTGGCGACGTGACGGTGGAAAGTCCGGCTAGGGCCGCGGGACGCCCGACTGTTCGGCGTCCGGCTGCTCATTGTCCGACCGCTCGGCGTCCGGATTGATGGTCGAATGTGGGAGCTCAGCAGTCTCCACAACCGGTGGTGCGACCTCGGGATCCTCGACCGCGCCGGCCGCGAACCCGGCCGCGGACATGGCACCGAGGGCGACGACGGAGGCGATGACAGGTCGGGAGATGCGCACTACAGCCTTTCGCACGTTGTTGCCGCGACACCGCGACCCGACCACCGTAGCCCGAAATACACGCCACCCCGGTAGTCATCTCGCGTGAGGAGACGACTACCGGGGTTGACGGGGTCACCGACGACCTGCCCGGCCGCCGGGAGTCTCTAGCGGTCAGCCGCGGCCATTGGCGACCGTGGGGCCGGGGGCCTGGGGCTTCTTCGGGGAGCCGGCTGCGACGGTCGGGGCGACCGAGCCCGCCGAGCCACCCGGGCTGTTGGTCGACGAGCCGTTCGGGCCCGATCCGGTCGAACCGCCGGTGGTCGTCCCCCCGGTGCTGGAGCCGAGCAGCGCCGGCACGCTCGAGGAGGCACCCGGAGTCGAGGACCCGCCGTTCAGCACGATGCTCAGGCCGGCCAGGCCCAGCAGGGCGGCACCGGTCAGGGCGAGACCCGGTGCGACGTTGCCGAGCGAGCCGGTGGTACCCGTGGTGGTGGAACCGGGGACCGACGAGCCCGGAACGGTGATCTCGCCCTCGGTGGTCAGCTCGGCACCGCCGGTGGCCTCGCCCTCGGTGGTCGAGCCGGCCGGGCCGCCCTCGGTGTCGGTCAGCGAGCCGAGCGGGCCGCCCGGAGTGTCGGTGCCGCCCGTCGACCCGGTCGCGAGCTCACCGACGGAGTCCGAGTTACCGCCGAGGGCGACGACGATGCTGGCGACTGCGTCGAGCAGCGAGTCCGCACCCTCGGAGCCGGTGACGATCTGGCCGCCGGCCTCCGCCTCGCCGCCGAGGCTGCCCTGCACGGCGCCCGACGAGCCGGCGTCGAAGCCGGCCGGCGCCGTTCCGTCGACATTGTTGATGATCAGCTGCACGGGCAGGGTGACGGCCTCGCCGTTCATCGTGCCGTGAACGATCACGTCGAAGACACCACCGACTGCGGGAGTACCGACGATGACGCCGTTCTCAAAGCTCAGGCCATCAGGTAGGCCCGTCACATCGGTGACCTCGAGGCCTGCCATGCTGCCGGTCCACATGATCTGGCCGACGTCGTACGAGACCTGCGCTCCGGCAGTGAACCCGGGGATGGTCACCGCGACGGTCTGGACGTCTTGACGGACGGTCGGCGCATCGGGAGTGGCGACGACGACGCCACCTACCAATGCGACAGCTGCGGCGGCTGCGATGGGGGCGACGAGGCGGCCCCGGACGATACGACGAGGACGGGCGAGGCGATCACGCATCGGCTGATTCCTTCCGGAGGGGTTCGATCGCTCACTCCCAAATGAGAGCGCAGACCATTACGAGAGTCACTCTAACCACTCGCACACCAACTGTCTACTTTTAACTCATTGATCACTTATGTCTCATCAATCACACTAGTAACACACCCCCTGGGGTATGAAGCTTGATGTGGGCAGGGACTTATCTCCTGACTACCGCCCGCCCCGGGGCCGCGACGCACACCGCGCGGGATGCGCCGCCGAGGGCGACAAATGGCAACTGCCCGGCCCCACGGGGGGCCGGGCAGTTCGCGCCGTGACGCCGGCTTTGTCCGCCGGCTTCCTCAGCTGGCCTGCGCCAGCTGCGCGGTGTCAGGACACCGGAACGGTGGTCGGAAGCGCGGGACGGGCGCCCGCTTCATCGACGTCAGCGGGCGCGGACACGCGAGCGGGATCGCCGGTGCCGGAGTGCGCAGCCCCTGCAACCGGAACAGAGGTGACGGAGGCGGGTGACGAGGCGGCACCGATCTCCTGAGGAGCGCGAGCGACGGTGCCCGTGACCGTGGTCACGGGCTGACCGTCACCGTCGACGATCACGGTGACAGGCGGCATCACCATCTGGCCGCCGAAGATCGTCTTACACAGACCCTCGTCCAGCGAGCCAGTCCGACCAAGGAGTTCAGTGCCCCTCCCCTCGCCCGCCACGATATCGAGCAGGTTCGGGAACGTGTCCAGGGCGGAGGTGACGATGTCGAACACCCCGGCAGGGATCCCGTCGATTCCGAACAGCGGATAGAACTTGGCGACCGAGCCACCCAGGTCCGGCAGATTGCACACCGCGCCGTCCTCAGGTGCCAGGTCGGGAAGACTGCTGTCGCCGCCGCCCGATCCCGCGGAGCCGCTACCGCCACCGGGGGCCGGATCACCGTCCGGCTGGCCGGGCCCGTCCTCCGTATCGGGATCCGGTTCGCCGGCCGAATCCACGGCGAGCGATCCGCCCGCGAGACTCCCACCGAGCAACCCCTCAACCGGAAGCGAACCGGAATCGGAGCCGCCATCCTGCGCGCTCACGACGGGGGCAGAGAGTGCCGCCAGGGCGAGCGCGGCAGCGGAGGCGGTGACGACCTTGCGGGCGAACATGGCTGGCGGACTCCTTTATGGCAGTGCAGCGATGGGCGACGACTCATGTCGAGCCCGGGAAGCCCGAGGGCCGGTGACGACAGGAGAAGCCTATCGCGCCGGTCCGACAACCGGTCTCAAGCGCACTACGGTCCCGCGAAGTCGGCCGCTCCGCCGGCCGACGTCACTCGCCCAGGCTTCCGGCGCCCGTGGTGAGCAGACCCAGGAGCGCGGTCGGCGCGATGGGCAGCGCGGCGGCCGCCCCCTGGAGCTGAGCGTCCGCCGGCGCCCCGGTCGTCGCGGCCGCTCCCCCGTCCGCGGCGGTCGCCCCGCCCTGCCCACCGAGCAGCCCCGGCGCCAGAGTGCACAGCATCTCCCCCGCCGAGCCGAGGTCGCCGAACGGGCCGTCCTCACCGAGCACCGATGGCAGCAGGCCCACGACCGCATTGACCAGCACCATCACCAGGCCGGTGGAGGCGGAGTCCTCGTCGCCCATAGTCGGCAGCAACTGTGCCAGGGACGACCCATCGGCCTGACCGCCACCGAGAACCGAACACAGGTCGGGAGTGGTCTCGGCCCCGTCGCCTCCGGTGCCGCCCTCGCCGTCGCCTCCGGTCCCGGTGTTGCCACCGGTGCCGTCGTTGTTGCCGTCATCGTCGTTGTCGTTGTCGTTGTCGTTGTCGACTCCCGTTCCGTCGCCACCGCCTTCTCCACCGATACCTTCGCCGGAGCCGGGCTCCTCGGCGGCGCCACGCGCCCGCTCACCGGGGACGGCCGAAAGCGTCGGCTCGACCTGCGTGGCCGGCCCGGTGCCGGCGGACGGGTCCGTCGTCTCAGACGGAGCGGAGGTGACGGTCGGGTCCGTGGCCCCCTCTGCGCCCTCGGTCACGGTGATCGTGACCCGCTGCGAGCGCGAGACGTCCGCGTTGGAGACCGTGACCAGCACGTCGTACTCGCCGGCCCGCGTCGGGGTGCCGGAGATGACCCACCCGTCCTGGGTGAGACCGTCAGGCAGGCCCGTGACCGTGACGGTGGTCCCGTCAGGGATCGTCCCGCCCGCGGCCTGCGCCACCACGGGCTCCAGATCCAGGTTCACCTCGGTCCCGAGGGGCATCTCCTGGGCCGCGCCCTGTGCGGCAGCGTTCTGCGTGAGCTGGATCCCCTCGGCCCCGACCTCCGCCGGCGAGTTGACGGCGGCCACCGTGCCGCCGCCGACCACGGCGAGCGCGGCGAGCGCACCCCCGAGCACGAGGGAACGAGAGCGGGGGACGGTGCGGTCAGGGCGTCGCTGGAACATGAGGCCACCTTGTCGTCGAGGAGTGGACGTGACGCGACCGGGAACACCCAATCACACAGGCACCATACGTCACATATGTCACACTAGCCACAGGGTTCGCGGTGGGCCGACCGCTTACATCTCTTTCCGATGACCTCCGAACGCCCAGCCGTCGGCCCTGACCAAGAGACCGCCGGTAACATTCCACGATCCGCCGCCGATCAGGACAGAAGAGGCGTTGACGGGCGCGAGCGGCGTCGCCGTGCCCGGAGAAGAGAACGTGATCTTCCGGACTATCCGAAGTCTTTAACGCTTCAGTGGTAGCCATCCTTTGACAGAACTGAGACACTATCGTTATGCGAAATCGGGTGCTCCTGTCCGCCGGCGCAATTGCGCTGCTGGCGGCGTCGTGCGCGCAGCCGGAACCGCAGGTCCTCTCCGAGGCGCCCCGGTCCGCCTCCGCGGCCGAACTGACCTCTCCCAGTCAGACCACTGAGGAGGAGGCTCAGCCGGGCCGTTTCATCGCGCGGTGCGCCACCGAGGCCGACGGCGGCACTCCCGGTATGACGTTCTTCACCGACGGATCGCAGAACGTCACCGACCACTGCCTCAGCCGCTACTACATCGGCGTACAGCCCGCGCCAGGCGCGCTGTACGTGCCGGACGCCGACGCGGGCAGCCTCGCGCCGACGCGCGAGAACCCCGTGTCGGAGACGACCGACTCCTACCAGTGGACGCCCGCTCAGCCGCGCACCGACGCCGGCCCCGAGGGAGTCACCGACGAGGACCGCGACCAGCTCGAGGGCGAGGAAACGACCTCCGAGACGGACGACCCGGATTCCGAGTCCACGACGCCCACCCCCGGCGAGACGTCGCCCACCACGCCGCCCTCGACTTCGCCCGGCCCGACAGACCCCACGGAGCCCACCCAGCCCGGCGAGACCACGCCTGGCACCGGCAACCCTGGTGAGACCGAGACCTCGCCCACCGCGCCGGGATCGTCTGAGCCGGGCCGGCCGACCGAGGTCCCCACCACCACCGGGGCCCAGCAGAGTCGACCCGCGGCTCCCCCGACCTCGGTCGAATCGGCCGGCCCGACCGGGCCGTTCGGTTCGCTCGGGTCTCACGGCTCCTACGCTCCGGTCCCGCGTTAGTCCGCGGCCGGCCCAGAGAACCCGCTGTCGCGGCTCGCCCATCGTGAGTAAGGGTGTGCGGATTGTTTGGTGCGGATCTGACGGTGCTGAGATGACAGGACCGGGCCGTCCCCCTGCGGGGGCCGGCCCGGTCGCCTGACAACTGCGGGCTACCGCCCGACCGCTACGACGCGCGGGCTCATGCCTCGTTCATGCGCCGGCGCAGGTCCTCGCGCTTGACCCGGCGCCCCTCGTCGACAGCCGCGATGTCCGAGTTGATCTGGGAGCGCAGCTTGCTGAAGATCACCATCGACAGCGGCAGTGCGATCACGACCGCGATGATCGCGGCGACCAGGACCGGCACCTGGGCACCCGCCAGGTAGCCGATGCCGATGACCAGCAGCGCCAGGGCGAGCACCAGCAGCAGCCGGACTATCGTGTAGAAGATCATGTTCCGCGCCAGACGAGCACCGGGAGAGTCCAGCTTGGGCGTCTCCCATTCGGCAGCCGACTCACCCTCGGAGGTCTCCGCCGGGTTTACTGACTCATCTCGCTCGCTCATGTCTCCCAGGATACGTATCGTGGTGTGAAGGAGGTTCGAGTGATCTGGCTGTTCGCACTCATCGGAGTGATCACCGTGGCGATTCTGCTGTGGCGGGCCTTCGGCCCGGGCTCACGGCCCGCTCCCCCGCGCGTGATCGCGCCTGACGACGACCCTGACTTCCTCCGGGACCTTGATCGTCGTAAGCCGCTCGATCCCTGACCCACGTCGGGATATCGGGCAGAACTCACAACGACGTCGGGCGTGCACTCCGCAACCGCGGACTGCACGCCCGTCCCCTCACTCGCCGCGCCACTCGGGCGTGCGCTTCTCCAGGAACGCGGACATGCCCTCCTGCGCGTCACAGGTGACGGCGTTGGTGGCCATGGTCTCCGCCATCGCACGGTAGGCATCGTCCTGGGGCAGGTCGATCTGCCGGTAGAAAGCCTGCTTGCCGATCTCCAGGGTGAGTGGGCTCGCGTCAGCGATACGGGCGGCGAGTTCATCGACACGGGCGCGGAGCCGGTCCGCCGGGACGGCCTCGTTGATCAGGCCCCAGTCGACGGCGGTCGCCGCGTCGATCGTCTCGCCGGTGAGCAGCATCTGCATGGCGCGCTTCCGCCCGATGTTCCGGGAGACCGCCACCATCGGGGTCGAGCAGAACAGCCCGATCTTCACCCCCGGGGTGCCGAACCGGGCCGAATCCACGGCAACCGCGAGATCACAGGTCGCCACGAGCTGGCAACCGGCGGCCACCGCGTGGCCCTGGACCTCCGCGATCACCGGCTGGCGGATCGCCTGAACGCTCTCCATCAGTTCGACACAGGTGGTGAAGACCTCCCGCTCCTGCTCCAGGGTGCGGTCGACCATCTCACTGATCTCATGCCCCGCCGACAGTGCCGGGCCCGACCCGGTCACCACGACGACGCCGCACGAGGGGTCCCCGCCGAGATCACGGATCGCGGCGGTCGCGTCCCGCATCATCTGCAGGGAGAGCGGATTGCGCCGCTCGGGGCGGTCGAGGATGACGCGCGCGATCGGACCGCTGCGCTCGACACGGACGTAGGGGGTGTTCACCGTGGGCCTCCGGTAAGGGGACGAGGAGTCGTTTCCTCGGTTCTACCCTCGGCCACCACCTGACGCGGCGAAAGGCGCGGACTACGCCCCCGTCGCGGTGGCGTGCTGCCCGTCGCACCACTGCTCCGCGGGGACTCCGACCTTGACGTCGTCGATGTGCTGGCCGCAGCCGTCCCAGGTGGTCTTGCCGCAGACGGTGCAGGTGACGGGGTAACACATGGTGATCTCCTTGTGATCGTGTCGACTTCTCCCATGGCCTGCCCGACACGGTATCGCGCCGACCGAACCATCGGACCATATACCCCTTAGGGTATGTGCAGGCGGGCGCCCACGCTACCTGCCGCCCCTGGGATACGCCTCACACCGGGTGGCCGATCGCGCTCAGTGGGCCGGGCGCCACTCCTCGTCCACGCGCGGCGTGGCCTCACGCAGACGGTCGGTGTACGCCACGCAGTCGTCCCACTTCGGCAACCGACCCGCCGCCGCGACGTCCAGCAGGCCCGGGGCGCCGCGATCGCGCTCGCTCATGACGTGGTCGATGGGCGTGCCGTCCAAGGCCATCGAGGGCCAGTCGATCGCGATCTTGGGGTCGAAGGGGTCGATCACGTGCTCGGCACCGGGCCGCCACCCCTCCGAACACAGGTACATCACCGTGGACTGCGGCTCGAGCGAGAGGAAGCCGTGCGCTACGCCCTCGGGGACGTAGACCGCCCGCTGCTCGGTCGAATCGAGGATGACGCCCGCCCACTCACCGAACGTGGGTGAGCCGACCCGGACATCCACCATGACGTCGAAGACCGTCCCCGATGGGCACAGCACGTACTTGGCCTGACCCGGGGGGACCTCCGCGAAGTGCAGACCCCGCAGCACCCCCTCGCCGGACACGGACACGTTGACCTGGGCGAGGTCGAAGCGATGGCCGGTCATGCGCCGGAACGCAGGATCGGTGAACGCCTCGTGGAACGCGCCACGGTCGTCCGCGATCTGGCGAGGGGTGATTTCCCACGCCCCCGTCACACTGAGTTCGCGAAGCTGCACTGACGGTCCCGCCTTCCCGAGATCGAGGACGTCCCCGTGCGGGGACGCCGACCACCCTAACCCCGCATCGCGTCGACGATCTGCGCAGCCGTCCACTCGCCCAGCAGGAGGCAACTCATGGCGTCGTCGTGCAGCGCGGTGTCCTCGCGCCACCCGGTGACGACGAACTGGAAGACGTAGGTGGCCTCGGAATCGCTCCACCCCACGATCAGGCTCGAGGTGGCCATCTCCCCCGGCTCGGCGGTGTAGGTGCCGCGCAGGTAGCGGTAGACACTGCGGACGGCGCCGGCGGTCTCGTCACCCTCGCCGGCGACCTGCTCGAGAAGGGCCCAGCCGGTCAGCGCGTCGGCGGTCGAGACGATCATCTCGACGGCCTGCTCGGTCGGCATCGGCGGGGACACCCGCGCGCAGGTCGCCACCGCGTTCGGCGAGAACCCGTCGCGGTGCGCGCCCGGGTCCACGTAGATCACCGCGGACGGCTCCGGGGACTCGATGCGCTGCCACGGCGGGTTGTCCACCCAGGTCAGCGGCTGTGCGGCCACCGCCATCGGCGGGCTCGCCTCGAGGCTGCGCCCGGTGGAGGCGCAGAACTCCTGAATAGACGTCATCTCAGCCCTGCAGTCCCGCGCCGACCATGTGGGCGCCTCCGTCCACGACCAGCGTCTGGCCGGTGATCCAGTGCGCATCGTCCGAGAGGAGGAACGCCGTGGGGCCGGCGATGTCGTCCGGCACCCCCAGCCGCCCGGCCGGCAGCGCCGCGGACATGGCCTCCTCGCGGCCGTCGTACAGCGCCTCGGCGAAGCGGGTCTTGACCACACCCGGCGCGATCGCGTTGACACGCACCGCCGGGCCGACCTCCACGGCCAGTTCCTGCGTCAGCCGCATCACCAGGGCCTTGGTCGAGCCGTACCAGCCGATCCCCGGCGACGGCGCCATCCCGGCGATCGAGGCGATGTTGACCACCGCGCCACCGCGCTCGCCCAGCCCCGAGTGGTACACCTTCTGGGTCCACGCCAGGGTGCCCAGCGTGTTGACTTCGGCGATCTTGCGGGCCGCCGACAGGTCGAGGTCCACGGTCCGCCCGAACACCGGGTTGATACCGGTGTTGTTGACCAGGAAGTCGACCGGCCCGAACTCGGACTCCGCCCGGTCGACGGTCTCGCGCTGATGGTCCTCGTCGTCGCTCTTCCCGGCCACGGCGACCACCCGCCCCGGCGCGTCGAGCTCGGCGAGGGCCGCGTCCAGCCCCTCCTGACCGCGTGCGGTGATGACCACCGAGGCGCCCTCCGCCAGGAGCCTGCGGGCGATCCCCAGGCCGATGCCGCGGCTTGCGCCGGTGACGATCGCGGTCCGACCGGCGAACCGATCAGGAACTACCGGACCCGTACGGGGGGAGGGAAGAGGGGGGTGTGTCACGGCCGACTCCTTGCGACGTCAGTGTCTGGTGGCTGTTCACGCCCAGCCTAGAGGGCAGCGCGCGGTCGTGATCGCTCGGTTCGCGACGGAACACGCCGCACGGAATGTGCCCGTGCGTCCCGCCGTCCGGGCCCTGCCGCGCTAAAGTCGCCACCAGGTCCCAGCCGGCCGCCCCTCGGGCGGCTCACGAAACCCAGGGGGTGCCTGTGTCTCCACTCGCTCCACGCGACGCGTCGGACTCACCGGTGTGCTCTGTGCTGGACGTCCCGGGCCCGCGGTGGTTCCGCCCGGGCGATCCGATCTGGCGCGTGCATGGCGACGCGGCCACCCCGCTCGGCGTCACCACGGCCCTGCTCATGTTGCTCGCGAACCCGGCGTTCGCCGCGATCATCGGGTCCGGCAGCGCGGCCCGGAACCCGTGGATCGTGGACGACTACCTGCACGACCTGGTGGAGATCACCACGTTCGGGACGGTCGACGACGCGATGGTGACCATCGATCACGCCCACCGGGACCGCAGTTCGCTCAGCGGCACCACCGAGCACGGCGACTACTACTACGGCGCCGACCCGGAGCTGGCGTGCTGGGCGCAGGCCGCCACCGCCTGGTCGCTGCTCGCGGCGTTCCAGCGTTTCGCCGCCAAGCCCCTCACCCCGGCGGAGTCGGACGAGTACGTCCGCCAGTGGGCCGGCATCGCGCACCTGCAGGGCGCCAGCGCGTTCCCCACCTCGGCCCGCGAGCTCGAGCAGCTCCTACGCAGTTCCCGCGACCGGGCCCGCGCCACCACCGCGGGTCGGCGCGCGGCCCGCCAGCTGCGGGAGAACGCCAAGGCCTGCCCCGGCGTCGCCGAGAACTCGGTCACCGCGCACCGCTCCTGCACCACCGTGGTGGATGCCGCCGCCAGCCTGGTCCCGTCCGACGTCCGCCGCGCGCTGGACCTGCCGCATCGACCCATGGACCGCAGCGCGGTGTTCGGCCGGATCTCCAAGGCGCACCAGGGACTGAGTCTGCCGCGGCTCACCACGCGCGCACCGATCGCGGCGCCGTCGGCAATGCGGGTCCGCCCCGCCTGACGGCCGGCCGCGGCGGTAGCTGCTCACCGTGATCCGTCGCCGTCCGCCGGGAGAGAGTGTTGTGAGAACGACGACGAGGTGCCGCGTTGGCCGAGAGCGACCTATTCGCGCTGCGACGCCAGAAAGGACACCCCCGGGAAGAGGTCCCGTCGCCAGTCCCGCATCGGCGCCAATCCGAGCTCGCCCCACGAGGTGTCCGCCAGCACGGAGAACCTCGGGCGGGGCGCGGGCCGGGGGAACTCGTCACTCGAGCACGGACGCACGCGCTCGGGGTCGGCGCCGAGGTACTGAAATACGGTCCGGGCGAGATCGAACCAGGTTGCGCGGCCGCCGCCCGTGACATGGTGCGTGCGGCCGCGGGCGTCGACCCGTCCGGCCTTCTCCGCGGCGAGCAACATCAGCACCTGATCGGCGAAGGTCGAGACGTACGTGGGCGAGCCCCACTGGTCGTTCACCACGTTCAGCGTCTCGCGCTCGGACTCCAGGCGGATCATCGTGGCCACGAAGTCGCTTCCCGGCTGGTTCTCGATCACCCGCCACACCCCGGTGTAGAGCCAGGCAGTGCGGATCACCGTCGCCTCCGGCAGCTCCTCGTACACGGCCCGCTCGCCGGCGAGCTTGGTACGGCCGTAGACCGTGACGGGAGCCGTCGGGTCGTGGGGCTGGAGCCCGGGCGCGGTCGCCGGGTCGCCCCCGCCGGGCACCTCGCCGGAGAAGACGTAGTCGGTGCTGATGTGGATCAGGCGGATACCCCGCTCGCGGCACGCCGCCGCCAGTGCCCGCGGGCCGTCGACGTTGAGCGCGGTCGCGTCCTCCTCATCGGACTCCGCGCCGTCCACGTACGTGTACGCGGCCGCGTTGACCACCACCTCCGGCGCGAGACGATCGAGTGCAGTCGCGATGGAGCGGGGGTCGGCGATGTCGAGCTCGCCCCTCCCCGGGGTCACGGCCTTGCCCCGGGCGAGCCCCGCCAGCGCCCGCCCGAGCTGGCCGCGGCCACCCGGAACGAGGATGCGCGGCAGACCTCCCGGGCTGGAGTCCCAGGGCCCGCTCGAGCCTGCGACGGCCGGTTCGGAGCCGTCCCCGCCCGCGGCCGACGTCACGACCGCCTGCCCTTCTCGCGACGGAGGATCTGGAGGAGGTAGGAGCCGTAACCGGATTTGACGAGCTCCCGGGCGCGTTCGGTGAGCTCGTCGTCGTCGATATATCCCATCCGCCACGCCACCTCCTCCGGGCAGCCGATCTTGAGACCCTGACGGTCCTCGATCGTCCGCACGTAATTTCCCGCGTCGAGGAGGGAGTCGTGCGTACCGGTGTCGAGCCACGCGGTGCCGCGGGGCAGCACCTCCACCTGCAGGCGACCCTGCCGCAGGTAGTGGCGGTTGATGTCGGTGATCTCGTACTCGCCGCGCGCCGACGGCTTCAGTGCGCGCGCCACCTCCACCACGTCGGCGCTATAGAAGTAGAGGCCCGGGACCGCGAAGTCCGAGGCGGGGTTCTCCGGCTTCTCCTCGAGGCTGACGGCGCGCCCCTCGGCGTCGAAGTCGATCACGCCGTACTCCTGCGGGTTCGAGACCTGGTAGGCGAACACCGCGCCGCCGTCGACCTGCGAGAAGCGGCGTAGCCGGGTGCCCATGCCGGGGCCGTAGAAGATGTTGTCGCCCAGGACGAGCGCCACCGGCTCGTCGCCGATGTGGTCCGCGCCCAGGACGAACGCCTGCGCCAGGCCGTCGGGCTCGGCCTGCTCGACATAGCTCAGGGAGATGCCGAACTGTTCGCCGTCGCCGAGCAGTCGGCGGAACCGGGGCGCGTCCTCGGGCGTGGTGATGATCAGGATGTCGCGGATCCCCGCCAGCATCAGCGTGGACAGCGGGTAATAGATCATCGGCTTGTCGTACACCGGCATGAGCTGCTTGCTGGTGGCCGACGTGAGCGGCCGCAGCCGGGTACCGCTGCCGCCGGCCAGGATGATCCCCTTCACAGCACTTTCTCCGTGCTCGCGTACCTGGCCTCGACGCGTGCCTTGACCGGCTCCCACCAGTCCCGGTTGGCCGTGTACCAGTCGACGGTCTGCTGCAGACCCGCGCGCAGATCGGTGTGCCGGGGCGCCCAGCCCAGCTCCTCCCGGGTGGCACTCGCGTCGATCGCATATCGCAGGTCGTGGCCGGGCCGGTCCGTGACGTGGTCGAACCCGGGATCGCCGTCCGTTCCGGTGACGTCCATCAGTTCACAGATCGTCTGCATGACCTGCAGGTTCGACTGCTCGCCGTCGGCGCCGATGAGGTAGGTACGGCCGAGTTCGCCATCCGCGAGGATCCGCAGTACGGCCGAGTTGTGGTCGTCGACGTGGATCCAGTCCCGCACGTTGGCCCCGCTCCCGTAGAGGCGGGGGCGACGACCGTCGAGGATGTTGGTGATCTGCCGCGGGATGAACTTCTCCACGTGCTGGTACGGCCCGTAGTTATTGGAGCAGTTGCTGATGGTGGCCCGCAGCCCGAAACTGCGCACCCAGGCGCGGACGAGCATGTCGGCGCCGGCCTTGGTGGCCGAGTACGGGCTCGACGGGTTGTAGGCCGTGGCCGGGGTGAACTTAGCCTCCTCGTCCAGCTCCAGATCCCCGTACACCTCGTCGGTCGAGACGTGGTGCAGGCGGACGTCGTGACGGCGGCACGCCTCGAGAACCGTGTAGGTTCCGACGATGTTGGAGTGCACGAACGGCCACGGCGTGGCCAGCGAATTGTCGTTGTGGCTCTCGGCCGCGAAGTGCACCACGGCGTCGCCCGGGCCGGAGAGCTCGGCGACCAGCTGGTCGGTCACGGCCGCGTCCGCGCAGTCCGCCTCCACCAGATCGACGCGAGCCGTTCCGCCGGGCCCCTCCCCGAGCAGGTCGGCAAGGCTCGCGCGGTTGGCGGCGTAGGTCAGGGAATCGAGCACCGTGACGTGGGCCGACGGGTACTCGCGGACGACGGTGCGGACGAAGTTGGCGCCGATGAACCCGGCTCCCCCGGTGACGACGAGGCGCATGTGTGCAACCCTACCGCTGCGCGGCCTCCGCTCCGGCCATACCCGCGTCGCGGCCCGCTCCTTCTGGTTCGCTCAACATCGCCTGGTACTCGGCGATCATCGCGGCACGTCTGCGTTCGCGCGCGACGAGCGCGCGGGTGTCGCGCGGGGTCACCCGGATCGACTCCGCCGCCGGGATGCCAGCCCGCAGCTGGCGGACCCGGAGCACCTCGGCGTCGAGGCGCGCCCCGTAGACCACGGCGATGTTGACCAGCCACAGCCACAGCAGGAACACGATCACCCCCGCCAGCGAGCCGTAGACCTCGTTGAAGTTACCGAAGTTGACGACGAAGAAGCTGAATCCGGCGGTCGCCGCAGCGATGATGACCAGCGCCGCGGCCGCGCCGAGCGAGATCCAGTGGAACCGGCGGCCGGAGACGTTGGGCGCGAACCGGTAGAGCACGGCCAGCGCGACGATCGCGGTGATCAGGGTGGCCGGCCACTTGGCCAGCTCCCACACGGCCACGGCCTCGCTCCCCATCCCGATCCACCCGCCGACGGTCGCGGCGACCGGCCCGGTGAATGCCAACGCCAGTCCGCCGAAGGCGACCAGCACGATGAGCAGCGCCGTCAACCCCAGCCCGGCCGGCAGCACACGCCACAGTGGCCGCCCCTCCTCGACGCCGAACACCCTGTTCATGGCACGGCCGAGCGCCCAGACGTACCGCGAGGACGACCACAGGGCGACCGTCGTACCGACGATCAGCGCGAGCCCCGCGGTGGGGGCAGTGACCAGCGATTCGACCGGGGCGCGGATCGGGTCCAGGATCGCCCCCGGCGCCACGTCGGAGAGCATGTCCATCACGGCGTCGACGGTCCGCGAGCCCTGGCCGAACACGCCGAGCAGCGAGATCACCACGAGGATCGCGGGGAACAGCGAGAGCACGCCGTAGTACGTGAGGGAGCCGGCGAGATCGGGGCCGCGGTCGCGCAGGAACTCGGAGATCGAGCGCGTGAGCACCAGCCATACGACGCGCAGTCGTCTGCGGATCGCCGTGCCGGTGTCACCTGGGGTCATGCCCCCGATTGTCGCCGCTGCGGGGCCCTTCGCCGGTCAGCCGCGCCACGCCGACAGCCAACACCACCGGCCGCACCGGGCAGCGCAGCAGCGGTGTGCGACCCCGCCCTCGCCGGCAGGCGCTGGAGCGGATGCCGGGGGGCCGGGTCGGGTTCAGCCGTGTGCGTGTGAGGCCGGCCGGTCAGGTGCGGTTGCGGGCCTGTTCGGCCTGGGCCTCGCGGCGCACGTCAGCCGCGTCGTCGATGGTTTGCTGCCGCTTGTCCTCGGCCTTGTCGCTGGCCGTGGTGTCCCGCGGCGGCAGCTGGATGGCCTCCTCGGCGTGCATGCCGGCCTGCAGTTCGCGGGCGCGCTCGACCTCGGCGTCGACCTCGGCCCCGAAGAGGAACGCGTTGTTGGTGATCCAGAGCCAGAGCAGGAACATGATGACGCCGGCGAGCGAGCCGTAGGTGGCGTTATAGGAGCCGAAGTTGGTCACGTACACCACGAAGGCGCCGGTGGCCACGGCCCACACGAGCAGCGCGACGATCGCGCCGATGGAGATCCAGCGGAATTTGGGCTGCCGGACGTTGGGCGCGAATCCGTAGAGGACGGCCAGGATGACGACGACGACGAGCAGGAGCACCGGCCACTTGGCGATGTTCCACACCGTGACCGCGGTATCACCCAGTCCGATCAGGTCGCCCACCCAGGCCGCGATCGGCCCGCTGATCACCAGGAGGAGCCCGGCGATGCAGATCAGGACCAGGATGACGGCGGTCAGCAGGAGCATGGACGGCTTGAGCTTCCAGAAGGGGCGGCCCTCCTCGACCTCGTAGACCCGGTTCATGGCCCGGGCGAACGCGCCGACGTATCCGGAGGCCGACCACAGGGCACCCGCGATACCGGCGACCAGCGCGAACCCGGCCGCCGGGGTGGTGACCAGCGAGTCGATGGGCCCACGGAGGGCGGCGAGCGTCTCCTCGGGCGCGGCGCCCTCGAGCAGCTCCATCACCGCGTCGACGGTGGCCTGGCCCTGGCCGAACACACCGAGGAGGGAGACCACGGCCAGCAGGGCCGGGAACAGGGACAGCACCGCGAAGTAGGTCAGGCCGGCCGCCTGGTCGGTGCACTGGTCGCGGGAGAACTCACCGACAGCCCTCTTGATGCCGATCTTCCAGGCCGAGCCGGTGAGCGACGTCGGCGAGTCGGGCTTGCCCTCGTCGGGGTCGGTGTCCGGGTCGGGCCGGTCGGTGTTGTCGTCATCTCTGATCGTGCTCATACCGGCGACCTTTCCACCGACGAGTCCCGAGCGCATCCGCCACGCTGGATTTCCGAGCCGATCAGCTACGGATGCTGCGGGGATTACATCCGGCGCCGTCTGCGTTAGGCTATTTGATGTCACGTCACCTAAGTGTCACGTCAATCACACCTACAGACCCCGATCGAAGGAGCACCCCATGAGCCTGTCCAATGCCATCCTCCGCGGAATCACCGGCGCGTTCGTCCTCAACTCCGGCTGGAGCAAGCGCGGCATGCCCACCGAGGCCGCTGCGGGACTGCAGGGCTTCGCCGCCACCGGCGTCCCCGCGGTAGCCGAGATGGACCCCGACACCTTCGGCAAGTTCGTCGCCTACTCCGAGATCGGCATCGGCGCGGCGCTGTTGACGCCGA
Source organism: Dietzia aurantiaca (assembly GCF_021033825.1). Lineage (GTDB taxonomy): Bacteria > Actinomycetota > Actinomycetes > Mycobacteriales > Mycobacteriaceae > Dietzia > Dietzia aurantiaca. The sequence continues at coordinate 200,974 of NZ_JAIFXZ010000001.1, forward strand.
TCGTGCCCAAGAGGGTCGCCGGCGCGGCGCTCGGCGTCTTCTCCGCCGGCCTGCTCTCGATGTACTTCCGCAACCCCGCCATGACCGAGTCCGACGGGATCCGCCCGAGCCAGGAGGGCATGTCCCTGTCGAAGGACGCCTTCATGCTGGCGATCGCCGGCGCGCTGGTCACCGACAAGTGACCCCCTGACGCCACCCGGCGTCGTCCACCTGGCAGCAGCGCCCGGTCCGGCCCCGCACCCGCGCGGCCGGGCCGGTTCTGTTCCCGGCTCACTCCTGAACTTCTCCCGCTGACTCCCATTCGCGTTTGATGCGGCGGGACTTCCGCGAATGCCGGACCGCCACCACCGCGATCGCCACGCCGACCAACAGCGGCACCCACACCTTCGAGTATTCGAGCAGGAACTCGACCCAGCCCGGGACGTTCACCTCGGGGAGGTTGATCGTCGGGAGAGAGATGTCCGGCCACGGAATGCTTGGTAGTGAGATGTCGGGCCACGGGATATCGATGTCGGGTATCCGCTCAGCGATCCAGTCCAGGATCGGGCTCAGCAATCGGCCGATCAACGGGAGCAACACGATCATCGCGATCGCCCACCCGGATTTACCCACCCCCGCAGCAACCGGATAGACCACCCGCTTCCACGGGGAGGCGGCGATCGCTTCGAGGCGGGTTTCGGCCGCGGACCCCGGCGGCGGATCAAAGTGAACGACCTCGCTGCCCTCGCGGAAGGTCACCTGGCGGACCGCCGTCGCGAACGCGCTGCTGCGCATCTGTACCCGCGGGCCCGAGAGCACCGAGAGGTTGCCGGTGAACTTCCCGCGGTCGGGCGGATCACCGGAGATCGAGACCTTGTGATTGCCGACCTGGTGGGCACGGGCCACCACGTCCCCGTCACGAAGGAGGACGTACCCGGGAGTGATGGGCGCGCTGTCGTCTACGTCAGTGTCGTCGTCTTCCTTCGTCTTGCGAGGAAAACCCGGGTCGACCGTGCGCAGCTGCGCCGGGCCGCCCACCGCGACCTCGAGCGTGCCGTGACGCGGATGCACCAGGCGCCAGACCTCGGGCCCCGGACCCGTGCCGGCGGTATCGCCCCGGTTCGTCGGTTCCTCGTCTCCGTGCGCGGCCACAGCCGAACCGTACCCAACGGGTCCCAATCGCGGCACAGCAAGGCGGACGTCCGCTCGCAGCCATGAGGCTGAACAAGGAACTGAAAGCCAAGTTCACGCCCGCCCGACCCCAGAGCCCTCTCCTGCTGCGAGTCGTCGAGCCAGAACGCCGGGCCGGCGGGCGCTGGTCGTGGGCGGCCTCCCGGCAGGGCCCCGCAGGGCCTTGACCTGGGCTGCCCTGAAAGGGGCGTTCAGGGCACCGCAGGTCAGCGGGTCCGACCGGTGCCACCCCCCCTCACCGCCGAATCTGTCGCGAGCCGAGCCGAGTGTGGCCGTAGGCTCAGCCGGCCACGGAGGCGATCGCCTTGAGGATCGCATCCGCGAGGTCGGCGCGACACACCACGAGGTCCGGCAGGTAGGTCTCGGCCACGTTGTACTCGAGCGGGTCACCGTTCACCCGCAGCGCGACGAAACCGCGGGCCAGCGCGACCCCTGCCGGAGCGGCCGAGTCCCACTGGTACTGACCACCGGCGTGGATGTAGGCGTCGGCCTCCCCGCGCACCACGGCCGCGGTCTTGGCGCCGGCTGAACCCAGCGGGACGAGCTCGCCCCCCACCGCGCGGGCGACCGCGTCCGCGAAGGCCGGAGGTCGCGATGCCGAGAGGACGATGCGCGGCCGGGAATCCGTGCGAGGGGCCAGCAGGCCACCGCCGTCCACCCCGTGATTGCCGGCCGGGTCGGCGTAGTTCTCGTCGTCGTCGACCCCCAACACCACCCCGAGCGCTGGCAGCGACACCGCTGCGGCGGTGAGACGCGACCGCGCCGGGTCTCCCGCGCGCTCCCACAGCGCGACGTGCACGGCCCAGTCCGGCCGGTCGCCGAGCCCGTACTCGCGGGTGCCGTCGACCGGGTCGATGATCCAGACGCGATCGGCGTCGACGCGCGCGAGGTCGTCCTTCGATTCCTCCGACAGCACCGCATCGCCGGGGCGCTCCGCGGCGAGCCGGTCGAGCAGCAGCGTGTTGGCGCGGCGGTCACCGAGATCGCCCAGTTCCCGGCCAGTCGGGCCCGACGTTCGCAACTCGACGAGCAGGCGCCCGGCCTCCGCTGCGAGATCGACGGCGAGCTGCTGGTCCGGGGTACGCGTGGCGGTCATGCCCCCAGCCTAAGAGGCGGGCCGAAACGGCGGACGCCAAAGGCGTAGACAGATCGGTCTAGACAGAGCCTGTCTCTTATGTCTACTGTTCTAGTCAACTTGATGAAGTCACTACCTTGAAGGACCACCCGTGAAGACACTCATCGTGCTCGGCGTCGTCGGCGCCATCGCGCAACTCATCGACGGGTCGCTGGGCATGGCCTACGGCGTCACGTCCACGACGCTGCTGGTCGCCGCCGGAATCGCGCCGGCGGCAGCCTCGGCCTCCGTGCACTTCGCGGAGATCGGCACCACGCTCGCCTCCGGAATCTCCCACCACAAACTCGGCAACGTGGACTGGCGGATCGTGCGCATCCTCGCAGTCCCCGGCGCGATCGGCGCCTTCGCCGGGGCGACCGTCCTGTCGAGCCTCCCCGCCGATGCGGCCACCCCGGTCGTCGGCGCGATCCTGCTCGCGCTGGGCCTGTACGTGCTCTACCGCTTCCTCGCCCTGGGCGGACGACGTCCAGAATTCCGCGGCCGCGTCCGCACCGGTTTCCTCGTGCCCCTCGGGCTGGTCGGCGGCACGCTCGACTCGCTCGGCGGCGGCGGGTGGGGGCCGGTCGGCACCACGTCTCTGCTGTCCTCGGGCCGGGTCGAGCCGCGCAAGGTCGTCGGATCCATCGACACCTCCGAGTTCGTGGTGGCCGTGGGTGGCTCGCTCGGCTTCCTCGTGGGGCTGGGCGCGGCGGGTATCAACTGGGGCTACGCCGCCGCGCTGCTCATCGGCGGCGTGCTCGTGGCGCCACTCGCGGCCTGGCTCGTCAAGCATCTGCCCGCGCGCGTGCTCGGCACCGCGGCCGGCGGCCTGATCGTGGTGACCAACTCCCGCACCCTGCTGCTCTGGGCCGACACGCCCTCGTCCGCCGTGACGCCGATCCTGGTCGCCCTGGCCGCCGCGTGGATCGCCGGGATCGTGTGGGCGGTGCGCGCCGAGCGGCGCGTCCGGGACCGCGGCGCCGTGGAGAGCGGGGCCGGAGAGCGGGACGACGACGACGCCGTCGACGGGACCACAACCACCGCGGCCGGACCCGCCCTGGACGAGGAAACCGACCCCGCCCGCGCATGACCCTGCCCGACGCGGGCCGGGGCGCCCCACTCCCCTGCCCGGCGCCGGCCCGGCTCTGGGACACTGTTCCGCATGAGGGTCACCGCGAAATCGGACTATGCGCTGCGCGCGCTCGTCGAACTCGCGGCGGCCCAGCTGGCCAGCCCCGACGACGATCCCCGCGAGAACCCGCTGAGCGCGGAGGAGTTGGGCCGGCGACAGGAGATACCGCACGGGTTCCTGCAGGCGATCCTGTCCGACCTGCGCAGGGCCGGCATCGTAGCCAGCCGCCGCGGCAAGACCGGCGGATGGTTCCTGGGCCGCGAGGCCTCGGGGATCACCGTCGCCGATGTCCTGCGGGCCGTCGACGGCCCCCTCGTCAGCGTCTACGACGTCCGCCCGGAGTCGGTGGTCTACAACGAGCGGGCCGCGGTCCTGCAGCACGTGTGGATCGCCTCGCGGGCGGCCTTGCGCCGGGTGATGGACGCAGTCACGATCGCCGATCTGGCGAACGGGCAGCTGCCGGGTGAGGTCCACGAGCTGACGCTCGACACCGACGCGTGGGAGCCGCGCTGAGAGAATCCGCATCGGCCGATCTGGCGCTCGCTCGCCGAACCGGCACACGGGTGAACGGGTGAACGACGCCGCCCATCCGATTGCGGCTTGCCTATGGGATCACATAGGCGAGTCGCAATCGGATGGGCGAGGTGACTTCGGGAGAGGCGGGCCGAGGCGAGATCGGGGCGGCGCTCGGGTGACCGTCGGTCAGGCGTGAGCCCGGGCCGGCGTCAGACGCGCGCCGGCTCGGCGGGCTCTCCCAGATGCACCGAGTAGCGACGCACCAGCAGCTTCCACACCAGCGGGCCGACGGTCACCAGCACCAGAGCGATCACGCCGATCAGCAGCGGCGAGGCACCGAGCATCGCCGAGGCGGTCACGGCCAGCACGATCGTGATCCCGCGGCGGATGAGCCCGCCCGGCACGCGGCCGGCGAACCTCGAGCCGAAGAACGTCCCCACGGCGCCGCCCACGAGCAGCGGCAGCAGCAGGGTCCAGTCGACGCCGGTCACCATGACATGCCCGATCGCGGCCGCGATCACCAGCGGGACGGCCTGCACGAGGTCGGTCCCCACCAGCCGCAGCGCCGCCAGCGTGGGGTACAGCAGCATGATGCACATCATGATGACGGTCCCCGATCCGACCGAGGTGATGCCGACCATCAGGCCACCGACCACGCCGACCAGCAGGGTGAGTACGGGCTTGACCGGCGGGTCCGGGTCGTCACCGGTGCGGATCTTCCCGGACATCTCGAAGAACGCGCGCAGGAAGTAGGCGGTGGAGGCCACGATGAGCGTCGCCCCGATCGCCTTCTTGAGCATCCCCTGCACGTCCTCGGCGCCGACCGCGTGCACCAGCCAGGCGCCGAGGTACGCGGTGGGGACCGAGCCGATGATCAGCCAGAAGGCGATCTTGAGGTTCGGTTTGCCGTGCCGCCAGTGCACGCCCGCGCCGACGACCTTGTTGACCGCGTTGACCACCAGGTCGTTGGCCACCGCGGCGGTGGGCGGGATCCCGAAGAGGATGAGCGCCGGCGTCATCAGGGCGCCGCCGCCCATCCCCGTCAGACCGATCACCACGCCGATCACGGCGCTGACGACCAGGAGGCCCAGCGAGTCGTAGGTCCAGAGGGCCTCGGGCACCGACTCAGATTCCCAGGAGCGTGCTGACGATCCGCTGCGCGACCTCTTCTGCGGTGCCGTCCTCGGGACGGACGTGCAGGTCCGGGGTCAGCGGCGGCTCGTACGGCGCGGAAACACCGGTGAACTCGGCGATCTCGCCCGCGCGCGCCTTGGCGTAGAGGCCCTTGGGATCGCGGGCCTCGCACTCGGCCAGGGGCGTGTCCACGAACACCTCGGTGAACGGCAGATCGGCCTTGGCGTGGACGGCGCGCGCCGCGTCGCGGTCGGCGCGCATGGGCGAGATGAGAGAACAGACGACGACGACGCCGGCATCGGCGAAGAGTGCGGCCACCTCCGCGGTGCGGCGGATGTTCTCGGTCCGGTCCTCGGCGGAGAAGCCCAGGTCGGCGTTGAGGCCGTGGCGCAGGTTGTCGCCGTCGAGGATGTAGGCGGGATGTCCGGACTCGATGAGCAGCCGCTCGACCTCGGAGGCGATCGTGGATTTGCCCGAGCCCGACAGTCCGGTCAGCCACAGGGTGCGGCCCTGGCCGCGGTCGCCTCGCTGCACGGTCCCTGCGTGCCAGACCACGTTCGACCCGCTGGTGGCGGGCCCGATGATCATGCCCGCGCCGACCGTGTCGCCGGAGAGCTCGTCCACGACGATGAACGCGCCGGTGTCGCGGTTGCGGCGGTACGGGTCGTACATCAGCGGGTTCTGCGTGCGCAGGCCGATGCGGCCGATCTCGTTGAGCTCGAGCTCGGTGGCGTCCGGGTCGCGGTGCAGGGTGTTGATGTCGAGCCGGTACTCCAGGCCCGTCACCATCGCTTTGGTGTCGCGGGTGGTGTGCTTGATGATGTACCGCCTGCCGGTGGTCAGCGTCGCGTCGTCGGCGAACCAGCAGACCATGGCCTCGAGCTCGGTGCCCTGGTGCGGGCGGTTGCCCGGCCGCGCGATCATCTCGCCGCGGACGATGTCGATCTCGTCGTTGAGCGCGATGGTCACGGCGGCGGGTGCGGCGGCCTCGTCCAGCTCGGACCCGCCCGGGCCCCAGATCGCCTTGACCGTCGACTGCCGACCGGACGGCATGACCACGACGTCGTCGTCGACCTTGATGATCCCGCCGGCGATGGTGCCCGCGAACGAGCGGTGATCCAGTCCGTCGGCACGCTGGGGCCGGATCACGTACTGGACCGGGAACCGGACGTCGGTGAGGTTGCGGTCCGAGGCGATGTGCACGTTCTCGAGGTGGTCGAGCAGTGCCGGGCCCGTGTACCACGGCATCGGGTCAGAGGACTCGACCGCTCTGTTGACCACGTTGTCGCCCTTGAGCGCCGACAGCGGCACGAAGGTCACGTCGTGGACCTCGAGCTTGGCGGCGAAGTCGGTGAACTCGGTGCGGATGGCCTCGTAGGTGGCCTCGTCGTAGTCGACCAGGTCCATCTTGTTGACGGCCACGACCAGGCGCGGGATGCCCAGCAGCGCCGACAGGAAGGCGTGCCGCCGGGTCTGCTCGAGCACGCCCTTGCGCGCGTCGACGAGGATGATCGCCACGTCCGCCGTGGAGGCGCCGGTGACCATGTTGCGCGTGTACTGCACATGGCCCGGCGTATCGGCGATGATGAACTTGCGCCGCGGGGTCGAGAAGTAGCGGTAGGCCACGTCGATGGTGATGCCCTGCTCGCGCTCGGACCGCAGCCCGTCGGTGAGCAGCGCGAGGTCGGTGTACTCGTCGCCGCGCTTGGCGGAGGTGGCCTCGATGGAGGCGAGCTGGTCCTCGAAGATGCCCTTGGAGTCGAACAGCAGGCGACCGATGAGGGTGGACTTGCCGTCGTCCACGGACCCCGCGGTGGCGATGCGCAGCAGCTGCGCCTGGTCGGACATGGTGTGCCCCTCGGGCAGTACGGCGTCCCCGGTCGTGTAGTCGGTGGTGGGTTCGGTGGTCGCGGTGCTCATCAGAAGTACCCCTCCTTCTTGCGGTCTTCCATGCCGGCCTCGGAGATGCGGTCGTCGGCGCGGGTGGCGCCACGCTCGGTGACGCGGGTTCCCGCGACCTCGGCCACCACGGCGGCGTTGTCGGCGGCGTCGGACTCCACACAGCCGGTACAGGTGGCGTCACCGACGGTGCGGAAGCGGACCAGCTCGGTGCGGGCCTCCTCACCGGGGAGGGTCTCGAGGAAGCGGGTGTTGGCCAGGAGCATGCCGTCGCGCTCGATCACCTCGCGCTCGTGCGCGTAGTAGATCGGCGGCAGGTCGATGTCCTCCCGCTCGATGTACTGCCAGATGTCCAGCTCGGTCCAGTTGGAGAGCGGGAAGACGCGGATGTGCTCGCCCTTGCGGTGCTTGCCGTTGTAGAGCTTCCACAGCTCCGGGCGCTGTGCGCGCGGGTCCCAGGCGCCGAAGGAGTCGCGGAAAGAGAAGACGCGCTCCTTGGCGCGGGCCTTCTCCTCGTCGCGGCGGGCCCCGCCGAACACCGCGTCGAAGCGGTTCTCCTGGATGCCGCGCAGCAGGGCGGTGGTCTGGAGGCGGTTGCGGCTGGTGCCGGGCCCTGTCTCCTCGACCACGCGGCCGGCGTCGATGTCGTCCTGCACGTAGGACACGAGCAGCTGGACCCCGGTCTCGTCGACGACGCGGTCGCGGTAGTCGATGACCTCGTCGAAGTTGTGGCCCGTGTCGACGTGCATGAGCGGGAACGGCATCGGCGCGGGCCAGAAGGCCTTTCGCGCCAGGTGGAACATCACCACGGAGTCCTTGCCCCCGGAGAACAGCATCCCCGGGTGTTCGAACTGCGCGGCTACCTCGCGGAAGATGTGGACGGACTCCGCCTCGAGCGCGTCGAGATGCGAGAGCGTCACCGCCGACCTCGTCGTCATACGACCTCCAATGTCGTGGGCCCGGACGGGAGGGCCGCCCGGACAGCGGGCAGACAGATCTGTCTACCCGCTGGTATCCGCTCCATCGTGCGTCGCACGGGCCGGATTTCCACCTCCGTGAACACAATTGGTGTCCGTTCTTCCGGTAATCGACGTAGGGTGTCGACTATGCGACATGAACCCACCCATCGCGTTCTCGCAGTGCTCGAGGCCCTCGCCACGAACGGCCCTCCCCTCTCCCTGACCGACCTGGCCCGAACCACCGCCGCCAGCCGGTCGACCCTGCACGCAGTCCTAGAGCACATGCAGTCGGAGGGCTGGGCCGAGAAGACCACCGGCGGCTGGCGGGCCGGCCCGCGACTGCGCGAAGTGGGTGCGGGGGCGGCCCTCGAGGTGGATATGGTCCGCGCTGCCCGCGGCCCGCTCGAGCACCTGGCCGAGGAGACGGGAATCGCGGCGGTGGTTCTCGAGATTCGCGACGACATGGTCGAGGTGGTCGACGCCGTGCGCGCCGGCATGCGCACGGCATCGACAGAGGCCGCCCGGGTGGGGCACACGACCCCGTTCCGCGCGCCGTTCGCTCGAGACCTCGCCTCCCAGCTCTCGCTGGCCGACCAGCGTCGGTGGCTGGCGGACGGCACCGGCCTGACCTCGGCCGCCCGGGAGCGGCTCGAGGTGGTACTGCCCCAGGTCGCGCGACGCGGCTGGTCGATCGACCGTCTCACCCCGGGGCGACGCGAGATGCTGCGCATGGCCGACTCGCTGGAGAGGTCCGGGGTGGGCGCTCTGGTCCGCGAGCGCGTCTCGGAACTGTTCCTGGAACTGTCCGAGATCGACGTGACCGACTCCGAGCTCACGCCCGCCACCGACCTGGCCGTGGCCTCTGTGGCCGCGCCCGTGCTGCGGCCGGACGGCCGCGCGGTGGGGTCCGTGGCAGTGGCGCCCGGCCGTCGGATGACCGGCCGCGCCGTGTTCCGTGCCGTGCAGGCCGTCACCGAGTGCGCGGACGCGGTCTCGGCCCACATCGCGGCCCGGCCCGGGCCGGCACGGGCGGCCGGCTGGCCGGGTCATCTGGTCCACCCGGCGCACGCCGCACGCCACTCGTCCCCGACCTGAGAGATCGCCGGCGCCGTCGCCCTGGGCACGATTTCAACGGTATGGTGCGGATCACACCCGCGCGCTCACCGGAGGTGACCTTTGACCCCCCTCGCCGATCCGCTCTCACCCGCCCCCGGCCCTGACCAGCACACCCTGGCCTGGCGTCGGTCCGAGCTGTGCGGCCTCACCCCGCAGAGTGCGCGCCCGGGCAGCCCCGACCCGCACGCCACGCGCGCCAACCGCCTCGCCGAGGCCGCCGGCCCGATCCTGGACGACCTGGACTCCGCCCTCCGGGACACCGGTGCCACTCTCCTGTTGGCCGACCGTGGGGGTCAGGTCATCCGCACGGTCCGGGACGCCGCGCGGATCTCCAGGATGCTGCTCCAGCGCGGGGTCGACGACGGTGCGATCCTCACCGAGGACGCGGTGGGCAACAACGGGATCGGTACCGCCCTGGAGACGCGCCGCGGCGTGTTCATCCACGGCGAGCAGCACTTCGCGGAGGTCCTGCGCGACTTCAGTTGCTACGGCCATCCCATCATCGACCCGCTCACCAGCCGGATGGTCGGCGCGGTGAACCTGTCCGGCATGAACGCCGACGCCTCGCGCCTGTTCGCGCCGTTCGTGCGCAAGATCGTCGCCGATATCGAGGCCCGCTACGTGGATACCGCGCGGGGCGACGACCGCGAGCTGTGGCGACGCTTCGTCGAACGCACGCGCTCCTCCGACTCTCCGACGTGCGCTTTCGGCGACGAGGTGGTCCTGGCCTCCAACTCCAGCCTCGAGCGGTTGGCCGCCCAGGACATCGCGACGCTGCGGCGGATGGTGGAGCGGGGCGAGACGGCGGACGTCGTGGAACTGTCGGTGGGGCGGGTGGGGGTCAGCGCGAGCCGGGTCGGTCGCCGTGGCCACCTCGTCGACCTGGCTTTTCCCGACGACGACAAGCCGGCTGCCCGGCGGCCCGTCCACCGAAAAGCGAACCGCGGCGCACACGCCGTGGTGGGCCCGTCGGGTTCCGGCATAACGACCGCCGCGCTGGCGACCGCCGGCCCGGAGGCTGTCCACATCCGACTGGCCGGGGCGGACGATGCCCGGCAGGCCTGGCAGGAACTGGCCGTGCCCGCCCTGCGAGAACACCGCGACAGGGGCATCCCTCTGGTTCTCGACGACATCGACCTCCTCGAGGACACGGATCTACGCCGCCTGGCCTCGCGACTGAACGCTATGGAGAACGGTCTCGTCGTCGTCACCTGTCGCGACAACCCGCGCCCCGCGGTGACCGAGGTGCTCGACGCGTGCGGCGCACGCACCACGGTGCGCCCCCTGCACGAACGCGGCGCGGAGCTCGAGGGCATCGTGCACGCCATGGTCGACGCGCTCGCCACCGCGCGCGGCGCCGACACACCCACGGTGACCTCGCGGTTCATCGACGCCGTGGGCGGTCTCGATCTGCCCAACGGACTAGTCTCGCTCCGCGCGGTCCTCACCGAGTGCCTGGACGGGATCGAGGGCCGGATCCCCCCGCGGCTCGACGTGGGAGACCTGCCCTCGCGCGCCCGGGCGGGACGACCACCGACGTCCGGGGAGCTCGCGCGTGGCGAATACGACGCGATCGTCGCGGCGCTGGCCGAGTGCGACGGTGTGCGGTCGCGGGCGGCGCGCAGGCTCGGCATCAGCCGCACGACCCTCTACGCCCGTATGCGCGAATTCGACCTGTCATAGATTGTCCAGAATCTGAACACTCCGGGCCCTTGACCCGCCTCCATAGTGGTCTGTGACCGGCCTCACACCGAGGCCGCCACCGACTTCGGAGGTAGACATGACCGGCACACTCTCCCGCGACACCGGCTCCGCCGCGCCCGTCGACGAGCGCCTGGGCGCCGAGGCCCGCGACTTCCTGGCCCGCCCGCATCGCCTGCTCATCGGTGGCCAGTGGGTCGACGCCGCCGACGGCCGCACCTTCGGCACCTACGACCCCGCCACCGGCAACGAGATCACCCAGGTCGCCCACGGCGGGCCCGAGGATGTGGACCGCGCGGTGGCCGCCGCGCGCCGCACCTTCGACGACGGCGCCTGGGCCACCATGAAGCCGCGTGAGCGCGAGCAGATCCTGTGGCGCATCGGCGACCTGCTCGACGCCAAGGCCGAACTGTTCGGACAGATCGAGGCGCTGGACAACGGCAAGTCCGTGGGCATCGCCACCGCCGTCGACGTGGCCTGGGCCGCGGACGTGTTCCGCTACTACGCTGGCTGGGCGACCAAGATCGAGGGCTCCACCGTCCCCGTGTCCATGCCGTTCGCCGGCGACAAGCAGTTCCACGCCTATACCCAGCGCGTCCCCGTGGGCGTGTGCGGGCAGATCATCCCCTGGAACTTCCCGCTGCTCATGGCCGCCTGGAAGCTCGGCCCGGCCCTGGCCACCGGCAACACCCTCGTCCTCAAGCCGGCCGAGCAGACCCCGCTCACCGCGCTCCTGCTCGGCGAGGTCTGCCAGGAGGCCGGTGTGCCCGACGGCGTGGTCAACATCATCACCGGATTCGGCGACGCCGGCGCCGCCATCTCCGGACACGACGACGTGGACAAGGTGGCCTTCACCGGCTCCACCGAGGTCGGCAAGCTCATCGTGGACGCCGCCAAGGGCAACCTCAAGAAGGTCTCGCTCGAGCTGGGCGGCAAGAGCGCCAACATCGTCTTCGCCGACTGCGACTGGGACGCCGCCGTGGCCGGGTCGGTGGCCGCGTGGATGTTCAACCACGGCCAGGCCTGCACCGCCGGCACCCGCCTCTACGTCGAGGACTCCATCTACGAGGAGTTCACCCAGGCCGTGGCCGACGCCGCGTCCCAGGCCACCATCGGCCACGGACTCGACCCCGACACCGTGCTCGGCCCCGTCGTGGACCAGGACCAGTTCGACAAGGTGTCCTACTACCTGCGCGCCGGGATCGAGGACGGCGGCCGCGCCCTGACCGGCGGGGCCCGCCACGGCGACACCGGCTTCTTCATCCAGCCGACGGTGTTCGTGGACGTCAAGCCCGAGGACCGGGTCGTGAAGGAGGAGATCTTCGGCCCTGTCGTCTCCGCCCTGCGGTTCACCGACGTCGAGGACGCCGTCCGCCAGGCCAACGACTCCATGTACGGGCTGGCCGCCGGCGTCTGGACCAAGGACCTCTCCAAGGCCCACCAGGTGGCCAGCCGCCTGCAGGCCGGTTCCGTGTGGGTGAACCAGTACAACGGCTTCGACACCGCCATGCCGTTCGGCGGATTCAAGCAGTCCGGCTGGGGCCGCGAGCTCGGCGCCGGTGCGCTCGACCTCTACACCCAGACCCGCTCGGTCAACATCCAGCTGTAGACCCGCGTCGCGGCCGCGCAGACCGCGTCCGGCCCGCTCCCTCGGCCCCGTTCCCGCGGGCCGCCCTCCTTCGAAAGGACCCCTGTCATGAAGACCAGAGCAGCAGTATTGTTCGACCTCCACCAGCCCTTCGAGATCATCGAACTGGACCTGGACGATCCGGGCCCCGGTGAAGTCCTGATCAAGTACACGGCCGCCGGCCTGTGCCACTCCGACCTCCACCTGTCCGACGGCTCGCTGCCGCCCCGCTTCCCGATCGTCGGCGGGCACGAGGGCTCCGGGGTGATCGAGGCAGTGGGTCCCGGCGTCACCAAGGTCAAGCCCGGAGACCACGTGGTCTGCTCGTTCATCCCCAACTGCGGCACCTGCCGCTACTGCTCCACCGGTCGGCAGAACCTGTGCGACATGGGCGCCACGATTCTCGACGGCCACATGCCGGACGGCACCTTCCGGTTCCACGCCGACGGCAAGGACTTCGGCGCCATGTGCATGCTCGGCACCTTCTCCGAGCGATCGGTGATTTCACAGCACTCGGTCGTCAAGGTGGACGACTGGCTTCCCTTGGACAAGGCCGTGCTCGTCGGCTGCGGCGTGCCCTCGGGCTGGGGCACAGCGGTATACACGGGCGGCGTCCGGCAGGGCGACACCGTGGTGATCTACGGTATCGGCGGCCTGGGCATCAACACCGTCCAGGGAGCCGTTCACTCGGGCGCCCGCCACGTCGTGGTGGTGGACCCCGTCCAGTTCAAGCGTGACGAGGCCATGAAGTTCGGCGCCACGCACGCCTTCGCCACGGCCGAGGAGGCCCACGCCGCCGTGGAGAAGCTGACCTGGGGACAGATGGCCGATCAGGCGCTCATCCTGGTAGGCACTGTCGACGAGCCGGTCGTGTCCGCCGCTTTTGATGTGATCGGCAAGGGCGGAACTGTGGTGATCACCGGACTGGGCAACATGACCGACAAGACCGTGCAGGTCAGCGGCACGCAGCTGGCCTTGTTCGGCAAGACCATCAAGGGCTCGCTCTTCGGATCCGCCAACCCGCAGTACGACATCGTCAAGCTGCTGCGCCTGTACGACGAGGGCAAGCTCAAGCTCGACGAGCTGATCACCACCACCTACACGCTGGAGACCCTCAACCAGGGCTACCAGGACCTGCAGGACGGAAAGATCATGCGAGGGGTGCTGGTCCACGACACCTGATCCGCCCCGCCCCACGAACTCGCCCTCCCGGCCGTTGCCCATCGCGGCCGGGAGGGCGAACCCATCTCCGGCGCCGGCCCCATGTCGTCGAAGGCCGCGGTCAGGGGGTCGGCGAGCCGCCGGTCACGGAGAGAGTGTTACCCGTGGTGTACGACGACTCCTCCGAGGCCAGGTAGACGTACGCGCCCGCCATCTCGACGGGCTGCCCGGGCCGCTTCAGCGGGCTCTTCTGCCCGTGGTAGGGCAACTGCTCGGGGTCCTTACCGCCGCTCACCTGCAGCGCGGTCCAGAACGGGCCCGGCGCCACCGCGTTCACCCTGATCCCGCGCGGGGCGAGCTGCTGGGCGAGAGACTTGGACATGGTGTTGACCGCCGCCCGCGACGTCGCATAGTCCACGAGGCCGGCCGACGGGGTGTAGGCCTGCACCGACGATGTGAAGATCACGCTCGAGCCGGGCATCAGGTGCGCGAGCGCTTCCTGGATTTGCCAGAACGGCGCGTTCACGTTGACGTTCATCGTCTCGGACCACTGCTCGGAGCTCAGATCCTCCAGGTTCCCCACGTAGGTCTGACGTGCGGCGTTGAGCACCAGCACGTCCAGACCGCCGAGCCCGGCCACCGCGTCGCGAACGATCCCCCGTGCCGTCTCCTCGTGGCCGACATCCCCCGGCAGGAGCACACAGTTGCGTCCGGCTTCACGGACGAGTTCGGCTACCTCGTCGGCATCGGACTGCTCGGACGGCAGATAGCCGATCGCCACGTCGGCACCTTCCCGCGCGTAGGCGATCGCCACCGCCCGTCCGATCCCCGAGTCACCACCGGTGATGAGCGCCCGGCGACCCTCGAGCCGCCCGTGCCCCACCCAGGACTTCTCACCGTGGTCGGCCAGGGGCACCAACTCGGAAGCCAGCCCGGGGGCGGGCTGCGACTGGAATGGGATCTCGATCGGATGCTTGGTCACCGGGTCCACGGGCGGGGCCGGCTCCGGTATCTCAGTGGTCGAGTGCGGGCGATTGCCGCGGCGATCGGCGGTCACGGTGGCCTCCTGGGGTCGAGAGTTCGACCGTACGCGCCGTAGGAAACTGCGCGGGATCACTCGGAAAGGCAGCGCGTTGACCAGTAACTTCGCGGAAACGCTTTACAAACCCGGCGCCCGTGTCCAATACTCTCCGGCAACTGTTGTGAGCTTCTTCACGCAGGCTACTTCCGAGGGGGAAAACGTGGCAACACCCACCAAGAACCGAAGTGACGAAGGGCTTTTCGGCCCCGGCTCCGTGGCGTGGAAGGTCTGGACCTTTCCCGCCTCCGCCCTCCAGGGCTTCGCCCGGGCGGTGACCATCGAGCATCTGGACCCCGATCTCACCGCCGCGGTGGACGAGACCGGTCAGGTGATCCAGCGGACCCCGCTGCGCTACGACCGCACCATGGAGTACTTCTCGGCGGTGCTCTTCGCCGATACGCCGACGGTCATCAAGATGTCCGACATCCTCATGAAGGTCCACTCCCGGGCCTACGGGACCAACAAGGTGACGGGCAACGAGTACGACTCGAACGACCCGGATTCGCAGCTGTGGATCCACATCACCGCGTGGCACTCGATCCTCTACGTCTATGAGACCTTCGGCCCCGGCCGACTCAGCCGCGACGAGGAGAACGAGTTCTGGCGACAGTGTGCGATCGCCGCCGAGGTGCAGCCCATCCGGCAGGAGCAGGTGCCGCGTACCCGCGGCGAGGTGCAGAAGTACTTCGACGACTGGCGTGACCGCCTTTCCGCGTCGGAGGCCGCGATCGCGAACGTCGACCACATCCTCAACGGCTTCGAGACCATCGAGCCGCGCGTGCCCACGGTGCTGCGGAAGCTCGGTCGGCCGGTCCTGCGGGCGAGCATCATCGCGACCTACCCGCGATGGATGCGTCCGATGCTCGGTGTCCGCCAGTCCCGCGCCGTGGACACCGCCGCGATCGTCTTCTGGAAGGCGTTCTACCGGGTGGCCGCCCATCCTGACGCGATGATGTGGATCGTCGAGCGGATCTGCCCACGCGCGGTCCGCTACATCGAGCCGGCGGTCCGCGGCATCCCCGCCGACAGCCCGCGCACCCACTCCCCGCAGTGGGCGCGCGAGCGGTTCGGCGATCCGCGCACGCCCCTGGAGCAGTGGGAAGACCTCAAGGCCGCGCGGACCGAGGGCGAGGCGGCCGCCCCCTACGAGCACAACCACAGTGACCCCGTGCTCGAGTTCAAGGAGGCCGACCGCCTGGCCACCACCGGTTGAGGCGGACGGGCCCCTGCAGGCCGGCGGCGGAGCGCCGGACCGGATGCGGGCGCCTGTTCGATCCCCCAGACTGCGAGCGGAAGCGACAACACCCGAACGAAGGAGCAGACATGCCCCGTTACCGCGTGATCGATCCCGACCAGAACGTGATCGACGAGAAGGAGTTCGCCGACGACACCAAGGCCTACGACTGGTTCAAGACCATCGAGGTCCCGGACGATTCCCTCGGCTACGCCATGCAGGTCGACATGGACGGTGAGTGGACGCGTTTCGAGATCAACGACGGCGGCACCAACACCTCGCCGTCCGCCTGACCTGCCGGTCTGGCGGGGCGGGGCGGGCACTCCGCCCCGACTGCCCGCCGGTGAGCGAGCTGGGTCGACAGACCTCACAGCCAGCCACGCGCCTGCGCCTCCCTTGCCGCCTCACCGCGGGTGGAGGTGTGGGTCTTGGCGATGGCCGAGGACAGGTGATTGCGCACCGTCCCCTGCGTCAGATGTAGCTCGGCCGCGATGTCGGCGATCCGGGCCCCTGTCAGCGCCTCGCGCAGGACGTCCTTCTCGCGCGGGGTCAGGGGGTCCGGGCCGGCGGCCATCGACTCCCGTGCCAGCTGGGCATCGACCACCGTCTCCCCCGCGTTGACCTTCCGCACGGCCTCGGCCAGTTCGCGCGCCGGGGTGTCCTTGACTACAAACCCACCGGCCCCGTATTCCAGAGCCCGGTTGACGTATCCGGGCCGCCCGAAGGTCGTCACGATCAGCACCCGCACGTCCGGATGGTCCTGCCGGATGCGCCGGGTCGCGGTGATGCCGTCACCACCGGGCATCTCGATGTCCACCACGCACACGTCGGGTGAATGCCGAGCGACCGCGGCCTCGAGCTCGTCGCCTCGGCCCACCTCGGCCACCACCTCGATATCCGGCTCCATCGCCAGCAGTGCCGCGAGCCCGCCCCGCACGAGCGCCTGGTCGTCGGCGAGGATGATCCGGATCGGACTGGTCATCGCGGCCACTCCACTTCGACGACGGTGCCGGTGACCGACGCCGCTCCCGCCGCGCCCCGGTCGCGGACCACGAACCGGGCACCGGCGTCCTCGGCGCGGCTCGCGAGCCCCGGCAGTCCTTGCCCCGCCGGAGCCGAGGTGGTCCGGCCGACGTCAGGGCGGGCGGCGCGGCGAGCGTCGATCCCCACGCCGTCGTCGGTGATCCGTAGCCGGTCGCGGGCGAGTTCGACGGTCACGTTCCCCGCGCCAGAGTGGCGGGCGATGTTGGTGCCGGCCTCGCGGAGAGCCCAGGCCACCAGGCCCGACCGCGCGTCCGGGAGGAGAGAAGGGGACCCGACGACGACGACATCGATACCCGCCGTATGCAGGGACTCGGTCATGCCGGCGAGCTCCTGCGCCGGATCCGCCACCCGCATCCCTGACACGGTCTGCCGCATCTCTGACAGGGCTGTCCTCGTGAGGTTCTCGATGTTCTCCAGTTCGGCACGGGCGGCGTCCGGGTCGGAGTCGAGCTGCGCCCGGGCCAACTGGGCGCGGATCGTCAGCGCGGTCAGGGTGTGTCCCAGGACGTCGTGTAGGTCACGGGCGACCCGTTCGCGTTCCTCGGCGACACCCAGCGCCCGCCGGTAGTGGCCCTCTCGGTCGCTGATGCCGACCGAGATCCGTGTGCCCAGCATCGACAGCACCACGGGGATCACCAGGAACCCCGGGACCAGCATCCCCCACGTCTTCTCGACCAGGGCCGCGACGGTGCCGATGACGATCAGCGAGATCGCGGTCGGCACGCTCCGGCGGCTCGGCCACGCGGCAGCGATGAAGCAGGCGAGGAACGGGATGAAGTTGACCGGCCCGTTCAGTCCGGCCGCCGGGAGGGTCCCGAAGGTGCAGATCACGAGCCCGCCCAGATAACCCAGCCCGAGCGGCGCGGGCTCCTCCCGGGCCGAGTCGGGGAGATCGCCGCCGGCCGCACCGGACCTGCGCAGGTGTAGAGGGTATCCCTCGGACACTGCCGGCGAGGCGAAGGCCGCGAGATAGACCGCCGAGAACGCCGCGATCGAGACCAGCCCCAGCACCGTGGGCGCGGTGGGGGCCCCGGAGAAGACCACAAGCGAGGATCGGGTAGATCAGGAAGACCTGCCAGATCAGAGAGAACAGGACACTCGGACCGGTGATCGCGGAGCGGAATCGCCGCCACCGCGACGGCCCCGCAGCTGATTCATCGTTCACCGACTTCGCGCTGACCTCCTCGTCCGCCACTGGTGACGGGGACGCGCGCGTTGCCGTTGTCGTCGTCGTACTCTCACCGCTCGTCATACCCGGTCGCTCCTCACACCCGACCGCGGCGGCGACGTACCAGCACCGCGGCTGTCGTACCCAGTATGAGGGCCCAGGCAACCACGTTGAGCACAGGCAGCCACACCGGATCGACCACGCCGTCGGCTACCACGCCACCGGTGATCGGATAGCGGGCCAGCGCGTTGACCCCGTAGAGCGGTGTGAAGCGCGCCAGATCCAGCATCACGCCCGACAGCGGGATGAACAGGTTCCCCGCGAACGCGAGCAGGACCAGGCTGCCGCCCGCGACCCCCAACGCGGACTCGGAGCGGAACGCCATTCCCGCGCTCAGGCCGTAGCCCGCGAAGACCGCGGAGCCGAGCCACGCCGCGCCGAGCGAGAGCACCCAGGCCAGCGGCGTGGCCTGCGCGCCGGTGGCCGCGCCGGCGATGCCCACGGTGAGGACGGGAACGGCCGCGATAGTCATGGCCACGGCGGATTTGGTCACCACGAAGCCGGCACCGCTCCACGGGGTGAGTCCGAGCTGGCGGCCCCACCCCTGGAAACGCTCGAGGGCGGCCCCGCCGCTGATGGCGGTGGTGGCGGTGACCGCGCCGTAGACGGCCATCGAGATCATGACGACGGCGCCTACGTTGCCATGCGCGACGGGTGCATCGCGGTAGCTCTGCGCGCTGCCGAACACGAAGTACATGACCAACGGCAGGCCGACGATGAAGAAGATGTTCGTGATGTCGCGCAGGGTCCGGCGCAGGTCGATGGCCCAGTAGGTGACGTTCATCGGGTGGCCTCCGGATCAGTGTCGGTAGGGGCTGGGTCGACGGGTGCCGTCTCGGTCGGTGCAGCGTCGGCAGGGTCGTCGGCGGTGAGGGTGACAAAGGCGTCGTCCAGCGACCTGGCCGAGATGGTGACCTCGCGCGCGGACGTCTCGGTGAGCAGGACACGCGCAGTGGCGTCACTGTCCGAGCTGGTGAGGATCACCCGGGCAGCCGTGCGGTCGACGGCGGTGACACCTGGCAACTCCTCCGGCGACGGCTCACCCGCCGCCGGGTCCCAGACGGCGGTCACGCGACTGCCGGCGGACATGGCGCGGACGCGGTCGACGGGGCCGTCGGCGACGATCCGCCCCCGCGCCATCAACACGATGCGGTCGGCGAACGCCTCCGCCTCCTCCAGGTGGTGCGTGGCGAAGATAACCGTCGACCCGGATGCGGCCTCCGAGTGCATGGTCGCCCAGAACTCACGGCGGGTCCCCACATCCATCGCGGCGGTGGGTTCGTCGAGGATGAGCAGGTCCGGATCGGGTAGCAGCGCGAGCGCGAACCTCAGGCGCTGCTGCTCACCACCCGAGCACCGGGCGACCCTGCGGCCACCGAGTTCGGCGATCCCCGCCCGCTCGAGCACCTCCCCGACCGACAGCGTCCGGCGGTAGAGCGCCGCGATCGCGCGGACCGTCTCCTCCACCGTCAGGTCGGCGAGCAGACCTCCGGTCTGGAGCACCGCGGCGATCCGGCCGGCCGCGATCGCCTCTCGCGGGGCCTCGCCGAAGACCCGGGCCTGGCCCTCCGTTGGTTCGGTCAGCCCCAGGGCGATGTCGAGCGCGGTGGTCTTACCGGCACCGTTCGGGCCGAGGAGTGCGACCACCTCGCCGGGGTCGATGCGCAGGTCGAGTCCGCGGATCGCGTGGACGGGTCCGGATCCGCGGACCGTGAACGTCTGGCTCAGGCCGCGGAACTCCAGAGCCGGCGGCCGCGGGCCGACACCGGGAGAACGACCCGTGGCCGTGGCTTCGGCGGGTGGGGTAGGGGCATTGACCATGCCTCCACGATCGTCGGCTGGCGCCCGCCTGAACAGGGCCGGCTGTCACGACTTACCCGGTGACAACTGTCATGGGTCGTACGTCAGAGACCCTCACGAGGTCGCCCAGCCGCGATGGATCGCTGAACCAGCCGTCTCCTCTCAGCCCTTGACCAGGCCACCGTCCACAATGAGGTTCTGCCCCGTCACCGCCCGCGCCCACGGCGACGCGAAGAACAGCACAGCGTCCGCCAACTCGGCGGGCTCGATCGCACGACGCAGCGGGGTGCCCGAGGCGATGAGGTCAAAGACCTCCGCAGGTGTAGCCGCACTGGCGTCGGTGGTCCGCAGCAGTCCACCGGACACCATGTTGACCGTGATGCCGTCCGGCCCGAGGTCTGTGGCCAGGGTCCTGGTCAGCGAGAGCGCGGCAGCCTTCGCGGCCGTGTAGTCGTGGTACGGCACGACCGGGTGCTGGAACAGGTTGGTCCCGATGTTCACGATCCGCCCGAACCCGCCCTCGCGCATCCCCGGCAGTGCCGCCTGGGTGGTGGCGAGCGTCGCCTTGACCGCCCCGCGCAGCTGTCCTTCCATGTCCGCCCAGGTCAGCGTCTCGGGAGAGGGGCGGGCGTCGCCGTTGAACTCGAAGTCGGCAAGGGCGTTGTTGATGACCGTCGTGATCGGTCGTCCGAAGTGGGTGCGTGCCGCCTCGACGAGGCTGCGCACCTCGTCGTCGTCGGTCACATCCGCCCGGACCGCCACGGCGCGGTCCCCGCCGAGCTCACGGACCAGGTCGGCGGCGGCCTCGGCGCTGCGACGGTAGTTGACGACGACGAGCGCGCCCTCGCGCCCGAACGCCCGCACGATTTCCTTACCGAGGCCCCGGGCTCCGCCGGTGACCAGGACTACCTGCTCGTCGATTCGCAGGCTGTTTCCGGCATTCACTGCCACTCGCTTTCCGGCGGTTCCCGCGAAGGGTGGCGATGCATCCCCGCCGACCTACGCAGAGACGCGGCGGCGGTATCGACATTCCTTCGCTGGAACTACCCAGATCAGGTTCGACGGGTGTGATCTCAGCTGCCCGGTTGGGCGGCACCCCGTGTCGCGGCCCAGCCTAGGTCATGCCCGGGGTCGCGGCGGCCCTGCCGCCTCGCGATCACGAGCCACAGCACTCGGCGGACGTCAGTTGACGGCCTTCAGACCCACCACGCCGCCGACGATCATCAGCAGAAAGATCACCTTGAGCACGGACACTGGTTCGGCGCCGGTGATCATCGCGTAGATCACGGTCAGCGAGGCGCCGATGCCCACCCAGACCGCGTAGGCGGTGCCGACGGGCAGGTCCCGCATCGCGTAGGCGAGACCGCCCATACTCACGACCAGCGCCACTCCGAATACCACGGAGGGCCCGAGCCGGGTGAAGCCCTCGGACCGGCCCAGGGCGGTGGCCCACACGGCCTCGAGAACACCGGAAAAGACAAGAACTATCCACGCCATGACGGCCTCCTGCGGGCCGTCTTGTCGCGCACCGGGTACGGCACCCCTCGTCCGGAGGCCCCGTGTCGGGGTCCTGTGACCGAGGTTGTCACACGGGCCCGGCCCGGGCAACGTCAGATGCGTCACCACCTCGTAGCATGAGCCCATGCAGGTAGGCGAGGTCTCTGAGCTGTGGCGATACCCGGTCAAGTCGATGCGCGGAGACCGCGTCGTCTCCTCGGAGGTGACCGAGAGGTGGGGCTTCCCCGGTGACCGGGGCTGGGCCGTGCGCGACGAGCAGGCCTCGGAGATCCGCGGGGCCAAGCGGATCAATTCACTGCTGCGGTTCCACGCCCGCTATCTCGAGGAGCCCGCCGCCGATTCCACGCCGCCGATCGAGGTCACGTGTCCTGATGGCACCGTGGTCCGGAGCGACGACGACGAGATCCACGACGCCCTGTCCGCTGCGACGGGCCGGACCGTCACACTGTGGCCGCGCCGCTCACCCGACGACCACGAACATTACCGCCGCGGCCGGATCACCGAAGCCGACATACGGGCTCAACTGGACCTGGGTCCGGATGACCCGTTCCCCGATTTCTCCACGCTTCCCGAGGACGTGCTGGCCGAGCTGTTCGACTACGTCACCCCGCGGGGCACCTACTTCGATGCCATGCCGCTCTCGCTGGCCACCACCACGGCGTTGGGGTCGCTGCAGGCCACCGTCCCGGATTCGGTGATCGACGCGCGACGGTTCCGTAAGAACATCATCGTGGCCGGGGCGCCCGGCGCCGAGGGCTTCCCCGAGTTCGACTGGGTGGGCCGACGGCTGCGCATCGGCGACGTGGTCTGCGAGGTCACGACGCCCATCGCGCGGTGCGTGATGGTGGGCCTCCCCCAGGCCGAGCTGCCCCACGACCGGGACATCCTGAAGTCACTGGTCCGCAACACGGGTATGGATCTGGGTGTCTACCTCCGGGTGGTCGAGCCCGGCAGGATGACCGAGGGCGACCCGGTTCATCTGGATTGATCAAGCTAAGAGTAGCTACCCCCCGCTCCGCGGGGCGGGGGCAGATGACGACGTAGTCAGTCGTCGGAGGGCCCACCGCCGCAGCGACAGGCCCTCCGACACGGTGCCCACTGGCGTCCTTACTCGCAGGCCACGCCGTCGTTGTCCCGGTCGAGTGCCGGGCGGTAGGCGTCCTGGCCGCGGTAGATCGGAGCGATGCCGAGCCTGCGGGCCTCTGTGCAATTGGCGACGTACGTGGCCGCTGGGGCCTGCCGAGGGGCAGGAGCCGCGACAGGCGCCGGCGCGGGCGCGAGGGCCGGAGCCGGAGCCGGAGCAGGCGCCGGGATGAACGGGAGATCCCACACGAGCGGGAACGGCAGTGGAGGGAGAGCACCGGCCTCGGACCCCATCGGGATCGGCACCAGGACCGGGGCGACGTCCGGAACCTGCACCGCCCAGGGGCCGACGTACACCTCGGCGGCGGAGGCTGCCGGAGCCACGGACATCAGTGCTGCGGCAGCCAGACCGGCCACCACGAATGAGCGTTTGATCATCGATTAAATCCCTAGTAGAGGACCACTTACGGATGCGCGGTCAGATAATTCTCATCTTATGGCACAGTGCGAGCATCCTTCAGCAGCGCCCCCGGTGCTGCCGCCCCCCTTCTGGAGGCCGGCAACGGGATGGATCACCCATGTGGCTATCCGATCTCGGAGTGAAACGAGCCGGACCATCTGAGCGGAGGCCGGCACCCACCACGTCGGCGACTCCTGTCAGCCCCGGTGCGGGTTGCCCTTCTGCAGGCGATCGATGTGCTCGGACGCCTCGGCTTTGGTGAGGGTCGCGGGTAGCTCCTCCCCCGCCTCACGAGCGAGGGTGTCGAGGTAGCTCTTCTGGGCCTCCGTCATGGGCTCGTCGCCGGTGACCCAGTCGTCCGGGTCGCGCTGTAGAGACGTGTCCCCGGGGTCCCGGCCCTCCGGCACGGGGGCGCCCAGTGTTTCGGAGTCGTGGTTCCGTTCGACGTCGGGATCAGTCATGGCTTCACGCTACGCAGCATCCGGGCGGCTTCAACCGCATCGGTTCAGGCGCCGTCGACCGGACCCCAGGCCGCCACCCAGATCACCCGCAGGCTGTCGAGGGTCCGCTCGGATTCCCCCGGCGAGGGTGCGCGCTGACGGTCCTTGTAGAACACCGCGGTGATCATGTCGGTCACCGAGGTGATCAGACGGAGGTGGTCCGAGGACAACGGCGTGATCAGCCCGGCGGCAGCGTCGCGGTCCATCTGCTCCGCGAGCTGCTGGTTGAGCTCGGCATCCAGCGCGTCCCACCGGGCCCGGAGAGTGAGGTCGTATCCGGTGGCCTGTAGCCCGGAGAGGATCACCCGCGCCCGGCGCACCCACACGGAGTGGGACACCACGAAGAGCCTGTCGAAATAGTCCGCGTATGACTCGCCGGCCCTCCGGTGATAGCTGCCGATCGCCGCGTCCCACTCGTTCCACACCGAGGACACGAGCTCCGACAGGACCTCGTCCTTGGACTCGAAGTAGAAGTAGAAGTTGGGTCTCTTGATCCCCGCGGCGTCGGTGATGTCCTTGACGGAGATCTCCATGACCGGCATCTGGCCGAGAAGGCCCTCGAGGGCATCGAGTATGGCCTGCCGCTGGACCTCACCGCGGGACAGCCGTCGCCGCCGGGTGCCACCGTCGTCGCGCACCGGGGGCTCGACGGCTGCGGCCGCAGCTGCCGGGGAGGTACGGGGTTCCATGGTGCACATCCTCTTGTCGCTGGTGCCCGCGCGGGCCGCGCGTGGCCACTGCCCGACCATCAGATCAGATAGTGGCCACCCGCGTGCCCCGCGCCTCCCGGGCTCGTCGGCGCGGGGCACGGGGCACCACGCCGTGCGCCCGCTCGGACCTCAGCCGACCGGCAGCGCGGTCCGCGACGGCTCCAGTGTCAGTTCGTCGAACTGCCCGGCTTTCCACCAGTCCTCGATCATGTTCCAGAAGTCGATCTCCGAGGAGTTGTAGACATCCATGAACACCGCCTTGGACACGTCTCCCTGACCGTTGTAGTAGCCGGGTGTGCACGCGCCCCAGTAGGCCATACGGGGCTCGTTGGACTCCCGGACCTTGCGCACCCACTCGGTCTCGGCCTCGAGCGTCGGCTCGAAGGTGCCGAGACCGTTGTCCAACATGTGCTTGATGAGCCGGGCGGAGTGGCGCGCCTTGCGGTCGAGCATGTAGACGAAGTTGACGTAATAGGCCGTCTGGGTCATTCCGAGCTCGACGAAATTCGGGAAACCGTGGGTGAAGAACCCGTGGAAGGTCTTGGCGCCGTCGGAGAAGTACTCCTGCAGGGAGTTCCCGTCGCGGCCGATCACGTCGTATCCGTAGATCCCCGCCGGGCCGGACCCGGTCTCGAACCCGGTGGCAAAGACGATGCAGTCCACCTCGTGATGCTCTCCCGCCACGACGATCCCGGTGGCGGTGATCCCGTCGATGCCACTCGGTGACGCCGCGAGGGTCACGTTGGGACGGTTGAACGTGTCCAGGTACTCGTCGTTGAAGCACGGCCGCTTACACATGTAGCCGAACCACGGCTTGAGCCCCTCGGCGGTGGCGGGGTCGCTCACGATCTCGTCGACGCGCGCGTGCGCGTCCATGAGTAGTTGCATGTCGGCGACCTCGGCGATCGTCGCCTGGTCGGCCGCCGGAAGGTCACCGACAGGGGTGTCGACCAGGTGCTGCCCGCCGAGCGCCGGAAACAGGTGCGTCCAGCCGTCGTCGACGTGATTCCCCTCGACCTCGTGGCCGGAGATGATGCCGTTGAAGTTGTCGTGCCGCTCGTACTGCCAGCCCGGCCCGAGCGAGGCCTTCCACTCCGGGTCGGTCTTGCGGTTGTTACGCGGTTGCACGACGCTCGGGGTCCGCTGCACCACGACGAGCTCCTCGGCGTCCTGCGCGAGATACGGCACCACCTGGACGCCGGTGGCCCCGGTCCCCACCACGGCGACGCGCTTGTCCCGCAGGTTCTCCAGGTTCCCCGCCTGGGTGCCGCCGGTGTAGTCGTAGTCCCACCGGCTGGTGTGGAAGATCTTCCCCTGGAAGTCGCCGATGCCGGGCACCTTGGGCAGTTGGGGCTTGGTCAGCGCGCCGTTGCAGCGCATGAAGAACTTGGTGCGGAAGCGGTCACCGCGATCGGTGGTGACTTCCCATCGCTGCTGGACCTCATCCCACTCGGCATGAGTCGCGCGGGTCTGGAAGTAGGTACGGCTGTAGAGGTCGTAGTGCCGCCCGATGCGCTGGGCGTGTTCGAAGATCTCGGAGCCGTCGGCGTAGCGCTGGCTGGGGACGTAGCCGGTCTCCTCGAGCAGGGGCATGTAGATGTGTGACTCGATGTCGCACTGCACGCCCGGGTAGCGGTTCCAGTACCAGGTGCCGCCATAGTCGCCGCCGTACTCGACCATCCGGAAGTTCGTGATCCCGTTCTGCATGAGGTAGGCACCGGCGGTCAGCCCGCCGAAACCTCCGCCCAGGACCAGCACGTCGAGCTCCTCGGTGACCGGCTCGCGGGTGATCGGCTCACTGAACGGGTCGCGGTCGTCCACCTCGAGCACGTCGGACAATCCCTGGAACTGGGCCAACTGGTCATTCCGGAGCCGGGCCTGCTTGTCCTCTGCGAAGCGTTGGCGGAGATACTCGGGGTCGAAATCGATGTCGAGGGGGATGTTCGACTCGGGGAGGGTGAAGGCCATTCTCGCGTCCCTTTCCTGGGGTGCCGTCCACGCGTAAGGGGTTTGGACGGTTTGTCGAAAAAACTTGACGCGGCGTCAAGTTGTGACCAGGATTACATGAGTGACGTGACGGACGCAACAATTTCTCGGAAAGTCGGCGCACGGCGACGCCCGTGGTCGGCCGCGATCGGCGCTCCCAGCCGCAAGCTCTGGCGCGTTCAGCTCTCGCGCAGTCTGCGGCGCAGAATCTTCCCCGTGGCGGTCCGCGGCAACGCATCCACGATCTCCACCTCGCGCGGATACTTGTAGGCCGCCATCCGGGCACGGCAGTACTCAATCAACTCCGCGGCGGTGGCCACCTCCCCGTCGCGCAACGCGACATAGGCCCGCGCGGACTGCCCGCGGTACTCATCGGCGATATCCACCACGGCGACTTCTTCCACTGCGGGATGCGCCGAGAGCACCTGTTCAACTTCGTAGGGCCAGATCTTGTAGCCGGCGGCGTTGATCACGTCGCTGGAGCGGTCCACGACGTAGAGCCACCCGTCATCGTCGACAAACCCGATGTCCCCTGTCGCGAACATCCCCCTGCCGAGGGCGTCCGCGGTGGCGTCGGGTCGTCGCCAATATCCGGCCATCACCTGGGGTCCGGACGTCATGATCTCGCCGAACGCCCCCGGGGGCACCGGCAGCCCCGCCTCGTCCACCACCGCCACGGTCGTCCCCGGGACCGGGATCCCCACCGAGAGCACGCCCGTGTCGGGGTCGGTGGGCGCGCGCTGCCCGTAGGGAACGAGGTGCGACGGCGACGCGGTCTCGGTCTGGCCGTACGCGTTGTGGATGTAGCCGCCGAGCCGCTCGTCGAGCTCGTCCACCACGTCCGGGTCGATCGGCAGCCCGCCCGAGAATCTGATCCGCAGCGGCGCCAATCGCCCGGCGGTGATGGTCGGCTCCGCCGCGAGCGCCTTGTACGCGGTGATCGCAGCGATCCCGAACGCCGGACGCCGTTCCTCAATCGCATCCGCGATCACCGTCGGACCGAACCGGTGCGTGAGCACGATCGGCGAGCCGGTGACCATCGCCAGGATGACCGCCCCGACGAGCCCCGTCACATGAAACAGTGGCGACATCGCCAGGACCGGCTCCCCCGCGACGAGCCCCGACCAGTCGCGGTAGACCTCCCCGCTGACCAGCAGATTGCGGTGGGTGAGCATCGCGCCCTTCGGGGCTCCGGTGGTCCCGGACGTCGGCGCGATCACTGCCACGTCGTTCGGAGGGATCCGCACTGCGCCGAGCTGCCGGTCGGCGCGGCTGTCGGCCTCGCGCGCCGTCCGCGCCTGGACCACCCTGGCCAGATCGATCGTGTCGGCGGGATCGCGTCGCCTGCATCCGTCGAACATGCGCAGGTCATCGCGTGTCTGGAAGTCCAGGGGCGACACGGTGACCACGATCGGCACCCGCGCGGATCGCGTGCCGAGGACGTGTCGCGCCACCTCCTCGTAGACGTCATCGAGACAGAGGAGCGCAGTCGGGTCGAGGTCCTCCACGGCGAGCGCGAACTCCGACCTCTTGCTCATGGGACTGACCAGGGCGACCGTCCCCCGCGCTTTCCATGTCGCGAGAAGTCCGATGACGAATGCCGGATTGTTCTGCACGCACAGGGCGAGCCGGTCGCCGGCACTGAACCCGCGCGCGGCGAGGAGCGCGGCGACGGCATCCGAGGCCCTGTCCACGTCCTGCCACGACATGGTGGTGTCGAAGTAGTGGATCGCGGGCAGCTTCGGCCCCGCGGCCACCGCGGCCTGGAAGGCCGCCAGCACGGACTCGTGCGTCGTGCCGACCTGCGCGACCGGCGCCCTGCGGCTGTTCTCGTCCTCGGCGTTCATTCCTGCAGTGTGGCCCACTCCGTCACCCTCCCGGCCGATTCCCGGACAGCCGGTCACGGACAGTGCCTCTGCGGACGGCCACACTCTCGTACTGTGTTCAGCATGCCCGAACAGGCCACCCGTGCCGACACCGGAAGCGCGATCCGTGCCGCCCGCCTCGATGCCGGACTCACCCTGCGCAGACTGGCCACCGCGATCAACGTCAGCACCGGCACGATGAGCGCGATAGAGAACGGCAAGGTCGGCGTGACCGTCGATCGACTGCGCCACATCTCCGACGCTCTCGGTGTGCCCGCGGCCCGACTGGTCCGGCCTCGACGAGCCGCCGTGAACACAGCCACGCCACAACCGCCGGCGGAAGGCTCGGGCTGGCGATCGTTCGACGACATCAATCTGGATTCCGTGCTCGCGTCCGCGGTCGAGGTCTTTCGTGAGACCGGTTACCACGGGGCCACGATGCGGCTGATCGCCACCGGCGCCGACATCAGCGTCGCCGGCATCTATCACCACTATCCGAGCAAGAAGCACATATTGATCGAGTTGATCTCCCGGGCGCACGCCGACCTCGGGTGGCGTTTGAACGCGGCCGCTGCAGATGGCGCGGACGCAGCCGGGGGGTTCTCGAACATGGTGGAGGCGCTGGTGCTGTTCCGCGAAGAGCGCCGCGCACTGGCATTCGTGATGGTGACCGAGTCGTACCGAGCGGGCGTCCCGTTGGCCGGCGGCTCGGACCCGGACAACGGTGATATCCGCGCCACCCTCCTGGCGGCTGCCCTCCAGGCCGTCGAATCCGGGAGTTTCGGCAATACTGAACCCGAACTCGCAGTCGACGCAATTCTCACGATGTGCCTTGCCCCGCCCTCCTGGACGGGCGCCGATCAGGCCAGTGACCCGGCGGAGCTGGCACGCGACTACGCCCATCTCGCCCTGTCCATGATGCATCACCGCCGCTGACCTGGTGGTTCAGTCGAGCTGAACTTCATTTCCGCCGCGCCACCCCCGACCTCGAGGGCCTGCCCGCGCCGCCTATCGCGTTGGATCCGGTACTCCGGAAACACTTGACGGACCGCCTTTGCGGTGAGACGCTCATCACAATGAACTGACCGAGTGAGCGCTCGGACCGTTCAGCAGACATCTCATCCACACGAGAGGATCAGTCGATATGAGCCACGATCACGATGCCCCGGGCATGGGCGAGCTCCTGAAGGATTCACCGAAGAACTGGGGCAAGTGGGGTGACGACGACGAGGTCGGCGCTCTCAACTACCTCGGCTCCGACGAGGTGCTGCGCGGAGTGCAGTACGTGAAGTCCGGTCAGGTGTTCACGCTGCAGATCCCGATGGGCCATCCTCACGGCGACCCGGTGTTCCCGGGCCGGGAGGGCACCAGGCGCGTCAACGTCCTCGACGAGTCCTCGTGGGACGAGGGCAAGGAGGGCGCACCTGATTTCGCAGGCGGCCTGCACTACTCCGACGACAAGGCGGAGATCTTCCTGCAGGGTTCGACGCAGTACGACGCGCTGGGCCACGTCTGGTACGACGGCCAGATCTGGAACGGCTACGACGCGCGGACCACTGTCGGCGGCAACAAGAAGGCCTCGGTCCAGCCGATCGCCGAGCGTGGCGTCGCGGGCCGTGGAGTGCTCATCGACATGGCCCGCCACCGCGGCAAGAAGTGGCTCGACAAGGGCGAGACGTTCAGCCACACCGATCTCCTGGAGGCCGCCGAGGCCCAGGGTGTGACCATCGAGAAGCGCGACATCCTCCTCATCCGCACTGGTTTCATGACGTACTTCTACTCGGTGACGGGCGAGGAGTTCTACGAGAACTTCGTGGAGCCCGGCCTCACCTACTCGCCCGAGCTCGTGGACTGGTTCAACGAGATGGAGATCCCCAATCTCGTGACCGATACGATCGCCAATGAGGTCACCAAGGATCCGGTGTCCGGCGTGATGCTCCCTCTCCACTGCGCACTCATGCGCAACCTGGGCATCGTGCTCACCGAGATCTGTGACATGGACGCCCTCGCCGAGGCCTGCGCCGCGGACGGCCGGTGGGACTTCCTGTACACCGCCGCCCCGCTCAACATCGTCGAGGGCACGGGCGCGCCGGTGAACCCGGTGGTGCTGCGGTGACCAGCGCTTACGACGACAAGATCTGGCTGGACCGATACCCGGACCCGTCACGTCACTCGATCGAGACCGAGTTCGAGACCGCCCTGGAGATGTTCGCGGCCACAGCACAGCGCGTGGGCGACGGACCGCTCATCGAGTATTACGACAATGCCATCTCCGCCCGGGAGCTCGACGAACTGTCGGACGCCTTTGCCGCGGGCATTCTCGACGCCGGCTTCAACGCCGGGGAGCGCGTGGTGATCTACGCCCAGAACATCCCGCAGTTCGTGATCGCCCAGTTGGGGACATGGAAGGCCGGAGGCATCGCCGTCTCGGCCAACCCGATGTACCGGGCGCGCGAACTCACCGAGATCCTCCGGGACTCGGGGGCGACGGTCCTGTTGTCGATGCAGGATCTCTACCGGGATGTGGCAGCGCTGGTCCTGGACGCGACCGACGTCCGGACGGTCATCACCACGTCCGAGCTGGAGTACCAGTCCGCGAACCGGGGGCCACTGGCCGGTGTGACCAGGATCGACTGCCCTGACACCGTCGACATGGCCACGATGCTGGAGAAGTACCGGGGCCAGACCCCGCCCGCCCCCGAGCTGAACGCCGACTCGATCGCGTTCCTCACCTACACCTCGGGGACGACCGGTCCGCCCAAGGGCGCCATGACGACCCACCGGAACGTCGTGTTCAACGCCCAGACCTATCGGGACTGGGTCGGCCTCGACTCGTCCGACGTGGTGTTGGGTGTGGCCCCGCTGTTCCACATCACCGGCCTGGTCGGACACATCGCGGTAGCGCTGCTCACCGGCGCCCCGCTCGTACTCATGGGCCGGATGGATCCCACGGAGACCCTCCGGACCATCGAAGAGCACAAGGCAACGTTCACGGTCGGTTCGATCACCGTGTTCATCGCGCTGATGAACGCCCCGGACGTACGCCCGGAGTCGCTGGCCACGCTCACCAAGATCTACTCAGGCGGCGCACCCATCCCTCCGAGCACCATCCGGGCGTTCGAGGACAAGTTCGGTCACTACATCCACAACATCTACGGACTGACGGAGACCACCTCGCCGTCGCATGGCGTGCCGTTCGGGGTCCGCGCCCCGGTCGACGAGGCCACCGGGGCCACCTCCGTCGGCGTTCCGGTCTACAACACCGTCGTCCGCATCGTCGACGAGTCCGGCCAGGATGTCCCGCCCGGGGAGGTCGGGGAGCTCGTGACCGCCGGGCCGCAGGTGGTCGCGGGGTACTGGAACAAGCCCGAGGCGACGGCCGACGGACTTCCGGGTGGCGTACTCAAGACCGGCGACGTCGGGTACATGGACGCCGACGGCTGGTTCTATATCGTCGACCGCAAGAAGGATCAGATCAATGCCTCGGGCTACAAGGTCTGGCCGCGTGAGGTCGAGGACGTGCTCTACGAGCATCCGGCCGTCCGGGAGGCCGCGGTCGTGGGTGTTCCCGACGAGTATCGCGGCGAGACGGTGAAGGCGTTCGTCAGCGTTCGCCCTGGCACCACGGCCACACCGGAGGAATTGATCGAACACTGCAAGGCAAGGATGGCAGCGTACAAGTACCCGCGGGAGGTCGAGATCATGGACGACATCCCCAAGACCGCGACAGGCAAGTTGCTCCGTCGCGAGCTGCGCCGCAACTAGCCGAGCGAGACGGCCTCACAGGGCCGGGCCCCGACACCGGCGACGACCACAGTTCGCCTTCCCACCACAGGAGTCATTTATGAACAATCCCCCTGCCGGTTCACCCCGGATGGCGGATCCCCTGTGGCTGGAGGGGGCGGGTGTGGTCGTCACCGGCGCCGGCAGTGGCATCGGTCGGGCCCTTGCCCGTCGGCTGGCCGCGGCCGGGGCGCGCGTGGTGGTCAACGACCTCGACGCGGCCGCGTGTAAGGCCACCGCGCAGGAGATCGGCGCACTCGCGCTGCCCGGTGACGCGGCCTCCGCCGACGGCGTGGCCGCCCTGGTTTCCGGGGCCCGCGAGCGCTTGGGCCGCGTCGACGCGTACTTCGCCAACGCCGGTATCGAGACGGGGGCCGACGCAAGCCCGGCCGCGTGGGAGCGCTCGTTCGCGGTCAACGTGATGGCGCACGTTCACGCCGCCGACCAGCTGCTGCCGGACTGGCTCGAACGGGGCGCGGGACGGCTGGTGGTGACCGCCTCGGCCGCAGGCCTGCTCACCATGCTGGGCAGCGCGCCGTATTCGGTTTCCAAGCACGCGGCCGTCGCCTATGCCGAATGGCTGTCGGTGACCTACGGTGACCGCGGGCTGACCGTGCAGAGCCTGTGCCCGCAGGGCGTGCAGACACCGTTGCTCCCCGGGGGCACGGTGGGTGAGGTGGTGTTCGGCGACGACGTGCTCGCCCCGGAACAGGTGGCCGAGGACGTGATCGCCGCCTTGCACGGCGAGGAGTTCTACATCCTCCCCCACCCGGAGGTCGCGACGTTCTACGCCACGCGCGCCACCCAGCCGGAGCGTTGGCTCCGGGGGATGCGCCGTATGCAGGCGGAGCTCGACTCACGCACCGGCTAGGTCCGCCTTCTCGGCCCTCCCTGCCACACCCGGGCAGCCGCCGACGGCTTTCCGGGCCGGGCGACCCGGGACTGGGTACGGTTGCCGGGTATGACCCCTCCGTCGCCTTCCCCCGTCGCATCAGATCGGCCGCTGCACGTGGCCGTGATCGGTTCCGGCGCGATCGGCGGAGCCGTGGTCGAGGCGATCGAGAAGGGGCGGGTCCCCGACGCGCAGCTGGTCAGCGTACTGCGGTCGGACAGTACGGACGTTGAGTTCGACCGGGCGATCGCCGCGGCCGACGTGGTGGTGGAGGCCACCACGGTCGCCGCCGCGGAGGAGTACATCCCACGGGTCACGGCCGCCGGCAAGGACATCATCGTGTGCTCGTGCGGGGTCTTCGCCCGACACGGCAATCCCCGTGACCTGATCGGTGGTTCGGTCCGGCACGGCGCGGCTCGCGCGGGCCGGGTGCTCGTGCCCGCCGGCGCCGTCGGCGGGCTGGATGTACTGGCGGCCGCGGCCCGGGCCGGCACCGCCGATGCCCGCCTGCGCCACTACACCATCAAGAGCCCCGCGGCGCTGAGCGTGGAGGGCGGGCTGACCGAGCACCGCGAGGTGTTCCGCGGAAGCGCCCGCGAGGCGGCCCTGGAGTACCCGCGCACGTCCAACGCGTCCGTCGCTCTCGCGTTGGCGACGCTCGGGCTCGACCGCGTCGAGGTGATCGTGCTGGCGGACCCCCGCGTCGCCCGCACCCGCCACGTCGTGGAGTGGGAGTCCCCGATGGGCAGCTACGAGATGAGTTTCGAGAACTCCCTCGACCCCGACTCCGGCGGCCGCACCTCCGCGATCACCGCGTGGTCGGTCGCGGAACTGCTCATCGGTATCCACGACGGCGTCGGCCCGGGCGCGGTCGTGCTCGGTCGTCCGGTGGAAGGTGTGCCGATGGGCCCCTAGCGTGTGCACCCAGTCGATCGAGAGGTGCGATATGAGCAACGCCCGCCCGTCAGACTCCGGCCCCCACGAGCGCCCGGAGACCGGGAAGCCCGGCCCTGCCGGCGCGCCCGGCGAACCGCAGACCCCGGATCACATCGGCACCGAGCGCGTGTCCGAATCCGAGACGATGGAGCAGAGCCCGACTCCTCAGCCCGGCAAAACGGGTGCGTACGTGTGGATCGTGGTTGTTGTCGTCGTCGTCCTACTACTGGTGATAGGGCTGATCGGCTACGCCTTCGAGGTGTTCTGAACCGACCGCATAGAGGGCGGCCCAGCCACGCTGTCACGCGTGGCGGGGCCGCCCTCTGTTCGGATCCGTCAGTGCGTGGCCAGTTCGATCCGCTCCCTGCGCGCCCGCGGTAACTCGGTGCCGCTCTGCAGGTCCACACGCACGTGGTGCAGCACCGCGCCCCGCACCGGGAACGCACCGTCGTAGGCGTGGCTGACAGCGCTGCCGCGACTGCGACCGACGTCCAGTGTCTCATTCATGCTGAACATCGCCGGTGCGGTCACCGCGATGCGACCGGCACCCACCTGCTCGCCGTCGACGAACAGCATCAGGTCGGCGCCCGCGGCGATCCCGCCGTCGTAGGCGAACTCCAACTCCACCGTGTGCGCGCCCGGCGCCAACGGCGCGGTGCCCTCGGCCTTGCCGCGTGCGCGACCGAAGAAGTTGTACTCGAACACCGGCACGCCCTCGAGCAGGTACAGCGCCATCCCGCCGAAACGGCCGCCCAGACTGAGCAGAACTCCCTCACACGGGTCGCTCCCAGCGCTCTCGGGCACCACGTCCAGTGACGCCGACAGCAGGAAACCCCGGTTGAACAGCTTCGGCGCGGCCTTCTCGTTGAGTCCGTCCATGTGCGGGTACAGCGTGATCGACGAGCGGCCCGCCATGGGGTGCGGCGGCCGGTTCTCGGCGCCGGCCTGGCGACCGACCGTGGAATCATCGAGCGGCAGCACGTCATACCGGGCCGCCTCGGCGATGAACTTGGTCTTGAGCCGCTCGAGGATCTCCGGATGCTCGGCCGCCAGATCGCGGGACTGCGACCAGTCGACGCTCGTGTCGTACAGCTCCCACCTGCTCTCGGACAGCGGGGTCAGGTCGACGCCCCCGGTGGCCATGAGCCACGGCGCGCGTTGCGCGGTGACGGCGGTCCACCCGTGGTCGTAGATCCCGCGGTTGCCGAAGATCTCGAAGTACTGGGTGGTGTGCCGGTCAGGCGCGTCGGGCTCGGTGAAGGTGTACGCCATCCCCACGCCCTCCAGCGGCTTCTGCGCCACCCCGTCCACGGTGTGCGGCATGGGCAGGCCGGCCGCCTCGAGGATGGTGGGCGTGATGTCCACGCAGTGGTGCCACTGGTGGCGCAGGCGCCCGGGCTCGACGATCCGCCCCGGCCAGTGCGCGACCAGCCCGTTGCGGGTGCCACCGTAGTGCGAGGCGACCTGCTTGGCCCACTGGTACGGGGTGTTCAGCGCCAGCGCCCACGACGAGGGGAAGTGCGGATACGACTCCGGCCCGCCGAGCGAGTCCCAGTTCTCCAGGAGTTCCTCGGTCGTCGACGGGATCCCGTTGAGACCGGCCAGATAGTTGAACGCGCCCAGGCGACCGCCCTCGGTGGAGGCGCCGTTGTCCCCCACCATGTACAGGACCAGGGTGTTCTCCAGCGCTCCGGTGGCCTCGAGGTGGTCGATCATGCGCCCCACCTGGTCGTCGGTGTGCTCGAGGAACCCGGCGTACAGCTCCATGAGGCGGGCGGCCACACGGCGCTCATCGTGGTCCAGTTCGTCCCAGTGCGGCAGGCCGGGCGCCCACGGGCCCAGCTCGGTGTCCTCCGGCACCACGCCGAGGTCCTTCTGCCGGGCCAGTGTGCGCTCGCGCAGCGCGTCCCAGCCGTCGTCGAACTCACCGGAGTAGTGGTCCCGGTACGACTCGGGCACGTGCAGCGGTGCGTGGACGGCGCCGAACGGCAGGTAGCAGAACCACGGCTGGTCGGGGGCCACGGATCCCAGCTCGTCGGTCCACCGGATCGCGCGATCCACCAGGTCCTCGGTGAGGTGGTAACCCTCCTCCGGGGTGCGCGGCGGATCGACCTGTCGACGCCCGTCGTAGAGAACGGGCACGAAGTGGTCGGCTTCGGCGCCGAGAAATCCGTAGAAGGTGTCGAACCCCTCCTCGGTGGGCCAGCGGTCGAACGGCCCGGCGGCCGTGGTCTCCCACGGCGGGGTCTGGTGCATCTTGCCGAACGCGCCGGTGGCGTAGCCGTTGCCGCGCAGCACCCGGGCGACGGTGGCGGCCGAGTCAGGCCGGACCCCCGTGTAGCCGGGGGCGCGGGTGGCCATCTCGGAGATCACGCCCATGCCCACGCTGTGGTGGTTCCGGCCGGTGAGGGTGGCCGCGCGGGTCGGCGAGCACAGAGCCGTGGTGTGGAATCGCGTGTAGCCGGCGCCGTCCCGGGCCAGCCGCTCGATCGTGGACGTGCGGCACGGGCCGCCGAAGGCCGAGGAGGTGCCGAAGCCGACGTCATCGAGCATCACCAACAGGATGTTAGGCGCGCCGTCGGGGGCGTGGACCTGCTCCGCGCCGGGGAACGCGTCCTGCTGGTGGCGCCGGTCCATCTCGGCGGGGATCCGGCCGGCGAGGCGGCGGGCCGGGAGGACATGCCGGTCGAGATCGCTCATGCCGGCACGTCCCCTTCGATCGCGACCCGCTCCATGACGCGGCGGTTCGGGAAATAGTCACTACACGCGTAGTGCTGGGTGGCGCGGTTGTCCCAGAACGCCACCGTCCCCGGCCTCCATCTCAGTCGTACCTGGAAGTCGGGCATCTTGACCTGGTCGATCAGGCGCCGCAGCAGTTGCGCGCCCTCGTCGGGGTCGACGCCGTCGATCCGCGTCGTGAACAGACTGTTAACGAACAGCAGCTTGCGACCGGTCTCGGGATGGGTGCGCACCACGGGATGGTGCTGCGGCGGGTAGGTCTCCTGCATCGCGGCCAGCTTCTCGGGCGTCATGCCGAGCCCGAACGACGGCGTGAAGTCGTGGGTGGCGGTGAGACCGTCGATGCGCTCCTTGATGTCGGAGGGCAGGGCCTCGAAGGCGTTGCCCATGTCGGACCACAGGGTGTCGCCGCCGGCCTCGGGGACGTCGATGGCACGCAGGACCGACCCGAGCGGCGGGCGCTGCTGCCACGAGACGTCGACGTGCCAGATGTTCTCCATACCGGGGTTGTCCTGGCCGCGGTCGAACCGGACGACCTCGGGGAGCTCGCCCTGGTCGAGCAGTGGGTGGACCTCGAGCTCGCCCCAGTTCGCGGCGAAGTCGCGGTGCTGGCGGGCGGTCACGTGCTGCTGGTCGCGGAAGAACAGGACCTTGCGCTCGAGCAGCGCGCGCTTGAGCTCATCGATCTGCGCCGATGTGGGGTCGGCCAGGTCCACACCGGAGATCTCGGCCCCGATGTACGGGGTGACCGGCCGGACCCCCACGTGCTGGTAGGGAGCCGGGGCGGCGTCGTCGGCGCTCAGCCGCAGCCGTTTGGGGCCGAACTCGATCTGGTGCTCACCGATGGTGATCTGCAAGACGGTGTGTCCTTTCCGGGACTCGCGCAGGGCGTGGCGAGGGGGTATGACACAGACTGTAGACATTCGTCTACAGTCCTGTCCATGGATAGCCCGAAATCGGACCGACCCACCGGGCGCGCAGCCGTGCGACGCGCCGTACTGGGCACCGCCCGCAGGATCTTCGCCGCCCGGGGCCCCCGCGCACCACTGCGGGAGGTCGCCGACGCCGCCGAGGTCAACCTCGGCCTGATCCACCGACACGTCGGAAACAAGGATGACCTGCTCGCGGCGGTCCTCGACCAGGGGCTCCGGCACGGGTCCGCGCGACTGGACGGTTACGACGACGCCGGGGCGGCCATCCGGTCCATGCTGCTGGGCGCCACCGATAATCCCGACTTCAGCCGCCTGCTGGTGTGGCTCTCCCTCGACCCGGGCGCGGTGGGCCGCCCGGTCCTGGACGCCTCGACCCGCCCGGCGCAGGCGGTGGCGCGCATGACCGATCCCCCGCCGGTCGACACCCTCCACCTGGCACTGGCCCTGACCACCGTCTACGCGTGGCCGGTGCTGCGCGAGCAGATCCTGGACGTGCTGGAGTTCACGGAGGACGCGCGTGAGGACGTGGACGCGCGGATGGCCGACCTGGTGGCGCGCGTCGTGACAGGATCCGGTGCGGAGTCCACGACGGAGGGAGACGAAGTATGACGACGACGAGCTCGTGCTGCGCCCCGTCCGGCCCGCTCGGTCCGGAGAACGCGCAATCGCGACCTGAGAAGGGCCCGGATTCCGGAGCGGCGCCGGGGCCCGGGACCGTGGTTCCGGGGGCTGGTGCCGGGCGACCGCGTCGGCAGAAGGTGATTCCCGCGGGCTCGTTCCTGATGGGCGACCACCACGACGAGGGCTACCCCGACGACGGCGAGTTGCCGTTGCACGAGGTGCGGCTGCGTTCGTTCCGGATGGACGAGACAGCGGTGACCAACGCGCAGTTCGCGACGTTCTGCAAGGACACCGGTTATGTGACCGAGTCCGAGCAGGTCGGTGTGTCGGCGGTGTTCCACCTCGCCGTGGACGCCGCCCCCGCCGACGTACTGCACCAGCTCGACACCACGCCCTGGTGGGTGGCGGTGCGGGGTGCGGACTGGCGGCACCCGGGCGGGCCGCGGAGTTCCATCACCGACCTACAGAACCACCCGGTGGTGCACGTGTCGTGGAACGACGCGTCGGCCTACTGTCAGTGGGCGTGCGCCCGGCTCCCGACCGAGGCCGAGTGGGAGTACGCGGCGAGGGGCGGGCTGCCGGCCGCCCGATTCCCGTGGGGTGACGAGCTCACGCCCCGGGGGCGATGGAACCTCAACGTGTGGCAGGGCCGGTTCCCCGCGCACAACTCCCTGGACGACGGGTATCTCACGACCGCACCGGCCCGGACGTTCCGGCCGAACGCCTACGGCCTGCATCAGATGGTCGGCAACGTCTGGGAGTGGTGCGCGGACAGGTTCGATCCCGGGTGGTACGCCGTGTCCGGGGTCGACAACCCCCGCGGGCCCGGCCCTGAGGAGCTCTCGGAACTGGCCCCCGGCCGCGCTCCGGGCGGCGGGGACTGGCGGGTCATGCGGGGCGGGTCGTACCTCTGCCACGACTCCTACTGCTACCGCTACCGGGTCGCGGCGAGATCGTCCAACACGACCGACTCAGCCACCGCCAACCTCGGGTTCCGGTGTGTCCGCGACCTCTGATCTCGGCTCGCCCATACCGACCCCGGCCCGAAGTGCGGCCTCCACCATGTCGTAGAGATGTGCCAACACGCTGTCGAAATGCGAGTTGACCACCGTGTTGTTCGCGTCCCGACGATCCTCGTACACCGCCAGTGACCCGGTGAACATCTGCGTGGCCAGGTCGATGCGTTCGAAGGCCGTGCGCCGGGGCAGGTGCGACAGTACGTCGATCAACCGCACCACAACGTCGTCGGTCGTGGTGCGCAGATTCACCTCCGGCACGGCCGGACCCATGACGGGTCCGACCCGCTGGAGGAAACGCGCGTAGTGGGTGGCCTCCGGCTGCGCACGCAGCAGGTCGACCATCGGGCCGAACAACACGTGCACGAGCGAGGTCAGATCGGTGCCGAGCCCCTGCTCGTCGACCTCGGCCAGCCGACGCTTGCGCTCGACGTCCAGGGCCACGAGCCGCCGGCGCAATATCTGGGTGATCAATCCGTCCCGGCTGCCGAAGTGGTACTGGACGGCGGAATTGTTCCGGTGCCCCGCCATCGCCGCGACATCGCGCATCGAGACGTTGTCCAGTCCCCGCTCACCGATGAGCTTCTCGGCGACCTCGATCATGGCCGTCTTGGCGTCCTTGTTCTCGCCCTGGACGCCGGGCTCCACCGCATCCGGCATGTCACCGGCGACGACGTCAGATCTTGGCTGCACCGGGACTCCACTTCCGTCCTGCGGCCTCACCCAGCTGGTTGAAGCTCAGTACGGTGAGGAACAGGACGACGGCCGGGACGCCCACGAGGTAGGGGTACCGCTGGAAGTCGGCCTGGCCCGCGCTGATCATGTTGCCCCAGGTCGGCTCCGGCCTGGGGATACTCAGCCCGAGGTAGCTCAGCGACGCCTCGGCCACGATGAGCACCGCCACGAGCATGAAGCTGTAGGAGAAGATCGCCGGGAAGATGTTCGGCGCGACCTCGCGGAGCATGATCCGGATCTCGCCCGCACCGAGGGACCTCGCGGCGGTGACGAAGTCGCGCTTGGAGTAGGTCATGGCGTTGGCCCGCACGAGCCGCGCGAAGGACGGCACCACCATGATCCCGAGCGCGATCGTGACGTTCGGCAACGTGGGGTTGAGCACGGTGACGATCGCGATGAGCAGGATGAGGGAGGGGAACGCCAGCAGTGTGTCGGTGAAGATCGACACCACGCGGTCGGTCCAGCCGCCGCGGTAGCCGGCCACCAGACCGAGGGCTCCGCCGATCAGGGCGCCGATCACCACGCCGCCGATGCCCACCACCAGCGACACGCGGGCGCCGTAGAGCAGTCCGCCCAGGACGTCCAGCCCCTGGGAGTCCGTGCCGAGGGGGTGGCCGGATCCCAGGTCCGGCGGGAGCATCGAGGCGGTCGTCAGCGCCAGGGACGGATCTCGCGCCTCGGCGAGCGGCAGGAAGTCAACGATCAGGGCACCCAAGACGATGATGACGGTCCAACCCAGCGCCAGCCAGGTGCCGAGTCCGGAGACCCGGGGAAGTGTGCGGCGACGCCTGCCGGGTGTCACGGGGGCAACCGGGTCCACGGGCAGATCGGTGCGGGTCGAAGAGATGTCAGCCACGGCGGATCCTCGGGTCGATGAGTGCGTAGGTGATGTCCACGGCGGTGTTGACGAGGACGTAGAAGATGGCGATCACGATCACCCCGCCCAGAACGACCGGGAGATTGTCGTTCTGGACCGCGTCGACGATCATGCTGCCCATCCCGGGCAGGTTGAACAAGCGCTCGACCACCACGGTGCCACCGATGAGCCGACCGAGGCTGATGCCGGCGAGCGTGACGATGGATACCGTCGACGGGCGCAGCGCCTCGGAGACCAGGACGTGCCCGGTGGGCATGCCCTTCGCCCGGGCGGAGAGCACGAAGTCCTGCTGCAGAGTCGAAATCATGTCCGTGCGCAGGACGCGAGTGAAGATCGCGACCTCCATGAGCGCCAGCGTCAGTGCCGGCAGGGCGATGCTGCGGAGATTGTCCCCGAGCCCCTCGGCGATGGGCACGAACCCCTGGCGGGGGAACTCCGGCAGCAGCAGCGCGATCAGCGCGAGCACGCCGCCCACCACGAGCCCACCGATGAGGGCACGCCCCCACATCACGCCGGGCGCGCCACGACCACCACGTTTGCCAATCGGCGACAGCGCCACGGCCAGTCCGATGACCACCGCGGCCCCGAGGATGACCTGCTGCGCCAGCGAGTGGTTGAACACGAACAGGTAGATGAGCAGCAGGCCGGCCACGAAGCTCGGCACGGAGATGAACGCGAACGCGACGATCGAGGCGACCTGGTCGAAGATCCCGCCACGCCGGTAGGCGGACCAGACCGCGACCGGCACGGCGATCGCCAGCGACAGGATGATCGCGGTGAACGCGAGCTGCATCGTGACGGGCAGCGCGTTGCCGATCATCTCGCCCACGGACTGGTTGGGCGGGATGAGCGAGTTACCGAGATCGCCTTGCACGATGTCGCCAGCCCAGTTGCCGAAGCGGGTGGAGACCGGATCGTCGAGACCGAGTTCCTCTCGCGCCAGCTGGTACTGCTCTTCGGTCGCGCCGGGACCGACGGCGGACGCCGCCGAGTCTCCCGGCACCGCCTCCATCAGGAAGAACGCGCCGATCGCGGCGAGTATGACGACGACGGCCGCGTGCAGAGCGCGTTCGCCAATGAACCTGAGCACGTGGGGGGACCCTCCATTTGAGACACCGCATGAGGCGGTCGCTTAATTTTCTTGACGTGGACACACTAAGCCGTGATACTCATCACAGCAAGACGGATTAAGTAGATGACTTAGACCGGACCACGATCCTGAGGAGGCAGTCATCCCCGCAGCTTCATCGCGCCGGTCGGACACCCCGACCGGCGGCGCCGACCTGTTGTTGGAGGTCCGCGACCTACGCACTCACATCGACACCCCCGGGGGACGAATCACCCCGGTCGACGGCGTCGACATCTCACTGCGCCGCGGTGAGACCATCGGCATCGTCGGCGAGTCGGGCTCCGGCAAGTCGATGCTCGTCCGGTCGATCATGGGCATCGCCCCGACCACCGCGCGGATCGATCCCGCCTCGACGGTGCGGTTCGACGGCCGCGACGTCCTGTCCCTCACCCAGCGTGAGTCGCAGAAGTTCTGGGGCCGGGAGATCGCCATGGTCTTCCAGGACCCGCTGACCTCACTCAATC
Organism: Dietzia aurantiaca; assembly: GCF_021033825.1. Classification (GTDB taxonomy): domain Bacteria; phylum Actinomycetota; class Actinomycetes; order Mycobacteriales; family Mycobacteriaceae; genus Dietzia; species Dietzia aurantiaca. The sequence continues at coordinate 243,136 of NZ_JAIFXZ010000001.1, forward strand.
CGATCCGCACGATCGGCCGGCAGATCACCGACCCGCTGCGCCACCATCTGGGGCTGAGCCGGCGGGAGGCGACCGACCGCGCCGTCGAGCTGCTCGAGCGGGTGCGCATCCCCTCCCCTCGTGTACGCATGAACGAGTACCCGCACCAGCTCTCGGGCGGAATGCGTCAGCGCGTCGGTATCGCGATCGCGCTGTCCTGCTCCCCCAAACTTCTCATCGCCGACGAGCCCACGACCGCCCTGGACGTCACCGTGCAGCACGAGATCCTCGACCTGCTGCACGCCCTCCAGTCGGACGGGGACATGGCGATGATCCTGGTCAGCCACGACCTGGCGGTGGTCTCGCAACACACCGACCGGATCGGCGTGATGTACGCCGGCCATTTCCTCGAGGTGGGCGAGACCCGCGCCCTCCTGGACGAGCCCGCACACCCGTACACCGGGGCGCTGCTCAGCTCCATTCCGCGCCCCGACCTGCCGCCGCACACGCGGCTGACGGTGATCGAGGGCCGGCCCCCGAACCTCCGGGACATGCCGACCGGGTGTCGGTACGCCCCGCGGTGCACCCGGGTACAGGACGACTGCCTGCAGGTCGATCCCCCGCTCGAGGACCTGAGGACCCCGGGAGCCCCCGGCTCCGATGTACACCGGGTCGCCTGCTTCCACCCCACCATCCCCGCCCGGGCGAACATGAGTAGCGAGGCATCATGACCGGCATCCCCTCGAGCGTCGCGGACGAGTCGACCCCGGCCGGTGTCGGCCGGGCCGCGGACGTCAAGCTCGTCGTCGACGCCGTGACCGTCGAGTACCACACCCGCAAGGGCACGGTCCACGCCGTCTCGGACGTCTCCCTGGACGTCCCCCGCGGCTCGACACTCGCCCTGGTGGGCGAGTCCGGCTGCGGTAAGTCCAGCCTCGGACGCGCGATGCTCCAACTGCCCCGTCCCACCTCGGGCCGTGTGATGGTGGACGAGACCGACCTGTGCGATCTCTCGGGCGCCGCGCTCAAACACGCCCGGAAGATGATCCAGATGGTGTTCCAGGACCCCATTTCCTCGCTCAACCCGCGGCGCACGGTCCGGGACATCGTGGCCGAGGGACTGGAGATCCAGGGCGTGGGCAGCGGACGCGCCGAGATCCGTCAGCGGGTCGACGCGGCGCTGGAGGCCGTCGGGCTGGACCCCGCCCACGCCGGCGACCGCCGTCCCTCGGAGTTCTCGGGCGGCCAGTGCCAGCGCATCGCCCTGGCCCGCGCCCTAGTGCTCGAGCCCGAAGTGCTTGTGTGCGACGAGCCGGTCTCCGCGCTCGACGTGTCCGTGCAGGCGCAAATCCTGAACCTGCTCGAGGACATGAAGGAGCGTTACCGCCTGACGATGGTGTTCATCTCCCATGACCTGTCGGTGGTGCACAACATCGCCGACCAGGTGGCGGTGATGTATCTCGGCCAGGTGTGCGAGGTCGCCGACACGGAGGCGCTCTACGGCGCCCCTGCGCATCCGTACACGATGCTGCTCATCTCGTCCGCCCCCACGCTCGGTGGCACCCTCGCCGATTCCCTGGGCGAGGCGCCCATCGCGGCCACGAGCTCCGAGCTGCCGTCCCCGCTCAATCCCCCGTCCGGCTGCAGATTCCGGACCCGGTGCCCCCGGGCCACCGAGATCTGCGCGACCGAACGCCCACAACTGATCGACATCGCACCCGGCCACAAGGTCGCGTGTCACCACCCTCTCGAGGAGAACTGAATGAAGCGCACTACCGGCGCCTTCGCCGTGCTGGCCGCGGCGACGCTGACCCTGACCGCCTGCGGAGGGGGGCCTGACGACTCCTCGAGCGCCTCGGGCGGCGGGGGACTCACCCCGGCCGAGTCCGGCCGGTGCACCGAGGACCAGGTCGGCGGCACCATCACCATGGGTGAGTACGTCATGCTGCCCACCTTCATGCCCGGTCAGGGCCAGTACGGGATCCGCGGCGGCGCCGAGTCCGCCGCCATCTACGACCGTCTCATGCGTTGGAACCCGGAGGCCGAGGAGTTCGAGCCCAAGCTCGCCGAATCGCTGGAGTCCAACGACGACAACACGGTCTGGACCCTGAAGCTGCGCGAGGGCGTGAACTTCTCCAACGGCGATCCCGTCACCGCCGAGGACGTCGCGTTCACCATCGGCCTGCACCAGGACCCGGCCACCCGTTCGGTCGTGATGACCGACGCCATGCAGATCGAGGAGGCCGTGGCGGTCGACGAGCAGACTGTCGAGTTCACCCTGGCCGAGCCGTGGGCCGGCTTCCCGGTACTGCTGTCCGGTGCCGCCGGCGAGGTCATCCCCCAGGCGGCTTTCGAGGCGTCTACCCCGGAGGAGTGGGCGCGCAACCCGATCGGCGCCGGCGCGTTCGTCATGGACTCCTACACCCCTGATCAGAACGTCGTCCTGCAGCCCAACCCGGACTACTACGGCGGCCCGGTCTGCCCGACCCTGGAGTTCATCCGCATCCCCGGCTCCCAGGGCACCATCGACGCCTTCCAGACCGGTGAGCTGCAGGTCGGCGTGCTGCGTGGCGCCAAGTTCGTCACCGAGGCCCAGGACTCCGAGTTCCAGGGCTTCGAGGAGATCATCAGCTCCGGTTCCGTGATCAACATGAACTCCGGCAACGCCGGCTACGACGGTGTCCTCACCGACGAGCGTGCGCGCCGGGCCGTGGGTCACGCCATGGACCGCGACCTGTGGGACCAGCGTCTCGCCGGTGGCGCGGGCCAGCCGACCTCCGCACTCGTGGCCGAGTCCTCGCGGCTCTACGACAACCAGGAGGGCCCGAAGTACGACGCGGAGGAGGCAAAGCGTCTGGTGGACGAGGTCAAGGCCGAGAACCCCGACTGGGACGGCTCGCTCGAGCTGCTCATCTCCGACGGCCCGGAGAACGTCGAGGCAGGCGTCGTCGCCAAGGCGATGCTCGACGCCGCCGGATTCGACGTCAGCATCGTCAATGCCCCGGTCTCCCAGGTCACCGCGCGCCAGTTCACCGGTGACTACGAGATCGTGATCGGCGGCCTGGCGCCGTCCGATGCGGACCTGGCCTCGACGTTCGCCGCCGCGATGACTCCCGGCGGGGCGACCAACCTCACCGGGATCGACGATCCGGAGCTGACCGCCGCTCTCACCGAGTTCAAGGCCGCCGCGGACGTGGACTCGCAGAAGGAGGCCCTCAACCGGGTCCAGGAGGTCTACAACCGGGTCCAGCCCTTCGCCGTGATGGCGAACGCGGAGCAGTACGTGATCGTCGACGAGTCGGTCAAGGGCATCGTGCCCACGCTGTCCTCGGTCATGCTCTTCGACGGAGCCTACGTCGAGGAGTGATCCCCGTCGGCCCCTGAGCGGGCCGCGTATCACCAGTACCACCGCAGAACCGGGCCCCGGGTCATCCGCCCACCGGCGGGACGACCCGGGGCCCGCTCATATGCCTTCACCCCACCACAGGAGAATTCATGACCCGCGCAATCCGCGCTCTGTCCGTCCTCGCCACCGCGACGATCGCCCTGACCGCGTGCGGCGGGGGTGGACCGGAGTCCGACAGCTCGGCCTCGGGCGCCACCGCACCCGACCAGTCCGAGCGATGCACCGCCGACCACGTCGGCGGGACCATCACCATGGGTGAGTACGCGATGCTGCCGTCCTTCGCCCCCGGCCAGGGGCAGCATGGCGTGCGCGGCGGTTCCGAATCCGCCGCGGTCTACGACCGACTCATGCGCTGGAACCCGGAGGCCGAGGAGTTCCAGCCCAAGCTCGCCGAGTCGCTGGAGTCCAACGACGACAACACGGTCTGGACCCTCAAGCTGCGCGAGGGCGTGAACTTCTCCAACGGCGATCCCGTCACCGCCGAGGACGTCGCGTTCACCATCGGCCTGCACCAGGACCCGGCCACCCGTTCGACGGTGATGTCCGATGCCCTGCAGGTCGACGAGACCGTGGTGGTGGATCCGCTGACCGTCGAGTTCACCCTCACCGAACCGTGGGCCGGCTTCCCGATCCTGCTCGCCGGAACCGGCGGCGAGGTCATCCCCCAGAAGGCCTTTGAGGCAACAGACCCTCAGGACTGGGCGCGCAACCCCGTCGGCGCGGGGGCATTCACCATCGCCAGCTACACCCCCGACCAGGAAGTGGTGCTGGAGCCGAACCCGGACTACTACGGCGGCGTAGTCTGCCCGACTCTGAAGTTCATCCGCATCCCGGGTTCACAGGGCACATACGAGGCGTTCCAGACCGGCGAGGTCCAGGTCGGGTTCCTGCGGGGGGCCAAGACCGTGACCGATGCCCAGGACGCCGGTGACCGCGGCTTCGAGACCATTACGAGCTCCGGCTCGGTCGTCAACCTGAACACCGGGGCGGCCGGTTATGACGGAGTGCTCACCGACGAGCGGGCGCGCCGGGCCTTCGCCCACGCGCTCGACCGCGACCTGATCGACCAACGCCTCACCGGCGGTCTCGGTCAGCCGACCGACGCACTCATCGCGGAGTCCTCGCGCTTCTACGACGGTCAACAGGGGCCGGCGTACGACCTGGAGGCAGCCAAGGCCCTCGTCGACGAGGTCAAGGCAGAGCGTCCCGACTGGAACGGAGAGGTGACCCTGCTGATCGCCGACAGCCCGGAGAACATGGAGACCGGCGTGGCCCTCAAGGCGCTGCTGGACGCCGCGGGGTTCAACGTGACCCTGGAGAATGCGCCCGTCACCCAGGTCGTGGCGCGCCAGTTCACGAACGATTTCGAGGCAGTGGTGGGCGGGCTCGCGACCTCTGATGCCGATCTCGCCAGCACCTTCTACAGCGCGTTCGCGCCGGGTGGATCGACGAACCTCACCGGAATCGACGATCCGGAGCTGACCGCCGCCGTCACCGCGTTCAAGGCCGCTCCGGATCTGGACACCCAGAAGGAGGCGCTGAACCACCTCCAGGAGGTCTACAACCGGGTGGTGCCGCTCGCGGTGCTCGCCAACTCCGAGGAGTACGTCGTGGTGGGCGACACGGTTCGGGGCGTCTCACCGTCCCTGTACTCGACCATGCTCTTCGACGGCGCGTACGTCCAGGAGTGACCGGCTCCTGAAGCCGACACGGCCCCGGATCCCGCAAGGGTTCCGGGGCCGTGCTGTATCCCGGCGGCTGTCAGTGCACGCGCCGCAGCCTGGTGTTGACGAACTCGCCCATGCCCCACCGGCCGAGCTCCCGGCCGTAGCCGGAGGCCTTGACCCCGCCGAAGGGAAGTCCGGCGCGGGTGGTGCCGTGCTCGTTGACGTAGACCATTCCCGCATCGATCCGGTCGGCCACCCGTGCCGCCTCGTCGGGGTCGGTCCCCCACACGGATCCGGAGAGACCGAACCGGGTGTCGTTGGCGACCCGCAGCGCCTCGTCGAGGTCGGTGTAGCGGTAGATCATGGCGACGGGCCCGAACACCTCGTCGTGGTAGACGTCCATCTCGTCGGTGATGTCGGTGAGCACGGTCGGCTCCATGTAGGCGCCGGGCCGGTCGATCGGGTCGCCGCCGATCCGGAGCTTGGCGCCCTGTTCGACCGCGGTGCGCACCTGCTCGACCACGCCGTCGCGGGCGTCCTCGCTGGACAGCGGCCCCATCTCGGTGGCCTCGTCGTCGGCCTTACCCACGGTGATGCGGCCGTAGAGGTCGGTGAGGCCGGCGACGAACTCCTCGTAGATGCCGTCCGGGACGAACATGCGCTTGGGCGAGTTGCATGCCTGTCCGGAGTTGGACAGCCGAGCGCGGCCGACGGTGTCGACCAGCTCACCGACATCGTCCGTGTCCAGGACGACGAGCGGGTCCGAGCCGCCCAGCTCGAGCACGCTCTTGGTGAGGTTCTTGCCCGCGACCTCGGCCACCGCCGCGCCGGCCCCCTCGCTGCCGGTGAGCGAGACGCCGTGGACTCGCGGGTCGGCGATCATCTCTGCCACCTGATCAGAGGAGGCGTAGACGTTGACGTACGCGTCCGCGGGCAGACCCGCCTCGCGCTGGATGCGCTCGATGAGGGCGGAGCTCTTGGCACAGATCGAGGCGTGCTTGAGGATCACGGTGTTGCCGGCCATGAGGTTGGGGGCGGCGAACCTGGCGACCTGATAGTAGGGGTAGTTCCAGGGCATCACGCCGACCAGTGGCCCCACCGGCTCGACGGTCACGGTGTTCTCGCGGGCTCCGCTCACGTCCAGCGACTCCGGCTCCAGCAGCGCGGGCCCGTGCTCGGCGTACCAGTGGTAGATGGACGCGGCCAGCTTCACCTCACCGGCGGCCTGCGCGGTCGGCTTACCCATCTCCTCGGAGATCGCGGCGGCCAGCTCATCGACCCGGCCCGCGAACGCGTCGCCGATGGCCGCGAGGACCCGCGCCCGCTCGGCCGACGACCTGCGGCGCCACGAGTCGAATCCGTCGGCCACGCGGGAGATCACCGCGTCGATCTCGTGGTCTGCTAGGCCGTCGTATTCCGCAGCGGTCTGGCCGGTCGAGGGGTTGTGGGTCCGGTACGTGCTCATCCTGCGATCACATCCTGACGTGTCGGGGGCGTCTGGCCGCGACCGTACGCCCCCTCGACCCGCTGGCCCACCGATGCGTCAGCTCACCACCCCTGATATCCGGGCGCGATCCGGGTCCACGGCGCGGCAGCCTCGAGCTGCCCGGCCAGCCGCAGCAGCAGGTCCTCGCGCGCGTAGTCGGCGACGAACTGCACGCCCACCGGCATGCCTCGCTCGTCAGCACCTGCCGGCAGCGACAGGGCAGGCTGCCCGGAGATGTTGAAGATGCCGGTGCACACGGAGTACGCCGAGGACCGGGTCCACATCGACTCCGGATCCCTCACGTCGAGGAAGCCCAGCTCCGGGGTGGTTGAGGGCAGCGTGGGCAGCAGCAACACATCCACGCTGTCGGCTCCGAACAGCTCGGCCACGCTCCACCCGGTCCGCTGGGCGAACTGCAGCGCCCGGGCCACGCCGGGGGCGGTGTGGGTCATGGCGTTGTCGAGGATTGTCCGGGTCCACGGCTCGATGTCGTCGTCGTCGAGCTCCCTCCCCAGCTCCGCGAGGCGGTCCTCAATGGTCGCGCGCAGCTGGGCGCCCATGATCGTTCCCACCGCGGTCATCACCTCGATCACATCAACGCCCAGCTCGACCTCCCGCACCTGGTGACCCAGCGCCTCCAGGGTCGCGGCGGTGCGCTCCACGGCGGCGGTGCAGTCCGAATCGGTGGGAAAAGGCCCGGGCGCGACCCGCAGTACGCCCACGCGTAGCCGACCCGGATCGATGCCCACCTCCTCGACGAACGGGCGCGCCGGCGTGGGCGCCCCGTAGGCGTCGCCGGGCACGTGCCCGGCGACGACGTCCAGCAGCGCGGCACTGTCCCGGACGGTGGTGGTGACCGCGTGGTGGTAGGCCACCGGGGCGGCGAGCCCGATGGGATGCGGCCAGGTGGGGACACGGCCGCGGCTGGGCTTGAGTCCGACGAGTCCGCACATCGCGGCGGGGATGCGGATCGAGCCGCCGCCGTCGGTGGCGTGGGCCACGGGCACCATCCCCGAGGCGACCGCCGCCGCCGACCCGCCACTGGACCCGCCGGTGGAGTAACCGGTGTTCCAGGGGTTGCGGCACGGCCCGTGCAGCAAGGATTCGGTGGTGGTGGTCTTCCCCATCTCCGGCACGTTCGTGGTGCCCAGGACCACCATCCCGGCGGCCTTGTAGCGCTGGACGATCGTGCTGTCCACGCTGGCCACGACGTCGGCGAACAAGCGCGAACCGTCGGCGGCGGGCAGCCCGGCGACGTCGGTGCCGAGGGCCTTGATGACGATCGGCACGCCGCACATCGGTCCGTCGGGCAGCCCCGCGGCGACCTCGGCGCGAGCCTCGTCGAAGCGGGTGGCGACCATCGCGTTGAGCTCCGGGTCGTGGGCCTCGATACGGCCGATGGCCTGTTCCAGCACGTCGGCGGGATCGAGGTCGCCGGCGCGGATGTCGGCGGCGAGCGCCACCGCGTCGCGGGGGTCGGTGGTCATGGCGAGGGACTCCTTGGGGTGTGGGGTGTGTACTACGACGACGACAACGGCTGCGACCCGGTCAGCCCCACCGGGACTGGCCGCCGTCGAGCGGGATGGTCGCACCGGACAGATACGAGGCCTCCGCCGAGCAGAGCCAGGCCACGGGCCGGCCGATGTCCTCCAGCGGGTCGCCCACCCGGCCGGCGGGGATGCCGGCGACGAACTCGGCGGCCTCCTCCGGGTTGTTCTCCATCCACCAGTCGAGCCCGGGGCTGTGGGCGTGCGGGGCGATGTTGAGGGCTCGGATGCCGTCGGTGGCCCACTCGTAGGCGGCGGCGCGGGTCAGGGCTCGGACGGCTTCCTTCACCGCGGCGTAGATGCCGTAGTTGGCGGCGTCCCAGCGCACGGCCGCGGAGGTGACGAGATTGATGACGGTGCCGCCGCCGCGCTCGGCCATCACCGGGCGTGCCAGCTTCATCAGGGACAGGCTGACACGGGGTCCGCCCTCGAAGGCCTTGCGGAAGTCGTCGTCCGGGTAGTCCGACAGCGGCAACGGCATAGCCATGTTCGCGTTGTTGACGAGGATGTCGACACCGCCCAGACGCTCCACCGCCGTGGAGATGATGAGGTCGGGCGAGCCCTCCGCCACGATGTCGGCGGCCAGACATTCGGCGGTGCCGCCGGCGGCGCGGATCTCCTCGGCCACGGCCTCGAGCTTCTTCATGCGGCGGCCCACGAGCAGGACCGCGGCGCCGGACTCGGCGAGCCCGAGCGAGATTCCGCGGCCCACACCCTGGCCGCCGCCGGTGACGACCGCGACCTTGCCGGCCAGTCGGTTCGCACGGTCGGCGCGGGCGAGATCGTTGGGGAGTTGAGCTGACATTGTTCCTCCGTGGTGATGGTGGTTCATGAGGTGACGATGGTGACGATCCCGGCGAGTACCACGAGGGCGATCACGGCCGAGCGGAAAATATGGGTGGGCAGGCGCTGTGCGATGGCGATGCCGACCTGGTTGAAGACCAGCCCGGCCACGACGCAGGCGGCGAGCATCGGCAGGATCGCCGGGACGTCGACGTCCGTGCCCGCCCACAGCAGCGACAGGGAGACGATGCTGGTGATGACGAAGTAGCCGGCGAGGTCGGCGATAAAGCTCAGCGGCGGGAGCTTGGCCCGGCCGAGCAGCAACACGACGGGTGGGCCGTTGAGCGAGGTGGTGGTGGAGAAGTAGCCGCCGATGGCGCCGGTGACCGCGGTGAGCCACGCCGCCGGTGGCCTGGCGCCTTTCGAGGTGGGCAGCGCCATGGCCAGGCCACACACGATGGTGATCACACCGGCGGCCGGTTTGAGGTGCTGCTCGGGCAGCATACTCATGGTCTCCACGCCCAACCACGCCCCCGGCAGGCTGGCCCCGCCGAGCAGCGCGACCCGGCGCCAGTCGATGTGCTCGCGCAGCTGGTAGGTCACGCCGACGCGGGTGACCAGGGCCACGACGAGGTTGATCACCACGGTCTCCGTGAGCCCGACCCCGGCCATGAGCATGAACGGGGTGGCCATGAGCGACGTGCCGAAACCCGTCGCCCCGCCGATGACCGAGGCCACGGCCACGCACAGGACCGCGACCACGATCAGTTCCACGCCGATTCGCTCGTCCCGTCTACTCGCCCGCCCTCGCTGCTACTTGTCGTCGGCCGGGGCGAGGTGGTTGTCGTTGAGCTGGAAGCTGGGCACGTCCTTGAGGTTGATCATGGCCTCGTAGGTGCGCTTGTAGCCGGTCTTCGTGATCATCCAGTGACCGTCGATGAACGCGTACGCGTCGTCATAGAAGGCGCCGCCGAAGATGTACGTGTCGAAGGCCGGCACGATCACCCGGTCCTGCAGGTACCAGCGGCCGGTCGCGGTGTCGCCGTCGACCTCGATCTCCGGGTGGTGCGCCTGGTGCTCGGTGATCACGCCGTTTGTCATCTGCCCCTTGAGCCCCTCGACCACTTGGTCACGACCGGTGTAGGACAGGCGCTTGCCATAGGAGGCGGTCACCTCCGGCGCGAGGGTCTGGGCGAGCTCATCCCACAAGCGGAGGTCCACGCAGCGCAGGTAGCGGTACTTGAGCGACTTGATCGCGTCGATGTCGTCGCGGCGGTCACGGGAGGTCATCAGCAGGGGCCTTTCACACAGGAAACTGGCACGTGTTCTACGTACACCACTGCGACTGTAGTCAATTGTGTACAGTTTGGGAATGGAACGCGAGAAACCGACTCCCGAGCAGGCGCCCGCGCCCGAGGCCGCGGCCCGCCCGACCGGCCGGGATGAGATCCGGTCGGCCGTCCTGCGCGAGGCCCGCCGGCTGTTCTCCGAGCGTGGCCCGCAGGTACCGCTGCGCGACATCGCCGACGCCGCCGGAGTGAACCTCGGACTGATCCACCGTCACATCGGCCGGAAAGAAGCCCTGATCGCCGCAGTCATGCAGGATGCGGTCCGGTTCGGCGCAGCGCGCCTGGAGAACACCGACGACGCCGGCGAGGCCGTCCGGGGCATGCTTCTCGGCGCCTCGTCGCATCCCGAGATCAGCCGCCTGTTGGCCTGGCTGGCACTCGACCGCGACGCCGCCTTTCCGCCGATGGTCGACCCCTCCCTGCGCCCGGCCGCGGAGCTACGGCGCATGAACGACCCCCCGCCGGCGGGCGACGTCGAACTGCTGTTGGTGTTCACGGCCGTCTACGGGTGGCCCGTCCTGCGCGGAGCGCTTCTCGACGCGCTCGACATCCCCGAGTCCGAGCGCACCGGCATCGACGAACGCCTGGCCGACCTCCTGGCCCGGGTCGTCACCCGTGGGTCCGACGACGCGAGCGCCTGACATCCCGGGCGAGACGACCACATCTCCACTGATCCCGTGTGCGCCGCCACGTCACCCGGTAGAACTTGTTTCAGAAGCTACTCGTAAAGCATTGACTTAGAGGTGGGTATGGGAACTCTTGACAGCCGTGTGGCAGTGGTGACCGGAGCCGGGATGGGCATCGGTCGTGGGATCGCCGGGGCGCTGGCCCGAGAGGGCGCCTCGGTGATCGTGGCGGAGATCGACGAGACCACGGGCGCCGACACCGCGGCCTGGCTGCGGGACGAGTGGGGGATCGGGGCGGAGTTCGTCCGCACCGATGTGACCGACAAGGAGCAGGTCCTCGCGATGGTCGCCGCGGCATCGGACCGCTTCGGCCGACTGGACGTCCTGGTCAACAACGCGTGGAAGGGCTCCGGCTTCGCGCGGCTGGAGAACATGACCGACGAGAAGCTGCGTGGCGGTTTCGACATGGCCGTGATGGCCGCGTTCTGGGCGATGCAGGCGGCGTTGCCGGAGCTCGAGAAGCACGGCACCGGGCGCGTCATCAACCTGTGCTCGCTCAACGGCGTCAACGCGCACATGTACTCCGTGCAGTACAACGCCGCCAAGGAGGCACTGCGCACCCTGACCCGGACCGCGGCACGCGAGTGGGCGCCGCGGCAGATCTGCTGCAACGTGATCTGCCCCGGCGCCCAGAGCGAGGCGTACCGGCGGGTGGCCGAGGCGAACCCGGAGATGGCGGCGGGCATGGCAGCCGCGAACCCGATGGGTCGAGTCGGTGACCCGCTCGACGACATCGGGCCCGTGGCCGCATTCCTCGCGAGCGACGCGAGCCGTTACATGACGGGAAACACGCTTTTCGTCGACGGCGGCGGTCACATCAACGGCGTCCAGTGGGCGCCGAACGTCGACTGATCCGCGAGGGGCGTCGGGGTCCGTCTAGACAGATAGAGCTCCGGTACAGATCCCCGGCGCGGCCCTCGGTGCCGCGGGCAGGTGGCGACGCTCAGCATCTGCGGCGCCGGTCGAGCGGGACGACCATCGGCGTTCCCGTCACCACGTCGGGAGTGATAACGCAGGAGAGTCCGAACACGGACTCCACGAGCTCCGCGGTGAGCACGTCCACCGGAGCACCGGTGGCCACCACGTATCCGTTCTTCATGACCACCAGGTGTGAGGCGTAACGGGCGGCCTGGTTGAGGTCGTGGAGCACCGCGATCACGGCCCGGCCCGCGTCATGTTGATCACGCAACAGCTCCAGCACATCGTATTGATGCGCGATATCGAGGTAGGTGGTCGGCTCATCGAGCAGGAGGATCGGGGTCTCCTGCGCCAGTAACATCGAGATCCAGACGCGCTGCCGCTGGCCGCCGGAGAGGTGGTCGACCTCACGATCGGCCAACCCGGTCACGCCGGTCGCCGCCATCGCCTCGGCTACCACCACGTCGTCACGGCGGCTCCATTGGCGGAGTGGACCGTGATGCGGGTGCCGACCCCGGGAAACCAGGTCCGCGACCCGGATCCCCTCCGGTGTGACCGCGCCCTGCGGGAGCAGACCGATGCGCAACGCGACCTCCTTGGTGCGCAGCCGGTGAAGATCCCGGCCGTCGAGGAGAACTCGTCCCGCCCCGGGGGTGATCACCCGGGCCAGCGCTTTGAGCAGGGTCGACTTTCCGCATGCGTTCGGACCGACGATCACTGTGAACGCGTCGTCGGGGAGGGCCACGTTGAGATCGCTTGACACCACGCGACGCTCGTACGCGAGCTCCGCCCCCTCGACCACCAGTGCGGGCTGAAGGTCGAGGATGCCGGGGGCCGCGTCAGCGGAGCCGGGCTCGGCGTGCGGCATCAGCCGAGGGTCTCCTCGACGTCGTCGAGGACCATCCCCGCGCCCAGGACACCGATGCCGACCATCCACGTCTCGTCCTCGACCTCGAACACCCGATCCGCACGAACCGCGGGGAGGTCGCCCCACAGGCCGGTGACAGTGGCCATGGTGGTCACGGACGGATCGCCGCCCGGGTTGGTGAAGAAGATGGTCTCTCCCGTGATCTGCTCGTAGAGTTCCGGGGACAGCTCCGCCATGGAGTATTCGTTCCACTCCCGGTCACCCAGGTCGAAGCCCATCTGAGACAGGATCGAGCCGGAGAACGTCTGGGGTCCGTAGAGGCGGAAGTTGTCCGGACGGAAGCGAACGATCGACAGGCTCTTGCCCTCCGCGTCCACGTCCGCCCCCACGTCAGCGATGCGGGCATCGAGGTCGTCGATCAGGCTCGACATCTCCTCCTCCTCACCGACCGCCGCGGCCGTGATCTGCGCCTGCTCCTGCCAATCGGTGCCCGAGTTCTCGGAGAACACCGTGGGGGCGATACCGGAGAGTTCGTCGTAGATCGCCTCGTGACGGACCTTGGCGCCGATGATGAGGTCGGGGGCGAGGTTGGCGATCTTGTCGATGTCCGGCTCGGCGGTCAGACCGACCGTCTCGGCGTCGATATCGCCCAGGTACGGCGGTGACCCGGTACCGGCGGACGACTCGGTCACCCCGACCGGCATGTGCCCGAGCGCGACGAGGGCGTCGAGATGCGGGGAATCGAGCACGACGATCCGCTCGGGCGTGCCCTCGATGACCGTGTCGCCCATAGCGTGGGTGACGGTGTACGACTCGTCACTCAACGAACCCCCTTCGTCGGTGCCGCCCGAGCAGGCGGACAGGGCGAGAATCGAGACGATGGAGGCGGCAAGGAGCGCTGACTTTGCGCGACGTCGTCGCGGGAAGGTGGTCATGGGTCACGATCAAACCACAACGCAAGGTTAGCCTTACCTTTGGCCTGGATTAGAGTTCCACCGTGCACTCCACCCCAGCGAAGGCCGCCGCCGACGACCCCCTCGCGCCCGCGGGCCGACGATCCGGGCGGCAGCGCGCCGGCGCCGCCCTCGGTTTCTCCCTCGCTCTGGCGGCGCTGGCCGCGGCTGTCGTGGCGAGCCTGGCGATAGGCGCCCGCTCGATCCCACCTACCGAGGTGATCGAGGCCCTCCTCGGGCGCGGGTCCCAGGACGTGGTGGGCATCGTCGGAGAGCTTCGCGTCAGCCGCACTGTGATGGGCGTGACGTGCGGGGCCGCGCTCGGCGTCGCAGGTGCGCTCATGCAGGCCGTCACCCGCAACCCGATCGCCGACCCGGGCATCCTCGGCGTCAACGCGGGGGCGGCGCTAGGTGTCGTGCTGGGGGCGTCGGTCACCGGTGGCCTCGGGCTCGCCTCGACCGTCTGGTTCGCGCTGGTGGGCGCCGGTGTCGCCTCGGCGATCATCCTGCTGCTGTCGGCGTCGAGGATGGCCGCCGCGTCACCTGTACGGCTCACTCTCGCGGGCGTGGCCCTCGCCGCGGTCCTGTCCGGGTTCAGCCAGGCGCTGGTCGTGCTCGACGAGTCCGTTCTCGAGTCGTACCGCTTCTGGCAGGTAGGTTCGCTCACCGCTCGGCCGGTCGATCAGGTGACCGGCGTGATCCCGCTCATCATCGCGGGGGCGGCGATCTCGCTTCTCCTCCTCCGCGGGTTGGACGCTCTCGCGCTGGGTGACGACTCGGCCACATCGCTCGGGGTCAAGCCCGGTCGCGTGCGGATCTGGAGTCTCGTGGCCGTGGCGCTCCTCGCGGGAACGGCGACCGCGCTGGCCGGCCCGATCGGGTTCATCGGCCTGATCGTCCCCCACGTCGCCCGTGGGATCGTCGGCCCCGGACTGCGGCGAATCGTGCCACTGTCGATCGTCCTCGCGCCGGCACTTCTTCTGTTCTCCGATGTGCTGGGTCGCGTGATCGGGGGCGGAGCGGAGATCCCCGCCGGGGTCGTCACCGCGTTCATCGGTGCACCCCTGCTCATCGCTCTCCTCGTCACCAGACGACGGGTGGTTGTGGCATGAGCACGTCAGCCCTCCCCCGCGGTGAGCGCGTCCTGCGGGCACGCGACCTCTCGGTCCGGGTGCATGTCCGCACGGCCTGGTTCACCGCCGGCCTGTTCCTGCTGACCCTCGTCGTGATCGCCGCATCGCTGGTGATCGGCGAGTACGCGATCTCCGTCCCCGATGCCGTGGCGACCCTTTTCGGCAGCCCTCCCGACCGGACCACCGACTTCTTCGTCCACGAACGGCGACTCCCCCGCGCGGTCGTCGCGATGGCCGTGGGGGCCAGCCTGGCGGTCTCCGGAACCCTGTTCTGCGTCCTGACGCGCAATCCACTGGCCAGCCCCGACATCATCGGCGTCACGCAGGGCGCCTCGGCCGGCGGCGCCACGGTGATCCTTCTCCTCGGCGGGGGGATCGTCCAGGTATCGCTGGGCGCGTTCGCCGGCGCTGCCCTCACCGCCGGGTTCATGCTCACCCTGACCTGGTGGCGCGGCCTCAGCGGTGCGCGCCTGGTCTTGGTGGGCGTGGCGCTCGGCGCAATGTCGATGGCCTACGTGGCGTACCTGCTGTCCCTGGTGTTCGTCCCCGGCGCGGTCACGGCCCAGGTCTGGCTGACCGGTTCCCTGCAGGGCCGCGGATGGGCCGAACTCATTCCGGTCGTGTCCTGCCTGACCGTCGCAGCGGTCCTCATCTCCGGCCAGACCCGGAACCTGCGCCAGCTCGCCCTGGGGGACGAGGTCGCGACGGCACTGGGCGTGCGTTTGCGCAGCACCCGACTGGTCCTCATCGGCGCGGCCACACTCCTCGCCGGCGCGGCGGTCGCGACCGCCGGGCCGGTCTCGTTCGTCGCCCTCGTCGCCCCACATGTATCACGGCTGCTCACGCGGACCGATCACCTTCTTCCGGCCGCCCTGCTCGGTGGCCTCCTGCTGCTGATCAGTGATCTGGTGGCGCAGCATGCGTTCGCGATGCCGCTGCCGGTCGGCGTGGTGACCGTCGTCGTCGGCGGAGTCTTCTTCCTGCTTCTACTGTGGCGGGAAGGACGACGTGGCTGATCCGATTCGGCACCCCACCTGCGTGAGCCCGGGGTCCACGAACTCTCGGAACGGAGTGTGTGTCGGAGCGAGGACGTACATTGGAGTCACGTCTTGCCAGAAGGGATGACATGCACGAGCCGTACCGCTCACCCGCGCACGAGCCCGGTGCGCACGAACGGGCTTACCCCGCCGGGCAGACCGAGTCGTTCGAGACCCGGGCTTTCGACGTCCCCGCGGCCGAAACACGCCAATTCCCGCCTGCTCAGTCCCCGCTATCGTCGCCCGTGCCCAATCCGGCTCAGGGACGGGCACCGTCGCCGGCACCGCAGCCGTATCCACCCGGGCCGGAGCGCCCGGCGCGGCGCCCACCAACTGGGCACCAACCGCTCGCACACGAGGGCGGTCTGCCATACGGGAACCCGCCGGCTCCCGCGTATCCCCAGCCCCAACAGTTCGTCCCCCAGCACCTGGCGGTTCCGCACCAGTTCGGCGCCGGCCCGTACCCCCAACACGCCGGTCCGTATCCCCAGCACCCGTATCAGTACTTGTACCCGCCGCAGCCCTTCCAGCAGACGGTGGTCGTACACAACGGTCGCCGCGTCAACCATGTATTGCACCTGGTACTGACGCTGCTGAGCGCGGGGTTGTGGCTACCGGTCTGGATCATCCTGGCGATCGCCAACTCCTAGGCGCCCACCCGGCATTCGGCCATGCAGGCCCCGGGACTGCCCGGCCGTCTCGGGCAGTCCCGGGTGTGGATCAGGCCGGTGAGCGGCCGTAGCGGTCGTACTCGGCCAGCAGGGCGGCCTTCTCGTCGTCGTCCATCCGGTGGTACTCGTGGGTCTTGGTGTCACCGAGGTACACGGCGTCTCCCACCGTCCACGACTGGCGCCGCAGTCCCTTCTTGTCGATCTTGCGCGTTGCGGTAACGGGGATGTCCTCCACCACCCGCACGAACCGCGGCGCCCATTTGGTGCCCAGATCCGACTGCTCCGTGAGGAAACGACCGAAGGCTTCCGGGTCGAAAGTCGTACCCGGCGCCATCTCGACGGTGGCCATCACCTGGTCGCCGGTCCGCGGGTCCGGCACCGGGTAGACGGCGACCAGCACGACTCCGGGGAAACGCGCGAGGATCCGCTCAACAGGCGCGGCGGCGAAGTTCTCACTGTCCACGCGCATCCAATCACCCCCGCGGCCCGCGAAGTAGAAGAAGCCCTCGGCGTCCCGGTAACCCAGATCCCCCGTCCGGTAGGCGGAACCATCGATCCGCTCGGCAGTGGCCTGTGGGTTGCGGTAGTACCCTTCGAACATCCCCGCGCCAGTGCGGTTGACGATCTCGCCGGTCGCAGACTCCGGATTGAGCAGGCGGCCGGTGGAGTCGAACTCCGCCCGCGGGCATTCGCGCCCATCGGCATCGAGGATGCAGACATCCATGTAGTCCGCGGGCAGACCGAGCGCATTCCGCGGGGAATCCGGCGTCAGACTGATGACCACGGCACCCTCGGACGAGCCGTAGCTCTCGATCGGCCGGGTTCCGAACCGCCGCTCGAACTCGTCCCGATCATGCGGGGAGGCCTCGGTGCCGAACACCTGACGCAGACGGGTCTGCTGTTCTCGGGGAGACTCCGGAACGGCGAGGATGTACGCCAGTGAGCGGCCCACGTAGTTGAAGAACGTCGCGCCGAACGTGAGTATATCGGGCAGGAAACCAGACGCGGAGAACTTGCGACGCATGCTGAACGTGGCGCCGCTGAACACCGAAGGCCCCCAGCAGGAGAAAATGGCGTTGCCGTGGAAGAGCGGCATCGCGTTGTAGGTCACGTCGTCGGTGGTGAACCCGAGGTAGTTGATCGCCGAGAGCGCGGCCAGTCGCCCGGTGCTGCAGATGACGGCCTTGGGCGCGCCGGTCGATCCAGAGGTGAAAGTGAGGAGCACGGTCGTCGCGGGATCGTTCGCTTCCGGAACGTCCGGCAACTGCTCCCCCGTTGCGCCCTCAACGCGTTCCCGCCACTGCCGACTGTCGGCGAGGAAGACCCTGTCAGCATCCACGCCCGTGTCGAGACCGTCCAGCAGCACCGCCTGTTCGGAATCGGTGACGATGAGGTCACAGTCCACAGCGCGGATGTCCGTCGCGAGTTCGGTTCCCCGACGGGTGGGGTTGATACCGACGATCGTCGCGCCCGCCAGTGCGGCGGCCCCGATCATGAAGAGGTACTCGGGCACATTCTCCAACAGCACTCCGACGTGGAATGCCCGACCCTCGCGCCGAAGCCCGTGAAGCACGATCGCCCGCTTCTCGGCCTCACGTACAACCTCGCCCCAGGTGAAACGCTGATCCTCGAAGAGCAGCCCAGGTCGGGTATCTCCGCGGCGGCGACCGAGGATGTCAGCGAATGTGAGTCGCTGCTCGGCGACCTCGGCCGGAAGCAGCCGCTCGACCTCGACGATGGCCGCCCCTGTCGTTTCGGACGTGGGCGCGAAGTTCGCATGAGTCGTGCTCGCCATTCGTGTTTTCCTCATATCTTTCGCACTGGTCAGCGCCCTGCCGCACTGACATAACAACTGTTGTGTGAAGTCCTACGGAAGACGATGCTAGCTCACATGTGTCGAAAGTCACAAGCGCTCCGCGTGGATTATTGTGAACCGTTGACCGCCCGGCTCACCACACCGTTTCCCAGCCGGAGCAGAAGTGAGGACGACCGTGGACATGCCCCCTTCCAGCGTCGACGCGAACCGTCGCGAGATCGCCTCCGCGGCCTGCGAGCTGGTCGCCGACGGCGGACTGGACAGCGTCTCCATGCGCCGGATCGCCAAGCACCTGGGCGCCACCACGGGCTACATCTCGCACTACTACGCGGACAAAGAAGACCTGCTCGAGGCGGCACTCCGTGCGGCCCTCTCCGAACTCACCGCCGGTTCCGCTCCGCGGTCCACGACCCTGGAGGAGTGGATCGACAACGCGGTTCTGACGCTGCCGCACAACGTCGACACCCAGAGGTTCTGGCGGATACTGACCGCGTTCCAGTCCGCCAGTCTCAACAACGCGCGTCTGGCCCAGATCCTGCGCGACTACGTCGTGGAGCAGATCTCGGCGCTGACCGGCCACCTCGCCGTCATACTGGGCAGCACCCCGCCGGAGAACGAGGTCACCGCGCTGGCCCGCTCGTTGTTCGCGGTGGTCTCGGGGCTCGGCACCACCTCCACCATCACCCCGGACGCGTTCACGCCCGCCCAGCTGCGGACGATCGTGCGCTCCTCGGTGTACGGCCTGCTCGACGAGTTCGCCTCGCGACACCCCGGGATAGGCCCCACACCCGACGGGCCCACGCGCCCGGCCTGAGCCGGCCCCCTCGCACCGGTGCAGGTGGCGACACGGCGCCACCACTGCTAGTCAGGAGGTGTCCCAGTGTGGAACGACGCGAGGAGGCACGCAGATGGGTGTCGAGGACCACGATCCCGAGGAATACACGCCGGATCCCGATCCGGTCACGGCGCGGGAGGAGTATGAGCCCGCGCCTGTCGATGCCGGCTCCGTCGGCGAGGCCGACCCGGCCGACGTGGCAGAGCAGTCCGTCGAGGTGCCGGTGACCGAGCCAGGACCCGAGGAAGCCGACGACTACGACGACGAGGAGGCCGGCTGACACAAGCCGGCCAGTCGCCCGACGCCCGGATGGGCGAAATTAAAGGAATCGCCGGGGCCGCGGAGGGGGGACAACGCGGCTCCGGCGATTCTGACGCACGACGCGGGGTCGCGACCCGGGGGGCGGGTCTGCGGCATCCGCACATCGCTGCAGAGTCGGCGACAGCTGGCGGGGGGATATCAGCTTTCGCCACCGACTAACCCGAGGGTAGCCACACATCTGCGACTTCACAACTGTCAAGTCTGCTCGGAGCCCCCATTCGGGCGTACCGCCACGGCCGGAAGCTCGGCGCCCAGGTAGGCCAGCGCCGCCACCACCTGAGCGCGTGTGGCCGTGAGCAGCGTCGGCACCTCCAGCGGCGCGAAGCGCGGCGAGTGGTTGGCCGGGATCTCGCGACCCACCGCGCCCCGGGAGAGCGCGTCCCGGTAGCGGTCCGGGTCCACCGAGCCCACGGTCCAGTACGTGTACGGCACACCGAACGCGTCCGGGATCAGGGAGAAATCCTCCGACGGCGTGACCCGACCGGCCTCGTACACCGCTCGCGCGCCGAAGTGGTCGACGAAGGCCTCGGTGACCGTGTCCGTGACCGCGGGGTCGTTGCGGGTGAGCGGGTACTGGTCGTAGTAGAGGAAGTCCGGATCGGCCGGGGACCCGGCCGCCACACACTCCGCGCGGACGATTCGCTCGATCGCCGCGATCACCTGCTCGCGCACCGCCATGTCGTAGGTGCGGATGTTGAGCAGCAGCTCGGCCGAGTCCGGGATGATGTTGGCCTTGGCGCCCGCGGAGATCGAACCGACCGTCACGACCGCGAACGTCCCCGGTTCCACCTCACGCGAGACGATGGTCTGCAGGCGCAGGACGATCGACGACGCCACCACCACCGGGTCCACCGCCGTGTGCGGCATCGAACCGTGCGCGCCCCGGCCGTGGATCGTGATCTTCAGCGAATCGCCGGCCGACAGGACCGGGCCCGTCACGGTGCCGATCGTGCCGGCCGCGGTCGGCATGACGTGCTGACCCAGCGCCACATCCGGCCGCGGGACCCGTTCGAGCAGGCCGCCGTCGACCATCGCCCGGGCGCCGGCGGCCGTCTCCTCCCCCGGCTGGAACACCGCGATGTAAGTGCCCGACCACACGTCACGATGCTCGGCCAGGATGCGGGTAGCACCCAGCAACGCCGCCGCGTGCGCGTCGTGGCCGCACGCGTGCATCACGCCGGGAGCCTGGGGGGCGTACTCCAGACTGGTGTCCTCCTCGATCGGCAGTGCGTCGATGTCCGCGCGGGCCAGGACCGTGGGCCCCTCGCCGTTGCCGATGACCGCCACGACACCCGTCCCGGCGATGCGCTGCGGCTCGAGCCCCAGCGCGGTGAGCTCCCGCTCGATCCGGTCCGCCGTCGCATGCTCTGCCATGCTGAGCTCCGGATGCCGGTGGAAGTGGCGATAGAGCTCGCGGAGCCACGGGAGAAGGTCCGCCGCGCGGTCGGCCAGCTCGGCGGCCGGGTCGGGAACGGGCCGGCCGGTCATCAGGCCGACTTCTTTGCCGGGGCCTTCTTGGCGGTCGACTTCGACGCCGTCGATTTCTTGGCCGTGGATTTCTTTGCGGCTGACTTCTTCGCCGCAGGCTTCTTCGCGGCAGGCTTCGTCTCCGCAGACTTCGTGGCCGGGGCCTTCTTGGTGGACGACCTGGCACTCTTCTTGGCCGCTGCCTTTTTAGTGGAGCCGGAACCGTTGTCGTCGTCGGTCTTGTCGTCGTCGGACTCATCCACGTCCCCGCCGCGGTCCTTCACGCTCGCGCGCAGGGCGGCGAGGAGGTCGGCGACCTCGTCGTCTCCGTCGTCGTCGGAGCTCTCCCGCTCCTCCACCGTGAACGCCTCACCACCGGCGGCCTTGGCCTCGATGAGTTCCTTGAGCTGGTTCTGGTAGTCGTCCTCGTACTTCTCCGGCTCGAAATCCGCCGCCATGGTCTCGATGAGCGACGCCGCCATCTTGACCTCCTGCGGCCGCACCTTGGCCTCTTTGTCCAGCCCCTCGAGGATCGCCGGGCGGATCTCGTCCGGCCACAGCAGCGTCTGCAGCATCAATACGTCCTTATACACCCGTAGAGCACACAGGCGGGTCCGGTTGCGCAGCGTGAACGTGCAGATAGCCAGCCGATCAGTCGACTCGAGAGCCTCACGCATGAGGATGTACGCGCGATTCGAGCGCGATGCCGGCTCCAGGAAATAGGCGTTGTCGAAAGCCACCGGGTCCACCTGATCGGCGGGCACGAACTCGGTGACCTCGATCTCGTGGTTCTGCTCGACGGGCAGGCTGGCCAGGTCCTCCTTGGTGAGGATCACCATCTCGCCCTCGTCGGACTCGTACGCCTTGGCGATGTCGCCGTACTCGACCTCGTCGCCGTTGTCGTCACGCACCCGCTTGTAGCGGATCCGCACGCCGTCGTTCTTGTCGACCTGCCGCGCCCGCAGATCGTGGTCCTCCGTCGCCGCGTAGACCTTGACCGGCACGTTCACCAGGCCGAAGGAGACCTCGCCCTTCCAGATGGATCGCATGGGGGCAGTATGCGCCGGATCGGGGCCCGGGGCAGCCGGACGGGCATAGCGCGCTCGCGTCGGTCATGGCGCCCCCGTGCCTTCGCCCGCCTTCCGTGCGAGGTACCGCTGCTCGGGCAACGAGGTCGCCTCCGAGGCCGCTCGGCGGTAGAGCTCGCGCGACCGCGCGCGGTCCCCGGCCATTTCGTACAGATACGCCTGTGCCGCGGTGCGCCTGGGCAGCGTCTCCGGCACCTCGGCCAGAGCGGCCAGCCCGGCGTGCGCGCCGTCGGCGTGCCCCACCGCCACCGACCGGTTCAGCCGCGCGACTGGGGTCTCACGCAGGGCCAGCAGCTCGTCGTACCACTCGACGATCTGCACCCAGTCCGTCTCGGTGGTGGACGGGGCGTCGGCGTGCAATGCGGCGATCGCCGCCTGCGCCTGGTATTCTCCCAGCTGGTCGCGCGCGAGCGCCGCCTGCAGTATCGCGATGCCCTCGGCGATCGCGCCCTCATCCCACCGGCTCCGGTCCTGCTCGGCGAGGGGCACAAGCTCGCCGTGGTCGTCCGTCCGGGCCGCCCGGCGCGCGTGGTGCAGCACCATGAGCGCCAGCAGTCCCCGAACCTCGGGATGGTCGATCGACCTCGACAGCTGGCGCGCGAGTCGCAACGACTCGGCGGCCAGATCCACCTCCCCGGTGTACCCCTCGTTGAACACCAGGTAGAGAATCCGCAGCACGGTCGCCACGTCGCCGGGCCGGTCCAGACGTCGGCCGGCGAGGGTGCGCTTGGCGCGGCTGATGCGCTGCGCCATGGTCGCCTCCGGCACCAGGAACGCACGGGCGATCTGGCGAGTCGTCAGGCCGCCCACCGCGCGCAGTGTCAGCGCGATGGCCGAGGGCACGGGCAACGATGGGTGGGCGCACAGGAAGTACAGCCACAGGGTGTCATCCACCAAGGGCCCCGCCGCCTCACCCGCACGCTCGGCCTCGATCACCTCCTCGCGCCGCCGACGGGCGGCCTCCGACCGGGTCGCGTCGAGAAACCTGCGCCACGCCACCGTGATCAACCAGGCGCGGGGGTTGCGCGGCGGATCGACGGCCCAGGTGCGCAGCGCCTCGACCAGCGCTTCCTGCACGGCGTCCTCGGCCGTCGCGAAGTCCGCCCCGCGCCGGACGAGGACGCCGATCACCTGCGGGGTCAGCGCCCGCAGATCCGGATCATCCACAGGCTCAGCCCTCGACCTCCCCCATACCGGTGAGCAGTGGCCGCAACTCGAGCCACTCGCGGATCGGCTCGCCACCGGGCCCCGGGGCCGCGGACAACTCGCCCGCCAGCTCCACGGCACGCTCGTAGCCGGCCACGTCGATCACCATCCAGCCGGCGATCAGGTCCTTGGTCTCGGCGAAGGGACCGTCCGTCAGCGGCGGGCGCCCCTCGCCGTCGAACCGCACCCACGCCCCCGACTCCGACAGCGCGTTAGCGTCGACGTACTCGCCGGACTCCTCCAACCGGGCAGCGAAGTCGTTCATGTACTGGATGTGCGCGGCCACCTCCTCCGGCGTCCACTCGGCCATGGGTGGATAGGTGGGCTGCTCGGGGGCGGAACCCCGGTAGTGCTTGAGCATCAGGTACTTGGCCATGACGGTCCTCCTCGGGTCGTGTGACCCAGTGTGGTCGCTTCACCAGGGGGACGGAACCGCTATCGGGTTCTCGACACCGCCAGGCGCGGAGCCGCCGTGTCGCACCAGATTCCACCGTTTCGCCGGCCGGGGCGGGCGGCGCTCATTACCCTCCTCCCATGGGCCGAGGGGCGTCACTTCTACGGATCGGGGTCGCCTACGTCATCGCCGTCGCCGCGGGACTCGCCTGGCTGACGTGGGGGCCGGACACCGGCCGGCTGTGGCTGGACGGCTTGATCGCCGACCTGATCGCCACGCTGGTGGTCTTCGCGGCCAGCCGGATCTACGGGAACTCGAGTTTCTACGACGCCTACTGGTCGGTCATTCCGCCGCTGCTGACCTTCTACTGGTGGGTTGCCGCGGACGCAAAGGTGGACGACGCCCGCTGGTGGCTGATGATGGCCGTACTGCTGGCGTGGGCGGTGCGCCTGACCGCGAACTGGATCCGCACCTTCCCCGGCATGCACCACGAGGACTGGCGGTACCCGATGGTCCGGGCGAAGGCCGGCCGCTTCGAGTTCGCCGCCGATCTGCTCGGCATCCACGTCTTCCCGACCCTGCAGGTCTTCGCGGGTCTCATCCCGGTCTATGTGGTCGCCACAAGGGCCGGCGAGCCGCTCGGGTGGCTCGACGTCGTCGCCTTCGTCGTGGGCGTGGCCGCGCTGGCCCTGGAGACGATCGCCGATCTGCAGATGCATCGGTTCCTCGCCACCCGCACGCCGGGCCAGGTGATGGACGCCGGGGTGTGGTCGTGGTCCCGGCATCCCAATTACTTCGGCGAGTGCGGGATCTGGTTCTCGATGGCGTTGTTCGGCTTCGCGGCCCACCCCGGCGCGTGGTGGGTGTTCTCGGGCGTCGCCGCCATGGTGGCGATGTTCCTGGCGGTGAGTATCCCGATGATGGAGCAGCGAAGTCTCGAACGTCGTCCCGAGTACGCCCGGGTCGTGGAGCGGGTGTCTCGGTTCGTTCCGCGCCCGCCCAGGAAGATGCCGGCGGAGAGGACTCCTGTGTAGGACCGATGCCGGTCGCCGGCGTCGGACGCAGATGCGAGAGTGGGGCCATGGCTAGCAACGGGCAGAAGGAATCGGTGGAGGTCGACGGGCAGACCGTGCGCTTCACCCATCCCGACAAGGTGCTCTACGAGACCACCGGCACCACCAAAGCCGAGGTGCTGGAGTACTACTTGGCCATCGCGCCGCTGCTCATGACGTACGCCGGCCGCCGGCCGGTCACCCGCAAGCGCTGGCCCGATGGCACGGAGGACAAGTCGTTCTTCGAGAAGAATCTCCCCCAGCATGCGCCCGACTGGGTACCGCGGGTCGCCATCGAGCATTCCTCGCGCACCGTTCGCTACCCGGTGCTCGACTCCCCCGCGACGCTGGCGTGGTTCGCGCAGCAGGCCGCGCTCGAGCTGCACGTGCCGCAGTGGACCCTCGAGAACGACGAGCCGGGCCGGACGCGCCGGATCGTGATCGACCTCGATCCGGGCGAGGACGTGGATCTGGATACGACGGCGAAGGTGGCCCTGCGTGTCAGGGATCTCCTTTCCGAGGCGGGGCTCGACTCCTTCCCGGTGACGTCAGGGTCCAAGGGCATCCATCTCTACGCTCGCCTCGACAAGGCGGTCACCGCCGCCAGCGCCTCCAAGGTGGCCAAGCAGATCGCGCAATCACTGGCCAAGCAGACTCCCGACCTGGTCACCGCCACCATGAAGCGCTCCATCCGCGACGGCAAGGTGTTCGTCGACTGGAGCCAGAACAGCGGCGCCAAGACCACCGTCTCCCCCTACTCCCTGCGCGGGCGGGCCGAACCGTGGGTGGCGGCGCCCCGCTCGTGGGAGGAACTCGGCGACGGCGGCCTGACGCACCTGCACTGGGACGAGGTCCTGGGGCGGCTGGACTCCGACGGCGACCTCCTCGACGGGCTCGGGCGCTCAGGCTCAGGGGCTGCCAAGAAGAAACCCGCCACAAAGACGACGGCGAAAAAGGCCCCCGCCAAGAAGTCGGCGTCGTCATCCAACTCGGCATCGCGAGCCAAGAAATCGGGAAGCGGCAAGAAGAGCTCATCGTCGTCAGATGATGAGGACCCCGAGCCCGCCGCCACCAGCTCGACCGACGTCGAGGGCTGCGACGCCGGCCCCACCAGCGCCAACGCCGTGGTGACGAGTCTCGAGGAGTACCGCCGCAAGCGGGATCGCCGGAAGACGCCGGAGCCGTTCGAGGGTGAGGTCGAAACCGATCGCTCAGGAGGCGACGGACCGATCTTCGTTATCCAGGAGCACCACGCCCGCCGCCTGCACTTCGACCTGCGGCTCGAGCACCACGGCGTCATGGCCTCGTGGGCCGTGCCCAAGAACCTGCCGACCGAGCCCAAGGACCGGCGGCTCGCGGTGAACACCGAGGACCACCCGCTCGGCTACGAGACATTCGAGGGCACCATCCCCAAGGGCGAGTACGGCGCCGGGCACATGACCATCTGGGACCGCGGCACCTACGAGTGCGAGAAGTGGCGCGAGGACGAGATCATCGTGTGGCTCGACGGCAAGAAAGTCTCCGGCCGGTACGTCCTGGTGCGCACGAGCGCCGAGAAGAACCAATGGATCGTGCAGTACATGAAGGACCAGTCGCCGGACTCCTTCTACGGCGGCCGCGACAACCCCAAATCGCGGTACCCCGAGGGCGACAAGCGGGCACGCGGCTCCGGCAACTCCGATGGTTCCGACGGCAAGGCGCGCTCGCGTTCCACCGACCGATCCGACCGCGCCACGAGCCCCGACGTGCCGCCGCTCCCCATGATCCCCACGGCCGCCGAGGTCACTAGACTTCCCGACGACACGTGGGCGTTCGAGGGAAAGTGGGACGGCTACCGCGTGACCGTGGCGACGAACGGCGAGCAGACCCGCCTGGTCAGCCGCAACGGCAACTCCATGGACTGGCTCGCCGACGGCTTCCCCGGTCTCGCCGAGACTCTCGAGAAACGCGCGGTGATCGACGCGGAGTTGGTCATCCCCGACTCCAACGGCGTGCCCGACTTCGCCTCACTGGCCAAGCAGGCCGCCGCGGAGGGCAAGGACTCGTCACTGCCGCCGGTCGAACTGTTCGTCTTTGACGTGCTCGAGGTCGACGGCGTGGACCTGCAGTCGCAGCCGTGGGAGCGTCGCCGGGAGGTGCTGGACCTGCTCGCGCCGGCCATGCGCTCGGTCGACCGCGTGCACGTGCCCGAGGTGCTCGGAGGCCCCGGCGACCGCGCCCTGGCCGAAGCCGAGGAATACGGCTGGGAGGGCATCGTCGCCAAGCGCCGCGACTCGAAGTACGAGTCGGGTCGGCGGTCAAAGGCATGGCTCAAGCAGAAGCTGCTCACCACCACCGAGGCCGTGGTGGGCGGCTGGCGGCCCGGCAAGGGCGGCCGCGCCGGCTCGTTGGGCTCCCTGCTGTTGGGCCTGCCCGCCGAGACGGGGCTCGCCTACATCGGCCGCGTCGGCACCGGGTTCACCGACAAGCAGGCCCGCGCCCTGCTCGACGAGCTCGAACCGCTGCGGCGCAAAACCAGCCCCTTCGTCGAGCAACTGCCCACCGACGCCCGTCGCGACGCCATCTGGGTCCTGCCCAAGCTCGTCGTGGAGGTCCGCCATCAGGGCTTCACCGACGACGGCCACATGCGCCAACCCTCATGGCGCGACATCCGCCGCGACAAGCTACCCGGCGATCTGTAGTGGCCGCCGCGGGCTCCGGGGCGGGCGCGTAGCGAGCCGGCCGGGTGGCTAGCTGAGCTACGCCAGTGGCTCGTCGCCCTCAGACCCGCGGCACGCCGTCGGCGCTCCAGCGCGACATCACCGTGCGGACATCGGCGTCGACCCGCGGCGGCGCCGCGCCTTCGGACGAGGCGAGGCGCGGTGCCGCGGCGGGCATGGGGAACCCCTGGTCCTCCACGAAGCCCGCGCGCTCGGTGGCCTGCGGGTGCAGGGTCGCCTCGTGGAGCGTGAGCACCGGGGTGACACAGGCGTCGAGGTGCTTGAACAACGCGGCCCACTCGTCTCGGTCCCGACCCGCGAAGATGCCCGAGAAGACCTGGGCCAGGCCGGGCCAGTTCTCGGGGTTCCATCGATCGGCCAGGTCCGCCGGATCGAGACCCAGCCCGCCCAGGAAGCGCTCGTAGAACACGTCCTCCAACGCGCCGACCGCGACGAACCGACCGTCCGCACACTCGTACGCACGGTAGAACGGCGCCGACCCGTCAAGCAGATTGGTCCCCCGACGCGGTGACCACCGGCCGGCGTGCTCCCACGAACGCAGGAGGGAGGTCAGGGAACTCGCGCCGTCGGCCATCGCGGCGTCCACCACCTGGCCCCTGTCGGTGCGCTCGCGCTCATGGAGCGCGGCCAGCACACCCACCAGCAGGAACATCGACCCGCCGCCGAAGTTGCCTACGTAGTTCACCGGGGGAACAGGCGGACCGTTCGCCGGCCCCAGCGGCTCCAACGCACCCGCGAGCGCCAGGTAGTTCACGTCGTGCCCGGCGCGGCGCGCGAGCGGCCCCTCCTGGCCCCAGCCCGTCATCCGGCCGTAGACCAGGCGTGGATTCTCGGCGAGCAGGACATCCGGACCGAGGCCCAGCTTCTCCATGGCCCCCGGCCGGCTGCCCTCCAGCAGCACGTCGGCGTGACGCAGGAGGTCACGGACCGCGTCCAACTGGGCCCGATCGGTGAGATCCGCCTGCAGCTCGGCGCGCCCTCGCAGCATCCCGGCGTTGGGGTCGGTGACCCCGTCATCGTCCGCCCCGCGCGGCGGACGCACGATCCGCACCACGTCCGCGCCCATATCGGCGAGCATCATGCCAGCGTGCAGGAGCGGCCCGATCGCCTCCATCTCCACGACCCGGACGCCCGAGAGCGGGCCGCCGTGCGGGGTGGCGGCGGGGTTGGTGGCGCTCACCTCTGCTGCCCGGCCAGGGCGCGCGCCGGCTCCAGGTGGAAATCGTCAGGATCCACCCGGTAGGTCATCCTCCAGTAGTCGTTGATGCGCCACGGCAACACGGCCACGACTCGCCCGTCCGGATTGCGGTACCAGTTCTCCATGCCGGGATGCGTCCACACCATCTGCCCGTGCTGGCGGTCCACCGCCTCGTTGTAGGCATCGTTGACCTCGGCCCTGCATTCCAGCACCCCGAGGTCCCGGCTGCGCATGAGCTCGATCGCGTCCATGATGTACCGGATCTGGCACTCCAGGATGGTGATGAAGCTGCCGCCGTGGCCGATCGCCGTGTTGGGTCCGGTCATGATGAAGAAGTTCGGCAGGTCCGGGGCGGTGATGCCCAGGTAGGCGCGGGCGTCGTGCTCGCCCCACATCTCGGCCGTCGACTTACCCGACCGGCCGACGATGTCCATCGGATACAACACCCGCACGCTCTGGAACCCCGTGGCCATGACGATGACGTCCAGCTCGTGCTCCTGCCCCTCGGAATCCACCAGGCCGGTGGGGGTCACCGCATCGACGCCCAGCGGGACGAGCTCCACGTGCGGCCGGCGGAGCATCGCGAACCAGCCGTTGTCCAGCAGCATGCGCTTGCCGAACGGGGGGTATTGCGGCAGCGACGCCTCGATGAGATCGTCGCGATCGCCCAACTGCTCCCGCAGGTACCGCTCATAGAACCGGCGGTGACCGTGGTTGACGGCGTTGATCGACACGGTGGGCTCCTCCCACTCCGGGTCGATCTGTAGGGACGGGTACACCTTGTCGTTGAAGATCCACGACAGCCGCGCCCGGTACCACTCCCGGTACCCCGGGACGTGGTCCATCAACCAGTGGACATCCTCCTCGATGGTGGTGAAGTAGTCGTCGTTGGGCGCGATCCACTGGGGCGAGCGTTGGAAGACGGTCAACGAGCCGACCCGGTCCACGATCGCCGGACCGATCTGCATCGCGCTCGCGCCGGCGCCCACGATGCCCACGCGCTTGCCGCGCAGCGCGTCGGGATCGTCGAGCTCGGAAGGCCATTCAGCGGAGTGGAACAGGCGACCCCCGAAGTCGTCCATCCCCGGGATCGACGGCATCTTGGGGCGGTTCAACAGCCCGACTGCGCTGATTACCACCGGCGCGTCGAGAATCTCCGACTCGCCACCCGGCCCGCGTACCGTCACGTGCCAGACCTGACGGTCCTCGTCGAACTGCGCGCGCGTCACCTCGTGGTTGAAGCGCACATGCCGGCGGATGTCGTTCACCGACGCGAAGTCCTCGAGATAGGTCTGGACCTCGTCGCGCTTGCCGAAGTGGGTGGACCAGTTGTGTGGGAAGGAGGTGATCGAATACAGGTGACTCGGGGTGTCCACCCCGGCGCCCGGATAGCGGTTCTCCCACCACGAACCACCGACGTCGTCGTTCTTCTCCAGGATCACGTGCGGGATCCCGGCGTTGGTCAGCTCGACCGAGGCGAGCATCCCGGCGATGCCGGCGCCGATCACGACGGCGTGCAGACGGTCGTCCTGCCGCCCGGCCGGGACCTTCGGCCGCGGCCCGTGGACGATCTCGGCCATCATCGGACCGAAATCCGCAGGCACCTCCTCGCCGCAGGTGAAGTCGAGGATCTCACCGACCTCCGCGGCGGACAAGGTGCGTCGGGCAGGGCTGCCCGTCCCCCACCACTGCTCGACCGCATCGACCAGACCCTGCTGGACCTCCGCACGGATCTCTTCGGGCAGCCCGCCGGTCGCATTGTCGTCCATGCCCCGGCTGCGGGTTGGCTGGAAACGGTCGGCTTTCCACCGCTCGTCGCCGGTGAGTTCCAGCAGGACGGCGAGCATGGTCGGGATGTTGCCGCCACGCACTGCCGATCGAAGTCGGGACCGATACTGTTCGCTGATGCTGTTCATAACGAGCGAGACTAACAGCAGTTAGTCACGACGGCTAGACATCGCCGGAATCGCGATAGCTCCGCGCCAGAGACCCGCTTGACGGAGTTTTCTCCGACTGCCACTATGAGCCAAGTCATACTAACGATCGTCAGCCACTATCGCCGGGGATCGAGCTCTTCAGCAGAAAGGCGCCACCAGCATGAACCCGACGACCGAGGCATCACGGGCCGAGACATCAGGCGGCCGGACCCTGACGGCACACCAGTCGTCGCTCCTGGGCCGCGCCACCCTGGGTGACCAGCTCCGACGCCACGCCCAGAGCCGGGCGGCCAAGCCCGCCATCGTCGCCTACGCGAGCGACGGCCAGCGGACCGTGACCACCTACGGCGACCTCAACGCGGACGCCAACCGGGCAGCCCACATGCTGCTCGACCTGGGTGTCACCCGCGGAGACCGGGTGGCGGTCATGGCCCGCAACCGCGTCGAGTCGGTGACTGCCTACTACGGCGCACTCAAGGTCGGCGCCGCCTACTCCGGGATCAACGTGCTCTTCGGCGAGGCCGAGGTCCGCCAGCAGATCGAACACCTGAAGCCCGCCGCGATGGTCGTGGCTGCGGAATTCCTGCCGGTCCTCACCGCGGCGCTCGAGCCACTCACGTCCCGCCCGGAACTCATCGTGATCGACGGCGCCCCCGGCCACCGGGACTTCCGAGACCTCCTCGACGTCGCATCGGACTCCGAGCCCGACTGCGACGTGCACGAGCATGACCTCGCGATGATCGTCTACACCAGCGGAACGGAGGCCGCCCCCAAGGGCGTGATGCTGCCCCACCGCAACTACCTCATCTCCACCGCACCGGCCTACACCTGGGGCCTGCGCTGCCGGGACGACGACGTCTGGCTTTATGTCATGCCGTTCCACACCATCGCGGGGATCGGCTCCCTGACCTCGCTGCTCCTCCTGGGCGCGACGCTCGTCCTGCCGGCAAGCCTGGACCCCGCCGTTGCCCTGGACATGATCAGGACCGAACAGATCACCGTCCTGGCCCAAACCCCCACCTTCTTCCTCTCGCTCGCGGACCACCCCGACTTCGGCCCCGAGACCGTCGGCACCGTCGAGCGCTGCCTCACCTACGGCGGCCAGGTGCTGCCCCGGACCGTCGACGCGTGGCACCACGCCGCACCCCGGTCCATCTGGGGAACGTACTGGGGCCAGTCCGAACTGACCCAGCTGGGCTCAGTGGGCTGGTTCAAGCAGCTCGAGGACGTCCCCGACCAGGACCCGACCTGGATCGGCAAGCCCGTGGGGCACCTCGAGGTCAAGGTCGTCGACGCCGACGGGGCCGAGGCCGAGAGCGGCGAGCTCCTGTGCCGCACGCCGTCAGTGATGGCCGGGTACTTCAAGGAACCCGAGAAGACCGCCGCAGTTTTGGAGGGCGGGTGGGTCCACACCGGGGACATCGTCCGGCGCGACGCGGAGGGCAACCTGTTCTTCCTCGACCGCAACAAGGACATGATCAAGACCGGCGGATACAACGTCTCCTCCCAAGAGGTCGAGCGCGTGCTTCAGGAGCATCCCGACGTGGTGCGCTCCGCTGTTGTGGGACTGCCCGACGAGCGCTGGTCAGAGGCGGTCACCGGGTTCGTGATCGCCCGCCCGGGCAGCGGGATCACCGGCGGCGAACTTCGGGATCACTGCAAGAGTTCCCTCGCGGGCTATAAGGTCCCCAAGGAGATCACCATTGTGGACGAGCTCCCCGTGGACCCCCAGGGCAAGCTCCTCAAGAGGGAGCTGCGCCGCCAGTACGCGAAGGACTGAGACGCTGAACACCGACCACGCCCCCTCGATCTCGACGAGCCGCGACGGGGACTCCGCACCCGCCCCGGGCAGCCGACGCGACGCCATCCTCACCGCGGCCGCCCGGTACTTCGCCGCCGAGGGCTATCACTCCGCCGGCATGCGGGGCATCGCGGACTCCGTCGGCATCAAGGGGGCGAGTCTCTACAACCACTTCGGGTCCAAGGAGGAGATCCTCTACGCGATCGCGTTGACGATGACCCGCGTCCCGGTGGAGGAACACCTCGTCGTCCTCGACGAGCCCGGGTCGCCCGCGGAGCGGTTGACCAGGCTGATCGGCGTCCACCTGCGCCACCTGGCCGTCCACCGGGTCGAGCACCTGGTGAGCCTCCGGGAGCTCGCCGCACTGACGCCCGAGCATCGCGCCGTCGTGGTGGACTACCGCAAGTACTACCAGCGGCGTGTCCGCGACGTCGTCGCCGCGGGAGTCCGGGCCGGCGAATTCCACGTGGCCGACCCCCTGCGCGCGTCCGTCGCCGCCCTGGACCTGATGAACGGCGTGAGCTGGTGGCTCCGGGACGACCACGACGTCGACGGCCTGGTGGACACCTACATCGACTACATCGTCAGCGGGATCCTGCGCCACGGCTGACCGCTGCGCGGGTACGACGAGACCGGCCCCCGATCACCTGCCTCAGGTGATCGGGGGCCGTTCTCGTCAGTGGGCCGGTCTCGTCAGTGCGCCACTCCCGGCGTCAGAGCGCACGCCGCAACACGGGGACCAGGGCGTCCGCACCGGCGATCGGGTTGGGGTTCGTGCCGCACCAGATGTCCTTGAACGTGTACATCGCCAGATCGGGAAGATCCTCCTCGGACAACCCGACCTCCGTCAGCGTCTGCGGCATTCCGAGCTCGCGGATGAGCTCGGCGGCGAGCTCGTGGGCGGGCCGGTCCGGCTGCCCGAACGCCACGCTGATCAGAGCCTGCCTGTGCTCGTTGACGGGACGGTTGTGCTCCAGCGCGTGCGGGGCCATCACACAGGAGGTGTACCCGTGCGGCACCTTGAACGACCCGCCGAGCGCGTGGCCCACGGCGTGGCTGACGCCCATATCGAGGCCCGCCACGATGGCGACCATCGAGGACCACGCGCCCACCTGGCACATCAGCCGGGCGTCCATGTCCTCCGGGTTCTCCTTGACCCGCTTCAGCCCCTCCGAGAGCAGGCGGATGGCGTTCATCGCCATGCCGTCGTAGTAGCCGTTCGACTTCAGCGAGCCCAGCGTCTCGAAGGCGTGGTCGAGCGCGCGGACACCCGTCGAGAGCCACAGCCACTCCGGGGTGTGGCGCGTGAGGGCGGGATCGAGGATCACGGCCTTCGGGGTCATCGCCGGGTGGACGTAACCCTCCTTGACGTTGGACTTCTCGTCCGTCGACCCGGCCAGCGCGTTGAACTCGCCGCCCGCCAACGTGGTGGGGGCGATGACGACGGGGATGCTCGGCGGCGAGAACTCCGGCGCCGACACCGACGTGTCCTCGTTGACCTGCACATGGAAGGAGTCCATCGCGTCGGTGTCGCGCACGTCGTGCTCGAGCATCACCGCGAGAATCTTGGTGAGGTCCGTCGCCGAACCACCACCCACGCACAGGAGCATGTCGGGCCGAGCCTCGGCCGCCACTTTCGTTGCCGCGATCACGTCCTCCCGCGGAACATGCGGGCGGACGGCGTCGAACAGTCCGACGAACCGCGATCCGAGCGCATCGGTGATGCGCGTGATCTCATCCGTCTTGGAGTTGAGGGTTCCGCTGCACACGATGAAGACGCGCTGCGCACCGAGGAGGTCCGCCTCCTGGACCGCGGCCTCCGCCACCGGCGTCCCCGTGTGGACCCTCTCCATAGACGGCAGCGACACGAGTGATGACTGCATGAGATGACCAACTTTCTCATCGGGACCCAGGGCCCCCGACCCGATTCCGGCGGGCGCGGCCACCGTGGAGGGGGCCGCAGAGGGGCTGAGCCAAGGTATGTCGGCGGACAACCGCTCGACGGGAAACTAACAACGGTTACCCTACAGAACAGATGTGGCATACACCACAATTTTTCGCTGTGGATTCTCGACGCTCGCATCGCAAGCCCAGCGCCCAGCCCGACTCCAGCTCAGCAGCCTGAAAC
The DNA here is from genome assembly GCF_021033825.1 of Dietzia aurantiaca. GTDB lineage: Bacteria > Actinomycetota > Actinomycetes > Mycobacteriales > Mycobacteriaceae > Dietzia > Dietzia aurantiaca. The sequence continues at coordinate 277,582 of NZ_JAIFXZ010000001.1, forward strand.
TTGATCAATCTGGCCGGTTCCCTATTGATCGACCACGCCCCTCCCGGGCCTGGGCAGGATGTGACAGCCGAAAACTAACAGTCGTACGTACTCGTACGGGGCGGGCGCGTAGCGAGCGCCCGCCCCGCGTGCGGCATCTTCAAGGCCTGCTTCTCCGCAAGCGCCGCCGTCCGCTGGTCGATCCAGGTGCGGAGCGTCGCCGCGTCTGCGTCGAGCGTGGCGCTGTCGACCTCGTCGCTCAGCGGGAACTGCTGCAGCACGCGGTCGAGCGTCTGTCCCGCCAGGCCGCTGCCGTAGACCTGGTAGTACAGCCGCCAGTAGGTCTGCTCGTATAGTTCGCTGAACGCGTCGGACTCGAGGAACCGCGTCTTGAGCGGGTGATCCATCGACGGGCCGCCGCGGCCGCCGCGCTCGCCGTCCGGGTTCTCGCCTGACTGGTTCTCGCCGGCCTGGCCGCCTGCGTTCCCGCCGCCGCCACCGGGCGGTCCGTCCATCGGCATGCCGGCCGGGGGCTCCATCCCGGCGGGAGGCTCCATTCCGTCCGGCGGTTCCACGCCCTCCGGCAGCTCCATCCCGGCAGGAGGCTCGGCGCCGGAGGGGCCACCCATACCACCGCGCCCGCCCATGGACACGGTGTCGTGCGGGCCGACAGTCGCATCCCCGCTCATCGCCAGGTTGAGATCCCAGGACACGACGGTGAACTTCTCGGCGGTGAGGTCGTACCAGAGGTAATAGTTCTGGCCGGGGCCGGACATGTCGTCGGAGTTCGACAGCAGATTCTGCGTGGCCACGTACTCGGCGAACGACTCCACGTCGATCCACTGGTCGAGTTCGGCGGCGAACTCCTCGTCGCTCGCCGAATCCACCCACCGCAGGAGGTCGATGATCGGCTGCATGGTGCCGTCGCCCTCGGCGTTGACCTGAGTGAACTGGTCGGAGTAGTCCGACTGGTCCTCGCCCACGTACTCGAACCGTGAGTTCGCGTCCGCCTTGTACAGGTAGCCGGGGCCGTCGAAAGCCGAGGACGTGTACCCGTCGTCGGGGTGCTCCAGCACGAGGCGCGTGGTGGTGTCGCCGTCGTTGACCGAGTACTCGCCGTACGCGTACCTCTGCGTAGCCTGCCCGGTGGCCTCGGTGAGTTCCAGCGCCACCGCCTCGTTGAGCACCGGCGTGCCCGGGCGCACCGACAGCTCGGTCATCCCCTGGTAGGCGCGGCCCTCGTAGTTCTTGTCGAAGCTGATGAGCAGGGGCAGCGACGCCGGATCGTCGGCCGAGATGCCCGAGCCCATCCCCTGACGCGCGAACCCAGCCGGCTGCTCGACCCCCGTCTGCGCCTGCTGTTCGCCCCCCTGCTGCTGCTCGAACCCCTCCGGCAGCACGGGTCGCTCGCCGGCCTGACGCGCGCCGTCCCTACCGCCCGGGCCGCGCCCCTCGCCGCCGCCGGGCCCGGTGCCCTCGCCGCGCAGCCCCTGCAGCGTCGAGTTGCCCTTGAGTCGCACGGCCACGTCCTTGACGAACTCGCCGTCGATCGTCAGGTCCGCGGTCACCCAGTCCTTGTCGCCGTTGCGCTCGAACGCGTCGATCATCCGTGCGTACTCCGCGTCGTCGATCTCCAGGTGCAGTTCGTGCGCCACCGTGTCGTCGAACAGGTCCTCCGTGCCCGTGATGTTCTGCGTGACCGCCGACGCGATCACGCTGGTGTCCCCGGTGATGTACGGCCGCACTCGCGTGTCACCGAAGACCACGACGACGACGAGGAACGCAGCCGCCGCACCCACCAGCAGCTTCCAGGTTGCCGCACAGACAGGGCCACGCGGTGCTGCAGCCGACGACGGGACGCGTTGGCGGGGACGCCGGAGTCGACGAGGTCGGTGGGGTCGTCGGCCATCACAGGTCGGTCTGGTCGTACCCGGTCAGGACGGTGACCCGCTGTCCGGAGTTGACCTGGTTGAGCGCGGCGATGAGGTCGGCCGAGCTGCTGCCCTTCTTGAGCTGCGCGGTGAAGCTCATCTCCACGAGCGCCCCGCCGCGGGCGGAGTCGGTGGAGACCAGCTCGAACTCGGAGCAGTGGGCGACCAGGGCGTCCTCGACGAGCGCGTGGTACTCCGGCCCGGGCGGGACCTGCACCTTGACCACCTGACGCTGGACGTCGAGCCTGAACCAGTTGAAGCGGGACATGAGAACGATCACCACGCAGATCGCCACGGCCGCGGCGGCGGCGAGCAGGTAGAAGCGGGTGCCTGCGGCCATGCCGACGGCCATCACCAGGAAGATGAACCCGACGTCGCGGGTCTCCTTGATGGCGTTGCGGAACCGCACCACCGACAACGCTCCCACGAGGGCGAACGCGCGGGCGATGTTGGAGCCCACCACCAGCATGATCAGCGCGATCACCATGCCCACGATCACCAGTGTCTGAACATACGACTGGCTGTAGGAGACGTTGCGGTGGGTGTAGCGGTAGACCCAGCCGATGAGCGAGGACAACACGAAGGACAGGGTCAGGGCCACCGCCACGTCGAAGGCGGTGAAGGTCCCGCTGAGGTCTTGTAGATCGAAGTTCATGATGCTTTCTGTTCGATGAGGTGGGCGCCGCCCAGGACGGACCGCGGAGCCAGCCCGACGGTTTCCACTGAGCGGCAGTACTTGGAGATGCGCGCCACGCTGAGGTCCAGTCGGGCGGCCAGGTCGGTGGCCCAAAACGGGACCCGCTCGTCGGCCTTGAGCTCGACGATCGCCAGCTTGGGCGGGATGATGAACCGGTTCTCGGCCCCGGACGCGAAATGCAGGTCTCGGTCGCGGCCGTGAACGCGGTGGTCGATGGTGACCCGCAGCCCGGCGTCCGCCCCGCGGCCGACTAAGGCCTCCCGCAGGTACCCGGTGGTCGCCACCGGCCGCAGGCCCAGGGCGGCGACGAGACCGGTCACCTCGGCCACGAACCCGCGATGCTCGTCCGGCACATCCGGCCGGTGCAGCTTGTCCAGCCACCTCCGCGCCTCACCGTAGAGCAGGCTGACCCGCCGCTTCTGGGTGACGCGGTTGACGCGCTGCTTGATCTCCACGTGCACGGTCGAGTCATCGGTGCACGCCGCGGGCTCGCCGTAGAGTCGCATCCGCAGCTTGCGCCGGAACCGCAGGCCCTCGATCTTCTCCCAGTAGAACCGCAGGTCGGCGGTGTTGTAGTAGAGCGAGGTCACCGGGTACCCGCCGTGCGGCGAGTGCGGGTCGGTGTCCATTCGGGCGGCCAGCTCCTCGCGGAGGGCTGGCACGTCCTTCTCATCGATCAGGTACTTGATCTCGTACCGGTTGAAGGCATGAGCCATGTTCGGCGACTCCTCTCCCGTCCTCCGCGCCGGCGGTGGATCCCGCCCGGCGCAGACGGACTCTGTCTGACTGTGAAGTCAGTACAGCGGGTGAACTGTCGGGAACGCTCCGGTGAAGCTGGCAGTTGCCTGGCAGCTTGTGTCGGTGGTCGCCGCCGTGTCAGTCCCGGGCGCGCGGCAGCCGCACCCGGAATGTCGCACCCCGCCCCCGGCTGGTGTCGTCCCCCACCGTCCCGTGGTGCGACTCGACGAGAGCCTGCACGATCGCCAGCCCGAGCCCGCTGCCGCCGGTCGTGCTGGTCCTTGAGGCGTCGGCTCGGTAGAACCGCTCGAACGCCCGCGCCGCCTCCTCTGCAGCCATCCCCGGCCCCGAGTCGGCCACCTCGAGCAGCGCGTCGCCCGCCTCGGTGCACACCCGCACGGTCACCCGGATGCCCGCCGGGGTGTGGCGCGGAGCGTTGTCCACGAGGTTTCCCAGCACCTGACACAGCCTCACCTCGTCGCCCAGAACCTCCGGCGTGCCGGGACCGTCGATGACCGCCAGCCCGATCGTCCTGTCGGGGGCCAGCACGCGGGCGTCGTGGACGGCGTCCGCCGCCAGCGACAGCACGCCCACCCGGTCCCGAGCGATCGGGCGTTGCTCATCCATCCGAGCGAGCGTGAGCAGGTCCTCGACCAGCACGCCCATTCGGCGGGCCTCGGACTCGATGCGCCGCATGAGACGGTCGGTGTCGTCGGCCGCGAAGTCGCGTGCCGCCTCCTCGGCTCGGGCCCCCGGATACCCACCTGCAGGCGTACGAGCCGCTGCACCACCGCGTGGTTCTCCGTCAGCGGGGTCGCCGCCGCCACCATCACTCCCTCGGGCCCATCGAACCACGCAGAGCCCGCCACGGTGCCGAACCGTCCTCCTCGAACGGCACGGTGGCCGGCCCCCCCGACTTCGAGTCTGTCGACCACGGGGGCGGAGTCCTCGTCGTTGTCTCCACCACCTCCGCGCCGCCGGCATCGCGGACCTGCACGTAGAAGCGGCTCGGCGGGCTTTGCGGGCCGGGCGTCCGCGCCGGCGGCCGCGGGTTCGCGGGCAGCGTGCCCGAAGGCCGGGCCCAGACGCGCTCGGCCTACTGCAGCGCGGAGTCGGTGCGGTCGAGCATCGATGCGTCGAGCGCCCGGGTCACCGCCACTCCCGACCCCACCAGCGCCAGCGCGGTGAGCGCCACCGCGAGCAGGACCAGGCTCACCCGCAGAGGAAGGCGCCGCACGGCGGGCACCCGCGCTACCGGCTGGTCGGCCTACATCAGCGCGGTTGGCGAAGGACGTACCCCACGCCCCGGATCGTGTTGATCAGTCGCGGCTCCTGGGTGTCGATTTTCTTACGCAGGTAGGAGACGTAGGACTCAACCACCCCGCCGTCGCCGTCGAAATTGTAATCCCACACGTGATCGAGGATCGCGCCTTGGTCAGCACCGTCCCCGCGTCGAGCATGAGGTAGCGCAGCAGTACGAACTCGGTAGGCGAGAGGGCCACCGGGTGGCCGGCCTTGTAGACCTCGTGGGTGTCCTCGTCCAGCTCCAGGTCGGCGTACGTCAGCCGCGCACTGCGCTCGGCCGCCGACAGCGTGCCGGTACGCCGCAGGATCGTGCGCAGCCTGGCCACCACCTCCTCGAGGCTGAACGGCTTGGTCACGTAGTCGTCGGCACCCAGTGTCATACCCGCGACCCGGTCCTCGACCGCGTCCCGGTCCGTGAGGAACAGCACCGGGGCGTCGCAACCGTCCGCCCGCAGTCGCTTCACCGCGTCGAACCAGTCCATGACCGGCATCATCACGTCGAGGATTACCGCATCGGGACGGAAGGTGCGGGCCCTGTCGATCGCTTCCGCACCCGTGCGGGCCGCCGCCACCTCGAACCCCTGGAACTTCAGGGAGACCGAGAGCAGCTCGACGATGTTCTCCTCATCGTCGACCACCAGCACCCGGGCCTCCGGGGCGGCGGCTCCGGCGGCATCTGGACCGGCAGCAGGGCGGGGCATCGGGGCGATGTTCACGGCTCTCAGTATTTCGGCTGTTCCCGCGAGTTCCCGGCGGATTCGCTGGGAGATTCCTGTGTGCCACAGGTCACGGGCGACTGGCGAGCATCACCGGTCAGTCGGTGACGTCGGCCAAGCGCTTCTCGTCGATGGTGCGATCGAACACGAACGCATAGAGCAGTCCGGCCACCACGGCGGTGTAGGGCCAGATGAAGTAGACGATCACGGCCATCGACATCGGGATGCCCCAGAGCGTGGTGTCGCTGTTGTAGGACAGGATCGACCACGCCACGAGTCCGGCCAGGACCGCGCAGTACCCGACGATCCCGATCGTGGACTGCCTCTCCCACGTGCCGTCGGAGCGCAACGAGCCCTTGAGCATCAGGACCACGGCGAACAGCGGCACGGTGAGGAACACCATCTGCCACACATCGACGAGCATGCCGACCAGTGCGAAGGCGCTGACCGCGGCGAAGGCGTGGATCAGCATGTCCGCGCGCTTGTGGTCGGGCTCGGGGGCCAGGGCGGCGTCGAAAACAGGCTCAGACATGGTCGTTCCTTTCGGTGGATGCGGCGGCGGCACGAGCAGCCGCGCCATCGGTCGACGTGGTCGCCCCGCCGTAGAGATGGGCCAGCGTCGCGTCGGGGTGGCGGTTGGAGGTCATGAGCGAGACCGCGTAGAACAGCAGGATCGACACGAGCAGTGAGAGCCCGCCGACCTGCATGTACGCGGGCATCGTGATGACCTCTCGTGCGGCCAGGGAACTGATCACGAGATTGCCGACGATCGCGAAGATCACGGTGACGGTCGCGGCGGTGGCCGTGGCGCGATGCCAGTAGATCGACATCACCACGGGCCCGACGATCGCCGCGGCGAAGGCGGCCCACCCCAACGCGCCGAGCAGAAACACCACCTGGGACAGGAACAGGGTGAGCAGCACGGACAGGACCACCAGGACCAGGCTCGAGATGCGGCTCCACAGCAGTTCTCGGACCACCTTGATGCCGAACGCGGTGGGCAGGTCACGCATCATCGAGGACGCGCCGATGGTGATGAAGCTCGATGCCGAAGACATGATCGCAGCGAGCAGCCCGGTCAGCGCGATGCCACCGACGATCGGATGGGTCACGTTGTCGAGGAACCAGATGGCGGTGTCGTCGATGTTCTCCAGCTCGGGCGCCTCGCCTGTCACCACCATGGAGCGGGTGGCCAGCCCAATGCCGACCGAGAACAGGGTGGTCACCGCGTAGGCGATGCCGGCGACCGCGGCGCCCCACTTGAGCTGGGTCATGTCGCGGAGCATGAGAAACTTGGTGAGCAACTGCGGCTGTCCCACCGCGCCGACGAAGATCAGGAGCCCGAAGGCGAAGATGTAGGTCGGCGACTTGACGCCGTCGATCGACAGGAGTTCGGCGCTGGCCGAGGAGATGGTGTCGAGCATGGGGACCCATCCGCCGGCCACCTGGACGGCGAAGAAGAACAGCCCCACGGACATGACCACCATCAGCACGCCCTGCACGAGGTCCGTCCACACGGCCGCGAGCATGCCACCCGCCATTGTGTACGCGGCCACGACGAGCGAGCCGATCCAGGCGCTCGTGGCCACGGAGGTGCCGAGCAGCAGCGAGATGATCACTCCGATCGAGGTGACCTGTGCCGTCATGTAGGCCACAGCCGCCACGAACACCGCGACGGACATGGTGGCGTGCGAGGTCTTGTCCTGGAAGCGCACGCGGATGAGGTCGGGCACCGAGTAGACGCTGTGCTTCTTACCGATCCAGTTGAGTCGGCTGCCCAGCAGGAACCAGGCCACGGCGAAGCCGAACGGCGCGAAGAGCCCCACGGCGATGAGGGCCTGGAAGCCCCACGCGTAGGTCTGGCCGGTGCCGCCGACCATGCCCCAGCCGGACTGGATGGAGGAGAAACTGGCGATGGCCATCACGAAGAAGCCGAGCGACTGCCCGGCCACCAGGAATTCCTTCGCCGACTTCATCTTGGTGTTGGCCCACGCGCCGATGGCGAACATCAGCACGAAGTAGGCCAGCACCACACTTATGACAACGGGATTGTTCATTGCAGATCCTTTGAGAAGAAGACAGTCTTTGAAAAGGAGTCAGTCTTCGGGAAAGTGGAGAGTTCAGCGCCCGTGATCCGAGCGCAGCTGCGCCCGGCGGATCTTGCCTGTGTTGGTGGTGGGCAGCTCGTCCAGGAAGACGACCTCCCGCGGGTATTGGTAGAAGGCCAGGCGCTCTTTGACGAAGGCCTGGATCTCGGCGGCCAACTCGTCGGAACCGGTGACACCGTCAGCGGCGACGATGTACGCGACGATCGCCTCTCCCCGTAGCTCGTCCGGCACGCCGATCACCGCGACCATCTCGACGGACGGGTGCCGCAGGATCTGGTCCTCGATCTCGCCGGGGCCCACTCGATAGCCGGCGGTCGAGATCAGGTCGTCGTTGCGGCCGGAGAACCAGTAGTTCCCGTGGTCGTCGACCGTCGCCAGGTCACCGGTGTGCAGCACGTCGTCGGCGGTCTTCTCCGCCGTCTTGTCGGGGGCGTTCCAGTAGCGCAGGAAGGCGTTGGGGCTGGGGAGTCGCACGCCGATCTCGCCCACCTCCCCGGGGCCGAGGGGCTGGCCGAACTCGTCGAGCAGCACCAGGTCGAATCCGGGCGTGGGGCGGCCCATGGAGCCGGGCGGGGTGTCGAATTGGGCGTGGCAGGTGCCCACGATGAGGTTGCATTCGGTCTGCCCGTAGATCTCGTTGACCCGCACACCGAGGGACTCGCGTGCCCATTCGGCCACGGCTTCGCCCAGTGCCTCGCCGCCGGAGAACGCGGCCCGTAGTCCGGTGCGGGAGTAGTCCACGTCGGAGGCACGCATCATCTTGAGAATGGTCGGAGGCAGGAACGAGCAGGTCACACCGTGTCGCCGGAGGATGTGCTCGACGGTCTCGGGGCTCGGTCGACGATCGGAGGCCACCACGGGGACGCCGCTGTAGAGGCTGGGCAGCAGCACGTCGAGGAGGCCGCCGGCCCAGGCCCAATCGGCGGGGGTCCAGAACACATCAGCGGTCGCGGCGGGCTGAGGGAAGCCGTCGAGCGCGCGCACCACACCGGGCATGTGACCCAGCACCACGCGATGACCGTGGAGGGCGCCCTTGGGCTGGCCGGTGGTCCCGGAGGTGTAGATGAGCAGCGCGGGGTCGTCGGGGCCGGTGTCGGGGACGACGACGGCGACGTCGGCCGAGTCCGTGACCGACAGCGGGAGCACGGTGAGCGCATCGTCACCCGGCACCGCGGGGAAATCCGGCTCGGCCCCTGTCACGAGGACGGTGCGCAGTTCGGGCAGCCCGGCGAGCTCGTCGGCGAGACGCTCGTAGCAGTCCGCGTCGAACACGGCGGCGACCGCGCCGGAGTCGCCCATGCGGAACAGGGCCGCCTCCGGGCCGAATTTCACCGACAGCGGTACCGCGATGGCGCCCATCAGATATGCGGCCATGTGGGCCACGGCGGTCTCGGCGGACTGTGCGCACATCACCGCGATGCGGTCGCCCTCACCGACCCCGCGGTCGCGAAGGAAGGTGATCAGCCGGCGGGCACGGGCGCCGAGTTCGCCGAAGGTCGTGATCTCCGGCGGGGCGTCGCCGCGGTCCACCACGATCGCGGGGGATTCCGGCGGATGCGCGCCAGTACACGCGGCACCGATGTTGAATCGCTCCGGGATCTCCCAGTGGAAGCCCTCGGGCTCGAGGGGCGGGCGCCAGGGAACCGCCTTACGATCTGTGACCTCACTCACGTCGTTCTGCATGCCCTGACCGTAGGGAGTGGCATGGTTCACATACAATGGAGATTCCCCCTACCTTCGGAGTCTCTCGATGTATGAATCCCTATCCCTGGATGTGACAGACGGTGTCGCCCTGATCACGCTCAACCGTCCGCCGGTCAACGCCCTGTCCCGCGCGATGCAGGAAGAACTTCGTGCGGTCGCGACGGAGGTCTCGGGTCGCGACGACGTCGAGTCTGTGGTCCTCACCGGTAGCGAGCGCGTCTTCGCGGCCGGCGCGGACATCAAGGAGATGCGCGACATGCCGTATGCACAGATGGTCTCCGAGGCCCGCGACCTGCAGTCGGCGTTCACCGCCGTGGCCGCGATCCCCCAGCCCACCGTCGCCGCGATCACCGGCGCGGCCCTGGGCGGCGGCATGGAGCTCGCCCTCTGCTGCGATCGCCGGATCGCCGAGTCCAAAGCCAAGCTCGGACAGCCTGAGATCCTGCTCGGCATCATCCCCGGCGCCGGCGGCACCCAGCGACTGGCCCGGCTCGTCGGCCCGGCCGTCGCCAAGGACCTGTGCCTGACCGGCCGCACCCTCACCGCCGCCGAGGCCCTCGAACTCCGCGCCGTCGAGGAGGTCGTCCCCGAGGGGCAGTCCATCGCCCGCGCCCTCGAGTGGGCCCGGCAGTTCGTGGGCGGCCCCCGCATCGCACTACGGGCGGTCAAGGAAGCCGTCGACCGCGGCATCGAGGTGGACCTGGACACCGGGCTGAGCATCGAGCGCGCCCTGTTCGCGGCCCTGTTCGCCACCGAGGACCGCCAGATCGGCATGCAGTCGTTCATCGACAACGGTCCCGGCAAGGCCGGGTTCACCGGCCGCTGACCGTGTCCGCCGACCTCACCCGCGGGCTCCGCGACGTCCTGGACGCGGCCGCCGAACTGGCCTCCGCCCAGGACGAGGACGCGGTCCTGCACATCGCCATCCGCAGGGCCCGGCAGCTCGTCGGGACCGATCTCGCCTACGTCATGCTGCTCGACCCCGAGCGAGGCGACACGTACATGCGGATGGCCGAGGGCGCCACCAGCCCCAGGTTCGACACCATCCGGCTCGGCATGGGACTCGGACTGGGCGGTCAGGTGGCCGAAGCCATGGCCCCGCGCTGGACCCGCAACTACCTGGCAGACGAGCAGTACACGCACGTCATCGACCCGATCATCATCGACGAGGGCGTTCTGGCGATCCTCGGCGTCCCCGTCCGTACTCACGGCCGCCTCACCGGGATGCTGTTCACCTCGGACCGCTCCGAACGGGACTTCGGGCAGGACGAGATCACCCTGCTCGCGCTGCTCGCCGACCAGATCTCCGCCGCACTCACCGCCGCCGAACGCGCATCAAGCCGCCGCCGGGAACTCGACGAGACCCGCGACGCCCTGGACGCCGAACGCGCCCGCACCGCGACCCTCGCCGCCACCGTCGAGACCCATCAGCGACTCACCGAGCTGGTAGTTGGCGGGGCCACCGTGCCCGAGATCGTGGACCTGCTCGTGGAGATCGAAGGCGGCACCGCAGTCGTGTACGACCTCGCCCACCGGGAGCTGGGCTCCGCCCGGTCCACCGAGGGTCCGCCGGTCGACCTGCTCCTGCAGGTCCTGCACGAGGTCACGACGGACCAGGAGCGACCGGCCGGACTCATCTCCCGGCATGTGGACGGCCACGTCGTCGTCGTCACCCCGATCGTCACCGGCCCCGACCACCTCGGCTACATCACGTTCGGCAGCCGCGGCGCCGCCCCGACGGCCGGCGTCGCACTGGTCCGGGTCGCGTCCGTGATCGCCCTGTTCCTCCTCGGCCACAAGGCGCGCGACGAGGCCGACAACCGCGTGCGCGGCGAGCTGCTCGCCGAGCTCCTCTCCCCCGGCGAGCACGACCTCGAGTCCATCAGCCGGCGCGCCGACCTGCTCGGGGTGGATGTGGATTCGGACCTCGTAGCGCTGGTCATCACCCCGTCAGAAGCCCGCATGACGCGCGCCCTGCAGACCGAATGTCGCGCACTCGCCCGCACCGCCGGCGGGCTGGTCACCACCTATGGCGACCGGGCCGTGATGCTCCTTCCCGGGTCAGACGCCGGCGCCACCTCCCGGGATGCGGCCGGCCGCCTGTCATCGCACCGAGCTACGGTCGGCGCATCAGGCCCCATCGCCGGCCTGCCCGGACTCGAGGGGGCCGACGGCGGAGGCGGAGTCGTCGACCACGTGGAACGAGCCCGGCGGGCCGCCCGGCTACTCATCGCACTGGACCGCGAGGGCGACGGCGCGGCGACCGAGGAGCTGGGACTGTACGGCCTGCTGTTCAGTGAGGTCGACCGCGAGTTCGTGGGCCGATTCATCGAGAGCCACCTGGGACCCGTTCGCGCCAGCGACCGCGCGCGCGGCACCGCCCTGCTCGAGACGTTGCAGGCGTGGTTCGCCGCCGAGGGTAGCCCGTCGGCCACCGCCGCGCGACTGTTCGTGCACGTCAACACCGTGTATCAACGGCTCGAGCGACTCGACGCCGTCCTGGGCCCGGGTTGGCGGCGGGGCGACCGCGCGCTCGAACTACGCCTCGCGTTGCGCATGTCCGAGCTCCGCGGGGCCTGAGCAGCTCCCGCCCGGACCTACGGCCGCACCACGTCGTAGATCATCTTCTGGATCCCGTTCCCGTAGGCCTCGTGCTCGACCAGTGCCAGCGACTGCGCGTCCCTGTCGGCCGCGCTGAACAGGCGCTTGCCGGCGCCGAGGAGCAGGGGGAAGACCAGCAGGTGGTAGCGGTCCACCAGCCCGGCATCGGCGAGCGCTTGCCCGAGCGTCCCGCTGCCCTGCACCAGGATCGGGCCGCCCTCGGTCTCCTTGAGAAGAGCCACCTCCTCCACCGACCGGAGGATGGCGATCGGCCCCCAGTCATCCACGAGATCCTCGTTGCGCAGCGACTCCGACACCACATACTTGGGCAGTTCGTTGTACCGGGCGAACTCGTCGGTCATCGTGGGCCAGATCGGCGCGAACGCCTCATAGCTCCGGCGGCCCAACAGCAGCGCCGCAGCCTCCTCCTGCTCGCGCCCCTTGAGTTCGTACGCGGCCGGGTCGAACGCCACGTTCTTATACGTCCAGCCCGAGTTCCGGTAGCCCTCTTCTCCACCCGGGGCCTCCATCACGCCGTCGAGCGAGACGAATGCCGTGATGATCAGGGCCCTCATGGGCGCCCCTCTGCCAGCACTGTTTCCTCCAGCCGCGCGTAGCTGATCTCCATGCCGTCGGTCATGCCGGTGCCCAGGATCGCGTCGCGCTGTTCGCGGCTGTCGTAGGTCACCACGAGCGAGATCAGCGTGCCGCCGTCGACGGGCGTGAGCGTCTGCTCGTTGCGGGTGGGCGGGCCGTCGACGCCCTCCATCGTCTCCAGGAACACCTCGCGATGCGGTGGATCGGTCTCCAGCAGTTCGCCGACCAGAGCGAACCCCTGGTCTTCCGTGCCGTCGGTCGGCGCGTACGCGTAGCGGTGCCGGTCCCCCGGCTTCGTGCTCGTGACACATTCGGTGAACTCCCAGCCGTCGGGTCCGTAGCACCACTGCCGCAGCAGTTCCGGATCGTGGTGGGCGGCCCACACCTGTTCCGGGGTCCCGCGCACAACCCGGCTGATCCGGACCTTGGTGTCGGACAGCAGTTGGGCGCTCGTGGCGCGGTCGACGGCGAAGCTCCGCAGGTCGGCGAGCACGTCGTCGATCTGCCCCATGGCGGAGGTCATGCCCTCCTCCATGCCCATCTCGAGGAGTTGCTCGAGTTCGGGCAGGCTGTTGAAGTGGGTGGTCGTGGTGAGGCGCGAGCCGCGGTCCGTCTCGGTGAACTCGAAGACCATGCGCATGGACGGCATGTCGGTGTTGGGCTCGCCGTCGTCGCGGGTGAAGCCGTCGAGGACCTCGAAAGAGCGTCCCTCCGCGACCGCCAGGAACTCCCAGTAGCCGCCGGAGCGGTCACCGTCGGGGCCGGTCATGTAGTACTCGGACAGGCCGCCGGGCGCGAGGTCGTGGCGGACGAACGTCGCGGGCCACGTGGGTGGCCCCCAGAACTTCTCGAGTTGGCGCGGGTCGGCGTAGGCGTCCCAGAGACGCCGGAGCGGAACGGTGAAATCAGCGACGACGACGAGGGTCAGCGCCTCCGGGTCCTTGGCTACTGAGGTGATGGGCATTGTGAGCCTCCAGGGATGAGATCTGCCTGCGTGGTGGGACGTGGCGGGCCAGTACCTTTCGCGGTCCTCCTTCCTCTGTTCTCGACCAGGGGCGTTCAATCTTCGGCCAGGAACGCATCGAGGCGGTCGATGCGGCCGCGCCACAGCTGTTCATAGCTGGTGAGCAGGCCCTGTGCGGTGCGGATGGTCTCGGGATTGCCGCGGATCCGGCGTTCTCGGCCGATGCGGTTGTTGCTGACCAATCCGGCCTCCTCGAGGACGTTGACGTGCTTTCGGACCGCCGCGAACGACATTTCGTACCGCTCGGCGAGTTCGGAGACGGATGCCTCCTCGACGAGCGTGCGCCGGACGATGTCGCGGCGCGTCGCATCAGCCAACGCTCGGAAGATCCGGTCGACGTCGGCATCGCTGAAGTCCGTCTCGCACGGTTGATATAGAACCATTTGGTATCACGTTAGGCCGACCACGCCCGCCCGTCAATAGCTGCCGCCGGGGAATTTTCCCGCCCGAGCCCCGGGGCCTGACCTGAACCGCCCTGAAAGGGCGGTTCAGGGCACCGCAGGTCAACGCGCCGGGGGCCGGCCCAGGTGCCGCCCCCGCCCCGAACCTGTCGCGTTCCGGCTCCGCCGGCCCGGCAATCATGTCGTCCAACAATGTCGTACCTCGAACATACAGTCGAACACATGACAACCACCATCCCGTTCACCACGCAGAATTCGGACCCCTCGACCGAGTCGCTCAACACTCAGTTCGCTCAGTCCACTCAGTTTGCGGAGAGATTCGAGCCGCCGCCAGGGTTCACAACGACCACAGCCCCCGCCACCGAGGTGCTCGTCCCGGACTCCTTCAGCCGATGGGACCCCGGACAGCAACGCGGATATCTCGCCCAACGAGCGATCAACGCCGCCGAGGGCGGCACCGTCGTCTACGCCTATGCCTGCGTTCGCAGGGCCACCGAGCACGACGAGCAGCGCGATCCGCTGGACACGGCCGCCACCATGGTGAGCGCGTCGATGGCCTTGTCGCGCCGCGGAGCATTCCGCCTCGTCACCACAGCGGTGGAACTGATCGAACGGCTCCCGCGAACCGCGGCTCTGTTGACGACCGGATGGATCGGGGTCCACGCAGCCCACGCCATCGCCGAGGAGACCGCACTGGTCGAGGACACACTGCTCCCTGAACTCGACCGGCGCATCTGCGAGGGCCTCGCACCGACCAGGCGACGGACCCACCCGCCCAGAATCGGACCTCTCCGCAAGATGCTCAGCAAGCATGTCGCGGCCTGCGACCCCATGGGTGCCGATGCGCGCGCACAGCAGACGCGACGTGATCAGAACGTGAGGATGACGCCCATATCGGGCGACCACGCCCGGATCACCGCGACCCTCACCGCAGTGGACGCGATCGAGATCGCCGACCGCATCGAGGCGCTGGTACGCACGGCCTCGGCGGACGATACCCGGACCAGCGGGCAACTCCGAGCCGCCGGCCTACTCGCCCTGAGTCGCGGCTGGACCTGCCTGCCGGAGCCCGACGGCGACCACCCCACCGATCCGGCCGCGCAAGATGCGGTTCGGCGGGTGATCATCCATTCCTATGACGACGGAGATCCCGACTTCCGCGGGCTGTTCCTGACGGGATACGGCCCGGTCTCCGGCCACACCGCCGCCGAGTTGCAGCGCATGGCCAGACGAAGGCTCGACGCGCTGGACACTCTCGCCGACCCGGACAGCGAGGCCGCGCGCCGGTACTCCCCCTCGGAGGCGCTGTCCCACTTCTGCCGGGGCCGCGACGGCACTTGTGTCTTTCCCGGATGCCAGACCCCGGCGGACAAGACTGACCTCGATCACATCATCCCGTTCGACCATGACGACCCCGGCCGTGGCGGTCACACGACAAGCGACGATCTCGGCTGTCTCTGCCGCACGCATCACCGCCTCAAGACCGAAGGCCTGTGGGCGTACTACCGGAACACCGAAGGGGTCTATGTGTGGATCCACGGGCCGAACCATCCCGACCGGGACCCCGGGACTCGGATCATGAGCATCCCCAACGGGCCGCTCGCGCAGTTCGCCGCACCGCGGCACCCCGAGCGCAGTTGCCTACAACAGGAGTCTGCGGAGGCCGGCCGGACCGGCGACGGCGTAGCCGGGTCACGACGTCGACCGCACAGACGACAGCGTCGACACACCGAACGGCGGTACCTGCGGGCGCAGGCCGAGCAGCGGCTCCGGCCGACAGGCGGGTCCGCTGAGCAGCCGCAGGCGCAGCAGCGGCGGTCGGCAGCCTAGGCCGCGTCGCCCGGTGTCAGTTCAGGCCCGCGTACGAGTGCAGACCGGAGACCACGATGTTGATGAAGAACAGGTTGAACACCAGCACCACGAACCCGGCGATGTTGATCCACGCCGCCTTCTTCGGACCCCAGCCGGAGGTGGCGCGAGCGTGCAGGTAGCCGGCGTACAACACCCACGAGATGAACGACACCGTCTCCTTGGGGTCCCAGCCCCAGAACCGGCCCCACGCGCTCTCGGCCCACACCGCGCCCAGCAGGATGCCCACGCCGAAGACGGGGAAGCCGATCACGGTGACGCGGTAGGCCAGCCGGTCGAGGGTCTCCGCCGCCGGCAGGGGGCGGGCCAGCCCGGCAGCCCAGCCGTTCTCCTGGCCCTGCGGCTGCCACACGCGGATGAGGTACATGATCGACACGACGCCCGGAACGAGCAGGATCCCCGCGCCCAGCGAGATGATCGACACATGGATCGGCAGCCAGTACGAGCGCAGCGCCGGCACCACGGGAGCGGCCTCGGAGTACAGGTGCGTCCCGCCGAAGAACATGAGCACCAGCACCGGGAGCAGCAGGTACGGCCACGCCGTCTGCATCGCAGGCTTGCGCAGGAACACCAGCCCGGCGCCCACCCCGAGAATCGACGTGCCGAGGATGAACTCGTACATGTTGCCGAGCGGGAACCGGTCGGTGGCGAGTCCTCGCAGGATCAACGACGCCACCGAGAAGACGAATCCTATGGTGATGAACAGCTGCGCGATCCGGGACCAGCGCCGGTTCCCGGCGGCAGCCCGCTCATCGTCGGCGATTCCGGTGGAGCTGAGCGATGTGGACTCGGTGAGCCCGGTGCCGCCGGCCGCCACGAGCTCCTTCTCCGAGACCTTGGCTACACGGAACCCCCCGTAGTAGACCAGCGATGCGATCAGCGCCAGTACGTAGATGCCGAACGCCGTCCGGAATGCCAGATCCGAGTACGTGGACAGGGTCTCGTTGACAGGCAGCCCCTGAGCGAGAATCAAGGTGTTCACCGGATGTCGTCCTTCCGCACGGTGTCGTCGGCATCGCCGCGACTGGTTGAAGTGTGTCCCGGCTCCGCCGCATCAGGCAAGCCGTCACCGGGCAACACGGGTGTGACAGTGGATTCAGCGACCAGCCGGTCCCGGAGTGCATCGAATTCCGAGCCCCAGCCCGATCGGTCCGTCCGGGCCAGGCCCCCCAGGTCGACGCGGGTGACGTTGTCGTCGTCGATACTCACCCGGGCCCAGATGCGCCGGCGACGCACCATCAGGCTCAACACCAGGCCGCCCATCATGACCGCGGCGAACACGCCCACCCAGATCTGCGTGGGGTCCTCGGAGACCTGGATGTTGATGAACTCCTCGGCGCCGTCGAACCGGACCTCGGTGCCGTCGGCGAGCGTCGTGGACTCGCCCGGCCGCAGGTTGACGCGCGCCTCGCGGTTGAGCAATCCCGACTCGATGAGGTCCGGCTCCAGCGAGAAGATCGACTGCGGGCGGCCGGTGTCCAGGCCGGCGTCGCCGCGGTAGACATCGATCGCCACCGCCGGGTCGTCCATGCGCGGGAAGCGGGAGCTGAGCAGGGTGCCGTCGAACTGCGCGGTCGGCGCGAACAGGCCCTGCACGGCGATCTGCTGCCCACGCCGCTCGACCAGGTCCGGGTACATGCCGGCCGGCGGATCGAAGCGCATGATCCCCGAGGACAGGAACGTCTGCAGCTCCGTCGGCTGCCAGTGCTGGGTGTCGGTGCGGGTCTCGCCGTTGGGGAACGTCACCGTGAACGTGGGCGCGAAACCGTGCCCCTGCAGGTAGACGCGGGTCGAGCCGATGCGCAGCGGGTGGTTGACCGCCATCTCGTAGTGCTCCCACGTGTCCGGGGAGGTGGTGGCCACGTCCTCGGTGAAGCGCACGTTCGAGGTGAACATCTCGGCCTGGCCGTTGGACAGGTAGTCGGCGCGGAAGTCCTCGATCTTGATGCAGAACTGCTCGAGGTCGGTGCCGTCGACGAGGAGGCCGGCGCGGAACGAGTCGTACGCGCTCGGCGTGGTGTTGCAGAACGCCGGAGACTCCTCGTTGGCGATGAGCACCCGCATGCCCTCGGCGTACACGAACTTGCCGGCCGCGAACATGATCAGCAGGGCGAGCAGGGCGAAGTGGAAGACGATGTTGCCGACCTCGCGCGTGTAACCGCGCTCGGAGGACAGCTCGATGGTGCCGGGGACGCGGCCGTCGCCGTCGTTGCGTCGCACCCGCCAGCCACGCAGCGCGCGCTGCACCTGACCCGCCGCCTCCTCTGGGGTGGCGGTGGTGCGGTACGCGGCGTGGTGCGGCAGCCGACCGAGGTTCCGGGGCGTGAGCGGTGGCGGCGTGCGCAGCTGCTTGACCAGGTCGATACAGCGGGGCGTCAGGCAGCCGACCAGCGAGACGAACAGCAGGACGTAGATGGAGGTGAACCACCAGCTGCCGAACACGTCGAACAGCTGCAGCTTGTCGTAGAGCTCGCCGATCCAGCCGTTCTCTTCGATGTACTCGACGACATTGCCCTCGTTGAGGCTGCGCTGCGGCAGGAGTGCGCCGGGGATGGCGGCCACCGCCAGCAGGAACAACAGGATGAGGGCCGTGCGCATCGCCGTGAGGGTGCGCCATGCGTTACGGAAGAAGGCTGTGACGGCGGCTGTTCTGGGCATGGGGTCCATCTGCGTGTCGCGGTGCGTCGAGGCTGCTACGGCTGGGTACGCCACGGCCGGTTCGACGCCGGTCGGTCTCAGGCTAGTCGGGCGAACCTGAGCGAAACCTGGCAGGGTACAGCCGGTGGCCCCGACTATGACGGGGGTCTCCCGAGGCGGGGATCGACGCGCGGCGAGGGGCTGGGATCGTTGCCCGGGAACCTCTTCGGGGCACCCCGACTGCGGGCCCTCCGGACAATGGACTAGTGTTCTTTCTCGCAAGGGCACGGGCGCTCACGGCCCGAGGTTCCATGCGGATGTGGCGCAGCTGGTAGCGCATCACCTTGCCAAGGTGAGGGTCGCGGGTTCGAATCCCGTCATCCGCTCAGCGTGTGATGTCCCGGATCGTCGTTCACAGACGATCCGGGACATCACTCATTTGTGGGCCTCGCAAGTTCGCGCACGCAGGCTAGATGGGCAGCGTGGTGTCCGAGATGGCGAAGTCGCGCAGCCAGTCGATGAACAGCGCCCATGCGCCGGTCAGCAGCAGCAGGCCCACGAAGATCAACATCACTCCTCCGAACACCTGGATGCCGCGGGTGTGCTTCTGCAGCCAGCCGACGGTGCGCATCGCCCAGGTGGAGCCGAATGCCACCACGACGAACGGCAGGCCGAGCCCGAGACAGTAGGCCACGATCAGGAGCACGCCGCGGGCGGCGTCGACTCCGGTCCCGGCGGCCACGGACAGTGCGGCGGCCAGGGTTGGTCCGAGGCACGGGGTCCATCCGAGCGCGAACACGGCGCCGAGCAACGGGGCGCCGAGCCACGTCGACAGCGACCTGGGCTGCATCCGGGTGTCACGTTGCAGCGTGGGGACCAGCCCGATGAAGACCAGTCCCATGAGGATGGTCACCACACCGCCGAGTCGCTGCAGCAGCTCCTGCTGCGGTGCGAGGTACTGCACGGTTCCCAGCACCATGGCGCTGAGCAGCACGAACACCACGGTGAAACCGGCCACGAACAACAACGACGCCCCCACGACGCGGGCTCGCGACGCCTGCCGGGTTCGGCGTTCCTCCGCGGTCAGCGTCGCGTTGGCCGCGCGCTGCCGTTCCGCGGCAGCCGCGGTGGCCGGCGGCCGCTCGGCGCCCACGACGCTGGCCAGGTACGCCAGGTAGCCGGGCACGAGTGGAACCACGCAG
Source organism: Dietzia aurantiaca (assembly GCF_021033825.1). Classification (GTDB taxonomy): domain Bacteria; phylum Actinomycetota; class Actinomycetes; order Mycobacteriales; family Mycobacteriaceae; genus Dietzia; species Dietzia aurantiaca. The sequence goes on from NZ_JAIFXZ010000001.1 coordinate 297,091, forward strand.
GGCGAGGCGAACGAGACGAGCCCGGCGAGCACGCAGGCTCCCAGCGCCAGCAGGATCGGCCCGCCGGCGACCGTCTGCTGGAACGTCTCCCCCACGCTCTGGGCGAGCAGGATCACGTCCGGACTCACGCCGGCTCGACCTCCTCGGCCAGGAGCCGCTCGATGGCACTGTTGAGCTTGTCGTCGGTGATCTCGACCAGGTACACGGCGGCCACGCGGTGCTGCTTGTCGAGCAGAATTGTGGTGGGCACGACCGAGGTGGGGAATCCGCGCAGCGCGGCGACGGCGGCGTTGCTGGGGTCCCAGATCGACGGGTAGGTGACGCCGTTGTCCGACACGAAATCGACGGGCTTCTGCCGGTTGGGGTCCCGCAGATTGATGCCGAACACCGTCGCGCCCCGGGGGCCGAACTCGTCCTGGATGCGCTGCAGGTCGTCGACCTCGGCCCGGCACGGCCCACACCACTGACCCCAGGTGTTGAGCACCACGACCTCCCCCGCGTGGTCCTGCTGCAGGTTGAGCGTGGTGTCCGGGTCGAGCAGGTCCGGACCGGCGATCTCCGCGACGGGCTTACGCTCGGCCGGCGGGTCGTAGAGGATCTCGAGCTTGCCGTCGGGGCTGACGAACTCGAAGGTCTCGGGACCGGCCACCACGGCGTCGTCCCCGGTGGCGCAGCCACTGGTGACCAGCACGCCTGTCAGCATCAACGCACCGAGAGCGGTTCGGGTCTTACGCATGGTTTCCGTTCAGGCTCCGGTCTGGGACGGGTCGGACGCACCCGCCGGCTCCGAGTAGACGATGTCGCGCAGTGTGGTGCCCTCGAACACCAGCGAGGTGATGGACGCAAGCGAACACTGCCGCTTGCGCGGATCGTGCCACAGTCGGCGGCCCTCGAGAAAACGACGGGTGGTGTAGACGGGCAGCTGGTGGCTGACCAGGACCGCCTCGTGTCCGCGCGCCACGTCGAGGGCGGAGTACACGGCCCCGATCATCCGGTGCGCGATCTGCAGGTACGGCTCGCCCCAGGACGGCTGCATCGGGTTCAGCAGGATCGGCCAGTACTGGGGGTCACGTAGCGCTCCGCCGCGCCCGCCGACCTTGTTGCCCTCGAACCGGTTGTCCGCCTCGATGATGTCCTCGTCGATCCCCACCGGGAGCCCGAGCCGCTCGGCGAGCGGGGCCGCGGTCTCCTGCGCGCGCTGCAGCGGCGAGGCGACGATCGAGACGATGTCGTGCCCGGAACCGAGCACCCGCCCCACGGTCTCCGCCTGGCTCCGGCCCAGCTCCGACAGCCTGAAGCCGGGCAGCCGCCCGTACAGGACCCCGTCGGGGTTATGTACCTCACCGTGGCGCACGAGGTGGACGATCGTCTGCGTCTCGGGACCACGGGCCGAGGCGTCACGTGAGGTCGACGACGACGAGCGCGGCTCACCCGGCGCGGCGATCGTCCCCGGCTCGGCGCCATAGGCCTCGGATCCCTCGGCCTCGGTCGACACGTGGGCGTCGCCGGCGTCGGCCGCGGCACCGGGCCCCGTCAGCGACGGCGGCGCGTCGGCGGGGGCCGGATGGTCGCCCCGCAGGGGGATCGGCAGTGAGGTGGGACCCGTCGCCGGGACTGCGAACCTCGCGCGCAGGCCTCGCTTGTTCCCGCTCATCGGGCGTTGTCCGGGGCGGTGGCGGCGGCTGCTGCCTCGGCGGCGACCGGCAGCGCGTCGGCGATGTGCTGGAAGTCGTCGTCGGTGAGCGCGGTGGAGACGAACCAGGTCTCGAACGCGCTCGGCGGCGCGTAGATCCCACGATCGAGGAGGGTGTTGAAGAACGGTGCGTAGCGGAACGACTCCGCGGCCTTGGCACCGGCGTAGTCGGTGACCTGACCGTCGGTGAAGAAGGTGCTGAGCATGGTGCCGGCACGCTGGATGGTGTGGGCCACGCCCGCCGCGTGCAGTGCATTGCTGATCAGCGCCTCGAGCCTGTCGGCGTTGGTCTGCAGCGTGTAGTAGCAGGAGTGGTCGGCCAGACGCAGCGAGGTGAGCCCGGCGGCCACTGCGACGGGGTTTCCGGACAGGGTCCCGGCCTGGTAGACGGGCCCCGCCGGGGCGAGGGCCGCCATGACGTCGGCGCGACCACCGAAGGCGGCCGCGGGCAGGCCTCCGGACATGACCTTGCCGAAGGTGGTCAGGTCGCCGGCCACGCCGTCGATCCCCCACCAGCCGCGGTCACCGGCGCGGAAGCCGGTCATGACCTCGTCCATGATGAGCAGCGCGCCGCCTGCCGAGCAGAGGCTGCGCAGTTCCTCGTTGAACCCGGGCAGTGGCGGGACCGTGCCCATGTTGCCGGCGGCGGCCTCGGTGATCACGCACGCGATCTGGTCGCCGTGGTTGGCGAACGCCAGGCGCACCGCGTCGACGTCGTTGTACGGCAGCACGATCGTGTCGTGGGCGCTGGCCCCGGTGACGCCGGGCGAGTCCGGCAGGGAGAACGTGGCCACCCCGGAGCCGGCGTCGGCGAGCAGGGCGTCGACGTGGCCGTGGTAGCAGCCGGAGAACTTGATGACCTTGGCCCGGCCGGTGAAGCCGCGGGCCAGGCGTACCGCGCTCATGGTGGCCTCGGTGCCCGAGTTGACCAGTCGCACCTCCTCCACGGACGTGCGGGCGATGATCTCGCGCGCCAGATCGACCTCACCCTCGGTGGGGGTGCCGAAGCTGAGGCCGCGGGAGGCCGCGGACCGGACGGCGTCGACGATCTCCGGGTGGGCGTGACCGTGGATCATCGGCCCCCAGGAGCACACGAGATCGATATAGCTGTTGCCGTCCACGTCCGTCATGCGAGAACCCCGCGCTTCACGCATGAAACGCGGGGTTCCGCCGACGGAGTTGAAGGCGCGGACCGGGGAGTTGACCCCACCGGGGATCAGCTCTCGGGCCTCCGCGAAGAGCTCGGCCGATCGCGTGGTGCCGGACAGGCCGGTCGGGGTCGGGAGGGCATCACTCGGGTTCGTCACCCCTCCAGTGTCTCAGAGACGCCCGACGAGCTCTCCCCCGCGGTGCGTGGCCTGCGGCTATGCCGGCGGCGCCGGCGGGGTGAACAGCGACTTGGCCGCCGCGTCGATCTGACCGGCCACGTCCTGCAGCGCCTTCTGCGCCTGCGCGTGCAGCTCCTGCGGGGTGGGCAGCGGGGCCGGAGCGGGGATCACCGGCGCGGGGGCCGCGTTCACCGGTGCGGGCTCGACGGATCCGGTGGCCGGCGCGATCGCGTCGCCGCGGTGCGTGCCGTACCAGTCGTCGGCGCCCTCGACCGGGGCCCCCATGCCCTCCTGGGCGGCGGAGGCGCGGTCGGCCGCGTCCCACTTGGGCAGCGGGTCCGGCGACGGCTTGCCCGGCACGTGGCCGGGGGTGGCCTGTCCGGTCTCGAGGAACTCCATGACGATCCGGTCCACGGCCTCGTTACCGGTCCGGAACACGGCGTGGTCGCCTCCCCCGACGGTCACCAGCGTGCCGCCCATGGCGTCGGCGACGCGATGGGCCCCGGCGATCGGGGTCACGGCGTCGTCCTCGGAGTGCAGGACGAGAGGCTTCACGTCCAGCTCGTCTCCGCTGGGGTCGATCGTGCGGGCGACGGGATCCCAGCCCACACAGTCGTCGCCGGCGGCCTCGACCGCGGCGCGCGTCGCGAGTCGGCTGCCTCCGGTGGCCTTGTCGATCTTGGCCGCCGTCACCCCCAGCTGGTCGGCCGGGGCGGCCGTCTCGTTGCAGGTGATGATGGCGTTCATCTCGATGTCGGTGCGGTAGACCGGCGAGCGGTTCTCCTGCGCCGCGAGCATGAGGCCGACGGTCTCGTAGTCGACCCGGGCGATCTGGCCACCGTCGTTGTAGTACTTCAGGATGTGGGCCAGCATCGGCCACGCCTGCTCGTTGTAGGTGGCGCCCACGGTGGCGTCGTAAAGACCGGTGGTGGCGTTGTTGGTCAGGCCCTGCAGCGCGGCGGCGCGGGCGAAGCCCTCGACGCGGGCGCGGCCCGGCGCGGTCGTGTTGACCACGTCGATAGCCGGCTGCTCGAGCACCGTTCCGCGCAGCTCGACCGGCAGGTCACGGGTCTCGGCCGGCGGGGGCGTCAGGTTGGCGGGGCCGCCCACCTCCTGGTCGGTCACCCACTTCCAGGAGTGGAACACCTTCAGGGGGGTGTCACCGAGCCCGTAGTACTCGTCCCGCTCGGCGATCCACCCGAAGATGTCGTTGACCCGCTTCTCCTGCGCGAACGCGCCCTGCTGCGCCTGCTCGGACCAGCGCCAGTCGGGGTGGGTGTTGGAGTCGAGCACCATCTTCCCGGTGTGCTCGGGGAACAGCGTCGCGTAGTCGGTGCCGATCGCGGTGCCGTAGGACACGCCCAGGTAGTCGATCTCGGCGAGCTCGAGCGCCTCGCGCACCGCATTGGTGTCGCGCGCGGCGTTCTCGGTGGTCATGGACTTCATGTACGCCGGGTCGGTGCCGAAGCACGCGTCGTGCAGCGGGTTGGCGGAGTTCGGGCCGACGTACTCGACCTCACAGACCATCGGGTTGGAGCCGAACATGCCGCGGGGCTGGACCGCCACCAGGTCGTGGTTCTCGTACAGACCGGCAGGCGCGGAGCCGTCCAGCGGCGGGTTCCAGAAGTTGAGCGCATAGTTTCCCGGCCCGCCCGGGTTGCCGAACACGGTGGACCTGGCCTGTCCCGTGGAGGCCTTGATCCGGGTCAGCGCGACCTTGGTCGTGGCGCCGGCCGGGTCGCCGTAGTCGACGGGCACCTCGACGGTCCCGCACTCCATCCCGGCGGGGAGGTACTCGGACTCCACGCCGAGCATCTCAGTACATTCCTGCCACTCCACCGGGGCGGCTGCTGCCACTCCCGATCCCAGCAGTGCGATCGCTCCCACGACCGCGGTGGTGCCAACGAAAGTGCTAGATGGCTGCACCGATCCCCAATTCCATGTGCTGTAGGTGTCTTCCCGAGAATCAGACGCCTCGACGCAGGCTTTCACCGTGGCCACACACGTCCGAACTTTCCCAACAGTAGCGTGTGGTGCGCACCACGTGGAATCGCCGGGCAAGCACTCAGCGAACCGTCATCCGATCGTTACCGTGACGCGTCGATCCGCCACGAAACCCCAGGCAGAAGTGGATATATCAGCCTCGGAGACGTGAGGTGACACTCAGGATAGACAGCGTCGCGAACACCATCGCCAGACCGGCTGACACGGTGGCGGCGAGCAGCAACCGGGTGTCGGTGACCGTGCGGACGACGGTGCCGTCCACGGGCGGGTCGATGGCGGGCGGAACGACCTCGATCGACCCCCGCGACAGCCACCACAGGAGCACGGCCAGGGCCGCCGCGACAGTCGCCACGACGGCGTGGCGCCGAGCCCTCACGCCGGGCCCGGCGACGCGTCGGCGGCCCCGATGGCGTCGACCAGAGCGGCACGCAGCGCGGCGGGACGGCGGCACCACGCGCGGACCTCGGCGCCGGTGTCCAGACGCAGTCCCACGGCGCCGCGGCGCCGCGGGACCTCGCGTAGCTCGCCGAGCGTGCGGGCGGTCTGCCAGGACGCCTCGGCAGGGCCCCCGCCGGCCGGGGGGAGGACCTGCTGCACGTGGGCCAGGTCGAGTTCCTCGGTGCCCTGGTAGTAGGCGGTGGGCGTGAGCCGGACGCGCCCGTGCACGCGCGTGGCGGCGATCATGACCCCGTGGCACAGCGCGGACGCGATCGCGCAGACGGTCAGCATCAGCCAATGCACCGGCGCATCGGTGAGCCACTCGAACAACCCCGCCGCGGTGCAGAACAGCGGGGCCGCCAGGATCCAGGCCCAGCTCCAGCCGTCCTCGGCGTACAGGACGGGCCCCTCGGGCTCGGCGCCCGGCCGGATCCGGGCCGGTTCACTTGCCGACACGGGGCCCCCTGTCGCCCTTGGTGTACGCGAGCGCCTCGGCGGTGTGCTGGCGCCAGACGGCGGTGGCGGCGCACAGCCCCGCGAGGATCTGGAGGGCGACGACGACGAAGCTCACGACCTCGTCACGCTCACCCGCGCCGGCCACGCCACCGAACACGCCGATCACGACGGACACCGCGTCAATCACGAGGAAGACCGCGATGAGGTTGAGCATGGTGCGGGCCCAGCCCTTGCCCGCCCGGAGCCGGAATGCCAGCCACACCGTCAGCGCGGCGGCCAGCAGCGCGAACACCGCACCGACGGCCAGCGCGAGCTGGAACAGCGAATCGACGGAGATGTCGGTCGCACCCGCGTTGTCGACGGCGTCGCGGAAGGCGCCCTGGGTGGCGACGGGCAGGTCCGTGAGTCGCGCGGTCGCAGCGTTGAGCAGCATGCCCGCCAACGCGAACACCGCCGCGGCCAGCCACAGTCCCCAGGCCGCGCGGATCTCCTCGGGGGGCGGGGACGGGGGCCGGTCGAGCTCGGCCTCCCCGCCGGCCCCGGCGACGGGGTCGGCCCCCACTGTGTCGTCGGGGGCCGGCGGCCGCCACGGTCCGCTGGAGGTCACCGCCGACCACGGCCTTCGGCCAGCAGCTTCGCGGCGAGCAGCGCCCAGTACGTCAACACGATGTCGGCACCGGCGCGACGGATGGACAGGAGCGATTCCATGACCGCCGGATCGTGGTCGATCCAGCCCCGCTCGGCCGCGGCCGAGATCATCGCGTACTCACCGGAGACCTGGTAGGCCGCGACCGGGACGTCGGAGATCTCCGCGGTCTGGCGGAGGACGTCGAGATACGACATGGCCGGCTTGACCATCACCATGTCGGCCCCCTCGTCGAGATCCAGCCGCACCTCTCGCAGGGACTCGCGCAGGTTGCCGGGATCCTGCTGGTACGTCTTGCGGTCACCCTGCAGGGACGAACCGACCGCCTCGCGGAACGGGCCGTAGAACGCGCTGGCGTACTTGGCGCTGTAGGCGAGCACCGCGACGTCCTGATGCCCCTGGCCGTCGAGAGCCGCGCGGATGGACGCGATCTGCCCGTCCATCATCCCGCTGGGCCCCACGACGTGGGCCCCGGCCGCCGCCTGGGCGACCGCCAACTCGTTGTAGGCGGTCAGCGTGGCGTCGTTGTCCACCACCACCTCGCCGCGGGGGCCGGTACCGAGCACGCCGCAATGCCCGTGGTCGGTGAACTCGTCGAGGCACGTGTCCGCCATCACCACGAGATCGTCACCGACCTCCTCGCGGACCGCCGCCAACGCCCGGTTGAGGATGCCGTCCGGGGCGACCCCACAGCTCCCGCGGGCGTCCTTGTCCTCGTCCCGCGGTACCCCGAAGAGCATGATCCCGCCGAGCCCGGCCTCGGCGGCGGCGAGGGCCTCGCGCCGGATCGAGTCGACGGTGTGCTGGACGACCCCGGGCAGCGACGTGATGTCGCGCGGCTCGTCGATCCCGTCGGCGACGAACACCGGCAACACCAGCTGCCGGGCCTCCAGCGTGGTCTCCCCCACGAGTCGACGCATCGCAGGAGTGCTCCGGAGGCGTCGCGGTCGGACTACGGGGGCGGCAGGGTTCTGCGGCAATTCGATCACGCGCTCCACTCTACGAAAGTCCACCACCCGACGGCGGCGCGCGACGGCGCCACCAGCTACTCGCCCACCGACGAGCGCGCCCCCGAGCTCGGGAGAACTCGGGGGCGCGTTGCCGCGGTCGCGGTCAGCGGCGACGCGCGCGACGACGCGGCGGCGGCAGCTCGCCGGCCGCGCGCAGGTGGTCGGCGTGCGAGGCCAGGGCGTCGACCAGCTCGAGCACCGAGGCATTCTCGGGCTGCACGTCCACGCGCAGTCCGAACTCGGCGGCGGTCTCGGCGGTCCGGGGCCCGATACACGCGATGAGCGTGCGGGCGTGCGGCTTACCGGCGATCCCCACGAGGTTACGCACGGTCGAGGAGCTGGTGAAGCAGACGGCGTCGAACCCGCCGGTCTTGATCATCTCGCGGATCTCGGCGGCCGGCGGAGCGGCGCGCACGGTCCGGTACGCGGTGACGTCCTCGATCTCCCAGCCGCGGTCGGTCAGACCCTCGGCGAGCGTCTCGGTGGCGATATCGGCGCGCGGGAGCAGGACCCGGTTGACCGGGTCGAGCACGTCGTCGTACGGCGGGAACACCTCGAGCATGCCCAGGCTGGACTGCTCGCCGGAGGGCAGCAGTTCCGGCTGGATGCCCAGCTCACGGACGCGGGCCGCGGTGCCCTCGCCGACGCAGGCGATCTTCACGCCGGAGAAGGCGCGGGCGTCCAGGCCGAACTCGACGAACTTCTCCCACACGGCACGCACGGCGTTCGCGGAGGTGAACACGACCCACTGATAGCGGCCGTCGACGAGCCCCTTGACGGCGCGCTCCATCTGGGCGGGGCTGCGCGGCGGCTCGACCGCGATGGTCGGCACCTCGACGGGCACGGCGCCGTGCTCGGAGATGCGGTCGCTCATCTCGGCGGACTGTGCCTTGGTGCGGGGCACGAGCACGTTCCAGCCGAACATGGCACGCGACTCCCACCACTGGTGGCGGTGCCGCTCGCCGGCCGACTTGCCGATGGTCACGACGAGGTCGCCCTCCATGTCCCGCCCGACGTCGGCCATGGTGGCCAGGGTGCCGTCGGCGGACTTCTGGGCGCAGAGCGAACCGGAGCAGGTGACGGTCACCGGCGTACCGGCGGCCAGGCCCTGCTCGGCCAGGTTGGAGGCGGCCTCGGCGAGGTGGCGCCCGGTGGTGCGCAGGACGATCGGTCCGGGAGAGCCGACGAGGGCCGCCCAGTCGACCTTGCCGCGACCGTCGGCGAACACGTAGCCGGAGCCGAGCGCGATGCCGGCGAACGCGGGCACGGCGGTGGCCTCGGCGACGCCGGGCACTACCTCAAACGGCACGACGGTGCGGCCGACGCCCGCGATCTCGGTGACGGTGGCGTCGGTGGTCATGGGGTCACCGGCGACCAGGCGGACGACGTCGCGCCCCTTCTTGGCCTCGGCGACGAGTTGCTTGGCGACGGCCGCGGGCTCGCCCAGCACGGGCCGGATGTCGGCAGCGGTGGGGGCGGGCAGGGCCTTGAGACGCTTGACCTCGGCCTTGTCCTCGGCGGCGACGGCCGCGTCCATCTCGGCCTGCCGCGCGTCGAGCATCTCCTGCGGCACCGGCACCTGTGTGGCGACCAGCGCGAGCACCTCGGCCGACACGTCGGCGTCGGCGAAGACCAGTGCGTTTCCGGCGAGGACCTCCTGGGCCCGGCAGGTGAGCATCCCCGCGTTGCCCGGACCTCCGCCGACAAAGCGGACGGTTCCGGGGCGGGTGTTGCGTGCTCGAGTCATTGTTCGTCTCTCCGTGGGATGGGTGTCGCGCGCTGGCTGCGCGCGAGTGGGGAGTTCGTGGGTGGGCTAGGAATCGCGGACGGTCGGTGGCGCCGTCGTGGACTCCCTGGGTACGAGTGGGTCGCGTTGTTCGGGCGACTCGTCGGACATGAGGTCTCGCGCGCCCCGGTCGAGCAGTTCGGCCGCGAGTGTGCGTCCGAGCTCCTCGGCGGCCGCGAGGGGGCCGTCGGGGTGCTCCGCGGGGACGGTGGTCCCGTGGGTGCGGAGAACGGTGGAACCGTCGTGGGCGGCGACGACCGCGTGGAGCGTGAGCTCGGCGTCGGCGGCGACCCGGTCGGCGGCGGGGTCCGTACCGGCGAAGGCGGAGTCCGCGGGACCGATCCCGGACAGTTCCGCCCGCGCGCCCACGGGCGCGGTGCACCCGGCCTCGAGGTCGGCGAGCAGGCGCCGTTCGGCCGCGATCCGCACCCGGGTCGGGAGATGGTCGACGACGACGAGGGCCGCGATCGCGTCCGGATCGTCAGCACGTGCTTCGACGGCCAGCGCTCCCTGGGCGGGGGCCGGCAACATCTCGTCGATGCCGAACCGATGGGTGGCGCGCTCGCCCACCCGGGTGCGGTCGAGTCCGGCGGCGGCCAGGACCACCGCGTCGAGGTCGCCGCTGGTGACGTAGCCCATCCGGGTGTCGATGTTGCCGCGCAGCGGGTGCAGGTCCAGGTCGGGCCGCAGGGCCGCGAGCTGGGAGCGCCGGCGCGGGGCGGAGGTGCCGACGCGGGCGCCCTCGGGGAGCGTGGCCATGGTGAGCCCGTCGCGGGCGATGAGCACGTCCGACGGGTCGACGCGGGGCGGTACGGCGATCGGCGCGAACCGCTCGTCGCGTGCGGTCGGCAGGTCCTTGTAGGAGTGGACGGCGATGTCGCAGTCCCCGCGCTCCAGCGCGGCCCGCAGTTCCAGGGTGAACACGCCGACGCCGATCCGCTCGACCGGCGCCATCACGACGTCGCCCTTGGTCTGCACGATGACCAGCTCGGCCCGGTACCCGGCCGCGATAAGCGCGTCGCGGACGTGCCCGGCCTGCGTGGTGGCCAGCGTGCTGCCGCGCGTTCCCACCTTCAGGATCCTGCTCATGACGCCTCCTCGTCCACGATGCTGTCCAGATCGAACAGTGTGCTTACCACTGCCGCGAAGTCCTCGCCGTCCGACCTGGCGGCGAGCTCTTTGACCTTCACCGTCGGCGGGTGCAGAAGTTTGTCGACCACCCGGCGGACGGTGTTGGCGACCTCGTCGCGCACCTTGTCGTCCATCTCCGGCAGGCGTGCCTCGAGGCGCCGCATCTCGGCCGCGACAACCTGGCCACCGCGTCCCCGCAGCTTGCCGATCAGCGGGCCGACCTCGGCCATGCGCTCGGCCTGGGTGTAGGCGGTCAGCTCGGCGTCGACGATGGTTCGGGCCGCGTCGGACTCGGCGGCGGCGCCCGAGGTGGCGGGGTCCTCCTTGAGGGCCTCGATGCCCAGGACCGTTACGCCGGGCAGTCCGGCGACCGCCGGGTCGACGTCCCGCGGCATCCCGAGGTCGCAGATGACCAGGTGGCCCAGCTCGCCGCGGCCGGCGAGCGCGGTGTGCACGTCGCCGAGCGTCACGACCGTGCCCACGGCCCCGGTGCAGGTGAAGAGGATGTCGGCCCTGGCCACCGCGCGGGCCAGTTCCTCGAGCGGGAACGCCGCGGCCGGGGTGCCCGCGTCGCGGGCGATCTCCGACAGTCGCTCGGCCCGCTCGGCGGTGCGGTTGGTGACGTCGATGTGGGAGATGCCGCCACGGCCCAGGTGTGCCACGGCGAGCCCGCCCATCGCGCCCGCACCGAGCACCACGGCCCGACGCCCGTCGAGGTGGCGGCCCGCGACGGGGCCGTCGGCGGCCGAGCCGGCCGGGTCGAGGCCGGTCGCGTCGAGGATCTCGGCGGCCCGGTCCAGCGCGACAGACACCACGGAGGCACCGGCCGAGTCGATCCCGGTCTCGGTGTGGACGCGCTTGCCCACGTGCAGGGCCTGCTGAGCTAGACGGTGCAGGGTCGTCCCGGCGGCGCCGATCTCGGATGCCGACTGGTAGGCGGTACGGATCTGGCCGATGATCTGCTGCTCGCCCACCACCATCGAGTCCAGGCCCGAGGCCACGGAGAACAGGTGCTCGGCGGCGGCCTCGGAGTACCGGATGTACAGGTGGCGGCTCAGCTCGTCGATCGCCATCCCGGAGTGCCGCGACAGCAGCGCCACCACGTCGTCGAGCGCCGGGTGGAACGCCTTGGCGGCCGAGTACACCTCGACCCGGTTGCAGGTGGTGACGATCATCGCCTCGTCGATGTGCTCACCGGCGATCAGTTCCTCGGTGAGCACGTCCCGGTCGACCTCGGAGACGGCGACGGCCTCGAGCAGCGAGACGGGCGCACTGTGATGGGAGACACCCACCAGGAGGATGCTCACAACCGACCCCCGGCCGACGGGGCGCGATGGGCCCATGCCAGAATGGATGCCAGCTCGTCAACTCGTGGCCTGACGGCCCGGGACGCGGCATCGGGACGGCCGCCACCGTGCGGGCCGGGGACCGAATGAACGGACAGGGCACCGCAGGACGAACTCGCGGAACGCTGCTCCACAGTCGGTCGTCTCCTGTCGATGTGCACGGCTGCGTACAGGCCGACCCCACGCCGGGACCGACCTGCCGGGACGGTCGCGGCGGTGAAGCCTGCGGACGACCCGTAACGCGATCCACCGTAACCCGCATGGCACCCCGGGACAAAACCGTCACCGGGGTCAATGCTATGCGTGGCGGACCCCGCGCGCCGTCCGTGAGCAGCGCGGACCGCCGGTCCGCTCCACGAAAGGACCTCCCCCGTGCCTCCCCGCCGCAGAAACTCCTCGTCGGCGTCGCCGTCGACCCGCGCCCGCTACGCCAGGCGCCGTCAGCGGCGGCTGTCCCGGGTGGACAACGACCTCACCGACCAGCAGTGGTTCGAGATCCTCGACGCCTGGGAAGGATGCGCGTACTGCGGGGAGACCGGGCCGGCGCTGCAGCGCGACTGCGTCCAGCCGATCTCCCGCGGCGGCCGCTACACCGTGGAGAACGTGGTCCCGGCCTGCGCGTCCTGCAACGCGAGCAAGCACAACAGCGAGGTCACCGGCTGGATGCGGCGCAAGAAGCTCGACGAGGGCGCGTTCCTGCTGCGCCACGCGACGTTCCTCCGGGCGCTCCGGGGCGCCGGGCAGCCGGGGGTCCCCGAAGTGCCGGGAGAGGCGGACGACGTCTAGTCCCAACCCGCGAACGGCTCGGTGTCGGCGAGCGTGGCGACGAGCTCGTCGTCGTCGACCTCCCAACAGGAGTGCTCGGCACCGTCCACCAACACCACCGGCAGTCGGTCGCCGTACTCGATCGCGAGCTCGCGATCGGCGACCCGGTCGACGTCGGTCACCTCCAGCCGCGCGCCCGCCCGCGCGCACAACGGGACCAGCTGATCGTGGACCCGCACGCAGCTCCCGCAGCCCTCGCGCGTCAACAACGTCACACCGTGCACCATGCCTAGATAGTGCCCGACCGCCACAGGGCTGCCTTAGGATGGGGCCCATCGCCCCCAGGAGGTCACGACAGGTGAACGACGACGCCGACACGACGCCCGCCGACGGCCTCGACCCGGAGTTCCCGGGCGCGGACGCGTCGGATCTCATCGACGAACAGGTGGAGTCGGACGGCCGGCCGGCCCTGTTCGGCATGCGGCTGCCCGGTCGCGCTGACGTCACGAGTGCCATCGGCCGCCTGGCCTACCGGCGTCGCAGCCACCGCATCCAGCGCATGGCGGGTAAGGCGTCGGCCGAGAACGCCGTCAAGATCGAGAAGGGTGTCGAGACCGGCACCCCGCTGGCCGACGCCCCGGTCCCGGAGGACGAGCACGCGGTCGAGCCGTTCGTCGCAGACCCGCAGGTGGCCGCGTTCTTCGACGTGGACAACACGCTGATCCAGGGCGCCTCGATCATCCTGCTGGCCCGCGGGCTGGCCAAGCACAAGTTCTTCACCGCCAAGGACATCATGGGACTGGCATGGTCGCAGGCCAAGTTCCGGATCTCCGGCGAGGAGAACGCCGACGATGTCGCGAGCGGACGCGACAAGGCACTGGCGTTCGTCGAGGGCCGCACCGTCGCCGAGCTGACCGCGCTGAGCGAGGAGGTCGTGGACACCTCGATGCTCGACCGCGTCTGGCCGGGCACGCGGGCGCTCGTGCAGATGCACCTCGACGCCGGCCAGCAGGTCTGGCTGGTCACCGCCACGCCGGTGATGCTGGCCCGCGTGATCGCCACCCGGCTGGGCCTGTCGGGCGCGCTGGGGACGGTCACCGAGGAGAAGGACGGCGTCTACACCGGCCGGCTCGTGGGCGACATCCTGCACGGGCCCGGTAAGGCACACGCGATCGCCACGCTCGCCGAGAAGGAGGGCTTCGACCTGTCGAAGTGCTACGCCTATTCGGACAGCTTCAACGACATGCCGATGCTGACCATGGTGGGCCACCCGGTGGCCATCAACCCGGATTCGAAGCTGCGGAAATACGCCTCGGAGAACGGCTGGAACGTCAAGGACTTCCGCACGGTGCGCCAGGCCGCCAAGAAGGCCGTGCCGGGTGTGCTGGCGGTCGGCGGGCTCGCCGGCGCCGGGGCGGCCATGCGGTCGAAGTACTCCTCCCGCCCCAGCGGCGCGTAGCGCGAGGTCAGCCGAAGAAGACGCTGCCGCGTCGCGCGAGGTTCCGGAACAGCGTGTTCTGGATGGTCTCGCGGACCTGGTCGGTGATCTCGAAGACCACCATCGGGTCATCGGCGGCGTCCGGCCCCAGGTGTGCGGTCTCGATGGGCTCGCCGAACTCCATCGTCCACTTGGTGGGCAACGGGATACCGCCGAGCCCGCCGAGGAGCGGGAACGTCGGGGTGATGGGCATGTACGGCAGTCCGAGCAGCCGCGCGAGCGCCGGGATCTCGCCGATCTTCGGGTAGATCTCCTCCGAGCCGACGACCGAGCACGGGATGATCGGCGCGCCGGCGGCCAGCGCGGTGGACACGAACCCGCCGCGGCCAAAGCGCTGCAGTCGGTAGCGGTCGGCGAACGGCTTACCGAGGCCCTTGAAACCCTCGGGCCACACGGCCACCACGTGACCGTCCTCGAGCAGCCGCTCGGCGTCGGCGTTGCAGGCCAGGGTGGCGCCCGCCCGGCGGGCCAGCGGCGCGGACACGGGCAGCGTCATGGCCAGGTCCGCGGCCAGCAGACGCAGGGCGCGACCACCGTGGTCGTGGACCGCGACGCTGGTCATCAGCCCGTCGAGCGGGAGCACGCCGGCATGGTTGGACACGATCAACCCCGCGCCCTCGGCCGGGATGTTGTCCGCCCCGATCACCTCGACGCGGAACCAGTGCTCGAAAAGCGGGCGCCACAGGGGAAGCCAGACGTTGGTGTAGAAGTGTTCGTCGAAGCCGAACTCGTCGACCTCATAGCCGCCGGTGATGCGGGTCGCCAGGACCTCCCCGGCGGAGTTGATGGCCTCGGCCATCCCGGACAGCGCGCTGACGTCGCCGGTCGCGAGCATCACGTCCACGCCGCGGGCGAGATCGCGGACCGGCGCGAGCATCTCGGCATCGATCGGCACGGCCTCCACGATCTGCCCGAGGGTGGCCCGCATCGAGCTGAGGAACCTGTCGACGATCCGCCCGATCTCGGTGGCGGCGGCGTCGCTGCTGGTGGTCGCGCCGAGAAAGCCCTCCCCGACCATCCGGTCACTCCGGGCGTCCCGGCGGCCCTCGCCCCAGCGGGGACCACCGAGTGGCTGGCTCAGGTCGAATTCCGGGCCCTTCACAACGCCTCCTCCATGCGGTCGGGCAGGGCCCCGATCGCCTCGAGCTCACCGATGGTGGTGTCCACGCCCGCGCGCAGCCGGTCGGCCACGGGCCCCGGTAGCAACTTCTCGAGCTTGGCGACCTTGCGCTCCAGCGAGGCACGGGTGACCAGGGGTTCCGTCCCGGAGTCGACCAGGTAGGCGTGCAGGGCCTCATCGGTGGTGTAGCTGGGCCGGAATCCGAACTCCGTGCGCATGCGGGTGGTGTCGACCACCCTGCCGAACCGCAGGTACCGCATCTGCGACGGGCCGATGTCCCTGAGCCCCCGGCTGAGCAGCATGCGGGCCGCGTATTTGAAGGTCTGCGGCGGCACCGGCAGCGGGATGTGGCCCGCCCGGCGGATCGCCCGGGCCAGCGTGAGCACGCCCTCGGCGGCGATGTTGTACGTGCCCGGCGCCGCCCCGAGGGTGGCGTGGA
Organism: Dietzia aurantiaca; assembly: GCF_021033825.1. Lineage (GTDB taxonomy): Bacteria > Actinomycetota > Actinomycetes > Mycobacteriales > Mycobacteriaceae > Dietzia > Dietzia aurantiaca. Next base: position 312,751 of record NZ_JAIFXZ010000001.1, read on the forward strand.
GCAGCGCGTCCAACGCGTCCTGCGGGTGCAGCAGTTGGACCCGCGGGTCGTAACCGGCAAGCACCGGCGCGACCGACGGCAGCAGCAGCTCCCCCAGCACGGTCGGCTCGGGCAGCCCGAGGATGGCGGGGATGCGCAGGATCGTCACGTCGATGTCCGGGCGCTTGCGAGACATGCCCCGCACATAGCCCTCCACGGACAGGTGGTCCAGCGGGATGCCGCCGCTCGGCTGGCGGCGCGCGGCCATGTCCTCGGTGAACATGGCCGGGTCCGAGCCCGAGGAGCCGTACACGGTGGTGGAGGAAATCAACACGAACCGCTTGACGGTCGAGGCCCTGCCACACGCCGCGATGACGTGCATCGAGCCCATGATGTTGGACTCCTTGACGGCCGCCCGGCCGCCCGGCGCGAAGTCGGTGTGGAACAGCCCGGCGTGCACCACGGTGTCGATCCCCGCCTCGCGCAGGATCCCCTGCAGACGCGGCGACTGGGGGTCGAGCCGGACGAACTCCGCGTCACGCATCCGCCTGCGGTGCTGGGGTGACGGCTTGACCGAGTCGATGGCCAGCACACGCTCGACGGACTCGTTCCGGAGCAGCATGCCCACCAGGTGCGCGCCGAGGTAGCGACTGCCGCCGACGACCGCGACAGCACGCGCCGGCGTGCGGCTGGAAGCTTCGGTGTTCACCCGACCGAGTCTAGCCGCGACGTACCGTGCGAACCGGCCCCGGCCGGAAATACACCGATGCCCGCCACCACTGGGGCGACGGGCATCTGCTACAGGCGTGAGTCCGGGCGCGGTCAGCGCGCCGCGGGACTCACTTACCGAGTTTGCGACGCTGCACGCGAGTCCGGCGGAGCATCTTGCGGTGCTTCTTCTTGGACATACGCTTGCGGCGCTTCTTGATCACAGAACCCATATCGGGGTCACCTACCTGTCGACTACTGGTCGTGGACCTTGGCTTGCGCTCCGGCGCCTGAAGCGGGCTTCTCGAGCCGGGACGGAACCAGTCCAGCCTACCTGCAGGCGGGTCCGCGACGAAAATGGGTCCGGGACGGAATGTGCCTCCGCCCCGGTCGGGTCAGCCTGCGGAGAAGTACGAGGTGTCGAGGTACTCGTGCACGGCCTTGGAGTGGACGCGGAACGAGCGCCCCACCCGGACGGCCGGCAACTCGCCGGAGTGCACGAGTCGGTAGACCGTCATCTTGGACACGCGCATCAGCGCGGCCACCTCGGCAACGGTGAGGAACTGAGAGCCCCCCGCCGGCTGCGAGCCGCCTTCGGTCTTGTCGGTAGTCGCCATCGTCACAACCCTTCGTGGCACGCGTCGCGCCGCAGGCTTCCCCTCCTGCGGTACGGACACGCACGTGCTGGAGATGAGCCTAGCGTGAAAGGTGTGATCAATGCGACGGGAGTGGGCGAATTACTTCAATGACACGCCGCCGAGACCTGAGGTCACCCGTTCTGAACTGGGGTTGTGCTAAAAGCGACGACCCGCCAGGTGGGGTTTCTCTCACCTGGCGGGTCGCGTCCCTCGCCGCTTCGCCCTCCCGGTAGCCGCCCGGGCCGTCTTCTTCGAGGCCGGCGGGTGCGTGCAGGTGGGCGTGAGCCTTGGGTCAGTCGATCTCGTCGTCGTCCTGGATCACGGCCCGCGCCATCTCGCGGGACCGCGACGCGGCGGCCTCGACCGCATCGGCCACCGCCGCGCGCAGGCCTCCCGACTCGAGGCGGCGGATCGCCGCCGCGGTGGTGCCACCCGGCGAGCTGACGTTGTAGCGGAGCTGTCCGGGGCCCTCGCCGCCGCCGGCGAGCATCGCGCCCGCGCCGAGCGCGGTGCCGGTGGCCAGGGTCGTGGCCACGTCGCGGGGCAGGCCCTGCTCCACTCCGGCGTCGATCAGCGCCTCGGCGAGGAGGAAAAAGTAGGCGGGGCCGGATCCGGACACTGCCGTCACCGCGTCCATCTGGGCCTCGGTGACGACGACGACGGCGCCGACGCTCTCCATGATCGACCGCACCTGCTCGAGATGCTCGTCGCGCGCGAAGCGGCCCTTGCAGATCGCCGAGACGCCCTGGCCCACGAGCATGGCCGTGTTGGGCATGACCCGCACGACCGGGGAGCCGGCGCTGAGTCTGGTCTCGAGCGATTCGGTCGAGACGCCCGCGGCGAGCGAGACCACGATCGACTCGTGGACGCTGTCGGAGATGGCGTCGCCGACCCGCTCGGTCACCGCAGGCACGTCCTGCGGCTTCACGGCGATCGCGATCACGTCGGCGCCCTCACACCCGATGTCGAGGGACGTGGGCAGGATGGAGTACTTCTTGGCCAACTCGTCGGCGCGGGCCTGGACGGCTTCGATCACCACGATGTCCGACCCCGGGGTCCCGGCCTCGCGGAGTCCCGCTATGAGGGCCTCTCCGATACGTCCGCCACCGACCACTGCGATTCTCGTCATGCCCATTACAGTGCCACACCGCCGCGGGCCGGCCCCGGCGTGCCGCCCCGCTGACGCGCGCGCCGAAATGAGCTCCGCCCGCATCCGGAAGCGGATGCGGGCGGAGTCGGTACGTGCTGGTGCGGAGCCGCTAGGTGACGAGCCTGAGCAGGAGCGGCCCGCAGGTCACGCCTATGCCCACGATCACCGCCAGGGCGATGCTGACCGTGTCATTCGACCGGCGCAGCACGCGCACCATGGCGACGAGCCCCACGATCACGATGATCGCCAGTGCGAACGCCACCCACGGCAGGTCGGTCCACAGCAACTGGAAGCCGATGAACAGCGCCGCGCCCGCGACCGCGGAGGCGAGCACCTGGGCGACGAGGATCATCCACTGCGACGCGGGCGACCGCTCGGTGTCCGCGTGATCGGCACGCGCGGTGTCCGGGTCGGCGTCGCGGTACCGGTCCGTCGTGGCCGGTGCGGAGTCCCGGTCACCGGAGACCGCGGCCGCGGTCATCCCGGCGACGCCGGCGCCGCCCGCGGCAGCGGCAGCGGCTCGGCCGAAGGAGCCCTCGCGGCCGTCCGTGTCAGTGCCCTCGGGGGCGGTTGAACCGGTCACCGCGCCAGCGTCCTTGACGCCTCGAGCGGGCGCGGTCGCGACGGGAGCCGCATCGCTGTTCGTGTCTGTGGCCTTGTCTGCGGTCTTGTCCGTGGTGGCCGCGGCTGCGGCGACCGCGCCGGCCGGGGCCTCGGGAGCACTGTGGGCTGTGGAGCCACTGCCGGTCGGCACGCCCCACGCCTGCTGCCGGGCCGGGGCGGAGTCCGCCCGACCGGCCGTGTCCCCCGCGGTGGAGTCCCCCGCGGTGGGGCCCTTGGCCTGCGGCTGCGTCGGCGCTTGCGTTTGCGTTTGCGTTTGAGGCTGCGTCTGCGCAGCGGCCGGCTGCCCGGGACCGGTCTGGGAACCTGCACCCGAGCCGGTCGCGGCGCCCGCGAGACCCGCGGCACCGGCAGCAGCGCCACCCGCTGCCGCGGCACCGGCCACACCGGCCCGGGACGGCCCGCGATCGTCACGCGCGTCAGGGGTCCAGGCGCCCGACGGGCGCGCGGCCGCGGCCGAGTCTTTCTCCTTGCGCTTACGGCCGAACAGACCGCGACGCTTCTCCTGCGGCTGCCCCTCGGGCGCCTCGTCCGCGGTCGCGGGAGCACCGGTCCCCGGGGCGGGCGGCTGCTGCGCGGGCACCTGCTGTGTGGGTGCCTGCTGCCGGGCCTCCGGCTGCTGGGCCGGGATCCTGGCGGTCTGGGCCGCCGAAGGCTGCTGCGCGGTCGGCGGCTGCTGTGTCGCCGACGGGCGCGCCTGCGACGCCGACGCGGGAGCCTGCCCCGACTTCGGGGTGGACGGCTGCGGGGTGGGCGGCGTCGTCGTCGTCCTACCCGCCGCCCCCGGCTGCGCGGTTCCCGCGCCCGCACCGGTCGGGTCGCCCGTCGCCCGGGGTTCGTCCGCCGACGGCGACGAACCGCCCTCGCCAGCATCCGCCTCGCGCGCATGACGCCGCGCCGCACGGCCACTGAGGACCGTGTCATCGGTGATGCGCGGAATCTCACCGGTGAGCTCGGAAACACTCACCCCACCCTCGTCAGCACGGCGGCGCCGACGCCCGGTGGGCGCGACCTCCTGCTGCTCCGCGCCCATGCGCTTGAGCAGCTCCGCCACGGTGATCTGCTGACCGTCAGAATCCTCGGCCATCGTCAGCTTCCCTTCCCGTCGCCGCCCACGTCCCGGTCGAGACGCTGAAGAATGAGCCCCTCACGTAGAGCCCACGGACAGATTTTCACACTTTCCAACCCCAATGCACGCATGGACGCCTCCGCGACCAATGCGCCGGCCACCACTTGATACGAACGATCAGCGCTGACGCCCTCCAACTCTGCCCTGTCCGCGGCGGTCATGCGAGAGATGAACGCGATCACCTGGCGCAGACCGGCCGCGGTGAGAATTCGCTCGACCCGCGGTCCCTCGGACGACGGCGCCGCGCCCGTCAGGCGTGCCAGCATCCGGAAGGTCTTGGAGGTGGCGCAGGCGACATCCGGATCGCCGGCGGCACGCAGCTCCTTGGCCGGGCCCTCCAGCTCCGCATCGATGTAGTCGCGCAGCTGGTTGATGCGCTTGCGCTCCGGCGGGTCCGTCTTGAACCAGTCGTGGGTCAGACGGCCGGCACCCAGCTGCAGGCTGAAGGCGTGTTCCGGCAGCTCGTCCTCCCCGCTGGTCAGCTCGAGCGAACCACCCCCGATGTCGAGGTTGAGGATCCGCCCGGCGCTCCAGCCGTACCATCGCCGTGCCGCCAGGAATGTCATGCGCGCCTCGTCCTCACCGGAGAGCACCCGCAGTTCGACGCCCGTCTCCTTGGCGACCTTGGCCAGCACCTCGTCCGAGTTCGCGGAATCGCGCACGGCGGAGGTCGCCAGCGCCATGACCTCTTTGCACTTGGTGGCCTTGGCGAGATCGGCGGCCTCGTTGACCGCGTCGATCAGGCGGGCGATGCCGGTCTTGGTGATGCTGTTGTCCTGATCCAGGTACTCGATGAGACGCAGGCGGGTCTTGGAGTCGTTCATGGGCGTGGGGTGGCCACCACGATGCGCATCGACGACGACGAAGTGAACCGTGTTACTCCCGACGTCCAGGACACCTAATCTCACACGCCCACCCTAAACGGTCTACGGTCGCTGGTTGTGACCGCCACCGAACCTTCCGCAACCCCGGGTATCCCTCGCCCCGAGGTCCCGTTGGACTTCCCTCGCGAGTGGTACAGCTTTCCCGACCCGACGAACGGCGAGCATCTCATCTCAGTGGACATGACGTGGCTGCTCTCGTCCTGGACGTGTGTCTTCGGCACCCCTGCCTGCCACGGCATCGACAGTTCCCAACCGGAGTCCGGGTGCTGCACGCACGGCGCGTTCCTCTCGGACGACGAGGACCGTGAGCGCCTCACCCGGAACGTCTCGCTCCTGGCGCCCGGCGAGTGGCAGCATCGCGACGCCGCGTTCGCGGCCGCCGCCGCCGAGGACTCCGAGAACGAGGTGTGGCTCGAGGAGGATGAACTGACGGGCGACGACGGCGAGATGGAGCCGGCGCTGCGGACCCGCAAACTGGGCGGGCGCTGCGTCTTCTTCAACGACCCCGGCTGGCCGGCCGGGTCGGGCTGCGCCCTGCACCACATGGCCGGGCGGACCGGGCGGAGTCTGCCGGAGTCCAAGCCGGACGTGTGCTGGCAGCTGCCGCTGCGCGTGACCCACGACTGGGAGGACCGCGCCGACGAGGTGGAGATCCTCCACACCCGTGTAGGCGAGTACGACCGCCGCGGTTGGGGTCCCGGCGGGTTGGACCTCGACTGGTACTGCACAGGCTCGCCCGAGGCGCACGTGGGCGCGGAGCCCGTCTACGTCTCGCTGCGCGACGAGCTGGTCGAGTTACTGGGCGAGGAGCCGTACGAGGTGCTGGCCGCGGCCTGTGCGCGGCGGCGACAGCTGGGCATCGTGGCCGCGCACCCGGCGACCGCCCGCGCGTGCGGGGCCTGACACCGGCTGCCGACCCGCCTCGCACGCGCAGCGGGTCAGGGCTCGAACTTGTAGCCCAACCCGCGGACGGTCACCAGGTGCACCGGCTTGCCCGGATCCTGCTCGACCTTCGAGCGCAGGCGCTTGACGTGCACGTCGAGGGTCTTGGTGTCGCCGACGTAGTCCGAACCCCACACACGGTCGATGAGCTGCCCGCGGGTGAGCACCCGGCCGGAGTTGCGCAGCAGGTACTCCAGCAGATCGAACTCCTTGAGGGGCAGCGTCACCGCCGCCCCGCGGACCGTCACCGTGTGCCGCTCGATGTCCATTCGCACCGGCCCCGACTCGAGGACACCGATCTCCTCGGGCTCGTCCGCCTCCTTGTCGGCCCCGCGGCGTAGGACCGCCCGGATACGCGCGATGAGCTCGCGGGCCGAATAGGGCTTGGTCACGTAGTCGTCGGCGCCCAGTTCGAGCCCCACGACCTTGTCGATCTCACTGTCCCGGGCGGTCACCATGATGACCGGCACGCTCGAGGTCACGCGAAGTCGCTTGCACACGTCGGTTCCCGACATCCCGGGGAGCATGAGGTCGAGCAGCACGATGTCGGCGCCCTCGGCCTCGAAGCTCTCCAACGCGGTCGGGCCGTCGCCGGCGATGGTGACGTCGAAGCCCTCCTTGCGGAGCAGGAAGGCCAGCGGGTCCGCCAGCGAGTCCTCGTCCTCCACGATCAGCACCCTGGTCACGGCACCTGGTCCTCTCCTTGATCGACGTGCTCTGTGGCGGGAGTTGTCCCGCCGGAATCCGGCTCCACATGGGCCGGGAGTTCGAGAGTGAAGGTGGACCCGGTTCCGGGTCGGCTCCACAGGGACACGGCGCCGTTGTGGTTCTGGGCGACGTGTTTGACGATCGCGAGCCCCAGACCGGTGCCGCCGGTCGCGCGGGAACGGGCCTTGTCGACGCGGAAGAAGCGCTCGAAGACGCGCGTCTGGTGCTCGGGGGCGATACCGATCCCGCGGTCGGTGACCCGCAGCATCACGGTGTCGCCGGAGATCCCCCGGGTGATCGACACCGGCGTGCGCTCGTGCGAGTAGTTGATGGCGTTGAAGATGAGGTTCGCCAACGCGGTGACCAGCAGGGTCCAGTCGCCCTTGATCTCCAGCCCGGACGGCGAGTCGGTGATGAGCTCGATCCCGGCCGTCTCCGCGGCGCCCGCCGCCCGCCGGAGCGCCTCGTCCACCACGTCGTCGACGTCCACCGGCTCCGGGTCGCGGATCCGCTCGGCACCCTGCAGACGGGAGAGCTCGATGAGCTCGGTGACCATCTTGCCCAACCGCTGCGCCTCGCTCACCACGCGACCACCGAAGTACTCGACCGAGTCCGGGTCGTCCTTGGACTCCAGGAGCGCCTCGGCGAGGACCGCCATCGCCCCCACCGGGGTCTTGAGCTCGTGGGAGACGTTGGCCACGAAGTCGCGCCGGGCGGCCTCCATGCGGCGGTGCTCCGAGTCGTCGTCCGCGAACACCACGACGAACTGCTCGCCGTGGCCCTGCAGGATCTCGCAGCGGCCGCTGACCGACGGGATTCGGCGACGGCCGGCCGCCATCTTCGCGGGCAGGTCGAACACCGATGTCCGGTCGTCGACGAACGTGGCGTGCGCCGCCGTCCAGACCGGCTCGATCAGCAACCGGTCCTCGACGATGCCCAATTCGTCGGCACGGCGGTTGAACAGCACCACGTCCTGGTGACGGTCCACCACGGCGAGCGCGTACGGCGCCTGCTGATAGACCGCCCGCAACACGTCGAGCCTGGTCGGCCCGGCCTGCTCCGCACGTCGCCGGTCGGCTCGCGCATTGATCAAGGGGATGACGAAGCCGCCCACGACGAAGCCGATGATCCCGGCGACGATCGCGAGGAAGATCCCCAGACTGACCTGCACGACCCAGATACTACGACCCGGGTATCCCGCCCGGAAAAGCAGAACCCCCCGTCCACCTGCGCGAAGTTCGCAGATAGACGGGGGTTTACGGCTCGTTCACCGGGCCTTCACCTCGCGCGTGGGCGGTGGCCCGATCGGCGTGTCGCCCGCGCGCAGGCAGGCCCGAGGAGGTGGGGCTACTTTCCACCCTGGCTGGCCACGGCGGCGGCGCCGGCAGCGGCGGCCTCCGGGTCGAGGTAGGTGCCGCCCGGGTTGGTGACCTTCCCGGCCTCGTCGAAGCGGTAGACCAGCGGGATGCCGGTCGGGATGTTCAGACCCGCGATGTCGTCATCGGAGATCTCGTCGAGGTGCTTGACCAGCGCGCGCAGCGAGTTGCCGTGCGCGGCCACCATGACCGTCTCGCCGGCCGCGATGCGCGGGGCGATCTCGGCGGTGTAGTACGGGATGAAGCGGTCCACCACGTCCTTGAGGCACTCCGTCAGGGGCACCTCGGGAAGATCGGCGTAGCGGACGTCGCCGGTCTGCGAATACTCGTTGCCCGGGTCGATGGCCGGCGGCGGCGTGTCATAGCTGCGGCGCCAGAGCATGAACTGGTCGTCGCCGAACTCTTCCTTGATCTCCGCCTTGTTGAGGCCCTGCAGCTTGCCGTAGTGGCGCTCGTTGAGCTTCCAGTGCCGCACCACCGGCACCCAATGGCGGTCGCATGCGTCCAGCGAGATGTTCGCCGTGGTGATCGCGCGGCGCAGCAGCGAGGTGTAGACGATGTCCGGGAGGATGCCCTCCTCCGCGAGGAGCTTGCCGCCGCGGACCGCCTCCTCGCGACCGAGGTCGGTGAGATCGACGTCGACCCACCCCGTGAACTGGTTGGACGCGTTCCACCGGGACTGACCGTGACGCAGGAGGACGAGTGTTCCGTAAGTCATAGGTCCATTATGGCCCGATGCTCACCGGCTACGGTGCAAGCATGACCGCAGACGCCGGAGACACCCCCGAAGCCACCGACCGGCCCTGGACGGTCCACTACACGCCGGGGACCACACACGACCTGGATTACGGCACCACCACCCTGTGCGACCAGTTCGACCAGGCCGTCAGCGCCCACTTCGAGCGGCCCGCCACCGAGTTCTTCGGCCGGGTGACCACCTACGGCGATCTCGGCAGCCGGGTCCGGCGCGCCGCCGAGGGCCTGCGACTCCTGGGCGTGGGCAAGGGTGACCGCGTGGCCGTCCTCCTGCCCAACTGCCCCCAGGGCATCGTGGTGTTCTACGCGGCTCTGCGGCTGGGCGCGATCGTCGTCGAGCACAACCCCCTTTACACGGCCGACGAACTCGAGGCCCCCTTCGCCGATCACGGTGCGAAGGTCGTCGTGGCGTGGAACGTCGTCACCGACGTCGTGCAGGACCTCGCGACCCGCCCGGACACCGCGATCGAGCACGTCCTCGCCGTCGACCTCCTCGACGCGTTCCCCACCGCCAAGCGCCTCGCCCTGCGGCATCTCCCGGTGCCCGCGCTACGCGCCTCCCGCGACAAGCTGTCCCGCCCCGACACGCACACCCCGCGCTGGGCGGCCCTGGAGACCGGCCCCGAACTGGATTTCTCCCACCCCTACCCCGCCAACGACGACGTGGCGCTGATCCTCTACACCTCCGGCACCACCGGGACTCCCAAGGGCGCGATGCTCACCCACGCCAACCTGGTCGCCAACTCGACCCAGGGCAAGGCCTGGGTGCCAGGGCTCGAGCCCGGCAAGGAGCGGTTCCTGGCCTCGCTGCCGATGTTCCACGCCTACGGGGTGACGATGTGCGTGGTGTTCGGCATCGCCCAGGGCGCCCGGCTCCAGCTCGTTCCGACGCCCGACATGGACCTGATCATGCCGATCTTCGCCAAGGAGCCGCCGACCTTCATCCCGGCCGTCCCACCGATCTATACCCGCATCCTCGAGGAGGCCGACAAGCGCGGCATCTCGCTCAAGGGCATCCGCAACTCCTTCTCCGGGGCCATGAGCCTGCGCGCCGACCTCATCGAACGGTGGGAGGCCGCCACCGACGGCCTCTTGGTGGAGGGGTACGGTATGACCGAGACCTCGCCCATCACGGTGGGGAATCCCATGTCGACGGCGAGGCGGGCCGGTTCGATCGGCGTCCCGTTCCCCGACACGGATATCCGGGTCGTCGACAAGGAGGACCCGTCGCGGGACGTGCTCTCCGGGGAGCCCGGTGAGCTGCTGGTCAAGGGGCCGCAGGTCTTCCCGGGGTACTGGAACAACGAGGAAGCGACCGCGGCGACGCTGCACGAGGGCTGGCTGCGTACCGGCGACGTCGTGGAGCAGGCCCCCGACGGCTTCCTGCGCGTGGTGGACCGGATCAAGGAGATGATCGTCACCGGCGGGTTCAACGTCTACCCCTCGGAGGTAGAGGCGGTTCTGCGGACGGCTCCCGGCATCGCCGACTGTGCGGTCGTCGGCCGGCACGGCGCCCACGGCGAGCAGGTCGTCGCGGCGGTGGTGCTCGAGCCGGGCGCCTCGCTCGATGTCGACGCGATCCGCGCCCACTGCAAATCCTCGCTCGCCGGGTACAAGGTGCCGCGCGAGTTCGTCGAACTCGACGAGCTGCCCGCCAACCCGATGGGCAAGGTGCTGCGCAAGAAGGTCGCCGAGGCCATCAACCCCTGACCCGACGCGTCCGCGGTCGGCTACCGCGAACTGTGCGACGCGAGGTGTGCGCGGCGGGGTGCGCGCCGCGAGGTGTGCGCGGCGGGGTGCGCGCCGCGAGGTGTGCGCGGCGGGGTGCGCGCCGCGAGGTGTGCACCCAGAATGCAGATTTCCCGGAGACGTATGCGCCCGGAATGCCGCATTCCGGGTGCGTAACCGGGCAATCCAGGTCCAGAGAGGGCGCGCAGGTCACCGGGCGGGCGGGCGGGGCGGTGCCGGGGGGCCGGGGTCGGTTCCGCCGGCGGAGCGGCGCGCTACTCGGGCTGGGGCAGGTCCTCGGTGAGGTGGCGGAACGCGTCCAGGTTGCGCAGCGACTCGCCCCGCGAGACGCGCCATTCCCATTCCCGGCGGATCGCGGTGTGGAAGCCGGTCTCGATGATGATGTTGAAGTCGTGGTCGGCGGCCTCCAGCACCTGCCCGAGCACGCGGTCGAGCTCCTCCTCCGTCACCGCGACCAGCGGCATCCGGCCGACCAGATAGATGTCGCCGTTGTTGTCCAGCGTGTACGCCACCTGGTACATCCGGCGATTGCGACGCAGCAGGTACTTGTAGACCTTCTCGAAGTCCTCGTCCGGCCGGCGGCACACGAACGCCTCGACGCGCACGCTCTCGCGGTTCACGGTGAGATGGCAGGCAGTCTTGAGGCGCTTCTCCCCCGGCAGCTGCACCACGAAGGTGTTGCCGTCGGCCAGCGTCGACTCGATGTCACGCTCCACCAGGAAGTCGCGGATCCGCTGCACGGTGGGGGCGTCTGCCTCGTCCGGGCGTCGGGCGGGCCCGGACGCGGCACCGGCAGAGGAGCCTGCACCGTCGAAGGCACCGGCACCGTCCCCAGCCGCAGCATCGTCCTCGCCGTCGTCGCCCATGCGCTTGCTCTCGGTGGGGTCGATCATCGTGGCTCCTTCGCGGGTTAGAACGGACTCAGGCGCGGGTTGGAACGAACTCAGGACGCCGTGGCCGCCGCGCGCCGCGCGCGGTACGAGGCCATCGTGCCCGCGTACGACGCCAGCAGCCCGTCGGCCGTGGAATCCCAGCTGAACTCGGCGGCGTGCACCGGGGCGTGGCGGGACATCTCCAGCCGCAACTCGTCGTCGTCGAGCAGTGATCCGAGGACCCGCGCCCACTCGCGCGGATCGTGCCCGTCCACGGTGAGCCCGGTCCGGCCGTTCGCGACGGCCGTCGGCAGCCCGCCCACGGCGGCGGCCACCACCGGCGTCCCGCACGCCTGCGCCTCCAGCGCGACCAGTCCGAACGACTCGGAGTACGACGGCACCGCCACGATGTCCGCGGCCCGGTACACGTCGACCAACTCCGACGGCGGGCGCGGCGCGAGGAAGCTCACGCGGTCGGCGACGCCCAGCTCCTCGGCCAGCTCCATGAGCGAACGCGGCCGCTCGAGCCCCGACCCGCTGGGCCCGCCCACCACGAGCAACCGCACGTCGCGGTGCGGCTCGGCCCGGACGATCTCGGCGAGCGCCCGCACCACCACGTCAGGAGCCTTGAGCGGCTGGATCCGGCCGACGAACGCGATCACCTCGGAGCGCTGCGCCACGCCGAGCGCGCGCCGGGCCTGCTCGGTGCCGCGGCGCGTGCCGGGCGTGTACTGCTCGAGGTCGGCGCCGGGGGGGACGATGTCGATGTCGGCCGGGTCCGCGTCGTAGTAGCCCACGAGCTCGTCGCGCTCCCCGGTGGTGTTGACGACCAGCCGGTGCGCGGCGTCCACGATCTGCTGCTCGCCGATGCGCCGCGACTCCGGCTCGGGGGTGTCTCCGCTGGTCAGGACTGCGTTCTTGACCTCGGCCAGCGTGTGGGCGGTGTGCACGAGCGGCACGCCCCAGTGCTCGGAGGCGACGAGCCCCGCCTGGCCGGACAGCCAGTAGTGGGAGTGGATGAGGTCGTAGTGGCCGGGCGCCTGACCGGCCTCGGCGCGCATCACACCCGCGACGAACGGGCACAGCTGAGTGGGCAGGTCCTCCTTGCGGAGGCCCTCGAACGGGCCGGCCACGATGTTGCGGACCAGCACGCCGTCGCCCGCCTCCTCGACCGGCGGCTGCGACGAGTGGGTGGCGCGGGTGAAGATCTCCACCTCGACGCCGCGGCGGGCCAGGCGCCGCGCGGTCTGCAGCACGTACACGTTGAGCCCGCCCGCGTCACCGGTGCCGGGCTGGGCGAGCGGCGAGGTGTGGAACGACAGCACCGCGACACGCTTGGGGAGCGGCGCGTCGGGGCCGGGGCGGAGGTCGGAAACGGTCACCAGTCCGATTGTGCCTCCGTGCGCGCCGGGGTGCACGCCGCGAGGGGGCGGGGATCGGGTGGGACGACGACGACAACGCCCGCCGCTCGCCCGCCCCCCACGGGTGGTGCGGGGGTGTCTACAGTTCGGCGGCGAAGGCGTCGAGCTCGGCGAGGAACTTCGGCTTCTCCTCGATGAAGGGCGCATGGGCGGACTCGGCGAAGCCCACGTAGCGGCCGCCGGGGATCATCTCGGCGTTGGCCTGACCGGCGGACGGCAGCACCACGCCGTCGTGCTCACCGTGGATCACCAGCGCGGGGATGCCCAGGCCGCGCAGTGTCTCGTCGTTGTCCACGCGACGGGTGAGCAGTTTCTGGCGGACGGCCGGCGGGGTGGCCAGCGAGAGTCCGCAGATCCGCTGGCCGCTCGCGCCGTCGCCGGATCGCATCATGGCGCTCCCGAAGCTCGCGAGCGCGGCCACGGCCCTGCCGGGGTTCTCGTCGAACGCGCCGTTCGACGTGACCTCGACCATGGCCGGGCCGATCGCGCCGCCGGCGGACCGGGACACCGAGGTGACGGCGCCGCAGAGCACGATGCCCGCGACCCTGCCCTCGCCGCGGGCGGCGAGGTAGTCCGAGACCACGATCCCGCCGTACGACCAGCCGAGCAGGATCGCGCCCGCCCCGTCGACGATGCCGGCGGCGTCCAGGACCGCCTCGACGTCATCGGCCCACTGCGCAGCCGAGTCGTAACCGGCGTCGGCGACGTCGGAGTGGCCGTGTCCGCGCAGGTCCAGCGCCACCACCCGGAACCGGGTAGCCAGGTCGGCCAGGAGGTCCGGGCCCCAGCAGGCGCTCGACTGCGCCCAGCCGTGGATCAGCACGAGCGGACGTGCGGCGGGGTCGCCGAGCACGCGGTAGGCGATCGTGGTGCCGTCCGACGAGACGGTCGAGGCGAGGGAATACGTGGCGGGAGAGGTCATGTCGGCCATCGTGCCAGTCCGATCGCTATCGCACGCCGGCTCATCGGAGACGTCCCCCGAACGCGGAGGACCCTCCCCCGGGGCCGCCCCGTGCGGTTACCGTGTGCCAATGGCAGCCACCACCACCGCGACAGACCCCGACGTCGTCGTCCGGATGTTCTTCGACGCCCTCGCCTCCGGCTCGACCGCCGCCGCGGCGGAGCTGGTCTCCGGCGACGTGTGGTGGGCGAACATCGGGCTGCCGACCGTGCGCGGCAAGCGCGCCGTCGTCGGCGCGATCGCCGCGATGCACCGCAGCGTGCGATTCGGGGTCCGGACCCACCATCTCGCGGTGTCGGCGCCCGCGGACCCCACCGATCCCCGCTCCCCGCACGTCGTTCTCACCGAGCGCACCGACTCGCTCGGGATCGGCCGGTTCCGCTGCGACTTCTGGGTGTGCGGGCGACTGGAGGTGCGCGACGGCCTGGTCTGCGGCTGGCAGGACTACTTCTCCACCGCCGACATCGCGCGCGGCGCGGTGCGCGGGCTGGTCGGGATGATCCCCGGCCGTCGCGTCGATCGATAACGCAGCAGTCCTCTCGCGGTCGGCCTGCGGCCGTTGAGCAGCCGGACGGCACGCGACGTCGTCACCTACGCTCGGATGCATGACCGATCACAATGCCGCCCGTGAGCGCCTCGCCGCCCTGCCCGCCGACACCCGCGTGGCGGTGGTGACCGGCGCCTCGTCGGGAATCGGCGAGGCCAGCGCCCGCGAACTCGCAGGTCAGGGCTTCCACGTGGTCGTTGGTGCGCGGCGCGCCGACCGGCTGGAGGCACTCGCCGCCGAGATCGGCGGCACCGCCCTGCCCCTCGACGTGACCGACGCGGACTCGTGCGCGGCGTTCTGCTCGGCCATCTCCCGCCTGCACGTGCTGGTCAACAACGCCGGCGGCGCCAAGGGCACCACCAGCGTCATGGACGCCGACGAGGACCAGTGGCGCTGGATGTGGGAGACCAACGTCCTCGGCACGCTGCGGATGGTCAAGGGACTCATGCCCACGCTCGTGGACACCGGCGACGGGCTGGTCATCACCATCACCTCCATCGCGGCGCTCGAGTCGTACGACAACGGCTCCGGCTACACCTCCGCCAAGCACGCGCAGGCCGTCCTGCACCGGACGCTTCGAGGCGAGCACCTCGGCCAGCCCGTGCGGTTCACCGAGATCGCGCCCGGCATGGTCGACACCGAGTTCTCGAGCGTGCGGTTCGACGGCGACGCGGACAAGGCCGCCGCCGTCTACCGCGGGCTGACCCCGATGATCGCCGAGGACATCGCGGAGATCGTGGGCTTTGTGGCCAGCCGACCGTCGCACGTGAACCTCGACCAGATCGTGGTGAAGCCGCGCGCCCAGCACTCCGCGATGCGGGCGCACCGCGGCTGAGCCGGGGCCGGATCACGACGCTCCGGCGGCGCTACAGAAGGTGAGGCTAGGCAACGTCAGGTTAGGCTTCACACTGGCAGGTTAGGCTAACTGACCTGGCACGATGCCGCGCGCGGTCCTATTGTGGGACCCCTCGGGAGAACCCCTCCCGGCGCGTCTCGACCCTTGTCGAGGCCGCCTCACGAAAGGCGCCACCATGACCCAGAGCAGCAGCACCTACGCCGAACTCCTCTCCGCCCAGGTCGGCCACGAGTTCGCCGCCAGCCAGCAGTACATCGCGATCGCCGTGTGGGCGGACGCGCAGGACCTGCCGCAGCTGGCCGCCCGCTTCTACCAGCACAGCCTGGGCGAGCGGAACCACGCCATGATGATGGTCCAGTACATGCTCGACCGGGACATCCCCACCGTGATCCCCGCCGTACCGGCGCCCCAGGCCGAATTCGACGGGCCCGTTGGCGCCCTGAGCCTCGCACTTGAGCAGGAGAAGCAGGTCACCCGCCAGATCGAGGCGCTGTTCCAGGCCGCGCGCGCCGAGGCCGATCCGCTGGGCGAGCAGTTCATGCTGTGGTTCCTGCGCGAGCAGGTCGAGGAGGTCGCCAACATGAACACGCTGGTGACCATCGCCGAGCGCGCGGACGACGACTGGTTCCGCATCGAGGAGTACCTCGCCCGCGAGACCGACGCCTCCACCAACACGGGCACCCCGCCCGCGGTCGCCGGCGGCGCGGTCTGAGCCCAACCGCCTGACAACGGCGGGCTGGCGGGACAGGCGGTCAGCGAGCCCAGTCGGCCAGCCTCTCGACGAGGATGCGGTTGCTCTCCTCGAGCGCAGCGGCGTTGGCCTCGGCCGATCCACCGGACAGCATCCCGTCGGCATGCGCGCCGGGCACGGAGAACACGTGCCCGGCGTTGTCGTATATGTGCATCTCCGTACTCTCCGGCCGGTCCTCGGCGATCCGCCGGGCAGCCGCGTCGGCGGGCCACACCCGGTCGTCGCCGCCGGTGAACACCAGCATCTCCCCCGGCAGTCGCGTGAGATCGATGCGGGCATCGGCGGACTGCGGCGCCTCGAGCGCCCCCTCGAACACCGGCCGCAGGTGGATCGGCGCGCCGAGGAGCGAGGCCAGCGCCAGCCTCAGAACCGGCCCGCGATCGGACGCGTCGGCGTAGGCGACGTACGGCACGTCCTGCCCGCCGACCGTCCACGACGACATCACGTTCCGCTGATCCATCCCCTGCATCACGTGGTCCATCGGCGCGAACAGAACCAGATTGTCGACCCGCGGCTCGTAGGTCGGCAGCAGCGCGGCGAGCTCGGCTCCCTTGGACGTCCCGACGATCGTGACGGGGTCGGCCGATTCGGCGTTGGCCTCGGCCCAGTCGATTGCCTGCGACGCCGTCTCCACGGGGACCCGGTCCAGCGTCTCCGGCTGGCCGGGCTGCCCGAAGTAGAACAGCGACAGCACCTCGTGCCCCGCGCGCGCCAGCAGTTCGGCGTGCTCGAAATCGGGCCCGCCCTCGGAGCCGCCCCAGGTCAGCACCACGCCCTCGTGTCGGATCGTCTCGGGTCGCAGGTGGAAGCCGCGCACCCGCCCGTCGGCGATCGGTGTGACCTCGATGCCCGGCAGCTCCGTGGGGTAGGCCGCCGCGTTCCGGGGTTCGGCGAAGGCGAGTGCGGGTTCGGGGTAGCGGAAGTGGTTGACGACGCGCGCCGCGACAACCGCGAGGACGATGACAAGGAGGAACACGAACGGCCACCTCAGCACGTTCCAGAGCTTGCGCATCGTGCTCCTCCCCGGGGTGGCCGTCTGTCGGCAGCCTATCCAGACGCGGGGCCCTGCCATCGCGATTACGCCGAGCGGACGTACTCCGCGTAGGTCACCCCGCTCTCGAACTCGCGGCTCATCCGCCGCGCGAGCGGCATCGCCGACGCGCCCGGCTCCGCGGCGGCCGCGCCGATGAGGGGGATGCCGTCCCCGAGCACGAGCGGGTTGATCTTGAGCCGGAGTTCGTCGATCTCGTCGATCAGCGTCGCCGCGAGTGCGCCGCCGCCGCACAGCCAGATGTCCAACCCCGACTGCTCCGCCTTGAGCCGGCGGACCACGGCGACCGGGTCCTCCGGCGTGATGGTCAGCCCCTCCTGTGTCGGCAGGTCGTCGGGACGGCTGGTGAACACGTACTGCCGCAGGTGCGGATAGCCGCTGGAAAGCCCCTCGTCCACGGCCACCTGGTGGGTGACCCGTCCCATCAGGACGGTGTCGAACACCCGCGGGGGCGTCTCGGCCAGGCCGAGTTGCTCGCGGAAGTGCCCGGGGACGGACTCGGGGTAGTTCTCGACGATCCAGGGCCCGTGGTCTCCCTCGAGCGGGAAGAAGTCGAAGGCGCCGTCGGGGTCGGCGATGTAGCCGTCGAGGGTCACGGCCACGTAGTAGATGAGCTTTCGCATGATGGTTCCTCTGGTCGGTTCTCGGATTGGTCGCGGATCAGGCGAGGGTGATCACGTCGTCCACCCCCACGCGGTCACAGAACCCGTCGTCGTGACTGACCAGCAGCAGGGCGCCCCGCCACCGCGCGAGCGCCTCGGCGAGCACCTCCACTCCTTCGAGGTCGAGGTTGTTGGTCGGCTCGTCGAGGATCAGCAGCTGCGGCACCGGCCGGGCGAACAGCTCCGATGCCAGTGCCGCGCGCAGCCGCTCGCCGCCGGACAGGTCGCCGAGCCGGCGGAACCCGGCGTCGCCGATGAACAGCATCCGCGCCGCGTGGGCGTGGGTCTCCTCCGCCGACGCCGAGGGGCGTACCGCGCGGATCGCGTCGACGACCGAGCAGTCAGGATGCTCGACACGCAGGTCCTGGGGCAGGAACGCCCACGGGGTGGCGATCGCCGGGGTGACGGCGGTGTCGTCGTCGTTCCCACGCACCGCGCTGCGCACCGCGGGGTCACCGGCGGGATCGTCGCGACGGCCCCCGATGAGGCGGCGCAGCAGCGTCGTCTTGCCGCTCCCGTTCGGGCCGGCGAGCCGCACCCGGGCCGGACCCGCGAGGTGGATACGGCCGGCGACGGGGTCCTCGACGTCCACCACCACCCGGCCCGCCGGGAGCTGAGGGTCGGGCAGCTCGACGCGCAGCAGCTCCTCGCGGCGGACCGCGGCATCGGCCTCGCGCATCCGCTCCTGAGCCTGCTCGACGCCGCGCTCGTGGGTGGCCCGGTACTTCGCAGCCGACTCCTGTGCCGCCCGCTTGCGCGCCCCCATGATGATCTTCGGCTCGCGCTTGGTGGCCTCCATCTTCCTGCCATATCGTTCGCGCCGGGCCAGCGCCACCTGCGCCTCGGCCTTGTCCCGCTTCTCGGACCGCAGGTCATTGCGCGCGCCGGTCAGTGCCTGCAGCGCCGCCGACTGCTCGGCGTCCACCACCTCGCGGTAGTGCGCGTAGTTCCCGCCGAACACGCGGGCCCGGCCCGAACGGAGTTCCACCGTGGTGTCGGCGCGGTCGAGGAGTTCGAGATCGTGGCTCACGACCAGCGCGATGCGGTCGCCGCCCGCCACGAATCGCTCCAGCGCGCCGAACAGCCTCCCGCGCGCCCGCGCATCCAGGTTGTTGGTGGGCTCGTCCAGCAGCAGCACCCGCGGATGCCCGAGGAGCCGACCGGCCACGGCCGCGAGCGTGCGCTCCCCGCCGGACAGCCGGCCCACGGGTCTGCCCAGATCCGTGGGCAGACCCAACTCGTCGAGCTGCGCGACCGTGCGTTCGGCAATGCTCCAGTCGTCGGCGAGGCGGGTGAAGTCGTCGTCGTCGCCCTCTCCCGCCTCGATCCGCGCCAGCGCCGCGAGCCGGCCGCCGACCCCCAGCTCATCGGCGAGGGTCCGCTCGGCTGGGGCGTCGGCCAGCAGCTGCGGCACATACGCGACGTCGGCGGGGTCGGCGGTGGCGGTCGGGTCGGTGGCGGCGCCCGTGGCAGTGGTGGCGGCGCAGGCCACGCCGTCGACCGCGATCGATCCCCGCGCGGGCGGCAGCACGCCGGCGATCAGCCGGAGGAGGGTGCTCTTGCCGGCGCCGTTGCGGCCGACGAGTGCGGTGAGTCCGGGCCCGATCGCGAGGTTCAGGCCGGAGAAGAGTGTGGTGTCGTCGGGAAACGCGAAAGCGACGTCCGACAGGACGAGGGAAGACATGTGTGCTCCAGGGAGGTGGCGGATGGGCCGGGTCTCACCTGTGGTTACGCACTGTCCTGTGTACTCCTCGTTAGCGCTTCTCGGCCCTGCGCCCCTCGTCCGGTGGGTCTCCCCTGCCCGGACGCCGTGCGCTGCCGACGTGCTGGCAGCACACTACCCCCGCCGCAACGTCCACACAAGACCCGGTAACCCGCCCGACCCCACCGGTGGTTGCAAGACATCACCCCCGAGCTGCAAGACAGAATGTGCGAGAGCCCGGCCGAAAACCTGCGAGATGTCAGGCATCTGGAGGTCGATGTCTTGCAACTGGGCTGCGGCGGGGCGGGGCCTACATGAACGCGCTGGGCGGCAGCCCTTCGCGGCTGGTCATGGGCAGTTCCTTCTCGAGCCGCTCCATGAAGAAGTGCGACTGCACGGCCGTCCAGACGTTGTTGGTGAGCCAGTACAGGCCGATCGCGATGGGGAAGTTGAAGAAGTACGCGCCCACGATCGGGAAGAACGGGAACAGGTACATCATGATCTTCATCGATTTGTTCATCGACTCGGTCATGGATTCGGCGATGGTCTGGAAATCCTGCGGCTTGTCGGCACCGGCGCCAGCGGCACCGGAACCTGCAGCGCCCGAACCCGCAGCGCCAGCCCTGGCGGGCGTGCCCGGGGTGCCGTCCGCACGATCGGCCGAACGCTCGTCCGCGTCCCCTTCGACGCCGCCTTCAACGCTGCCCTCGACGATCCCGTCGACGTGGTCCCCGGTGCCGGCGTCCGCGCGTTCGACCTTCTCGCCGTCGATCTCGATGACCTCACCGTCGACGAACGGGCCACCCGCGCGGTCCTCGGCCTCCACCTGCGCGACCGCCGCCTTCTCGGCCTCCTTGGCCGCCTTCTGCCGGCGGAAGGAGTTCCACATGTTGATGAACGTCGCGATACCGGCGAGCACGAACAGCGGCACGGCCAGCACGAGGATGTCCTCGCGCACGAGCCCCGGGTGCAGCGAATCCATGACCTCCTGCGGCATCCGGATGTAGGACGCCAGCGGAACACCGAAGATCTCGGCGTTGAGGAACGACGACACCTGGTCGGGGCCGAACGCCCCGTTCGTCATGGTCTGCGCCTCCTCGATGGAGACGTCCCGCGGCGAGAAGTTCAGCAGCACGTGGTACAGGCCGAGGAACACCGGGATCTGCACGAAGAGCGGCAGGCAGCCGGCCGCCGGATTGACGCCGGCGTCGGAGTACATGGCCTGCATCTCCTTGGCCTGCTCCTGCCGGTCCTCGGGAGACTTGCGGTCCTTGTACTTGAGCTGCATCTCCTTCATCTTGGGGCCGAGCTGCGCCATCTTGCGCATGGAGTACTGCTGCCGCCACATCGACCGCATGAGCAGCAGCCGCACGGTCACCACCAGCAGGATCACCGAGCCGACCCACGCGAGCCCGGAGTTCGGATCCACGACGAAACTCAGCACCCAGTGCCAGAACTTCATGACGAGCGACACCGGGTACGCGAACAGGTCCACGGGCGAATCTCCATAAGACGGGCGGCGCCGCGAAGGCGGGCGCGCGGGGCGGGTCAGACCGAGAGGTCACCGTCCAGCGTGCCAGGCGCGTACTACTTCGGGGGCGCGGGGGTCACGGCGGCACTCCCGCGATCCGCCCCCTACCCGGGTCAGATGCTGCAGCCCACCCAGACGGGCTCGGGATGCAGCTCCACGCCGAACGCCTCCCGGACGCCGTCGCGCACCTCGCGCGCCAGTGCGATCACGTCGTCGGCCGTGGCCGCCCCCCGGTTGGTCAGCGCGAGGGTGTGCTTGGTGGAGAGCCGAGCCGGGGACGACGACGAGGGATAGCCCTTGCCGAAACCGGCCCGCTCGATCAGCCAGCCCGCCGAGAGCTTGGTCCCCCCTGTCGCCGCGAACGCGGGCATCTGCCCGGCCGGCCCGTCCCCGAGCCTGCCCGCCACCCGGGATCGCACCGCGGGAAGATCCTCATCCCGTACCACCGGGTTGGTGAAGAAGGAGCCGGCGGACCAGGTGTCCTCGTCGTCGTCGTCGAGCACCATCCCCTTGCCACGCCGCAGTTCCAGCACGGTGCGCCGCACCAGGGCGGGGTCGGTCCGTTCCCCCGGCGCCACGCCGAGGCGGCCGGCGAGTTCGGCGTAGCGGATCGGCTCGCTGCGTCCGGCGCGGTCGAGGCGGAACTCGACCTCCAGCACCACAGCGCGATCCGAATTCTTGAGCACCGACGTCCGGTAGGCCAGGCCCAGCGCGTCGGGCGTGACCCACTCGTCGACCCCGGTCACGCGGTCGTACCAGCGGACCCGGTGCAGGACCTGTGCCACCTCGACCCCGTACGCACCGACGTTCTGCACCGGCGTGGCCCCCACCGAGCCCGGGATACCGGACAGGCACTCGAGGCCGCCGTACCCGCGCCCGACCGTGTCGGCGACGAGCTCGTCCCAGGTCAGGCCCGCGCCCGCGCGCACGATCAGCTCGTCGGCCTCGTCCAGGTACTCGACCTCGCGGTTGCGCACGGCCACCACGACCAGATCGAGGTCGCCGCCCGCCACCACGAGGTTCGAGCCGCCGCCCAGCACGAGCACCGGCCGGTCGGCCGCGTCCAGGGCACG
This sequence comes from Dietzia aurantiaca, assembly GCF_021033825.1. Taxonomy (GTDB): domain Bacteria; phylum Actinomycetota; class Actinomycetes; order Mycobacteriales; family Mycobacteriaceae; genus Dietzia; species Dietzia aurantiaca. The sequence continues at coordinate 334,818 of NZ_JAIFXZ010000001.1, forward strand.
CACCGACTCGACCACCCCCTCGGCCGTGGAGCACTCGAGCAGCGCCCGGGGGCGGCCTCCGATGCGCAGGGTGGTCAGTTCGGCCAGGGACGTCCGGGGCGCGGCGGCGACGCCGTCGACGTCGCACAGCGCGCGGACGACCGGGTCGGAGGAGTCGGCGGGGGGCAGGATCACACGCCCGAGGGTAGTCGCCTGCTTGTAGTGTCTGACCCCATGGCGACCCGCTTCTCACACTCCGTCCAGCTCGGCGGCCCCCTCGAGGCCGTCCACGCCTCCTATGCGGACGAGGCCTACTGGGCCGACCGGCTCCGCGCCGTGGGCACGGCCGGGGACACTCTCGACGACCTGGCGGTGAGCGGCGACACGATCACCGTCACCGTCACGCAGCACATCCCCGATTCGGACATCCCGGACCTGGCCCGCAAGGTGCTGCCGGGTGAGCTCAGCCTGGTGCGCACCACGCAGTTCAGTGGGTTCGACGGTGCACGCCTGGTCGGTACGTCGCGCGCCGAGGCCGCCGGCGGGCTCGGTGTGATCACCGGCAGCGGCGAGACCGTGGCCGAGGGGGACGCCGCGCTCGAATCACTGTCCGGCCAGGTCAAGGTGACCGTTCCGCTGCTGGGCGGCAAGCTGGAGAAGCTGGTCGTGCAGCATCTCGACAGGCTCTTCGCGGAGGAGTACGCGCACCTGAACGGCTGGCTCGCAGCCCGCTGAGCCGGATCCTGTACGCCCGCTGAAGAGGCGCTGATGCGCCTCACCAGGCAGATCGGAGACAATCGGTCCAATGCAGCCGCCGAACGACACCCAGCGACTCCCCGCCCACGACCGGCCCGGCGTCCAGCACGCCGACACGCAGCAGTTCCCCGCCGCCTCCTCCTCCAGCGGCGGCGGCCGGCGGCGCGGACCGATCATCGCCCTGATCGCCGGAATCGCGGTGGTCCTGGTCGTGGTGGGGCTCGTCGGCCTCGAGCTGGGCCTGCGTAACTCCATCAAGCAGCAGATGTCCGAGGAGGTCACCACCGCCCTCGGCTCTCCGGCCGAGGTCGAGCTGGGTGCCCGTCCGGTGCTGCTGTCCTATGTCAGCGGGACCCTCGGCTCGGTTCGCATCACCACCGACGGCTCCCCGGCCGCGGGCGCGGCGGGCCCCGCCCCCGCGATCGACATCCGGGCCGAGGGGGTCAGCTCCGAGGGCGACGTCACCCACGTCGACTCCCTGACCGGCACCGCGTTCGTCTCTGACGAGGCCATGACCGCGGCCGCAGCCGACGGGCAGGGCACCGGTGACTCCCTGCTCGGCGGGCTGATCCAGGTCCAGGACGTCACCTCCGACCCGGCCGCCGGCGCGCTCCGCGTGTCGATCAGCGGTCTGGCCGAGGCGGTGGTGACCCCTCGCCTGACCGGCGGCAACCTCGAGCTGGCGCCCGAGCAGGCGTCGATCTTCGGCTTCACCCTGCCCGCCGAACTGCTGGGCGGGACCATCTCGATGATGGACTCGGCCCTCGCCGATCTCCCCGAGGGTGTGGAGCTGACGGGCGTCCACGTGGTCGACGGCGGGATGACCGTCGATCTCGCCGGCACCGACGTGACGCTCGAGTCGACTCCCTGACCCGGCTCGGCGCTCCCGCCCGGCCCGGCACACTGGGGGCATGCGCCTGCTCATCACCGCCGACACGCACGTGCCCACCAGGGCCCGCGATCTCCCGGTGCGCGTGTGGGACGAGGTGGAGCGTGCGGACGTGGTGATCCACGCCGGCGACTGGATGGACCCGGGACTGCTCGACGCCCTGGAGCAACGGGCACCGCGGCTCATCGCGTGCTGGGGCAACAACGACGGCCCCGAGCTGCGCGAGCGACTACCCGAGGTGGCGCGCGCGACCCTCGACGGCGTGCGGTTGGCGGTGGTGCACGAGACCGGCGCGTCGGCGGGGCGGGAAAAGCGCACGGCCGCCGCTTTCCCGGACACCGACGTCCTGGTGTTCGGCCACTCGCACATCCCCTGGGACACCACCGCGACGAGGGCGTTCGGGGGGAGCGACCTGCGCTTGCTCAACCCGGGTTCGCCCACCGACCGGCGGCGTCAGCCGCGCTGCACATACATGACCGCCGTCATCTCCGGCGGGCAACTCGGCGAGGTCGAGTTGCACCGGTTGTGAATCCGCCCGGCCCGCCAGTGCCAGGCGTGCGGCCACGGGTTCTGCCACCCTGGGACGTATGACTGATCAAACCTCCATGCGTGCCGTGCAGCAGAAGTCCCTCGGGGAGCCGGACGTCCTCGCCGTCGTCGACCTCCCCCGGCCCACGCCACGCACCAACGAGGTACTCGTGCGCGTCGCCGCCGCGAGCGTCAACCCCACGGACTGGAAGCACCGCCGAAACGGCGGGTTCCTCGGTGAGCCCCCGTTCGTGCTGGGTTGGGACCTGTCCGGGGTCGTGGAGGAGGTGGGCATCGGGGTTTCCCGCTTCGCGCCGGGCGACAGGGTGTTCGGGATGCTCTCCTACCCGTTCGGGCACGGCGCCCACGCGGAATACGTGACGGCGCCCGCCGCCTGGTTCGCTCCCACGCCGGAGTCGCTCGATCACGTGCAGGCAGCCGCGCTCCCGCTGGTCTCGCTCACCGCGTGGCAGGCACTGGTCGAGAACGCGCGGATCCAGCCCGGCCAACGCGTGCTGGTCCATGCCGCGGCCGGCGGGGTCGGGCACGTGGCGGTGCAGATAGCCAAGGCCCGCGGCGCCTACGTGATCGGCACCGCCAGCGCCGCCAAGCATGATTTCCTGCGTGACCTCGGGGCGGACGAGGTGATCGACTACCGCGAGACGGCCTTCGCCGAGGCGGTCTCCGACGTGGACGCGGTGCTCGACACGATCGGTGGCGAGACCTCACTGGCGTCGCTGCGCACGCTGCGGCCGGGCGGGATCGTGGTCTCCATTCTGCCGGTGGGGTCGGACGATCTGTTCCGTGAGGCGGAGCAGCTGGGCGTGCGCGCGGTCCGCATGCTCGTCGACTCGTCCCGCCACGACCTGGTGTCGATCACCGAACTGGTCGAGCAGGGCACACTCCGGGCGACGATCGCGGAGGTGTTCCCGCTCGAGCAGGCCGCGGAAGCGCATCGGCGGGGCGAGACCAATCGCACCACGGGCAAGCTCGTCCTGACCATGGACTGACTCCCTCGGATTTGCTCGCCGGGCGGGATCGTCCTGACCTGCGGCGAGTAACACCCGCCGGCCGAGTGCCGATATCGGCAGTGTACGAAGCATTGTGAACCAGAGCACTCCCGGCGACGAGGCGGCTCTGGCCCACCGAGACCGAGGAGCCACCCGATGATCTTCCGCCCCGACGGCCCCATCAGCGGACCTGCATACGACGCGATCAACGCCGCCTTCGGTGCGTTCGCCGGCATGTTGGAATCGGTCGGCATCTCGTTCGAGCAGTCCGCCGTGCCGCTGAGCTTCCTGGCTATGCCCTTCGTGGCGGGCTCCAGCTACCTCCCCGCGGCGTTCGGGTCCTGAGCCGCGCCCGTGCATGTCAGTTCTCGAAACCGGCCAGGACGGCCCGGCTGCCGCTGAGACCGAGTCGCGTGGCACCCGCGGCGATCATGGCCCGGGCGGAGTCCGCTTCACGGATACCGCCCGAGGCCTTGATGCCGAGCTTGCCGCCCACGGCCCGGTGCATGGCTTCGATCGCCCGGACGCTCGCGCCACCCGCGGGGTGGAAACCCGTCGAGGTCTTGACGAAGTCGGCCCCGGCCCTGGCCACTGCGTGGCACAGCGCCTCGATCCGCTCGTCCCCCGCCTCCTCGCCGAGCGCCTTGTGAATGGCCGCCGTCTCGAGGATCACCTTGATGACCACCGGCGGCGGCACCGCGTCGCGCATGGTCACCACATCCGCCATCACCTCGTCGACGAGACCAGTGATCGCCGCGCCCACGTCGATCACCATGTCGACCTCGCGCGCCCCCTGGTCCACGGCCAGCCGGCCCTCCATGGCCTTGACCAGCGAGTGATGCTTGCCGGACGGGAACCCCGCGACCGTCGCCACGGTCAGCTCCCCGGCCCGCACCGGGAGCATGGCCGGGCTGACGCAGACCGCCTTGACGCCCAGCTCGCGCGCCTCGGCGACACAGGCCTGCACGTCCTCGCGAGAGGCATCGGGCGAGAGCAACGTGTGATCGATCATCGCGGCGACCCGAGCGCGTGTCAGGCCGTCCTGCGGCGGAGTGCGGGGGGTGCTGTGGGGGCTGCTGCGGGGGGCGTCGTCCATGTGGACCAGCCTAGCCGGGTGGTCCGACACGCCCTGCTGGCACAATGACCACTCATGTCACGTCGCTTCGTCCTCACCCTGGGCTGTCCTGACCGCATCGGCATCGTTGCCCGGATCGCCACGTTCCTCGCCGAACTGGGCGGCACGATCGTCGAAGCGGCGTACCACGCGGACGAGGACTCGGGCTGGTTCTTCACCCGGCAGTCGGTGGACGCCGACTCGATCGGGATGGAGCTGGACGAGCTGCGCCGGCGTTTCGCGCGGGTGGCCAGCGAGCTCGGCCCGGACACCGACTGGGAGATCGCCGACTCGGACGAGCCCAAGGACGTCGTGATCCTGGTCTCCAAGGACGGCCACTGCCTCCACGACCTGCTGGGGCGCGTCGAGAGCGGCGATTACCCGGCCCGCGTCCGCGCCGTGATCGGCAACCACGACAACCTGCGTGGCATGGCCGAGGCCCACGGCGTGCCGTTCCACCACGTCCCGTTCGCGGCCGACCCGTCCGAGCGGGGCCCCTCGTTCGACGAGGTCGCCCGGCTCGTCGACGACATCGACCCCCGGGCCATCGTTCTCGCACGCTTCATGCAGGTGCTGCCCGACGAGCTGTGCACCCGTTGGGCCGGCCGCGCGATCAACATCCATCACAGTTTCCTGCCGAGCTTCGTGGGGGCCCGCCCGTACCACCAGGCGCACACGCGCGGCGTGAAGCTGATCGGTGCGACCTGCCACTACGTCACCGCGGACCTCGACGAGGGCCCGATCATCGAGCAGGACGTCATCCGCGTCGATCACGCGGCGACGGTCAAAGACATGGTCCGCCAGGGTCGCGACGCCGAGAAGCTGGTCCTGGCCCGCGGCCTGCGCTGGCACCTGGAGGACCGCGTGCTGGTCCACGACGGCCGCACGGTGGTGTTCACCTAGTCGCGGCCGGGGCGGGCGACACAACGTCCGTGGTGAGTACAGCTAGCCCTTGGGGAAGCCGTAGCGCTCGGTGAGCAGTGTCTGCGCTGCCGACAGGAAGATCAGGCGGGCTGCCGCACCGGCGCCGGGCAGGATGCCGGTGACCCGCTTCTCGATGACCGATTGGTCCATCCCCGATTTCTGCAGGGTCTGGACCAGCACCTCGATGGCCTCCGCGGCCGTGCTCTGCCCCTCCATGAAGCATCGACCGATGCCGTCGAGGGCTTCCTCGTCGACCCCCAGCACGAGTAGGTCGCGGAAGAGCTTGTACATGTAGTCGTCGGCCAGGAAGTGGTCCGCAGACGTGGTCTCGCTGACCAGTCCGATCGCCGAGCCCTGGTCCAGGAGCTCTTCGCGAAGTTCGAAGCCGGCCACCGCCCCTACTCCTCCGCGCGGGAGGCGACGACGACGAGTGCCGGTGGTGCGCCGCTCGGCACGCACGCTCTCCACCTCGAGCAGTTCGGTGAGCGTGAAGCCGTGCCGCTGCGCGATGAGCAGCTCCTCGATGGTCGCAAAGGTGTATCCACGGTCGAGCAGCCGCAGGATGAGAGCGAGCCGGCGCTGGTGCTCGGGACCGTAGTAGCCGGTCCGGCCACGCCTCTCGGGCGGCGGGAGCAGGCCGCGTTCGTGGTAGACGCGGATGTTGCGGACCGTGGTGCCCGCCAGATCGGCGAGGTCCTCGATGCGGAGCTCACCCCCGCTCCCGGCGGGCGTCATCGCCGGCGCCCACCCACTGCCGGCCGCACATCGGCGAAGAACACCCCGACCGCGACCATCGCGATGAGGCTGAAGAATCCGAGGGGCCGGATCGCGAACAGGATCGCCGCCACCGCGCAGATGGCGATCCAGGCAGGCTTCGGCCACTTGCCCTCGATCGAATAGGCGGAGGCCGGCGGCAGCGCCGCGAGCAGCAGCCCGGCCAGGGCCCAGACGACCAACGCCGCCTTGATCCCCATCTGGACCATGCCCCAAGTACTTGAGAGATCGTCAATCACGGGACCATTCTAGAGGGCGGCCACGGGCGCGCCCCGGAGGCGATGACGCCGCCCCGGCCCGCTCGGGTGGAGCGGACCGGGGCGGCGGGTGGTGCGTGCGGGATCAGCCGCGCCGCATCACTTGTCGTCGTTCGCCTTGTCGGTCGACGCGGTCGGCTTCGCGGCGCCGGCACCGCTGCCGCCGGCGGCGGGCTTGTCGGCGGCCGGGGTCGACTTGGTGGCGGCCGGCTTGGCGGCGGTCGAGGTCGACTTGGTCGCAGCCGGCTTGGCGGCGGCCGGGGTCGACTTGGTCGCAGCCGGCTTGGCGGCGGTCGACTTCGCGGCAGCCTTCTTGGCCGGGGCCTTCTTGGCTGGCGCCTTCTTGGCCGGGGCCTTCTTGGCGGGCGCCTTCTTGGCCGGGGCGGTACGGGCCTCGACCTTGCCGGCACCGCTCTGGATCTCGTCCGAGGCGGCGTAGGCTGCGGCATCGACCCTGTCGGCGGCCTTGTCGGCGGCGTCACCGGCGGTCTCGGCGGCCTGACGGGCCGACTTGGAGACGCGGCCGGCGGCCTTCACGCCGATCGAGCGGGTCTGGCGGGCCACGGTGCCGAGGGCCTCTTCGCCGAGCTCGACCTGGTCCTCCACGGCGCCGGCGGCGCGGGAAACCTGCTCGTTGACGCGCGCGAGACCGGCCTCGAGCTGCGGGTTCTCCTCGCGGAGACGGGAGACGACGTCCTCACCGCGGGCGGCGAGACCGCCGTAGATACCCGCCGCGACCTGCACGTAGGCGTCCGCGACCTTGCGCAGCTCCTCCGGACGGAAGCGACTGACGAGCTCCTCGACCTCGGTCGGCAGCGTCTGGACGCGCTCGGGGACCTCGCTGACGCGGCTCTGCACCTCGTTGAAGCGCTCGGTGGCCCTGGCCTGGGCACCGGTGACACGCTCGGTGATCTGCGACTGGGCGTCGGTGACCTTGGCCTGGGCGTCGGCGACGGCCTCCTCGGCACGACGACGCAGGTCGGAGACCAGACCGGACACGGCCTGGATCGCCAGATCGTTGGCGCCGACATAGGCGTACACCGGGGTTCGCACGGCGGCGAAAGCCTGGCCGAGCGGACCGTCGAAGGCCGGGTCCTTCTCCACGGACTTGGCCGGGGCGGTCTTGGCGGTGCCGGACGTCTTCTTGGCGGCAGTGGTCTTCTTGGCGGGCTTCTTGTCGGTCATGTCGACTCCTTACAGGTTGTGGTCTCGTTCGGGTGTTCTCGTCTGCGGTGTTCTCGTGGCCCCGCGGGCCGCCGTGCGACGTTCCTCAGGGGACGTCGACGACCTGGTCGGCTGCGGTCGCGTTGTTCACTCGGAACGACTCGTAGATCTCCACGAGCACCTCCCTCTGGCGTTCGGTGAGGTCCGGGGCGGTGAGGATCGCGTCCCTCACCGGGCTCCCCTGCTTGAGTTCGAGGATCCCCGCCTGTGCGTACAGCACCTCGGCGGACAACCTCAGCCCTCGGGCGATCTGTCCCAGCACCTCGGCGGACGGCTTGCGCAGCCCACGTTCGATCTGACTCAGATACGGGTTGGAGACGCCGGCACGCTCTGCGAGCTGCCGGATGGACACCTGAGCGGCCTCCCGCTGTGCACGGATGAACGACCCGATGTCCTGCGAATCGGACGTGCGCTTTCCCCCCTCGCCCCTGGGGCCGGCACCGTCACGCGGCAACTCCCCCGTGGGCTTGGCGGACCTGCGGGCGAGGGCGCCGGAGACGGCGTCCTCCACCTGCCCGGAAGAGGATCCGATCGCCTTCTCGTGCTTACGACCACGCTGTGCGGCCATCGGATACACCCCCTTCATGCGCGTCGTCTGTCATCGACTGGAGCCAACGCTAACAACGAGTGCTAACTGCAGCAAGCGCTATGTGATCGGGGGAACCGTGTGCTTGCTCACATCAGGCCACCCCCGGCCCGCCCGGCCCCTGGGCCCCTGCAGCCGGCGACACCCCACGTCAGGGGCGGGATCGCGCGGCGACGAGCCGGTACGTACAGGTGGCGACAGCGAGAAGAACGAGGTCCGTGGAGCCGGGCGGGGGTGGGCCCGAAAGTGAAAAGCCGTATCTCTAGAAGAGGAGTTCGGTGGCGGTGTGGATCGCCAGCCCTGCCAGCGCTCCCACAACGGTGCCGTTGATACGGATGAACTGCAGGTCCTTACCGGCGAGCAGTTCGATCTTGTCGGAGGCCTCGTCGGCATCCCAGCGCTCGACCGTCTCGGAGATGATCGAGGTGACCTCGCCGGCGTAGTTCTCCGCCACGTAGCGGGCGGTGCGGGTCATGTAGTCGTCGAGACGGTCGCGCACCTTGACGTCGTTGACCAGCATGTCGGCGAGGCGGCCCAGCAGGTCGTCGATCTTGAGGCGCAGGGTGGAGTCGGCGTCCTCGGTGGCCTCGATGATCATCCGCTTGGCTGCCGCCCACGCGGATCCCGCGGCGCGGCGGACCTCGTCGCGGTTCATGACCTCCTGCTTGAAGGTCTCGAGCTTGGCCATGGTGGCCGGATCGTGCTGCAGGTCGCGGGCGAACTCCTCCACGAACCCGATCAGCGCCACCCGCACGGGGTGCTGCTTGTCGACCTTGATCTGCCAGGTCCACTCGCTCAGCTCGCGGTAGGCACGGTCCGAGAGCAGCTCGTTGACGAACTGGGGAGCCCACGTGGGGGCCTTCTCGCGCACCCAGCGGTCGATCGTCTCGGGGTGGGCCTCCACCCAGCCGTGCGCCCGGTCCGCCATGAGATCCATGAGCGGTAGGTGCCGCCCCTCATCGAGGAGTTCGGCGAGGATCCTGCCGGCGGGCGGGCCCCACTCCGGCTCCGCGATACGCGCGACGATCGTGCGCTCGATGATCGCCACCGCGTCCTCGTCACGCAGCACCGCCAGCACCGAACGGATGGCCTTGGCGGCCTGGTCGGAGGCCATGGCGCGGTGCTCGGGTTCCTGCAACCATTCGCCGGCCCGCTCGGGGATGTGGGCGCTGCGGACCTTCTCGCTCACCATCTCGGGATCGAGGAAGTTCTCGCCGACGAACTCTCCCAGCGAACTGCCGAGCTGATCCTTCTTCCGGCGGATCAGCGCGGTGTGCGGGATGGGGATGCGCAGCGGGTGGCGGAACAGCGCGGTGACGGCGAACCAGTCGGCCAACCCGCCGACCATTCCGGCCTCGGCGGCCGCGCGTACATAACCGACCCAGGGGTCGGCGCCGTTGTGCAGCGCGTACTCGGCGGCCAGATAGACGATGCCGGCCACGACGAGGAAGCCCGTCGCGACCATCTTCATCCGACGGAGGGCGGACCTCCGCTCGGCGTCAGCCGCCGGGTCACCCGCCTTGAAGGCGGACGGTCCGGCGGCGACGGACTGCTCGAGCGTCAGTGCGCGTCCTCGCGCCCGTACTTACGGAAGCCGACCATGCAGGTCCCGAGCCCGATGAGGAACACGACGGTGGTGGCCACGACCGCGGCGATCACCAGGCCGAGCCCGACGTCCATGTTGTCCTGGTAGTACCCGAACGCGGTGAGCGGCAGGCCCAGCATGACCATGCTCAGCAGGAGGATGGTCGATCCGAGGTAGATCTCGGTGGAGTACAGCGGGAAGGTGGGGGCGACGGTCGTCGCGTACTCCGGGTAGTACTCCTCGACGATGGCGGCACCAGTGTGCTCGAGGGTCTGACCGGCCATGATGTCGTCCTCTTTCGTCAACTACCGATCCCACGCACGTCAGGCGCGGGACTTGTATCAGTGATCCTATTAGAACCTCGGGCGTCCCGGGCAACCGCCCGCCGGATTCGCCTCGCGGCGGCCACCAGATTCCGCAGACTCGGCTCCAGTTGCCAGGTGTACCGGCTCTTCAGGCCCCCGTCGGGCACGGCCCACAGTCGCTCGAGCCCCACCGCGGCCACCCCCTCGAGGAGCCGCTCGTGCAGCAGGTCGATGTCCGGTACGAAGCCCGAGCGCGACTCGTAGACGCCCGGCGCCACCTGTCGTGTCAGGGTGTGGTCCTGCAGGGCGTCGAGCACCCAGTCGATAGACCGGGTCGCCACGATGTTGGTCACATCGGCGTCCAGCTCCTCGATCGCCTCGGTCATCACGCGCAACGACGAGTAGCTCAGGTGCGTGTGGATCTGCGTCTCCGGCTTCGCCCCGGCGGTCGCCAGCCGGAACGTGCCCACCGCCCAGTCGAGATAGGCACGCCGGTCCGCGCCGCGCCGCGGCAGCAACTCGCGGATCGCCGGCTCGTCCACCTGGATGATCGCCGTGCCCGCCGCCTCCAGGTCCGCTACCTCGTCACGGATCACCAACGCGAGCTGCGTCGCCACCTCTGGCAACGCGAGGTCGGTGCGGCAGAACGACCGGGCCAGCATCGTCACCGGGCCCGTCAGGACCCCCTTGACCGGACGCTCGGTGAGCGACTGTGCGTAGCCGGTCCACTCCACTGTCATCGGGGCCGGCCGGGCCACGTCCCCGTACAGCACGGGCGGGCGCACGCAACGCGACCCGTATGACTGCACCCACCCGTTCCGGGTCGCAGCGAACCCGTCGAGGAGCTCGGCGAAGTACTGCACCATGTCGTTGCGCTCGACCTCCCCGTGCACCAGCACGTCGAGTCCGATGTCCTCCTGCAGTCGGATCACCGAGGCGACCTCCTCGCGCAGGTACTCGCGGTAGCGCTCGAAATCGATGCGTCCCTCCGCCAGATCGCGCCGCGCCCGCCGGATCTGGACCGTCTGGGGAAACGAGCCCAACGTCGCTGTCGGGAGTGTCGGCAGCTGCAGCCGCTGCGCCTGCCGGGCCGCCCGCTCCGCATACGGGAGGCGGGCCTTGTCGTCGTCGTCGACCCCGGCGGTCCTCGCGCGCACATCCTCGCGGCGCGCGCTGGGCAGCACCGGGAGCGGACGCCAGCGTGGCGTGGGGCCGTCCTCGAGCGCGGCGGCGAGCGAGACCACCTCGGCGACCTTCTGGTCGGCGAAGGCCAGCGAATCGGCCAACTCGGCCGGCAGCTCCGACTCCGCGCGCACGTCGTACGGCACGTGCAGGAGCGTGCACGAGGCCGTCACCACCAGGTCGGTGAACACGGTCTTGAGCTCGCGCAGGTAGTCGAGCGTCGCGAACTTGTCCGTGCGCCACACGTTCTGGCCGTCGACCACCCCGGCGTAGAGGCGCTTGTCGCGCAGTCCGGGGATCGCCGCGAGTTCGGCGGTCGACCGCCGTCCGCGGACCAGGTCCAGCCCGATCGCCTCTACATCGGTTGAGGCCAGCGCCGGCAGCGCGTCCCCCAGGTCGCCGTAGGCGCCGGTCACCAGGATCCGCGGGCGCGTGAGCACCGCGGCGAGCCGGTCGTACGCGCGGCGCAGGCGGTCGATCTCGACGTCGGTGCGCTCCATCGTCATGCACGGCTCGTCGAACTGCACGCACGTCACGCCCGCGCCGGCCAGCACTCCCAGCAGCGCCTCGTACTGCTCCAGCAACCGGTCCAGCACGTCGAGCGGCTCGAACCCCACGGCGGCGCCCGGCTCGGCCTTGCTGAGCAGCAACAACGACACCGGCCCGGTCACCACGGGACGGATCTCGTACCCCAGCTCGCGCGCGTGGCCGATCTCCGCGAGCAACTCGTCGGGCCGCAGCCCGAGCGCGATGTCAGCGGAGACCTCGGGCTGGCGGTAGTGGTAGCCGGTGCCCTGCAGCGCGACGAGCTCGAGCGGCGGGACGTCGGCGCGACCGCGGGCGAGCGCGAACACCGTGTCGACCGGGGCCAGTCCGTCGATCAGGTCCCGGAACCGCGCCGGGATGGCGCCGAACAGCAGCGCGTCGTCGAGGACGTGGTCGTAGAAGGAGAAAGTGTTGCCGGGCAGTTGGGTGAGGCCGGCGTCGTGCAGGTCGTGCCAGGTGGTGTCGCGGATCCGGCGCCCCACGGCGAGCAGTTCGGAACGGGTGTCGTCACCGTGCCAGTACCGCTCGAGGGCGCGCTTGAGCTCCCGGCGACGACCGATGCGTGGGTAACCCGGGATGCTCGAGGCGCGGGTCGGCTCGAGGTGCCGGGAGGATGACGACGACGACACCAGCTCAGCGCGCCACGGCTGCGGTCACCCGCGAGGAGTCGTAGCGGTAGAAGCCGTGTCCGGCCTTCTTGCCGAGCCGGCCCGCCTCGACCATCCGAAGCAGCAGCGACGGCGGCGAGTACAGGGGCTCCTTGAACTCGGCGTACATCGAGTCGGCGATCGCCTTGACTGTGTCCAGGCCCACGTGGTCGGCCAGGGACAACGGGCCCATCGGGTGGGCGCAGCCCAGGACCATGGCGCGATCGATGTCCTCGGGCGTGGCGAACCCCGACTCGGCCATGCGGATGGCGGAGAGCAGGTAGGGCACGAGCAGCGCGTTGACCACGGCTCCGGAGCGGTCGGCGGAGTGGACGACCTGCTTACCCAGGACCTGCTGGGCGAACGCCTCGGCGCGGGCGCGGACAGCGTCCCCGGTCTCGAGGGTGCTCACCAGCTCGACGAGCGGGAGCACGGGCACCGGGTTGAAGAAGTGCATTCCGATCACCCGCTCGGGACGGGTGGTGCACGTCCCGAGCTTCATGATGGGGATGGAGGAGGTGTTGGAGGCCAGGACGGCCCGCGGGTCCGTGATGACGCGGTCGAGTTCGCGGAACACGGCGGTCTTGGCGGTCTCGTCCTCGACGACGGCCTCGATCACCAGCTGGCGGTCCTCGAAGTCACCGAGGTCGGTGGTGAGGCGCAGCCGCAGCGCGGCTCGGTCGCGTTCGCGCTCGGTGATCTTGCCCGACGAGACACCGCGGTCCAGCGAGTCCAGGATCCGGGCGCGGCCCTCCGCGGCCAGCTCCCTGGTCGACTCCCACACCAGGACGTCGACGTGCGCCCGGGCGCACACCTCGGCGATGCCGGCCCCCATGAGCCCGGCGCCCACCACCCCGACGCGGGTGATCCGCCCGTTGTCGGTGGTCGCGTCGCGGGGACTGCTCATCGGTTCTGCGTCCTTCTCGAGGGCGTGTGGCCGGCCTCCGGGCGTGCGGCGGAGAACGGATGGTGCGCTGACGCCACCGGGGGCCGTGGCCGCCTCGTCGAGACGGCCACGGCCCCCGGTGATATCTACATCATGGTGAGCGTCGACCTGCTGCGGTCGGGCGCTCGCCGACCCGTGCGGGTCGACCAGGGGTCAGTGGAACTGCCCCTCCTCGGTGGAGCCCTTCAGCGCCGCGGTGGACGTGTTGGGGTCGACCGTGGTGGCGATGCGGTCGAAGTAGCCGGCGCCGACCTCGCGCTGGTGCTTGACGGCGGTGAAGCCACGCTCCTCGGCGGCCTTGAACTCGCGCTGCTGCAGTTCGACGAACGAGGTCATCTGGTTGCGGGCGTAGCCGTAGGCCAGATCGAACATGCCGTAGTTGAGCGAGTGGAAGCCGGCCAGGGTGATGAACTGGAACTTGAAGCCCATCGCGCCGAGCTCCTTCTGGAACTTGGCGATGGTCTCGTCGTCCAGGTTCGCCTTCCAGTTGAAGGAGGGCGAGCAGTTGTAGGCCAGGAGCTGGTCCGGGTACTCGGACTTGACGGCCTCGGCGAACTGCTTGGCGTACTCGAGATCCGGGGTACCGGTCTCCATCCAGATGAGGTCGGCGAACGGCGCGTAGGCCTTGGCACGCGCGATGCAGGGCTCGATGCCGTTCTTGACGTTGTAGAAGCCCTCGGCGGTGCGCTCACCGGTGATGAAGGGACGGTCACGCTCGTCCACATCGGAGGTGATGAGCGTGGCGGCCTCGGCGTCGGTGCGCGCGATGATGACCGACGGGACGTTGGCGACGTCGGCCGCGAGACGGGCCGAGGTCAGGGTCCGGATGTGCTGGTTGGTCGGGATGAGCACCTTGCCACCGAGGTGGCCGCACTTCTTCTCCGACGCGAGCTGGTCCTCCCAGTGCACACCGGCGGCGCCGGCGGCGATCATGGCCTTCTGCAGCTCGTAGGCGTTCAGGGCGCCACCGAAGCCGGCCTCGGCGTCGGCCACGATCGGGGCGAGCCAGTTCTCGACCGAGGTGTCACCCTCGATGCGGGCGATCTCGTCGGCACGCAGCAGCGCGTTGTTGATGCGGCGGACGACGGTCGGGACCGAGTTGGCCGGGTACAGCGACTGGTCCGGGTACGTGTGGCCCGAGAGGTTGGCGTCGCCGGCGACCTGCCAGCCCGAGAGGTACACGGCCTCGAGGCCCGCACGGATCTGCTGCACGGCCTGGTTACCGGTCAGCGCGCCGAGGGAGTTGACGAAGTCCTTGTTGTTGACCTTGTCCCAGAGGATCTCCGCGCCGCGGCGGGCGAGGGTGTGCTCCTCGACGACGGTGCCCTGCAGATCGGCGACCTGCTGAGCGGTGTAGTTGCGGGTGATGCCCTTCCAGCGGGGGTTGGTGTCCCAGTCCTTCTGGATCTCTTCAGCGGTACGTGCCTTGCCGATGTTCGACATCGCGACTCTTTTCTGTCTCGGGGGCGGACTCGAGTTCGCATATCTGCGAGTTGCGAGGTCCTGTACGACACAAGAGTGCCACACCCGCCGCACCCCGTCTACCTGCGACTTGTGCAAATTCCGCGAGTTTCCTTGCCTCTGTTGCAAACTTTGCGAAGAATGTGGGGCGCACCACGAACTGGAAGGGGAAAGCCGATGACGGCCTCACATATGGGCGCGCGACTCCGCCGACTACGTGAGGAACACAACCTCACCCAGGCCGCATTCGCCGGGACGCTGGGCCTGTCGGCGAGCTATCTCAACCAGCTCGAGAAGGACGCGAGGCCGATCACCTCTCGTGTCCTGGCGCAGCTGTCGGAGGTGTACGGCGTCGATTCGACGTTCTTCGCCTCGGACGCGGACACGCGCCTGATCGCCGAGCTGACCGAGGCGCTCACCGACCCCCAGGTCTCCTCGGGCATCCCCGCCTCGGAGGTGATCGACCTCGTCCAGGCGCACCCCGCCCTGGCGCGGGCCTTCGCCGTCCTCAACCAGCGCTACCGCAACTCGGCCGATCTCCTCGCGGCCCTGACCGAGGCCCGGAACCTGCCCGCGGGCGAGCTGGACAACTCGGCGCTGGCGATGCCGCACGAGGAGGTGCGCGACTACTTCTACCAGCGGCAGAACTACATCGACTCCCTCGACACCGCGGCCGAGGAGCTCACCAACAGGATCCGCATGAACCGCGGCGATGTGCGTACCGAGCTCGAGAACCGGCTGTCGGAGACACACGGCGTGCGGGTGGTCCGTCGCGTCGATCTGCCGGACGGCCTGTGGCATCGGTATTCCGCCGAGGAGCGGCGCCTCGACCTGTCAGCGCATCTGACCGCCGGCCAGCAGGCATTCCGCGTGGCCTCGGAGCTGGCGTTCCTGGAGCACGGGGATCTGCTCGACCAGCTGGTCGCCGACGGCGCGTTCAGCTCCCCGGCCGCACACGCCATGGGCCTCCGCGGCCTGGCCAACTATTTCGCCGCCGCCGTCCTCATGCCGTACGAGCGCTTTCTCGATACGGCGGAGGACTTCCGCTACGACGTCGAGCGCCTCATGACCTTCCACGCCACCGGGTACGAGACGGTCTGCCACCGCCTGTCCACGCTCCAGCGGCCGGGGGCGTCGGGCGTGCCGTTCAGTTTCGTCCGCGTCGACCGCGCGGGGAACATGTCGAAGCGCCAATCCGCGTCCGGCGTGCACTTCACCACGTCGGGTGGCACGTGCCCGCTGTGGAACATCTACGAGACGTTCTCGTTCCCGGGCAAGATCATGCGGCAGGTCGCCGAGACCACCGACGGCCGCATGCACCTGTGGGTGTCGCGCACGGTCACCACCCGGCCGATGCGCTTCGGCCAGTCGCGCAAGACGTTCGCGATAGGCCTGGGCTGCGAAGCCCGCCACGCGCACCGCACCGTGTATTCGCAGGGTCTGGACCTGGACGACGCCGAGGCCGCCACCAAGATCGGCGCCGGCTGCCGGATGTGTGAGCGCCCGGCCTGCCCGCAGCGCGCCTTCCCGCCGCTCAACCGCACGCTGTCCGTGGACGCCCACCGCTCGGCGCTCTCGCCGTACCTCCTCGACGAACCCGGCTCCCCCGCCCCGGCGACTGCCCTACCCTTGCGGCCATGAGCCAGCCGAGCGACACCCCTGACACCAGCGCCGCCACGCCCCGCCCCACCGGCACGTCCGCCGCCGCTGGCACGACCCCGCGCATCCGCCCCGGCGGCTTCCGCGAACTCGGCCCGATCGGCTGGGCGGTCAACCGCCTGGGCGCGCGCGTCACGGGCAAGCGCGACGTCCACCTGTTCGCCACGCTTGGCCACGCGCGCCGCCTCTTCCCCGCCTGGCTCGCGTACTCGGGGATGATGATGCCGTTCGGGATCCTCGACCGCCGCACCACCGAACTGGTGATCCTGCGCATCGCGCATCTGCGGAGCAGCGCGTACGAGCGGGCTCACCACGAGCGGATCGGGGCGGGTGTCGGACTCGACGACGACGAGATCGCCCGTACCACCGAGGATCCGTCCACCGCCCCGTGGTCCGACCGCCTGCGGACCATGTTGATCGGCGTCGACGAGCTGGTGCGGACAAAGGACATCGCCGACGACACGTGGTCCCGTCTGTCCTCGCATCTCAATTCGTCGGAGCTGGTGGGGCTGGTGCAGTTGGTGGCGCAGTACGACGGGCTCGCCACCTCCCTGCACGTCCTGCGCATCCAGCCCGACGAGCCCCGCTGAGCTGCCGAGCCCGCTGGTTCAGCTGCCCGGAGAGGGTCCGCCGCCGCAGTCCACGCTCCGATATGGACTGTTTCCACAGCCTTCAGCCTCTCCACAGCAGACTGATCATCACGCCGCTATTCGGACGGTATCGTGCTCAGTGCCCGGCATCATCACGGCCATGACCAACAACACTCATGACGAACATCCCGTACTGTCTCTCGCTCGACTGACTCACGAGATCTCACACATTCCGCGACGCCGCCGTGAGCGGGACTTCGTCAAGGTCGTCGACGGGCTCTGGCTCCCATCCGGCGTCACCCGCGATCTCGAAACACTCTCGGTGGCGTATTCCCGCCTCTACCCAGGCGCCGTGTTGACCGGTTGGTCGGCAGCCGTCATCCAGGGAGTCGCCCCTCTGCGCCATGACACGGTACCGGAACTGTCCGTCGGGCCTCATGGCCGGGAACGACGAGGCCTTCGCATCAGGCGGTATTCGGTTCCGGAACAGGCGGTGATCACGCTACGTGGGGTCCGCGTGACCGCACACCGCTGGACAGCCTTCGATCTGGCGAGATTCAGCGATCACGTGCAGGGCGTGCAGGCGATTGAGGAGCTGTACCGTCATGGCTTGTCCCGGGCCGCTTTCGCCGAAACCGTGACGTACATGGCTGGCACCTGGGGC
The DNA here is from genome assembly GCF_021033825.1 of Dietzia aurantiaca. Taxonomy (GTDB): domain Bacteria; phylum Actinomycetota; class Actinomycetes; order Mycobacteriales; family Mycobacteriaceae; genus Dietzia; species Dietzia aurantiaca. Next base: position 352,444 of record NZ_JAIFXZ010000001.1, read on the forward strand.
GTCGCCCGTGCCCGGAAGGTTCTCGAGGATGCGGATCCCCGCAGTGAGTCCCCGCGGGAAACCGAGACGCGCCTGTTCCTCAAAGAGGCAGGGTTCACTGATTTCGTTCCCCAGGTCGAGGTAGCCGAACTCGGCTATCGCCTCGACCTGGCGGACCCGGAACACAAGATCGCCGTCGAGTACGACGGCCCCCACCACGACGACCCGGTCCAACAGTCCAAGGACCGCCACCGACGAAACCGCCTGCAGGCCGCGGGGTGGATCATCATCGTGGTCGACCGCAGGATCTTCCGCCATCAGCAAGACGACGTTCTCGAGCAGGTCCGCGCGGCATACCTTCTTCGGAGAGCAGCGGCGGCATAGGTCGTTCGACGTGAGTTCGGCGCCCACTCGCCAAACCACGCACCCCGCAACCGCGCACCGCGCAACCGCGCAGCGCAACGGTCGCCGGATGCGCTGGCTCGGTCACAAGTGAGCGGACACCCAGCGCAAGCGAGGCTGCATGTACTGGCTCTGTGCCCAGCTCCGCCATGTGCGCTGGCTCTGTGTTCGCGGCCGTGAGGAGAAGCGTCCTCATCGAGACGCTCCGGACGCCGAATGAGCACGACAGCAGCGCAAATGCCCCTACTGGCGCTGGCTACTCGCCTTACGCTGGCTGGTTGGTCGAAGCCGCCAGCGCAAGCCCCCGGAATCCGTACAACGAGTCAGCGCAGGTCACAGAGCCAGCGCAAACCACGTCAGATGCGCTGGTCACGCGCACAAGCGTCGGATGGCGACAGCAACGCGCCCACAACGCAGGCTTCGCCCGCGCCGACTCCGGGAAGCAGCTGCCCTGGCCGCGGCCGCGCCGACTCCGGGTGCGCAAGCCTGCGGGGGCCGGGGCCGTGCCCGAGCCGGATTGAGCGAGCCGGCGGAGGCGCCGGGCCCGGGCAGGGTCGGGGCCGAGTCAGGGCAGCGGCGCCTGCTCGCCCGCCGGCTCGGCGTGGGACAGGCAGACGCGGGCCCGGTCATCCAGATCCAGGTCCACCGTCTCGCCAGCCAGCACCTGCACGGGGCTGCCCTGCACGGTGCATTCGAACGCGCCGCCCTCGAGGTTGGTGATCGAGATCTCGGTGTGCGTGACCCGGACCTTCACGAGCGTCCCGAGCACGGTCAACCGAAATGTCAGCGCGCCCCACTCGGCGGGCACCCGCGGGTCGAACGAGATGTCCCCGCCGTAGTCGCGCATCCCGCCGAATCCGCTCACCAGCGCGGACCACACGCCGCCGGTGGAGGCCACGTGGATGCCGTCGGCGGCGTTGCCGTGCACGTCCGCCAGGTCCACCACGAGCGCCTTGGAGAAATGCTCGAACGCCTCGTCGCAGTAGCCGATCTCCGCGGCGATGATCGACTGCACGACCGCCGACAGGGTCGAGTCACCGGTGGTCAACGGGTCGTAGTACTCGAAGTTCGCGCGTTTCTGTTCCTCGGTGAACTCGTCCCCGCGCAGGAACATCGCCAGCACCACGTCGGCCTGCTTGAGCACCTGGTGCCGGTAGATGACCAGCGGGTGGAAGTGCAGGAGAAGCGGCCGGCGCGGGTCCTCGAGATCCTGGTCCCACACCTCCTTGGCCAGGAAGTCCTGGTCCTGCGGATGCACCCCCAGCACCTCGTCGTACGCGATCACCATGTTGCGGGCGGCGCGCTTCCATTCGCTGATCTCGTCGTCGTCGAGCTTCAGGCGCTGACAGATCGCCTTCCACCGGCCGTCCCCCAGCTCGGCGATGCGCTTGCACGCGATCGTCGCGGCCAGCAGGTTGAACCGGGCCATGGCGTTGGTGAACAGGTTGTTGTCCACCACGGTGGTGTACTCGTCGGGCCCGGTGACGCCGTGGATGTGGAACATGCCGTCGCCGTCGAAGAACCCGAGTGAGACCCACATGCGGGCTGTCTCGACCAGCACGTCCACGCCCTCGCGGATCATGAAGTCCTGGTCCTCGGTCGCCCACAGGTACTTGACCATGGCGTGCGCGATGTCGGCGTTGATGTGGTACTGCGCGGTGCCGGCCTCGTAGTAGGCGGAGGCCTCCTCGCCGTTGATGGTGCGCCACGGGTAGAGCGCGCCCTTGACGGACAGGAACTTGGCCCGCGCTCGCGCCTTGTCCAGCATCGAGTAGCGGAAGCGCAGGGCGTTCCGCGCGAACTGGGGCATCGTGTACGTCAGGAACGGCAGGACGTAGGTCTCGGTGTCCCAGAAGTAGTGGCCGGAGTAGCCGCTGCCGGTGACGCCCTTGGCGGCGATGCCGTTGTACTCCGCGCGCGCGGAGGCCTGGGCCAGCTGGAAGAGGTTGAAGCGGATGGCCTGCTGGGTCTCGACCGGCCCGTCGACCTCGACGTCCGCGCGGGCCCAGAAGTGGTCGTACCAGTCGCGCTGGGTGCGGTGCAGGTCCTCGACGCCGCGGACGCGGGCCCGGGCCAGGGTGCGCGAGCAGCGGTCGGCCAGCTCCTGGGCGGGGACGATCTCGGAGGTGTGGTACGCGGCGAGTTTGGTGAGCGTGAGTGTGCGGCCCGGGGTGACGTGGGCGTGGTAGACGATCTTGGAGGAGTCGTCGCCGATCTCGTGGCTCATGGCCACGTCGTCCTCGGACTCGAGCTGGTGGTCCACGCCCACGGCGACCGTCATGCCCGAGTTGGCGCAGCGGTAGCCGTGCACCTGGTAGCCGCGCTGACCCTCCGTGAGCTGCGGCTCGAGCACGCGGTGGTCGAGGCCGTCGGCGCGGCGCGGGTCGAAGCTCTCCTCGGGATCGGCACGGGGCGAGCGGTACTCGTCCTCGCCGTCCTGCCGGTTGATCACCTGGGAGGAGATCACGACGGGCGCGGGCTCGTCGGGCAGTTCGATCTCATAGGTCATCACGGCGAGGTGCTTCTCGACCATCGATACCATGCGGCTGGTGCGGATGATCACCTTCTTGCCGGCGGGCGTGCGCCACACGAGCTCGCGGCGCATGATGCCGTCGCGGAAGTCGATGCTGCGTTCGTAGTGTTCGAGGTCGGACACGCCCACCCGCAGCGGCTCGTCGTCGACGTAGATGCGGATGGTCTTGGTGTCGGGGACCTGGACCATGGTCTGGCCCTCGCGGGCGAGCCCGTAGGCGTCCTCGGCGTGCTGGATGTGCCACGTCTCGTGGAAGCCGTTGACGAAGGTGCCGTGCTGGGCGGAATCGCGCCCCTCGTCGGGGTTACCGCGCATGCCCAGGTACCCGTTGGCCACGGCGAACTGCGTCTCGGAGACCCCCAGCGGGGACGCCTTGGGGTTGGTCTCGACCCACCGCCACGGGTCCGCGGGGTGGCTGGTCCGGTTGATCTCCGGCACCTCGAGGTGGCTGCGCAGGTTCACGCCGTAGGTGGTGCGGATGTTGCCGGGGACCGACTGCCCGACGGTGTCGTGGACAGGTCCGCGGGCGATGTGGGAGCGGGTCACGCGCGCGCCTCCGTGGGATCGGGGATGAGTTCGGCGAGGTCGACGACGACGACGTCGGCACCGGCATCCAGCAGGACCTGTTTCCCGGCCCCGCGGTCCACGCCGACCACACGGGCGAACCCGCCGGCGGCGCCGGCCTGCACACCGGAGACGGCGTCCTCGACCACCACGCAGCGGTCGGCCGGTACGCCCAGGAGCTCCGCACCCCGCAGGTACGTGTCGGGCCGGGGCTTGCCGGGGATGCCCTCGGCTGCGGCGACCTCGCCGTCGACGATGACCTCGAAGCGATCCCGCAGGCCCGCGGCGGTCAGGACGGCCACCGCGTTCTTGGAACTGGACACGACGCACTTGGCGATCCCGGCCGCATCCAGCGCGTCGAGGTAGGCCACCGACCCCGGGTAGGCCTCGATGCCCTCGTCCAGCAACTGGCGGAAGACCGCGTTCTTGCGCTCACCGAGACCGGTGACGGTGTCGGTGAGCGCGAGGTCGGCGGCGGCCTTGTCGTCGTCGTCCTTCTTCTCGTCGCCCATCGGCAGGGTGAGGTCCCGCGCGGCGAGCATCGACACGATGCCCTCGTCGCGCGGCTTGCCGTCGATGTATCGGAAGTAGTCCTCGTCCGAGTAGGGCTCGAGGCCGCGCTCGGCGAAGTAGCCGGTGAACATGCGATTCCAGGCCTGCATGTGCTTTTCGGCGGTCGGGGTGATCACGCCGTCGAGGTCGAGGAGCACTGCCTCGATACCGTCGTGGTCCATCTCGCTGTCCTGCTTCCGGGATCGGGGTCGGATTCGGGTGCGGTTCAGGTTCGGCTCGCCGGTCAGCCGGTGCCGCACCAAGGGTAGCCACACCCACCCGGTTTCACCGATAACCCGGCAACGCCGATCCCCCCTGATCGGGCGCGACGGCCGCCTCTCGCCGTGGCCCGGGCCGGGTGGGCCGCGGTCGCGGGGCACCTCGTAACCGGGGCGGGTCACCCGCCGACCGGGTCTCCGGTGGCACTATGTGAGCAACCCTGAATCAAAGGAGAGAGATGCGACTCCGCACCCGCACCCCCCGACGCGTTGCGATCGCCGGCCTCGCCTTGGTCACGGCGGCCGGCCTCGCGGCCTGTTCGTCCGACTCGGAGAGCGACGAGGACGCCGCCGGCGCCGACACCCCGTCGTCGGAGTCCACAGACGAGGGGTCAGCGCCCCAGACCCCGGTCGAGGGGCGCGTGCTGACGGAGGGCGAGGCGCCGGGCGGCGGTGTCGTGCAGGTGATCGACAAGCCCATGCTGCAGGAGTCGGTCGACAAGCTGGTCGCCGACCAGGGCCGGCAGCTCATGGAGGATCCGGCCTGTGACAAGGTCTCGCGACTGGAGACCGTCTCCAACCACGCCACCGGCGACGGTGTGACCACGATGGTGCGCTACAAGCAGTCGGAGGCGGACGAGACCGAGCACCGCTTCGGCATCGGCATGGTGGGCTGGCGGCTCGACGAGTTCCTGGACCGCTCGCTGTACGAGGCCTGCCACACCTCGCGGAGCGTGGCCAATCCAAATGTGGAGCTCGTCATGACGGTGCAGGATGCGCCGGTCGTCGAGGGCACCGAGGGCTTCCGCGTGATCAGCGACTTCATCACCACCCAGCCGGACGGCACGCAGCAGATCAGCCGGGCCATCGCGCTGCACGGGTTCGCCCGCGACACCACCGTGAGCGTCGAGTACGCGGCCCGCGGCGACGACCCGGCGGCGGACCCGGTGCTGCCGACCGCCGCGGGCGCGCTCGACGCGATCTACACGGCGCAGATGGACAAGATCGCCAACGCCGAGTAGTCACGGGCCGGACCGCCGCCGGCCCCACCCGACCATCGACGCAGCCGCCCGTCGACCCACCCGCCCAACGCGAAGAGCGTTCCGAACGCATTCCCCGAGTAGGGGGTGCGCGGAACGCTCTTCGCGTTGAACGGGGTGGCGGGCGGGGCCCGTCAGAGGTTGATCATGTGGCCGGCGATGCCGTGCACGGCTTCCTTCATGGCCTCGGACAGCGTCGGGTGCGTGTGCACGTTGCGGCCGATGTCCTCGGCGGTGAGGTCCCACATCTGCGCCAGGGTCAGCTCGGGTAGCAGCTCCGAGACGTCCGGGCCGATGAGGTGGGCGCCCAGCAGCTCGCCGTACGTGGAGTCCGCGATGACCTTGACGAAGCCGACCGCGTGGCCGAGCCCGTGGGCCTTGCCGTTCGCCGAGAACGGGAACTTGGCGACCTTCACGTCGTAGCCCTCGTCCTTGGCCTGCGCCTCGGTCAGCCCGAAGGAGGCGACCTGCGGCTGGCAGAAGGTGGCGCGCGGCATCATCCGGTAGTCGCCGAGGGTCTGGGTGTCCGCACCGGCCATGGTCTCGGCCGCCACGACGCCCTGCGCCTCCGCGACGTGCGCGAGCTGCAGCTTCGCGGTGACGTCGCCGATCGCGTAGATGCCGTCCACGTTGGTGCGCATGTGGTCGTCGATATCGATCGCGCCGCGGTCGGTGAGCTCGACCCCGGTGTTCTCGAGCCCGAAGCCCTCGACGCGGGGCGCGAAGCCGATGGCCATGAGGACCTTGTCGACGGTCAGGGTCTGGGTGTCCCCGCCGTCGTTCTTCTCGATCTGCACCTCGACCGAGTCGCCGTTGTCGGTGACCTTGGTGGTCTTGTGGCCGGTCAGGAGCTTCACGCCGAGCTTCTTGTAGTGCTTGACCATCTCCTTGGAGACGTCCTCGTCCTCGTTCGGCAGGACGCGGTCCATGAACTCGACGATCGTGACATCCACGTCGTAGTTGGCCATGACGTAGGCGAACTCCATGCCGATCGCCCCGGCGCCGACGATCACGATCGACTTGGGCAGCTCGCGGCTGAGGATCTGCTCCTCGTAGCTGACTACGTTCTCGCTGAGCTCGATCCCGGGCAGCGTCTTGACGACCGAACCGGAGGCGATGATGCAGTTGTCGAACGTGTACTTCGTGCCGTCGACCTCGACCGTCTTGGCGTCGACGAACGTGCCGTAGCCGTCGATCTCCGTGACCTTGTTCTTCTTCATGAGGAAGTGGACGCCCTTGACGATGCCGTCGGAGACCTTGCGGCTGCGATCGAACGCCGCACCGAAGTCGAAGGAGACGTCCCCGGAGATGCCGAACGTCTTGCCGTCCTTGAGAACGGTGTGCGCAAGCTCGGCATTGCGCAGCAGGGCCTTGGAGGGGATACAGCCCACGTTGAGGCACACGCCGCCCCAGTATTTCTCCTCGACCACGGCCACCTTGAGGCCGAGCTGCGAGGCACGGATGGCGGCGACGTAGCCACCGGGGCCCGCGCCGAGGACGATGAGATCGAAATGAGTGTCAGCCACGACACACAGGGTATGCGTATCCGGCGGGCGAGGCACCTCATGCGGCCGGGAAGACACCCGAAAGTGGAGACCTGCGGCGAGCGGAGGCTGCAGAAAATAGACTGACGCCGCCCGCTCCGAGGGAGGAGGGGCGGCGTCAGTGCCTCAGTGGCAGATCAGGACATGTTGCCCAGGATCGACTTGACGACGTTGGCGACCACGTCGCCGATGGTCTCCGCGATCTGGTCCGTGATGTTGTCGGCGGAGCTGCCGCTGCCCTCGCCGGCGGAGCCGCTGAAGATGTCGGTGATGGAACCCATTTGTGTGTCTCCGTTTATCGAATGCATTCCCGAGTGCAGTCGAGAATGGCCGGGTCAGGCGACCCACGCTCATCGAACAGGGTACTTAGCGATTGTCCAGGTAACAAGACCCTGAGCGAATTAGTTGTGGGGCTCACCCCTCCCCTTTCTCGCCGCTTCCCGCGGCCACGGCATCATCGAGATCATGAGCACCTCCACACCCTCTGATCCGTACCTCCACCTGGAGGACATCGACAGCGCCGCCTCCCTCGCCTGGGTCGCTGAGCGCAGTGATCGCACCCTGGCCGACCTGGCCGTCGGCGAGCACGCGGAGGCCTCCTACACCCGCGCGAAGGGGATCCTGGACGCCACGGACCGTATCGCGTGGCCGGTGTTGCGGGGCCGTTATGCGTACACGGTGTGGAAGGACCGCGAGCACCCCCGCGGGTTGTGGCGCCGGGTGCCGTGGTCGGTGTTGGAGCAGGGCGCGCCGGCGTCGGATCATCCGGCGTGGGAGACGCTTGTGGACGTGGATGCGCTCGCCCGCGAGGAGGACGTCAACTGGGTGTACGCGGGGACCGTCGTGCGCCGCCCCGAGAACGACCGGGCGTTGATCCGCCTGTCGCGGGGCGGAGCCGACGCGGTGGAGGTCCGCGAGTTCGATCTTCTCGAGCGTCGGTTCGTGCCGGCGTCGGAGGGTGGGTTCCATCTGCCGGAGGCCAAGTGCTCGGTGTCGTGGGTGGATCGGGACACGCTGGTGCTGGCGGCGCCGTTGGATCCGGCCGGGACCGACGCGACGAGCTCGGGGTACGCGCGGGTGGTGCGCCTGTGGCGCCGCGGTTCCGATCCGGCAGGGGCGCCGGTGATCTTCGAGGGGTACGACGACGACGTCGCCGTCGGCGCCGGATATGACATCGACACCGGGCGTCTCGTCGCGAGCCGCTCTCCCGATTTCCATACCTCCCAGGAGTGGTTCTGGCGCCCGGGTGGCCATCCGGAGACCGAGAAACCGTTGCCGATCCCGGTGCCCGAGGATTGCCGGGTGGGCTCGAGCGGGTCGTGGTTGACGCTGCGTCCGCGGACGGAGGTGGAGATCGCCGGCGACACGTATCCCGGCGGGTCGGTTCTGGTGGTGCCGTGGTCGGCGCTCGACGACGACCCGTCCCGGCTGCCCGAGCCGACGGTGTTGTTCTCCCCCACCCCGTCGACGACGGTCGAGGACGTGTCGTGGGGCCGCGGCCGGGTGGTATTGACGGTCCTCGAGGACACGGAGTCCCGGCTCGAGGCGTTCGCGATCCCCGATGCCGGCACCGACACCGGCACCGCCGGCAGATCAGACGCGCGCGGGCGGTCGACCGCAGCCGACGGGTGGCGGAGGTTGCCGGTCGAAGGACTGCCCGAGCACGTGTCGATCGACGTTCTCTCGCTCGACCGACATTCCGACCCGTCCGCCGACGGCGGGTCGCCCCACCCGGACGATGCGGTGCTGGCGGTGTCGGGACCGATCGTGCCGCCGTCGCTGGTGTTGCTGCGGGCCGACGGTTCCACCACGACGCTCGGCTCGACCCCCGACCGCTTCGACACCTCCGGCGTGGAGGTCACCCGGCACACGGCGGTCAGCGACGACGGGACCGAGGTTCCGTACACGGTCATGCGCGGCCCCGGCCCGGAGGGCCCGCGGCCGACGATCCTGTACGGCTACGGCGGGTTCACGGTGTCCATGCGCCCGTCCTATGCCGCGCTGAGGGGCGCGCTGTGGCTCGAGGAGGGCGGCGTCTACGTGGTGGCCGGCATCCGCGGTGGCGGCGAGTACGGGCCTGAGTGGCACCAGGCCGCCGTGCGGGAGAAGCGGCCCCGCGCCTACGAGGACTTCGCCGCCGTGGCCCGTGCTCTCGTGAACTCGGGCGTCACCACCCGCGAGCAGCTCGGAGCGACGGGCGGCTCCAACGGCGGCCTGCTCATGGGCGTCATGCTCACCCGCTACCCGGAGCTGTTCGCGGCGCTGGCGATCGCCGTGCCCCTGCTCGACATGAAGCGCTACCACCTGCTGTTGGCGGGCGCCTCATGGATGGCCGAGTACGGCGACCCCGACTCGGCCGACTGGGACGACTTCCTGGGCGCGTACTCGCCGTACCAGCACGTCCGGCCCGCCTCGGAGATCAGCTACCCGCCGGTGCTCATGACCACCTCGACCCGGGACGATCGCGTGCACCCGGGCCATGCCCGCAAGATGACGGCCGCGCTCGAGGCCGCCGGGCATCACGTGGAGTACTACGAGAACGTCGAGGGCGGCCACGCCGGCGCCGCGGACAACTCGCAGGAGGCCCGGAAGGCGGTCCTGACGTATGAGTTCTTCCGGCGCCGGTTGTCTTCGTCGTCGTGATCAGGGCGGCACGCGCCTCGCGGGCGCCCTCTACGCGGTGGTGACCTCGCGGTCGATCCAGGCCAGGACCCGCGCGACGATCTCGTCGGGGCGGCGCGCCCACGTATTGTGGCCGAGTGGCTGCGGCTCCGACTCGAGCGTCGTGCGCGCTGCGGGCAGCATGGCGAGCAGGTTGCGGGCGGCGCTTTCCGGGGCGAGGGGGTCGTCGGCGATCACGACCGCCAGCGCCGGGACGGTGACGCGGGCCAGGCCGTCGACGTAGTCCAGGTCGGCGCGAGCGGGCTGCATGACGCCGGTGGCGGCGAGGCGGGCCCAGTCGCGCACCCGGTCCGCCGGGACGCGGCCGGTGGCGCCGAAGAACTGGCCGGGCACGTGACCGGCCAGGCGGCCGACGATCGGCATGACGATCGACCCCAGGCGCAGCTTGCGGCCGAACTCGCGGGGATAGCCGCGGTGGAACGGGGACTGTGCGGCCACGGCGATCAGACCCACGACGCGGGGGTCCCGGCGGGCGAGGTGGTAGACGCCGATCTGGGCGCCCATGCTGTGGCCGAGGAGCACGACCGGGCGGGGACCGAGCTCGCGCTGCATGGCCTCCACCGCGAGCGGGACGTCCTCGCCCGCGCTCTCGTGGTAGCCGGCGGCGCCGCCGCTGCGGCCGATGCGGTGGGTGCTCTCGCCCTGACCGCGCAGTTCCGTGATGGCCACGTCCACGCCGGCGTCGGCGAGCGCCCGGGCGAGCGGGAGGTAGTACCGGGCGCCGACGGCGATGCCGGGCAGCACCAGGACGGCGGGGCGGTTCTCGTCTCGTCGGGCCGCGGGGACGAGCAGCAGCGGACTGGTACTGCCGTCGGAGTGCGACAGCTCGACCCGCCGCGGGTCTTCAGTCTTGGTCATGTGTACAGAATGCCGGACCGGCCCGGACGTGAAAGAACCCCGCCCCACCCGAAGCGGGTGGCACGGGGCCCTTCCGAGCTGCGCGGTGCGCTGCGGCGTCAGCCGATCAGATCTCGCCCCAGCGAGCGCCCATGGCGTTGGCCATCATGGGCCAGGACTGCGCGAGGTCGTCCTCCCAGTAGCCCCACGAGTGCGTGCCGTTGGGCGCGAAGTCGAAGTGGGCCGGGATCCCCAGCTCGCCGAAGCGGCGGGCGAGGTTCGCGGTGCAGTACTGGGTGGCCGCCTCGATGATGCCGCCGACGACGGCCTGGTTGGCCAGGGCGACGCCGTTGCCCTTGAGGCGCCAGTTCTCGAGGTTCTCGTGCGGCCCGGGCAGGCCGTTGCCGGTCGAGATGAACATGGCGGGCAGGGTGCCGTTGTCGCGCTGCTCCTCGAAGCGCCAGGCGCCCCAGACCGGATCGTTGTCGAACCAGCTGTTGCTACCCGCGACGGGCTCGCCCGGGAACGGGCCCCACATGTTGTTCAGGTCTGCCCCGCCGCGCATGCCGGTGACGATGTTGATGAACTCGTGGCCGATCGGCGTGGAGGTCTCGGCACAACCCGAGTACGAGCCGATGGCCTGGAACTTACCCGGGTGCTTCTGGGCGATGGTCAGGACCGAGGTGGCGGTCATGGAGATGGCGGCGAGGCCACGCTTGCGACCCTCGTAGTTGCCGCCGTACTTGCCCTCGAAGAGGTTAGGGAGCTCCTCGGCGAGGTAAGTCTCGAACTTCATGGGGTGGGTGTCGCTGGCGTAGCGGGTCTGGACGTTGGGGTCCGGCTTCTGCCAGTCGGTGTAGTACGAGAAGGCGCCACCGATCGGGGTGACGGTCCAGGCGTCCTTGTCACCCATGAACTGCTTGACATTGGACTGCGCCTGCCAGGTGGCCGAGTCCTCGCCGCCGCCGGCACCGTTCACGAGATACAGCACCGGAGCACCCGCGTTACCGTCGCGGGGCCCCTGGACGATGTTCGGCACTTCCTGCTGCATGGCGTCCGACCACACCGAGACGATCAGACGGCCGTCCGCCAGCTCGGTCTCGACGACCTTGTTGCCGGCCGTGGCCTTGGTGTAGTTGATGGTTCCACCCTGGGCCTGTGCCGTGCCCGTGGCGACGACGGGGACCATGGCGGCCGCGAGGGCCGCAGTCGCGACCTTCGTGCCGAACCGCTTGACTGAACGCATATTTTCGACGCCTTACTTCTCGATGTTCACAGACCCGTGCCGACTCTTAGCAAAGAGTTAACCCGTTTCCCATTGGTCACACAAGCCCCACAGGCCACTCCGACTGGATTCGGAGGACCTCACGGAACTGTAGTTCTTGCCCGCAGTGGTGACCACGAGGATCCCATAGCCGTGACGGCCGAGGAAAACCGTGGAGCCCTCTGCGCGGCTCACGTCATCAGTATCGACGAACGACGTGCGCTCGTTACATTTATTAGCAGATCCCCATACACCGCGTCGGGGTCGCAGGTCGGAGGCGCCGCGGCATGTCCATCAAATGCGGTGAGGGCGCCGGGATGATCCCGACGCCCTCACCCGCTGACCGAGTCAGCTCACTTCATGAAGCCGCCGGCGAGAGCCTCCTGGAAGCCCGTGCCCGTGAAGTAGTTCGCAGCCTTGACGAAGTTGTCGACGGTGCCGAGCAGGCCACTGAGAAGGCCGAACGCGCCCTCCTTGCCGACGATGCCCTCGACGGAACCAAGATCGATGCCCATGTTGTTCTCCTTGGGGAATGAGGCCCGGAGAGATCCGGGGCCGAAGTGTGAGATTGGGTGGGGTGACCACTACACGCCGCAGTCGGGGCGGGGCTCACGGATCAAGTCCGCGAGCGCGCAGGCGTCACTCGGTCGGAGCCTCGACACTGCCGAGCAGGTCGAGCATGCCCTCGACGCCGTCGCCACCCAGCGAGCCGGCGAAACCGGTGACACCGTCGAGGATGTTCTTGATGCCGCCGATGAGCGAGCTGATCGCACTGAAGTCAGGCATGTGTATCTCCCTTTATCGTTTCGCCCCGGTCCCCGGGGCCGCGTCAAGCCCCTGCTTTCGGGACCGTGGCCAGAATAGTCTGAGCGAATCCAGAGTCAATTGTGATCCCCGTCTCGCTCCTGGCTCGAGATAACAATACATTCTCCCGCGCAGAAATGTGACCTAAACCACCGCTTTAATCAAGTTCTCAGGCGCCGGTCTAGCTGCGGAGATGCACTGAGTGCAACGAAGTCAGGCAAGGCTAACCTTGCACGTAGCGGGGCGTGCGGACAGGCAGGTTCGCGCCGTTCATCGTTAGTCCCCCAACAATTCATGTTAAATGTTCCCTTAAGAAAGCACTTTGGGGGCCGTTTGGAACCGAGCGGCGCCCGACGCACTGCGCCCCCGTGTGCTGGAAAATAGACGGAGGCCACACCCCGGATCCCAGGATGTGGCCATGTCGCCAGCGTCAGATCACCGCGTGAACCCCCCAGCCAGTGCCTCCTCGAAGTCTCCGCCCGTGAAGTACTCGAGCCCGGAGAACAGGTCTCCGAACCCTCCAAGGAAGTCCGTGAGTATGCCGAGCGCGCCGCTGACGCCCGCCAGGGATCCGAATTCAAGGTTCATCGTGTATCGCTCCTGTGTCGTTGTGGTAACCCAGATCGGGTCGCGGTCGTCAGTTCGCGCTGATGCTGGACAGGGCGTCTACGAAGTCGCCGACTCCGCCCTCCCCTGCGAGCGAACCCGTGAAGAACGTCAAGGCTCCGAGAATGTCCGTCACTCCTCCGATGAAGTCTGACAGCTGACCGAAGTTCGGCATGGGGTCTCCGTTCACAGTGGGTTGATCAGCGCCGGTCCTGGGCGCCTGACCACGACGCTATCGACCCCGACCCACCACCTCCAGAGGCGCAACGAACATGTAACACCAGGTCATAGCCCTTTTACACAGGATCGTTCAGATGATGTTCCCGTGACAAAATGGCCTGTGGCCCCGTACCGGATTTCCGGTACGGGGCCACAGGGCTATCGCTCTGGCGAGCGCGCGTCAGGGCTGGATCAGAAGCCCATGCCGCCCATCTCGTCGCCACCCGGCATCGCCGGCGCGGCGGGCTCGGGCTTGTCGGCCACGACGGCCTCGGTGGTGAGGAACAGCGCGGCGATCGACGCGGCGTTCTGCAGCGCCGAGCGGGTCACCTTGACCGGGTCGTTGATGCCGGCCTCGAGGAGGTCCTGGTACTCGCCGGTGGCGGCGTTGAGGCCCTCGGAGCCCGGCAGGTTACGGACCTTCTCGGCCACGACGCCGGGCTCGAGGCCGGCGTTGAGGGCGATCTGCTTGAGCGGGGCGCTCAGCGCGAACTTGACGATGTTCGCGCCGGTGGCCTCCTCGGCCTGCAGCGACAGACCCTCGATCGCGGCCTCGGACTTCACCAGGGCGACGCCACCGCCGGCGACGATGCCCTCCTCGACGGCAGCCTTGGCGTTGCGAACGGCGTCCTCGATACGGTGCTTGCGCTCCTTGAGCTCGACCTCGGTCGCCGCGCCCGCCTTGATGACGGCCACGCCGCCGGCGAGCTTGGCGAGGCGCTCCTGCAGCTTCTCGCGGTCGTAATCCGAGTCGGAGTTCTCGATCTCGGCGCGGATCTGGTTGACCCGGCCCTCGATCTGGCCCTGGTCGCCCGCACCCTCGACGATGGTGGTCTCGTCCTTGGTCACGACGACCTTGCGGGCCTTGCCGAGCATGGAGATGTCGGCGGTCTCGAGCGAGAGGCCGACCTCCTCGGAGATGACCTGGCCACCGGTGAGGATGGCGATATCCTGCAGCATGGCCTTGCGGCGGTCACCGAAGCCCGGGGCCTTGACGGCGACGGACTTGAAGGTGCCACGGATCTTGTTGACGACCAGGGTCGACAGGGCCTCGCCCTCGACGTCCTCGGCGATGATCAGCAGCGACTTGTTCTCGCCGATGACCTTCTCCAGCAGCGGGAGCAGATCCTTGACGGTGGAGACCTTGCCCGAGACCAGCAGGACGTACGGATCCTCCATGACCGCCTCCTGGCGCTCCGGATCCGTCATGAAGTACTGCGAGATGTAGCCCTTGTCGAAGCGCATGCCCTCGGTGAGCTCGAGGTCCAGGCCGAAGGTCTGCGACTCCTCGACCGTGATCACGCCCTCCTTGCCGACCTTGTCCATGGCCTGGGCGATGAGCTCGCCGATGGCCGGGTCAGCGGCGGAGATGCCGGCGGTCGCGGCGATCTGCTCCTTGGTCTCGATCTCCTTGGCGGAGTCGATCAGGTGAGCGGTGACGGCCTCGACGGCCTTCTCGATGCCGCGCTTGATGCCCATGGGGTTGGCACCGGCGGCGACGTTGCGCAGGCCCTCGCGCACGAGCGCCTGGGCGAGAACGGTGGCGGTGGTGGTGCCGTCGCCAGCGACGTCGTCGGTCTTCTTGGCGACCTCCTTGACGAGCTCGGCACCGATCTTCTCGTAGGGGTCCTCGAGCTCGATCTCCTTGGCGATGGAGACACCGTCGTTGGTGATCGTGGGGGCGCCCCACTTCTTCTCCAGCACGACGTTACGGCCCTTGGGGCCGAGGGTGACCTTGACGGCGTCGGCGAGCTGATTGAGACCGCTCTCCAGGCCGCGCCGGGCCTCTTCGTCGAACGCGATCATCTTTGCCATGGGGTGAATCATCCTCCGGGTATGGGGTGACACGCGTGTGGTCACATCGGTGCCCGCGACGGACGGCGCGGACCGTGTCGGATCCGCCCCTCACCTTGCGACCTTCTCGTTCAGGTACTGCTGGCACTCAGGGTAACCGAGTGCCAATCGCTTTTCTAGCACTCGCCCCCATCGAGTGCAAAGGCTCCGGGCAGGTGTTCGCGACCGGCGAACGACCGCCACCGCGGCCGGCACTGCCCTACCATCGAGACGCCGTGACCCAGACCCCGATGGAGGGCCCGATGTCCACCGACCACACCCCCGCCCCCGAGACCGGGACGCCGCGCGGGCGATCGATCGAGATCGACGCCCCTCCGGCCCGGGTGTGGGAGCTCGTCTCCGAGGTCCGCAACGCTCCGCGGTGGAGCACCCAGGCGCGCAAGGTCCTGGCCACCTCCGGGCCGACGGCCCTCGGGACCCGCTCGTTCAACATCAACCGCCAGGGGCCGGTCTTCTGGCCCACCACCAGCCGCGTCGTCGACTTCCAGCCCGAGCGCCGCTTCGCCAACCGCACCGGCGGGCACGGCACGCAGTGGATCTTCGAGCTCGAGCCCACCCCGTCCGGCGGCACCCGCCTCACCGAGCGCAGCGAGTCTCCCGCCGCCCTCGTGGCCGCGGTGCGCAAGCTCACCAGCGCACTGCCCGGGGGCCGTGGCAGAACACGCGGCTCGTCGTCGTCATCATCATCAACGCCGTCGTCGCCGTCATCCTCCACCGGCTCCCTCCGTCGCATCAAGGCCCTGGCCGAACAGTCCTGACCCCGGCGCACACCGCCGGCCCACCTCCCCCGAATCACCAGGAAGGCACCACATGACCACCGCGAACACCCCTGCCGGCATCGAGAGTTCCATCGAGATCGACGCCCCGCCGGCGCGCGTCTGGGAGGTCATCTCCGACGTCCGCAACGCGCCCCAGTGGAGCAGCCAGGCCGTCAAGGTCATCACCCCGGGCGGACGCACCACCAAGGGGACCTGGGCACTGAACATCAACAAGCGCGGACCGGTGTTCTGGCCCACCACCAGCCGCGTAGTGGAGTTCGAGCCCGGTCGTAGGTTCGCCAACCGCATCTCCGAGAACACCACGATCTGGGTCTTCGAGCTCGAGCCCACCGCCAACGGCGGCACCCGGCTGACCGAGCGGCGTGAGGTCCCCGAGGGCCTGACGTTCATCTCGAAGTTCCTCACCGACAAGCTCTTCGGCGGGCAGCCGTCGTTCACCTCCGAGATGGGCGAGGGCGTCTCGCTCTCCCTCCAGCGCATCAAGACGCTCGTCGAACAGGGCTGAGAACCCGATGGTCCGGGCTGCTGCGGCCGCCGTCATCGCCGGCTCCCTGGTGGCGTCACTGACGAGCTGCGCCCTGCTCTCTCGCGAGTCCGACGGCTCGGACACGCCGGACCGTGAGCAGCCCGGACCGACCCTGGCCGACGGGCCGCCGCCGCCCGACTGGAAGGACGTCCGCAGCACGTCCGGACTGATCTACTCCGTGCCGCCGGAATGGGAGGTCGGCGACCCGTACGGCGACACCGGGTCCGGCCCGGACGCCGGTAGCGACTGGGGGTCGGGCTACGTCACCGTCGCCAACGCGATCGCGGACCCCGGCTACTGCCCGCTCGCGGGGATGAGCTTCCGGGTCCTGTCCGGCATCAGCCAGACGGCCCTGCCCGGCGACGCCCGCGAGCAGGCGGAGTCGGCGTCGCGCGCGATGGCCGATTCGATCGACCGGCGCTTCACCCAGGCCGGGGCCGAGGTGCCCGTGCCCGAGGCACGCAACATCGGGGTG
Source organism: Dietzia aurantiaca (assembly GCF_021033825.1). Classification (GTDB taxonomy): domain Bacteria; phylum Actinomycetota; class Actinomycetes; order Mycobacteriales; family Mycobacteriaceae; genus Dietzia; species Dietzia aurantiaca. Next base: position 369,322 of record NZ_JAIFXZ010000001.1, read on the forward strand.
TCCGGGGTGCCGGCGTGGTACGTCTCGCTCCGGGGCGAGGTCCGCCCGCCGCGCAACATCTGCACCCCGCCCACGATCCGGTTCGACACCATCGCGGTGTCCACCCGGACGCCGGACGGCGGGGACGCCTCGCTCGTCTTTGTGCTCATGGCCGACGAGGGCGAGCCCGGCACCGTGCCCGGCGAGACGATCGACGCCGTGGTGGCGTCCCTACGATTCGAGAACTCGGTCTAGGACCCCGCCCGGCCTGAAGGTCAGGCCGCGGTGGCCCCGCCGGCACCGCCGAAGAACGCGGGCCAGTCGATGTCGCAGCGCGCCCAGGCCCACCCCGCGTCGGCCGCGGAGCCCAGGTCGTGTGAGGTGAGGGTGCGCCGCCTGACCGGGACGTCGGGTCCGTCCGCTACGGAAACCTCGAGCACCCCGCCCACCCGCTCGTAGAGGAACCAACGCTCGGTGTCGCCCTCCAGCTCCAGCCGATCGCCGTCCACCTCGAGCGCCTCGAGCAGCTGCCCCAGCAGCTCGCGACTGACCCACGGCAGGGTGCCGAAGGGCCGACCGCGCACCGCGTGGTCGGTGATCGCCGCACCCACCATCGTGGGGCGCCGGTGCACATCGATCTCGATGCGGTCCCGCGGATCCGCGACCAGACCCAGCTCCGGCGCGGTCACCAGGAGCTGGCGGGGCGCCGCGTACCGCATGACCGCGTTCACGACGAGCGGCCGCGTGAGCACCTCGGGGCGGATGACGACGCCCACGCCCTCGAGGACCGGCCGGGCCGACAGCGCCCCGGTCTCGCCGATCGCATCCGCCGCCGGGAAGCGTGCACAGATCTCGTCGCGCAGCCCTTCCAGATCGGCCCGCACGTGATCGGGAAGCGCATCCACACTGTCGACGTCACGAAGCTCCGCCTCAGCGGGAGTGACCACAATCACATAGCTCATAGTTCACCACCATACGTCACTCTCCGTTCACTTTTCGTTCACCTGCCGTCGAGTGTCGGATGCCGCCACTATCCTGACCGCATGGCCGATTCCCCCGCGTTGCCCGATCCCCACCCCGACCTCGCCCCGTTGGCCGCCGCGGTCACCGCGCAGATGGACCGGGCGCGTGCCGACCTGTCCGCGCTCGTGGCACTGCCGTCAGTGCACGAGGCGGAGCCGGACGCGTGCGCCGAGGCCTGCGAGCTGGTCCGCGAGATGCTCGGCGAACTACCGGTGCCGGGGCTCGGCCCGGACGCGGTCGAGGTCGTCGAGACCTCGGACGGCTCCAGGGCCGTGTTCGCCCATCGCCCCGCGGCGCCCGGCCGCCCCACGGTGCTGCTGTACAGCCATTACGACGTGCAGCCCTCGGGCGATCCGGCGGCGTGGACCAGCTCGCCGTGGGAACTGACCGAGCGCGGCGGCCGCTGGTACGGCCGCGGGGCCGCCGACTGTAAGGGCAACCTGGTCGTGCACCTCACCGCGCTGCGGGCGCTCGCCACCGCGGGCTCGGGGGCGGAGGAGGACCGCGACGAGGCGCACACCCCCGGCCCCGCCGGCACCGGCCCGGATCCGCTCGACGGCCTGGGCATCCGCCTCGTGGTGGAGGGCTCCGAGGAGACCGGCGGTGGCGGGCTCGACGATCTGGTGGCCGAGCGGCCCGATCTCGTGGAGGCGGACGCCATCCTGATCGTCGACTCGGGCAACGTGGCGGCGGGCGTGCCGACGCTCACCACCAGTCTGCGCGGCATCGCGAACGTCGTTGTCGTCGTCGACACGATGGAGGCCGGGGTCCACTCCGGACAGTTCGGCGGCGCAGCACCCGACGCCCTCGCGGCGCTGGTCTCGATCCTTGCCTCGCTGCGCGATCCCGCCACCGGCGCCACCACCATCGACGGCCTGGACTTCACCGGCGGGTGGGACGGGCAGGCCTACCCGGAGGAGACGTTCCGGGGCGATGCCGGCGTGCTCGACGGGGTGGAGTTGTCGTCGGCGGCGCCCGTCGAGGACCTGGTGTGGTCGCGGCCCACGGCGACCGTCCTGGGGATCGACTGCCCGCCGGTCGAGGGGGCCATCGCCGCGGTCCAGCCCCGCGCCCGCGCCCTGGTGAACCTGCGCGTCCCGCCGGGCATGGACCCGGTCGAGGCGCAGCGCACGCTCGTCGAGCACATCGAGCGGCGGCGCCCGTGGAACGCGCGGGTCACGGTGGAGACCGAGGCCGTGGGGCACCCGTTCCGCTCGGTCGCGGCCGGGCGGACCGACCCGGTGCACGAGCTGCTCTCGGAATGCCTCGCGCAGGCGTACGGGGCGGGCGAGGTCGCCGAGATCGGTTCCGGCGGTTCGATCCCGCTGTGCACGGCGCTGCAGCAGGCGCACCCGGAGGCGAGCATCGCGCTGTTCGGCGTCGAGGACCCGGCCGCCGCTATCCACTCCCCCGACGAGAGCGTCGATCCGCGCGAGATCGAACGGATCGCGCTCGCCGAGGCGGCATTCCTCCAGCGCTACCGGTGAGCCCGCCTGTGCCGTCGGCGACCCGCACCCGCAAAACTGCAGGTGCGAACGCAGTAACGGTGTGATGAGATGTGGCGATAGTGACTAATGGGGCGGCAACGCCCGCTGCCGCCGACCGTCAGGAGCTGCCATGTCCGTCCCGAGTGCAGAGAACACCGGTGCCGATCAGCGCACCGCCGCGAGCCGCGTCCCGCTCATGCGTCGCGCCGGCCGCGCGCTGATCGCCACCGCCGCCGCCACCGCGCTGGCGGCCGGCCTCACACCGTCGATCGCGAACGCGCAGGAGGTCGGCACCCTCAGCCCGGAGTCGGTCGCCAACGACGCACTCGGGACGTTCTCCCCCGAGAGCCTGAGTCAGTTGCTGTACTTCGGCAACCTGCCCGGCTCCTCGGGCTCGTCGATGATGGGCATCGCCAACACACTCGGCTTCTCGCCCAACATGTTCGCCGGCCCGCCGCCGCCGTCGCCGCAGCCCAACCCGAACATCACCGAGACGAAGATCGTCGGTGAGCCTGTGGTGGACGGCCGCTACGAGCGGTGGCTCATCGACTCCGGGGACATGAAGCGCGGCATCACGGTCGAGGTCTACCGCGCCGCCAACCCGGGCGCGCCGTTCCTCTACCTGCTCGACGGCGTCGGCTCCGAGCTGCCCAGCGGTTTCATGCAGTGGGGCGCGAAGGAGCAGTTCGCGAACGAGAACGTCAACCTCGTCATCCCGACCGGCGGCCAGGGCTCCATGTGGTCGGACTGGAACCAGCAGGACCCCGTGCTAGGCATCAGCAAGTGGGAGAAGTTCATCACCGGCGACCTGCCGCGGCTGCTCGAGCCGCGCATCAGCACCAACAACAACCGCGCGATCGGCGGCATCTCCATGGGCGCGGGAGCGGCCGTGACCATGGCGACCCGCCATCCGGACCTCTACAAGGGCGTGTTCGGCGTCTCCGGCTGCTACTCCACCGACGCGCTGGGCCAGATCCTGACCCGCTTCACCGTCGAGAGCCGCGGCGCGACGCTGAACAACATGTGGGGTGAGCCCGGCAACGAGCAGTGGGTCGCCCACGACGCGATGATCAATGCCGAGAAGCTGCGCGGCAAGGCCATCTACATGTCCTCGGGCACCGGTGTGGCGAACCCGGGCGACTGGGCCGCGTACAACAACGACGCCGCCAACTTCGTCGCCGGAATGGCGCTCGAGCAGGCCACGGGCCAGTGCACCCACGCCGCCGACCGGCGCCTGGCCGACCTGGGCATCCCCGCGGACATCGACCACCTGCCCACCGGCATGCACAACTGGTCGTACTACTCCAAGCAGATCCCCGTCGCCTGGAACTCGATCAAGCACTCGGTGGGCGCGTGATCACCGCCCCGGTGCACTGACACCACGGGCCAAACGGCCCACCTCGTTCGCCCCTGACGGCGGCCCGCCCTGACCGGCGGGCCGCCGTTAGGCTTCTATGCGTGAACCCGCGCCCGGATCTGGACCTGACCCTGCGTCTGACGGCCTCGGCCGCCGACGCCCGCCGCGGAATCGTGCGGGCGCACCCGGAGGTGATTCTCGCTCTCGGCATGCGCGAGTGGGACGCCATCGAGATCGTCGGCGCGCGCACCACCGGCGCGGTCGTGGCGGCGGCCGCCGCCGGCTCGCCGAGCGGGGTGCTGGTCGTGGACGAGGTCGTGGCCGCGAACTGCGGACTCGGCGAGGACGCGCGCGTGACCGTGCGGGCCGCGCAGGTCACGGGCGCGCAGAGCATCGAGGTGCAGGGGCTGCCGCCGGCGGGCCGGGGCGTGGCCGAGCGGGTGCTGCGTTCGGCGTTGCTGGGCAAGGTGGTGCGCGTGGGCGATTCCGTCACGCTGCTCCCCCGCGACCTCGGCCCCGACTTCCCCACCGCCGACACCACCCGCACCCTGCGCAACTCCATGGGCGCGCAGTGGAGCACCGAGCTGCTCACCGTCACCGCGACCGTCCCGGACGGGGTCGTGTCGGTACAGCCCACCACCGCGGTGATCGAGGCGGGCGGCCCCGGTGCCGCGCCGGCCGTGGGAGCCCGGCCCGGTTCGACGACGACGACCCCCACCCCGCACTCGTCCACCGGCGGTGCGGCGCCAATGAACTCCCGGCCCTCGGGTTCTCCCGGTGGATCGGCTTCCGGCAGTGCGACATCACCCGGGGGCTCCTCCACACCCGGCGGCGGCTCGGAGGCCATCGCCGCCGTCGCCCGCGAGGACCTCGTGGGCGTCGCGGACCAGGCCGAGGTCCTCGCACAGTGGCTGTCACTCGCCCTGGATCGCGCCGAGCTGCTGCGCTCGCTCGGCACCTCACCTCACCTCGGGGTGCTGGTTGCGGGCCCGCCCGGGGTGGGCAAGGCGACAATGGTCCGATCGGTCACCGGCGACCGCCGTCTCGAGGTCATCGACGGCCCGTCCATCGGCGCGATTGACCCCGCCGCGCGTCTGGAGGCGGTCCGTGCCGCCGCCGAGAGGACGCGCGAGAACGGCGGAGTCCTGCTGGTCACGGACATCGACGCGCTCCTGCCCGCCGACACCGAGCCGGTGTCGACGCTGATCCTGGACCGGCTGCGGTCGGTCGTGGCACACCCGGGTTCCGTGCTGGTGGCCACCTGTGTCCGGCCCGAGGAGGCCGACGCCCGACTGCGCGAGCCCGAGATCTGCGACCGGGTCCTGGATCTGCCGCTGCCCGACGCCGCGGACCGCGCGGCGCTGCTCGAGGTGATGCTGCGGGACGTGCCCGCCGGCGAGCTCGACCTGACCGCCGTCGCCGAGCGGACCCCCGGCTACGTGGCCGGGGACCTGCGCGCCCTCACCCGGGAGGCGGCACTACGCGCGGCCGCCCGCGCCACGGAATCCTCCGCCACGGACCCTGATTCCGCACGGCTTGATTCCTCGGACTCCGCAGCCACCGCCCCGGTCGACGCACGGCTGGAGCAGGAGGACCTGATCGGCGCGGTCAGCGTGATCCGTCCGCTGTCCCGGTCGGGCACCGAGGAGCTGAGCCTGGGCTCGATCACCCTCGAGGACGTGGGCGACATGGAGGAGGTGCGGCAGGCACTCACCGAGACGGTGCTGTGGCCGCTGCAGCATCGAGAGTCGTTCCAGCGCCTCGGCGTCGAGCCGCCCAAGGGCGTGCTGCTGTACGGGCCTCCGGGCTGCGGTAAAACCTTCGTCGTCCGGGCACTGGCGGCGAGCGGGCGCCTGACGGTGCAGATGGTCAAGGGCGCCGAGCTCATGGACAAATGGGTGGGCTCGTCGGAGAAGGCGGTGCGCGACCTGTTCCGCAAGGCCCGCGACTCCGCCCCGTCGCTGGTGTTCCTCGACGAGATCGACGCGCTGGCCCCGCGCCGCGGCCAGACCGGCGACTCCGGGGTCGGCGACCGCGTGGTCGCGGCTCTGCTCACCGAGCTCGACGGCGCGGAGCCGCTCGACGACGTGGTGATCCTCGGCGCCACCAACCGCCCCGAGCTCATCGACCCCGCCCTGCTGCGGCCCGGGCGGCTCGAGCGCCTGGTGTTCGTGCCGCCGCCGGACGCCGAGGCCCGCGCCGACATCCTCCGCGCGGCAGGCCGGGACGTCCCGCTCGCGGAGGATGTGGACTTGGCCCGGGTGGCCGAGGAGCTCGACGGTTACTCCGCGGCCGACTGCGCCGCACTGCTGCGCGAGTCCGCGCTCACCGCGATGCGCCGCGACATCGACGCGGCCGAGGTCACCGCCGAGGACGTGGCCCGCGCACGGGACGCGGTCAAACCCTCACTCGACCCGGATCAGGTCGAGAACCTGCGGCAGTACGCCGACCGACGGGAGAGCTGACCCTACGGCGCGGCGTCGTGGCGGGGCGGGGCCTATCCGTGAGCCGGGGTCTGGTCGTGAGCTGTGCCGAGGCTGCGGAGGCGGCTAACGGTCCGAGTGGGGCCCGCCTCGCGACCCATCACCTGGCCTTGCCGTTCCGGCCCGGCCCGGCCGCGGCTAGAGTGCGGGCCATGCGGAATCTACTCGTAGTAACCGGACGTAACGGGGTCTGACAGACCGGCATCCCCGTTGCGTGGTTGCTCGTCCTCCGTCGGTCGCCGCACCGACGTCGAGAGACACGAGAGAACCATGAACGCCTCCGCACACCCGTTCCCCCGGACCACCGAGTTCATCGCCGCACCGACCGGTGCGCGAAATCCCTTCACCGAGCGATATCGTCGTCGTCTCCCTCGGGGGTTCGCCGACGAGGCGGTCGGCATGGACTGGCGGACGATGGTCGACACCTTCGCCCCCTCCTCCGACCACTTCCACCTGGCCGACTTCTCCCGCCGCCCGCTGGGGCGCGGGATCACCGCCTACGAGGCGATCCTGGCCACACGGGGCCCGGAGGACGAGCCCGGCCACTTCACCACCCGTCGCCTGACCACCTCCTCGTGCGGGGACCTCACGGCGATGTCCGAGATGTTGGGCCGCGTCGGTGCGCGGGTCGAGATCGAGAAGTTCCACCAGTACGAGGGCAACCATCACGAGGGCACCACCTTCGCAGGCAACGCGTCATGGTGCACCATCCTGCGCGCCACCTGCGGGCGCCGCGAGGCGTGGGCGATGGGCTTCGGCCAGAGTTCGTCGGAGGCGTCGATCGCGGCTCTGCTCAACGCGGCCACCAGGCTTCACCTGCGCGGACGACCAGCACGAAACGCTGTTCTGTAAAGTAGCCACAGAAACCACGCCCCGGTCGACCACCGGCTACCCGTCCCTGAAAGGCGGGTCCGTCCACATGTCGTCGTCCGATCGACGCAAGGAGAGGAGCCGCCGGTGATCGTGATTCTCGCGGCCCACGCCGTGGCCGCCCTGATCGCGATCCCCTTGGTGTTGCGGCTCGGACGCCGAGCGTTCCCGCTACTGGCCCTGGTGCCCGCCCTCAGCACGGTGTGGGTGGCGGCCAACCTGGACACTACTCCCACGGAGACCCTCCAATGGGCTCCCGCCATCCATCTCGCCCTCGACCTGCGGATGGACGCGCTATCAGCGTTGATGGCGCTCATCGCGCTCGGCGTCGGCGCGCTCGTGCTCTTCTACTGCACCTGGTATTTCGATGATTCCGAGCCCCGCCTGCACCTCTTCGCGGCGGAGATGGTGGCCTTCGCCGGTGTCATGTTCGGCCTCGTGGTGGCCGACAACCTGATCCTGCTCTACATCTTCTGGGAGATCACCTCCGTCCTGAGCTTCCTGCTGGTCGGCCACTACGCGGAGCGCGCGTCGTCCCGCCGGGCAGCCGCCCAGGCGCTGCTGGTCACCACGCTCGGTGGGCTGGCGATGCTCGTCGGCATGATCATCCTGGCCCAGGAGACCGGGTCATACCTGCTCAGCGACATCGTGGCCTCGCCGCCCTCCGGCGCACTCGTGCACTGGGCGTTGGGACTGGTGATCGTGGGCGCCACCAGCAAGTCCGCCATCGCGCCGCTGCATTTCTGGCTCCCGGGCGCCATGACCGCACCGACCCCGGTCAGTGCCTATCTGCACTCCGCGGCGATGGTCAAGGCCGGCGTCTTCCTGGTCGCCGCCATGAGCCCCGGCCTGTCGGGCTCGTCCACGTGGCAGTTGCCGCTCGTCGGCCTGGGCCTGGTCTCGCTGCTCATGGCGGGTTGGCGGGCGCTCCGCGAGAGCGACCTCAAACTGGTGCTGGCCTTCGGCACCGTCTCCCAGTTGGGCTTCCTACTGACCCTGGTGGGTATCGGCTCGCGCGACACCATGCTCGCCGGGCTGACGATGCTGCTGGCGCACTCGCTGTTCAAATCGGCGCTGTTCATGTCCGTCGGCGTGATCGACAAGACCACCGGGACCCGCGAGATCCGCGAACTGTCCGGGCTCGGCCGCAAGCGCCCCGCCCTCGCGGTGTTCTTCACCCTCGCCGCCGCGTCGATGGCGGGCCTGCCGCCGTTCCTCGGGTTCGTCGGCAAGGAGGCCGCGTTCGCCACCGTCCTCAGCGAGGGCCGGCTGCACGGTATGCCGTCTCTCGTCGTCACCGCCGGCCTCGTGGTGGGCTCCATCCTCACGTTCTCCTACACGGCCCGCCTGGTCATGGGCGCGTTCCGCACCAAGAGGATCTTCGACGGCAAGGCGAGCCCCGCGGTCGCCGAGTCGCGGCCGGCCGGCGTGTTCTTCCTTTCGGTGCCCGCGGTTCTCGCCACGGCCGGACTGGTGCTCGGCCTGTGGTCCGCCCCCGTCGAGTCGCTGCTCTCGCGCTTCGTCGACACGGCATTCCCGCCCGGCAGCCCCTGGGCCGCCGGGGAGACCTACCACCTGGGCCTGTGGCACGGCATCGGCATCCCGCTGGCGTTGACGTTCGTAGTCTACGTGCTGGGCATGATGCTCTACGTCGCCCAGCGGACCGTCGAGCGTCTGAGGTTCCAGTCTCCCGCCCTCGGTAACGCCGACCGCATCTACGACGCGGTCCTGCGCTTCTTCGACGTGCTCTCCCTGCGCCTGACCGGCTCCACCCAGCGCGGCTCGCTCCCGCTGACCCTCGGGATCATCCTGTTCACGCTCGTGATGTTCCCGCTGGTCTCGCTCCTCGTCGGCACCCGCGAGGGGCTACAGATGGAACTGTCGAGCAACCCGGTCGTGCTGATCGTCATGATCCCCATGACGATCGCGGCCATCGCGGCCACCCTGCTGCGCAATCGTCTAGCGGCCGTCATCGCGATGTCCGTGACCGGCTACGGCGTGGCCGTGGTCTTCGCGTTCCACGGCGCCCCGGACCTGGCGCTGACCCAGGTCCTCGTCGAGACCCTGATGATGGTCGCGTTCGTGCTGGTCCTGCGCACCATGCCCGCCGAAGTCCCGCTGTCCAACGGTTTCCGGCGCCTGCGCGCCTGGCTCGGCATCGGCGTGGGCCTGCTGGTGATCATCGTCGGCGCATACGCCATCAACGCCCGCCAGGACCCGGCCGTGTCCACCGTCTTCGCGGACATCGCCTACCGGATCGGCAACGGCTCCAACGCCGTCAACGTCACCCTCGTCGACATCCGCGCCTGGGACACCCTGGGTGAGATCACGGTGCTGCTGGTCGCCGCCACCGGCGTGGCCAGCCTCGTCTTCCGCAACCGGCGCTACGGTTCCGGCCCCCGCATCGCCGACGCCGACAAGACGCTCTCGGGTCGCCGGGGCATGGAGGCCGCCCGCATCGTCATCGAGGCGCCCGGCGCCTCCCCCGGCCGCTGGCTCGTGGGCGCCACTGTCCGCGACCCACGTGCCCGCTCGCTGGTCCTCGAGGTCACCACCCGGCTCATCTTCCCCACCATGATGGTGCTGAGCCTGTTCTTCTTCTTCGCCGGACACAACAATCCCGGCGGCGGCTTCGCGGGCGGACTCGTCGCCGGCCTCGCACTGGTGCTGCGCTACCTCGCGGGCGGCCGATACGAGCTCGGCGAGGCCATCCCGTTCGACGCCGGCCGCATCCTGGGCGCGGGCCTCCTGCTCGCCGCAGGCACCGCGGCGGCCTCGATGGCCTTCGGCGCGCCCCCGCTGTCCAGCGCCACGATCGAGTGGACCATGCCGGTGTTCGGCGACGTCAAGTTGGTCACGGCGCTGTTCTTCGACGCCGGCGTCTACCTCATCGTCGTGGGCCTGGTCCTGGACATCCTCCGCAGTCTCGGTGCCAGACTCGATCTCAACGAGGAGGACCTCGAGGAGCTGCGCGCCATCTACGTCGACGCCACTGATTCACCGTCCACCGCAGCCCTGCGCCGGGTCCCCGGGGTGGACTTCCCCGGGCCGCGGTCCGATCTGTCCGTCCGCCGCGCCGAGCGCTACGAGGCCGCGGAGAACCAGGGCGTCACGCCGGAGGGGATGCCATGACCGCCGACTTCGCACTCCTGCTCCTGGCCGGCATCCTCTGCGCCGCCGGGGTCTACCTGCTCCTGGAGCGGGCCATCATCAAGATCCTGCTGGGCATCATGATCATGTCCAACGGCGTCAACCTGCTGATCCTCGCCGCCGGCGGCGCCCCCGGCAACCCGCCGATCCGGGACCGCGGCTGGGGCGACAACACGATGGATTCCGATCCGTTGTCACACGCGATGATCCTCACCGCGATCGTCATCACCGCCGGCGTCGGCGCGTTCATTCTCGGGCTGGCCTACCGCTCGTACCAGTTCACCACCGTGGACGAGGTCGCGGACGACGCCGAGGACGCGAAGATCGCCAAGCGGTCGCCCATGGACGCCTCGTCCGCCCCGGACCGCGACGCCTCCGATGACCCGACCACCGGCATGCCCACCGAACTCGGTGAGCACGTCGACTACGACGACGAGGACCTCGAGGAGGCCGAAGCCGAATACGAGGCCGAGGCCCGCGCGGAGGCCCAGGCGCGGGCGGAGGCGGACGCCCGGGTGGAAGCACTGCGAAAGAAGCTCACCAAGGACGACGACGAGGAGGAGAACCGGTAATGTCCGCTGATCTCTTCGGTTACCTCATCCCGTCCGTATTCCTGCTCCCGCTGCTCGCCGCGGCACTGTGCCTGGTGGTCTCGCGCCGCCCGCACGTGCAGAACATCATCACGATCATCACGCTGTTCATCCTGCTGGTGATCTCCGGTCTGCTGCTGGTGCTGACCGATCAACACGGCATGCACGTCGTCCAGGTGGGCGGGTGGGACGCACCGGTCGGCATCTCGCTGGTCGCGGACCGCCTCAGCGCGCTGATGCTGTGTGTCGCGGCCGTGGTGCTGTTGACCGTCATCATCTACGCCGTCGGTCAGGGAGTCCGCGACGGCGACGGCGACCAGCCCACGTCGATCTTCCTGCCCACCTACCTCGCGCTGGCGGCGGGGCTGAACGGCGCGTTCATCGCCGGCGACCTGTTCAACCTGTTCGTCGGCTTCGAGATCCTGCTCGCTGCCTCATACGTGCTCCTCACCCTGGGGGCCAGCCAGGAGCGGGTCCGCGCCGGTGTCTCCTACACCGTCGTGTCGATGGTGTCGTCGATGGTCTTCCTGCTCGGCATCGGTCTGACGTACTCGGCCGCCGGCACCCTCAACCTGGCGCAGCTGGCCACCCGGATGGCGGACATCCCGGACGGGCTGCGGAACACCATCTTCGCCGTGTTCCTCGTGGCCTTCGGCATCAAGGCGGCCGTCTTCCCGCTGTCCACCTGGCTGCCGGACTCCTACCCCACCGCGCCCGCGCCCGTCACCGCAGTGTTCGCGGGGTTGCTCACCAAGGTCGGCGTGTACGCGATCATCCGCTTCCACACCCTGGTCTTCGCGGGCGGCAGCATGGACAACGTCCTGCTCGTCGCCGGGCTGTTGACGATGGTCGTGGGCATCCTCGGCGCGATCGCCCAGTCCGACATCAAACGGATATTGTCGTTCACCCTGGTCAGTCACATCGGCTACATGGTGTTCGGGGTGGCGCTGTCCACCGAGTCGGGGCTCAGCGCCGCGATCTACTACGTCGGCCACCACATCATCGTCCAGACCACGCTGTTCCTGGTCGTCGGTCTCATCGAGCGACAGGCGGGGTCGTCCTCGCTCCGCCGCCTCGGATCCATGGCCGTGCTCAGCCCGGTCCTGGCCGTCACGTTCCTCGTCCCGGCCTTCAACCTCGGCGGCATCCCCCCGTTCTCCGGGTTCATCGGCAAGCTCGCCGTGGTCCAGGCCGGCGCCGAGGTCGGCGGTCCGCTCAACTGGATCCTCATCGGCGGCGCCATGGCGACCAGCCTGCTCACCCTCTACGTCGTGGCCCGCGTCTGGTCCAAGGCGTTCTGGCGGCCCCGCGCGGACGCCCCTGAGGGTGCCCTGGCGCTCGCCAAGCCGCTCGCGCTGCTGCCGTCGGACGAGTACGTCGAGTTCGACGAGCGCGACGACGTGGGCAAGATGCCGATGAGCATGCTCGCCCCGACCGTGGCGCTGATCGTGGTCTCCCTCCTGATGACCGTGTTCGCCGGCCCGCTGCTGGCCGTGACGGACCGCGCCGCGGAGAGCCTGATGGAACGCGGCGAGTACGTCTACACCGTCCCGACGGACGAGACGCCCGGCCGGTACGTCGGCAACGTGACGGGGGTGCGCTGACATGACCAAGAAGGTGAAGATGGACGCGCGTGTGTTCGGCTCACGCGTCTTCATGACCCTGTGGCTGGCCTTCGCGTGGACGCTCCTGTGGGGCTCGTTCGAGCTCGGGACCATCGTGGCCGGGCTGGGCGTGGCCGTGATCATCATGACGGTCCTGCCGCTGCCCCGGGTCCCGGTCGAGGGCCTGTTGCGCCCGATCTCCACGGCGTGGCTGATCATCATGGTGGGCTACTACCTGGTCCGCTCCTCGGTGGTCGTCGCGTGGCAGTCGGTCCGACCGGCCGCACCGCCGGAACCGGCCGTGCTGCGGGCCCCGATGCGGCTGAAGTCCGACTTCACGCTCGCGCTCGCGGTGAACTCCCTCAACCTGATGCCCGGTGGCATCGTGGTCCGGGTGGACCCGGTGGCCCGGTACGTCTACATCCACGTCCTGGACGCCGGTACCGACAAGGCGGTCGAGTCCTTCTACCGCCAGACCGGGCACGTGGAGCGGCTGTTCCAGCGGGCGTTCGAACGGCCCGAGGACTGGCACCCGAACCCCGGGCACTACACCGCGCCCGCCGACAGCGGGCCGCAGAAGGCCGGCCCGAGGAACCCGGGCTCCGCCGCGGGCCAGGAGGTGTCCCGATGAGCTTCACCCTGGTCCTTTGGACCCTGACCGTCATCGCACTGACCGCCGCCCTGTTCGTCACGATGGTCCGGCTCGTCGGCGGCCCCAACACGCTCGACCGCATGATCTCGCTGGACATGCTGGCCGCAGTCGCCCAGGGAGGGCTCGGCGTCTACATCGCCTGGACCAAGGACACCACCGGCGCCGCCGCGCTCGTCGCCCTCGCGTTGGTCGCGTTCCTCGGTTCGGTGTCCGTGGCCCGCTTCCGCGTCAGCGACACCACCGGAGTGCCCGAGGAGCCCATGTCATGACCGACGACCCCCGCGAGATCATCTCCGCCCTGTTCGTGCTCGCCGGGGCCCTGCTGACGCTCGCCAGCGCCATCGGGCTCCTGCGGTTCCGCGACACCCTCAGTCGCATGCACCCGGCGGCCAAGCCCCAGGTGCTCGGCCTGGTCCTCATCCTCTTCGGCGCCGGGATCCGGATCTTCCCGAGTTCCGACCTCGGCATGCTCGTGCTCGCCGCCATCGTCGCCGTGTGTACCGCGCCGGTGATCGCCAACCGCGTGGGCAACGTCGCCTACCGGGAGAGCGTCGAGGACGGCACCATCACCCACGAGGCGCCGGTACTGGAGAAGTACACCAAGCGGGCGAGCGACCCCCGCTCCCGCCGCTAGCCGTTCAGCCCCGCCCCTAAAAACTCGAGCCCTGCCTCCACTCGGAGACGGGGCTCGATTCGGCGCTGGGCCGCAGCCCGCTGCCGGGCCGACGCCCGGCGCAGAAGAGATCAGTTACCGGCGACGCCGCCCGGCTGGCGCTCGGCCTCCGGGACCACCGGACCGTCGACGCCGTCGGCCTCGTCGACGCCGACCGGGTCACCATCGAGTCCAAGGCCCGGGTTGGTGGTGGGGGTCGGGGTGCCCTGAATCCACTCCTCCTCGGAGGCGTCGACGCCACCGGCCGACTCGGGGGCCGGCGACGTGGTGGTGGCCGTGGTGGGATCGAGCGTGTAGCTGGGAAGCGTGTACGGCGCGTCCGGATCGGCAGGCTGCTCGTTGGGCGGGCTGCACGCGGCCAGGCCCAGCGCGAGGGCGAGTGCGGGAGCCGCGACCAGGAGGCGGCGGGCGGTCTGTCGCGGGGCCATGGGGGCTCCTTCGATCTCGGGAGGCTGCAAGTCTCTACAGTGCACGGATCCCGCGCGGCGGAATCCGTCGACTCATCATATCCTCAGGCCTCCGCGCCCGAGGCCACGGGGGACGACAGGCCTCAGCGGTCGAGGTCCTGGGTGACGATCACGATCACGCCGGGAGCGTCTGCGGCCATGTCCGCGGGGCGCGGCTTGGCGGAGATGCCGAGCTGGCCCGCGATGGCCTGTGCGGCCTGCTGCTCGCCCGGGCCGGTCCCGTAGAAGGCGGTCGACTCCGCCACGACACCCCGGTTGGACGGCATGTTGGCCACGTCGCCCACCGCGAATCCGGATTCCCGCAGCTGCTCGCCGGTCCGCCCCGCAAGGCCGGTGACGGTGCTGTTGTTGTAGATCTGCACGGGCACCGCGGTCGCGGCCGGCGCGCCGGCGCCGGGGGCCTGCCCCTGCTGGCCGTTCTCCCCCGAGGCCGGGTCCGCCGGGGCTGCGGGTTCCTGGTCCGCACCCGGGGGCAGCGACTCGCCATCGCCCGGGGCGGCCTGGCCGTCCGCGCCCTGACCGGCGGCCCCCTGTCCTTCGGCACCCTGGTGGTTCTGGCCGGTCTGCTCGATCTGGGAGGTGCTCTCCTCGACGGCGCTGACGCCCTCGTCGTCGTCGCCACCGAACAGCTGCACCAATCCCACGCCGATCGCCAGAACTACCGCGGACAGCAGCACCATCGCGATGGCCCGGTACGGCGGGCCGCTCGGCTCGTCGGCGTAGGGGCCGTCACCCTGCGCGTTCGGGTCGGCGTCGTAGCCGGCGGCGTAGGCGCCGTCGTGCTCCGCGTCGTACTGCCGGTCGTCGTACTGCGGGTTCTCGGGCTGGGTGTTCACGCGCCCGAGTGTAGGTCAGTCGAGCCGCATTCCCAGGTTGCGGGCCGCGCGCGCCTTCTGCCTGCTGCTGCGCATACGGCGCAGCCTCTTGACGAGGAGCGGGTCGGTGGCCAGGGCCTCGGGCCGGTCGATCAGGTCGTTGAGGATCTGGAAGTAGCGGGTGCCCGACATGTCGAACTTCTGCCGGATGGCCTCCTCCTTGGAGCCGGCGAACTTCCACCACTGGCGCTCGAACTCGAGCATCGCCTGATCCCGATCCGACAGCACGGGGTCGGCCGCGTGCAGTTCGCTCATGTCCCGCCCGCTCTCAGCCTGCCCGTTCCCGACCTGCGCGTCGTGTGCCGTAGCGGCCGCTCGACCCATGTGCGTGCCTCCTCGGTTCGCGATGCGCCGGCACTGTGGCCGCGCCGACCCTGCGCTCGGATCACACCGTTGTGATTCCCCCGTAGTGAACCACACCGCTACGACACCCTGCCAGACGCGAAAGGGAGAACAGGCCAGGTGCGCACTAGAATCTGTGCCCATGGCAATCCGTCCCATCGTCATCCTCGGCGACCCCGCGCTTCACGCCCCGACCGAGCCCGTCACCGAGTCCCCCGAGCAGCTCGCCGCACTCGTGCAGGACATGTACGACACGATGGACGCCGCCAACGGGGTGGGCCTGGCCGCCAACCAGATCGGCGTGGGCCGGCGCGTGTTCGTCTTCGACTGTCCCGACCTGGACACCGAGGACGGGGGCAGCCTGTCCCGCGAGGAGGTCGAGGCGCGCGGCGGGTGGATCACGCGGCGCGGCTGCGTGGTGAACCCGGTGCTGGAGACCTCGGAGATCCCCGAGACCATGCCCGACCCCGAGGAGGACCTGGAGGGCTGCCTGTCCGTCCCCGGCGTGAACTTCCCGCGGGGGCGCGCCTGGTGGGCCCGCGTCACCGGCACCGATGAGCACGGCGAGCCGGTGTCGGTCGAGGGGTACGGCCTGTTCGCCCGCTGCCTGCAGCACGAGGTGGGCCACCTGGACGGCTTCCTGTACACCGACCACCTGATCGGCCGGAACAAAAAGGCCGCCAAGCGACACATCCGCGACGAGGGATGGGGTCTGCCGGGCCTCAGTTGGGACCCGTCCCGCGATCCGGACCCCTTCGCCGACGAGGACGGCGCCGACGACTACGACGACAACGCGGCCAGCCCACTTCATGGCTGAGCAGCCGCACGGTTCCCCGGACCCGGCTCACTCCGACCGGGGGCTATCAGGCCGATCGCGCTGGAACGCCGGTCGCGAGGTGGCCCTGGGCGAGCGGGTGACGGTACGCCGGCATCTCGCTCCCGGCGAGACCTCGCACCTGTACACCGACGTGATCGGCCACGTGGTGACGCTCGAGCCGGAACTGATCGTGCGCCGCGAGTCCGGCGAGGAGGTCCGGATCCCGCACGCCGATATCGCCGTGCTCAAGGTGCTGCCGCCACGGCCGGTGCGCGCCCGCGAGATCCGCGCGCACGAGTACGCGGGCGCGCTGGCCTGGCCGGGCACCGAGTACGAGCTCGTCGACGGCTGGTTCTGCCGGGCCGGCGACGACTGGTCATACCGCCGCGACTCCGCCGTGCCGGTGCTGCCGTGGGCCAGCTGCGCCCAACTCGACGGGGTCCGCGACTGGTACGCCGCGCGCGGACTGCCGCTGCGGATAGTGGACGTGGACCGGCTGGTCAGAACCGAACAGATGCTGCTCGATGGTCAGCCCGTCGACCCGGCCCGACTCCGGGCCGACCGCGAGCTGATGCTGTGCACCGCGGACAGCCGCGAGCTGCTGGGCATCGTGTACGCGGCGTTCCCCGCCGCCTCCCGGCCCGCCGTGACGCTGGCCGAGACCCCCGGCGACGACTGGCTGGAGCTCTACCACGCCACCGCCGACCTGGACCCCGAGCGCGTGCGGCCCGCGATGCTCGCCACCGCCGACGCCTCGGACGGCGACCCCGCCCCCGGCGGCCACACCGTCTTCGCCCGCCTCGAGGACGCTGGCGAGCTCGCCGCGATCGCCCGCGGCGCTGTGACCGCCGGGCCCGACGGGGCGCCCCGGATCGCCGTGTCCTGCGTCCAGACCGCCGCGGGCCATCGACGCCGGGGCCTGGCCGAGATAGTCACCGGCTCGCTCGTCGACTGGGGTCTGGGCCTCGGGGCGACCGAGTGTCACCTCCACGTCTTCGCGGACAACACCGCCGGACGGGGGTTGTGGACCAAACTCGGCCTGCAGCCGCACCATTCGCTGCGGCACGTCGTCGTCGCCCCCTCCTGACCCACTCCCGCGGGGCGACGGACACGGGGCCGTGTCCCGTCGTCGTCCCCGTGTGTTCACCCACGCACCACTCGCGGCGCGAGGACGGGTAATAGACTGGTGCACATGCGCTTGGCCACCTGGAACGTCAACTCCATTCGTGCTCGTCGTGACCGGGTGGTGTCCTGGCTGGAACGATCGGATGTCGACGTCCTGGCCATGCAGGAGACCAAGTGCAAGGACGAACAGTTCCCGCATGAGGCGTTCGAGGAGATTGGTTACCAGGTCGCCCACCACGGTCTGAGTCAGTGGAACGGCGTCGCCGTGGCCTCGCGCGTCGGTCTGGAGGACGCGCAGATCGGCTTCGACGGGATGCCCGGCTTCCACAAGGATCCCGAGGTCTCGCAGGATCCCGAGGCGCGCGCGATCTCCGCGGTTTGCGACGGCGTCCGCGTGTACAGCCTCTACGTGCCCAACGGCCGCGAGCTCGCCGACCCGCACTACACCTACAAGCTCGAGTGGCTGGCCCGGCTGCGCGATCACGCGGCCGCCGAGGTGGCCGCCGACTCGAGCGCGCAGATCGCGCTGGTCGGCGACTGGAACGTGGCACCGCAGAACGAGGACGTGTGGGACATGGAGGTCTTCGAGGGCAAGACCCACGTCTCCGATCCCGAGCGGCTGGCGTTCGCCGCGTTCGACGGCGCCGGCTTTCGCGAGGTCACCCGCGAATACACGCCCGGGCCCGGCGTCTACACGTACTGGGACTACACGGGGTTGAGCTTTCCCAAGCGCAAGGGCATGCGCATCGACTTCCAGCTGCACTCCCCCGCGCTCGCCGCGCGGGTGACCGGGGCGAGCATCGATCGCGAGGAGCGCAAGGGCAAGGGCGCCTCGGACCATGCGCCTGTCGTGGTGGACCTCGACTAGACCCTGCCGCTCCCGGGTCGTCTGAAACGCTCGACACCACCTCACGCCAGGAGATCGACCGCATGTCCACGTTCCAGCTGCGTCACTACATCGATCGGCTCCGCGCCGAGGGCTACACGGTTCGCGACGACCACGGCGAGGACCCTGACCTCATCGACATCAATGGCCGGGCCGTGGACACGTGGCGGGAGAACTACCCGTACGACGACCGGATGGACCGGAACCAGTACGAGGTCGAGAAGTACCTGCTGCAGATCGAGCTGCTCAAGTTCCAGCGGTGGCAGGCCGAGACCGGGCACCGGCAGATCATCGTGTTCGAGGGTCGCGACGCCGCCGGCAAGGGCGGCACGATCAAGCGGTTCACCGAGTACATCAATATCCGGCAGTCACGCACGGTGGCTCTGATCAAGCCCACCGAGACCGAGATGCACCAGTGGTACTTCCAGCGCTACGTCAGCCACCTGCCCAGCCGCGGTGAGCTCGTCCTCTTCGACCGGTCCTGGTACAACCGGGCCGGCGTCGAACGGGTGATGGGATTCTGCACCGACTCGCAGTACGAGACGTTCATGGAGCAGGCGCCGATGTTCGAGAAGATGCTGGTCGACTCGGGAATCGGGGTGACCAAGTTCTGGTTCTCCGTCACCCGCGAGGAGCAGAAGACCCGGTTCGCGATCCGCCAGCTCGACCCGGTGCGGCGCTGGAAACTCTCGCCTATGGACCTGGAGTCCCTCGACAAGTGGGACAAGTACACGGACGCCAAGGAGGAGATGTTCCGGCGCACGGACACCGACCACGCGCCGTGGATCACCATCAAGTCGAACGACAAGAAGCGGGCCCGCATCAATGCGATGCGCTACTTCCTCAACCAGTTCGACTATCCGGAGAAGGACCCGCAGGTGGTGTTCGCTCCGGACGGCAAGATCGTCCAGCGCGGCAAGGATGCCGTCGGGGACTGACTGAGCCTGCGAAGGAAGCGCCCCGCGCACAGGATCCGTCGGGGACTAGCGGAGCGAACGCCAGCGAGCGAAGCGATGTCCCCCGCGCACAGAACCCGTCGGGGCGAATTTGGTCGGCACTACGGCGATTCTTGACGTAGTCACTGCCAGGAATCGACCTGGATTTCGCAGTGGTGCAATCAAGCTGCGGACTACGGGCACACCGCCGACGCCGACGCTCGGGAATGTCTGCCGGCCGCGGGGCATTGCACCGGGTATGAGCCATGTGAATGATCGCGATGTCATCAAGCGTCTGCTGTCCGACAAGGGCCGCTGGGCAGTCGTCGGCCTGTCCACAAACACCGGTCGCACCGCCTACGGGATCGCCGGGTACGTCCGGGATCTCGGCCATCAGATCGTGCCCGTCCACCCCAAGGCCGAGACCGTCTACGGCCAGCAGGGATACCCGGATCTCGCGTCGGTCCCCGGCGAGATCGACGTGGTGGACGTGTTCGTGAACTCCCAGCTCGCCGGTGCGGTGGTGGACGACGCCATCGCCCGTGGTGCGAAGGCCGTCTGGCTGCAGCAGGGCGTGATCGACGAAGCCGCGGCGCAGCGTGCGAAGGATGCCGGCCTCGACGTCGTCATGGACACCTGCCCCGCGATCGAGGCTCCGCGACTGGGCCTGATCTGACGGCTGAGCCCGGAGGGTCACACCACGCGGAATCACGCCCCAGGCGCTTCGCGGCCCATCTGTAGACAAATGTCTACAAGTTCGGCGGAACGTGTATACGATCGCCGTCATGACGAGTACGAACGACGCTTCACCCTCCCCCTCAGGCGAGTTCGGGGCCCCAGCCGGATTCGCCGGCACCATCACGGAGGACCTCGGTTCCGCACAGCCGGCATGGCCCGCACGCCCGCGTCCTGACCGACGGGGACCCGGTGGGACACCGGACGTGATCGTCATGCTCGTGGACGACATGGGCTACTCGGACATCGGTGCGTTCGGCTCCGAGATCCCCACCCCGAACCTGGATGCCGCGGCCGCGGAGGGCGCCCGGCTGACCGACTTCCACGTCACCCCCACCTGCTCGCCCACCAGGGCCGCGCTGATGACCGGCTGCAACTCGCACGCGGTCGGGATGGGAGCGGTCGCGAACGTCGACACCGGCTTCCCCGGCTACGCCGCCGAACTGCCCGCGAACCAGCCGTCGATGGCGGAGGCCTTCCGCGACGCCGGCTACGCCACCATGGCGATCGGCAAGTGGCATCTGTGCCGCGAGCAGGACATGCACGCGGCCGGCGACCGCCATTCGTGGCCCCTGCAGCGCGGCTTCGACCAGTACTACGGCTTCCTCGAGGCCCAGGCCAACCTGCACGCGCCGTCCCAGCTGTACGAGGGCAACAGCCCGGTTCACGTCGAGGAGTACCCGGAGGGCTACTACCTCACCGACGACCTCACCGATCGCGCCGTGCAGATGATCGCCGAGACCCACGCCTCGGATCCCGGCAAGCCGCTGATGATGTACTACGCGCACGCGGCGGTCCACAGCCCGATGCACATCAAGGACGGCGCGGCCGACGACTTCCGGGGCCGTTACGACGCGGGCTGGGAGCAGATCCGCGCCGAGCGGCGGCAGCGCCAGGACGAGCTGGGCGTGGTGCCGGCCGCCGCCGGGACCGGACCGATGGATGAGGAGCTGGGGCCGGACGTCGTCGGGTGGGACTCACTGTCCGACGACGGTAAGCGGCTCGCTGCCCGCCACATGGAGAACTACGCGGCCATGGTCGTGAGCATCGACGAGTCGGTGGGCCGCATCCGCGAGATCCAGCGCCGCCTCGGCCGGCTGGAGAACACGATCTTCGTCTTCTTCTCCGACAACGGCGCGGCCACCGGGGGCTCCGGAGGCACGGTCGGCATGTTCAACTTCCTCTCAAACCTCGACCGCAGCCGCACCCTCACCACCGAGGAGCGCATCGCGGAGGAGATCGGCCGGATCGACGAGCTCGGCGGCCCCGCCTCCTGGCCGCACTACGCGTCCGCGTGGGCGACGGTCGCCAACACCCCGTTCCGCCGCCACAAGTTCAGCACGTACCGGGGCGGGCACCAGGTCTCGTGCGTGATGTCCTGGCCTGCCGGGCTCGGGCAACTGGGGGGAGAGAACGACGACGACGGCGCCATCCGCCACCAGTACGCCCACGTCACGGATGTCTTCCCGACCGTGGCTGAGCTGGCAGGGGTGGAGATTCCGAGGAGCCGGGCGGGCCTGGAAGCGCGGCCGCTGGACGGCTCCTCGATGGTGGCGGCGCTGAAGGACGCCAATGCGCCGAGCAGTCACGGCGATCAGTACTACGAGTGCCTGGGTGAGCGCGCGTACTACGCCGGGGAGTTCGAGCTGGTGGCCCGTCACGCCAAGGCGACTCCGTTCTCCGCGGACCGATGGGAGCTCTTCCGACCCGGGAGCGACCCGGTACAGCTCGAGGACCTGGCCGATCAGTATCCCGAGGTCGTCGCCGAGCTCGTGGATCGGTGGGAGGCAGCGGCCCGGGACAACATGGTGTACCCGATGTCCAACGGCAGTCCGCTGCACTTCTACCAGCGTGACCCGGCCGAGCAGCTGCTTGCGGTGGAGACCTCGATGGTCCCGGAGACCCCACCGCTCGAGCGGTTCCGGGCGAGTCAGCTCATCGACGGCCGCGGGTTCACCGTCGAGGTGGCGCTGGGTGCGGGCGGCTTCCGGCCGGGCGACGAGGGTGTCCTCTACGCCCATGGAGGCCAGGAGGCAGGCGTGGTCCTCTTCGTGAAAGACGGCGCCCTTCAGGTGGAGCAGAACGCCTGGGGCCGGGTCGTGACCTCGGAGCCCGCCGACATCCCGGCGGGCGCGACACGGATCGGAATGCGCGTCGACGCCCCGGGCGGCAGCAGGTGGATCGCCACCCTCGAGATCGACGGCTCCCCGGTCGCGGAGGGGATCGACCTGACCCAACTGTCGTGGCTGGTGCCGTTCAGCGGGATCTCGGCGGGCCGGATGCACCGCTCACCGGTGTCCGACCGCCTCTACCGTGAGCACGGCATGTTCCCGTACTCGGGCACGTGGGAGACCGTGACCATACGGCCGGGCGCGTTCTCGCCGGACGCACCGTCCCAGCTCCTCGACGTCATCCGGACGATGGGCGCGGCCACGCAATAGGGCGGCCGCGCAACAGGACGGGGCTGCCCCGGGTTCAGCACCCGGGGCAGCCCCGTCCTTCGTGGTCAGCCGGCGTATCGGGTCAGTGCCCGGTCGTCGCTGCTCAGTACCCGGCCGTCGCGGCCGCGCCGACCAGGATGAAGAGGAACACCACGTAGAGCACGATCAGCAGCGCCACCAGGGCCAGCGAGATCATCCCGAGTTTCTTGGCGGTCGCGCTGGCCGCCTCCGCCTCGGCGTGCCGTCCTGCCGCCCACAGCGGGTAGACCTGCAGCGCGCGGGTCATCGCGACGAACGACAGCGGCCAGAAGAACAGGATCGAGGCGACCGCCCAACCCACGTTCGACGGCGGACCGATCTGGGCCGCACCTGCGTTGCCGAACGACGGGTTCTGTGCGGCGTAGTCGGCCTGTGCGTAGCCCGACTGCCCGTAGCCCGACTGCCCGTAGCCCGACTGGCCGGGCGCCCCCTGCCCGTACGCGGACTGCGCGCTGTACCCGGACTGCGACGAGTAGTCGGTGTAGCCGTTGCCCTGGCCGGCGTTGTCACCCTGGGGCGGGTAGGTCATGTCGATCCTTCGTTCGTGGCGGTTCACTCGAACGCCCAGACTACGCCCGCCACCGGCGCCTCCGGCCCGCGCGTGTCAGTTGGCCGCGACGAGCAGCTGATACTCGGGGAACCGGACGAGGAAGCGCCGCACGTAGCTGCACACGGGACGGATCCTGGCCCCGTCGAGCCGCATCCGGGTGAGCACCAGGCTGACCAGCAGCCGGGCGATGCCCTGCTGCCCGAATCGCTCCTCGATGACAGTGTGGAGCAGGATGAAGACCTCGCCGTCCATCTCATAGCCGACGAGCCCCATGAACGTCTCGTCGTCCCACAGTTCGAACCGATCGCGATCCGAGTTGTGGACCAGCTTCAACGACGTTGCGGTGGACATCTCGACTCCTTCGGGCCGACGGTGCTACTTCCGGAGACCCTACTCCCCGCGCTACCCTCGGACGGCACAACTTCATAACCCATCCACACGGGAGCCCGCCTCGGAGCGCGGGCTGAGAGGACGACCGGCCGGGTCGTCGACCGTAGAACCTGTCCGGATCATGCCGGCGTAGGGAGTTCTGGAAGTCTCATGGTTGATCACGCATCTACTGACGCGCGCCCCTCTACCTCTGTCGAGGACGTGACGTGCGGCCCCATCTACGCGAGCCGCAAGACGTACCTGGGTGTAGAGGCACCGGGGTACGACGACGACAACGCCACCACCCCACCCCCGTTCACCGAGAACGACCCCGCTGGCTCGGGCGTCACCATGCAGGTGCCGACCCGCAGGATCGAGCTGACCGACGGCACCTCGTTCGACGTCTACGACACCTCGGGCCCGTATACCGGCTACGCCACCGCAGCGGACTGCCACGATCTCGCGGTGGGGCTGCCCCGCACCCGTGAGGAATGGCCACACCCGCGGCCGGTTCCCGCGTCGGTGTCGGCGTCGTCGGTGACGGCGTCGTCGTCGCACTCGTCACCGTCGCCCGCAGCCACGTCGTCGGGCGCTCCCGCACCTGCGTCGTCGACCCTGAGCCGCACCCAACTCGCGTGGGCGCGTGCCGGTCTGATCACTCCGGAGATGCGGTTCATCGCCGCACGTGAGGGCGTCGACGTGGAGCTCGTCCGCGAGGAGGTGGCCGCGGGCCGGGCCGTCATCCCCGCCAACCACCGCCACCCGGAGAGCGAGCCGATGATCATCGGCAAACGCTTCATGACCAAGATCAACGCCAACATCGGGAACTCGGCGGTGACCAGCTCGATCGCCGAGGAGGTCGAGAAGATGGTGTGGGCCACCCGCTGGGGCGCTGACACGATCATGGACCTGTCCACCGGCAAGGACATCCACGCCACCCGGGAGTGGATCCTGCGGAATTCGCCCGTGCCGGTGGGCACCGTGCCGATCTACCAGACGCTGGAGAAGGTGAACGGCGATCCGGCCGCGCTGACGTGGGAGCTGTACCGCGACACCGTGATCGAGCAGTGCGAGCAGGGTGTGGACTACATGACCGTCCACGCCGGGGTGCTGTTGCGGTATGTCCCGCTGGCGGCCAAGAGGGTCACGGGGATCGTCTCGCGGGGCGGGTCGATCATGGCGGCGTGGTGCCTGGCCCACCACCGGGAGTCGTTCCTCTACACCCACTTCGCCGAACTGTGCGAGATCCTGGCCCGCTACGACGTGACGTTCTCTCTCGGGGACGGGCTGCGGCCCGGGTCGATCGCGGACGCCAACGACGAGGCCCAGTTCGCCGAACTACGGACCCTCGGCGAGCTCACGCGGATCGCCAAGGCACACGGCGTGCAGGTGATGATCGAGGGGCCAGGCCACGTGCCGATGGACAAGATCGTGGAGAACGTGCGGCTCGAAGAGCAGTGGTGCGAGGAGGCACCGTTCTACACGCTCGGGCCGCTGGCCACCGACATCGCGCCGGGATACGACCACATCACCAGCGCGATCGGGGCCGCCCGGATCGCCGAGGCCGGCACCGCGATGCTCTGCTACGTCACGCCCAAGGAGCACCTCGGGCTGCCGAACCGCGACGACGTCAAGACCGGCGTGATCACCTACAAGATCGCCGCCCACTCGGCCGACCTGGCCAAGGGGCATCCGCGCGCACAGGAGCGTGATGACGAGCTGAGCCGCGCCCGGTTCGAGTTCCGGTGGAAGGATCAGTTCGCGCTGGCCCTCGACCCGGACACCGCTCGGGAGTTCCACGACGAGACCCTGCCGGCCGAACCCGCCAAGACCGCCCACTTCTGCTCGATGTGCGGCCCGAAGTTCTGCTCGATGCGCATCTCGCAGGACATCCGCGACTACGCCGCCGAGCACGGGCTGGAGACCGTGGAGGCGATCGAGGCGGGGATGGCGGAGAAGTCGGCCGAGTTCGCCGACGCCGGCGGGCGCGTCTACCTGCCCCTCAGCGGCGCCTGACCCGGCCCGGAACCGCCGGGACGTGCGCGCCGGGAATGCACACATCACCTGCACTTACGCGCCCGGAATGATCCATTCCGGGCGCGTAGGTGCACCGAAACCGAGCGTTCCGAGCGCGTAGGTCGTGCCTACCGGCCGGCGGCGGGGCGGCGGCAGAGGCTGGGCGGCGTGGCCGCGGGGCCGCGGGGCCGCGGGGCCGCGGGGCCGGGATCAGGCGTCGCGGCGCAAGGTGACGACCAACCCCACGACCCACAGGGCCACACACACCGCGGCGAACCAGGCGAACGCCGGCCACTGGCCCCAGGTGACGAACCCGCGCATGGCTTCGCCCTGCGTCCAGTAGTCACCATTGGAGAACGGCATCCAGGCGGCGATGTCCTGGCCGATCCTGGGGATCAGCGAGACCATGCCCTCGACCGCCAGGATCCACACGAGGAACAACGAGATCGTGCCGGCCGCGTTGCGCATCAGGTACGCCAGGCCCATCACCGCCACCGTGCCCAGCGCGGAATAGACCGGGAAGCGCCACAGCAGCGTCAGACCCTCCCCGGAGAACGGGGTCCACTCATCGTTGCCGGACAGCACGCCCGCCACGAGAAGCGAGACGATCACCGCGACGGCCACCACGATCATCGACAGCACGACGAACAGCACCGTCTTGGCCACCACGGCCGGCCACCGCGCGGGCGTGACCAGGAAGGTCGACCGGATCGTGTGGTAGCGGTACTCGCCGGTGACCGCGACGATCGCCGCGATCCACACCAGCAGCACCGTGAAGGCGCTGACGCCTGTGATCGCGAACAGCGGTGAACTCCCGCCACCCGGCGCGCCCGCGACCGGCTCGCCGCCCGAGGACTGCTCGAGCTGGCCCAGGAGAACGGCGATCCCCAGCGCGAGGACGATCCCGATCCCGTACAGCCAGTAGGCGCTCTTGGTGGTGGTGACCTTGATCCACTCGGACTTGAGAAGGTTCATCGGGCGGACTCCTGACCGTGGTACTCGACGTCCTGATCGGTGAGGGCCATGAAGGCCTCCTCCAGCGACGCCCGCTTCTCGTGTAGTTCGTGGATCGTGATCCCCAGACTGGCGGCGAGATCGCCCACCTGGCGGGCGCTCTGACCGTCGATCAGGAACACGCCCTGCTGCGCGTCGAAGTTGGCATCGATCCCCTCCTCGCGCGCCGCCGACGCGAACTCGTCGACGTGCGGCGTACGGAGAACGACCGCCGAGCTCGCCTGCGAGAGGAACTCCTCGACCGACGTCTGGGCGCGCAGCTGACCGCGGCCGATCACCACGAGATCCTGCGCGGTCTGCGCCATCTCCGACAGCAGATGCGAGGACACCAGCACCGTGCGGCCCTCCGCCGCGCGGGCGTGCATGAACCGGCGGATCCAGAGGATGCCCTCCGGGTCCAGTCCGTTGACGGGCTCGTCGAACATGAGGATCTCGGGATCGCCGAGCATGGCCGTGGCCAGGCCGAGGCGCTGGCGCATACCCAGCGAGTAACCGCCGACCTTGCGACCGGCGACGTCGGCCAGACCGACCAGGGTCAGCACCTCGTCGACCCGCGAGACGGGGATGTCCGCCGCCGCGGCGATCATCTTCAGATGTGAGCCGGCGGAACGGTTGGCGTGGGTCCAGGACGCGTCGAGCAGACAGCCCACCGTCCGCGCAGGAGCGTCCAACTCCCGGAACGGCACGCCGTTGACCAGCGCTTCTCCCGAAGTGGGAGTGTCAAGGCCGACGATCATGCGCATCGTCGTGGACTTTCCGGCCCCGTTCGGGCCGAGGAATCCGGTGACGACACCTGGTCGCACCGAGAAGGAGAGGTCGTCGACGGCGGTGGCCGCGCCGAAGCGTTTGGTGAGATTCCGTACCTCGATCATGGAGTCCAGTGTGCCTGCCCCGGCAGCGTGACAGGGAGCCGCCCTTCATCAACCGCCGTACATCAACAGGAGTTGGTCCATCACCGCGGCCACTCCCTCGGGCGCCGTGGGCTCGAGAGATGCGGGGGCCGAGTAGTTGACATTCAACGTCAGGTCGTCGTTTCGCAGGATGTACCTCGCCATGCCCGGCGAATCGTAGAAGATCTCGACTTCCTGGCCGTTGTCCAGGGTTGTGACCTCGTTCGCAGGGTCCGCAGGGGTCTCACCCTCGACCCAGTAATAGAGACTGGTCTCGCTGTACGGGCCCTCCTCCCAGGCGCACGTGGGCGAGGAACTGGCCCCTTGACCCCGAACAAGGTCGGCGGGATCCAGGGAGAGTTCGGCCAGGAACGACTCATCCAGCCCGCACGGATCGATGTCCTCGCTGTTCGGCGCCTCGCTCACGCTCTCGGTGACGGTCTCGCCGTTCTGCGTGTGCGTGACCTCCGAGACAACGCACCCGCTCGTCAGGAGGACAGCCAGTGACGCGGCCGCGACGAATCTCGTTCCGCGCACGCGGCGTCGCAACGATCCCGGAACAGGATTCATCACAATGTTCACGGGCCTTATTATGCTTCATTCTCGTAGCCGATCGGCGGGTTCTCGACGCGGGTCACGACGGGGGCCGTGAACAGATATCCGATGCGCACCGGGCCCGCGGCCCGGGTTGCGGAGCCTAAACTCTCAGCATGGACGACGACGCCACCTCGGACCCCGACCGGAACATCCCCGTGGTGCGGGCCTCGGATGCCGAGCGCCACGAGACCGCCCGGATCCTGCAGGAGGCCTTCTCCGAGGGTCGGCTCACCGTCGCCGAGTTCGACGAACGCACCACGCAGGCCTACCAAGCGCTATTCCGGACCGACCTCGCCGCGCTGACGGTCGACCTCTCGCCGGCCCGGCGGCAGTTCGACCCCCGACCGGCTCCGGAGTCCGACGTGCGCCCCGAGCCGCGCCATGACCGGGTGCCGGCGAACCGCGTGACCGGCCAGCCCGGCACCAGCGCGTCGGTGGCGGTGATGAGCGGATGCGAACGCTCCGCCGTGTGGACCATCGCCGACTCCCACACCGCGGTGGCGGTCATGGGCGGCATCTCGATCGACCTACGGGAGGCCGACCTGCAGTCTCGGGAGACCACCATCCGCGCGTTCGCCGTATGGGGCGGGATCGAGATCATCGTCCCCGACGACATCCACCTCGTGGTGGACGGGTTCGGCCTGATGGGCGGGTTCGCCGAGGACCGCAGCACCTGGAAGGAGGACCCGCGGCCGGTGCGGCAGGCCCCGCCCGGCGCGCCGACCGTCCGGGTGACCGGGCTCGCGCTGATGGGCGGCGTAGGGGTGCGGCGCGTGCCGCGCCCGGAGCGCTGACCGGCGCCCCGCGGCGTCCACCCCGCCGGACCGTCAGTCGATCGGCGGGCTGGAGGCCTGCGCCCAGAACCGCTTGGGGATGCGGCCGGCCAGCCTGGCAGCGTGCCCGGCACGGACGGCCTCGCGCATCGCGGCGGCCATGAGCGGCGGGTTCTCTGCCCGGGTCACGGCGGTCGCCAGCAGGACGCCGTCGCAGCCGAGCTCCATCGCCAGGGCCGCATCGGAGGCGGTGCCGATCCCGGCGTCGCAGATCACCGGCACCCCGGCGCGCTCAACGATCATCTCCAGGTTGTGCGGGTTGGAGATGCCCAGCCCGGTGCCGATCGGCGCGCCCAGCGGCATGACCGCCGCGCAGCCCACATCCTCGAGACGGCGGGCGAGCACGGGGTCGTCGGTGGTGTAGGGCAGGACGACGAAACCGTCGTCGACCAGGTCTTCCGCCGCCTCGACGAGTTCGATCGCATCCGGCAGCAGGGTGCGCTCGTCGGCGATCACCTCGAGCTTGACCCAGTTGGTGCCCAGCGCCTCGCGGGCCAACCGGGCGGTCTTGACGGCCTCGGCCGCACCGCGGCAGCCGGCTGTGTTGGGCAGTGCGCGGATGCCGAGCTCGCGCAGCATCCCCAGCAGTCCCGGCCCCCCGGCGCCCAGCCGCATATCGACCTTGCGGATAGAGACGGTCGTCAGCGCGGTGCCGGAGGCGATGAGCGCCTCGCGCAGCATCTCCTGGTTGCCGGCCCCACCGGTGCCGGTGATGAGCCGCGAGCTGATCTCCTCGCCCGCGATCACCAGCGGCGAGTCCAGCACCGCGGCGACCTGCGAGGCGACGTTTGAGTCGAGGGACGCCCCGCTCGGCGCGGTGGCCACGGAACCCGCGACGGAAGTCGACCCGGAACCTGCGGCGGAGCCGGCCTGGTCAGCCACCCTGGACCGCCGTGAGGATGTCCACCTCCGCGCCGGCGCCCAGCGGGGTGTCGTCCCAGCTCGAGCCGGGCACAACCATGCCGTTCACAGCGATGGCCACGCCGTCGCCGGGCAGGTCCATCGCGGTGACCAGGGTGCGGACGGTGGCGCCGTCGGTGAGCGTGCGGTCCTCACCGTTGACGGTGACGATCATGGAGCCTCCTGGGTACGAAAAGTGCCTGTCCACCACGGTAGTCACCCGCGGCGGAACCTGTCGGCCCGGGCCGCCCGCGCCGCCTCCGGGACGGGCACCCCCTGCAGTTCTGCCGCCACGGTGGCCGCGGTGATCGGGGTAAGTGCGATCCCGTTGCGGCCGTGCCCGGTGGCGTGTATGAGCCGCGGGTCGTCGGGGTCGACGCCGAGGATCGGCAGGTTATCCGGCGTCATGGGTCGCAACCCGGCGATCATCTCGGCCAGTTCGTACTCGCCGATGCCGGGGAAGATCGTCTCCGCGTCGGCCAGCAGGTCGCGCACACCAGCCACGGTGACCTGCCGGTCGTCGCCGTGCTCATACTGGGTGGCGCCCACCACGAGGCCGCCGTCGCGCGGCACGATGTACAGCGGGCGCCCGCGCACGAACGCCCGGACAACTCCCTGCGGCGGGTCCTCGCAGCCGGGCCTGGCCCGCAGCCGCAGGACCTCCCCCTTGACGGGCCGGATCGGCAGCCCGGCGATGGCCGCGGACCCGGAGCCCGCGGCCAGGACGACGCGGTCCGCGTCGACGTCGTCGTCCAGCGAGGCCACCTCCTCGCGCACCCACGTCACCCCCTCTGCGCGGCAGGCCCGGGTCAGCGCGGCGAGCAGGATCCGGTTGTCGACGGCGCCCTCCGAGTCCATGCGGTAGGCGGCGCGCGCGACGCGCGCGAGGGAGGGCTCGGCCTCGCGCAGTTCGCGGCGGGTGACGCGTCGTAGGTCGGCGTCGTTGATTCCCCCGACGACGACGTCATTGCCCAACGCCCACGACATGGCCATGTCCAGGTCGCGCGCGTCCGCGTCGTCCACGGCGAGCATGTGCGTGTGGGTGGCGCTTCGGATCGGCGGGCCGGGCGGCGTGTGCGGGGCGAGGGCCTCGAGGAAGTCGGGCCACAGACGCAGCGAGGCCACGCCCAGCGCGAAGACGGACTCCTCGCCCGGCCAGGCCTCGCTGAACGGGGCGAGCATCCCGCCGGCCACCCAGCCCGCGCCCGAGGTGGGGACGCCGTCGGGGCCGGAGTCGTCGGGCTCGTGGACCACGACCTCTGAGGCGAGGCGCGAGCGGGCGATCGTCCATGCGCAGGCGAGACCGATCACCGAGCCGCCGATCACCGCGACCCGGCGGGCGCCGACTTGGGCGACGCCGGTGCCAGCGTCGACGGCGGCCACTCGGACGGCAGCGTCGGCAGCCGGGTCGGTAGCGGCCGCGGCCTCGGGGGCGACGGTGGGGTCGGGCGCGGTCATGACGGCCAGCCTAGTGGGGCGTGGCCTACGGTTGAGCCCATGACCTCCCGCGCCGCCAGCCTTCGCGCCCGCCTCGCCGATGCACGCCTCTATCTCTGTATTGACGCGCGACGGCATCTCGACGAGCAGGCCCGCGAGCAGGGCTGGACGGGCGCGTATCCGGCACTGCGGCGTGACGTCACCGCCGCGCTGGCCGGCGGGGTGGACCTGGTGCAGCTTCGGGACAAGAACTCGCCCGGTGAGCGAGAGCAGGGTCCGCTGGAGGCCGGGCACGAGCTCCAAGCCCTGGCCGTCATGCGCGAGGTGTGCGACGCCCACGGTGCGCTGCTGTCGGTCAACGATCGCGCCGACATCGCCGCGGCCGCCGGCGCAGACATCCTGCACATCGGCCAGGACGACCTCCCGGAAGAGTGGGCGCGCCGGATCATCGGCGACGACATGGTCCTCGGCATCTCCTGCCACGCGACCGACGAGGTCGACGCCGCCGCCGCGGACCCGCTGGTCGACTACTTCTGCACCGGGCCCGTCTGGCCCACGCCCACCAAGCCGGGGCGGCACGCTCCGGGGCTGGAGCTGGTGCGGCACGCCGCCGGGCTCGGCAGCCGTGCAGGTGCGGGCGCGGAGCCTGGAGCAGGTGCGGGCGCTGACGCGGGTGCTGGTGCGGAGGCGGGCATTGACGCGGGCGCGGCTGCGGCGGTGAAGCCGTGGTTCGCGATCGGCGGGATCGATTCCGACAACCTGTCCGAGGTGCTGGCCGCGGGCGCGAGCCGGGCCGTGGTGGTCCGCGCGATCACCGACGCCGCCGACCCCACGGCCGCCGCCCGCCAGCTGCGAGACGCGCTCGGCTGACCGCCCACGACCGCAGACCGCCGGACCGCCCGGCTGCCGGCCGCTGGCCGCTGGCCGCTGGCCGCTGGCGAAACCTTGTTGGCACCACTGCGAAGATTCGCCTCGATCCTCAACGTGGTGCCGACGCTTCTCGCAGCCATGCAGACAAAGTTCCCGGGCGGGGCGCGAAACGCTTCCGCTACCCGGTGAGGTCCTTGGTCACCGTGCGGCGAAGCACCTGACGTGGCTTGCGCTCGAGGGAATCGCCGCCTTGTCGTCGTTCCCTCGGGCTCGTCGCGCCCTGCCGCGGGGCGCCACCGCCGCGCTCGCCGCCCCGCTCGCCACCGTCGGCCCGGCCGCCACCGCGCCGGCCCCAGGAGTCCGGCGCCAGGTTCGGCACCAACGTCAGCAGCTTCCCGAGGCCGCGTGCGGGCCACTCCACGACGGCGTGGTCGACCTGCACGGAGGCGCGACGGCCGCGCAGGACGAGGGTCATGACGCCGTTGTCGAACCACACCCCGTCCGTCACCCGCCACCGCACGGCAGGCTCGCGCACCCCGACCGATCGGGCCAGGCGGCGCGTGATCGCGGGCACCGGCTCCCGCACCGACAGGCGGTTCACCACACGGATCGGCTGGTGCAGCGGGTTCCGGAACGGCGACATGACCAGCTGGTGGACGCGCGTCGGCGAGTCGGCCGCGGCCGGGGCGGTGAGGTCGATCTCCTCGAGGTAGGAGCAGTGGACGTCGCCGCCGAGCATGAGAATCGACGCCGGCGCCCGCGTGCCCTCGCGAGCCGCGACCTCGGTCAGCAGGCCGACCAGGTCGTCGAAGCTGCTGCGGAACGCGGCCCAGTGCTCGAGGTCCACCGTCAGTCGGATCCACTCCCCGACCCGCGCGCTGACCGGCTTGTTCGGCCGATCCCGCGCCGTCACCTCGTTCCAGCCCTCCACGTGGTGCAGCGCCGGCAGCATGAACGCCGGCAACGACGAGCCGATCACCAGATGGTCCACGTCGGCGTCCAGGCAGGCGCGGCGCGTCCACTCCCACTCGCCGTCGTCCATCACACGCCGATCCCCGGGCTCGAGGTGGCGGGAGGCGCGCACGTCGAGCATCACGACCCGCACCCGGCCGAAGTCACGCTTGAAACTCCACTGGGAGGCGCCCCGCTCGCAGTCGGCGGCCACGGCGAAGTCGGACAGGATCCGCTCGCGCTCGGCGTCCGAGTCGGCCGTCCTGATCGCCTGGTAGACGGAGTTCTCGTCGAGCTCGTCCGGCGCCAGGTTACCGAGGTGCTGGTAGACGAAGTAGCTGGCGAACGCCCCGATCACCCGGTCGCGCCACCACGGCTGCGCGGTCATCTCGCGGCGCCACGAGTGCGAGGAGTTCCAGTCGTCGCGCAGGTCGTGGTCGTCGAGGATCATGCAGCTGGGCACCGTCGACAGCAGCCAGCGCACATCCGGGTCACGCCACGACTCGTGGTACAGCCACGAGTACTCCTCGAAGTCGCAGATCTCGCCGGAGACGTCGCGGTCGCCGCCCGCCCCGGCCGAGTCGCGCACCGCCTGCGGGCCACCACCCGCGCGCCGACGCTCGGCCAGCCGTTCGGCGATGTCGCGGCTGGGGATGTCGGCGTACACCTGGTCGCCGAGCAGCAGCATCGCGTCGGGCCAGTTGTCGTGGTCGGTGTGGGCCATCTGATGCGACAGCGCCACCAGCGCGTCCGCCCCGATCTTGCGCAGCGCCCCCGGGGTCTGGCTCTCGCCGCGCCGGCACGAGCCGAACGCCAGCCGGACCGTGTCGTCGGCGCGCGGCGTGCGGATCACGCTTGGCCGGTCGGGGTCGAGCGGCCAGGCGGTCCGGCCGTCGAGCTCCAGCTCGTACGGCGTCTCGACGCCCGCGCGCAGCTGCCGCAGGTGCAGGACCGCGAAGTGATGCCCGAACACGCCCCAGCTCGCCTCGGTGACCTCCTCGCCGCCGGCACGGATCGTCACCCTGCACGGGGCGGACACCTCGACCCACACCGTGGCATCGGTGGCGTCGACGTACCGCAGCAGCGGGCCGACGAGGATCTCGGGACTCGGACTCATGCCGACCAGTGTGCACGCGCGCGGCGCAGACGGCCCTCGGATCGGGGTGGGAGGGGACGGCCCGGGCAGGTGAGCGGCGCGGATAGGCGGCGCGCGACGAGCGTGGACGGTCAGCGCGGAACGAGTGCGGGCGAGCGGGCGCGACTGAGCGGGCGCGGGTCAGCCGAGCAGGGCGCGGGGCCCGACGACGACAACGTCTTCCGGCAACCGGGCCCGCAGTCCCCGATCGGCCGTCACGACCACCACTCGTCGGGGCCCGCCATCCAGCTCGGTGGCCAGGTCGACGATCGAGTCGTCGCCCTCGCCGGCGGCGCGGTGCACGACGAACGGCCCGGAGTGCTCGGCCGCACGGGCGGCGCCCTCGATCACGGCGTGCGCGCGGGCCACCCAGCCGAAACGGACCGGATCGTCGGCGTCCGCCGGCAGTTCGAGGGTGCGGGGCATCCCGGCCCCCAGTTCGTCGAGGAGTGTGGCGGTGGCGCCGGCCCGGTCCTTCCACCAGCCGTTCGGCCGCGAGCCCAGCACGTTGGCCACGTCCACGACCAGTTCGACCGGCTCGGTGCGCAAACCGTCCGCCCACGCGGCTGCGAACGCGGGCATCAGCGGCATCTCCGAGACCAGCGTCTCGGGCACCCACCGCAACTCGAGGCTCTCGTTGTTCGGCACCGTCTCCAGCGCGCTGGGCGCATCCGCCACGACGGTCGTGTACGTCCACTCCACCCGGTCCTCGGAGATCTGCACGAGCGGTGGAATCCGTGGACCGCCCCGCGCGGGGGTATCGGGCTGCCCGGAGGGGGCCTGCGCCGCGGCCCCGGACGTGAGCGGGGTGCCGGTGGTGGCGTTGTCGTCGTCGGACTCGGGGTGGTTCTGATCCGGGCGCAGGCGGCTCAACATCCGCGCCACGTGCCGCATGTCCAGCCCCGGGCGGTGCCAGACCGTGCCCGGCATCCGGGAGGTCACCCGCTCTGCGCGGACCACCACGTCGGCGGGGCGGATCTCCGCCTCCTCCTCGGTCTCGCGCAGCGCGGCCACGGCCGCGTCCTCGTGCGAATCCCGCGCGCCGCCCGGCAGCGCCCACGTGTCGCCCGACGCCGTCCACACCGCGCGGTGCTGCAGCAACACCAACGGGATGTCGGGGTCGGTGGGGTCGGCGGCGCGCAGCAACAACCCGGCCGCGCCGAAGCGCCCCCACCGGCGGTCGCCCGCGTCGGACACCACCCAGCCGTTGCCGTCTCCCTCTTGCACGACCACCGGCCGACCACCTTCCTGCGCGCTGCCCGCCCCACGGTTCGGGCGCGACCTTGCCTACTCGCCGACCAGTCTGCCCGACGAGGCGCCGCCACTTCACTAACCTGGGACACACTCCCGTCGGATCCGCGTCCCGGCGGGCCGGGACCGGGGAGGTGAACCACGCGATGAGCGCCCCCACCCTGCCCCGAGCCAAGTACCCCGCCGGCACCGGTTCCGGCGCGGAAGCGGAGTCCTCCACGCTCGTCCAGCCCCGCCGCCACGTGCGCCGGCGCGCGGCCCGGATGTGGTCGGACGTGCTCACCACGCCGGGGCGGATGTCGGTGTTCGCGGTGCTGGCGATCATCGCGGTGCTGGCCGGCGGGATCGTCGCGTCCGGCACCATCACGCAGCGGCAGAGCCACCACGAGACGCTGCTCGCGGAGGTCGAGCCGGTCGCCAACGCCTCCCAGACCCTGTACAGCTCGCTGACGATCGCCGACTCCGCGGCCAACACGGCGTTCATCACCGGCGGGATCGAGCCGGCCGAACTGCGCGACCGCTACCTGCAGGCCATCGCCTCCTCGTCGGCCGCGATCATCGCCGCCTCCCAGGGCCTCGACCGCACCGACTCCGAATCCATCGACCAACTCGCCAACATCAACGCGCAGCTGGCCACCTACACCGGGCTCGTGGAGACCGCGCGCACCAACAACCGCGTCGCCAATCCGGTCGGCTCGGCGTACCTGGCGTCGGCTTCATCGCTGATGCAGGACACGATCCTGCCCGCCGCCGCCGACCTGTACGACCGGCAGTCCACGTCGGTGGGTGAGTCGGACCGGGAGTGGTCGTCGCCGCCGTGGGGGTCGTTCTTCCTGCTGGGGCTGGCGATCACCGTGCTGGTGGTGCTGCAGCAGTGGCTGTGGCGGCTCACCGGGCGGCGGATCAACCCGGCGCTGGCGCTCGCGTCGCTGCTCATGGTGGCGACGATGCTGCTGACGATGATCGCCGGGTTCCTCGCCGCGAACGACAACGCGCGCGGGCTGTCCGAGGGGGCGGCGCCGATGAACGAGCTGACCCGGCAGCGGATCAACGCGCAGAAGGTGCGCGCGCAGGAGACGCTCAACCTGGTGCGGCGCACCGATCCGGAGGGCTCGGCCGCCGAACGCGCCGCCACGCTGGGCGGGGTGCGGGACACGCTCACGGTCTACCTGGGCGACGACGAGCCCGGCGGCGGCGCCGACATCAGCCTCGACGAGAACGGGGCGGTCACCGCTGCGATCGAGTTCCTCGACCAGTGGATGGCCGCCCAGAACCGGGCCGACTCGCTGTACCAGCAGGGCGACTACCAGGGCGCGATCAGCATCTCGTCCGGTCAGGAGGCCGGCGACTCGGGTGCGGCGTTCGACGAGTTCGACCAGTCGATGCAAGAGGCCATCGAGGAGGCGCGGGAGACGCTGCGCACCCGGATCGACAAGGCCCGCCGCACGTCGTCGGCCGGGCCGGACCTCATCATGGCGCTGTCCACGCTCGCCGCGTTCGCGGTCGTGGTGGGGGTCGCGCCCCGGATCAGGGAGTACCTGTGAGTCGGCGGGGTGTGATGCGGGGCGGTACGGCGCGGATTGGCGCGGTGCGGGGTGGCGCCGTGGTGGGCGGCGCGACGCGGGGCCGCGCCCTCCGGAGGCTGGTCGGGGGCGCGCTGGTGGCGGCCCTGGCGGTGACGAGCGCCTGTGGTGTCGACGACGACGAGGGCGGCCTCCCCGACGCCCCCGCGGACTCGACGTCGGTCGACTCGGCCGACGCGGGGATCCCCGAGGTCGACGCGGTGATGCCGTTGCCCGCGGGGGCCGTGATCAGCACCGGCATCCCGGGTGAGCTGCCGGCGGAGGACGACTCCTGCAATCCCCTCGCCAGCCTGCGGCCCGACGACGCCGACCCGGAGGAACGCGTCCCCAAGATCGTCGAGCGCGGGCGGCTCATCGTGGGCCTGGACCAGGGATCCAACCTGTTCTCCTTCCGCGACCCCGCCACCGGCGAGCTGACCGGCTTCGACGTGGACCTGGCGCGCGAGATCGCCGACGACATCTTCGGCAATCCCGACCAGGTGGAGTTCCGGTCGCTGACGTCGGCGAACCGCATCGAGGCGCTCGAGGACAACCAGGTCGATCTGGTCATCCGGTCGATGTCCATCACGTGCGAGCGGCGAGAGCAGGTCACCTTCTCCGCCCCCTACTACCAGGCCTATCAGCGGGTGCTGGCGGTGCGCGGGTCCGGGATCGAAGACCTGGAGGACCTCGAGGGCAAGCGAGTCTGCGTGGCCTCCGGGACCACGTCCGCCGCGCGGCTGTGGGCGGAGCTGGACCGGATCACGGTGCTGTCGGTCAACACGTGGGCGGACTGCCTGGTGGCGATCCAACAGAACCAGGTCGACGCCATCACCACCGACGACGCGATCCTCGTGGGGATCACCGCCCAGGACCCGTACCTGGAGATCGTGGGCCCGCAGCTCGCGGCAGAACCGTACGGGGTGGGGATCGCCAAGTCGACGCCGAGCAACAACACCGACGGGCTGGTCCGGCAGGTCAATTCGACACTCGCACGGATCCGCGCCGACGGCACGTGGAACCGCATATACTCGACGTGGCTCTCCGGCCTGGGCTCGAGCCCCGGCATGCCGGCGCCGACATACCTCCCGGAGCCGCAGCAATGAGCTACCGCAAGTGGGATGAGGGGCCCGAGGGCGACGAGCCCACCGCCGGCACGCAGGCCACGATGCACACGGAGGCGGTCACCGTGACCGGCCCCGTCGAGGCCACCGGGGACACGGCGGCGACCGGGGGCGCCGGGGGCGCCGGGGCGTCGGGCGGGATGCCGTCCACCGGGGGGATGGAACACACCGGCGCGATGGAGGGGACCGGGTGGATGCCGTCCACCGGAGGGATGGAGCATACCGGCGCGATGCCCTCGACCGGCACCGTGGACGTCACGGGCGCGGTCTCCATGACCGGCTTCCTCGAGGACACCGACCCCGGCCGCGCGCACGAGGACGACGACCCCGAACCCCTCACCGAAGCCGTGCCCAACCCGGCGCCGTCGAACCGCACGACCGACACCAGCCCAGGCGAGCGGGCGAGCACCGGCCCCTTCCGACTGCGCCACCCCGACAAGCCCGAGGACAAGCCCAGTCTGGCCGCCGAGGGTCTGGTCGACCTGCCGTACATCATCCCGGTGGACCCCACCTCGGCCATGCTCACGCCCGACGAGATCGAAGCCGAATGCGCTGCCTCGAACGGTCGTCTCCCCCGCCCCGAGCTGCGCTACGGCGACCTGGTGGCCGACCAGTACGAAGTCCGCGGCGCGCTCGCACACGGCGGGATGGGCTGGATCTACCTCGCGGTCGACCACAACGTCTCCGACCGGTGGGTCGTCCTCAAGGGCCTGCTCCACGCCGACCAGGCCGAGGCGCAGGAGGTGGCCGTCGCGGAGCGGGAGATCCTCGCCGAGCTGTCCCACCCGTCGATCGTGCGAATCTACAACTTCATCCACGACGACTGGGCCACCTCGCCTTCCCACGGCGGCTACATCGTCATGGAGTACGTCGGCGGCCCCAGCCTGCGGGATGTCCGGCGGTCCGCGCCCGGGCGGGTGCTGCCGGTCGAGAAGGCCATCGCGTACGTGCTCGAGGTCCTCCAGGCCCTGTCGTACCTGCACTCGGTGGGGCTGGTCTACAACGACCTCAAGCCCGAGAACATCATGCTCACCGAGGATCACGTGAAGCTGATCGACATGGGCGCCGTCTCCGGCGTCGGCGACTACGGGCACATCTACGGCACCCCCGGCTTCCAGGCGCCCGAGATCCCCGAGACCGGGCCCACGATCGCCTCCGACCTCTACACCGTCGGCCGCACCCTGGCGTCGCTGATCGTGCGACTGCCCGTGGTGGACGGCCGGTACGCGCACGGCATCCCCTCCCCCGTGGAAGAGCCCGTCTTCAGCCGGTACGACTCCCTGTACCGGTTCCTGCTGCGCTCCACCAACGACGACCCCACCATGCGGTTCCGCAGTGCGACCGGCATGGCCGGGCAGCTCATGGGCGTGCTGCGCGAGGTGCTGGCGCTGCGTACCGGGATCCCGCACCCCGCGTTCTCGCAGGTGTTCTCGCCCCAGCGGTCGACGTTCGGCACTCTGTTCACCGTCGAGCCGACCGACTTCCTCGTCGACGGCCACGCCCGCGACACCACCCTCACCGGGGCCGAGCTCGTCGACGCGCTGCCCGTGCCGCTCATGGAATCCACCGACCCCGCGAGCCGGATCCTCGCCGCCACCTCGTACACCTCCGTCGAGCAGCGGATCGACACACTGCTCGAGCTGTACTCAGCCGAGGACTCGGAGGCGAGGGAGAGCGTCGGCGTCATCATGTCCCTCACCCGCGCCTACCTCGACAGCGGGGACTTCGCGGCCGCCGAGGCGTTGCTGGAATCGAACGCGGACCGCTTGGCGTCGGAATGGCGGCTGATCTGGTACGTCGGGGTGATCGACCTCCTCAAGGGCAACCCGGTGGGGGCCTACCCGAAGTTCCAACAGGTGCTGACCGCCATGCCGGGCGAGAACGGCCCCAAGCTCGCGCTGGCCGCGACCGCCGAGCTGATCCTCGACGTGTGCCCCGAGAGCGACCGCAACCGCTGGGCCCGCTCCAGCGAGCACTTCTACCGCACCGTGTGGTCGGTGGACCGCTCGGTGATCAGCTCCGCATTCGGTCTGGCCCGGCAGCTGCAGCGACGCGGAGAGGTCGCGGCCGCCATCGCCGAACTCGACCGGGTCTCGCCCAGCTCCCGCTATTCCTCACTGGCCAGCCTGACCTCGATCCTGTTGCTGTGCCAGGGACGGCCGCTCGAGGAGACCGAGGAATCGCACCTGCGTGAAGCCGCCCGGCGGGTCAACTCGCTGCCCGCAGGCGAGCACCGCGCCTTCCAGATCCGGCTCACCGTGCTCACCACAGCCCTGGACTGGACCAAACTGCCGGGTAACGAGCCCTCGCCCTCGCCGCTCATGCGGGGGGTGCCTTTCACCGACTTCGGGCTGCGCAGCGGCGCCGAGACCGTGCTGCGTACACTCGCCAGATCCACCGAGACCCGCCAGCAGCGGTTCCGGCTGGTGGATCAGGCCAACAGCATCCGGCCGCGGACCCTGTTCTAGTCGCTCGCGGACTGCCTAGGCGCGGCCGCCGTTTGCGAGCCTCGGTCGTCGGCGTGACAGGCCCAGCAGAGAGGCCGCAAGGGGTCAGGGCCGCGGGTCAGGCGTCGGGGCCGAGGCCGAGGCCGAGGACGTAGTCGCAGGCGCGGGCGATCGCGAGCTCCTCGTCAGTGGGAACGACGAGTACCTTCACGCGGCTGTCCCGAGCCGAGATGAGGCGTTCGCCAGAACCGTTCTCGTTGGCCTCCGCGTCGACCTGCACCCCCCAGTCCTTCATCGTGGACAGAGCATCCGCGCGAAGCCGGGCGACGTTCTCGCCGACGCCGGCCGTGAACGTGATCGCGTCGACGTGACCGAGCACCGCCCAGTAACCGCCGATATAGCGGCGCAGGCGATGGATCACCACGTCGTAGGCGAGGACGGCGTCGTCGTCGTTGTCGTCGACACGGGAGAGCAGCTCACGGAAATCACGCGCGCCCGACAGGCCCTCCAACCCGGACCGGCGGTTGAGCAGGGTCGAGACATCGCCCGGCGACATCCCGCGGTCCCGGATCAGATGGATGATCAGTCCCGGGTCCAGGTCGCCGGGACGGGTTCCCATGACCAGCCCCTCCAGCGGCGTCAGGCCCATGGAGGTGTCGACGGCGCGGCCGGCGGCGATCGCCGACGCCGAGGCGCCGTTACCGAGGTGGAGGACGATCTGGTTGAGCTCGTCGTAGGGACGGTCGAGGACGGCGGCCGTCCGACGGGAGACGAACTCGTGACTGGTGCCGTGGAAGCCGTATCGGCGCAGGTCCCAGCGGCGGGAGGTCTCGCGATCGATCGCGTACGTGTGGGCGGCGGCCGGCAGGGTGTGGAAGAAGCCGGTGTCGAACACCGCCACGTGCGGCAGGCCCGGGAGCAACTCGCGGGCGACGCGGATGCCTCGCAGGTTGGCCGGATTGTGGAGCGGGGCGAGGAGCTCGAGCTTCTCGATGTCCGCCTCGACCTCGGGCGTCACGAGGACCGGCTGGTGGAACTCCGGCCCACCGTGGACCACGCGATGGCCGATCGCCTCGACGCCCAGGTCCGTGGGGTGGACGTGCAACTCCCCGGCGAGCTCGAGGACGCGGCCGAGGGCGGCGGTGTGGTCCGCAAATGCCTCATCGGCGGTGCGCTCGTCGGCCAACTCCCCGGTCATGGCCGTGCGACGAACCGTGAGGGAGCCGGTCGGCTCACCGATCCGCTCGACCAGGGCCCACGCGAGCTCTTCTTCGCCGGCGGTGTCGAGGATCTGCAGCTTGAGCGAGGACGATCCGGAGTTGATGACGAGCACGCGGGTCATGAGCGGCTTCCGTTCTTGTCGGCGGGGCCGGAGGCGGTGTCACCGGAGGAGGCGGGGGCCTCGGCGACGCCCTGGGCCTGGACTGCCGTGATGGCGACCGTGTTGACGATGTCCTCGACCAGCGCGCCGCGGGACAGGTCGTTGATCGGCTTGCGCAGGCCCTGCAGGACCGGGCCGATCGCCACCGCGCCCGCCGTACGCTGTACGGCCTTGTACGTGTTGTTACCGGTGTTGAGGTCCGGGAAGACCAGAACCGTGGCGCGGCCCGCAACCGGGGAATCCGGCATCTTCTTCTTGGCGACTGTCGGGTCGATGGCCGCGTCGAACTGCAACGGACCGTCCACGAGGAGGTCAGCCGCCGAGGCGGACGAGTCTGCCGCCGCGGCGATCGCGGCAGCGGCGGGGTCGGAACTGGAGTCCGAGTCTGTGGCGGGCTCGGAGCCGGAGTTCGGGTCGGTGGCGGGCTCGGTGTCGGTCGCGGAGTCGCCGTCGGCCGCGGCCTCCGCGATACGCGAGCGCACGATGGCGGTGGCGTCACGGACCTTGTCCACGTCCGCACCACTGCCGGAATCACCGGTGGAGTACGAGAGCAGCGCGACCCGGGGATCGATGCCGAACCGGGAGGCCGTCTCCGCCGACGACAGCGCGATATCGGCGAGCTGCTCGGCCGTCGGATCGGGCACGACCGCGCAGTCGCCGAAGGCCAGCACGTGATCCGACAGGCACATCAGGAACACGCTCGACACGGTCTTGACGCCCGGGCGGGTGCGGATGATCTCCAGCGCCGGACGGATGGTGTGCGCGGTGGTGTGGGCGGCGCCCGAGACCATGCCGTCGGCGAGTCCGGTGTGGACCATCATCGTGGCGAAGTAGGAGATGTCGAGAATGCGGTCGCGGGCCACGTCCATCGTCATGCCCTTGTGCTTGCGCAGCTCCGCGTACTCGACCGCGAACTTCTCGGCGTGCTCGCTCGTGCGCGGGTCGAGGAGCTGCGCCCCCGAGAGGTTGATGCCCAACTCGTCGGCGCGGCGTCGGATGGCGTCGACATCTCCGAGGATCGTCAGATCGGCCACGTCACGACGGAGCAGGCGACCGGCCGCGTGGAGGATGCGGTCGTCGTCGCCCTCGGGAAGAACGATGTGACGACGATCGGCACGCGCACGCTCGAGGAGCTGGTGCTCGAACATCTGCGGCGTCATCACGTCGGGGGTGTCGACGCGCAGGCGGGCGAGCAACTCCTCGGTGTCGACGTGCTTCTCCATCAGACTCAGCGCCGTCTCGACCTTGCGGCCCGAGCCGGAGTAGACGCGGCCCTGGGTGTCCGCGGCGAGGCGCGCGGTGTCGTAGGTGCCGTGCTCCGTGCAGACGATGGGCAGCGTCGACCGCATGCCGTGGACCAGCCGATCCATGGCCTCGCTCGGCCGGAGCCCGCCGTTCCAGATCATCCCCGCCAGCGCGGGGAAACCCTCGGCCGCGTGCGCGCCCATGATCGCAAGCACCGCATCCGTGCGGTCGGCCGGGACGATCACCACCATGCCGTCGACGAGACGCTCGAGAATCCGGTCGCCGGTCATTCCTCCGACCATCACCGCCATGACCTCGCGGTCCAGCAGCGCGGGATCGCCCGAGTA
The DNA here is from genome assembly GCF_021033825.1 of Dietzia aurantiaca. Lineage (GTDB taxonomy): Bacteria > Actinomycetota > Actinomycetes > Mycobacteriales > Mycobacteriaceae > Dietzia > Dietzia aurantiaca. Next base: position 412,771 of record NZ_JAIFXZ010000001.1, read on the forward strand.
CAGCGAACCGCCCACCGCCTCCATGAGCTCACCCATCGTGGGCGCCGTGAGGAAGGGCAGGTTCGGAAGAGTCCAGGCGGGCACGTCGAGGGAATCGAGCTCGGATTGGATCGCCTCGAGGTCGTCCACATCGCAACGATTGGCGACCACACCGATCGGGTGGGCGTGGTCGACGCGGAGCTGATCGAGCGTGAGGCGGGCGTTGGTGGCGATCTCCTCCGGCTCGCGACCCGAAGCGCGGAGGACCAGCAGGACGGGGGCGCCGAGATTCACCGCGAGTGTCGCGTTGAAATCGAACTCGGCGGGACTGGGCACTCCCGTGTAGTCGGTTCCGAGGATCACCACGACGTCACATTCGCGGGCCACCACCTGATATCGGTCGACGATCTCGGTGAGCGCCGCGTCGCGGTCCTCGTGAACGCGGGCGTTGGTGACGCCGATGCAGTCCTCGTAGTCGAGATCAACGGTGGTGTGCTGGAGCAGCATCTCGAGAATCCTGTCCCGGGTCGGCTCCTCACCGTTGGCGCGGGGCGCGACGGTGACCGGGCGGAAGACGCCGACGCGCTGCACGGTGCCGGCGAGGATGCGCAGCAGCCCCAGCGCGACGGTGGACTTACCGGTGTCACCCTCGGGAGCGGCGACGAACACCGCCGACGACGAGAGCGGCGCCGCGCTCGACTGGGCGGGAATCGAGAGTGCCGCGGCGTCCTGGTCGGGCGCGTCGGCGTCGGTCGATGCGGTCGGGCGGGAATCGGACTTGCTGGATTCGGGCACGAGGGCATTGTGTCAGCGCTCGCGAACTCGCACACCTTGTACCGCTCGGACTACCACACAAGCACACCCGACGAACGGGGAATCGCCAGGTGTGAGGGTGCGGGAAATGTCCAGTCGCCAAGACACGGGCCAGCGCTCCGCAGGCGGCCGACGCGGAGACACGGATCAGGCGGCGGTGAGTCGATCGGTGCCGGGCGGCAGCCAGGTACAGCGGCCGGGACTGTCCGGGTTCGCGATGGTTTTCCAACTGGACGGACCGTCGCCGACGAACCCGTGGTGGACATGGCACCCGAGTGCGCCGTTGGCGACTGTGGTCGGCCCGCCTCTGGACCATTCGAGCACGTGGTGGAACTGACTTCGTCTCGCCGGGACCGTGCAACCCGGGAAGGTGCACCCTCCGTGTGCGGCGTAGAGGACCAGCCTCTGGATGGCCGAGGCCAGCCTGCGCCCGGGGTGGGCGTCCACGTCGATGCGGTGTAGCTCCTCGCGGCCGTCACGCAGCACGGAGACGAACCATGGCATGCCGCCGGCCATCGAGACGGCCTGACGCACGCTGAGCTGGGTGCCTGCGTCGGTGCGGACGAGCGCATGGGGTCCTCGAGCTGCTCTGGCGTCAGCCGGATCACGATGGTCGCGATGCCTTTGGGCCGGGCCGGGTCGACGGTCGAGCCCAGGGCCCACTGATGCACCAGCGCGTCGTGGGCACGCTGCTCGGGAGCCCGTTCGTCCGAGCCCGGCTCACAGCCCACCGCCCCGCCGGGCCCGCCGAAGTCGCACAGCGCCCGCTCCACCAGGGCCCGGCCCCGCGGTGTGAGGGTCATGGTCAGCATGCTGGTGCCGTCCGGCCGCACCGCACCGAGTCGCGCCGAGCGTTGACGCTCCTGGTGCTTCTCGCGGTCCTTCCCTCGGTCGGGGCACAGCTCCGCGAGCCGGCGGGCGACCTCGGCCCGTAGATCAGCGGGCGCAGCGGTGCGCGCGAACTGCGTGAGCTCCTCGGCGAGCCTGGTCTTGGCGGCGCCGCCCATTTTCCCGGGCAGCCCGGCGACCGCCTTGGCGATGATCCGCTCGTGCTCGCACGAGATCACTCCGCGTGCCGCAGCCCGCCCGGCCGGGGTGGCCTGCCGACCTCCGGCCTCGATCCGGCCGTGCACCGTCCCGCGGGCGAGCCCCAACTTCGCGGCGAGCAGCGCGGCCACTCCGCCCGGGCTGCGCCCCTTCTGCTGGTGCAACCCGGCCAGCTCGGCCGTGGCCCGCGACCCCGCCGACTCGAGCCGCCTGGCCACGATCTCGGTCCGCGTCACCGCATCCGCCAACTGGCCGGCGTCGTAGCCCGCCCAGTCCACGGCACACAGCGTCTCGATGGAGGCCTCCAGAAACGCGAGCACGTCATCCAGCGGGGCCATGACGGCGCCCCGCCCGTTGGTGTCCCGCACTCCCTGCGTCATGCCCCACAACCTAGAACACACGTACGACACGAACTCATCGCCAGTGCAATCAATGCAGGTCAGATGATGAAGTCGGTGTCGTCGTCGCCCTGGTCTTCACGTCCTCCCACGCCCAGCTCCTCCCGCCGACGCCGCACGTCCACGAGCATCGCCGAGGCCCGCTCCGTCGCCAGGTTCCGCTCCACCTCGGCGAACCGCGGCATCCGCGCGTCGACCGCCGCGCGGTCCCCCCGCCCCAGGTCCCGCGTGATCTGCTGATAGAGCATCTCAAACTCGGCGAAATCGCTGACCCGCTCGGTCGCGAGCCGGCCGATGTGCGCATGTTCGCGCCCCTGGTCGCCGGCCGTCTCCACGATGCGGCGGACGGCGCTCAGCGCGATGCGGGCGCGGGCGGCGTCCGGCTCATCGCGATCGGTCGACGGACCGAGCGCGGCGGATAGCGCCTCGACGCAGTCGGCGACGGCCGCCAGGTCCTCGAGGAACGAGTCCAGCACATCCCGCCCTGTCAGGAGCGCAGGGGCATACAGCGCCGCCTTGCGCCGGTCGGTGGCCCTGCTGATCCTCTGAGCGATGGCCAGGACGTCCTGCACGACGTCCTCGATCACCTCCTCGAGGTTCTGGGCCTCAGCGAGAAGCTCGCGCGCCAGCCCGGGCGCCTCGCCCGGACCGGGATGACCGTAGATCATGTGCAGGCTGTGCCCGGCGGGGGCACGGCCGCGGCCATCAGGCCGGCCGGAGCGCTCGGCACGATCAGAGCGATCTGGGCTACCGGGGCGATCCGGCTCGCCGGGATCAGGTTGGTCCGGTGACGTCATGGAGTACCCCCTTCGACGACCGTCGCGGCAGGTGGCACGACGGGGCCGGCGACACAGCGCCGACAGCGGTGCGGGCGCCGAGGTGTCGACGCCGAGCATGACATGCCGGAACCGCCTGAGGTCACAGCGATCCGAACGCCCACAACCTACGCCGCGGGTACGACACCACCCCGCCGACGCGAGACAGATCCCTGTTCAGGAGGGGTGTGCGCGAAGCCGGCCCCTAGTCGACGACGACCACGCCCACCCCGAAGTCGCCCGCAGGATCGGTCCAGACACCCGGGCGACCGAACCCGTGCCCGACGAGTTCCTCCACCAGACCGTTCGCCCCGAACTTACGCGCGATCTCGGTACGGATGCCCTCCCCGGCCGCCAGAGTCCGCGCGAGCCCGAGACCGGGGAACTCGACCCGCACGTCGCGGGCGGCCCGCAGCCACATCTCGATCCGGCTCTCGCGCTCGTTCCACACGGCCTCGTGGCGGAAGTCCCGGGGATCGAGCCCCTCGCAGGGCACGGTCGCGGCGATCACGTCGAGCATGTTGAGGTTGAACTCGGCGGTGAGGCCGTCGGCGTCGTCGTACGCGTCGACCAACCTCTCACGCTTCTTGACCAGGTCGAAGCCCACGGCGAACCGGTCGCCCGGATCCATGATGCCGCGCAGCATGGCGAAGAATGCGGCGCGCTGAGCCTCGGTGAAGTTGCCGACGGTCCCGCCGAGGAACAGCACCAGCCTTCCGCCCGGCTCCCCCGGCAACGGCCCGTCGAGCGCGAGGAAGTCCCCGGCCACCGGCTCGATCCGCAGACCCGGATAGTCGGCGGCGAGCGACCGCGCCGAGTCCTCGAGCATCTCCGTGCTGATGTCCACGGGGACGTATGTCGCCCCGCCCTCCCGGCCGGCCAGCACGTCCAGCAGCACGCGCGTCTTCTCGCACGTGCCGGCCCCCAGCTCGACGAGTGTGGTGGTGTCGTCGACGATCTCGGCTGCCCGCGCGCGCAGGATCTCCGCCTCCGCCCGCGTGGGGTAGTACTCGTCCAGCCGGGTGATCCGGTCGAAGAGCACGCTGCCCTTCTCGTCGTAGAACCAGCGCGGCGGCACGGTCGGCGGGTCGTCGAAGAACCCCGCGAGCAGGTCGGCCTCCAGGGCCGCGGTGTCCGCGGGGTCGGCGACGGGCTTCGTCGTCGTCATCCTCGTGGTCTCCTCCCGCGCCCGCGTCACCGCGCGAGCCTCAGGCCGGCCGCCGCCCAGCGTGATGCGGCCGGGAAGAAGTTGCGGTAGGTGTGACGCGTGTGACCGGCCGGGGTCAGTGCACTGCCGCCGCGTAGGACGTGCTGGTCGGACATGAACTTGCCGTTGTACTCGCCGGCCGCGCCTTCCTCGGTGACGAAACCGGGATACGGCAGGTAGGCGCTGGACGTCCACTCCCACACACCGCCGATCGTGCGCTCGGTCACGGGTCGCGGGTGGCAGCGCGCCGGGTCGAGCTCGTCGCGCACCTCCCAGCCGACGGTGGCGGTCTCCCATTCGAACTCGGTGGGCAGCCGCGCCCCGGCCCAGCGCGCGTAGGCGTCTGCCTCGTAGAAGGACACGTGGAGCACGGGCTCGGCGTCGACGACCGGCCGCCGCCCGTTGAGGGTGAAGGTGGTCCACTCGGCGTCGACCTGGCCGGCGGCTCCGGGTGGCCGGTCCGACCCGTCCTCGGCCTCGCGCCGCCAGTAGCCGGGCGCGTCCCAGTCCTCGGCCTGCACGGTGGCCCAGCCGTCGGAGAGCCACAGTTCGGGGCGGGAGTAGCCGCCGTCGGCCATGAACTGCTTCCACTCGCCGACGGTGACCTGTCTGGTGGCCACCTCGCCGCCGGGGATCCACACGCGATGGCGGGGCCGCTCGTTGTCGTAGGAGAAACTGCCGGGAGCGGCGCCGCTGGTGGGATGGGTGCCGCCGGTGGGATGGGTGTCGCCGTGGGTGGTGCCGGCGCCCTCGGCGCCGATCTGGGCGACGCCCTCGACGACGACGAGCCAGTCCGTCTCCCCCGGCGTCGCGGCCGCGGGGTCGACGTCCCGGGCCACGTACACGGGATCTGTCGGGTTGTGGGAGAACAGGTGCTTGATATCCATGAGCAGCAGCTCCTGGTGCTGCTGCTCGTGGTGGCACCCCAGTTCGAGCAGTTCGAGCCCGCGCTCGTCGATACGGCCGGCCTCGAGCGCGCTGACCACGGCTTCGTCGATGCGCGCCCGGAAGTCGCCGATCTCGGCCACCGACGGGCGGGTAATGAGTCCGCGCTCGGGCCGGGGCTGCCGAGGGCCGACGGCCTCGTAGTACGAGTTGAACAGGAACCGGAAGATCGGTTCGGGCGACTCGTAGCCGGGCACGCGGCCGAGCACGAACTCCTCGAAGAACCAGGTGGTGTGGGCGCGGTGCCAGGCGGCGGGGCTGGCCGCGGTCATGGATTGCGGGACCTGGTCTTCCGCGCTCAGCCGCGAGGCGAGCAGGTCGGTCAGGCCTCGGACCTGCAGGAATCTGTCGGCGGCGCTCTGGGTACGCGGCGCGGTGGTCACTGATCCGACGGTCATGTGCTCCCCTGTGCGTTGTGGACGGCGGGTGGGCTCGTGCGTTGGGGCCACCGTAACCACACGGCGGCGGGTGTCACACCGCTAACGGATCCAACCCGGCGCGAGCCCGCCACGCCTCACAGTGCGCCCGCCGCTAGGGAGACGCGGCCGCCTGCGGCTGCAGCACGAGCTTGCCGACGTGGTGGCGTCGGGCCAGCTCTTCCTGGGCCCGCGCCGCGTCCTCGAGTGCGTAGGTCTGAGCGATGACGGGCCGGACCTGCGCCTGCCGGGCGATGTCCATCAGAAGGTCGAAGTGCGCGGGTGTGTGCATGCTGGACCCGACGATCCGGGCATTGTGGAGATAGAGGCGACGCACATCGAACCGGACCTCGTGGCCGCCGATCGCACCCGCGACCACCCAGCTACCTCCCTCGCGCAGCAACGGAAGTCCTGCCCCCACATGATCCCCGGCCACCACGTCCAACACCACGTCGACGCCGCCGCCGGCAGCAGCACGGACCTGCTCGATGACGTCGTGCCCGCGGTCGATGACGTGGTCGGCGCCCGCTCGGCGTACGTCGTCGAGCTTGGATCCGCTGCTGACCGCGATCACCCGTGCGCCCCGGGCGGCTGCGAGTTGGACCAGTGCCAGTCCCACGCCCCCGGACGCTCCGGTCACCAGGACGGTGTCGCCGTCGCGGACTCCGCCGCGTTCGATCATTCCCAGCGCCGTGCCGTACGCCGTGGGCAACGCGGCGAGCTGGGCGTCGGAGAGCGGCGAGTCGGTGGCGTCGTGCACGCGATCGGCCGGCGCGGTGACGTACTCGGCGTACCCGCCGTCACGCTCGCTACCCATGAGTCCGATCGGGTTGGCGTCGGGCCCGTCGGCGTCGTAGATCGCCGGGTCGATCACCACCCTGCGGCCGACCAGGTCCGCATCGACTCCCGGGCCGACCGAGGCGACGACACCGGCCACGTCCGCTCCCTGGATGAGTGGGAACTCAATCGGACCGCGCCATCCCGACAGAGCATCAGGATCGCCGGGCGCCCCGTAGGCGCCCTCCCGGGTCCACAGGTCGGTGTTGTTGAGCGCCACCGCACGGACCTCGACCAGCACCTGCCCCGTTTCGGGCACCGGAACGGGCACCCGTGCCACCTCCAGCATTTCCGGGCCACCGTGCGCTGTCAGCCGGACGGCCGTCATCTGGTTCACCATCGCCGTTCTTCTCCTCCGTTGGTGCACTCAACTTCCGGTCTCTGCCTAGCCGATCCTCCGCCCACTGGCCACCCCGCTAGTCGCTATAGCCCCGCGGGAACACCACGGGCCGGTCCGCGTGGAGGTTGCGCCGCTCGTGTTCGAGGAGTTGCAGCCGGTGCTCGGGGCAGGCGCCGAGCCCGCCGTCGGCGCGGATGACGCGGTGCACCGGAATGAGGAACTGCGCGGGCACGAGGCTGCACAACCGCCCGACGCGACGCGCATTCCGCGGGCGCCCGGCGTCCACGCTGATCTGCCCGTACGTGCTGGTTTCGCCGTACGGGATGTGCTGGATCTCCCGGTACACCTCGCGGGAGAACTCGTCGTGGACGCCGGCGGCCTCGAGGTCCAGCGGCACGTCGATACTGCGCCGCGTCCCGGCGAGGTAGCCGTCGAGGTGCTCGGCCAAGCGGGCGAGATGGTCCGCCGCCGGGTCGATGGAGGTTGGATCGGCGTTGTCGTCGTCGTGGTCATCCCCCACCACCACGTCCGACCCGACGCGGTCGATCCGCACGATGCCCCGCGCGGTGGCCTCCACCACGAGTCGCCCGGCGAGGGTGTCGAGGACGCGCACCAGCACGGTGCTCATGCCCGTCGCCTCGTCAGACGACGCTGGGCCGGTCGGGGTTGGTGACGTCGGCGTCCGCGGTGTCGAGTTTCTCGAACAGCGCGTCGGCACCCTCCTTCACGATCGCGGACATCTCGGCGGTGGTGATGGGCACGGCCTGCAGCCGGGTGAGGAGCGGCCCGGTGCCGTCGGCGCCGCCGGACTCGTCCACCACCTCGAGGTCGGGCCACAGGAACGGCGGGGACAGGACGAGGTGCTCGCAGCGTCGCCCGGAGTCGACGAGCCCCACGGCGTTGGGGATCACCGCGCCGGGGGCGACGTGGATGGAGCCGGTCGCGACGGCGAGCGCACAGGCGTCGAGCACGTCGGCCATGGCGCGGTGCTCGGTGCGGCCGACGGTGACGAACTCACTGCGGATCTGTCGCCCCTCGGGCGTGGTGACGTTGGTGGGGAGCTCACGCGCGCCGATGGTGGCGTAGGTGGAGAAGCCGGGGGCGGGCATGTCGTCGACGACGACGATGTCGCAGTGCCACTCGGTGGTGTTCCCCTCCTCATCCGGCTCGGTCTCGTGCGGATAGCGCAGGACGCGGACGGAGGCCTTGCCGCCGAGGATGCCCTCGAGCCCGGCGAGGTCGGCCGAGACCGGGCCGGTAAGTTCGTTCTCTTCGCTCATGCCAGGTTCCTCAATCGCGGTTCGAGATCGGTCTTGAACAGATCCAGGAATCGTTTCTGGTCGTGGCCGGGGGCGTGGAAGACCAGGTGGTTCAGGCCGGCGTCGACGTACTGCTTGACCTGCTCGACGGCGTCGTCGGGGTCGGAGGCGACGATCCAGCGCTTGGCGACCTGCTCGATGGGCAGCTCGTCGGCCAGGCGCTCCATCTCACGCGGCGAGTCCACCGAGTGCTTCTGCTCCGGGGTCAGCGACAGCGGCGCCCAGAACCGGCAGTTCTCCAGCGCCGCGGCCGGGTCGGGGTCGTAGCTGATCTTGATCTCGATCATCCGATCGATCGCCGCCGAATCACGCTCGTTGATCGCGGCGCCCTCCTCCACGGCCGGCAGCAGCTTGTCGGTGTACAACTCCATCCCCTTGCCCGAGGTACAGATGAACCCGTCCCCCACGCGGCCGGCGTACTTGGCCACCACCGGACCACCGGCGGCGATGTACACCGGCACACCACCGGAGGGCACGTCGTAGAGGAACGCGTCGTTGGTCGAGTAGAAGTCACCCTCGAAACTGGTGGTCTCACCCGTCCACAACTCACGCATGAGCCGGACCGACTCACGCAACCGAGCGAAACGCTCCTTGAACGCCGGCCACTCACCCTGGTGACCGGTCGCGATCTCATTCAGGGCCTCACCGGTCCCCACACCGAGGAACACTCGGCCCGGGTACAGGCACGCCATGGTCGCGAACGCCTGCGCCAGCACCGCCGGGTTGTAACGGAACGTCGGCGTGAGCACCGACGTGCCCAACTGCAGCCGCTCGGTGCGCTCACCGACCGCGGTCAGCCACGACAGAGAGAACGGCGCGTGACCACCGTCGTGACGCCACGGCTGGAAATGATCCGACACCGTCGCCGAATCCATCCCCGCCTGCTCGGCCAGAACCGCGAACTCCACCAGATCACGCGGACCGAACTGCTCGGCCGAGGCCTTGTAACCGAGCTTCAGGGGCGGGGTGGTGGGCATAGATGGCTCCTTCGGGGGTATGCGTGAGCAGCGTTGCCGCCGGCTCGCGCGGGCACGGTGGCGAGTATGCCAGCGGCGTCCGACACCGCGGGAGATCTTGGAGTGGCCTCCCCTCACGTGCGGTGAGCATGGCCGACATGTGTCAAACCTGAGAACTGGACAGCGCGATACACACCCCGCGCCGACGGTGAGCGGCTCTCCGGCCCCGAGAAATACGGACAGGCAGCAAGTTCCAGTTGATGAACTATTTCCCATCATAGAAATTTTCTGTCATCATTCTGGTGGGTCACCCCCTCATGGCCCACTGTCGATCAGCTCGGCTACTCAGTGTTTGGCCAGCACGACTTCCCTCCCCCTCGGGATCGCCTCTGCGGTCCCCCTCGGAAAGGCAGCGCCCTATGGACGCCTCCACTCCCATGCCTGCGGACCTCCAGCGGCAGCAGGACCGTAAGCGCAAGCGCAAGGCCATCCTCGCTGGCGGTGTAGTCCTGGGCCTCGGCGCCGCAGTGACCTTGGCCGCCTGGTCGGATGATGTGTTCGCCGGTGGTCAGTTCACAACTGGTCAGTTCAACATCCAGGGAAATTCGAGCACCGAGAACGATTTCTCGGGCGGGACATGGAGTGACTACAACACCTCAGCCGGAGCAGCTCCCCTGTCCTTCTCGACCGGCTTCGACGCCATGGTCCCAGGGACCACCGTCTACTCCCCGATCTCGCTTCGAATCGACCCCGAGAAGGCGGCAAACTCCGCCAACGTGCGGATCGTCGACGCGTCAAGCACGGGCGACGCCAACCTGGCCGCCCTGCTCACGTATGGTGCGCGAACCGGCCTCACCCCCGCCGAGTGCGCGGCAGGCGCTGCCGGCGGAACCGTCATCGTCCCCGCTGAGACGTCAGTGAACGCCGATACCCCTGAGGCCACAACGTTCACGCTGAGCAACGCTGACGCGCCGGCTACCACCGCAGTCACTGTATGCATCGCAGTCACGCTCCCCGAGCAGGAGCCTGGCGCCCCCTCGAACGATCCGGCCTGGACGTTCGAGGCCCCCGTCACCACGACTTGGCAGTTTAACGGGGAGTCCCTCTAGTTCCGGACGACGCAACTGAAATTCCGGGCCGTCAGCTGGTGCGGGCGGCGTTGTTGAGACGACCCTCCCGCACCTTCTGACTTCGCGGCACAACGCAGAACGGACCGGCTGTGCGCCCCGGCATGCTGCACGGAGGAAGCTTTATGGTCACAGTTACTGAAATCGAGGCTCCGGCAACCTCCGGGCGTCGGCAGGTGCGCGTCTGGACACGGATCGAGGACCTGGCCCTCACAGCGCTCTCAATCCTCGGCGCAGTGTGCATCGCCGCGACGATCACGGCGTTCGCCTTGAACATCAGCCTGATCATGTTCAAGACGGGGTCGATGTCCCCCACAATCCCGGCTGGCTCTCTCGCCATCGTCCGTGAAATACCAGCATCGGACATCCGCGTCGGCGACGTGACGACAGTGTCCCGCGGAGATGACAACCTCCCGGTGACGCACCGAGTCATTTCGACCACACCGATCGGCAGCGGTGCCTACTCGATCGAGATGAAGGGGGACGCCAACGGTTCAGCCGACATGGAGCCGTACGAAGTAACGGAGGTCAAAAAGGTATTGTGGCATGCCCCCAGGCTCGCCCGCCTGGTGGCCACCGTGAGTCAGCCGATCTACATGGCTGGAATCACGGTTGCGGCTGCGCTCCTCGTCGTGTGGTCCTTCTGGCCTCGAAGGCAGCAGTGAGATGAGGCTCAACCGTCCAGGGCGCATTCATCGGGTCGCGGGGACGTCGCGCCAGCGCAAAGCCCTGCTATCCGGCGGCCTCGTGCTGGGACTAGGCGCCGCTGCCACTCTTGCCGCGTGGTCCGACAACGTATTAGTCACCGGAGCATTCAGTGCGGGGTCCTTCGGCATTGAGCTCAACGTCGGCAGTGGATGGACCACCGGCGACGGCGTCAATGAAATGACTTTCAATGCGACCGACATGTACCCGGGCGCAGTGGTGTACGCCCCGGTGCTCGTGCGCACCACCTCGCACTCCGACCTGGATGCTGAGCTGACTGTCAGCGGCGCAGGGTCGCAGGAGGCGATCGCGGACCACCTGCACTACCGGGTCGTAAGCAAAATCGTGCACGATACTTGGACTCCCGAAAGTCCGATACCCACCTGCGATGCGGACTCATTTATCGGCAATCCAACTTACGTTCTCGGCAATTCGGACAAATGGCTTATCTTGTCAGAGCAATCGGAATCCACCTCGACGCAGCGGATCTCCGCAACAGAAGCCGACTACGCTGCCTACTGCTTTGAGGTCGGGCTTTCCATCGACGCTCCGAGCAACATACAAGGGTACGAAGCCGACCACACTTGGGCGTGGGGCGCTGTATCGGTCTTCACCGAGGATGTGCCATGACCAGACGGGGCCCAAAACTCGGCGCGACTTTCCGGCCGCGCCGATATGCGAATGTAATCATTGCCCTATTCAGCATTCTTGCCCTCGCACTTTTCTTGTCCTGCTCGCTGAGAGCCTCGGAGTCCACGGCGGCCGCCTGGCAGGATTCCAACGACGCGAAGAGCACTTTTCAGGCTCTAACCTTGGGACCTATACAGGATCCGAAATGTCTAGATCATGGCACACTGTCCGGACTCCTCAATAACGAAATTCGGCTGACTTGGGACCGGCCCGCTGGACTGAATCCTGACGTCAACATCAAGTATCGAATTACCGTCACCCAAGGATTACTTGGCGGAAATTCTAAAACTTTCGATGTCGACGAACCGAGTTTCACTTATTTATGGAAACCTTCAGGCCTTATAAACCTGACAATCAATTTATCCGTCAGTCCATTTATCGAAGGTTGGGTGGGGCCCGCAATCGACGGGACCGCCCTCGGGGTCAGCGTCCTTATCCTTGGCGTAGAACTTACCTGCGGACTTTTCCCTCTACTCGGGTCGCCCGCAGTCGCCGAACGCGCCGACCGATTGCCGCCCTCCACAGTGACCTCATTGAGCGAGCACACCGCGGCATCGAAGAGCACCGCCTCCACCCCGCCGAATCCCGACGAGGCAACTAAACCGGCCACGACCAGCATCCGCGACGAACAGGCCAACCCCGCCTTGATGGCGAGTCTCACTACCAGGACCATCTCAAGCGCCAGCACCACTGAGCCGACGTCAACGCAGGCGCCACGCAACACCGCAGCCGCGCCCACTAGCGTGCCCACCCTGCCGACGACCATCTCGACGTCGCAGGCTCTCACGGCCGCCATCCCCCGCGACCCCGGAACACTGTCGCCCACTGCGCGACTCGAAGACGTCGAGGCGATCACTGCGCGAGAGGAAGACCTCGTCGTCGTCATCGACGGCGATACCGTCCCCACCGACGCGCGGCAGGGCGCCACGGCGCTCGAGATTTGGCTCAGCGGCGGCGACCCCGGCACCACCTGGTCGACCTTCGCATCCGAGGACCCGGACGAGGACGGCTGGCGTTGGGCCGCCATCAACCAGAAGACCGGAACCGTTGTCTATATCCGCTGACCCGGCCGAGCGATCCACACGACACGCCGCACCGGCCCGTGAGATGCCCCACTCGCCGGGCCGATATGTAACAAGACCGGCATGGGGCGCAATACTCTAAGTGAATCGGACGCCACCACGGCCAGGGATCCCCTCCCCTGACCGGCGCCCCGCAACACCAGCACAACAGCACCACTGCACGCTTCGGAGGCACCATGCGTATCCGACACGCGGCCAGCACCCTGGTCGCCCTCGGCGCTGCCTCCGCCTGTGCTCTCGGCGCCTCGATGATCGCCCAGGACCACGAGGCCGAGCTGCGGGACTCCGAACTCCGCGCCTCCGCCTGGTCCGTCCAGGCCTCCACCGACTTCGGCACCACCTGGACCGCGCCCATCTCCTCCGCCGGCGGTCACTTCCCGGTTCGCGTCGACACCGCGGCGCTGCGCAACCGCTCGGCCTACCAGCCGCTCACCCTGCGCACGAGCGTCGATTCCAAGTCCGACGCGCTCGTCGAGATCGGCTCCGGGGCTCTGGTCGACGGCAATCCGGACACCGCCGCCCACGTCCGCATCCGCGCGGTGTCGTCGACCAGCGGAGCCTGCGCCGAGCCCACCTTCACCCCCGGCCGACCCGGCGTGGTCTCCGGCCTCCTGGCCGGCGACCCGACCGAAGCCGTGCCCGTCGACGCCCCCACCGCGGACGCGCCGCTGGTGCTGCCGGCGGCCACTCGCACCACACCCGGCGCGCCGGTGACCGTGTGCCTCGAGCTGAGTCTGAACGCCGACGCGCCGGTGACCGACTCGTTGCTGACGCTGGCCTGGCCCATCGACATCACTCGCCGCGACGCCGACTCGTAGAACTCAGCGCAGGCCCGACGGGCCAGCAGCTCAGCCCAGCCCGCGCGCCAGGTCGTCGATCAGATCGCCCGCGTGCTCGAGGCCCACCGAGAGTCGGATCACGTTCTGGCCGATGCCCACCGCCGCACGAGCCTCGGGATCCATGGACGCGTGAGTGGTGGTGGCCGGGTGCGTGACCAGCGTCTTGGCATCGCCGAGGTTGTTGGAGATGTCGATGACGCGCAGGGCGTTGAGCAGATCGAAGCAGCGCTGCTTGCCGCCGTCGGCGTCGTCGTCGAACTTGAGCCCGAACGTCACCACCGACCCGCCGCCCGACATCTGCGCCGTGGCCAGCTCGTGCTGGGGGTGCGATTCGAGCATCGAGTACGTCACGAAGTCCACCGCGTCATGCGACTCGAGGAACCGCGCCACCTCCAGCGCGTTGGCCGACATCCGCTCCACGCGCAGCCCCATGGTCTCCAATCCCTTGACCAGCACCCAGGCGTTGAACGCGTTCATCCCGAACCCGGCATGGCGCATGAGGTGCTTGACCGGCCCGGACACGAACTCCTCCGTGCCCAACACGGCACCGCCGAGGACGCGGCCCTGGCCGTCGATGTGCTTGGTGGTGGAGTACACCACCACGTCGGCGCCCAGCTCGAGCGGCTTCTGGTGCAGGACGGTGGCAAAGACGTTGTCCACCACGACCTTCGCGCCGGCCGCATGCGCGAGCTCGCACACCGCGCGCACGTCCACCAGCTCCTGCATCGGATTGGAGGGGGTCTCGAAGAACACGGCGTCGGTCGGCTCGCTGAGCGCCTCGCGCCACTGGTCGAGGTCGGTGCCGTCCACGAACACGGTCTCCACGCCCCAGCGCGGAAGGATGTCGTCGCAGATCACGAAACACGAGCCGAACAGCGCCCGCGACGCCACCAGGCGCGAGCCCTCACCGCACAGCGCGGCCAGCGCCACGAACACCGCGGACATGCCCGAGGACGTCGCGAAGCAGTCCTCGGCGCCCTCGATCTGGCGCAGCCGCTCCTCGAACATGGCGACGGTCGGGTTGCCGTAGCGCGAATACACGAACCGCTCGGTCGTGCCGTCGAACGACGCCTCCGCGGCCTCGGCCGAGTCGTAGACGTAGCCCGAGTTGAGGAACATCGGCTCCGTGGTCTCCTCGAAGCCGGTGCGCATCTGCCCGGCCCGCACGCCCAGCGTGTCGGGGTGGAGTCCGTCGGGGAGCTCGTTGTTCTTCATTCGCTGCTATCTCTCGGTGTTGTCGTAGTGGGTGATGTCGTCGTCGTCAATCTTCGCCCCGCGACGGGCGGTCAGGACTGGCGCCAGGCCAGGCCCGCGACCTTCCATCCGTTCACGGTGCCGCGGTGGCCCTGCGCGTCCGGGCCGCCCTCGAAGCCCTCGGCCACGTTGTAGGCGGTGGTGTATCCGGCGGCGGTGGCCACGGCCGCGGCGGCGGCGGACCGGCCCCCGCTGCGGCACAGGAACAGCACCGGAGCCTCGGGCGACAGCCCGGCCTCGGCCAGTTGCTCGACGAACCGCACGTTGGGTTGCCCGGCGGAGGTCATCCACTCGATCCCCACCGCGCGCTTGCCCAGCTCGGACAGGTCGGCGGCGCCCACCCACTGCCATTCGGCGCTGGTGCGGACGTCGACGAGCGTGGCGTCCGGGTCCGAGGCGAGCAGCTCCCAGGCCTGGCTGGGGGCGAGATCTCCGGCATAGTCGCTCATAGGAGGCCATTATGCTCCTCCGACCATGGATCGTTCGGGTCGAGGTCTCCGTGGCCACCGCGCCGGGGCCGCTGCCTCCGCCAGCCCCCGATCCGACACCTGTCAGATCGCAGGATCCGCATCCAGCCGGACGCCCGACCTGACCGGCTGATGCGTGAGAGCATCGGACTATGACGTGGCCCTCATCTTCTCCTCTCCGTATCGCCGTGGTCGGTTCCGGACCGGCCGGGGTTTTCGCCTGCGATGCCCTGCTGACCTGGGCGGATAAGCACGATCGAGAGATCGTCGTAGACCTGTTCGACTCCCTGCCCGTGCCGTTCGGACTGCTGCGCCACGGGGTCGCCCCCGACCATCCGCGGATCAAGGGAATCGCCAACAACCTCTGGAAGATCGGGCAGGACCCGCGCATCCGCTTCCTCGGCAACGTGCACTTCGGCACCGACATCACCGTCGAGGACCTACGCCGCCACCACCACGCCGTGATCTTCGCGACCGGCGCGCTCGCGGACCGCGAGATGGGGATCCCCGGCGAGGACCTGGACGGCGCGTACGGGGCAGCCGAGTTCGTGACCTGGTACGACGGTCATCCCGATGCGCATCCGAAGTGGGATCTGGCCGCCGAGCGCGCCGCCGTCGTGGGTGTGGGCAACGTGGCGCTCGACATCGCGCGGATGCTGGTGCGCACGCCGGAACAGCTCGAGGCCACCGATATCCCCGAGCATGTCCGCACCGGCTTCGGCACCACCGCCGCGAGCACTGTGTCGGTGATCGGCCGACGCGGCCCCGCGTGGGCCAAGTTCACCACCCTCGAGCTGCGGGAGATGGAGAAGGTGGAGGGGGTCGCCGTGGTGGTGGAACCGTCCGACCTTGATGACGACGACGAGGCGGCCCGCGAATATCGGGAATCCGATCGCCGGGCGGGGCAGATCTATGCCGTTCTGGAGAAGTGGGCCACCGAGCAGACCGAGGCCGGCCACGCCGACGCCGACGAGGCCGAGGCCGCCGCGCTGGCCCGCGGGCAAAAGGTCGTGCGGTTTCGCTTCAACCGCTCCCCGGTGGAGATCCTCGGCACCGACGGCCGGGTGACCGGTCTACGCCTGGAACGCACCGAGGCGGACGGGGCCGGCCTTCGGATGACCGGCGAGACCGAGGAGCTGCTCGTCGACGCGGTCTACAGTGCCGTCGGCTACCGGTCCGCGGCGCTCGCGGGAATCCCGTTCGACGACGCCACCGCCACCATCCCCAACGCCGCGGGGCGGGTGCTCGACGGACCCGGCGGGAAGCCGATCCCCGGGTTGTTCACCGCCGGATGGATCAAGCGCGGCCCCTCCGGGGTTATCGGCACCAACCGTTCCTGCGCCTCGGAATCGGTGACCGAGCTCCTCAGCGACCTCGACGCCGGACTGTTGCCGGACCCCGAGTCGCCCGACCCGCAGGCCGTGCGCGATCTGCTGGACTCGCGGGGTGTGAAGGTGGTCGACGGTATCGCCTGGGCGGCTATCGATGCCGGCGAGCGGGACCTGGGCGAGGCCGCGGGCCGGGAACGCACGAAACTCTCCGGCCGGGACGAGATGCTCGAAGTGGGCTTCCGCTCGCAGACCGACCGCTGAAATCCGGATCTTGCGCACGATCCGCGCGCCAGATCCGGATTTCAGCGGGCCATTCTCGTCAGCTTTCGAAGTCCCCGTGGCGACCTGCCCCACCACTGAACCGTGCCGCTCCGGAGGCGCCGTCCGTGGAGAGGGACTCCAGGCCCACGCGGATCTCGAAATCCATCGCCCCGTGCTCGGACTGCCCGAACTGCGACTTTACGGATGCCCTGTCATTGCGCATACACGTCTGCGGGAACCCGGCTAGCTGCCGCGCGAGCTCTTCTGCCGACTGCCGGGCGCCGCCGGAATCGACCACCCGGTTCGCCAGCCCGAAGTCGAGTGCCTCCCGGGCATCCACCGGGCGCCCGGTGAGGATCATGTCCATCGCTCGGCTCTGCCCGATCAGCCTCGGCAGACGAACAGTTCCACCATCGATCAGTGGGACCCCCCATCGCCGACAGAAGACCCCGAAGGTCGCGTCCGACGCCGCAACTCTCAGATCGCACCAGATGGCGAGCTCGAGCCCGCCCGCGACGGCAAACCCCTCGACCGCTGCGATCACGGGCTTTCCGAGGTCCAACCTGGTCGGACCCATCGGGCCATCACCGTCCACCGCTACACGGTTGGAGGCGTCGGTCCCCACAGCTTTGAGGTCCGCCCCTGCACAGAAGTTGCCGCCATCCCCCCACAGGACCGCCACATCTGCCTCGGGGTCTGCATCGAACGCCCTGAAGGCATGGGCGAGCTCGGACGCCATCGCGCCGTCCACTGCGTTTCGTCGCTCCGGGCGACTCATGATCACGGTCGTCACGCGATCGCTGGTCTCTACCCGGATTGAGTTGTAGTCGGTCATGCGCCCGATCCTTCCCACAGTGGTTCACGAAGCGCCCGTCGCAGTATCTTCCCGACTGCTGACTTGGGGATAGCGTCCACGAAGTAGATGCGCTTGGGAACCTTGTAGCCCGCCAGCTGACCGCGGACTTCCTCCTTCAGCTGTTCCTCGCTTACTCCGGCACCGGGCCGCAAGGAGACGAAGGCCGTCACGGCCTCCACCCACACGGGGTCCGGAGCTCCGACTACTGCGCACTCGGCGACCGCCGGGGACTTCGCCAGAGCATCTTCGACCTCCCGCGGATAGACGTTGTATCCGCCGGTCACGATCATGTCGCTGCGACGATCCACCAGGAAGTAGTAGCCGGCGTTGTCGACATAGGCCATGTCGCGAGTACGAATCCACCCGTCTTCAGTGATCATCTCGGCATTGAGTTCGTCGGCGTTGTCGTAACCCACCATCTGCGACGGCATCCGAACCTGAATCTCCCCGATGTCGCCGGCGGCCACTTCCAGACCATCCTCGTCCATCAGTCGGATCTGCACCCCCACGGCTGCGCGTCCGCAGGAGCCCAGCAGCGCCGGGTTCTGATGATCCTCCTGGGTGAGGACCGTGATGACCAGCGGAGCTTCCGTCTGTCCGTAGTACTGCATGAAAATCGGTCCCCACTGCTTCAAGGCCCGGACGATCAACGGTCTGGGCATGGGGCTCGCCCCGTACAGGACCGCCCGTAGCGACGAGATGTCCGATGCTTCCAGGGCGTCACTCGCGAACAGCATTCCGAGCATGGTCGGGACCAGGTTGACTTCGGTCGCGCGGTATCGAGCGATCGCATCAAGGAAACCCTTCGGCTCGAATCCAGGAAGAATCGCCGATGCGCCACCGCGGAGCCAGTACGGCAGGACGAACGTTCCACTGGCATGGATCATCGAGGCCGCGTGCAGCATCACGGAGTCGGTGGTCGGCGAAAAGACGTTGTCCAGAATGTTCTTAGCTACCGCAGCGAATGACGCCTGCGAGTGGACCGCGGCTTTGAGGACGCCCGTCGTTCCCGAGGTGTGAAGGACAAGGACGGGGTCGTCGGCCTCCAGTTCGACCCGGGGATCCTCGGGTGAAACCTGCTCGGCAGCGACAAGAAGGTCGGGCCCGCCACCAGCCGCCGGCCCGCCCAGCCCGACGACGGTGAGCCCGGAGATCCGCTCTCGCAGCTCGGCTGCGGACTCCTCCAACCCCGGCTCGTGGACCAGAAAGGTTGCACCGGTCCCTGTGATCATTCGCTCGTGTTCGGCAACCGAGAGCCGCGCGTTCAGGGGTACGCGCGCGATCCCCGCCTTCATACAGGCGAAATCCAGCGACACCGTCCACAAGCCGTTCCCCACGAGGATGGCGAGCCGGTCCCCCCGACCGACACCGTGTTCCGCCAACACATTGGCGAACCGATTGGCCATCTCGTCGACCTCACGGAACGTCAGGCTGTCTTCTCCGAAATAGATCGCCACCTCGTCCGCATGTTGCCGTGCACCCTCCCTTATCAGGTCCGCCGCGAGCTTCATTGCTACCTCCCTAGAAAACCGACCAGTTGGTCTGTTTTAGTAGAGTGCATCGTGTGACTGAAAGCAATAGCCGGCGTCAGGTTCGTTGGCAGATGACCCGTGCAGCGCTACTCGACGCGACCGTGCAGTCACTCGTCCGTCACGGTTACGCGGGGACGACCATGGCGAAGATCCAGGAGTATGCGGGCGTCTCCCGCGGCTCTCTGACGCACCATTTCCCTTCAATGCAGGAACTTCTGGTGGTCGCGATCGGACACGTCGCCGACGGCCAACTACTCGAAATGTCCGCGATAGTCGGAAACCTGAACGAGAAGACAGACCCGCGACAACTGGTCCCCCTCGTGCACCGGTTCATGTCCGGACCACTCTTCGTCGCGGGACTCGAGCTTTGGCTGGCTGCTCGTACAGATGACGTGCTCCGTGACGCGCTGGTACCGGTTCAGCGGGAATTCGGCCGTCGCCTGCGTACCGCCCTCGAGGACACCGGACTCACCGGCGCTGGCGCCCAGATAACACGCGATGACCTCGACATGCTGTTTGTCCTCCTGCGAGGGCTCGCTGTTACCCAGATCCTTCGAGGTGACGACGCCCGAGAGCGTCGCCTACTAGACATCTGGGCAAGCCAGATCGGCAGCAACCGCTCGTAGCGGAGAGTGGCGAGCGGAGCCGTCGAGCCCCTGGACAGGTCATTCGGTCTCAGCCACCAGCTGTCCGATCTCCTCGAGCGAGATGGTGCCCGAGTCGAAGTAGCGCGAATGTGAGTTCCGCGCCGCCCCCGGGCCCGAGCCGGGTTCCGTCACGTCCACGGCGAATCCTCCGAAGTCCCCGCTTCCGGGCCGCTCGCCCAACACCCCCGTGATCGACCACCACGGCACCGCATCCCAGCGGCTCGCGACGCCCGCGACTTCCCGGTCGTGGGCCCGCCGTGATGCGCCGCCCTCGTCCACCCACTGCTGCTCGATCGAGTCGACCGCCG
Source organism: Dietzia aurantiaca (assembly GCF_021033825.1). Lineage (GTDB taxonomy): Bacteria > Actinomycetota > Actinomycetes > Mycobacteriales > Mycobacteriaceae > Dietzia > Dietzia aurantiaca. Next base: position 432,942 of record NZ_JAIFXZ010000001.1, read on the forward strand.
CGCCCGGGCTGCCGACGTGGATCATCAGGTCGGCCGCCAGTCCTTTCGCATCGGAGGCCGCCGCCCCGAGCGTCGCCGAGCCGTAGCTGTAGCCCACGGTCGTGTGCGGGGCGTCCTCGCCGTCCATCGCCTCGACCGCATCCAGGCCGGCGGCATACGTACGCAGGTCCTGGGCGTGCGCTCGTGCGGATGCCAGCGATCGACCCGCCTCGGCGATGGTGTCCGGCGCGTCATAACCCTGCCACGCCACCGACACGCACGCCTTGGTCTCTGCATCGACCGGCACCATATCGACGGGCTCTGCGTCGCGAGCTGCCGGCGAGCGGACCTCGTCCGCCGCCTCACACATCGCCTCCGCACGCTCGCCGGTTCGCCCGAGTGATTCGAGCGAGGATCCCGTGCCGGGCACCAGCGTCACGACCCGGTCCGCGGCATCCGGATTCTCGCTCGCCACCACCGCCCGACCATCGGCGTGCAGTGCGAGCAGATGCCGACGAGGGTCGGCGTCGAGGTACTCGGACAGCGTAGCGAGCCCCGGCCCCGCGGCCGCGAGCCCGGCGTCTGCCCCGCCACGGTCGAGGGCGTCGAGCAGCCGTCGCAATCGAGTCCGATTGAGGGCATCCCGCGCGGCCGATGACAACCCCGCTACCGACCCCAACTCCGGGTTGTCGCGGGCCAGCCGCTCGCGGTCGGCAGGCCCGAGCGAGTGCCACAGGGCGGCGATCGCACGCGGGTCGTCGCCGGTCGTCCCGGACAGGTCGAGGCACGGCCGGGTATCCGGGTCCGCGGCACCGGCCAGCGCGTCCGCCGCCTCGCGAAGCCGCTGCACGAGCGCACGATCGGCATCGACCACGGCCGTGTGATCGCCAGAGCCGGGACGGGCGAGTTCGTCGTCGTCCCAACTCATCACCGCCCGCGCCAACCTCGCGCCTTCCACGCGCAGTACATCCGACAGGAAGAGACAGGCGCCGGCGATCATCCGCGACTCGGCGGCGGCATCGGCCACACTCCCCCGCGCGCGGCGTCCCACCCGGCCGAACCACCCCCCGCCCTCGGGGTCCGCGCCCAACCGGCGGGCGACCGTGTCCAGGTCCTCGGCCGCGTCCGACACCGCGCGCCCCACGGCGGCGGAGCGCGCCTCGGCGTGGTCGATGGCTGTGACCAGCGCCTCAGCCTGCGGCGCGGGAGACACGGTTCGCAACCTCCTCGTCGGCCTCCGCCAACAGTCCGACCCCGCGGGTCATGGCCCGGGCGATTCGTTCGGACTCCTCCGCGCTGTCTCGCGCCCGCCGCGCAAGCAGTGCCGCGCACTCCGCCAGCGCGGTTCCGCATAGCACGCCGCCCGGCACCGCGGCAGCCATCCCGGACGCGGCCGCCGAGGCCTCCTCGAGTGCCCCGACCAGTTCCGCCGAGCGCGTCGCGCCGGCCTCCCCGGTCTCGCGGATCCGGACCGCCTGACCCAGGACCGCCGCCTGCTGGAACGCCAGCAACTCCGCCCCGCCCTGCTCCGGCGCCGAACCGTGGCCCGGCCCCGACCCGGGCCGTGGGTCCGACGCTGAATCCTGCTCCGCCATCTGCCCCGCTCCCCTCCGGCCCGCACGCCCGGGCCGCTCAGGGAATCACGCTAGGTGCGGGCAGCGGCCATACAGCGCTCCTGGCAGGGTGCTGTGGATGAGGTGGACGACCATCCACAGGGGCGCTCGCCCCGTCGAACGGTTCCGGCCGATCCTCCCTCCGGCGGCCGACAGCGGTTATAAGGTCTTTATGACGATCTCGTCACTCAGCTGGCGATTCGCCTGGAAGGCAAAATGACATGACCACAGTCCGCGCCGCCACGTTCCGGCTCCTTCGCGAACTGGGGTTGACGACGATCTTCGGCAACCCCGGATCGACCGAGGAGACCTTCCTCGAGAATTTTCCCGACGACTTTCGGTACATACTCGGCCTTCAAGAGGCGAGCGTTGTGGCCGCCGCCGACGGATACGCGCAGGTCACCCGTCGACCTGTGCTCGTCAACGTGCATACCGCGGCCGGGGTGAGCAATGCGCTCGGCACTCTGGACTCGACTTTCCAGAACAAGACGCCGCTCATCCTCACCGCCGGCCAGCAGACCCGCGAGATGCTGCTCCTGGAGCCGTGGCTGGTGAACCCCGATCCGCAGTCGATCGCCTCCCCGTGGGTGAAGTGGGCGCACCAGCCCGCCCGCCCTCAGGATGTGCCGGCAGCATTCATGCGGGCGTACGCGATAGCAATGCAGCCGCCGCAGGGCCCGGTGTTCCTGTCCCTCCCGCTCGACGACTGGGACGCCGAGTCCACCGTCCCCACCGCGGTGCGCAGCGTGACCAGCCGCGTGGCCGCCGACCCCGACCGGTTGGCCGAGTTCGCCGCCGCCTTGGCCAGCGCGGAGAACCCGGTCCTGGTCTTCGGTTCCGACATCGCCCGCGGTGACGGCTGGGCCGAGGCCGTGACGCTGGCCGAGAGGTTGAACGCGCCCGTGTGGGCAGCGCCGTCGAGCGAGCGTGTCCCGTTCCCCGAGGATCACCGTTTGTACGCCGGCGGCCTGCCCTTCGCACAGGGCCTGCTGTCGGAGCGGCTCGCCGGACACGACGTGATCCTGGTGGTGGGCGCCCCCGTGTTCCGCTACTACCCGTGGGTTCCCGGTGCGTACATCCCCGCCGGCTCGCAGCTGCTGCACATCACCGACGACCCGGCCGAGTCCGGTCGCGCCCCGGTGGGTGACAGCCTGGTCTCCGACTCCACGCTGGCGCTGCGCGGACTGGCCGAGATCCTCCCCGACCGCAGTGCCGACACGGTCGTCGACACCCAGGAGCACCGCCTGGCCCCGCACGCCTCCGCCGAGCCGCGCCCCGAGGACCCGGCCGACCACGACCCCCTCACCGCCCGGCAGCTGTTCCGGGTGCTTCGCTCGGCCACCCCCCACGACACCGTGATCGTCCAGGAGTCGCCCTCGAACATCGCCGACCTGCACTCCGAGTGGGAGTTCACCCAGCCGGACAGCTACTTCGCCATGGCCAGCGGCGCCCTCGGCTGGGACCTGCCAGCGGCCGTGGGTATCGCCCTGGCCCAGCGCGACCTCACGACCCACCGGCCGGTGTTGGCGCTCATCGGCGACGGCTCCATGCAGTTCTCCCCCCAGGCCCTCTACACGGCCGTCCGGGAGGAGGTGCCGCTGGTGGTGGTGGTACCCAACAACGGCGAGTACGGCATCCTCAAGGCCTTCGCCGAGTTCCAGAAGAACCCCGGCGTCCCGGGGCTGGACTTGCCCGGACTCAAGCCGCACCTCATCGCTCAGGGCTACGGCGCCACCGGCGTCGTGGCCAGAACTGCTGCCGAGGTTCGGGCCGCACTCGACGGGGCGTGGGAACGCAGCGGGCCGACCGTGATCGAGGTACCCATCGACCCCGCGATCCCGCCGCTGGTCTGACCGATAGCGTCAGACCAGGTCGGGCTGTTCGGCGTAGCGCCCACCGGCGTACATGCGGGCCAACACCGCGAACAGTCCTACGCCGAACACCGCCAGCGAGCCGAACAGCACCCCGTTCGCCATGGAATCCGCCTCCGCCCGCGCGGTCATCGTGATCCCCACCTGGATCGCCACCAGCAGAGCGAGCGTGAGAACCGTGATCAGCCACAGGTCCTCCCGCATCAGCCGCTCGAACCTGCGTAGTCGTGGGCCGGATGTAATCCACCAGTCCCGATTGGGCGCGTTGATGGCCTGCGGCCAACGCAGCACCAGTCGGGCCAGCGACGGCAGCGGAATCACGCACAGCAAGGGGATCAACACCGAGAACGCGAGCGCGCCGTTCTTGCTGGACCAGCCGTCCGCCCGGCCGGAGCCGTCGAAGTGGGTGGGGACCCGGTCGGGCAGGACCATGAACTGCCAGATCACCACCGCCAGCCAGACCGCCACCGCGATGATCGCCAGCACACGGATCCACGGTGCAGTGGGCTCACGCGGTAGGTCGCGGGCTTCATCGATCGGCGAACTCGTCGTCGTCATATGTCGGACCCCTCGGGCACACTCGTCGCCATGATCAGTACCGCGCGCGGCACCTACTTCACCACCCGCACGAGCGACGCGGCCTTGCGGGCGCGCTCGAGGGCGGTCTCGATGTTCTCGGCGGTGGCCACCGCCACGCCCATGCGGCGGAACTCGCTGGTCGAGGGCTTGCCGAACAGGCGGAGGTCGGCTTCCGGCACAGCCATCGCCGCGGCCACGCCAGTGAAACCCACCCCCTCTGCCTCCATCCCGCCGTAGACGACCGCGGACGCGCCCGGGCTGGACATGGTCGTGACGACCGGCAGGCCCAGTACGGCGCGGGCGTGCATCTCGAACTCGCTGAGCACCTGACTGCGTAGCGTGACCAGACCGGTGTCGTGAGGGCGGGGGCTGACCTCGGAGAAGTACACGTCGACGCCTTTGACGAAGAGCTCGACACCGAACACGCCGACCCCGCCGAGCGCGCCCGTGATCCGCGCCGCGACCGAGCGCGCCGAGTCGTAGGCGTCCTGGGTCATGGCCTGCGGCTGCCACGACTCCACGTAGTCCCCACGCTCCTGGGTGTGGCCGATCGGCTCGCAGAAATCGGTGCGGATCCGACCGGTCTCCGGGTCCACGCTGCGGACGGTGAGCAGGGTGATCTCGTACTCGAAGTCGACGAACGACTCCACGATCACGCGCGCCCCCGCGACGCGGGCGCCGGACTGCGCGTAGTTCCATGCCGCCTCGACGTCGTCGGGACCGTCGAGGGAGGACTGTCCCTTGCCCGACGACGACATCGTCGGCTTCACAAGGCACGGATACCCGGTCGTGTCGCAGGCCTCGCGTAGCTCCTCGAGCGACGAGGCGAAGGCGTACCGACTGGTGGGCAGGCCCAGCTCCTCGGCGGCGAGGCGGCGGATGCCTTCGCGATCCATGGTCAGCCTGACCGCCCGCGCGGTGGGCACGACTCGCGCCAGACCTTCGCGCTCGATCTCCTCGAGCGCAGTGGTGGCGATGGCCTCGATCTCGGGCAGGATCACCTGCGGCCGCTCCAGCTCCACGACCCGACGGACCTCGTCGGCATTCGTCATGTCGATCGTGTGGGAGCGGTGAGAGACCTGGTGGGCAGGGGCGCCGTCGTAGCGGTCGACGGCGATCACCTCCACGCCCAAGCGCTGGAGTGCGATCGCCACCTCCTTGCCCAACTCGCCGGAGCCGAGCAGCATCACGCGTGTGGCCTCCGGCGCACCGGGGGTGCCGAAGCGGTCCGTGACGGGCGGAGCCAGGGGATCATGCGCGCTGGTCATGGCACACAGGCTAGTAGATGACGGCAGACGACCCCGGACGGTCTACCCGCCGTGTGACGGGGCCCTCCCGGGGTCGCTGCCTTGTCTGGTCAGTGCACCACGGCGGCGCCCACCCGGAGACGGTCACTCGGCGGGTGTGATCGGTGACTCCTCGTCACTGGGGGCCAGCGAGCCGAGTGCGCCTGCACCGAAACCGACACTGCCACCCGAGATCGAGCCGGCCGAGACCACGTCGAGCGAGCCGCCGGGGATCTTGTCATTGATCTGGTCGGCGACGACCTGCTTGTCGATGCCGAAGTAGATGTTGGGACGTGTACTGAAATCCACAGCACCTCTCGTACAGACAATTCCTGCGGCAGCGGGGGTTTCCGGCACGGAGGTGCTCCACGACACCGACTTGCCCGGGGTCAGCGTGACGGCTTCTGCCGGGAATTCGGGGTTATTGAAGTCAAACAGGAGGTCGAGGACCTCTTCTTCGATATCGTTCGGAACGGCCGGGTCATCGGCCCGCACGATCGGGCTTCCGGCCTCGTCACCGAGCAGGATGGACACGTCAGGCCCGGCTTCGATCGCAGTGATGACCTTGATGCCCTCGGATAGCTGCGTCTTGTCGAAGTCAACGTCGATGTCTCCGTCGACGATCGTGGAGTACGGCGTCACGAAGCCCACGCACCGGTCATTTTCCGTTCCCTCGTTGGTATAGGTGACCGTGGCACCGCCGCCGCTGTTAGGCGTGACCGTGACGGGGCCATTGAGTGCCTCGGCAGCGATCGCCAGATCACCGATCGTGCCTCCGAGACCTAGACCGCTGCTGGACAGGGAACCTGATGAGCCGGATCCCGAACCCGAACCGGAATCGTCGGTGTCAGCGAGAGCGATCCCGCCTCCTGACGACGCGGCGAGAAGTGCTGCCGCGGCGACCGCGGTGAATGCACGTGCACGAAACTGCATAGGATTCCTAACAGGAAGGGCGCAGCGTCTCGCTCTCCGCGCCAAAAGGGTGTGGCGCCGAAGTGGCAACCGCCGAAAGTGTTACACATCACACCTTTTGGTTACACTCCCAAATTGAACATTCTTAGTTTTTTGTAATGTTCCTGGCGAATGCACGCGCCGATAGCTTAAGAACGTCCTTCGCAGTGAGAAGTCCCAGCGGGTGTCAACTCCCAAGCGAACCCAGCAGGTTCGTTCCCATTTCGAGACTGCCGTCCGACACCGACCCGGCTGTGACCGAGCCTCCCGGGAGGATCCCATTGACCTGGTCGACGACGCCCTGCGGATCGACCCCGATTCGCAGGACGATCGACGCGGAGCGCTCCTCAGGGTCCGTGACGGAATCGGGGATACAGAACACGGCGGCAATCGCGGGCGTCTCGGGAGAGGGCGCCGTCCACGTCGCGGTAGCTCCGCCATCCACGCCCAAGCCGCCCCTGCCTGAAACCAGCATCGAGATCGCTTCCGGAAGCCCGTCGTACTCATTGACCTCATAGGCGACCGGGCCGCCGCCGAGGCCGGCACTCAATCCCGAGACGCCACCCATCTCTTGGATCTCGCGAACCTTCGGGATCAGGTCTGCTGGCGGCTCATCCCCGGTGAGATCGAGGCCGACCTGGAGAACGGACCGGTACGGCATCGCGGCGCCCACGCACTTCTCGCCAGCTCCGGTGGCATTGGAATAGGCCACGGTCGGGCCACCATCAGAATTCTGAGTAACCTTCACGGGACCCTTGAGCGCCACTGCCGCGAGCTCGAGCCCCGCGGCAACCTCGGACGAGCCTTGGGCCGCGGAACTGCCGGCCCCCGCGAGGACCGCGCCTGATGCGAGTGCCAAGACCGATGTGCCGACGAGAATTCTCTTGAATGAGGACATGGAGGGGTTCCTAACAAAGAGGGCGAACCACACCGGTCGCGGAGCGGCCCTTCAGGCGATCGGACCGCCGCCTGTGCACAGTGTCACACGGATTAACTCACCGGACCCGAACAAGTCAGCATCGCTACCAATAACTTCGCGTGCCTTCCCCGGCGTTTATCGTCACCCGTCCCTGGGGCCCCATCAGCACCGCCGCGGCGCCGGGTGACCTACGCGAACCGCCCGCGCTTCGGAGGCGATAGCGTGTGGGGAAAGCCACACGAAAGGGCACACCTGTGACCACTGCATCTACCGGCCCACTCGCCGGCATCCGTGTCGTCGAACTCAACGGCATCGGCCCCGGCCCGCACGCCTGCATGATGATGGCCGACCTGGGCGCCGACGTAGTGACCGTCATGCGTCCGGGCGAACTGGCCACCCAGGTCGACGGCTGGGCGCACATCACCCGTCGCGGCCGGACTGTTGTGGAGGCGAACCTCAAGAGCGACGAGGGCCTGGCGCAGGTGCGCGGCCTGATCGCCAAGGCAGACGTGCTGGTCGAAGGCTTCCGCCCCGGGGTCACCGAGCGCATGGGCCTGGGCCCCGACGAGTGCCTCGAACTCAACCCGCGGCTGGTGTACGCGCGCATGACCGGCTGGGGACAGTTCGGGCCGCTCGCCCACACGGCTGGTCACGACCTCAACTACATCTCGCTCACCGGCCACCTCAACGCGACCGCCCGCAAGGGCGAGCGCCCCGTGCCCCCACTGAACCTCGTGGGCGATTTCGGTGGCGGGTCGATGTTCCTCATCCAGGGCATCCTCGCGGCGATCATCGAGCGCTCGACCTCCGGAATCGGCCAGGTCATCGACGCCGCTATGACCGACGGCGCTTCGGTGCTGGGCCAGTTCCAGTGGGCCATGCGCGGCCGCGATCAGTGGTCGGACGTCGCCGGAACGAACATGCTCGACACGGGATACCCGTTCTACGACGTCTACACCTGCTCGGACGGCAAGTTCATGGCCGTCGGCGCGCTTGAGCCCCAGTTCTACGCCGAGTTCACCCGCATTCTCGGCATCGACGGCGACGAGGTCCCCGGCCAGTTCGACGTGGACCGCTGGGACGAGTTGCGAGAGATCATCGCCGGCACGTTCGCGGAGAAGACTCGCGACGAGTGGGCCGAGCAGTTCTACGGCACCGACGCCTGCACCACTCCGGTTCTGACCTACACGGAATCGCTGGACCACCCCCACAACGTGGCGCGCGAGACCTTCGTCGACGTCAACGGCGACATGGGCCCGGCGCCCGCGCCGCGATTCTCGCGCACCCCTGCCGCCCCGGTCCCGGCCGCGCCGCCGCGCGAGGTGACCGACATCGACCAGGTCTGGGTCTGATCATGAGCGAAGCGGGGGTCGGCTCGCAGGTTGACGGGATCATTCTGGCACTGGACCCACACTCGACCGAGCCACCGTTTCGCCAGCTCAAGGGGCAGATCGTCGAGGCCATCCGCCGTGGAACGCTGACCCCCGGGACCCGCATGCCGGCGATCCGCACCATGGCGACTGAGGTCGGGATCGCGGCAAGGACGGCAGCCAAGGTCTACAGCGAACTCGAAGAGGCGGGAATGTTGGAGGGCCGCGGCCGCTCGGGAACCTTCGTCACGGCTCCCGATCTGACGAGCGCAGTTCTGACCCGTGCCGCCGAGGAGTTCGCCGAACGGGCCGTCGGCTCTGGTTTCACGTTGAACGAGGCGATCACGGCGGTTCGTGTCGCCTATAGCCACGTCGACTGATCAGTCTCGCCTCCTTCGATTGGTCGCGATCCTGCAGGCATCGACCGACCAGAGAGGGTGCGAATCCCTCGCGGCAACCGGGCCCGATCGACTCGGCCGACTCGATCAACCGGGCCCGACCGACTCGACTGGGCCGCCCTTCCTGTCCAGCAGTGAGCCGCGACGCCGTGAAATGCGGCACTCTCGGTAATGCCCCTGTCAACGCACCCGATAGGACGTACATGAACAAAACCCGCACCGGTTCCCTCGTTGCCGCCCTCGCACTGACCGCCGCCACCGTGGCCGCCGCCCCCGCCCATGCCGCCCCGGCTGCCACCGTGGATTCGGCAACAGTTCAGTACGACACGACCGGCGCCGAGTCCTCCGCCAGCGGGTCCTTGGAGAACGAGGCCGTACAGGTGGGGCTGGTCCTCATCGCCGGCATCGGCGTCTCGATCGCGTTGGCGGTCGGCGCGGGCATCGGTGGCGGCGCGATCGAACTCCCGCCGTTCCCCGGGCTCCCGGTCTAAGCGCCCACGCAACGAGAAAGGCGCCCCGCACCCTTCAGAAGAAGGGTGCGGGGCGCTCGTCAGCTCGCGCGGCGAACAGCCTCACGCCAGGATGTCGCGCCGCACCACGTTCTGGTCACGGCCGGGCCCCACGCCGATGTACGACATGTGGCAGCCGGCCAGCTCCTCGAGCCGCAGCACGTAATCACGAGCCTCGGGCGGCAGATCCTCGAAGACGCGGGCTCCGGTGATGTCCTCTTCCCAGCCCGGCATGGTCTCGTAGATCGGCTCGGCGTGGTGGAAGTCGGTCTGCGACATGGGCATCTCGTCGTGCCGCACGCCGTCCACGTCGTAGGCCACACAGATCGGGATCTCGCCGATGCCGGTGAGCACGTCCAGCTTCGTCAGGAAGTAGTCGGTGAAGCCGTTGACGCGCGCAGCGTACCGGGCGATCACGGCGTCGTACCAACCACAGCGGCGGGTGCGGCCAGTGTTGACGCCCACCTCACCGCCGGTGACCTGCAGGTACTCGCCCCACTTGTCGAACAGCTCGGTGGGGAACGGCCCGGCGCCCACACGGGTGGTGTACGCCTTGACGATGCCCAGCGAGTGGGTGATCTTGGTGGGCCCGATGCCCGAGCCCACGCAGGCGCCACCGGCGGTCGGGTTGGACGACGTCACGAACGGGTAGGTGCCGTGGTCCACGTCGAGCATGGTGGCCTGGCCGCCCTCCATGAGCACGGACTCGCCGCGCTCGAGCGCCTGGTTGAGCATGAGCGTGGTGTCGGCGACCATCGGCCGCAGACGGTCGGCATAGCCGCGGAAGTACTCGACCATCTCCTCGACCTCGACCGCGCGACGGTTGTAGATCTTGACCAGGATCTGGTTCTTGAGGTGCAGCGCGCCCTCGATCTTCTGCCGCAGGATCGACTCGTCGAACACGTCCTGGACGCGGATCCCCACGCGCGAGACCTTGTCGGCGTAGGTGGGGCCGATGCCGCGCCCGGTGGTGCCGATGGCCTTCTTGCCCAGGAACCGCTCGGTGACCTTGTCGAGCTGCTGGTGGTACGGCGCCACGAGGTGCGCGTCGGCGGAGATCCGCAGGCGGGAGGTGTCGGCGCCGCGCGCCTGCAGTCCCTCGATCTCCTCGAAGAGCGCCTCCAGGTTGACCACCACGCCGTTGCCGATCACCGGCACGGCGGTGGGCGAGAGGATGCCGGCGGGCAGGAGCTTGAGCTCGTACTTCTCACCGCCCACCACGACGGTGTGGCCGGCGTTGTTCCCGCCGTTGGGCTTGACCACGTAGTCCACGTGGCCGCCCAGGATGTCGGTGGCCTTACCCTTGCCCTCGTCGCCCCACTGGGCGCCGATCAGAACGATCGCTGGCATGGTTCGCATTCACCTCGAATGAGTCGTCGTCACGGTGCACCGGCGTCAGACACCTGACAGCGAATCCGCGCACACCAACGCCCCAGAATAGTCCGTACCGCCGTGAACACCCTAGTCGGCGACGCCTCGCAGCCTGCGGAATCGCACCGGCGTTCCCGGTAGAAGCTGCGAGATCGCGTCCGCGGACCGCGCGGTGAGCACACCGATGACGGGGTACCCGCCGGTCACCGGGTGGTCGGGGCCGAACACCACGGGCGCGCCGTCGGCCGGTATCTGTACCGCGCCGCGCACCATGCCCTCACTGGGGATCTCTGCGCGGGCCAGCCGCGGGACGGGCCGCGCGGGGTCGATGCGCACGCCCACCCGGTCGGCGTGCCCGCTGACGTGCCCGGTCAGGGCGAGCACGTCCCACGCCTCGGCGGGGAACAGGTCGTCGCGCGGCCCGGGGATCACGTCCAGCTCGACGCCCACGTCACCGCTGGTGGGCCCGATGCTGCCGCCCACCGCGGGGTGCCAGCCCTCGGCCCACGGCCCCGCCACGAGGTCGCCCACGCCGAGCCGGTTCCCCGCGACGACGGGTGGCGGCCCCAGCGCGGCGAGGGTGTCGCGCGACCGACTTCCCAGCACGGGGGCCACGTCGAAGCCTCCGCGCACGGCTAGGTAGGCCCGCAACCCGGCGTCGGGACGCCCGATCTCCAGCGTCGCCCCGGCCTCGAGCCGGAGAACTTCGCCCGTGGCGGCGGTGCGGCGAGAGCCGCCGGGGGAGACGACGACGACAACGCCCACCGCCCCCGTCACCGCCACCACCGCCGGGACATCGGTCTGCATGGTCAGCCCGCCGAGCAGCACCTCGAGCACGGCGGCCGCGGGGTCGGTGCCGACAGCCCGCAAGGCGGTGGCCGCGGCGGCGCGATCTGCGGCTCCCGAGGCGGTCACCCCGATGTCGGCGTGCCCGGGTCGGCCCAGGTCCTGCATGAGCACCGATGGCCCGGCCCGGAGCACCAGCAGGCTCATCTCGCCCCTCCGGCGCTGCCGGTGTCGGTGCTGCCGGTGCTCCCGGCGCCGTCCGCACTGATGTCACGGAATCGCACGTGCGTGCCGGGCGCGAGCAGGGCAGGCTGCGGACGATCGATGTCCCACAGTCGCGCGTCGGTGGTGCCGAGCAGTCGCCACCCGCCAGGTGAAGCGCCGGGGTAGACGGCGCAGAACCGGTCGGCCACGGCCACCGATCCCGCCGGCACCTTCGGCCGCGGCGAATCCAGCCGCGGGACCGTCGGCATCGGCCCGGGACCCGCATCAGCGCCGGCATCGAGTCCACCGGTATCGAGTTCGCGCGCGTCGACGAGGTAGAAGAAGCCCGGAGCGAACCCGCCGAACGCGGCCTTCCACGTGATCGAGGTGTGCATCCGGACGAACGCCTCAACGGAGACGCCGGCCAACTCGGCGACGTCAGCCAGATCGGGACCGACATAGCGGACACCCAGCGTCACCGCACCAGCTGCAGCCCCAGCGCCGGCTTCGACGCCTGCCCCCGCGGGTTCGGAGCGCGCCGTGGGGCCGGCGGCGAGCAGGGCCTCCAGCGCCCGCCGCAGCCGCGGCAGATCGGCGGCACCGCGGGCGGTCACCAGCACGGTGCGAGCGGCCGCCACCACGTCCACCGCCCCAAGACGCGCGGCCCCGATCTCCTCGGCCCACCCGACCGCCGCCGCGAGATCCGCGCACTCCAGCAACAGCGCGGCCTCTCCGCAGGGGCGGATCCTCGTCGTCGTCATGGCGGACCGGACCTACCCGGACCCGGCCGGCTCCACGAACGGCGCCACCTCCACGCCGGCGGCCTCCAGGTCGCCCCGCACCCGGCGGGCCAGGTCGAGCGCGCCGGGGGTGTCGCCGTGCACGCACACCGACGCCGCGTCGATCATCACGTGGGCCCCGCCCGCGGCGGTGATCTCCTGACCGGTCGCCATCGCCACCACGCGCGCGGCAACCTGGCCCGGGTCGGTCAGGACCGCGCCCGGCTCGCCGCGGGGCATCAGAGTGCCGTCGGGCCGATACCCGCGGTCGGCGAACGCCTCCGCCACCGCCCGCACCCCTGCGGCCGCCGCGTGGTCGAGCACGACCGACCCCGGCAGTCCGAGCACCGGCAGCGGCTCCTCGCGGGCCAACTCGGCGTAGCGCAATACGGCGTCCACCACGCCGGCCGCCTGCTCCGCGTCGTGGACAATACGGTTGTAGAGGGCGCCGTGGGGCTTGAGGTAGCGCACCCGCGTGCCGTGGCGGCGGGCGGCCATGTCGAGCTCCTCCAGCTGGAACTGCACCAGGCGGGCGACCTCCTCACGCGACAGGTCCTGCGCCACCCGCCCGAAGTTGGCCCCGTCCCGGTACGAGGGGTGCGCGCCCAGCGCCACGCCCCGCTGCGCGGCGGCCACGGCGGTGGCATTCATGGTGGGCCGGTTCCCGGCGTGGAACCCACAGGCGACGTTGGCCGAGGTCACCACGTCGAGCAGCGCGGCATCGTCCGGGTCGGGGCCGGCCCAGGGCGCGAGCGACGCGGCCCAGCGCGGCGTCCCCCGGCGGGCCTCGCCGAGGTCGCAGTTGAGGTCGATCCTGCGCATCCCTCCATCCTGCCCCACATGCCGAGTCCGGTCCGGCACTCCGGCCGTGGTTCGGCCCCGTCGCGGGCCCCGCCCCGCCGGCGACAACCCCTGGTTCGCCCCCGCGGCCCGGGACGGTCATGATGGAGGTCATGATCGTCATCCGCTGCGGCTCGACGCCGGTCCCGACGGTCCTGGGTGAGCACTCGCGCATCGAGGTGAGCGAGGTGCCCGACAAGGACGAGATCAACCGGGCGCTGGCAGAGGTCGGGACCCGGCGCCGCCTACTGGTGTGCGGCACCGACGCCGGCCTGTCCGCGCTGCTCACGCGCCTGATGCGCACGGAGAATCTCGATGTGGAGGTCGCCTACATCGCCGAGGACGCCACACCTGCCACGCGCGCCTACGGACTGCCGACGGGGTCGGCGGCAGCGAAGCTGGGCGTGCAGGGCCGGGCGCACGAGGTGCCGTTGGTGCGCGACGAGACCGGGGCGGTGCTGGTGGGCGAGGCCACCGTGACCGGTACCGGCGACGACGTGCTGGTGGGCGAGGCCTACGCCGACGACGACAGGGTCTTCACCGGCAAGGTCGACGCCCTCACGGTCCGCGTCTCCCGCGACATGCCGGGAGTTCGCGCCACCGCGGACCGGCCGCGCAGGTTCCGGCGTCGGCAGTGGTTCCAGGCGCGCGCCGTCCAGGTGGGTACGCCCGGCGCGCTGATCACCCGCGACGGCATCACCGCGCGGCGGCCGGTCAAGAGGACGACCTTTTACCGTCATATCGAGCCATTGAGGCTCGTGTTGCCTTGAACGGAGGCAGTACCGACGTCGGCCGGTCCGGCGAATCGGGCCACTCCTCGAGCAACTCCGGCTCCACCGACGGGGTCCGCACGGTCGGCGGCAGGGTGGCCACGGCCGAGATCTTGCTCAACCCCGCCACCTGCATCATGTCCACCAGGACCGAGCGGACCTGTGCCAGCATCACGGTCTCGGTCAGGCCCGGGTCGAACAGCAGCTCACGCTTGGCGCGCGAGGCCACGGCCCGCAGCTCGCGGTGGACCTGCGCGTCCTTGGGCGCTTCCGGATCGTTCGCCACCCGCCGCGCCAGCAGCTCCATCGCCTCCGAGAGCGACCTGAGCAGCGCGACCAGCGCGGGCGGCACGTCCACCTGGTCGTCCACGGCGACGATCGCCCGTCGCGCGAGCACGCGGATGTTACGGATGCCGTTGTCCAGCGGGTTGAGGACCGCCGCGAGCGTGACCTCCTCGGGTCTGCGCCGCCGGTAGAACGGCGAGATCTTCACGAGCTCGCGCGCCCCGGCGAGCTGCTCCTCGATCGCGTCGATCGCCGGCTGGGTGTCGCGGGCGTCCTGCAGCGCGTGGCGGATCCTGTCCGAATCGCGGGTTTCCAACCCGTCAGCGACCTCTGCGAGCACCGACGACGCCACGCCCAGCAGCGACGCGGCCTCGCGGCGGACCCGCTTGAGGGGGTGGACCGGCATCAGCGCCATGAGGAGCAGCGCCACGGCGCCGCCGACGGACGCGTCGACCATCCGCTCGTACCCGCCGGTACTGCCCGGCGGCAGGAGCGTGGCCACGAGGATCGCCGAGGACGCCGCCTGGGTCCCCACCAGGGCGCCCCGGTCGAGGAACACCGCCGCCGACATCGCCAGCACCACCACGGCCGTGATCTGCCACGGCCCCGAGCCGATATGCGCGATGAGCAGGTCGCCCAGGCCGACGCCCACCACGACGCCGATCACGAGTTCGATGCCGCGGCGCACCCGCCGGCCCATGCCGATACCCAGCGCGATGGCCGCGGAGATGGGCGCGAAGAACGGTCGCGGGTGGTGCAGGAGGTCGTTGGCGATGAACCAGGCCAGCCCCGCGGCGATACCGCACTGCAGGATCGGCAGGAATGCGTACGCCAGACGCCGGCTCCGCGTCCTCAGCGGAACCGGCAGCGCCGCGTAAACGCCTAGCGCGCGGGCGTCGAGTCGGTCACGCCAGGCCGAGAGGCGCGGCGGCGTGCGGGTCTGACTCATTGATCAGGTCCAGACAACGGATGTACTCGTCCTCCTCGCCGATGGTCTGCGCGGCACGGGCCAGTGCGGCGACGGCGCGCAGGAATCCCCGGTTGGGCTCATGGTCGTACGGCACCGGGCCGAAGCCCTTCCAGCCGTGGCGGCGCAGCTGGTCGAGGCCGCGATGGTAGCCGGTGCGGGCGAACGCGTACGCCGACACCGCGTCATCGGCGTCCAGCGCGCGCTCGGCCAGCTCCGCCCACGCGATCGATGCCGACGGGTGCGAGGCCGCCACCGTGCGGGGATCGGACCCCGCGGCTAGGGCGTCCTCCGCCTCCGGGTCGCCGGTCAGACGGGTGGGCGGGGGGCCGAGAAGGTCTCCGAACTGGGTCATGCGCTCCATTGTCCATGATTCCGCCGAGCGACTGTCCGCGCGCGTGCAGGGACCACCCGTTCCAGACCACATCACCGCTGGTTGAGACGTCACATACGCAGGAGATGGGGGAAGCGAACGTCTGTGAAGTGCAGTTTTGCTATGATGCAGGACATGCGGCGCTCCGAAAGGGCGCCGCGCGCTCGTTGCTGGCGCCCCTCTCGGGACGCCGCTCCTGAGCGGGATTGTGGTGCCGGTGTCGAGGCCTCGGAGCGCGGATCGTATGAGTCGATCGCGCCGGGTACTGCTTCCGCCGGGGCCAGTCGGAGAAACGGACAGGCCGCACGTGGGCCGGAAGGAAATCTGTGTCAAGACAGCGTATTGCGATTATCGGAGCCGGACCGAGCGGGATCGCCGCACTGCGAGCATTCGAGTCCGCCCAGCGTGCCGGGGCGAAGATCCCCGAGATCGTCACCTACGAGAAGCAGGATGACTGGGGCGGGCAGTGGAACTACGACTGGCGTTCCGGCACGGACCGCTACGGCGAGCCGGTGCACTCCTCGATGTACCGCAACCTGTGGTCCAACGGACCCAAGGAGGCCCTGGAGTTCGCCGAGTACACCTTCGACCAACACTTCGGCCGGCCCATCTCCTCATACCCGCCGCGCGAGGTGCTGTGGGACTACATCGACGGCCGCGTCCGCAGGTCCAAGGTCAAGAACAAGGTGCAGTTCTCGACCGCGGTCCGTTGGGTGGACTACGACCGCGATCAGGACACCTTCACCGTGACCGTGGAGAACCTTCGCTCGGGCAAGACCACCAGCTCCGAGTTCGACCGGGTGATCGTGGCCAGCGGCCACTTCAGCTTCCCGAACGTCCCCGACTTCGAGGGGATCGAGACCTTCCCCGGCTCGGTGCGGCACGCCCACGACTTCCGTGGCGCGGAGGCCCTCGACGGCAAGCGCGTCCTGCTGATCGGCGCCTCGTACTCGGCCGAGGACATCGGCGTGCAGGCACACAAGATGGGCGCCGCCTCGGTGACGATGTCCTACCGCACCAGCCCCATGGGCTACGACTGGCCGGACGGCATCGAGGAGCTCCCGCTCCTCGACCGGTTCGAGGGTCAGACCGTCCACTTCTCGAACGGCGAGACCCGCGAGTTCGACGCCGTGATCCTGTGCACCGGGTACCTACACAAGTACCCGTTCCTGCCGGCCGAGCTGGCGCTGCAGTCACCGAACAACATCTACCCCGCCGGCCTCTACCGCGGCGTGGTCTGGCAGAAGAACCCGAAGCTGTACTACCTGGGCGCCCAGGACCAGTGGTTCACGTTCAACATGTTCGACGCGCAGGCCTGGTACGTCCGTGACCTCATCCTCGGCCGGGCCGCACTGCCCGCCGCCGAGCAGCGTGCCGCCCACATGCGAACGTGGCGTAACCGCTTCCCGGAACTGGACGGCGATGCCGACGACGTGCGCTTCCAGGGCGATTACATCCGGGACCTCATCGAGGCCACGGACTATCCGATGTTCGACATCGACGAGGTCGTGCGGATCTTCCTCGACTGGAAGGAGGACAAGGTGAAGAACATCCTCACCTACCGTGACAAGAACCACCGCTCGGTCATGACCGGCACCATGGCCACCACGCACCACACCCCGTGGCTGGAGGAGCTCGACGACTCCCTCGAGCGCTACCTGTCCACGCCGACGGAATCGGCCGCGCCCACCGGCTCTGACCAGGCTCCCGAGACCGTGGTGATCAGCGAGGAGATCTCCGTCAACGGCGTCGACGGCCACGCCCGCGTGAACGTTCGGTGACGACTGGGCGGAGTTCGCCCCGGAATACCTGAGCGAGCGGCAAACTGGACGCATGACTGTGCCGTCCTCCCCCGCGTCGTCGTCCACCCCGTCCGGCCGGGCCGCCGCCGGGCTCAACCGGCGGAGCGTTCTCCGGGCCGGGGCGCTGGCCGGCGTCGCTGTCGGCACCGGGGCGTTCGCCGGTCAGGCCGCCACCGCCGGCGCGGCCGTTCCGGTCGGCGCCGGGGCCCCCGCGGGTGGCGCGGTGGCGGCCTTCCAGCACGGCGTCGCATCGGGCGACCCCATGGCGGACCGCGTCATCCTGTGGACGCGCGTGACGCCGTCCGCCGAGGCCGCCCCCGGGTCGGGGATGGGTGACGCCGTCGTCGTCGAATGGGAGGTCTCCCCCGACCCCTCCTTCGTCTCCATCACCGCCTCGGGCACCGTCACCACCGACGCCGGGCGCGACCACACGGTCAAGTTCGATGCCACCGGCCTGGCCCCCGACAGCTGGTACCACTACCGCTTCCGCGCCCTCGGCCAGACCTCGCCCGTCGGCCGCACCCGCACCGCCCCCGCCGACGGCGCCATGCCCGCCTCCGGCCGCTGGCGCACCGGAGTGGTCTCCTGCTCCAACTGGGAGGCCGGATACTTCGCCGGGTACCGCCACCTCGTGCAGCGTGGCGACCTCGACGTGGTGATCGAGCTCGGCGACTACATCTACGAGTACGAGCGCGGCGGATACACGGCCAAGTTCGGCGCCGTCCGCCCCCACGATCCGCCGCACGAGATCATCACCCTCGCCGACTACCGCATCCGCATGGCGCAGTACCACACCGACCCGGACCTGCAGTCTCTGCACGCGCACGTGCCGTGGATCTGTACCTGGGACGACCACGAGCTCGCCAACGACGCCTGGGAGCACGGCGCCGAGAACCACCAGCCGCACGAGGGCTCGTGGGCCGACCGCAAGGCCGCCGGCTCGCAGGCCTACTTCGAGTGGATGCCGATCCGGCCCGACTCACTGCGCGACGGCGGCTTCCTCTACCGCCGCCTGCGCTGGGGCGCGCTCGCCGAGCTGAACATGCTCGACCTGCGCTCGTACCGCACCGAGTCGCCCGGCCGGTTCGACGGCCGCGCGGTCGACCAGACCGGCACCATGACAGGCGCCGAGCAGTTCGACTGGCTGGCCCGCGGCCTGGGCTCGTCGACCGCCCGCTGGAACGTGATCGGCAACTCGGTGATGGTCGCGCCCGTGCTCATCCCGCCGCTCGACAACCGCACCATGGGCGCCATGACCGAGCTACTGAGCATGCCGCGCGAGGGCATCACCTACAACTCCGACCAGTGGGACGGGTACGCCGGTGAGCGCCGCCGCCTTTTCGAGGTGATCCGCGCGACCGGTAACCGCAACTTCGTGTTCCTCACCGGCGACATCCACAGCTCGTGGGTCAACGAGGTGCCCACCGACGCCGCGGACTATCCGGGCGCCGGCACCGACGCGGTGGAATTCGTGACCCCGTCGATTACCAGCAACAACGTCGACGACATCCTGGGGCTGCCCGAGGGCAACGGCCTGTCCGCGGCCGCGCAGGGTGCGCTGATGGGCGCGAACCACCACATCCGCTGGGTGGACCTGGACCGACACGGCTACACGGTGGTCGAGTTCACGCAGGACTACGCGCACGCCGACTACTGGGCGCTGCACGATCACACGCGCGCCGACAGCGGGGCCTACCCCATGCACAGCTGGCGGACCGCGCACGGCACCAACCAGGTGGCGCCCGCTGGCCCGCTGCCCTGAGGTCAGGCGGATCCGTGGCCGGCTTCATCGCCGGCCACGATCCGCCCCTGGTATTCACGGATCCTGCCCGATCTGCGTCAGTACGCCGGATCGAGCGACCCCGCATCGGTCGCTCGTCCGCATCGGAGACGGACGCTGCCGCCGGACTCACAGGTGGTTCCGCTACCGTGGCGGGTCGATGCGTTCCGGCCGGGGCGCGCGAGCCGTACCGGGAGTAGTGGATGACGACGACGAGCCAGCAACCACCCGCCGGGGACCCGTCCCGAGGTCCCGGTGCAGGCGGCCCCGGAGCGGACGATCGCGGAGAAGCGGCGCGGCCCACCCGTCGGGGCTCGCTGGTCTGGGCAGGCGTGCTCCTCGCGGTGGTCGTCCTGGTCGCCGTTCTGGGCTGGCTGTTCACGATGGGCCCCCTGTCCTCAGCAGGCAGGGTCGAGCGCGAGGTCGCGCAGACGCTCGACGACATGAGCGCGGCCGAGTCGTTCGCCGAGTTCAACAGCCACATGTGTGCGGAGAACCGCGTCCCGCAGGAACTGGTGGATCAGATCACCGCCTCGGGCGAACAGACCGGCACGGACCTGGACTCGATGCTGCGGGAGTCCATCGCGGGATCGTTCCCGGCCGACCTGAAGGTCACCGGCGTCGAGGTCGACGGCAACGGGACCGAGGCCAGCGCGACTGTGGAGTCCGGCGGCGAGGACGGCGAGACGACGAACGAGCAGATCCAGATGCGTAACGAGGACGGGGCGTGGAAGCTCTGCGAGCCCGGCGTCGGCATGGGCGCCGTCCCGCAGGAGGGCCAGCCCGGCTGATCGCTCCCTGACTCACCCGTGCGACCGCTCGCCGCCCATGAGATCTCGCGTAGACGCCGCGCCGCCTATCCGATGTCGCGCCACCTGCCAGATCTGACAGGCAGCGCGACATCAGATAGGCGGCGTGCGACCACATGGCCGATATTGCGGCCACCCGGCCCCGGCGCACGGCCAGCCGGCAAGCGAAGAGCCCCGAAACCTCGATGAGGTCGCGGGGCTCCCGCCGTCAGGGAGGTCAGGTCAGGCCTTGGCGCCCTTGGACTTGCCGGCCGACTTGAGGTCGTTGCACGCCTCGACGACGCGCTCGGACATGGCCTGCTCAGCCTTCTTGAGGTACGAGCGGGGGTCGTAGACCTTCTTGTTGCCCACCTCGCCGTCGACCTTCAGCACGCCGTCGTAGTTGCCGAACATGTGCGCGGCGATGGGCCGGGTGAACGCGTACTGGGTGTCGGTGTCCACGTTCATCTTGATGACGCCGTAGCTCAGCGCCTCCTCGATCTCGCTCTTGGCCGAGCCCGAGCCGCCGTGGAAGACGAAGTCGAACGGCAGGTCGCCGGCGTTGAGGCCGAGCTTCTCGACGGCCACGTCCTGGCCCATCTTGAGGACCTCGGGCTTGAGCTTGACGTTGCCCGGCTTGTACACGCCGTGGACGTTGCCGAACGTCGCGGCCAGCAGGTAGCGCTGACCGGTGTTGCCGGCGCCGAGCGCGTCGAGGGTCGCCTGGAAGTCCTCGCGCGTGGTGTAGAGCTTCTCGTTGATCTCGTTCTCGACACCGTCCTCCTCGCCGCCGACGACGCCGATCTCGATCTCGAGGATCTGCTTGGCGTTGGCCGTCTTCTCGAGGAGCTCCTTGGCGATCTCGAGGTTCCGGTCGAGCGGGGTGGCCGAGCCGTCCCACATGTGCGACTGGAACAGCGGGTTCTCGCCGCGGTCGACACGCTCCTGGGAGATCTCGATGAGGGGGCGGACGAAGGTGTCCAGCTTGTCCTCGGGGCAGTGGTCCGTGTGCAGCGCGACCAGGATGTCGTACTTCTCCGCGATGACGTGCGCGAACTCAGCGAGCGCGACAGCACCGGTCACCATGTCCTTGACGTTCAGGCCGGAGCCGAACTCGGAACCACCGGTGGAGAACTGGATGATGCCATCCGAGCCGGCATCGGCGAAGCCCTTGATGGCCGCGTTGATGGTCTCCGAGGAGGTGCAGTTGATCGCCGGGTAGGCGAACCCCTCCGTGCGGGCCCGGTCGAGCATGTCCTTGTACTGCTCCGGGGTGGCGATAGGCATTGACGATCCTCCAGATGTCGGTGCTGTGATTGGCCCCATCCTACGAGGTATCGGGAGGTAGCGGGCCCAGGGCCGGTAGTGCCCCCGCGCCTTCAGCGGATTCCCAGGTGCACTGGCATAACCTCGTAGCGTGAATACGCACATCCTGGCCGAACAGGCACAGCACGTGGTGGCCCTGGGCCCCGGCTTCATGGACCCGGAATTCTGGCTTTCCGGAGACGGCCCGTTCGGCAATGCGATCCTGCCGGCCCTGCTCGCCGTGGTGTTCATCGAGTCCGGCCTGCTGTTCCCGTTCCTGCCCGGCGACTCGCTGCTCTTCACCGCGGGCCTGCTCACCCAGCAGGACAGTCCCTTCGCACCGCTGTGGGTCGTTCTGGTGACAGCACCGATCGCCGCGTTCCTCGGCGACCAGGTCGGCTATTTCATCGGCAACCGGTGGGGGCACCACCTCCAGAACCGGCCGGACGGGCGGATCTTCAAGCAGGCGTACATCACCGAAGCCCACGAGTTCTTCGAGAAGTGGGGCCCGGCGACGATCATCCTGTGCCGCTTCGTGCCGATCGTCCGCACATACGCACCGCTGGTCGCGGGTATGGCCGGGATGCGCTACCGGGTGTTCGTCACCTTCAACGTCGTGGGCGCGGTGCTCTGGGCGGCGGGCGTCACCGCACTGGGCGCGTGGCTGGGGCAGTTCACATTCATCAAGGACCACATCGACCTGATCCTCATCGGGATCGTGCTGGTGTCCGTGCTGCCGATGGTCATCACGGCCGGCCCCAAGCTGATCGACCGGATCCGCAACGGGCCCGCTGCCCCGGCCTCTGACCTACCCGGCGAGTAGGCCCGCCAGAGCCGCGTCCGATCGGGCGAGTGCCTCACGGTCGTACATCGACGTTGAGGCCATGACCTCGTCGGCGCTCGTACGCTCAACCAGCGCGGCCAGTTGGGCGGCGACCCGTTCGGCGTCGCCGTAGAGGGTTCCGGCGATCCACTCGTCCATCCGGCGCAGCTGCTGCGGCCGGAACGTCCGGCCCATCACCTCGGCCGGCGAGCGCAACGGCCCGAACGCCCCGGTCTCCCGGGACTCGGCCATCGCCCAGGCCTCCGAGGCCAGCAGCTCGCGCGCGGCGGTGGTCGACTCGGCGACCGCCACCTCGAGGCTCACCACCACGTAGGGCCTCGATGTGGCACCGCCTTGCCGGAAATTCTCGCGGTAGCGCTCCAGCGGGGTCGGGTCGGCGAGTAGCCGGGGCCCGCCCACCACGACGGGCAGCCCCGCCCGTGCCGCGATCTCCAGGCCACGGCCCGTCGCGAGCACGAAGACCGGCGGCGGATTCTCGATGACGGGCAGCGCGGTGACGGGGCCGCGCCCGTACAGGAAGTCCAGAACCGAGCTGATGTCGTGGGTGAAGGCGTCGTCGTCGTACTCCTCGACACCGAGCGCCGCGCGCACCGGCGCGGTGAATCCCAGGGACCGCCCGACGCCCAGGTCGATCCGGCCCGGGTGCAGGGCCTCGAGCATGGCGAACTGCTCGGCGACGATCATCGGGCGGTGGTGGGGCAGCATCACGCCGCCGGTGCCCAGGCGGATGCGTCCGGTGCGCGCCGCGGCGGCCGCGATCAGGAGCTGCGGGCTGCCGCTGGCGATGCCGGGGACCGAGTGGTGCTCGGCCATCCAGAAGCGGTGAAAGCCCAGTTCGTCAGCATGCTCGGCCCGGCGGAGCGTCGCCTCGAGGGCGGCGGCGTGCGGCTCGGCGTGGCGGGTGCGGGACCGGTCCAGCAGCGAGAGGCGGAGCGTGTCCGGCAGGTCGGGGGTGGCCACGGCCCCACCGTAGCGCCGTCAGTTCCGGGGCGCTCCGGCGTGTTCACGGATCCAGGCGTGCATCGCGATGCCGGCGGCGACGCCAGCGTTGATCGAGCGGGTCGAGCCGAACTGGGCGATGGAGACGGTCTGGGCGGCCCGCTGGCGCGCGTCGTCGCTGACCCCGGGCCCCTCCTGGCCGAAGAGCAGGACGCACCCGCGTGGCAGCCGCGCGGTCTCGAGCGGCTCGGCGCCGGGGAGATTGTCGACGGCGACGACTGGCAATCCCTCCGACTCCGCCCACGTCATGAGTTCGGCGACGTCGGCGTGATGCCGAAGATGCTGGTAGCGGTCGGTGACCATGGCTCCTCGGCGGTTCCACCTGCGGCGTCCGATGATGTGCACCTCGGCGGCCAGGAAGGCGTTGGCGGTGCGGACGACCGTGCCGATGTTGGCGTCATGGCCGAAGTTCTCGATGGCCACGTGGAACTGGTGCCGGTGGGTGTCGAGGTCGGCGACGATCGCCTCGCGGCGCCAGTATCGGTACCGGTCGACGACGTTGCGGCGGTCGCCGGCATTCAGCAGGTCGGGATCCCACTGATCACCGGTCGGGCGGGGCCGTCCCGGGTGCTGGATCTCCCACGGGCCGACGCCGACCTGCCCGTCGCCCCACTCGGTCGGCCCGGCAACGTCCTGCCCCGCCGGGCCGGCAGCGTCGGCCGAGTTCACCGCCCGCTTCCGGCGAATCTGGCCGCCGCGGCGGTTCCGGAGAGCATGAGCAGCGCGGCTGTCGCATAGGTGTCGATCACGCCGACGTCCAGCGCGCGGGCCGACAGCGAACCGCCCTCGGCCTTGCGGCGGGCCAGGATCAGGCCGTCGCTCAGCAGGAAAGCCGGCCCGGCCACGGCAAGCACCGATGCCGCCGGCCCGTGCGAACGGTCGACCGAGGTGGCCAGCGCCGACAGGGTGGCCAGGAGCCCGCCGTATGCGGCGAGCGGAGCGTTCTCCTTGCCCTCGGCCAGCAGCACCGCGCCCGCTCCGCCCGCGACGACCCCGTGCACGGCAGCCTGCAATGGCTTGAACCGCAGCCCCGAGCGCAGCATCAGCGAGCCGATCGCCAGGTGCCCGACGCCGAACGCCGCGGCGCCCGCGATCAGACGGCCCTTCGACCGGCTGGCGTGCCCGCCGCCGAGCATGAGGATCACGTCGCCCGTGGTGTAGCCCGCGGCGGTGGCCGACAGCAGCGCCGCGTCAGCGGCGGAAAGCCGCCCCTCGCGCATCGCGATCGCCAGCGCCGCCGGGATGATAAGCGGCTTGCACAGCTTCTCCAACGCACCGAACTGCGTGGCCTTGGCGATCTCCGTGCCGCCGGTGGCCGCGAGGAATGCGGGCCCCTCCGGACGCGAGGTGTCGATCAGGGAATCGACACGTCTCTTCAGCGCCTGCCCCAGGGTGGCGGCGAACGCACTCGTCGTCGTCATCGTCACTCCAATCCCAGGTCGGCCAGGCCCAGCAGGGCCCGGTACTCCACGCCCTCGGCGCGGATCACGTCGTCGGCTCCGGTCGCGCGGTCCACCACGGTGGCCACCCCCACGACCTCGGCGCCCGCCTCACGCAGGGCCTGCACAGCGGTCAGTGGCGAGTTGCCCGTGGTGGTGGTGTCCTCCACGACCAGCACCCGCTTGCCCACGAGGTCCGGTCCCTCCACGCGGCGCTGCATGCCGTGCTTCTTGGCCTCCTTGCGCACCACGCACGCGTCGATCGACCGACCCGGCGCGTGCATGATCGCCGTGGCGACCGGGTCCGCGCCCAGAGTCAACCCGCCCACCGCATCGAACTCCCAGTCCGCGGTCAACTCACGCAGGAGCCGCCCGATCAGCGGCGACGCCTCGTGGTGGAGGGTCGCGCGACGAAGATCGACGTAGTAGTCCGCCTCGCGGCCGGACGAGAGCGTGACGCGACCATGGACAACGGCGAGCTCGGCCACCAGCTCGGCGAGCCTGCGGCGCGCGTCGGGATCGACATCGGGGACGACGGTCATCGGGCTCCTTGAGGTTGGTGCAGCTGACGCTGATGACTCTAGACGGCCCCTCAGACAGACACCGACGGGTCGGCCGCTTCATACGGCCGACCCGTCAGAAGGCCAGCTGGCACCCGTCCTCTGAGTGGCCGTTAGCCCTCGCCGCCGCCACCGGTGTCGGTTTCCTCCCCTCCATCGCCGTTATCGACCCCGTCTTCTCCGCCGTTGTCGGTACCGTTGCCATCACCGTTGTTGCCACCCGCGCCGCTGCTGCCAAGCGATCCCAGCGAACCCGAGCCGAGAGACCCGGTGTTACCGTCCCCCTCATCCACCTCAGCCGGCGGCCATCCCTCCTCGAATGCAGACCAGGCGTACAACTGAGCGTTGCCCTGCGCGGCCGCAGAGTTGGTGCCATTCGCGCACATGGTGAAGTACCCGACCTTGGCATCACTGCGAGGATTAGTCGATGGCGGGCCGAGAGTAACGGTTCTGGTGATATCGGCTCCGTTGTTCAATCTGAACGCGGGAGTTGTCCCGTACAGTCCGCCCACCTTTGCCGCAGTATTGCCCTCCGCGATCTGGGAGCGGAGCGCCACGGCCTCGCCCGCATTTGCTCCCACGCTGCCCTGCGGGAGGAACTGCGACAGTGGCCACAGGTCGACGACCATCGTTCCGGTAGAGCCCAGGACCGACATCGTGATCCGTACGTCCTCAGCCTTGACGTTCTGGAATCGCTGGTAGTACTCAGCCGAGCCTTCTACAACAGTCGCGGTCGAGATCGAACCACCTGGCCGATTCTCCGCATCCTGGTTCGCAGCTTCGCAATAGACATCGAAACCGAGGTTGTTGGCCATCGTGACCTGCGCTGTCCCGGCCTCTCGGTCGACCGAGACGACCTCGACGTCCATACCGGGGTTGTTGACGATCACGGTGCGGCCGTCGCCATTGTCTCCGGGGACGACGGTGACATGTGCAGATGCCGTGCCGGCAACTCCCACTGCGAGAAGGGTGGCCGCCGAGGCTACTGTCAGGCCTTTGAGACCTCTTTGGGTGAACATAAGACTCCTTGGTGGTACGGGCGTGGGCGGTTACGAGCCGAGCGAGCCTGCGCTGAGGCTGCCGGAGCTCCCGGGTTCAGGAACTGGGTTCGGGTCCTCGATGTCTTCAAGGCCCGTGTAGAGGAACCAGTCGTTGGTCTGGACGTTCCGGCACATGAAAATCGCTGCCGCACGCCATTCGCCGCGATCGCCCGTCGCGGAGGGGCCGAGAACTGCGGAGTAGTTCACCGTTTGCTCTGCAGGAACCGAGAACTGCAAGCCGCCTCCGACTCGCGGGTCACCAGTACGCCCGGCAACCTTAGCTGCGTTATGGGCCGTCCGCGTGTCGGTCTCGGACGACCCAATGGCGCTTCCCGAGGGGAAGACGTCGTAGAGCGACCCGAGGGAAACCAAGTCTCCATTGGCGTTGGTGTCTGAAGGACCGGTGAACACCCGAGTGCGGTAGTACTCGATCACCTCGGACGCGACGGCAGCAGTGGTGACCTGGCCGTAGCCGAGTTCCGTAAGCAGGCCATCCCCCAGATTGAACTGCGGGACCTCGCATCGGAAGTCGGTTTCTGTCGAATTCTCGATGGTCCCGGACACCTGGCTCGGGTCGTCGCCCTTCAGATCCACGTTGACGACGAGGGACGTGTCGTCAACCTTGACGACGTAGCCAGCAAATCCGCCGCCGGGCACCTGCGCCATCGCAGGGGTCGCGCCCGCGACGAGGGCAAGAGCGGCTGACGCGGCGAGGGCCCCGCGCGCCGCGCAACGAGTGGAATGGGTCATTTCTCTACTCCTGTCATTCCGACGCCTATGCGGAATCGGGGTGCGTGTGCGTGCTCTGTGCAGGTGATCTCCTGCGCCGTGTGGGTTCAACTTCCGAGACCTGCACTTCCGAGGCTGCCCGTCGAGCCATCAGTGCCGTACGCAGGTTTGATGCCGCCCTCATACGCATGGAAGGCGTAGCGCTGGCCGCCCAGTGCACAGGTCAGGAAGACACCAGTCTGGAAATCTGCGCGTTGCCCTTCCACAGGGTGGTCGAGGCGGACGACGCGTTCGATCGCCTGCTCGGCCGGGATGGCCAGCGGAGACGCCATGACCCCGTAGTGGCCAGCGAGGCGTGCAGCTTCCAGTGCCTCGCCACTCTCGGTTAGTGCTCCCCACTCGGGGTTCATGAACTCGCCTGCGCTACCGAGCTGGGCCTGGACGGAACCGAGCGGGATGGTCTGGTTGCCGATCTGGGGGATCTGCAGGATCAGATCGGCGATCGTCGACTGCGGATACTGCGTATAGAAGTCGACCGACCGAGCGACCACCTCCGCTGTCGTCACCGTCGCCGCGGGTCCGCCATCGAGTCCCGTGCAGCTGATGTTGCTGGAGGTGTTGTTTTGCACGGCGACACGCACCGTGCCGTTCTCCTCGTTCAATGCGTCAACAACAATCTCAACCCGCTGGTCATCCACAGGGAAAACCGTCGTACGCGGATTGTTGCCAGGGATCTGCGCGTTACTCATCGGCGCAGCAGCCACGACGAAGGCTGCAGCGAGTCCGAGCGCCGCGAACTTGGCAGAAAGGTGCCGAGTGGGTGCCATGAATAGTTCTCCTTAAGCGTTGGCGAAGAATCAGTGAGACCGAGCACCACGCTCGACCGGTGCGGGCGTCGATCCGGAGACCAACCCAGTGTGACATGTAGCACAACTCTCCCTCCCCGAATCTGATCTCGATACGGTTACGCGTCGTCACCCCCTGCACGCCAGCACCGGTGGCCACACCAATAACAGGTCTGTTATAGACAGTTCATCAACCGCCTTCTAACTGGGAAGACGCTCTTGCGACTAACTCAGCTTGGCCCAGGAGCCACCCGTTGATGGATTCAGTCGGTGCGTCCAGAAACCTGGTACCAAACAGTGCTGTATGTCACACTCGGTTCGATGTTTGTCGATCACGTGGCCGTCGAGGCGGCCACGAACGGCGCTTTCGGTACGCCCAATCTCGCCCCCAGAAGAGGTAAAGGAAACGACATGTTATTGAAACGTGCTTTGGCGATGATGGCGGGAGCCGCCTTGCCATTGGCCACCACACTCGCTCTCGCTCCGACGGCAACCGCGCAGGCAGACCCGCCGACAGTGACCCATGACGTAGATGTCACGTACAGCTGCAACGCGAACAATGCCAGCAACATCGGCGGGACGAGCCCGTGGACAAACACCGTCACGGTCACCTACCCGGAATCCGTCGCCCCCGGGCAGAACTTCGATGTGACCATCCGAGCCGGTGAAATGAAGCCGACCCAAGCTCGGACCGGCCGTGTCACCTATGACATCCAGACCCCATCCAATGTGACCAATTTGACCTCGGAGATCACGGCGCCGGCGACAGGCTTCAACAGTGGCACCGCCGCACTGGTCACGGTCAACCCGACCACCAAGTTGAACGCTAGTGGGACCGACGTGACGCGCATCTGGGGAGGAACGTCAGCCCGGTTTGGTACGAGTGCGGGCACCAGCACCAACTCGGGCCTCGCCAAGACCTCCAATGCCGCGTTCCATCTGCCGGAGGTCACATTCTCGATGCGGGCGCCACTAACCCCGGGCACCGAGGTCGAATTCGGGCTCCCCGGGGCCGGCGCCGAGCCTCTGACGTACATCGCCGCGAACACCCAGTTCCAGTACACCCGGGGCACTAGCAACACCGGTACCTACGTGGAGTGCATCCCCAGCGCGAACGCCGCGTCTCTCACCAAGACAGTCGTCGCCGACGAGCCAGCTGTCATCCTCGATTCGACTACCCGGATCATCGGCGGCGATCAGACTGCGGACTCTTCGATTCCGGTGCAGTTGCAGGCCCAGGTCGCGGCGCCCTACGCCACTGCGGCTGAGCTCTCGGAGGGCACGGTCACCTTCCGCGATCAGGCCACCAACCTCGTGGTGGGCGCCCCCGTCCATCCCGACGCCTCGGGAATCGCCACAGTTGAGCACCAGTTTCCCCGGATCCCTGACGGTGGAGATGATCAGGTCAGAACCATCATCGCCGAATACTCAGGAGTCCCGGGCAACATCAGCGCGAGCCAGAACGTCATCGCGCTGACTCTGACCGAGAAGCCGACGGTCTTCTGGACCACAAACTTCACCGTCACCGCCAGGGTGGGAACACTGGGAGAGGAATCGCTACCCGTCAACGTCACCGCGGCCTTCGCGCGGCCGACGACGAACTTCCCCGAGGGGACGATGGTCCAGCTCTACCGTGACGCCCTCCCCGTGGGTGAGCCTGTGGCCATGCCACAGACCGGCACCTCGATCGTATTCCCGACCGACGAGATCCCGCGCGGGGAGCGGGCCGGCACCCACCGCTACACCGTCGAGCTGGAGACCATCTGGTACGACTACAACGAGTGGAAGGGCTCCACTGAGAATCCCGCGCTCGTCATCGTGGCGGGAACCGGCGGGGAGATCATCACTCCCGAGCCTGGCCCGGGATCACTGGACATGGGGTCGATCACCGACCCGATCACCGGCAGCCTTTCCGGGTCTATCGGGTACGACATCGCCCCGTTGTCATCGCCCACAGTGATGGGCCTGCTGAGTTCGGCCAGCTGACCGACCCACCTAAAGCCCGAGGGCCCGCCCGCGCATCCAGCGCGGGCGGGCCCTCGGGCTTGTCTGTCAGTCCTTGATGTCGGGCGGGAGCTGCAGACGTGCGGTCTTCTCGACGTCCGGCTCGATGCCGGGCCGCTCCCTGCCCCGAGCGGGCTCGTCCGAATCCGCGGGGCTGCTCTCGTCGGAATCGGTGTCCGCGTCGGAGCCAGCTGACACTTCCTCGTCCCCCTCGCCCGCGGCCTCCGCCCGACGACGCCGCCGCCCCGACGTCTTCATCTCGGACGGATCGATCCCCATCCGAGCCGCGAGCTCCGCCACCGACAGCCGCTGCGTGACCTCGGACGGATCCACATCATCCGCGCCGTGGCGTCCACCCGACTCCTGGCCGGCATCACCGTGGCGCCCGGTCGAGGGCTCGTCGAGGTCCGAACGCCCGTCGATCCGCGCGGCGTCGAAGCGCTCGACCTCGTCGCGGATCTCGTCCTCGTCGTCCTCGGAACCGAGTGGCTTGATGCCCGCCCCGCCGGTGGCTGCGCCCGCGGCCAGCGGGGGAACCGTAGCGTCCTCCGGGTAGGCCTGCCCGATGCCGCGCGTCGGACGTGACAGCGGGGGCCTCGGCTCGAGATGGTCGGCCGCGACGTCGCCGCGTGCCTCCACCGGCGCCGACGGGTTCATGATCTCGTCGAACGGGTCCGATTCCTCGACCGCGAGCTCAACGTCCGCGGCAGCGTCAGTCTCATCCACCGGCTCGGCTGTCCCGGCCGCCCCGGCGTCCTCGGCCGCATCACCGCGGTCGGCCACCACGGGCACGTCCGACAGGTCGCGCGCGGCGGGACGGTCGGGCACCAGCCGCAGGTGGCCGGCCCGCCGGGGCCCGGCCGCCGCGGCGACGGGCATCGTCGAGGTCGGCGCATCGCTCGGAGTGGTGCCCGCCGGGACCGGGCTGGTGGTGGAATCCGCCGGATCGTCGACGACGACGTGGTCCTCCGGGTCCGGCAGCGGGGCGATCCCGTGGGTTCCGGTTCCCACCTCCCCGTCCATGCCCACCGTCGGGTCGGCATCCGGTCCCTCGGCGGAGGCCGGGGCGCCGGGGTCCAGCTCCGCCGGCAGCGCGCGGGCCCTGCCGCCGATCGGCGGGAACGGTGCCAGAACGTCGGCGGCCGCGTGCAGGGCCATCACCACGTCGTCCCAGCCAGCGGGGTCGTCGACTCCGTCGATCGTCGCCGCCACCCACTCGCCTTCGGCCCAGACCCGGCGCACGCTCGGCGGCACATCCCGCATGGATTCGATCAGGCGGTCCCGGTCGATGAGGTCCAGGCGCCCGTAGTCGGTCGTGCGGGCCTCGAACCCGCCGGCGTCACCGGCATCGTGGAATCCCGGCTCGGAGTCGACATCCGGGCGGCTGAGGTCGAGGACGACATCGGAGGCGGTGTCGCGGCGCAGTGCCAGGACGGTACGGCCACCGGTCACACCCATGATCGCCCGACGGCCGCGGAACACCCCGTGGGAGACGGTGCCCAGCGCGCTGAGCCCGCCCGCGAAGTCACCGTGCCGGAACTCGGGAGCCGGGGTGGGGGTGGGAGCGAACTCACGGTCCTCCAGCCAGCGCACGACCGGCGAACCGGCGAGCGGATCCACGGGCTCGGGCTCAAACGGCTCGGGGCCCCGCCTGGTCGCCCTGCGCGTCGGCAGCAGTGCCCGGACGCGGTCGAGAAGTCGCGGCGACGACTCCACCGTCGGCTCGGTCGGGTCCAGCGGAGCGGGAACGGCGACGGACGCAGCAGCGAGGGCCTCATCGTCAGCGGCAGCGTCGGCGTCGGCGGAAGAGGCGGCGAGAGCCTCGTCGGCGGCGTCTGCGACAGGATCGGCCGCGGCTCCCGCAACACGGCCCGCATCGGCTACACGCTGGAACGGAGCGAGCCTCGGCTCGCCCGGCTCCCCTGCCAGCCCGTCGGCCGCGTCACCTTCCCCGGTGAACGGTGCCGAGTGCTCGGCGTTGTCGTCGTCGTCCCGGTCGTTCTCCACGGCGTCGCCGCCGACGCCCCCTGCCCCTTCGCCGGACGACCTCGATCGATCCTGCTCCACCGCCGGCCGCTGAGCGTCGGCACGGCCACGACGCTGCTTCGCGTCCAGACGCAGGATGATGAGCGCCGCCACGAGCAGCACGAGGGCCAGAAGGAACCAGAACAGGACCATGCACCAAAGGGTAGTCAGCCGCGGCGACCCGCCCCCACACCCACCGCGGCGCTGCGGGGCTTAGCGCGGGTTTTCGCCCAGCGCGATCGGGCGCGAACGATCCGCCGACCACTGCGACCACGAACCCGGGTACAACCCGCCCACGTCTAGGCCCGCGACCTCCATCGCCGCCAGCGCGTGGCAGGCGCGGATGCCCGACCCGCAATAGACCACCGCATCCTTGCCCTCCGTCACGCCCGCGTCCGCGAACATCCGGCGGATCTCCTCCGCCGGCAGGAACCGCCCGCGCTCGTCGAGGAATCCGTCCGTGGGCATGTTGATCGCGCCCGGGATGTGGCCCGCGCGCGAGTCCATCGGCTCCGTGCGGCCCGCGTAGCGGTCGCGATGGCGCACGTCGATTAGCACGCCCCGGTCAGGCCATTCGGCAGCCGTGTCGGCGTTGACCGTCCGCATGTGATCGAACTTGAAGGTGAAATCGCCGTACTCGATCGGGTTGCCGGGGCCCACCGCGAGGTCCTCGCCCTCCGCGATCCAGGCCTTCAGACCCCCGTCGAGCAGGGAGACGTTCTCCTTGCCCGCCCAGCGCAGCAGCCACCAGGCGCGGGCGGCGGACATGTTGCCGCTGTCGTCGTAGATCACCACGCGACTGTCGTCGTTGATCCCGATACGGCGCATCGCCTCCTGGAACTCGTCGCGAGGCGGCAGTGGGTGGCGACCCTCGCGCGTGGTGCGCGGACCCGCGAGGGCGGACGACAGGTCCAGGTACTGGGCGCCCGGGATATGGCCGGAGAAATAGTGCTCGCGTCCGTGCGGATCGCCCAGCTGCCACCGCACGTCGATGATCACCGGAGTCGGCAGCGTAGCGACGTCCTCGATGAGCTCGCGGGCCGTGACGAGGAGGGGACTGACCTGGTTGGTGGTGGCGGAGGCGGGATCTGTGGTCACGGGGCCAAGGATAGTCGCGACGACGACGAGGGGTGCCGTTCGGCAGCCGCGGCCACACACCGGGCCCCTATTACCGATGACTTAGTCCAACTTAGTCCGACTTAGTCCGGAACGCTGGCCACATGACGAGCGTGAACATCCACGAAGCGAAGACCCACCTGTCCAAGTTGCTGGATCGCGTCGAGGCCGGCGAGACCATCACCATCGCGCGCGCGGGTAAGCCCGTCGCGGACCTCGTTCCGCATCACAGAACGGACATCGTCTGGGGTGCACTCAAAGGACGGATCGCCTACGAGGACGCCGATCTCATGGGCCCGGACGAGCAGATCATCGCCTCGTTCGACGGGGCGTGAACGCGGTGTTGCTCGACAGCCATCTGGTGCTCTGGCTCATGGATGACAGCCCACAGCTCGGACCGTCAGCGCGCGAGGCCATCACCTCCGCCGCAACGGTCTCGTGTTCGGCAGCCACCTTCTGGGAACTGAGCATCAAGAGCCTCAACGGCAAACTGCAGTTGCCGGCCGATTTCACGCGGGAGGTGCTCCGAGCCGGGTTGGTCGAGTTGCCCGTGTCGTCGGATCACGTCGCCGCCCTCGACCCGGCAGCCCTGCCGCACCGGGACCCGTTCCATCACATGCTCGTGGCGCAGGCCCGGACCGAGGGACTGGCGTTACTCACGGCGGATACCGCGATCCTCTCCGCGGGGCTCCCGTTCACAGTCGACGCACGGAAGTAGCGCGACTCTGAACGACCGGCCGGCCCCCACAGGCGCGGGCCCCGGCGCCCCGACGGGTCGTGAGGTGCCGGAATCGACCGGACACGCGAGGGGCCCGACCACCATCCCCGGGTGGTCGGGCCCCTCGATTCCCACGTGCGATCAGCTCGCGGCCGCTGCGCCTCAGGCGAGGCCGCCGCGCGTCAGGCGAGGCTGAGCGAATCCCCGTCCTCGGCGAGTGAGACGGTGACGGTGTCGCCGTCGCGGATCTCGCCGCCCAGCAGCGCCCGGGCGAGCTTGTCTCCGATGGCCTGCTGGACCAGCCTGCGCAAGGGACGGGCGCCGTAGGCGGGGTCGTAGCCGCGCCGGGCGAGCCAGCCCTTGGCCGCGTCGCCGACCTCGAGGGTCAGCCGCCGCGCCTTGAGGCGTGCCGCGAGCTCGTCGATCTGGATGTCGACGATCGACTCGAGCTGCTCCTCGCTGAGCGGGTCGAAGATCACCACGTCATCGAGCCGGTTGACGAACTCCGGCTTGAAGGCACGCTTGACCGCGTCCATCATCTGCTCCCGCGTACCGCCCGCGCCCAGGTTGGAGGTGAGCACGAGGATCGTGTTGCGGAAGTCGACCGTGCGGCCCTGCCCGTCGGTGAGGCGGCCGTCATCGAGCACCTGCAGCAGGATGTCGAAGACGTCCGGGTGCGCCTTCTCAACCTCGTCGAGCAGGACGATCGTGTACGGCCTGCGCCGCACCGCCTCGGTGAGCTGCCCACCGGCCTCGTAGCCGACGTAGCCCGGAGGAGCACCGACCAGCCGCGAGACCGAGTGCTTCTCGGAGTACTCGCTCATGTCGATCCGGACCATGGCCCGCTCGTCGTCGAACAGGAACTGCGCGAGAGCCTTGGCGAGCTCCGTCTTACCCACGCCCGTCGGGCCCAGGAAGAGGAACGAGCCGGTCGGCCGGTTGGGATCGGCGACCCCGGCGCGAGCCCGTCGGACGGCGTCGGAGACGGCCTGGACGGCCTCGCCCTGGCCCACGACCCGCTTGCCGAGCTCGTCCTCCATGCGCAGGAGCTTCTCCGTCTCGCCCTCGAGCATCTTGCCCACGGGGATGCCGGTCCACGTGGAGACGACCTCCGCCACGTCCTCGGGGCCGACCTCCTCCTTGAGCATCGCGCCCGACGCGGCTTCGGACTCCTCCGCGTCGGCGAGCTGCTTCTCCAGCTCCGGCAGCCGCCCGTAGCGGATCTCGGCCACCCGGGCGAAGTCGCCGTCGCGCTCGGCCTTCTCGGACTCGGTACGCAGCGCGTCGAGCTCCTCCTTGACCTTCTGCACGCCCTCGATGGCGTTCTTCTCGTTCTGCCACCGCGCGGTGAGCTCGGCGAGCTTCTCCTTGGAGTCGGCCAACTCGCCCTGCAGCGCGACGAGCCGGTCCTTGGAGGCCGCGTCGGTCTCCTTCTGCAGCGCCATCTCCTCGATCTCGAGTCGACGCACGATCCGCTCGACGGCATCGATCTCCTCCGGGCGGGAGTCGATCTCCATCTTCAGACGGCTGGCCGCCTCGTCGACGAGGTCGATCGCCTTGTCCGGCAGGAACCGGGACGTGATGTACCGGTCCGAGAGCGTCGCCGCGGACACCAGCGCGGAGTCGGTGATGCGCACGCCGTGGTGCACCTCGTACCGCTCCTTGAGCCCGCGCAGGATGCCGACGGTGTCCTCCACACTCGGCTCCCCGACGAAGACCTGCTGGAAGCGGCGCTCGAGGGCCGCGTCCTTCTCGATGTACTTGCGGTACTCGTCGAGCGTGGTGGCGCCGACCAGCCGCAGCTCACCGCGGGCCAGCATCGGCTTGATCATGTTTCCCGCGTCCATCGAGCCCTCGCCGGTCGCGCCGGCGCCGACGATGGTGTGGATCTCGTCGATGAAGGTGATGATCTGGCCCTCGGAAGCCGTGATCTCGTCGAGGACGGCCTTGAGCCGCTCCTCGAACTCGCCGCGGTACTTGGCGCCGGCGACCATCGATCCCAGGTCGAGCGAGAGCAGCGTCTTGCCCTTGAGCGACTCGGGGACGTCCCCGGCCACGATGCGCCGGGCCAGCCCCTCCACGATCGCCGTCTTGCCGACGCCGGGCTCACCGATGAGCACGGGGTTGTTCTTGGTCCGCCGCGAGAGCACCTGCACGACACGGCGGATCTCCGAGTCACGCCCGATGACCGGGTCGATCTTGCCCTCACGCGCACGGGCGGTGAGATCGGTCGAGTACTTCTCGAGTGCCTGGTACTGATCCTCGGGGTTCTCGGTGGTCACGCGGGTGTTGCCCCGGACCGAGGTGAACGCGGCCTTGAGCGCGTCCGCGGTGGCACCGAGCTCGCTGAGGATCCTGGCCGCGTCGCCGCCCGTGTGCCCGGCGGCGATGCCGACGAGGACGTGCTCGGTGGAGACGTAGGCATCCCCCATCTCTGCCGCGAGCTCCTGCGAGGTACTGATGACGGCGAGCGCGTCGCGGTTGAAGTTGGGTGCGGCCATCCCCGAGCCGGAGGCCTTGGGGTAGCCGGCCACGAGCTCCTTGGCCTGGGTCAGGGCCAACTGCGGATCGATGCCGCAGGCCTGGAGCAGGGGACCGGCGATGCCGTCCTGCTGTTCGAGGAGCGCCACGAGCAGGTGGCCCGGACGAACGTCCGGGTTCCCCGCCGCGGAGGCGGATTGGACTGCGGCCGACAGAGCCGCCTGGGTCTTGGTCGTGGGGTTGAACTGGCTCACCGACCGGTCCTTTCTTCGACGTGTGGTTGAGCGTACTGGAATCAATCCCGGCGCGTTGCCGCTCCGGACAGTCTGTACAACCCGCGTCACCTTGAGTCTATTCCGCTCAAGGTGCGCTGATGATGTGTGAACTCCGCCACGAGTGGGTAAGTTTTCACATCAGGCGCCGCCCCTCCCCTCCCCGGCGCCCGCCCCTCCGCGTCCGCACCCCTCGACAGGCCCCACATGCACCGCACCCGCCCCCGCCGCGCCGCGACTCCGGTCTGCCGATGACCTACTGGCGCCCGCATCCGGCGATCACCGCCGTCGTCTACCTCCTCGCGATCACCGTTCCGATCGCCATCGTCCTGGCGGTGATCGGCTCGTCCCCGACGCTGCTGGAGAAGGTCCCCGAGGAGCACCGCGGGACCGTCGCCGCGTTCGGCGACGGCGCCGCCCGCCTGTCCGGTTCGGACGGGGGGATCTTCGGGTTCGACGACGCAGGCGCCTCGAACTCCACCGTCCAGGGCCTGCCCCTGCCCCGCCACGGCGACTGGTCTCTCCGGCGCCCCGGGGGCTACCCGCCCCCGGCCGGTCTGACCTCCGGAATCGACTACTCCGTCCAGATCTCCGAGGACGGCCACATCACCCACTGGCCGTGCGAGCACGAGATCCCCGTCCGCTCGTTCGATGCGACTCCAGGCAGCGAAGGAGACCTGATCTGGGCGATCGAGACGCTGGCCTTCGCCAGCGGTCTGCCCCTGCGGTACGCGGGCCCGGGAACGGACGACGAGCGGGACGCCGAGGGCGCCATCTCGGTCTTCCACGGGGACCATCCGATGTTCAGCGACCCCGAGGTCGCGGGCGTCGGAGGGGTTGCGGCCTGGCCGCACGGATTGGTGCTGCAGGGCGCGGTCACGCTGCGGCCCGGGCAGGTCACCCCGTACCCCGGCGACCCGTGGAGCCGCAGCCTGACGCTGCACGAGTTGATGCACGCGGTCGGCGTCGACCACGCCGTGCCCTACGGTCCCGAGGTCATGGCGGAACGCCCCGGGCCTTATCCCCCTACGATTCTCGGGGCCGGCGACCAGTTCGCCCTCCACATGGTCGGCTGCCGCTGACCGCCACCGCCACCGACCCCCGAAATAAGGAATCGCTCGCCGTGGCGGCAGGAATGTCAGAGCTGTCGACTATGGTCGTCGCGACGGCGATACACAAGAGACCGGCGCCGCGAGCACTACGGATGGGATGAGATGTCTGAGGCGGGCTTCAACCGGGCTGAGCAGCAGAATTCTCCTCATTCGCCCTCCCGTCGGCGTCCGACGAGTCGTCCCCTATGGAGCCGTCCACTGGGCCCCACTGCCGTCGTCGCGGTTGTCGTCGTCGGCCTCCTCGCGGCCCTGATGGGCCGGCGCCGCACCGCCACAACAAGCCTTCTCTCATGCTTACACCGGACCGCCGGTGCCCATCCCGGGATCGAGGTCGAGGTCGAAGAGACCGACGACGACGAGCTGCCCGTCTCCGGCAGCACGGACACCCGCGGCCCGGCCGGATCGGGGGTCCCCTCCGCGCCCGGGTCCCACGAGGCGTCCGGCGCCCGCGTCGGCACCTACGCGCGGTCGCGTACCCGGCGCCGTCGTCCCGCCACGCGCGTCGCCCTGGCCGCGAGTCTGCTGACGCTGTGCACGGTCGGCTCGGTGATGGTGTCCGGCATCGCGCCCAGCACGTTCACCATCGCGTCGGCGGCCAGCTCCGACATCCCACTGCCGCCGGAGATCGCCGCGATCGTGGAGGAGCCCCGGCCGGACTGCAACGTCCTCAAGTGCGC
The DNA here is from genome assembly GCF_021033825.1 of Dietzia aurantiaca. Classification (GTDB taxonomy): domain Bacteria; phylum Actinomycetota; class Actinomycetes; order Mycobacteriales; family Mycobacteriaceae; genus Dietzia; species Dietzia aurantiaca. Next base: position 471,328 of record NZ_JAIFXZ010000001.1, read on the forward strand.
GGTCCTCACGTTCGACGACGGCCCGGACCGCCACACGACCCCCGCGCTGCTGGACATCCTCGAGTCCCGCGGGGTCCCGGCCAACTTCTTCGTGCTGGGCACGCTCATCGCGGGTAACGAGGACATCATCCTCCGCATGCAGCGGCTGGGGATGGGCGTGGAGAACCACACCTGGGATCATCCCAACCTGACCATGCTCTCCCCCGCCGGCGTGACCGACCAACTGTCCCGGACCAACCAGGAGCTGTCCCGCGTGCTCGGGTACACACCCCGCTACATGCGGCCCCCGTACGGTGCGTGGACGCCCGGCTACACGCCGACCTTCGGGATGCGTCCGGTGCTGTGGGAAGTCGATCCGCAGGACTGGCTGTACCGGAATTCGGCGACCGTCGTGCAGCACGTGGGAGGTCAGGTCGCCCCCGGTGACGTGATCCTGCTGCACGACATCCACCGGTCCTCGGTCGATGCCGTCCCGGGGATCATCGATTCGCTGCACGGCCGCGGGTACACCTTCGTCACACTTGACGACCTCTTTGAGGCGCGGCCCAACTGTCCCGTCGAGTTCTACTGCGCACCTCCGGCGCCCGGCCCGGGAATGGCGGCCCCGCTGCCCGCGCCGCTGGCCGTCACCCCGTCACCGGTCCTGCCCGCCAACTAATAGCAGAGGTGGCGGTAGCGGGCAGGGCGCCTTACCTGGTCAGCCGCCCCTCCACGATGTACTCGCCTGCGGGCGGCTGGTACTCGGCACTGATCCCCGTATCGGATCCCCGGGTGATGAGCCAGGTGCCGGTGGGGTCACATGCGCCGGAGTAGATCTCCTCGCGGTAGACGCGCGCCCCGCCCTGGTCTCCCGTCGGGATAAGAGCGCCCCGACATCCCGAATTCGGGTAGCTCACGCCGGACCCGGCGGACGAGAAGCTCATTCGCACGTCGACCGCGTAGTCAGACTGCCCTGGCCCGCGCTGCACCAATTGGCCACCGTAGTTGCCGGCCGCCGGTGCGATCATGTTCTCCCCTGGCTGCGGCGGTGTGGCCGGCTGGCCCGGCGGCGTCGGCTCCCCGGGCATGTCGGACTCTCCTGGCGTGGTCGGCTCACCCGGTGCGGGGGTCGTGACCGGGTCGCCGGCAGTGGCGGCGCCGTCCTGCTCTGTCCCATCACGCTCCTCATCGGTCGGCGCGGTGGTCTCGGCGGCCGTCGACTGTTCCGCTGCGACCGGAGTGCCGTCCTCGGAGTCACGATCGACCACCAGGAACGCCACGAGCGCGATCAGGGCGCCCGCCAATACCCCGACGAGCAGGAGCATCGGCCCCTTCGACGGCCCACCTCCGCGACGTTCGTCACGGCCACCGGCCACAGCGGCCGGAATCGGTTCACCGCGCCTGTCACCCATGCACGCCTCCTCGACGAGTACTCGGGCACGGCGCCCCGGATCCCGAGTCCCGCGCCCCTCGAACCCCGATCATCGCACTCCTCGCGGCCCTTCGCCCTGTATCCGCATTCGCGTCCGGGCGCGCCCGGAACTATGGACGCCCCCGATCCATCTACGCCCACGCCCGCGCCGAATTGAGAGGACAATGGTGCGCAGCAACGGAGGTGTGCAGATGAGAGACGGCGTCGTCGTGGACATGGGCGGCAGCGGAACCCGGATCGGCGCGGTCGTGGACGGCCACGTCGTACGGGTGCACAGTGCACATGTGGCCACCGCGGAGGATCTCGCGGCGGCCGTCCTCGCCGTGGACCCCGTCCCCGCCGGCGTGGGCGTCTCCCTCAGTGGCAGTGTCGACGCAGACCGGGGCCGGGTCCTGGCCTCGCGCGCAGCGGCCTGGGCCGAGGGCGACCTACGCGCAGAACTCGTCTCCCGCATCGAGGCCCCGGTCTCAGTGATCGGTGACGGCGATGCCCACGCCCTGGCCATGACCCGCCTGCCGAAAGTCCGCTACGGCGGCATCGCGATCTCCCTCGGCGCAGCCCTGGCGTTCGGCGCCCTCAATAGCCACGGCGCGCTCATCCACCCCTGCGGCGTCACCGGTTGGGACATGGGGCACTGGCGGATCGTGGACGACCACACCAACACCGAGGCGTGGTGGGCACTCGGCGGCCACGGCCTCTACGACCTCGAGCGCGAGCACGGCGACGGCGCGGCGGAGCTCTACGCGTACCGACTCGCCTCGTTCCTCGTGGACACCGTGCAGATGTTCCGGCCGCAGACGGTGCTGCTCACCGGCGGGATCGTGGTGGGCCTGGGCGAGGCGTTGCACGGACCCGTCGCCGAGCAGCTCAACACCCTGCCGATCTCCGTGCCGACGCCCCGGGTCGTCTACTCGCCCTCCCGCGACACCGCCCTGTTCGGGGCGGCGGTGGCGGCCGGGCTCGCATTGCCGGAGATGCGCTAGGACCGCCGCGAGCGGTCGTAGCCGGCCCGCAGCACCGCTACTCGAGCAGCCCCCGCAGGTCGTCGGCGGTCAGGGCGGCGGAGAAGTGCTCGCCACTGTCCAGCACGGAGGCGAAGAGCTCGGCCTTGCGCTGCTGGAGTTCCACGACGCGCTCCTCGATGGTGTCGCGGGCGACCATCCGATAGACCAGCACCGGGCGGGTCTGGCCGATGCGGTGAGCCCGGTCCACGGCCTGCGCCTCGGTCGCCGGGTTCCACCACGGGTCCAGCAGGAACACGTAGTCGGCGCCCACCAGGTTGAGCCCCACTCCGCCGGCCTTGAGGCTCAGGCAGAACACCTGCGCCCCGCCTTCGGTGAACTGCCCTACGGCCCCGGCGCGGTCGGTGGTCTTTCCATCGAGGTGCGCCACCGTGATCCCCTCGGCCCGCAGCCGGTCCACGACGGTGTCGAGATAGGTGGTGAACTGACTGAACACCAGCGCGCGATGCCCCTCGGCCACCACCTCACGCAGCGAGGCCACCAGCTCGTCCGTTTTGGCGGACGCGATATGCGCGTGGTCCGGATCGATCAGCGACGCGTCCAGGCAGAGCCTCCTCAGCACGGTGAGGCCGGCGAGGATAGAGATGCGGTTGGCGTCGAAGTCGTCCAGCAACGCCAGCAGTGAGGCCCGCTGCCGGGCGAGCTCGCGGTCGTAGATCCGGCGGTGCGCGGCCGAGAGGTCGACCTCCATCACCGCGTCGGTGCGCGGTGGCAACTCCCCGGCCACCAGTTCCTTCCGACGGCGGAGCAGGAACGGCCGCAGTCTGCGCCGCAGCCGCTGCAGCGCCTCGGCGTCGCCGTTCTTCTCGATGGGGGTGCGGTAGAGCGCCCGGAACTCCTTGGCATCGGGCAGCACTCCCCGGCAGGACAGTGCTGCCACCGCCCAGAGTTCGGTGAGGTTGTTCTCCATCGGTGTGCCGGTGACCGCCAGCAGGAAATCCGCCCGCAGCCCGGCGAGCGCGGCGAAGAGCTTGGACGACGGGTTCTTGGCCTGCTGCGCCTCGTCGAGGAACACTCCCGCCCACGGCACGCCCGCGTACGACTCGGCGTCCAGGCGCAGTACGGTCGCGGAGGTCACCACGATGTCTGCCGCGGCCGCGTCTTCGGCGACCGTGGTGGCGGACTTGGTCTCCGTCGCCGACCGCCGGGCGACCCGCAGGGAGGGGACGAACCTGCGCGCCTCCGCCTCCCAGTTCGGGACGACCGAGGAGGGTGCCACCACGAGGAACGGCCCCGGCGCGGCGTCCTCGGACGCGGCCGCGGTCTCGTGGGCGTGCGCGATGAGCGCCAACGACTGGATGGTCTTGCCCAGGCCCATGTCGTCGGCGAGGATCCCGCCGATCCGGTGCCGCCACAGCATCGCCAGCCAGTTCAACCCGTGCTGTTGGTACTGCCTCAGCTCGGCCTCCAGCATGGCCGGCGCCGGTACCGGCTCAGGGGTGTCGGAGGCCAGCTCGAGCAGTGCCTTGGCGCGGCCGGTGGGCGGGGCCAGGTCGTCTGCCAGTTCGGCCAGGTCCGCCAGCAGTCCCGCCTGCCCCAGGCCGATACGCAGGCCGGTGCCGTCCGGCTCGCGGCCGGCCCGGTCGGCCGACGCCGCGATCGCCTCCTCGAGCAACACCCGTAGTTCGCCGAACCGTTCCAGATCGACCGACACCAAAACGCCGTCGGCGGTGACGAACTCCTCCTGGCCGGTGACCACCGCCTGGAACACCGTCGCGAACGGCACAGGCCGGCCTTCGACGCTCACGGACACCGACAGTCCCAGCCAGTCGATGCCGGATCCGTCCTCCTCTGTTGCCACGGACACGCGCAGCCCCTCGGTGGCCCGCCGGATCTCCGGCACCTCCTCCGCCACGGACACACTGACCCCGTCCAGCGCCTCCAGCGCGGCCACGCCCTCCGCGAGCAGGGACCCGGCGTCCTGACCGGAGACCCGGAATTCACCGATGGCGAACGTCCACCCGTACTCCGTGCCCGCCACCGCCGCGGCCAGGGCGACGCAGGGCTGATCCTCGATACCGAGCACGCCCGCACTCAGGTCCTGCTCGGACAGTGGTTGCCTGCGCCCGGCCTCGGTCCCGTCCGCCATCCGCCACACCTCGACGCGATGCCACTGCAGAACGAGCTCCAGCACGGCGCCCGGCTGTGCCCCGGCACGCGGGCCGGACACACGACCCCGCGGCCGCTCCTGAGCACGTCCCGCGTCGCCGCCGAGGTAGGGACGGATGGTCAGTTCCAACTCCACGCGGGCGAACTCGGGAAGTTCCAGGCGGCCCACGCGGTCGATCACCGGGAAGCGCTCGACCAGGTCGGGAAGGAACTCCGCACAGAACTCGGCGACCGCCTCGTCGGGGATTCTCAACGAGCGCCACCTGCGCAGCCGCTCGGCCACCCCGGGCTCCAGCCGCCCCACCGGGCAGAGCTCCAACACCCGGCCGCTGATCACCGCGACCATGTCCCCGCGCTCACCCACGAGAGCGCCGGGCAGGGGGCGTCCGAACTCGTCGTCGTCACGGTCGTCGTCATGGTCATCGAGGTCGCCGTGGTCGCCGTTGTCGTGGTTGTCCTCGTCGTGGTCGTCGTCACCACCATCCGGGCCGCCGGCACTGTCCCGCGGCACCTCTGCCGCGGCGACCACGACCAGCTCCGACCCGTCCGGACTCCACGTGGTCAATCCGACGCGGCGCGGCGGGCCGGGCCGGACGTCGAGCAGCCCGTCGCCGGGGACGATCTCCACGTCGGCCTCCGCCGCCGTGGCGAACAGGGGCCAGAGCGCGGGCACCTCGGCATCGCACAGATCGAGCCAAACACGGGCCTGACGATGGCTGCGCGCGAGGGCGTCGACGGCCCGGAACCACCCGGACTGCGCGTGAGACATCCCGCCGTCCCATCCGTACCGCAGCTGGTCCCACTCCACACCCGCCGACTTCCAGCGGCCGCCCTTGCCCGGCACCACGATCCGGGCCTTGAGCCGGTTGCCCAGGCCCGGCTGGATGCCACCCGAGCCGTCCCCGAGGTCGGAATCGTCCGCCACCAGCGACAACTGGAGCCCGATCACCGGAGCCTCGACAACACGCGGGTGGTGCATCTCGAGCGACTTCACGGACTCTTGCGCCAGCCTGCGCCACTCCGGGATGTCCGCGTGGTGGCGCCTCTGCTCGCCCACGAACAGCAAGAGCGCCGCGGCATGCTTGCATTTCAGCGCGACCGGACACGAGCAGATCGAGCGGGTGGGCCGGGCCGAACCGTCCGGGTCCGGAGCCGTGAGGTGGACGGTCGTGGAGTACCACCGGGAGCCGCTGCCCCTGACCTCGGCGGTGAACCGACGGTCGTCGGAGTGATAGGAGACGCGCCGGAGCCTGTCCGCGTTCGCGTAACCGCGGGCGCGCCCCAGCGCGGCCGAGCCCACGAAGGACTCGATCTCGGACTCGGGGACCCACACGTCGGACTGGAGCACGCCGCCAGGCTAGAGGACGACGACGACAACGCGACCCGCCGCTGGGCCCCGCGGCCCGTCCCTGTGGAGACGGACGGGGCTGTGGATGGCCGGAGGCTGCAGCCTGTCGGACTGCGGCGCTACTGTGTCGACACCCGGTCGGATCGATCGTGATCCACCATGCTCGATGCACATCCGAGACCGGCCGGTCTCACCAGACTCGCCAGGAGGCTCAATGACCACCCACGGGGGAGAGCCGGTTCCGCTCGCCGCCGCCCTCGATGCGCTGCGCATGACCGGAATGGGGTCCCCCCGCGCCGAATCGCGCCATGGCGAACCGCCCCGCGCCGACGGTGCGGATCCCACCGCCGGGCCCGCACAGGTCGCCGCGCACTGGCCGGACGGGCCCGGTCGAGTTCTCGAGCGCACCGACGCCCTTGCGCTGTCGGAGGTCGAGTGGGATCGGGACGTCGTGTTCGACGCTGTCCGCGAGGTCGCCGCCCTGGCGCACCTCGAGTACACACGAATCCGCCTGATCGAGGACCCGGCCGAGTTCCCCGTGGACCCGGAGGCGTTCGCCGAGCTGCGCCGCGACGAGCGCTCGGAGAACCCCCTGCGCATGGGGTGGGTGCGCCACCTCGGGATCCTGGCCGACCGGCGGCTCGTGCGCCGGCTGCGCGAGTGGACGGCGACGCACAGCCGCACCGCGGACCCGGCCCCGGGCGGAAGCGACGGCCCCGGACACATCGTGAGTGCCTACGCCGAGGCCGGGCGTTGGGTGGAGAACGACGGGGTGTTCGAGGGGATCCTGCTGTCGCCGGTCACCGACCTCGTGGAGGCCTATGTCGGGTTCATGATCGACCAGGGCGCGGCCGGATGGGATCACGACTGGCATCCCCGGGACGGGGTGATCGAGGAGTTCGGGACGGACCTGGAGATCGGCCGGCTCCTGACCGACGCGTTCGGTGCGGGGCTGGGCTATCTCGCGCTGGTGGACGGCGAGATCGCGGTCGCTCGGCGACCGGTCCTGCGTCTACTCGAGGCCCCGGGAGTAGACGGGCGGCCACGGTTTCACCACGAATGCGGACCCGCCATCGAGTTCGCCGGCGGCGCCGGGCTGCACTTCCTCAAGGGTGTCCTCTTCCCGGGCTGGACGCACCGGGCGATCGTCGACGGCGCGCTCACCATGCGGTACCTCCGCGACATGGAATGCCCGGACGTGAGAATCGCCGCGTATTCGTCCATGCCGCCGGCGGCGCTCCTCGACGGCCTCGACCCCGCACTCGTGGACATGGGCGCCGAGGGCACACTGCTGTACCGGATCGACGCCATGCCCGATCATGACCGGCCGGTCTGGTACACGGTGACGACCGACCCGTCCACGAACCGCGAGCGCGGCGAGTTCGTCCCACCCGAGGTGGGAGCACTGGAGTCGGCGGACGCCGCCCGGGCCGCGGCCCTGGGCCTCTCCGTCGAGGACTACCTACGCATGATCCTCGAGGGCTGATCCGTCGGCAGCCCGGCGGGACAGCACGTGCTCGGCGACGATCACCAGGGCCACGAGGATCGCGCCGCCGATCGCGGCGGCCACCACGATGAGCCAGTCGTCGCCGGGGCCGAAAACTGCGCCGACCTCGTCGTCACGCCACGGCCACAGGGCGCGCAGCGAGCCGATCATGAGGCCCACCATGACGATCAGCGTGGGCTTGCGGAAGTCCTCGAGCAGGCGGTCGAGGACCTTGACGAACAGCGCGATCCCCACAAACGCGCCGGCGATGAACACCGCGATGTACGGGATGTTCCGGTCGCTGACGGCGTTCATCGTGGGCACGTACAGGCCCAGCGCCATCAGCAGGAACGAGCCGGACATCCCCGGAAGCACGAGCGCACAGATCGCCACCGCTGCCGCGACGAACACCAACAGGTAGGACGGGTTCTCGATCTCGCCGCGGGGCAGACTGGTCAGGGAGAACGCCAGCACGGCGCCGCCGACCAACAGCAGTGCGAGCACCCACGTTCGTCCCCCCGGGGTCTGGCGGGCCATGCTCCACGGCACGAAGATACTCGCGGCCACCATGCCGAGGAACAGGCCGCTGGAGATCTCCGGCTGGTTCTCGACGAAGTCTCCCAACACGCCGGCCATGGTGAAGACCATGGCGAGCATGCCCAGCGCGAGAAGCCCGAGCAGCCACCAGTCGGCGTGCCGGAACGCGGCCCTGGTCCGGACCGCCCGGCCCTTACCGAGAATCGCCGAGCGCATGCCGTCGACGATGTGCGCGCCGGTGTCGAGCAGACGCGGGTACACGCCCACGACCAGCGCGACCGTGCCACCCGAGATACCCGGGACCAGCTCGGCCATACCGATCAGGGCGCCTCGCAGCACATTGCCGACCGCCTCGACCGGGCCGGGCCGGCCGGGGACGGGGCTGGCGGGATCGAGATCGGAGTCCGCAACGGGGTCGTGGTGCACCGACTCGGCGGGCACGGTGCCGGCGGACATGGCGTCGACGGGCTCGGAGTCGGGACGGGGAGGCTCGACAGACATCCCTCTACCTTCCCCGAAGAACCGCCCGGGCGGCTAACCACCACCCGGTTCGCCGCAGGAAGTGTGACCAACCCGTCACCGCCGAGGCGACTAGAATCGATCTGCAGATCCGCGCCCTCCTCGCGCGCGGGCCGGCGGGAAAGGAGCGTGCGCCATGCCGATGCACTATCCCCCGCTCGCCGACGGCACCTACCGCTACGGCGACGAGCCCCGTCCGCTGCCCTCCCCCGAGCCCGGCCCCGACACGGTGTCGCCGAACGCGCCGCCGCCGACCGTTGCCGGCCTCCCCGGCGATGCACCACCTCCCGCGGCGCCCGCCGGATCCTCCCGCCCGCGCGGAACCGTCGCCGCCGTCGCGATCGTGGGCGGGCTCGCGCTCGTCGTCGTCGCCGTCGTCGGCATGGCACTGTTCGGTCCCGGCGCCGACCGCAGCGGTCCCGCCGACACCATCCGTGGTCCGTTCCCCGGCTCCGGCCCCGCGCAGGCGCCGATCCCCGGCCCGGGCGAGTTCACCGTCGACGGCACGTTCACCGTCGTGTCCACGCCCGCCGACCCCGTCTCCGGCGACCGCGCCGGCTGCGACATGCCCGACTCCCTGTCCGACATCGGCGAGGGCACGCCCCTCACCCTCGTCGAGGACCACACCGGCCGCGAGATCGACGCCCGCCTGGCCTACGACGGCGGCGACCTGTCCTCCTGCATGTTCACCTTCCAGTTCCCCGACGTCACGCCGGACGGCACGCTGTACCTGATCGAGCTCCCCGGCCGCGGCCAGCTGGTCTACACCGAGGACGAACTGCGCGCGGGCGTCGACATCTCGTTGGGCCGGTGAGCCCGCCGCCGCGGCTAAGCTGAAGACCACGCCCGACGACGACAGCCACGGCCAACGGGAGTACCAGACGACGACGTGACGGGAGGCGCATCAGGTGGGCAGCAAGAAGCGCGGACCGGAGGACGCGAGCGGCATGGAGTTCCCGGGCGGCGCGGACCGTGTGGACGACGATTACCGCCTCCCCGACGTCGAGGAGGTCGTCGACGACATCGATCTGGAGCCCTACCTCGATCAGCGCCACGACCCGCTGGCCGGGCCGCTCGACGAGCCCGCCGCCGTCGATGTCTCCGCGCCCCCGCTGCTGGTGCTGCGCGACCTGCTGAACGACGAGCGCTTCCCCGAGATGTTCCACCGCGCGCTACGACACGCCGACCCCGACTTCCGTGAGTTGTTCCCGCGCGACGCCGGGCCGGTGCTGCGCGAGTTCGTGCGGGCGATGTCGTGGGCGCTGGTCACCACCGAGGAGGCACGGGGCGACCGGACGAAGGTCGAGGAGGTCGTCGACTTCGCCCGGCACCTGGGCGCCGACCACCGCAAGCTCGAACTCGCACCCCGGCACCATCAGCGTTTCGGGGAGGCGCTCACCAACACGCTGCGGCATCTCGCCGGGTGGGGCTGGGACGACAGACTGCAGACGACGCTGACCACCGCGTACCGGGTGCTGTCGTCTGCACTTCAGCAGGGAGCCGGACAGGAGGACGGGCCCGCACGCGTCGGCGCGACCGTCGTGGAGGTGCTGCGCCCCACCCGGGACATCGCGGTGGTGCGGCTGATCAGCGACACCATGATCGACTACCACCCCGGCCAGTACCTGAGTGTGCTCACGCCGTACTCGCCCGGCGTGTGGCGGCGGCTGAGCCCGTCGATCCCCTCGAACCCGGCGGGGCAGATCGAGTTCCACGTCCGCGACGTGCCGGGCGGCGAGCTCAGCGGCTCGCTGGTGCGTGGCGTCGGCGTGGGCGACCGATGGGTGCTGGCCCGGCCGCTCGGCATGCTCGAGGTGGACCGCACCGAGCCGTTCCGGGATGTGCTGATGATCGCCGGCGGCACCGGGATCGCGCCGCTTCGCTGCCTGGTGCTGGACATGCTGCGCCACGGCCAGAACCCGCGCGTGCACCTGTTCTACGGTGCCCGGTTCCCCGGCGACCTGTACGACCTGCCGACACTCGTCGACCTCGCGGCCACGTCCCCGTGGCTGACCATCCAGCCGGTGTCGGAGGAGGACGAGGATCCGTGGTGGGCCGGCCCCGCCGAGGAGCTCCCCCGGACGCTGCACCGGCGCCAGACCGGGACCCTCGTCGACGCGGTCACCCGCTGGGGCTCGTGGGCGGACCGCCAGGTGATCATCGCCGGCTCGCCGGACATGCTGCGCGCGACCGTCCGCGGCATGGTGGCCGCCGGCACCCCGCGCGAGAACATCGACTTCGACCGCCCCTGAGGCGCCGCCTCGACGGCCCCTGCCTCAGACGTCGGAAGCCTCAGACGCCGGCGTTGCCGTCAGCTTTGCGGTTCGCGACCGCATCGTCGCCGCCGTCCTCCCCCTCGCCCTCGTCCGGATCGGCGGCCGCGCCGCTGAGCGACCGGCTCGTGGTGGTCGTCGAGGTGCCCGACGTGGTGGTGCCCGACGTGGTGGTGCGGGTCGTCGCGCTCGTCGTGGGGCTGGTCGTGGAGGAGCTCGTCGTGCGACTGGTCGTCACGCCGCAGGGCTGGAACACGCGACGGAACTGGTCCGGCACACCCAGCTGTTCGAGCTGCTCCCGGCACACATCAGAGGCCGGGGCCGCAAGGAATTCCCAGTGGTCCTCGCGCCAGGTGTACAGCTCGCTCTCGCCCCCATCGCGCGTGACCAGCAGGAACTGCGGATCGCACTCGCGCACCCTGGTTCCCTCGCCGAGCTCGTCCGCCACGAAACCCGCAGTGCACCGCTGTGCGGCGGTCGGCGGCCCTGTCGTGGTGGGCGTGGTCGTGGTCGGGGTGCTGCGCGTGGTCGAGGTGACCGTCGACCGGGTGGGCGTCGTGGTGGGCGTGGCGATCTGGTCGTCGCTGTTGCTGCGCGAGGCCAGCCACACCACGGTGCCGGCGACCAGCACCACCGCGAGCAGCGCCGCGACGATCATCCACGGCGTCGGGTTCCGGCCGCCGTCGTCGTCCCGGCCGCCACCGCCCGATCCGGGCCCCTCGGGCGGGACGTCACCGGGCGGCGGGCCGTCGCCGGCCGGGATCTCGCCCGTGGGAGCCGGCCCGCCGGCCGCGATGCCGGCCGTGGGAGTCGGACTGCCGGATTCGTCGCCGTACTGCGACCACGCCGCCGACCCGGGGCCCGACTCGACCGGCGGCAGCGCGCTGGTCGGCGGGTCGGCCGGTGGGAACTGCTGCGTGGGCGGGTCGCCGCCCTCGTTCGCGGCGGGCGGGAACTGTTCGGTGGGAGGATCGGCGGGGCCGTCGCCGTCGCGGGAATCGCCGCCCTCGCGCGGATCGCGCGGTCCGGTCACCGCCCCACCCCCGCGGCCGGCTCTTCGGTGACCCGCCCGTTCGCGAGCACGGGGACCGCCTTCCGTATGCGGCTGACCTCGTCGTCGTCGACCTCCACCACCAGCAGCCCCGAGCCCCGCGCGGCGATCTCCTCACGCACGGTCCCGTCCGGCCCCACGAGCAGCGAGTGACCGATGCCGGTCGGCGCGCCCTTCTTCACCTCGACGCCCTCCACCTCGGGATCCGCCTGGTCCACGGCGAGCAGGAACGTGGTGGCGTCCAGCGCGCGGGCGCCGGCCAGCAACCGCCACTGGTCTACCTTGCCGGGCCCTGACCCCCACGACGCGCTGCACAGCGTCAGGCGCGCGCCGTCGGCCGCGAGGCGCCGGTACTGGCCGGGGAAGCGGATGTCGTAGCAGACGCTGAGCCCGATCCCCACGCCGTCGATGGTCACCACGCGCGTGGTGTCGCCGGGCTCGACCGTGTCGGATTCGGCGAACCCGAACGCGTCGAACAGGTGGATCTTGTCGTAGCCGAGGTGGAGGTCCTCGCCGGCGCCGCCCTCGCCGTCCCCGGCCGGCCCGGTGACCAGGAGGGTGTTACGCACCCTGCCGCCCTCGCCGGGGGTGAACATGCCGACGACGACGACAACCCCGTACTCACGCGCGACCTCGGCCACCGCGGTCGCCCACGGGCCGTCGACGGGTTCGGCGATCTCGTCCAGCCGACCGGCGCCGAATGCGCGCATGGTGGCCTCGGGGAACACCACGAGGCGGGCCCCCCGGCCGGCGGCCTCGGCCACCCGCTCGCGAACCTTGCGCAGATTGTCCTGCGGGTCGCGTCCGGACAGGATCTGGGCGGCGGCGATGCGCACGGCGGGCCTCCTCGTGGGCTGCGGTCGGTTCCGGGGTGGTCCACCCGGGGCCCGACGGGTTTCTGACCAGTGGCCCGCGAACCGGGCGGGGCGCGGTCGAACTGCGCTCGAGGCTACCTGTCTCGGCAGCCGCACTGCCGCCGGTCGGCCACGCGCCGGGTCACCCGCGCGCCGGCCTCCCACAGCCACCACGCGGCGATTCCCACGGCGAGCGACAGCGCGAACGAGAGCCACTCGTGGCCGGCGTCGCGGATCGGCGGGTAGACGAGGAAGTGGGTGAGGTAGATGAATAGTGACGCCGCGGCGAGCGGGGTCACCAGCCGCACGACCGGTCGCGGCAGACGGACGGCCGGGACCCAGATCACGGCCAGCAGGCCGACGATGATCACGAGCTCACGCGAGGGGTGGCCGAACCAGCCGGGCACGCACGCCACCACGACCGCCGTGCAGGCCAGCCGCACCCACACCGGGTTGCCACGCACCTGCTCGGTCCTCGCGATCGCCCAGCCCAGCCCGAACAGCCACAGCACCGCCGGCGCCGAGTACCAGACCATCGGACCACCGCCGAGGTCGATCACGGTGAAGCGCACCAGCAGACCGGCCGCGATGAGCGCGGCAGGGAGCGCGAAGGGATGGCGCCGGTCCAGGCGGCTGACGGCCGGGATCGCCATGAGCGCGGCCACGCCGAGGGTCAGATAGACCGCGGCCTCGATGAACCACATCTGCCACGGGTTCCACCAGCGGTCGTCCGACCACGAGTGCGGGCCGAAGAGGTGCGTGGCCAATAGCGGCGAGTACCAGTGATACCTGCTGGTCAACGGGGTGACGATGAGCAGCCACACGACGGCCGGCACCGCGATCCGCCCGGCAGTCCGCAGGACGCCGAGCGCCCGTTCGCGCGTGTCGGCGGAGTGGAGCCGGAACCGGGCGAGCGAGTAGCCGGCCAGCGCGATCAGGACGTGGGCGCCGCCATAGATCGCGAAGGCACGCGTGTGGCCGCCCACGATCGTGAGGATGAAGACGGCGCGCAGCAGCACAGAGGTGTCGACCCTGGCCCACGCTCGCCACGGCGTCCACCGTGCGGCGGGTGCGGCCGTCGGCGCGGCGGCGAGCGCATCCAATTCGGCGATCGGGCGCAGGTGCCAGTCTCGCGGTAGCCCCGGCACGGTCTCCTCGAGCCTGGTGGACAGGACCACGTAGGTCAACGAGTCGCCGCCGAGGTCGACGAAGGTGGCCTCCGGCGGGCACGAGTCCAACCCGAGCGCGTGGGCGACGAACGCGCTGGGCGTTCCGGCGTCGGATCCGCCGGGCGAGCGGTCCCGCTCGGCGACGAGAGTGCGCAGCGCGGCCTGGTCCACCTTGCCGGAGGAGGTGCGTGGAGGTTCGACGACGAGCACCTCCACCGCGGACGCCGGCAGTCCCGAGGCGGACGCTGCTGCCGACACCAGATCCGGCGTGGACTCCCGGACGACCGCCACGAGCCGGTCCGGCTCGCCGACGCACCAGGCGTCGAATCCCCGGTCGGCCAGGGTGGCCTCGACGCGCCCGAGGTCGATGCGGTGGCCGAAGATCTTGGTCTCGCGACCCATTCGTCCCACGATCTCGACGAGTCCGTCGCTCGCGATCCGGGCGAGGTCTCCGGTGCGCAGTTCGCTCAGTTCGTGGCCGTGTGCCAGGTGGGACGGGGCCACCGCGTAGCCCATCATCACGTTGGGGCCTGTGTACACCAGCTCGCCGGGCTCATCCGGGTCGGCGCCCTCGAGGGTGTCCACCCGGAAGGAACCGCCGGGGATCGCGATGCCGATCGCCCCGGCGCGGCGTCGGGCCAGGTGTGGCGGCAGGTAGCCCATGCGGGCGGTGGCCTCGGTCTGGCCGTACATGACCACGAGGTCGGCACCGCGTCCCTCGAGGTACGCCGCCACGCGACGCACGGACTCGGGGGCCAGTCGGCCGCCCGCCTGGGTGAGGTAGCGCAGGTGCGGGAGTCGGTCGAGCTGATCGAGGCCCACGCGCTCGATGAGCTCGATGGTGTGCGGCACCGCCGCGAAGGTCGTCACCGCCTTTTCCGCCGCGCGGTCCCAGAACTCCGGGGTGGACACCGAGTCGGCGTTGAGCACCACCGAGGCCCCGCGGAGCAGGTGGCTGTGCAGGACCGACAGCCCGTAGCAGTAGTGCGGGGGCAGCGTAGTGATGGCACGGTCCGTGGATTCGATGCGCAGGTACTCCGCGATCGAGCGGGCGTTGGCCAGGACCGCGCGGCGCGACTGACGGACCAGCTTCGGGGCACCGGTGGAGCCGGAGGTGCTCAGCAACAGCGCGAGGTCGGGGTGCAGGTCGTGCTGCGGCGGCGATCTGTGGGCCCCGTCGGGGATCTCCCGGCCGTCGCCGGCGATGATGTCCGGCGTCCATGTGGCGACCAACGCCCCGGTGGCGGCGCCGTCCGGCGGCAGGAGGAGCACGACATGGCCGGCGTCATGGGCAGCGAGGTAGTCGACCAGGAACTCGCTGGTGTTGGCGGCGAGCAACCCGATCATGCGCCGACCGGTGGCCACGTCCGGATAGGCGGCGGCGCGATCGGCCACCCGATGTGCCAGGTCTGCGTAGGTGATCTCACCGTCGAGGGCGACGACAGCGACCGACTCACCCCGTGCAGCCAGCGTGGCGACGATCTCCCGCCGCGCCGGCGGACCGGACGTCTCGAGGGCAGCCCGGGACTGTGCTGCGGGAAGAACCTTCACAGAAGCACTGTATTAGGCAAACCTATCCTCATGAAAATCGTAGATTGCCTGCGCTCTGCACCGGAGCTCTCTCCGTGTGGTCAGCGTCCGCGGACCCGTGCGTCGCCGGCCAGCGAGACGCCCACCTCGTCGTCGACCTCGGGCGCGTCCTGGGGCCGACACCGGGCGACCACCGTGCCCGCACCGGGCACATCGATCTCACACCGGACCGCAGATCCGAGGAACCGCGCGGAGCGGACCACACCGCGCGCCACCGCGTCGTCCGGCGCGCCCAGGATCACCTGCTCCGTCCGCACCGTGAGCGCCACCGGTCCGCCGCCCGGCACGACACCCCCGTCGTCGCGGCCCGACGGTATCGCGATGCGCCCGAGTGCCGTCTCGGCGTAGCTGTCCCGAACCTGCCCGGACAGGTGCACCACTTCTCCGAAGAACTCCGCGGTGCCGTCGTCGGCGGGGTGCAGATACACCTCTCGTGGCCGATCGACCTGCACAAATGCACCGTCGCGCATCACGGCGACGCGATCGGCGAACGAGAGCGCCTCCTCGTGGTCATGGGTCACGAGCAACGCGGTGATCCCGCCGTCGCGCAGGATCTCGCCCACGGCGCTCCTGATCTCGGATCGCAGGCCGGCGTCCAGCGCGGAGAAAGCCTCGTCGAGCAACACCACACACGGCGACTGGGCCAAGGCCCGCGCCACCGACACCCGCTGCTGCTGCCCGCCGGATAACTGGTCAGGTCGGCGCGTGGCCATGTCGGCGTCCAGCGCGACCCGCTCGAGCAGCCCTGCGATCCGGTCCCGGGTCCGCGCCCTGCGTGGCAGACCGAACCCGACGTTCGCGCCCACGCTCAGATGCGGGAACAGCGCACCATCCTGAGGCACGTATCCGATCTGGCGCCTGTGCGCCGGGATTCCGTAGGGCCCGGTGAGTACGCGACCGCCCAGACTGACGCTCCCCGCGTCCGGCTGTTCGAAGCCCGCGATCACCCGCAGCAGAGTCGTCTTACCACATCCCGACGGGCCCACCACGGCCACCGAGCCGCCCGACGGGACGTCCAGGTCGATACCGGCCAGGACAGTGCGGCCGGGGAATGACTTGGTCAGGTTGTGGACGGAAAGCGCTTCGCCACCGGTGGAGGCCGTCCGTTCACAGGACGCCGGAGACGCGTCGCGCGCGCTCACCGTCCACCCGCCGCGGTCTGACGAAGCAGGAGATAGGTCATGGGCGCGGACATCACGATCATGATCATGGCGAAGGGTGCGGCAGCGGCGTAATCCAGGTCCAGCCCGAGCGCCCAGAATCGGGTCGCCAGGGTGCTGGTACCGGCGGGCGAGAGCAGGAGGGTGGCGGTGAGTTCGTTGAGAACCGCGAGGAACACCAGAGCGAAGGCCACCACCATCGAAGGCATCATGCGCCGGATGGTCACCGTGAGGACCGCACGCCACGGCGGGCAACCGAGTGACCGCGCCGCCTCCTCGAGCCGCTCCGGTGCCTGGGCCAGGCCCGCGCGCAGTGTCACGACGGCACGAGGGAGGAACAACAGCACGTAGGCCGCCAGGACCAGCACGACGGTCTGGTAGATCTGCGGCAGCACATGGATGGACACCGTGGTCAGTGCCAGCGCCACCACAATGCCCGGTACCGAGCTCGCGATGTAATTGCCTGATTCGACCAGCCGGGCTGTCGGCCCGGGATAGCGGATGGTCAACCATGCCACGGGCAGCGCCAGCAGCACACAGCCGAGGCCGCCGTAGAACCCGTAGCCGACCGACTGGGCGAACGCCTCGGGCAGATCCGGATTCGCCCACACCTCCGTCCCGCCCACGACGAGCCACCGCCCCACCACGAACACGGGGACGCCGAGCGAGATCACCACCACCGCCAGGGACCCGAGTAGCGCCACCGGGGTCCACCTGCCCAGCCTCACGGGCGGGGTCCGGCGCGCGGCGCCCGCGCCCAGGCGGGCGTACCTGGCCCGGCCGCGGGCGCCTGCCTCCGCCATCAGCAGGGCCAGACACACGAGCACCAGGACACCCGCGAGCACACCGCCCGAGGCCGAGGCGAACGACGACTGGTACTGGTCCACGATCGCCGTGGTGAAGGTGTCGAAGCGGATCATGGAGAACGCGCCGTACTCGGCGAGCAGATGCAGGGCGACGAGCAGTCCGCCGCCGACGACAGCCAGACGCAACTGCGGGACCAGGACGCGGAACACGATGCCCCACCCGTGAACGCCCAGGGATCGGGCCACCTCCTCTTCCGCGGGGTCGATCCACCGCAGCGTAGCGGCCGCAGGGAGATAGACGAGCGGAAAATATGCACAGATCGAGATGAGCACGCCACCGGACAGTCCGCCGATCGACGGATCGATCCCCAGCCAGGCGTAGCTGATGACGAACGCCGGTACCGCCAATGGCGCGGCGAAGAGCACTCCCCAGACCTTCCGGCCGGGCAACGTGGTCCGTTCGACCAGCCAGGCCGCGGCCACACCCAGCACCACGGCGGCCGGGACGGCGACCGCCACCAGCGCGAGGGTGGAGCCGAGAAGCCTCAGGACACGCTCGCGAAACAACAGCTCGGCGACCGCCGACGGACCGATGTCGACGGCGAGCCAGACGATGTACCCCACCGGCAGCAGGAACAGGACCGTGAGCAATCCCACGATCACGGACAGTGCTGGTGGCGGGCGACGCCCCCGCACCCGCGCTGGCGTTCGCCCGGTGCGCGCCGGGGCACCGGGCCGACCGGCCGGGCCGGGTGGCGCTGTGGTCCTCGGGGGCGCGACGGTCGCCACAGATCAGGCCAGACCGAGTGAGATCATCAGATCGGACACCTCCGGGCCGTTGAGGCCTGCCGGGTCGATGTCCGGGGCGTTCAGCTCGGCGAGCGGGACCAGTTCAGGGTTCGCCCCGACGCCCGAGGCGACCGGGTACTCGAAGGAGGAATCCCGCAGGATCTCCTGTCCCTTGGTGGAGGTGATGAACGTCAGAAAGCGCTGCGCTTCCTCGGCGTGCGGGGCGCCCGCGAGCACACCGCCGCCGGACAGGGAGACGAATGACTCCGGGCCCTCGTTTCGGAAGTAGTGCTGCACCACATTCTGCGAGGACTCGCCGGTTCCGGCCTGGTCACCGAAATAGTAGTAGTGGTAGATCACGCCGCCGTCGATCTCACCGGCGTTGACGGCCGCCAGAATGGGTTTGTTGCCCTTGTAGGTCGCGAATGCCCCGTCCGGCCCCTCGAGGGACTCGAGCCAGGCTCGGGTATTCTCTTCTCCGTCGAGTTCGAGCGAGGCGGAGACGATTGCCTGGAAGTCGGCGCCCGCCGGAGCGGCACCCCATCTACCCTGCCAGCGGGGCTCTGCCAGATCGGCAAAAGACTCCGGGAGTTCGGCCTCGGCGACCGCGTCCGGGTTGTAGACGAAGACGGTGGAGCGGGCGGCGACGCCCACCCAGTCGCCGGTGGATGGGCGATACTCCTCCGGGACCTGAGCGAGGGTCTCCTCGGAGACCGGCGCCAGGAGTCCCTCACGGGCGACCATCGACATGGCCGGCGAGTTCTCCGTCAGGTAGAGGTCCGCCCCGGAGGCGTCCCCCTCCGCGACAAGCTGGTTGCCGAGATCGAAGTCGCTACCGTTGCGCAACTCCACCTCGATTCCCGTTTCCTCGGTGAAGGCGTCGGCCCAGTCGCGGGTGAGCGATTCGTGCTGGGCGTTGTAGACGACCAATGCGGCGTCGTCACCTGCGCCGGACAATCCACAGGCAGTCAGAGAGGTGGCCAGCACGGTGGCCAGGGCAACGGCGATGCCGCGGGATCGAAGAATCACGAACGACTCCGGGGGTCGATGTATCAGTATCCCCTGAAATCTAGCATCAGCTTGGTAAGGCTTACCTCAATCACTGTTCCGGTCACGTTCGTGGCGGGGCCGCCAGACCACCACGGAGGTGGAACGCGGCACGTGCACCAACTCGCCGGAGCGGCCGGGCCGCCCCTGCCGTCGCTGCAGGTCGGCGAGCTCGTCGATGAGGTCGGCCACACGACTGCGCAGCGCGTCGACCTGATTGGTCAACTCGATGATCCGCTTGATGCCGGCGAGGTTCACGCCCTCCTCCTGGCTGAGCCGCTGCACCTCGCGCAGCATTGCCACGTCGCGCAGCGAGTAGCGGCGGCCGCCGCCCCGGGTGCGTTCGGGGGTGACGATCCCGAGCCTGTCGTAGGTGCGCAGCGTCTGGGCGTGCAGCCCCGACAGCTCCGCGGCCATGGAGATCACGAGCACGCTGTCGTCGGGACCGAGGTCCTCGACGTCCAGCCGGGGGCTCATGCCGACCCGGCCCAGCCCGACCGCGGATCGAAGCCTGCCGCGCGGAGCGCCTCGTCGTATGCGGCGAGTTCGGCTTCGGCCATCCCGGCGGGGGGCGTGGCCACCCGGAGCGTGACCTTGAGGTCGCCGGTTCCGGACTTGCGTGCGATGCCCCGGCCCCGCACCCGCAGGATCTGGCCGTCCCGCGATCCGGCGGGGACCTTGACGGTCACCCGGCCGGTCAGGGTCGGGACGGACACCTGTGAACCCTGCACGAGCTCGGGGTAGGACACCGGCAGGTCGACCAGTAGGTCCGCGCCGTCGCGCTGGAAGACCGCGTCCTTCTGGACGGTCACCGTGACGTACAGGTCGCCGGAGGGCGCGCCACGGAAGCCGGCCTCGCCCTGTCCGGAGAGCCGGATGCGCTGGCCGTCGGAGACTCCCGCCGGCACCTTGACGTTGATCGTGCGGGTGCGGTCGGTGACGCCGCTGCCTCCGCAGTCGGTGCACGGGTCGTCGATCTTGGACCCGGTACCGCCGCAGTCGGCGCAGGGCTCGGCGAAGCCGAACGCACCCTGGTTGCGCTGGGTGACGCCGGCGCCGTGGCAGGTGCCGCACACCTTGGGGCTGGTGCCGGGCTTGGCGCCGCTGCCGTGACAGGTCAGGCAGGGCGACGCCGAGGAGAGCTTGATCTGGACGGTCTCACCGAGCGCGGCCTCGCGGAACGAGAGCGTCAGCGCGGTCTCCACGTCCTGGCCCCCGCGCGGGCGCTGCGCCCGGGACCGACCGGCCCCGCCGCCGCCGGCGCGTCCCTGGTTGAACAATCCGCCGAACAGGTCGGAGAAGCCTCCGGCCCCACCGGCCGGTCCGCCGCCGCCGAACAGGTCACCGAGGTCGAAATCGCTGGTGGTCGTGTAACCGCCGCCGCCTCCGGGCGCGCTGAAGCCGCCGAACCCGCCCGAGGAGACCTGGGCGCGGAACTCGTCGTACTCCTTGCGCTTGGCCGGATCACCGACGACGTCGTTCGCCTCGCTGATCCGCTTGAACTTCTCCTCGGCCGCGGTGTTACCCGGGTTGGAGTCCGGGTGGTTCTCGCGGGCGAGCTTGCGGTACGCCTTACGGATCTCGTCCTGCGTGGCGGTCTTGGAGACGCCCAGCTCGGCGTAGTAGTCCTTCTCGACCCATTCGCGCTGGCTCACCAGACGCCTCCTTTCTGTCCTGCTCTGTAGTTTCTCAGGTCTGCCGTGGTGTGCAGGTGCGGTCCGCCTGATGCGGGCCGCACCTGCACGTGCCGGTCGCCTCTGTCAGCGGACGATGACCATCGCCGCGCGCAGGGTGCGCTCGCCCATGCGGTAGCCCTTGCGCAGGACGGTGCCGAGCACGGGCTCGCCGCCGTCGGACTCGTCCTGCACGGCCTCGTGCAGGTTCGGGTCGAAGGGGTCGCCCTCCTCGCCGAACTGCTCGACGCCCTGGCCCGCCAGGAGCGCGACCATCTTGTCGGCGAAGGCCTTGAGCGGCCCGTCGGACAGGTCGCCGTGATCGCGGGCGCGGTCGAGGTCGTCCACCACGGGGAGCAGCTCGGAGAGCAGTCCCGCGCGGGCGGCCTCGATGCCGGCCGTACGCTCGCGGTCCATGCGGCGGCGGTAGTTGGCGAACTCCGCCGACACCCGCTGCAGGTCGGCGGTGCGCTCGTCGAGCTGCGCCTGCAGCCCGGACGACGCCTCGTCGACGATCTCTCCCTCGAGCGCACCGTCCCCGCCGGCCGCGGCGGCCTCAGCCGCCGCGGCCTCGTCGGCCACCTCGGCGGCGTCGACGGTCTCGGCGTCGGCACCGGCCCATGCGGCCTTGTCGGTCTCCGGTCCGTCAGCGTGGGGCGAGGTCACTTGGAATCGCTCCCGGTCTCGTCCTCGTCGACGACCTCGGCGTCCACCACGTCGTCGTCATCGGACCCCGCGGATGCGCCCTCCCCGGCCTCGGCGCCCTCGGCCGCGGAGGCCTCGTAGATCGCCTGGCCGACGGCCTGCGCCTCGGTGTTGACCTTCTCGACCGCGGCCTTGATCGCGTCGACGTCCGACCCCTCGAGAGCGGTCTTGGCCTCGGCGATCGCCGACTCGAGCGAGGACTTCTTGTCGGCCGGGATCTTGTCCTCGTTCTCCGAGACGAACTTCTCCGTCTGGTAGATCGTGGACTCGGCCTGGTTGCGGGCGTCCGCCTCCTCGCGACGCTTGGCGTCCTCGGCGGCGTGATCCTCCGCATCCTTGATCATCTGGTCGATCTCCTCCTTGGACAGACCGGAGCCGTCCTGGATGACGATCGTGTTCTCCTTGCCGGTGCCCTTGTCCTTGGCGGTGACGTGGACGATGCCGTTGGCGTCGATGTCGAAGGTCACCTCGACCTGGGGCACGCCGCGCGGAGCGGGGGCGATGCCGGCGAGCTCGAAGGAGCCGAGCAGCTTGTTCTGCGCGGCCATCTCACGCTCGCCCTGGAATACCTGGATCTGCACCGATGGCTGGTTGTCGTCCGCCGTGGTGAAGGTCTCCGAGCGCTTGGTCGGGATGGTGGTGTTGCGCTCGATGAGCTTGGTCATGACGCCGCCCTTGGTCTCGATGCCCAGCGACAGCGGGGTCACGTCGAGCAGCAAGACGTCCTTGACTTCGCCACGGAGCACGCCGGCCTGCAGCGCGGCACCCACGGCGACGACCTCGTCCGGGTTGACGCCCTTGTTGGGCTCCTTGCCCCCGGTGAGCTCCTTGACCAGGTCGGTCACGGCGGGCATACGGGTCGAGCCACCGACCAGGACCACGTGGTCGATCGAGGAGACCGAGATGCCGGCGTCCTTGATCACGGCCTGGAACGGCTGACGGCAGCGATCGAGCAGGTCCTGGGTGATCTTCTGGAACTCGGCGCGGGTGAGCGTCTCGTCCAGGAAGAGCGGGTTCTTGTCCGCGTCGACCGTGATGTACGGCAGGTTGATCGAAGTGGACTGTCCGCTGGACAGCTCGATCTTGGCCTTCTCCGCGGCCTCACGCAGACGCTGCAGGGCCATCTTGTCCTTGGTCAGGTCGATGCCGTTCTGCGCCTTGAACTTCTCGACCAGCCAGTCGACGACCCGCTGATCCCAGTCGTCACCACCGAGGTGGTTGTCGCCCGAGGTCGCGCGGACCTCCACGACGCCGTCACCGATGTCGAGCAGGGAGACGTCGAACGTACCGCCACCGAGGTCGAAGACCAGGATGGTCTGCTCCTGCTCGCCCTTGTCGAGTCCGTAGGCCAGGGCGGCCGCGGTGGGCTCGTTGACGATGCGCAGGACGTTGAGGCCGGCGATCTGGCCGGCGTCCTTGGTGGCCTGACGCTGGGCGTCGTTGAAGTAGGCCGGAACGGTGATCACGGCATCCGTGACGTCCTCACCCAGGTAGGACTCGGCATCCCTCTTGAGCTTCTGCAGCGTACGGGCGCTGATCTCCTGCGGGGTGTAGGTCTTGTCGTCGATCGAATCCGACTTCCAGTCGGTGCCGATGTGCCGCTTGACCGAGCGGATGGTGCGGTCGACGTTGGTGACCGCCTGGTTCTTGGCCGGCTGGCCGACGAGGACCTCGCCGTTCTTGGCGAAGGCGACCACCGAAGGGGTCGTGCGCGACCCCTCGGCGTTGGCGATGACCTGGGCCTCGCCGCCCTCCAGGACCGCGACCGCCGAGTTGGTGGTGCCGAGGTCGATACCGACTGCACGTCCCATGGTGAACTCCTTACTGTTCCCGCGAATGATGACTGCTGTTCAGCGACCCCGACTCAAGTCCGGGGCCCGTCCCTCCACAGTGTGGTGTCCACACTGCCCGCCGTTCGGTGGCGAGTCAACCCGAGTTGAGTCTGGGTCGCTGAGGTTTGACGCTCCGTATAACTGGGAGGCGCAGGATTCCATTCCCGGAGTGAGGCAACTCACACGCAGACCTGCGTCGAACAGACTCAAAGCCGCCCGGGCGAGGCGGACGAGGCCGGGCGCGCACGGCGACAGCGCCGGGAGTGCCGGGCCACCCGCCCCCTGAAATGACGACGACGACGACAACGACGTGGTGGTCGTTGTCGTCGTCGTACTGCCCGTGACCCGGAGGGTCGACGGACTCGGGTCAGATGACGCCCTGGGCCAGCATCGCGTCGGCCACCCGGCGGAACGCGGCGATGTTGGCGCCGGCGATCAGGTCGCCGGGCTGGCCGTACTCCTCGGCGGTCGCGGCGGCGGTCGCGTGGATGTTGGTCATGATGCGGTCGAGCTCGGAGTCGACGCGCTCGAAGTCCCACAGCAGACGGCCGGCGTTCTGCCGCATCTCCAGGCCACTGGTGGCCACGCCGCCGGCGTTGGCGGCCTTGGCGGGGCCGAACAGAATGCCCTTGGCGTGGATGACCTCGATGGCCTCCTCGGTGCAGGGCATGTTCGCGCCCTCGGCGATGAGGCGGCAGCCGTTCTCGGCGAGCGCGCGCGCGGCGTCGCCGTCGAGCTCGTTCTGGGTGGCACACGGCAGCGCGATGTCGCAGTCGACCTCCCACACCGACCGGCCCTCGAAGTAGGTGCAGTTGCCGCGCTCGTCGGCATAGGCCGAGAGGCGCTCGCGGCGCACGTCCTTGATCTCCGACAGCAGGTCCAGGTCGAGGCCGTCCTCGTCCAGCACGTAACCCTGGCTGTCCGAGCAGGCCACGACGGTGGCGCCGAGCTGCGAGGCCTTCTTGGCCGCATAGAGTGCGACGTTGCCCGAACCCGAGACCACGACGCGCGAGCCCTCGAGGGTGAGCCCCGGGCAGTCGCGCAACATCTCGCGGACGAAGTAGACCAGCCCGTAACCGGTGGCCTCGGTCCGCGCCCAGGAGCCGCCGTAGCCGACACCCTTACCGGTGATCACGCCGGCCTCGTTGCGGCCGGTCACCTTGCGGTACTGCCCGTACAGGTAGCCGATCTCGCGACCGCCCACGCCGATGTCGCCGGCGGGCACGTCCAGGTCGGCACCGATGTGGTGGGCCAGCTCCGCCATGAACGACTGGCAGAACCGCATGACCTCGCCGTTGCTCTTGCCGTGCGGGTCGAAGTCGGAACCACCCTTGCCGCCGCCCAGGCCCAGGCCGGTGAGGGCGTTCTTGAACACCTGCTCGAAGCCGAGGAACTTCAGGGTGTCCTCATCGACGGACTTGTGGAAGCGCAGGCCGCCCTTGTACGGACCCAGGTCCGAGCTGAACTGCACGCGGAAGCCGCGCTGGACCTGCACCACGCCGTTGTCGTCCACCCAGGGCACCCGGAAGGAGACCACGCGCTCGGGCTCGATGATGCGCTTGAGGATGCCCCCCTCGACGTACTCGGGGTGCTGGTGCACGACGGGCGCGAGCGACTCGAGGACTTCGTGCACGGCCTGCCGGAAGAGAACCTGTCCGGGATTGCGTCGCACCACTGTGTCGAGAGCCTCGTGGAGTGCGGCGTCTGCGTCGGACATGGGACCTCCGGTCGATATGTATCTGGGGATGACGCGTACGTCGTTGCCGAAGAGGCAGCCTAGCGCCCAGTGGCGAAATTCTTCGACTCAGCCTCTTCTGAAAAATCGCCCAACTAATCCCACTAATCACACGTGTCACACTGGACTCAGTAATCACAGCTCCGTAATCTTGCTCGCGACCGGTCGACCCCTCCAGTCGCTCACCGTGCATCACGGAAGGCCACCATGCGCATCTCTTCGAAACTCGCCGCACTCGGCGCGGCCGCGGCACTCGTCGTCACCGCGACGCCCGCCGGCGCCGAGCCCGCCCCCGCGCCCCCGGCGCCCCCCGCCGCCACCCCGACGGCCCTCCCCGCGCTCGACGGGGCGCTGGGACCCCAGCTGACGTCGCTCGTCGAGGCGCTCAAGCGCGATCTCGGCCTGACGCCCGAGCAGTTCCTCGACCAGGCCGGCGTCGGCCAGCGCCTCGCCGAGGCGCGCCCCGGGTGGGAGCAGAAGTTCCGCGAGGCGTTCGGCGGCGTCTGGCTCGACGACGACGGCACCGGCATCGTCGGCGTGGTCGAGGGAGCGATCGGCGACACACTCCGCGACGAGGCGACCGACGCCGGGTTCACCGTCCGGGACGTGGCGTTGACCACACACGAGCTCGATGCGCGTGAACGACAGGTCGGCGCGATCGTCGAGGGCATGCCCACCGACCTCAAGGAACTCGTCACCGGTGTGCGTGTCGATCCGACCCGCAACGCCGTCGTCGTCACCACCCGTGGCGGTGATGCCGCCCAGCTCGGCACCATCGACTCCCGGCTCCACGACCTCGCCGAGGTCGACATGATCGAGGCCCCCGACCCGGCGTCGGACACCGCGCCGTTCGGGAGCCAGGGCGGCGGGACCGGCTCCGACGGCGAACCGACCACCGACGGACTCACGCCCGCCGCCACCGGTGAGGGCGCGGGCGGCGCCGGCGCGGGCGCCGGACTCGGCGCGCTGACCGGCGGCGACGGCGGCTCGCTCGGAAGCCTGGCACTGCTCAACGACACCGGGTTCATCCCCGAGGGGCCGATGCGCACCATCGTCGAGTTGCTGTCCGGCCTGACTCCCGGGACCGGCTCGATCATCGACGGAATGAACGAGACCGTGCCCAACCCCGACCCGCAGCCCACGCCGCAGGCGCGTCAGCGAGGCCGGACGGACACGTCACCCACGGGCCCGGTCGTGGGCGGCACCGGCTACATGGTCCGCGTTCCAAGCGGTGTGCTCGAGTGCTCGACCGGGTTCAACGGTGAGCTGGACGGCAAGCCCGTCGTCATCACCGCCGCACACTGCGCCGGGGCCGACGGCACCCGCGCCGCCCTCGCCGACGGCGAGGAGTTCGGCACCATGACCGGCACCAAGCGTGAGGCGATCGACACCGCCCTCATCGCGGTGGACGAGGACGCGGCCGAGCGGTTCAGCAACAACCTCGTCAGCGCCGACGGCAATGCGCCCCAGTCGATCATCGGCACCGCCGAGCCCGTCGTGGGCCAGAAGGCCTGCAAGACCGGCTTCCGCACCGGGTTCTCCTGCGGCACCATCTCGCAGGTGGACGCCGACATCGACGTGGCCGGCTCGCGCACCATCGCCGGCGCCTTCACGGTCGACCTGTGCGCCCTCCCCGGCGACAGCGGCGGAGTGGTCTTCTCGGGCGACCGCGCACTGGGCATCTCCAGCGCCTCCAACGTGGCCGACACCGGGACCTGCGCCAACGCCGAGGCGGTGTCCAAGGCCGCCGGGTTCACCCCGCGCCTGTCGGCGGTCCCGATCTCCGACGTGCTCGCCGCGCACCCGGGTCTGACACTGCGCACCAACTGAAACACTGATCGTCACGCGGGCCCCGTCCGCGAGTGGGGAACTCTCAGGTAAGGGAGACCTCAACTCGTGGAACGGGGCCCTTGTGGCATACCTTTGACCTCAACACTGTCGACGGGTGCCTTTAATACGGAAATACGGTGCCCGTGCGTCGAGAAGTGCGACGAAAGGCCGCGAACCATGTCAGGCGTGACCATCACTCTCGGGACGATAGGCGTCCTACTCAGTTTGATCTGCTGGGCCTCCTTCATCGGAGGAGTCTCGCGGATGGTGCGGAGCATCATGCTCGGCCAGAAGGACGGCTTCAATCGATTCGGGCCGGTCTTCGCCCGACTGAAGAACGTCATCGTGGAGGTCGCCGCCCACACACGGATGGCGCGTAAGCGCTCGGTGGGCTTCTTCCACTGGTTCGTCATGGTGGGCTTCATGCTCGGCTCGATCGTCTGGTTCGAGGCCTACATCCAGACGTTCAACCCGCGCGGCGGCTGGCCGTGGCTGTCGGACCAGGTCTGGTACCACGCCATCGACGAGTTCCTGGGCCTGGGCACCGTCATCGGCATTCTGGTACTGATCATCATCCGCCAGGTCAACCAGCGTAAGGGCCTCAACCGGTTCACCGGATCGGACCGCAAGGCCGCCTACTTCGTCGAGGCCGTCGTGCTGCTCGAGGGCCTGGGCATGATCTTCGTCAAGGCCGGCAAGCTCGCCCTGCTGCGCGCCGACGGATACGGCTTCCACTGGAGCACCGACTGGGCCACCGGCCCGCTGTCGACGATCCTGCCCGCCAACGAACTCATGGTCTCGATCTTCGCGCTGATCAAGCTGCTCACCGGCATGATCTGGCTGTACGTCGTGGGCCGCAACATCACCTGGGGCGTCGCCTGGCACCGCTTCTCGGCGTTCTTCAACATCTACTTCAAGCGCGAGGCCGACGGCCGCACCGCGCTCGGCGCGCTCAAGCCCATGACCATGGAAGGCGAGGCGCTGACCATGGAGAAGATCGAGCAGCGCACCGAGGAGGACGAGGACTTCGAGCCCCTCCTGGGCGCCGGCGCGATCGAGGACTTCTCGTGGAAGGGCTGGCTGGACTTCTCCACCTGTACCGAGTGTGGCCGCTGCCAGGAGCAGTGCCCCGCCTGGAACACCGGTAAGCCGCTGAGCCCCAAGCTCATGATGATGGCGCTGCGCGACCACGGCGCGGCCAAGGCGCCGTACCTGCTCGCGGGTGGCAAGACCACGATGGGCGAGGAGACCGGACTGGTCGACGCCGAGGGCAACCCGGACGAGGCCAAGCTGGCGAAGATCCCCGAGGCCGCCCGCATCGAGGCCCAGCGTCCGCTGGTCGGCAGCACCACCGCCGACGTCTCCGAGGACCCGACCCTCGCCGGCATCATCGACCCGGAGGCCCTCTGGTCCTGCACCACCTGTGGCGCCTGTGTCGAGCAGTGCCCCGTGGACATCGAGCACGTCGACCACTTCGTCGACATGCGTCGCTACCAGGTGCTCATCGAGTCGGAGTTCCCGACCGAGCTGGCGGGCCTGTTCAAGAACCTCGAGAACAAGGGCAACCCGTGGGGCCAGAACAACTCCGGCCGCGACGAGTGGATGAACGCCCTCGACTTCGACATCCCGGTCATCGGCTCGGACATCGAGGACTTCTCCGACACCGAATACCTGTTCTGGGTCGGCTGTGCCGGCGCCTTCGAGGATCGCGCCAAGAAGACCACGCAGGCCGTGGCGACGCTGCTGCACACCGCAGGAGTGAAGTTCGCGGTGCTGGGCCAGGGCGAGACCTGTACCGGTGACTCCGCCCGCCGCGCGGGCAACGAGTTCCTGTTCCAGATGCTCGCCGAGCAGAACATCGAGACGATGAACAACGCCTTCGACGGCGTGCCCACCGCGCAGCGCAAGGTCGTCGTGACCTGTGCCCACTGCCTCAACGCACTCAAGAACGAGTACGGCGAGCTCGGTGGCGACTACCAGGTGGTCCACCACACCCAGCTGCTCAACCGCCTCGTGCGGGACAAGCGTCTGGTGCCGGTGGCCCCGATCGACGGCACCGTGACCTACCACGACCCGTGCTACCTCGGCCGCCACAACCAGGTCTACGAGGCGCCGCGTGAGCTCATGGACGGCTCGGGCGTGACCCTCAAGGAGATGCCGCGTCACGGGCAGCGTTCCATGTGCTGTGGCGCCGGTGGCGCGCGCATGTGGATGGAGGAGACGGTCGGTAAGCGCATCAACGTCGACCGTGTCGACGAGGCGCTGTCGACCACGCCCACCAAGATCGCCACGGGCTGCCCGTTCTGCCGCGTGATGCTCTCGGACGGCACCACCGCCCAGACCGACGGCACCGAGATGGAGGGTCAGGTCGAGGTCGTGGACGTGGCCCAGCTGCTGCTGGAGTCCGTCACCCGCGACGGTGGCCTGCCCGAGCCGCGCGAGGCGTCGTGGATCGAGAAGCCCAAGCGTGAGAAGACCTCTGCGCAGAAGGAGGCCGAGCAGGCCGAGCGTGAGGCCGCCGAGGTCGAGCAGGCCGGGGCCACCGCCACGGCGCCGCCCGCCGAGGCCGCCCCGGACAACGAGGTGACCGACAAGGGCGAGGGCGCCGAGGTGGCCGCCGCCGGTACCGCCGGTGCGGTCAGCGCCGCAGCAGCGGGTGCGTCCGTCGCCGATTCGAAGGGCGCGCCCAAGTCGGGCGGCCTCAAGCTCGGTGGTGGCGGCAAGGCGCCCGGCGGGCCGAAGGCTCCCGGTAGTGCCAAGGCCCCGGGTGGTGCCAAGGCCCCGGGAGGTGCCAACGCGGTCGGCGCCGAGGCCCAGTCCGAGGTCAAGGACGCCGAGCGCACCGAGGAGACCCGAGAGGCGGCCCAGGGCGAGGCTCCGGCCACCACCGGCGCCGCCAAGGGCGCACCGAAGTCGGGCGGTCTCTCGCTCGGCGGCGGCGCCAAGGCTCCCGGTGCACCGAAGGCCCCGGGCGGGGCCAAGGCTCCCGGTGCGCCGAAGGCTGCCGCTCCGGCTGCTGCGACGCCCGCCGAGTCCGACGCCCCGGCCCCGGTCCCGGATGCCTCGGCAACCGAGACCGAGTCGGCCAAGCCCGCCAAGCCGACCGTCGGCCTGGGACTGAAGGGGGGAGCCAAGGCTCCCGGTGCCCCCAAGGCTCCGGGGGCTCCGAAGGCTGCGGCCGCTCCGGCGACCGAGGAGCCGACGAAGCCCGAGGCCCCGTCCGAGGCTCCCGAGTCCGCGCAGGCGGAGCCCGCGAAGGCCGACGCCGCCGACGAGGCACCGGCCTCGGAGACCCCGGCCAAGCCCGCTGCGGGCGGGGCGATCCCCCGGTCGAAGAAGTCCGGCGGATACGGCCTCTCGCTCGGCTGACCGACGAGACAACGCAACCGCGGCCCGTGATCAGAACTTCTGATCACGGGCCGCGGTCGTTTCCGGGGCAAACCGGTCGCGAAACGTGAAATCCCGTCGCGATCCTGCAGGCGGCGAGGACCGATCAGCAGGTGTGGTGCGCCTCCTGCACCCGGTACACCGGCGTCGGGATGCCCTCCATCCGCGCCTTGAGCTGCAGCGCGAGGTACTTGGAGTAGTGGCGCGACTGGTGCAGGTTGCCGCCGTGGATCCACAGCTGCTCCACGTTGGTCGGCTTCCACATGTTGCGCAGCTCGCCCTCCCACGGGCCCGGATCGCGCGTCGTGTCGGAGCCGTAGCCCCACACCTTTCCGACCTGATCCGCGACCTCCTGGGACACCAGGTCCACGAGCCACTGGTTCATCGATCCGTATCCGGTGGCGTAGACGATCAGGTCGGCGGGTAGCACGCGCTCGCCGTCGAGTTCGACGCCGTCGGGCAGGATCCGGGTCACCTGTCCGCGCTCGAGGGCCACCTCGCCGTCGATCAGGAGCTGGCTGGCACCGACGTCGATGTAGTACCCCGATCCACGCCGGAGGTACTTCAGGAACAGGCCCGACCCGTCCTCGCCGAAGTCCAGGTCGAACCCGACGTCCCGGAGCTTGCCGTAGAACTCCGCGTCCTTCTCCGCCATCTGGTCGTAGACGGGGATCTGCGCGTCCGGCAACAGCCGGTACGGCCACGAGGCGAACAGCATATCCGCCTTCTCGGTGGTCACGCCGGCCTCGAGCGCCTCCTCCGAGTAGAGGGGACCGAGCGCGAGCGACATCAGCGATTCGCTCCGGGAGATGTGGGTGGACGAGCGCTGGATCATCGTCACGTCCGCGCCGTGATCCCAGAGGGCGGCGCAGATGTCATGGGCGGAGTTGTTGGAGCCGATCACGACGGCGCGCTTGCCCTCGACGTCGCCCTCGCCGGTGAACTCGGACGAGTGCCACTGGTCGCCGGCGAAGTCCTCGGCGCCGTCGAAGTGCGGGATGTTGGGGTAGCCGGACACCCCGAGCGCGAAGACAAGCTGGGTCGGCCTGAGCTCGATCTCCTCGCCCCGCCGGTCGACCCGGACACGCCACGTCGCCGTCGTCTCGTCGAACTCGGCGCCCAGGCACTGCGTGCCGGACCAGTAGTCGATGTCCATGATCGCGGTGTAGTGCTCGAGCCAGTCCCCCACCTTGTCCTTGGCGGGGAACACGGGCCAGTCGTCCGGGAACGGGATGTAGGGAAGGTGGTCGTACCAGACCGGGTCGTGAAGGTGCAGCGACTTGTAGCGCTTGCGCCACGAGTCGCCGGCGCGCTCGTTCTTCTCGATCACGATCGTGGGCACGCCGAGCCGCTTGAGCCGGGCCGCGAGGCCGATCCCGCCCTGACCGCCACCGATGATCACCGCGTAGGGCTGGTCGGTGTAGCCGAGCGATTCCTGCCGCTCGGTCTGCTGCTCGAGCCAGGTCCGGCGGCCGCGGCGGATGACGTGCTCGACGCCCTTGTCGCGGTCGCGGCCCTTCTTCTCCTCGTGCCCCTTGAGCTCCTGCAGCGTGGTGAGCAGGGTCCAGGCCCGTCCGTCGCGCAGTCGCAGGTGGCCCCAGCCGCGACCCGCCGCGGTCTCGAAGTTGATCCACGCCTCGATCACGCCGCCCGACTCGGTGGCCGGGTCCGCGAGCTCCCAGCCGGTGGGGGCGGCCGCGGCGAGCTGGCTGTCGAGCATCTCCCCGATCTCCTCGCGCCCCTCGAGGGTCCGGAGGTTCCAGGTGAAGGACACGAAGTCGCGCCAGCACCCCTCGGCCTCGAACATCCCGGCCGCGCGGCCCGTGTCGCCCGCGCTCAACGCCTCGCCGAACTCCGCCAGCCACGTCTCCACGACCCGGTCGGTGCTGTCGGCCCCCGCGGGTGCTTCCGTCGTCTGTGTCATGCCCACTCCTTCGCTCTGCTGTAGCGTTTTTCATGACGTAGATCACACTGTCTTCCCGAGGGGGTGGCAATGTCGTTGCACTCGACGCTGCGGTTCTCCGACCCCGGAGCCTTCGCGGCCCGCACGATCGAGGCCCACGAGATCGCGCTGGCCGGCGGTCAGACGCCCGATCTGGACTCGCGGGTGCTGCGCGCCTGGCAACGCAGCGGGGACGCCGGAATCTCCCCTGACCAGCAGGCCCCGTGCAGCGTCCTGTCGCGGGAGGAGCTCGCGACCGCACGCGCGATGACGCCGCTGCACCGGGTCGCGGCGGAGGTCGTGGCGTCGGTGGCGGACACCTCGGCCGCCGGGCGACACCTCGTCGTCGTCTCCGACACCCGGGGCCGCGTCCTGTGGCGCGCGGGCAGCGCGCAGGCATTGCGCCGCGCGGACTCGATCGCGTTCGCCGAGGGCGCGGACTGGTCGGAGAAGGGCATCGGCGCCAACGGCATCTCGCTCGCGCTCGAGGCCGGGGCCCTCACCCACGCCACCGCGGGCGAGCACTTCGTCCGCGCCCACCACGGCTGGACGTGTACCGCGAGTCCGATCAGGGATCCGCGGGGGCGGGTCATCGGGGTCCTCGACGTGTCCCACCCGCTGCGGTTCTCGTCGGTGGAGACCGCCGCGCTGGTGCGCTGCGGCGCCCGGCTCGCCGAGTCCCTGCTCGCCGCGCTCCCGTCACCCCCCGGCGCGGCCGACGGTACCGGGTACGACGACGACAACGCCGCCGCCCACGCACCCGGCCACGTCCCGGCCGCCGATCCCAACCCCGTCACCGCGATCCGCCTGCTCGGGTGGAAACCGGCCGTGATCCGGGCGGACGGGACCTCGATCCCGCTCACGCCCCGGCGGGCCGAGTTGGTGGCGCTGCTGGCCTCCCGTGAGGCGTGGTCGGCGCGGGCGCTGTCGGAGGCCCTCTACGAGGACCCGTCCGCCACCACGACGGTGCGCGGTGAGGTGCGTAGGCTCCGCCGGCTCACCGGGCTGTCCATCGAGTCGCAGCCGTACTCGCTGTGCCCGCTCGAGCGCGAGTGTGTGGACTTCCTGCGCGTCGAGCATCCCGACGAGCTCCTCCCGGACTCGGAGATCCCGGCGATCGTCGACCTGCGATACGGGATCTGACCGCGTCGATCCCGCCCGGTCGCCGGGCCCCGCCGCCGACCGGGCACGTGATGCCGGGCACCCGTGCCGAAGTGGCACAATCGGCAGGTATGACGCCTGAGAACCCGGGACGCACGCACCACCAGCCGCGCACGCTCGACCAGTCCTCCAAGCTCAAGGACGTCCTCTACGAGATCCGCGGGCCGGTGCTGGCGCGGGCGAACCAGCTGGAGGCCGAGGGCCACCGGATCCTCAAGCTCAACATCGGCAACCCCGCGCCCTTCGGGTTCGAGGCGCCTGACGTGATCATGCGCGACATGATCGCCGCGCTCCCCCACGCGCAGGGTTACTCGGAGTCCAAGGGCATCCTGTCGGCCCGGCGCGCGATCTTCACGCGCTACGAGCTGGTGCCCGACTTCCCGCGCCTGAGCGTGAACGACATCTTTCTCGGCAACGGCGTGTCCGAGCTGATCACCATGACCATGCAGGCGCTGCTCGACGACGGCGACGAGGTCCTCATCCCGGCCCCGGACTACCCGCTGTGGACCGCCATGACCTCGCTGTCCGGCGGCAAGCCGGTCCACTACCTCTGCGACGAGTCCGACGACTGGAACCCGTCGCTGGAGGACATCGCCGCCAAGATCACCCCGCGCACCAAGGCGATCGTGGTGATCAACCCCAACAACCCGACCGGCGCGGTGTACTCACGCGAGGTCCTGCAGGGGATCGTCGACCTGGCCCGCGAACACAGCCTGCTGATCCTGGCGGACGAGATCTACGACCGGATCGTCTACGACGAGGCCCAGCACACGTCCATCGCCACGCTGGCCCACGACCTGCTGGTGCTGACCTTCAACGGCCTGTCCAAGACCTATCGTGTGGCCGGCTACCGGGCGGGCTGGATGGCGATCACCGGCCCCAAGGCACACGCCGCCGGGTTCCTCGAGGGGCTGGAGTTGCTCGCCTCGACCCGCCTGTGCCCCAACGTGCCGGCGCAGCACGCCATTCAGGTGGCCCTGGGCGGATACCAGTCGATCGACGAACTCATCGAGCCGGGTGGGCGCCTGCACGAGCAGCGTGGCATCGCGTGGGAGAAGCTCAACTCGATCCCCGGCGTGAGCTGTGTGCGGCCGATGGGCGCGCTGTACGTGTTCCCGAAGCTGGACCCGAATGTGCACGAGATCCACGACGACCGCCAGTTCGCCCTGGACCTGCTGGAGCGCGAGCGCATCCTCGTCACGCAGGGCACGGGCTTCAACTGGCCGGACCCGGATCACTTCCGGATCGTGACCCTGCCGCCCGGCCGCGACCTGGGCGTGGCGATCGAGCGGATCGGGAACTTCCTCAGCTCGTACCGCCAGTAGCCCCCTATCGCCTGTAACCCTCATTGAGAAGAGCGTTCCGCACACCCGCTTATCGGCAAACGCGTTCGGAACCCTCTTCTCGACGGGGTGCCGGACCGCCCTGCCCGCCCTTGCCCCGCGATTGGTCGACACTACGGTGAAGCTTGATTGCACCACTGCGAGGAACAGCCCGAAACGTCGCAGTGGCGCCACCAAACCGCGGCAACGCGGCTGGGGTGGCACAGGTCAGGGCAGACGCGACCGGGCCACGCGACCGGGCATACGCAGAGGTGGTCAGACCCGGGCGAGGGCCGCGCTTCCGGCAACGGCAGCCTGCGCTCCTGCGACTGCCCGGGCGTCGGCGGGCGCGGACACGCCCCGGCCCAGAGCCCGGTAGGTCCAGCCCGCCTCACGCCACCGCTCGCCCGGCATGCAGTTGCGGCCGTCCAGCAGGACCCGGCCGCGCGCGACCCGCGCGACCGCGGCCGGGTCCAGCTCCACGAACTCGCCCCACTCGGTGGCGACCAGCACCACGTCCGCGCCCTCGCACGCCTCCAGCGCCGAGTCGGCGTAGGCGAGCGTGGGGAACAGGGCCCGGGCGTTGTCCAGCGCCTGCGGGTCGTACACCACGGCCCGCGCACCCTTGAGCGAGAGCATGCCGGCCACGTTGAGCGCCGGCGAGTCCCGCACGTCGTCGGAGTTCGGCTTGAACGCCGCGCCCAGCACCGCCACGGTCTTGCCGATCACCGTCCCGCCGCACACCTCGGCCGCGAGGTCGACAATCTTGTCGCGTCGCCGCATGTTGATCGTGTCGACCTCTCGCAGGAACGTCAGTGCCTGCGCCGCGCCCAGTTCACCGGCGCGGGCCATGAACGCCCGGATGTCCTTGGGCAGGCAGCCGCCGCCGAAGCCCAGGCCGGCGCCGAGGAACTTGGGCCCGATGCGCGGGTCCATCCCGATCGCGTCCGCCAGTACGGTCACGTCGGCGCCGGCGGCCTCGCACACCTCCGACACGGCGTTGATGAAGCTGATCTTGGTGGCCAGGAACGCGTTGGCGCTCACCTTGACCATCTCGGAGGTGGCCAGGTCCGTGACGATCACCGGGCACGGATCGGATTCCATGATCGGCGCGTACGCCTCGTCGATCAGTGCCCTGGCCGCGCACTCCGGATCGGACAGGCCCACCACGATCCGGCCCGGCCGCAGGGTGTCCTCGACGGCGAAGCCCTCGCGCAGGAACTCCGGATTCCACACCACGTCGACCCGCACGCCGTCAGCCGTGGAGCGGTCGGCGATCTCCTGCAGCCGCACCGCCGTCCCGACCGGCACCGTCGATTTCCCCGCGACCACCGCGTCCCGGCTCACCAGCGGCGCCAGACGCGCCACCACGTCCTCCACGTGCGAGATGTCGGCCGCGAAGTCGCCCTTGCGCTGGGGCGTGCCCACCCCGATGAAGTGAAGATCCGCGAACTCCGCGGCCTCCGCGTAGTCGGTGGTGAAGCGCAGCCGGCCCGACTCGACGTGCCTGGACAGGATCTCGGGCAGGCCCGGCTCGAAGAACGGGACCTCGCCCCGACACAGCCGATCGACCTTGACCGCGTCCACGTCCACCCCGAGCACCTCGTGACCGAGTTCGGCCATGCAGGCGGCGTGGGTGGCGCCGAGGTATCCGGTTCCGAAGACGGTCATACGCATGTCGTCATGCTATCGACCCCGGTCAACCGGTCGGAGGACTCGGAATGACGCGCCGGGCGACGTCCGATGAACTCTCGGCGGCCCCGAACGGCCCCTATCCGCCCAGCCGACGTGCGCGCGGACCACCGGGCCGGCCCCGGCGCGCGGTCACTGGAAGTTGAGGTACGCCTTCGACGCCGTCGGCCCGCGCTGGCCCTGGTACTTGGAGCCCATCGCCGAACTGCCGTACGGGTTCTCGGCGGGGCTGGACAGCCGGAACAGGCAGAGCTGGCCGATCTTCATCCCGGGCCACAGGGTGATGGGCAGGTTGGCCACGTTCGACAGCTCGAGCGTGATGTGCCCGCCGAAACCGGGGTCGATGAACCCGGCCGTGGAGTGGGTGAGCAGGCCGAGCCGCCCGAGCGAGGACTTGCCCTCGAGACGTCCGGCCAGGTCGTCGGGCAGTTCGAGCCGCTCGAGCGTGGCTCCCAGGACGAACTCGCCGGGATGCAGGACGAAGGGATCGCCGCCTGACACCTCGACCAGTTCGGTCAACTCGTCCTGCTGCTGCGCCGGGTCGATATGGGTGTAGCGCGAGTTGTTGAACACGCGGAACCGGTGGTCGAGCCGGACGTCGATGCTCGAGGGCTGGATCAGCGACGGGTCGAACGGGTCGAGCGCGACCCGCCCGTCGGCGAGCTCGGCACGAAGGTCACGGTCGGAGAGCAGCACGATCCAGAGGGTACCGCGGCCCGCCGGCGAGCAACCTGATCTGGGTCCCCAACTCCGCCACCTCGGTGCACGCCTCGGCGAACGGCAGCCGTTGCCGGTGGGTGTTGTCGTCGCGGTCGGTGAACTCGAGGTCCACGCCGGCGCGGTCGATTCCGACGAGCAGCGGTCGCTGCGCGGGCAGGCAGCGGCACACGCGCATGGCGATCCGCGGGACGATCCGGCAGCGCGGATCGTTGAGGTGGTCGAGCCAGTGCCCCTCGAGGTCGGCGAACGGGTCGGGACCCGACGTGGCGAGGTCGTCGGGCTCGATGTCGGTGACGCCGTCGTGGTCGGTGAGGACGATCCGGTCGGCGCGGAGCCGCACCAACGCGAGGTCGCCGCCGACGCCCAGCAGCGACGGGTCGGGGAGGTCCACGGCGATGTGGGTGGCGACGTGGCGCTGCGCGTGGCCGCCGGGCAGTTCGACCCGGCCTTCGACGACGACGACACGACGGCACCGACCGTCCGCGACCCCTCCGAGGATCACGTCCAGGACTTCGAGCCGGGCGTGCAGCCCCCCGGCGGTGATCGCGGCGGAGTCGGCCACCGGGATGACCAGCCAGAGGTCGGCCGTCCCGGGGGCGTGATGCGCCAGCGTCACGGTGGCGGCAGGGTTGCCGGACCCGATGGTCAGCGTTGCCCGGCCACAGCGGCGGAGTGCGGAACCAACGCGCTCGGCGGGTTCGGGGACGGGTCCCACCAGTGATCGCATGGAGTCGAACCCCTCTCGTGGAATCGGTACCCGGCCCGTTCCGGCGCCTCAGGGATTGGCGCCGGAACGGTGCGGGGGCGGGGACGTGACTACCCGCGCCGATCAACTTAGGTAAGGCTCACCTACAACGCAAGGGCTTGGCGGAAACTCAGCAGAAAATTATCCGCGCGGGCCGGTCCGACAGGGTCAGGAATCGAGGAGTTCGAGCTCGGCGCGCAGCGTTTCGGGATCGAGGCAGACCTGCGAGAACGGCACTCGCACGACCTCGCGGAACCCGCCGCCGGCCGAGACCACGTCGAGGTCCAGGCCGCGGCCGTCGACGCCGACGATCCGCGGGTCGGTGCCGGCGATCTGCCGTCCGGCACGCAGCGCCAGACGCGCCGCCCATCCGGCGTCCGCCCCGATCCGGCGGAGCCAGGCCTGCTCGTCCACGCCGATCGGGTCGACGGGCGCCGCGGCGAGCTCGGCGCGGGAGACGAGGTCCACGCCGTCACTGCCGAGGTACGTGATCTCCAGCGGCTGCAACTCGCTCAGGCGCAGGGAACCCGGACCCCCGGACGGGCTCATCGAGCCACCGTCCGCAGCCACGAGACGGCGGCGACGTGCATCGGACGACGCGGTGACGATCCCCGACATCGTGACGATCCCGCGAATGACGGCGCAGTCGTCGTCGCACCCCTCAGGGCGTGCCACCTGCCGGCCGTCCAGCGCGAACGACGGTCGCGGGGCGGCACCACGGCAGCGCCCGGTACAGACGGAGTCCACGATCTCGACGGTCGCGGAGGCACCCACGGCGGCCACGCGGGCCTCGTCCCCGACGGCGCGGGACACGCCGTTGACGTCGACGACGAGGACAACGACGCCGTCGTCACGCACACGTGCCGAACGCAGTGGACGGCGCAGGATCCCGGCCTCGATCCTTCCGGCCGCGCCGCGGGCGAGCACCGTGCGGACACGCTCGGCAATAGGCTGCTGCGTCACGTCGGTCATCGAACACCTCCAGGGCAGGGTGGCATCCGCCGGTCGATACCCCGACCCCTGAAACGGACCGCCCTCCTTATTAAGCGCTCTCGTCGGCCGAAATGCTACCCGCCAGTAACAAACGGGTGCGTGAAACTGGACACATCAACGTCCTCCGCCGGGCGGGCGGGGGACCCCAGGGGCCCCGGCCGCGGCGACCGGATGTGCGCCGACCCCGGCTGACGTGGTGAAATGGGGCGCATGGACGAGTTCAGGGAAGAGCCCTCCAAGTACGTCTGGCGCTGGACCGTGTGGTCGTGGGTCTGCGTCGGACTGGCCGTACTCATCGTGCTGATGGGGATCACCAGCTACATGTCGCTCACCCCGTGGATCATCGGGGCGATCGCGGTGGCCGTGATCGGGGGCATCGGGTTCGGCTTCGTTCCCCGCGCCTCGCTCGACCAGCCCAGGCGGCCCATGACGTCGAGTGCGCGCCGCAAGGCCGCCGCCGCAAAGCGGCAGTCCGCCGAGAAGCCCGGAACCGACGAGAAGTAGGGGCAGCGCGCCCGACCCGCGGCGGTGATCCGCGGCGGGCGGCGTGCTAACCTGAATCAGCCCGAGCGGGCAGTGCCGATGTAGTTCAATGGTAGAACTTCTGCTTCCCAAGCAGACAGCGCGGGTTCGATTCCCGT
Organism: Dietzia aurantiaca; assembly: GCF_021033825.1. GTDB lineage: Bacteria > Actinomycetota > Actinomycetes > Mycobacteriales > Mycobacteriaceae > Dietzia > Dietzia aurantiaca. The sequence continues at coordinate 510,877 of NZ_JAIFXZ010000001.1, forward strand.
CATCGGCTCCATGTGATGTCCCGGATCCTCGTTGATCCGGGACATTCGTCATTTGACGGAGCCCTCCCCACGGGGCCGGACCCATTCCGCCCGACCAGTGCACAGTGCACAATATCGACAGTGAACTTCGTCACATCCACTGATGATTGTCCGGCGCCCCGACCGTAGTGTCCTAGGTCACACAGGTCACCGGCGAGGAGTCGATGTGGAGTTCGAGTATCTGTCAGGAGTGTTGGCCGAGCGGTTCGGCGACGCGCCCGCCGTCCGCGACGACAGCACTCAGATGTCGTTCCGCGAACTCGATGATCGAGTGCAGGCCGTGGCCTCCAGGTTCCGCGACCTGGGCGTATCCAGGGGCGATGTCATCGCCGTGATGCTGCCCAATCGGAGCGAGCTGGTTCTGACGATCTTCGCCGCCTGGCACCTCGGTGCGGCGGCCACGCCGATCAACCCGAACTTCACGAGCGCCGAAGCCGATCACCAGATCAACGACGCCGGGGCCGCGCTCGTGGTGAACGCCGGCCCCGACGGGCCCACGGGCGGCCGACCGGCGATTGGCGTCGATGAACTAGAGGCGGCCGCCGGGAGCGGGGTCACGCTCGAGCCCGTCACCCTCCGGGGCGATGACCTGGCGCTGGTGATCTACACCAGCGGGTCCACCGGCCGACCCAAGGGCGTCATGCTCACGCACTCCAACGCCGCGGCGATGTCGGGGTCGATGGCGGACGTGATGGCGATGACGGCCGAGGACCACTGCCTGCTCGTCCTCCCGCTGTTCCACGTGAACGCTCTGATGGTCAGCCTCCTGGCCCCGCTCCGTGTGGGCGCCCAACTCTCGATCATCGGGACCTTCTCCGCGTCCACGTTCTTCGACCGGGTCGAGCAGTTGAGACCCACGTACTTCTCCGCGGTGCCGACCATCTACGCGCTACTGCTGACCCAGGCCGAGGGCCGGAGCCCGGACATGTCCTCGCTCCGGTTCGCCGTGTGCGGGGCGGCCCCGGCGACCCGCGAGCTCCTCGCGGCGGCCGAGGACTTCCTCGGCGCCCCCATCCTCGAGGGGTACGGGCTGACCGAGGCCACCTGCGCCTCCGCGGTCAACCCGATCGACGGACCGCGCAAACCCGGCACGGTCGGCCCCGCGCTCCCCGGCCAGCGCATCCGGATCGTCGACGAGAACCTCGAGGACGTGCCCCCCGGCAGCCCCGGGGAGGTCCTGATCACCGGCCCGATCGTCATGGCCGGCTACCTGAACAATCCGGAGGCCACCGAACAGACCCTCGTGGACGGCTGGGTACGAACCGGTGACGTGGGCGTTCTCGACGCGGACGGCTACCTCTCGATCGTCGACCGGCTCAAGGACATGATCATCCGCGGCGGCGAGAACCTCTACCCCAAGGAGATCGAGTCCGCGATCGGCAGCCTCCCCGGAGTGCTCGAGGTTGCCGTGGTCGGCCGCCCGGACGCGGTGCTCGGCGAGGTTCCCGTGGCGTTCGTCGTCCCCTACCCGGAAGCCGACCTGACGCCGGAGTCCGTGACCACCCACAGTGCCGAGCACCTCACCCGCGTCAAGGTCCCCGTCCACGTGACGATCACCCCGGAATTGCCCAAGAACCCCGTCGGAAAGATCGACAAGCCCGGCCTCCGGGCGTCGCTCGTCACCTGATCCCTCCCCGCGTCCACCCCACAGCCCCCGAGACCAGCCCTTTTCCTCACCCCTGCCCACACAAGGAGTTCCCATGGCGTTCCTCCAGGCCGACATTCCTGATATCGATCCGGAGAAATTCGAATCGATCCCGGTCTTCGAGCGGATGAAGCTACTCGCCCAGCACTGGGTGGACTACGGCTTCGGCGCACCGAAGATCATGCACTCGCTGTATCTGGTCAAGGGCCTGTTCTTCTTCCTCGGCGGATGGCTCGCGATCGGGCTCTCCACGCCGGGCCTGCCGCTGACGGACCTGGGGGCCTGGTGGGGCGAGCTGATCGTCTACCAGAAGGCGATGATCTGGGTCATCCTCTGGTCCGCCACCGGATTCAACGAATCGTGGGGGCCGCTCGCCTTCAAGTTCAAGCCCAACACCGCCGGCTACCGCTACTGGATGCGGACCGGCACGCTGCGGCTTCCGCCGTGGCCGGACAAGGTGCCGTTCACCAGGGGTGACGAGCGCCGGGCCATCGATGTGGCGCTGTACGCCGCCATGCTCGGCACCCTCGTGCTGGGCCTGGTGCTCCCGGGCCAGCAGACCGCGGCTGCCTACAGCGAGGCCGGCCTGGTCCCGGCCTGGCCGTTCCTCACCTACGTGGCGATCCAGCTGGTGCTGGGCCTGCGCGACCGGGTCACGTTCCTCGCGTCCCGACCGGAGCAGTATTCGGTGATCATGCTCGGCTTCGGCTTCCTGACCCTCTACGGCGGCGGCAGCGTGGACATGATCATCGTGGCCAAGATCGCGATGTTCGCCGTCTGGTGGGGCGCGTTCCTGTCCAAGATCGGCTACCACTTCACGCCGACCGTGCAGACGATGCTCACCAACGGCCCGCTGATCAAGTCCAGGGCACTCCGGCGCTCCCTGTACAAGGACGCGCCCAACGACCTCATGCCGACCAGGGTCGCGTGGTTCGCCGCACACGTGATGGGCACGATCGTCGAGTTCGTGGTCCCCATCATCCTGCTGTTCACCACCAACTGGACGGTCGCGGTTCTGGCCGCCGCCTTCATGATGTGCTTCCACGTGTTCATCTACTCGATGTTCGCCCTGGCCATGCCGCAGGAGTGGAACCTCTTCTACGTGTTCGCGACGCCGGTGGTGTTCCTGGGCTTCTTCGCCGGCGACGGCTACGCCCTGTGGGACGCGAGCAGCGTCTGGGTCGTGGTCGCAGCCGCGGTGCTCACGCTCACCCTGCCCATCATCGGCAACTTCCGACCGGACAAGATCTCGTTCCTGATGTCGATGCGCCAGTACGCCGGGAACTGGGCGAACTCCACCATGGCGTTCCGCAACAACGGCTGCGAGGCCAAGCTGGACAACCCGGACTTCGTCACCTCCATGACCTCGCCGAAGCATCAGCTGTCGGCACTGTTCGGCGAGGCCGGCGCCGAGATGTTCCTGCAGAAGACCACCGCGTTCCGCATGATGAACACGCAGGGTCGCGGGCACATGTCGATCTTCCCGGACGTCCTGGACAGCATGGAGAACTACCGGTTCCGCGAGGGCGAGGTCATGTGTACCTTCTTCTCGGGCTGGCAGTTCGGAGACGGCCACCTGTTCGACGAGCGCACCATCGCCGCCGTTCAGAAGCGGTGCAACTTCGAGCCGGGCGAGTTCCTCAGCGTCTGGACCGAGTCGCAGCCGCTCCACAAGAAGACCATCGAGTACCGGGTCATCGACGCGGCGCTCGGTGTGGTGGAGCGGGGTCACTACGACGTCCGGGACGTGGTCAAGGAGCAGCCCTGGCTGCCGAACGGCCCGATCGCCTACACCGTGACCTGGCGGCACCCGGAGTACCTGCCGGCCAGCGAGCGGGCGGCCGCGGACGTGCCCGCCAACCCCGACGCCGAGGGGCCGCTCGCCGACAGGTCCGCCGTGACCCGTCGCGACGAGTCCACGGTGGGATAGAACTGATCCCATGCCCTCAGCAATCATCGTCGGAAGCGGGCCCAACGGTCTGGCAGCCGCGTTGACACTGGCCGCCGGTGGAGTCGATGTGACCGTCCTGGAAGCATCCGACTCCATCGGCGGCGGCACCAGGTCCGGCGAGCTGACGCTGCCGGGCCTGCTGCACGACCACTGTTCCGGCTTCCACCCACTGGCCGTCGACACCGGCTTCAGCCGCCAGTTCGGCCTCGAGAACCATGGCCTGCGCTGGACCCTGCCGGATGTCCAGTACTCCCACCCGCTGGACGGTGGACGTGGTGCGTCGGTGTGGCGGTCGGTGGACCGCACCGCCGGGGAACTGGGCGACGACGACGCCGAGTCCTACCGCCGGATGTTCGGACCGTTGACCCGGCGGTTCCCCCAGATCGTCGACGAGTTCCTGCAGCCGCTGGTTCACGTGCCCAGCCACCCGGTCCCGCTGGCGAGATTCGGTCTGTACGCGGCGCTTCCCGCCGCCCTCCTGGCCCGCCGCTGGGAGTCGGAGGAGGCGCGGGCGCTGTTCGCCGGCGTCGCCGCGCACTCGTTCCGCCCCCTGGGGTCGGTGATGTCGTCGGCGATCGGCGTCGCCCTCGGCACCGCCGCACACCGCTACGGCTGGCCGGTGGCGGCCGGCGGCTCGTCCACCATCACCACCGCCATGGCCGCCCGCCTCGCCGAGTTCGGAGGCCGGATCGAGACCGGCGTCTCCGTTCGGGACCATCGGGAGGTGGGCCGCCCCGACCTGCTCATGCTCAACACCTCCCCCTCCGCAGCCGCCGACATCCTCGGCGGCGACCTGCCCCCGCGGGTCGGCCGTGCCTATCGACGGTTCCGGCACGGCCCCGCCGCGTTCCAGGTGGCGTTCGCCGTGGAGGGCGGGATCCCCTGGGCCCACGAGCCCTCGCGACGTGCGGGCACGGTCCACGTGGGCGGAACGCTTCCCGAGATCGCCGACGCCGAACGGCGGGTCGTGCGCGGGGAGATGCCGGAGCGTCCGTTCATCCTGGTGGGGCAGCAGTCCGTCGCCGACCCGGACCGCGCGAAGGACGACGTCCATCCCGTCGACGCCTACGCCCACGTCCCCGCCGGGTGGACCGGTGATGCCACTCGGACGATCATCGACCAGGTCGAGCGGTTCGCACCGGGCTTCCGGGACCGGATCCGCTCCACCCGGTCGCTGTCGACCCAGCAGATCGAGCAGTACGACCCCAACTTCGTCGGCGGCGACATCGTCACCGGCGCCAACACGCCGTTCCAGCTGGTCTTCCGCCCTCGGGTGGCCCTCAACCCCTACTCCGCGGGGATCCCGGGCGTGTACCTCTGCTCTGCGGCGGCCCCGCCCGGCGCCGGCGCCCACGGGATGGCGGGGTGGAACGCCGCACGCTCCGCCCTGGCGTATCTGGGGTCGCGGTGACTGCGGGCGCAGCACGATGACGTCATGCTGATCACCACGCCGCAGGACCCGGAGCGGCTCCGCGAACTCGCCTGCCGGATCGGGCAGCGGCTCAGCACCGGGACCGCGGAGATCAGTGAGAGCATGACCGCGGCGATCGAGGACGCGGTCGGGGAGCTCGACGACGACGACTTGCGCGCGTCGCTGCATTCCAGCGTGTGCAACAACGTCGACGTCATCGTCAGCCTGCTCGCCACGTCCCGGGAGCCGAAAGACCTGCCCCCGCTCCCGGACGCCGTCCGCTACGCGGTCGAGCTCGCACGCCACGGCGTCCCGGGTGCTCCGCTGCGCCGCGCCTACCACGTGGGTTCGGACACCCTGCTGGCCCACATCTTCGACCAGGTCCAGGAGGTCGAGTGCGAGCCGCACGAGCAATTGCCGCTCTACCACCACCTGGCCGGATGGCTGTATCAGTACGTCGACGAGATCACCCGGACGGTGATCGCCGCCTACGAGGACGAGGTGCAGTCCTCCCACACCCGGGCTGCCCGGTCCATCAACTCACTGGTCCGCAGCACCCTGAATGGCGAGTACACCGACCTCGCCGCGTTCGAGACGACCACCGGATACCGTCTGGACCAGGGCCATCTCGGCTGCCGGGTGTGGATCGACGACTTCGGGTCCGCCCGCGATCAGGAACGCCTGCTGTCGGACGTGGTGCGCGACCTGGCCTCCGGGTTGACGGTGATCCAGCCGCCCCTGACGGTCGTCACCGATCGGGCGACCGCCGAGGTGTGGTTCGGGTGGGATCGTCGTCGTCCCTCTCCCCGCCCTTCCACCGTCGCGCCGATCGCTGCCGCGATCCCGCGCGCACGCATCTCCTTCGGCGCGCCGGCCGACGGCGTCGAGGGATTCCGGAGGACGCGCGCCCAGGCGGCGCAGGCCGCCACCGTCGCGCGCGTGTCCACGTCGTCCGACGCCCACGTGGTCTCGTACGCCGACGACGGGATTCCGGTCATCGCGAGGTTGGCCGAGGACCTGCCCGCCACCCGTCGCTGGGTCGGCGAGGTGCTCGGGTCCCTCGCCCGGGACACCGACGATGCCGCACGGCAGCGCGAGACGATGCGGGTGTTCCTGGAGTCCGCCGAGAACTACTCAGACACGGCCGCGCGGCTGCTCCTGCACCGGAACACGGTCAAGTACCGGCTGACCAAGGCCGAGGAGGAGCTGGGCCGACCACCCGGAGCCCGGCGGATGGACACCCAGCTCGCCCTGGCCACCTGCCACATGCTGGGCGGCGCGGTCCTAGCGCCGACCACGGCGGGCCGGCCGGTCGACCGCGAGACCGACTAGGTCAGCCTGTTGTTGCCCTCCCCGCCGCGGCGGCGCAGGCGCTGGAAACCCGGGATGCCGTTCAGCGCCTCCAGGCAGTTGTTCGCCACCACGAGGATCTCGGACAGCTCCGGCGCCACGGTGTCGAGAGACCTGACCACCGGCAGGACGTCCGTCTCCACCGCCTTGATGATCGCCGGCAGGTTGTCGATCACGTCGAGGACGGCCTCGAAGTCGTCGGAGTCCACGGTGTCGGCGACCCGCCCCACGACCGGCATGAGCTTGGTGGCCACGTCGTCGGCCACCACCAGCAGTTCGGTGACCCGGGTGGCGATGAGCCTGGCCTGATCGGACAGGACGCCCTCCTCGAGGAGCAGCTCCTCCAGGACGGGGCGCACCTCCGCGACGGTGGTCTCCACGAGTTCGAGGACGGGCGTCACGCGCTCCACGAGTTGCTCGGCGTCCCCCACCGTCGAGTCAGCTCGGAGGACGACGCCCTCGGCGGCGCCCACCGTTGAGTCGACCCGCACGACGAGCCCGTCCGCCGAATCCACCGTCGAGTCGACGCGCAGGACGAGGTCCTCGGCGTCGCCGACCGCGGTCGCTACCCGGCGCACCAGCTGCGCGGCATCCCCCACGGTCGAGTCCACGCGCAGCACCAGCCCCTCGGCGGAGCCGACTGTCGAGTCCACCCGCAGCACCAGCTGCTCGGCGGCGCCCACCGCGGAATCGATCCGCAGGACGAGCTCCTCGGCGTCACCGACCGCGGCGCCGACCCGGCTCACCAGCTGCTGGGCGTCGCCCACGGTCGAGTCGACGCGGACGACCAGGCCCTCGGCGTCGGTCACCGCCGAATCCACCCGCACGACGAGCTGCTCGGCGTCGGCCACCGCCGAACCCACGCGCAGCACCAGCCCCTCCGCGTCGGCCACCGCCGAACCCACGCGCAGCACCAACCCCTCGGCGTCGGTCACCGCCGAATCCACCCGCAGCACCAACCCCTCGACGTGGCCGGCAACGGTCTCCACCCGGCCGACGATCGGTTCTACCCTGTCGACCACCGGCTCGACCCTGCTCACCGCGGTCTCGACGCGGGCGACGATCCCTTCCGCCGCACCGACCGCGAGCTCCGCGCGCGTGACGGTCCGGCCGACGCGGGCCACGGTGTCGTCGACCTCGTCCACCGAGTTCGCCGCGGCGAGGATGACCTGATCGACCGCGGCCACCGCGCGGTCGATATTGGCGATGATCGAATTGACCCTCGCCACGATCAGCTCGGCATCCTCCAGCAGGAGCGCGATGCGCGCGGGGATGGACCACATGTACCGCGCGACGCGGATCTCCCACTCGACGAGGCGGGTCGCGGCACCGACGACCGACGACGGACCGGGGAACCTCGGCTGGATATCTGACATATGCCGATGATGCCCCACTCTCACGCTCATCGTGACCAGCACATACGACTCGGCCCGAGGTCTGCGGGATGATCACCGGGAAAACAGAGCCATCCCTCACCTTGGACTGTTTGCTGACAACGCATTAGCATCGATCTTGTTACCGGCGAGTAGGTTCCGGCATGCGGCCGCGACCTGCAGCGTTTCGACCGGCATAACCAAATCCATGACACCGCACTCCGAACGGAGAAGACCGATATGGGTCATTACAAGAGCAACGTCCGGGATCTCGAGTTCAACCTCTTCGAGGTCCTGCGAATCAACGAGGCACTGGACGCCGGCGAGTTCGGCGACATGGACACGGAGACCGCCAAGGGCATCCTCAGCGAGGTTCAGACGCTGACCGAGGGTCCCGTCGCCGAGTCCTTCGCCTCCGCCGACCGCAACCCGCCGGTCTTCGACCCGGAGACCCACTCGGTCTCGATCCCGGCGGACTTCAAGAAGTCCTTCGCCGCCTGGTACGACGCCGGCTACTCGCTCATGGGCCTCCCGGAGGACCTCGGCGGTATGCCGTCCCCGCGCAGCCTGGTCTGGGCGACCGGCGAGATGATGCTCGGCGCGAACCCCGCCGCCTACATGTACTCGGCCGGTCCGTCCTTCGCCGCCGTGATGTACGAGAACGGCACCGAGGAGCAGAAGAAGTGGGCCGCCACCTGCGTCGAGCGCGGCTGGGGCGCCACCATGGTCCTCACCGAGCCGGACGCCGGCTCCGACGTGGGCGCGGGCCGCACCAAGGCTGTCAAGCAGGACGACGGCTCATGGCACATCGAGGGCGTCAAGCGCTTCATCACCTCGGCCGACTCGGACGACATGTTCGAGAACATCTTCCACCTGGTCCTGGCCCGCCCCGAGGGTGCCGGCCCCGGCACCAAGGGCCTGTCGCTGTTCTTCGTGCCGAAGTTCCATTTCGACTTCGAGGCCGGCGAGATGGGCGAGCGCAACGGCGTCTTCGTCACAGGCGTCGAGCACAAGATGGGCCTCAAGGTCTCCACCACGTGTGAGCTGACCTTCGGCGGCCACGGCGTCCCGGCCAAGGGCTGGATGATCGGCGGCGACGAGCTCAACCAGGGCATCCGTCAGATGTTCGACGTCATCGAGCACGCCCGCATGATGGTCGGCACCAAGGCCATCTCCACGCTGTCGACCGGCTACCTCAACGCGCTCGAGTACGCCAAGGAGCGTGTCCAAGGCGGCGACATGACCGAGATGGCCGACAAGAACGCCCCGCGCGTCACCATCACGCATCACCCGGACGTCCGCCGCGCGCTGATCCGCCAGAAGGCGTTCGCCGAGGGTCTGCGCGCCGTGTACATGTACACCGCCGCCCACCAGGACGACACCATCGCCGCGCGCGTCTCCGGCGCCGACGCCGAGCTGGCCCACCGCGTCAATGACCTGCTGCTACCGATCGTCAAGGGTGTCGGCTCCGAGCGTGCCTACGAGCTGCTCACCGAGTCGCTGCAGACCTTCGGCGGCTCCGGCTTCCTGCAGGACTACCCCATCGAGCAGTACATCCGTGACGCCAAGATCGACTCCCTCTACGAGGGCACCACGGCGATCCAGGCGCAGGACTTCTTCTTCCGCAAGATCGCCCGCGACCGCGGCACCGCCGTCGGCCACGTGTCGGCGCAGATCAAGAAGTTCCTGGAGAACGACAACTCGAACGGCGCGCTCGCCGCCGAGCGCGAGCGGCTCGGCACCGCCCTGGGCGATGTCGAGGCCATGTTCGGCACCTGCTTCGAGCACTTGATGGGCTCGCAGGAGGAGCCGAAGCGCCTGTACACCATCGGCTTGGCGTCGGTGCGCGTGCTGATGGCCTTCGGCGACCTGGTCATGGGCTGGCGTCTGCTGGAGGGCGCGGAGGTCGCGCTCGGAGCCCTCGAGGGCGCCGACGACGACGACAAGGCCTTCTACAACGGCAAGATCGCGGCGGCCCGCTGGTTCGCCAAGAACGAGCTCCCGCTGCTGACCGCCACCCGCGGGATCGTCGCCGACCTCGGCAACGACCTCATGGAGCTGGACGAGGCCGCGTTCTGATCTAGACCGCGCCGACGGAGAAGGCGCACGAGCACTCTGAGCGGGCGCGTCCCGGACGGGCCCCGCGCCTGAGCCGACTCTGGGCCCCACGCCACCACGGCGTGGGGCCCACTGTCTTCTGGCCGCCCGCCCCTCAGCCCCGCCACTCAGCCCCGCCACTCAGCTCGCCCCGTCCGCGACCAGGCCGCCCTCGCCCGACCCGCGCGCGGCCCGTCACCGGCAACCCCCACCCCGCCCACTGGTTGCAAGACATCCCATCCCGGCTGCACGACAAATGGTGCGGAATCCACGCCGGAGATCGCACCTGTTGTCAGGCAACTCGCGACGCATGTCGTGCAACCGCGGGGGCTCGGGTCTTGCAACGGCGGTTGCTCAGTCGGGGCGGGGCGCGGGGCGTAAAGGGGTGGGCGTAAGGGGGTGGGCGTACGAGGCCGGGCGCGATCAGTTGCCGGGGAGCCCGGGGATGCCGGGGAGTTCGATGCGCGGCAGCCCCGGGATCTCGAGAGCCGGCGGTCCCGGCGGCGGGGCGTCCTCGCCGGGTGCGGGAGGGGCGTCGTCCCCCCGGCACTCGATCCGGTCGCGGGGCGGGTACGTCGACGAGAAGCTGTCCGAGCTGACCCGGTCATTCCCGCGCATCACCACCCGCGTGATGCTGACGGTGAACCCGTCCTCGCCCGCGGACGGGGTACAGCCGGCCGTGGTCACGACCCGGGTCCGCGGCGGCTGGATGTTGGTGCGCGGGGAGGTCGAGATGCGCACGTCGTACTCGGGCGTACCCCACAGGCGGACGGTCACCGAGCTCGCGCTCGCGGAGGCGTCGATCACCAGCGCGGTGCCCTGCGCGTTGCGGAAGCCCACGTCCGCTGAGGCGGTGGCGTCGCGGCCGACGGGGAAGGCTGCACTGTCGACGCCCCTGGCGGTCCGCTGGATGTCCTGGGCGCCGGCCTGCAGCGCGGCGTTGAACAGGGCCGTGGCCACGGCGTCCGCGGAGGCGTCCCCGGACGCGGTTCCGGCCACCGCCTCCATTGAGAAGCTCTCGCCGGCGGGGATGAAGTGCCCGGCCAGTTCCGCGATCATCGACTGCGCCTGGCCGTTCGCGCCCACCGTCACGGTGAACTCGCCGACGGGTGCGCGGATCCCGGCCTTCTCGGCGTCCGCGGTGCTGAGCTCCGGGTCGCGGCCGACGTAGCTGACGGGCATGACGCGCGGTCCCTCGAGGTCGGTGAGCTGACCCGGCAGCGCCCCGAGCAGTGGCCCCCACTCGATGGTGCGCCCCTGGACGGCGGGCACGACCGTGGCCGTGTCGCCGCTGAACGAGAAGGTGGCGTCCCTGCCTTCCTGCTCGGTCTCCTCCAGCAGTGGCTCGAGGAGCCCCTTGGCGGCATCGGCGTCGAAGCGGGGTTCGAGTTCGGCGCCCTCGCGGACGAAGGACAGGTACTCGCCGATCCGGTCCCTCGGGAACACGACCGGAACCGCATCGGGGTCGTCGCGGACCACCATCTCGATCTCACGCTCGGACGGGTTGGCGCGCGGCTGGCCCGGGGCGGGCGGCGGGACCGGCATCCTGGTGGGGATGGTTTCGGTGGGCGGCTCGGCGCCGTCGGGGCGCAGCCGCGAGGCCAGCAGCGTGACGTCGCGGGATGCGGCGGGCTCGGCCACCTCGCGGATGAGGGCGCGCACCTCGTCGGCGTCGGTCTCGGTCGGCGTGAACTCGACCGGCAGGTCCACACCGTCCTCGTTGAGCCAGTTCTCCAACACCGCGTCGCGCGAGTTCTCGATCTCCAGGCGCTGCCCGTCCAGCGGGATCGCGGAGCGGACCTTCGCCTGGTCGAACCAGATGGCGCCCTCGCGGGGCTCGAAGTCGGCCTGCAGCGCCAGGCGCTCGAGGAAGTTGGTGAGGCGCTCGTCCGGGATAACGCTCGCGATCCCCACGTCGCGGGTCCAGACGAGGCTGATCAGGCGGGTGAACGGGTTGAGCGGCTGTTCGCCCGCGCGGTCGAGGGTTCCCTGCCAGTCGACGGACAAGCCGACCGCCCGGGGGTCCAGTGTCGTCGACACCACGCCGGCGCGCAGGTCCACCTCTTCGTCGACCCGCGGCCCCAACTCCGTGATCAGGCGCTGTTCGGCGTCGACGGTGCGCATCCCACCGACGTTGATCCCCGCGACCTCGGTTCCGCGCGGCACGCGGCCGATACTGTTGACCAGGTCGAACCCGTACAGCACCGCCAGTCCCATGAAGATCCCGACGGCGGTGTAGATCCAGCGTGACCGCACCCGGTACCGGCGGCGATCGGACGCAGCCGGACGAGGGGCCGCACCCTCGATCTCGACGGGGCGGGCCGGGCCGCCGTCGTGGGTGGTGGAATCGTCCACGCGCTCTCACGCTCCTCACGGGTGGCGGCACCGGTCCGGCGGGCCGCCGAGCCGGTCCCTGTGGGATGCCCCACCCGAACCACTGGGTCCACTATGGCGGACCGGTACCGATGAGTGCAGCCCCCGCGCCGAACGCGGGGGCTGCACTCACTCACGGGATCAGCCCGTGACCTGTTGGATCGAGGATACGTTTATCGGACGGTTGACGGGCCCGACGTGCCGGGCCGCGCCGGATCCGCCGCGGCGTCAGCGCTCGACGATCGCGGTGACGCCCTGGCCACCGGCGGCGCAGATGGAGATGAGCGCGCGGCCCGACCCCTTCTCCTCGAGCAGCTTGGCGGTGGCCGCCAGGATGCGCGCACCGGTCGCGGCGAACGGGTGACCGGCCGCCAGCGAGGAGCCGTTGACGTTGAGCTTGCTGCGGTCGATCGAGCCCAGCGCAGAGTCCAGGCCGAGACGCTCGGTGCAGTACTCCTCGGACTCCCAGGCCGCGAGCGTGGCCAGGACCTGCGAGGCGAAGGCCTCGTGGATCTCGTAGAAGTCGAAATCCTGGAGGGTCAGGCCGTTGCGCTCGAGCAGGCGCGGCACCGCGTAGGTCGGGGCCATGAGCAGGCCGTCCGGGGTGCGGCCGTCGTGCCCGTGGATGAAGTCGACCGCGGCGGTCTCGGAGTCCACCAGGTAGGCGCGGACCGGGAGCTTGTTCTCCTTGGCCCACTCCTCGCTGGCCAGCAGCACCGCGGAGGCGCCGTCGGTGAGCGGGGTGGAGTTGCCGGCCGTCATGGTGGCCTCGGTGCCGTGGGCCTCGGCGTCGCGCTTGCCGAAGACGGGCTTGAGCTTGGCCAGCTTCTCGGCCGAGGAGTCGGGGCGCAGGTTGTCGTCGCGCTGCACGCCCAGGTACGGAGTGACCAGGTCGTCCTGGAAGCCGGAGTCGTAGGACGCGGCGAGGTTCTTGTGGCTCTCCGCGGCCAGGGCGTCCTGGTCCTCGCGGGAGACGCCGAGCTCGCGGGCGGTGATGGCGGCGTGCTCGCCCATCGACAGGCCGGTGCGCGGCTCTGCGTTCTGCGGCTGCTCGGGGACGATTGCCTGCGGGCGGATGTCACCGAGAAGCTTGATCCGGTCGAGGTTGGTCTTGGCGGCGGAGACCTTGATGAGGATCTTGCGCAGGTCGTCGTTGACGGCGAGCGGGGCGTCCGACGTGGTGTCGGAGCCGCCGGCGATGCCGGAGTCGATACGGCCCATGGCGATCTGGTCGCCGATCTGGATGGCGGTGGCCAGGCCTGTGCCGCAGGCCTGCTGTACGTCGTAGGCCGGCGAGGAGGAGTCGAGCACGGAGCCGATGACCGACTCACGGGTCAGGTTGAAATCACGGGCGTGCTTGAGCACGGCGCCGGCGGCGACGGCGCCGAGACGCTTGCCCTGCAGGTTGTAGCGGGCGGCCAGGCCGTCGATCGTGGCAGTGAGCATGTCCTGGTTGGAGGCGTCCGCGTACTTGCCGTTCGAGCGCGCGAAGGGGACTCGGTTGCCGCCGACGATGGCGACCTTGCGGGGGCTGGTGGTCACGTGTGTCACTCCCGTTTTTCTTCTCGGTATCCGTTGGCCCAAAGCGCGGCCCAACGAGTATTGTTACTCGGGAGTAAGTTACTTGTCGACCCCGCACTACCGAAACTCCCCAGGAGATGATCGCCATGGCACAGGGCAACCTCGACCTCTACTCCCAGTTCGTCACCTCGGCCCCCGGGTCGTTCATCGCCGGCAAGGTCGGTCTCCCGCAGCCCGAGCAGCTCCGCCGCCACGAGGTGGGCCAGCCCGCGCTCCACGGCCCGGTACTGGTCGGCGGCGAGGGTCGCCTCGTCGAGCCCGTGCGCGAGATGCTGCAGGGCGACTACGAGATCGCCGGCGCGGACGCCGAGGGCAAGTTCGCCGGCCTCGTCTTCGACGCCACGGGCATCCGCTCCCCCGAGGAGCTCAAGGCCCTGTTCGAGTTCTTCAACCCGGTCGTGCGTCGCGTCGCCCGGAGCGGCCGCATCGTGGTGCTGGGCACCACTCCCGATGAGACGGGCGCGGTCGACGAGCGCATCGCCCAGCGCGCCCTCGAGGGCTTCACCCGGTCGCTCGGCAAGGAGATGAAGCGCGGCGCCACCGTGCAGCTGGTGTACGTCTCCGCGGACGCCGACACCGGCGCCTCGGGCCTGGAGTCCACCCTGCGATTCATCCTGTCCGGCAAGTCGGCTTACGTCGACGGCCAGGTGTTCACCGTGGGTGCCGGCGCCGCGAGCGCCCCTGCCTCGTGGGACCGTCCGCTCGAGGGCAAGGTCGCCGTCGTCACCGGTGCGGCCCGGGGCATCGGTGCCGAGATCGCGGCCGTCCTGTCGCGCGACGGCGCGCACGTGATCTGCTGCGACATCCCGGCCGCCGGCGAGTCGCTCGCGGCCACCGCCAACAAGGTCGGCGGCACCTCCCTGCCGCTGGATGTCACGGCCGCCGACGCCGCCGAGGTCCTGGCCCAGCACGTCAAGGACCGTCACGACGGCACGGTCGACATCCTGGTCCACAACGCCGGCATCACCCGCGACAAGACCCTGGCCGGCATGGACGCCGCCCGCTGGGACTCGGTCATGGCCGTCAACCTGATCGCCCCCGAGCGCATCACCGCCGAGCTCGCCGAGAAGGGCGTGCTGGGCGAGGGCTCGCGCGTGGTGGGCGTGTCCTCGATGGCCGGCATCGCCGGCAACCGCGGCCAGACCAACTACGCCGCGTCCAAGGCCGGCGTGATCGGCTTCGTCGACGGCGCCTCCACCGAGCTGGCCTCCAAGAAGGTCACGGTCAACGCCGTGGCGCCGGGCTTCATCGAGACCCAGATGACCGCCGCGATCCCGTTCGCCACGCGCGAGGCCGGCCGCCGCATGAACTCCATGCAGCAGGGTGGCCTCCCGGTCGACGTGGCCGAGGCCATCGCCTACTTCGCCAGCCCCGCCTCCTCCGCCGTCACGGGCAACGTGATCCGCGTGTGCGGCCAGTCGCTGCTGGGCGCGTGATCTGACATGGAGTACAGGAAGCTCCCCGGAATCCCCAACCTGCTGTCGCAGTACGGCAGGGCCGCACTCGGCTCGGTGCCCGTCGTGGGTGGCAGCCGTGACGCCACGTCGCTGCCCGCGAAGGGCGTCGAGGTGTCGGGCGTGAAGGTCGACGTGGCCAACCTGGCCGCGTACACCCGCGTCTGCGGCCTGCGCCTGGGCGACGCCCTACCGCTGACGTACCCGTTCACGCTGTCGTTCCCGTTGACGATGCAGCTCATGCTGGACCCGGGTTTCCCGTTCCCGGCCATGGGGTCGGTGCACCTGCTCAACGAGATCTCGTCCCGCAGCGCCCTGCGCGTCGGTGACGAGCTGTCCATCCGGTCGCACGCCGAGAACCTGCGCGAGCACCCGTCGGGCCTGCTGGTGGACGTGGTCACGGAGATCCGGACGGGCGACGACGACGAGCCCGCGTGGCTCCAGCGTTCCAGCATGCTGTCCAAGCGCCGGACGTCTCTGACCCCGGGCAAGGACGCGCCGCGTCCGCCGAGGCCGGAGCCTCCAACCGCCGAGGAGATCGGCGATCCCACGGTGGTCAAGTCCGTCACCGAGGCACAGATCGCGGAGTACGCGTCCGTATCTGGCGACCGCAACCCGATCCACGTCTCCGGCCTGGGCGCCAAGGCGTTCGGCTTCCCGAACGTGATCGCCCACGGCATGTGGACGGCGGCGACGCTGCTCGGATCGGTCGAGGGCGAGATCCCGGAGCGGGCCCGCTACCGCGTGGAGTTCGGCAAGCCCGTGGTCCTGCCGGCCAAGCTGGGCGTCTACGCGCGGCGTGCGGTGGCCGCGGGCGACCCGGCGTGGACCATCACCGCACGCAACCCCCGCAAGCTGGGCACCGTGCACGCCACGGCGACGCTCGAGGAGCTCTAGCCTCACGCCCCCGCGGTATCCACACCGAACCCCGGTCACCTACTGGCTCATCCGGCAGGTGGCCGGGGTTTCTGTCGGTTGCAAAGCAGTTTGGCAGGTTGCCAAGCCGGGGTCAGTAGCATGCCAGGTTCCTACCCAGCTCGGAGCATTGGCCACTCCATGCACAGGCACTGCGCGCTGGTGCGCCATCGGCCAACCACGCCGCCATCTGGCCCGACGGCGAGGCCAAGAAACCGTACTCCTCCAGCCGGGACACGCACGCCGGTAACTTATATTCTGTAAAGCTGATGTCGGAGTAACGCATCAGCTGAATCGTGCGCCGAACTATCAGCGGCGCCCTCGTGCACCCCTTCAGAGTCGGCTTCTCCCTGCGAAATCGCATCGCCAAGGCCGATGTCACCGCATGAACCCGGAAAGAACGCCGCGCACCGATAGTCGGCCTCGTTGTGGCTATCGAGATGTCATTGAACTGTAAGAATAATCACTCCATCTCGCCTGATGAATCTTGGAAGATAGCCAACCCGACCCGACCACGGAAGGGAATCATCACCTACCGACTCAGCGTTTAATCAGTAGACAGGTCAGTAAGCTGAAGTCACTGCGCGCTCGCACTGTACTGTGGCTGAGCGGGTAAGTCGACGATGGTAGTATTTTTTGACTAAGTCATGCGCTCGAATATTGCGGCTAAGCCTTGGCCGCCCCCGATGCACATCGTTTCGAGTCCGTAACGCCCGTCTCGACGATCGAGTTCTCGCAGCAATGTAGCAAGAATGCGGGCACCGGTCGCTCCGACCGGATGTCCAAGGGAGATACCCGAACGATTCGGGTTGAGGCGTGGATCGTCAGACGCGAGACCCCACGTTCGGGTCACCGCAAGCGCCTGTGCTGCAAACGCCTCGTTGAGTTCGATGACGTCCATATCTGCAAGCGAGAGCCCTAGCCGGGTCAGCACCTTCTCTGTTGCGGGAGCCGGTCCGATGCCCATCGTCCGTGGAGGCACGCCCGCCACCGCCCAGCCAGCTAACCGAGCCAGGGGGCGCAGTTGGAGGCGCGCAGCCATGTCTGAAGTGGTGACAATCGCGATTGCCGCGCCATCATTCTGCCCGCTCGAGTTACCGGCGGTCACGGTCGAGTCAGGGTCCACTTTGGACCGGATTGCAGGTAACTTTGCAAGGGATTCGATGCTCGTATTTGGGCGGGGATGCTCATCGGTGTCGATCTTTAGTGGATCCCCTCTGTGCTGCGGCACTGATATCGGAACTATTTCTTCGGCGAATGCGCCGCTTTCCTGAGCGGCGACGGCGCGCTGGTGAGATTGTGCCGCCAGCGCATCTTGGTCGCCTCTGCTTATGGCAAACTCGGCACGGAGGTTCTCAGCAGTCTCGATCATGCCACCGGGAACTGGGAAGTTTCGCCCCCCGGCTGTGACTCGGGCTCGGGCCAGCCGGTCGCTGAGGGTGACGGATTCGCTCCGAACCCCGTATCGCATTCCTGTGGTGTAAAACTCGGCCTGGCTCAGTAACTCAACGCCGCCAGCTAGGATCAGGTCGCTGTTTCCGGATTGGACTTGCATGACAGCAGTAATAATCGCTTGCAGCCCGGAGCCACACCGACGGTCGACTTGGAGGCCGGGCACGGATTCGCCAAGGCCAGCGTTCAACGCGGCGACGCGGCCGATCGCGGGAGCCTCCCCGTTGGGAGAGGCCTGACCGAGTATGACGTCGTCGATGTCCGCGCCGACTAGGCCGGTGCGAGAGACGATTTCGGCAATGACGGTTGCTGCGAGATCCTCGGGAGCGAGGTCTCGGAATACTCCGCCGAAGCGGCCGACGGGAGTACGAAGCGGTTCGCAGATTACTGCATCGGGCATTGGTGGCTCCTCGAGCCAGGACCGGTCGTTCAAGTATTTATCTGCACGGGGTTCACGGAAGTATCAGCGTTACAGTCTCGGCGGCAAGGGCGGGTTTTTCACCACCGTCGATCTCGACCATATAACCGACCGTGAGAAACATATTCTCGGATTCCGATCGAAAATCTTTGATCGTGGCGATCAAACGTATTCTGTCTCCGGCTCGGACCGCTTGTGGATATCGGATCTTATTGCTGCCATAATTTATACGAGCCGAACCTGCTTCGATTGTGTATAGCTCTGCCGAGAGAGCCGGCAGCAGCGACAGTGTGAGATAGCCGTGGGCTATCGTTGTGCCATAGGGGCCAATAGCTGACCGCTCGACATCGCAGTGAATCCACTGATGGTCGTTTGTCGCGTCGGCGAAAGAGTCGATACGGTACTGGTCGATCGTGAACCACTCAGTCGGCCCAATCTGCTGACCGAGCGCCTCGTGGATCTCAGCGACGCTGGCGAAGGTCCGGAGCGCCATGTTGAATTCTCTCTTTCCTGAGCTCAGATGTGCCTGCCACCAGTCACTTCGGCAACTGTGCCGGTCATGTATGACGACATATCAGATGCGTAGAAGAGCGCCACGGACGCCACCTCCGAAGGCTCGCCGGCTCGCTGCATGGGTATTTCAGCCATTTTCTGGTCCCATGCTTTCTCGGTCATCGCCTCGGTCATCGCGGTCCGGATGAGGCCGGGCTGGATGGCATTGATTCGCACGCCTACGTGCGCCACTTCTTTGGCGGCAGCCTTGGTCAGACCCACTATCCCGGCTTTCGCGGCGGAATAGTTTGTTTGTCCGACGAAGCCCACCTTTCCTGAGATCGATGAGAGATTGATGATTGATCCACCGCTCGCCTCTCGCATGAGTGCAGCGGCTTGGCGAGTTCCGTTCCAGCATCCGCGTAGGTGCACCCTGATGACGTCGTCGAACTGCTCGTCGGTCATGTTGCGCATAGTGGCGTCCCGCGTGATTCCTGCGTTGTTGACCATGATGTCGAGGGAGCCGAAGATGCCGGTCGTCTGGGCAAGCAGGTCGGCCACGTCCTCGGACGAGGCGACGTCGCAGCGGAAACCATGAGCGTCGCCACCCAGCGTCTGCGCTGCGATCCGCGCCTTCTCGCCGTCAAGGTCTCCGATCACCACTCGGGCGCCGTGCCCGGCGAAAGTCTGCGCGATCGCCAATCCGATACCTTGCGCACCCCCGGTGATCACCGCTGTACGTCCTGTCAGCATGTCCCTGCCCTTTCGTAGTTGTGGAGTCTGGCCAGTGCGCCTGCACCGGCGAGTGCACGCTGGCTTGGTGAACCACTCCAGTCGCCACCAGTTCGTGGACGGTGTGGGTGTCCAAGCCGATCTCAGCGAGCAGGTCACGGGTGTGTTCTCCGAGTGCGGGAACCGCACCCATGGCCGCATCGACATCGTCAAAGGTCACCGGAGGGAGCAACGCCTCCACCGTTGCGAACTCGGTTGGGATCGTTCGCCACCGGTTCCGTGCGCGGAGTTGAGGATGGTCCACGGTCTGTCCAACGTCCTTGATCTGCGCCGCGGGTATACCTGCAGCCACGAGTCGGGCGTCGAGCTCTTCGCTCGTCCATCGCGCGGTACGAGCGCCGACTTCCGCGTCACAATCTGAGCGGTTCCGGACGCGTTCGATGTTCGACACAAATCGCGGATCATCGATCAGCTCCGGGGCACCGAGTACATCGCGTGCGAGCGAGCGCCACCCCGATTCGCTCTGCACACCGATTAGTACCTGTCCGTCGCTGGTGGGGTAGGCATCGTACGGGGAGATCGAGACGTGGCTCAGTCCCATCCGTGGTGGCTGCACTCCCGCATACTTGCGGGTGTAGACGGCGTGCCCCATCCACTCGACGGTGGCTTCGAGCATCGACACCTCTACGGCGGCGCCCTCACCGGTTTTGGTTCGACGAAAGAGCGCCGCTAGCACGGCCTGGGCGCAGTACATCCCGGATGCGATGTCTGCGGTCGGGATGCCGGTCTTGACTGGCGTATCGGGGGTTCCGGTGATCGAGATGAGGCCGGCTTCCGCTTGGATCAGCATGTCGTAGGCTTTGCGGTCCTCAAACGGCCCACCGCGTCCGAAACCTGATAGGTCTACGGTGATCAGCTCCGGTTGTTCGGCGCGCAGTGCGCCGGAACCGAGCCCTAGACGTTCGGCAGCTCCGGGCGCGAGGTTCTGTATGAACACGTCAGCTCGGCTGACGAGTCGCCGGACCGCATCGCGTCCGGCGTCCGTCTTCAAATCGATGGCGACCGACTCTTTCCCGCGATTGAGCCAGACAAAATGTGCTCCGGTGCCATGCACCCCGGTGTCGTATCCACGGGCGAGGTCTCCACCGTCGATGCGTTCCACCTTGATAACGCGCGCTCCAAGGTCAGCGAGGTTCCGAGTCGCCAGCGGGGCTGCGACTGCTTGTTCTAGAGCAACAACGGTTACACCGTCTAGCGGAAGACTTGTGCTCGTCATCGATTGGCCTTCTGGGCTGCGCGAACCAATCCCCCACCGATGATCAGTCGCTGGATCTCGCTGGTGCCCTCATACAGTCGCAGTAGCCGCACATCGCGATAGATGCGTTCGACCGGTACCTCTCGCATGTAACCGCTACCCCCGTGTACCTGGACCGCCAAGTCGGCCACTCTCCCCACCATTTCTGTGCAGTAGAGCTTTGCTATCGAGGGGGCCAACCGGCGGTCCTCCCCCGACACCCATTTGGCCGCCGCGTCCCGGACCAGCGCCCGCCCGGCGGAAACGCCGGTCTGTTGATCAGCAAGCATTGCCTGAACCAGCTGAAAGCTCCCGATCGGCGTACCCCCCTGGGTGACTGACGCCGCGTATGCGACCGACTCATCCAGGGCGCGCTGGGCCTGACCGACCGCGAGTGCCGCGATATGTACCCGGCCCCTCGCCAGTGAGGTCATCGCGGCGGAGTAGCCGGCGTCCTCGTTGCCCCCGACCAGGGCAGACGCAGGAACCCGGACGGCGTCGAAGTGGACGTCTGCCGTCCACGAACCTGCTTGACCCATCTTCTTGTCCGGGCTTCCCACCGACAACCCTGGCGCGCCTGATGGCACGAGAAAGACGGCGATGCCGGTGCCGTCTTCGTCCGCCGGTCGCGTTCTGGCGAACACGACGAACAGATCCGCGAGCGGCGCATTGGTGATGAACCGCTTCTGGCCGCTAATGACCCAGTCGTCCCCATCGCGTACCGCCCTCGTGCGTAGGCCTGCCGGATTGGATCCTGCGCCGGACTCGGTCAACGCGAATGACGCGACGATCTCACCGGAGGCGATCCCCTCAAGCCAATCCGCTTTCTGCTCGTCGGTGCCGAATCCGACGAGGACCTGCCCTGCGATTCCGTTGTTCGTGCCGAACATCGAGCGAAGCGCGAGCGAGGTGTAGCCGAGTTCCATCGCGACCTCGACATCTTGCGCGAGGTCGAGCCCCAGCCCGCCCCATTGCTGGGGAATTGCGTAGCCGAACAGACCCATTGCCCGTGCTGCCTCGCGGATGTCGTCCGGGATCGCATCGAGATCGGCGATTTCCGCCTCTCGTGGGACCACCACGTCTCTGACGAAGCGACGAATCTGCGTCACGACCTCGGATAGAACGTCTTCTGGAACATCGGCATTCGTGTTCATAGATCTACTATCACCCACCCATTGTTAATGGTCCAATATCAATTAACCACTTCTGACATAAGGTTCGTGCATATATGAGACCGCGCGTCAGTGGCCGCGCGATGGCTGAAGGGGAACGCAGCGTGCCACGAAGTAGCGCGGCGCCGAGGGTGCCACCGATGTCACCGTCAGATTTCGGTGACCACGGACTCCAGACCGGCTGGCAGCACCACTGTCTTGACCACGGTGTACTCTCTAATGCCCTCGAGGCCCTTCTCGGTGCCGATGCCGGAGGCGCCCCGCCCACCTATCGTCGCCTCGGTACCGCCGCTGGCGCCGTAGCCGTTGATCCAGAAGAACCCTGTGTTGACCTTCCGAGCGGTACGCATCGCGGTCGCCAGATTCGAGGTCCAGCAGCCACCAGCGAGGCCGTACTTCGAATCATTGGCCATCGCGATGGCGTCGTCCGCATCCGTGAATCGTTGGACCACTAACACCGGTCCGAAGATCTCTTCGGTGAGCGCGGAGCAGTTGACCCCTCTCGGTATCTCCAGGATCGTGGGGCGATAGAAAGCGCCCTGAACAGCAGCTGCCGTGCCGCCACACAGGAGGTGAGCGCCCGCCGAGACCGCGTCGTCAACAATCGCCTGAACCCGCTCCACGTCATCACGTGAGACAAGGCAGGCAACCTGTGTCTGCGGGTGGAAAGGGTCACCTACGGCGATTCCCTCAGCTGTTTCAACCAGCTTCGCGATGAACGCCTCAGCGATCGATTCCTGCACTAGCAGGCGTGATCCCGAAAAGCAGCGCTGTCCGGCATTGCGGAAGATGGCGGTCGCAGAACCGGCTACCGCCGCGTCGAACGGCGCATCCTCGTAGACGATGTTCGCGGATTTACCGCCCAACTCCAGCAGCACTTTCTTGAGTTGGCGGGTGGCCTGGGCACCCACGAGTGCACCCACCGTGCTGCTGCCTGTGAACGTCACCATCGTCACCGGCGGCGCGTCGATGATCTGCGACCCCACCGGCGCACCTCCGTGCACGAGGTTGACCACCCCCGGCGGGACGCCTGCCTGTTCGAGGCAGCGGACAAACTCGACAACAGCGAGAGGCGCCTGTTCCGGGGCCTTGGCCACGACTGTGTTGCCCGTGGCCAGCGCTGGAGCGATTTTCATCCCGCAGAAGATGAGCGGTGCGTTAAAGGGCATCACAACGCCCACCACACCAACTGGTTCGATCCAGGTCAGGGCTTCCACGTCACCGCCCTCGGGCAGTGTCGCTCCGAAAAGGCGCGTGGCCCATCCGGCGGCCGAGCGTAAGAACTCGGCACATCCGAGAACGTCTCCCCGAGCACCTGAGAAAGTCTTGCCGTTGTCGAGGGCGACAAGTGTGGCGAGACGATCCAGGCCGGCAACCATCAGCTCTGCGGCATGCTCGAGAATGCGAGCACGGTCGCGCGCCTTCATCGCCGCCCAGGCGGGCTGCGCCTCTTTTGCTGACGCGGCAGCTCGAGTCACTTGGGATGGCGAGGCCGGGCGCAACCAGGCCAGGCAGTCCCCAGTGATCGGCGTCCGAACTTCGAATGGCTCACCGTCTCCGTCGAGCCAGCCACCGGCGATAAACGAGTGCTCGGCTTCCGGAATCTGGGCATCGACCACAGCCCGGTCAAGACGTTCGGCATCCGGTGCGATAAAGCTGGTCACTTCGGATCGACCTTCGACTTGAGACTCCCCGTCGAGCCAGCGATCAACCCACCGTCGACGACGAGTTCCGCACCGCTGATATACGAGGCTCCGTCGCTCAGCAGAAATAGCACTGCCTCGGAGATTTCAGCTGGTTCACCGATTCGTCCGATCGGAATCCGCCCAACTGATTGATCGATTGCGCCTGCAGCTTTCTGCTTGGCGATGAAGTCGGTGTCGACCAGTCCGGGCAGAATGGTGTTTACCCGAATGCCGTGACGCCCCAAGGCCAGCGCGGCACTCTTGGACATCATGCGCACCGCGCCCTTGGTCGCCTGATAGGCGAAAGACACCTCGGACGCGAACTTGCCGAGCGTGGAGGCGATGTTGACGATCGCGCCGCTTCGCGCGTCGACCATATGCGGGGCGACGGTCGCCATGCCGAGCCAGACTCCTACTTGATTGACGCCAATGACGGCGTTCCAGATCTCAGGCGTCGTGTCGAGGACCGTTCCGCCCAGCGAGATCCCGGCATTGTTCACCAAGCCGTCGATGCGTCCATGTCGGTCGATGACATCGGTGACGACCGTGGTCCATTCCTGCGCGTCGGAGACATCCAGGTGGTGAAACGTCGCGTCGAGACCGGCAGTACGGAGCCGGTTGGCCTCTTTCTCACCTCGTTCGCCGTCAACGTCCGTCATCTGCACGATCGCGCCACTGGCGGCCGCCGCTTCAGCGTGCGCGAGTCCTTGCCCACGCCCGGCGCCAGTAATGAGTATCACTCGGTCAGTGAGACTGCTCATGCTTTCAGTCCTCCATTCCAAAGAACTCATTGCCGGGCATCTCGGTGATCACGCCCTGATCGACCATGGCTTGCAGCGTCGCTTTGAGCTCGTCGGCTTCCGGGCCAGGGAAGGCCTTGACATCGAAGTTGATTGCGCCGGACTCGATGAGCTCCTTGACGACGCCTGGCGCTCGGCCTCCTTGCACAGCGCGCTCGTTGACCTGGTCGGCGTGGGCGAGCATCCAGTCAGCCTGCTCTGCGTAGGCGTCCATGAGGCGGTCCGAGACAGACGAGTCAACCTTCTCATCGTTGACTGCTACGACGAACTGGATGAACGGCTTCTTGCCGTTTGCAAGCTCGTCAGCGTCGGCGACGATCCTGACATTGGGAAAGCGCTGTTTGGCCTCAAAAAGCGCCTCTCCCCACCCCATCGCAAAGTCCGCGGTACCGGCTGCGAGTTGCTGGATCGCGGTCGAGGAGCTGTCACCGTTGACTACCTCGTAGTCCGTATCAGCGTCCAGACCAGTCTTGTCGAGAATCTGCAGTTGTACGTTTGACCATGTACCGGTCGTCGACGGCGCGACCATGCGGCGGCCACGTAGGTTGTCCGTGGTCAGCTCGGCCCCCTGGGAGAGCACGGCGGCGTTCGACCTGGCGAATGAACCGGCGAGTCGGATTGGCGCTCCCTGGACGGCGCTGGACGCAAAGGACTCCGGCCCCCCAACCACCGCGTCGACCCGGCCTCGCGATAGGTCCGTGTAGAGGGCTTGGAGGTTCGTGTATTCCTTGTATTCGATGGCGATGTCGCGCTCGGCTAGTAGATCGGCGTTCTCAGCCAGATACTGGCTGGTGAGCGACGTTGTCGCGATGGTTCCGGCGTTCCACTGCCCCAGCACGATGGTGTTGTCGGAGGGATCGGCCTCCCCAGCGGAACATCCGGCGAATGTGACGGCTGTAGCCACCGCGACCACGGCGGACAGAATTTTCTTCATAGGGTTCTCTTCTCGTTTGTAAGTCAGACTTCCGTGGAGCTACCGGGGTCGAGCATGATGTTCTGTATCTCGCGCCTCACCTCAGCAAACTCCGGGGTGCCCACTGGAGCGACATCTCGTACCTGGTATTCCCTCAGAATCTTGGCGGGGCGGCCGAGTAGGATGACCCTGTGGGCCAGATCGAAGGCCTCTTCGATGTTGTGGGTGACGATGATCGACGTGATTTCTTCCTCATCCGCCAGCTCAACGAAATCTTTTCGCAGCGTCTTCGCGGTGACCTCATCCAGTGCGGAGAAGCTCTCATCGAGAAGTACGAAAACCGGCTGGACGGCGAAAGCGCGGGCCAAGGACACTCGCTGACGCATTCCGCCTGATAATTGATTCGGGTAGAGGTCGAAAGAATCCCCGAGGTGCATTTTCTCGAGCCAGTACCTGCCCGCCCGCTCACGCTCACTGCGGCCCTGGCCGAGGATCTCGCCACCGACGCACACATTGTCTAGGGCTGTCCGCCACGGCATGAGACGTGCCTGCTGAAATGCCATACCGATTCGGCCTTGCAGTTTCTTATGCTGCACATACGGATCGAAATTGTCGATCCGGACCGTCCCGCTGGTGGGCGCCATGTTGCCGATCAGCAGGTTAAGAAGCGTGGACTTGCCGGCACCGGTACGTCCGAGGATGGCAATGCGCTCTCCGCGCCGGACTTGGAGGTTCAGGCCTTCCACAGCGAGCAGGTCGCCAAAGTAATGCTGTACCTGATCAAACGAGATCACGGTGTCAGACAAACTTTTTGAATCAGATTGAGTCATCGCACTACCGCCTCGGTACGCCAGCGGAGGATCCGCTTCTCGGCCAGATCTATGATTCGCAGGATGATGAAGTTAATGATCACGAGGATGATGGTCCAGCCAAGGATCATGTCGACCTGGTAGGTGGCTTGCGCCTTGCTGAACTGCTGACCGACACCGTTGCTGGCGCCGATGAGCTCGAAGAACACCAGTAGTTTCAGAGTCATTGCAGCCGTAGAACGCAACGTCATTATGAGCGTGACAAAGGACTGCGGCACCAGCAGGATGCGCAGAACCTGCCAACGGTTCGGGCGGAATTGATCAATCGCCTCAAGTAGGTCCTTGTCCATATCGCGGATGCCTTCGTACACCGCGATGACGAAGAACGGGAAAGCGATCAGAAATGTCGTGAAAAAAATCCGGAGTTCGATATTCTCGATCCACAACACCGCGAGTAAAACCCACGAGAGCGCGGGAATTGCTTGGATGATCGCCGTGACCTGTCGCATGTATCGCCCGAAGTATTGACGAAAGGCGCCCATCAAGAGACCAATAGACCATCCGGCCACTACGGCTGCCGCGAGCGCGACCACGTATCGACCGAGGGTGATAAACAATGGCTCGTACAACGTGGTCACGATTGTCACTACAGACGAAAGAATCTCGCCCACAGTCGGGAAGATGAACCGCGGCAGAGTGAGTGAACCGATCCATAGCAGGAGCAGAAATGTCAGCACAGCCGCCGGAGTAGCCCAGTTTTGTTTCAGGTAGCGACCGGGTTGCCTTATCATCTGTCCACCTCAGCAAGGAACTCGTCTACAAGGGCTGAATAGCGGTCGAAGTCCTCGGCAAACCCATAGTGGCCCACGCCGCTGAGTTCGCGGAATCTCGAGTCAGCAACGAGGTCGTCTATGACCCGCATCCCCGCCGGCGGGCACGCGGTGTCACATTCGCCCGCGATCAATAGCGTTGGCACAGCGAGTTCGCGTAGTGCCGGCCGACCGTCGTACATGGTTAGCGCAGTCAGAGAACGCTCGAAGACGTCGGTGTCCATCTCGGAAATGACCTGCACGACCAGGTCCACGTCTTCGCCCGCAGCTCCAGGCCCCATCATTTTCCGGAGCAGCTTGGGCGCGTACTCGGCCACGGTCATGCCCTGCCGAATGGGATCCAGCCGTTCGTGCAGGAATCGCTCCTGATCCTCTGCCGTACGGGCTTTGAATCCTGCCGATGCTGCCGACAACACCACCCCACTGATAGTTTGCGAGGTCTCATTGACTGCGAGCGGCGCGATCAACGATCCCATCGAATGACCCAGCACCACGTTTCGGCTCGTGCCGAGTGCATCTATCATGCCGATAGCCGCATCAGCAAACCCTTCCACCGTGGCGGACGCCGGCGGAGCGCTTACCCCGTACCCCGGGCAGTCCCAGGCGACAACGCGCCGGCCGCCGTCCGCGAGGTGATCCTGCAAACGCCGAAAGTAGCGCCCATCACCGTATGCACCGTGCAAGAGGAAGACGGTCGTCTCCCCCTCGCCGGCTTCTCGATAGTGCGGAAGCGTAGTAGGCATCGGCGTCATCTCCTGTTCGGTCGGCAGTCACGCTGCATCAGCGCTCCGTGACCTACGACACTTTCAGGAAATGGCCATGCAAGTCCAATACTTATTGGATGGAACAGTTATGCTTGTGGCTTATCGATCCGCGTCGAGAGGGGTAGGTATGGTGGCGCGAGCGACCTCGATCACCGCTCGCAGGGCTGGTGACTCATTGTCCCTACGCCAGGCGAGCGCTGATTCGATTCGCGGCAGCGCGCCGCGCAGGGGCTTGCACACCACTCCGGATCGCCGCAGATGAAGGACGGATGAGACGGTGATGGTGACGCCCACCCCCGCGGCGACTAGATCGAGGATGGTCAGCGAGTCCGGCGCCTCCTGGACAATCCTCGGCGTGAATCCCGCCTCGTGCGTCACTCGGATAAGAGCATCGCGGACGCTGGATCCCCCCGTGCCGGGGAATGTGACGAACGGACTGTCGGCCAAGTCCGCGACGTCGATGCTGTCTTTCTCGGCCAGTGGGTGGTCGGACGGAAGTGCAGCAATCAACGATTCCAGCTGCACGACGAATGTCTCGATCTGTGAATGCTTGACGGGAAGTCGCACGAGGCCGAGATCCATTTTCCGCGAATCAACTCGGTGGATTACCTCGCCGGAGTACATCTGGCCGAGCAGGCTCAGGCGAATCCCCGGGTAGGCGGCGCGGACAGCGCGAGTGACTTGTGGGACCACGTTGTGGGCGCTTGCTCCAGCAAAGCCCAGACTCACCCGACCGACTACACCATCTGGGGCCTGGACAACGAGCTTGGCAGTCTCCACGTCGTCAAGAATGCGCAGAGCAACTGGGAGAAGTTGCTCCCCGGCCTGAGTAAGACTCACGGACCGCGTACTGCGCTGAAACAAGGTGACGCCGAGTTCTTTCTCGAGTGCGGCCACCTGCTGACTCAGTGCCGGCTGCGCAATGTGCAGCTGTGCTGCCGCACGCCCGAAGTGAAGATGCGTGGCCACCCCCACGAACCCCGCGAGGTGTCGAAGTTCCACCCGGCCCCCCTCCTGGCACGACTGCCACTCCAGCCGTGAGATGAACAGGTACGGCGTAACGCGAGCGCCGACCAGCACGCGCACGAGCCATAGGCGCCCGGCCAACACCTTGTGCCAAACATCACAATAGCACACATTGATATCTATATGCAATCAATCGTGTACTTATAGATTCGGTTGTTGCACACTCGCTGTATTGAGCCGCTCGCTCAACATTCCGACGGCGAGGAAGAGAATCTGCGATGTCTGACCACGACCCCCTTTACATCAGCGTCCCTCACGAGCATGAGACCGATAACCCGTTCCTGCAGGGGCCGTTCAAGGCACAACGCAACGAGCTCGATGCGACGCACGACGAGCTCACGATCATCGGAGACGTCCCCAAAGACCTCTTCGGCATGTACGTGCGTAACACGCACAACCAGGCTCAGGCACCCCTGGGCATCTACCATCCGTTCGACGGAGACGGCATGCTGCATGCCATCCGCTTCGAAGACGGCAAGGTCGAGTATCGAAACCGTTTCGTCCGGACGACCGGCTTCCTTGCTGAGCAGGGCGCAAAGAAATCACTATGGCCTGGCCTCCTACAGCCAGGCGACTACCAACGTCGCGGTTGGGGCTCGATGGGAGTAATGAAGGACAACGCGGGCACGGACATCAATGCCCACGCCGGCCACCTCATCGCCTCAATGTCCCAAGGCAGCGAGCCCTGGGCCCTGAGCCCCGACACCCTTGAGACCCACGGAGCGCACGAGTGGGGGCGCCTAGTACCAGACGGTCTCTCGTCCCACTACAAAGTGGACCACGAGACCGGCGACATGATTTTCTTCAACTACCCTGAAAAGTTCCCGCACATGCACTACGGCGTAATCTCCAAGGCCAACAAGCTAGTGCACTACGTGCCCATCGAGCTGCCTGGCGCACGCTGGCCACACGACATGGGTATGACCAAAAACTACTCGATCCTGCATGACCTGCCCTATTTCTTCGACCCCAAGCTGCTCAAGCAGGGCACACGCAAGCTCGAGTTCCACCGCGACATGCCCTCGCGTTTCGGGATCATCCCACGCTTCGGTCGCAGCGAGGACATCCGCTGGTTCGAGACCAAACCCTGCTGGGTGATGCACCTGACCAACTGCTACGAGGACGGCGACTGGGTGATCCAGGACGGCTGCATCTGGGACAACCCGGTCAAGCCGCCGGTGGGCGATAACACCAACGTCTTCGCCAAGATCAGACGTCAACTGGACAAGCACGCCACGCATACGCACATGTACAGGTGGATGTTCAACCTGCGCACCGGCGAAACCCGCGAGTTCTCACTTGACGACGAAGTCACCGAGTTCCCAGTCGTGTCAAGCGACTACAACGGGATCAAGTACCGGTACTCGTACAATTCGCTATTCGTACCGAACGAGTGGCTGATGGCCGGAGTCAAAAAGTACGACCTCGCGACTGGCAATTCCGCGCGCTTCGAATACGGCGAGGGGCGGTTCGGAAGCGAGTCCTGCATCGCACGCGCGGTCGGCGCCTCAGCCGAAGACGACGGCTATCTCATCAACTTCGTGACCGATGTCGGCCAGGACCGATCAGAGTGTCTGATCCTACGCGCTGACGACATCGCCGCCGGGCCCGTCTGTACGATCGTTCTTCCCGAGCGCATCTCAGTGGGCACCCATGCATGCTGGGTGGAGGGTGACCGTCTCGAGGGCGAAAACCGAAATGCTTCCGAGTTGGCAGGCATCGCATATGGCGACTCATTCCGCACAGTCGGGATTGACTCGATCAATACGCCGGAGGCAGCCATCGACTTCGCCGCGACAGAGCAATGATGCGTCCGACACCACCGGAGCGACCAGCTGGTCCGGCAGCCGACGACTCCCCAAAGACCTTCACCTTTCTGCACGGAATGAACAACGACGCCACTGTATGGGCGCCCGTGATCAGATCACTCGATGGACTGGTGAAGCGCTCATTCGCTCCGAACCTCCAGCCACTCAGCTCAGTGGAAGAAATCGCCGACGACGTTGCCGAATCCGCACCTCCAGGAGTGCTGGTGGGGCACTCCTTCGGCGGGGCGGTTGCGATGGCCATGCTCGAACGGAATCCGCGGCTTGTCACTCATTTGTTGCTCGTCGCATCATCGCTTGGAGCGGACACCCCGGAGCAAGCCGACGCACGGCGGAAAAAAGCCGATCGGTTCGATACCGAATCAGACTATATTGACTTCGCCGTGGAACTGATGCCGAAGGTGTACCACCCGACCCACGCTGCCGACACAGCAATGCGAGACGCGCGGCGTCGATCTGTTCGAACGTACGGACTGCAACGGTTCAAAGCACATTCCTACGCCATCGGGAACCGACCTGACCGCACAACTACCGTTCGGAACACCACGGTGCCGATACTGGTGGTCGCGCCAGAATCAGACACCGTGATTCTTCCCGAGCGGCAGGAACAGTTCGCTCGCGATGTGCGTGCCGACTTCCAAGTAGTCGCGAGCGCAGGCCATATGCTGCCCGCGGAGCGCCCAGAAGAACTCGCCGCCGTGATCGAGGACTGGCTGAGAAGAAACTGCGCGGACGACCGCGCACGCACAACGAATTCGTACTGACGGTATCCCGAGAAGCCCCCGGCAAAGGTGCACCACCGACGCCTTAGCCCGCGGCAGGTTAAGCGGAAAGCAGAGTGTATGTCCAGCAAGATCATGACCGCGGCGGAGGCCGTCGCGGATATCCCGGCCGGGGCGTCGATCGCCGCGGG
>NZ_JAIFXZ010000010.1 GCF_021033825.1 Dietzia aurantiaca
GAGCAGGACGACGACACCGAGGACAACCTCGATGGGAGCCGTCAATCTGTTCAACTCCTTCCGGTGGTCGCGGCCGTTGTGACGGTCGAGACCTGGTGGGGCTAGGCGCCCGCTTTCTCGATGGCGCGAAGACGGCCCCGAGCAGCGGCTGCGGCGGCGGCGTCGTCGCCCGCATCCGCAAGCGCCTGCTCCGCGGCCGAACGGTCGATCGACTCCGACCAGGCCGCTGCTTCTCCGAGGATACTCACCTTGTTGGCGGTCACCGAGAGGAACCCACCCTCGACGGCGGCGACCTTCTTGCCCTCGTCGGTGTACACGGTCACGGTGCCACCGGTGTCCAGCTCGCCGAGCAGCGGCTCGTGACCGGCCTGGATACCGATCTCGCCCTCGGTGGTCTTGGCGACCACCATGCTCGCGGTCCCCGACCAGAAACGACGCTCGACAGTGACGAACTCGACTTCGATGTCAGCAGCCATGTTCTACGGTCACTTCCCCGCGAGCTTCTTCGCGGCGGCCTCGACGTCGTCGAGCCCGCCGATGCCGTTGAACGCCTGCTCGGGCAGGTGATCGAGCTCGCCCTTGCACAGCTTGTCGAAGGCCTCGATGGTCTCGGACAGCGGAACGACGGAGCCGACCTGACCGGTGAACTTCTCAGCGACGAGGAAGTTCTGACCCAGGAAGCGCTCGAGGCGGCGGGCACGCTGGACGGTGACCTTGTCCTCCTCGGAGAGCTCGTCCATACCGAGGATCGCGATGATGTCCTGGAGCTCCTTGTACTTCTGGAGGATCCGGATGACTTCCTGCGCGACGCGGTAGTGGTGCTCACCCACGATGCCGGGCTCCAGGATCCGCGACGTCGAGGTCAGCGGATCCACGGCCGGGTAGATGCCCTTCGAGGCGATGGAGCGGGAGAGCTCCGTGGTCGCGTCGAGGTGGGCGAACGTGGTCGCTGGCGCCGGGTCGGTGTAGTCGTCCGCGGGGACGTAGATCGCCTGCAGCGACGTGATCGAACGACCACGGGTCGAGGTGATCCGCTCCTGCAGCTGGCCCATCTCGTCCGCCAGGGTCGGCTGGTAACCGACAGCCGAGGGCATGCGACCGAGCAGGGTCGAGACCTCGGAACCGGCCTGCGTGAAGCGGAAGATGTTGTCGACGAAGAGCAGGACGTCCTGGCCCTGCACGTCGCGGAAGTACTCGGCCATCGTCAGCGCCGAGAGGGCGACGCGCATACGGGTCCCCGGCGGCTCGTCCATCTGGCCGAACACAAGGGCCGTGTCCTGGAGCACGCCCATCTCTTCCATCTCGAGGAAGAGGTCGGTGCCCTCACGAGTACGCTCACCGACGCCGGCGAACACCGACGTGCCGGAGAACTCACGCGCGATACGGGTGATCATCTCCTGGATCAGAACGGTCTTGCCGACGCCGGCACCACCGAACAGACCGATCTTGCCGCCCTTGACGTACGGGGTCAGCAGGTCGATGACCTTCACACCGGTCTCGAGGATCTCGGTCTTGCCCTCGAGCTGGTCGAAGGCCGGCGGCTCACGGTGGATGCCCCACTGCTCGCCGTCCCGGCCGGTGCCGGGAGCGTCCAGACAGTCGCCGAGGGCATTGAAGACGTGGCCCTTCACGACGTCACCGACGGGGACGGAGATCGGCTTGCCGGAGTCCACGACCTCGGCACCACGGACGAGACCATCGGTGGACTGCATCGAGATGCAGCGAACCATGTTGTCGCCGAGGTGCTGGGCGACCTCGAACGTGACGGTCTTGGCGACCGCCTCGAGAGTGATCTCCGCGGTGAGGGCGTTGAAGAGGGCCGGGAGGGCGCCACGCGGGAACTCCACGTCGACGACCGCACCCAGGACGCGGGCGACCCGGCCGGTGAGACCGGCCGTGCCCGTCGTGCTCTGATCGGTAACAGCTGTGGTCATTACTTAGTCACTTCCTGCGCTCGCGGCGAGCGCGCCAGCGCCACCGACAATCTCGCTGATTTCCTGGGTGATCTGTGCCTGGCGGGCCTGGTTCGCCTCACGGCTGAGGCCCTCAACCAGTTCTGTCGCGTTGTCCGTGGCGGACTTCATCGCGGTACGACGAGCCGCCGATTCCGACGCCGCCGACTCCAGCAGCGACGCGAACGCCCGGGTCGACATGTACCTCGGGAGGAGGTTGTCGAGCAGGGTGTCGGCGTCGGGCTCAAAGGTGACCTCGGGCTTGAACTCGGTCCTTGACGTATCCAGCATGTCCTCGCCGAGATCCAACTCCTCGATCTCGACCTGGGTCTCGATCGGGGCCAGACGACGAGCCCTCGGCGTCTGGGTGAGCATCGACTTGAACTGGGTGTAGACGATATGGACCTCGTCGACGCCCCTACGGGTGGTGTCGCCCGTGTAGTCCTCGCCGAGGAACTCCGACGCGTCGAAGGTGCCCTCGCCACCGGCCGCGAACGCGGTCGACAGCAGCTGGAAGGCCGGCCGGGCCTCCTGGTAGTCGGGCTTCTGCGAATGGCCGTGCCACGCGCCCGCGATCGCGATCTCACGGAACGTGTAGTACACGATGCCCTTGTTACCCAGCACGTAGATGTCGACCTCGCGGCCCTCACCCTCCAGGAAGGCGATGAGCTCGGAAGCCTCCTTGAGCACGTTGTGGTTGTAACCACCGCACATGCCGCGGTCGGAGGTCACGACGAGGATCGCGGAACGCTTGGCGTTCTCGGGCTCGTTGAGCATCCGGTGCTGCACCGACGACGCGCTCGCGAGGTCGGTCAGGATCGCGGTGATCTGATCCGCGAACGGCTGGGCCTCGGCGACCCGGGCCTGGGCCTTGGAGATCTGCGAGGTCGCGATCAGCTCCTGGGCCTTGGTGATCTTCTTGGTCGAATTGACGGACTTGATCCGGTCGCGAAGTTCACGCATATTCGCCATGGTTTCAGATCACACTCCTCTCGCCCTTGAATCGGATGGCTGTCATCTCGAGGCCTCAGGCCTTCTTCTTGGTGACCGTGAGGGTCTCGCGGTCGATCTCGTCCTCGGAGAGCGCCTCGGCCTCGGGCTCGTTGACCACGCGGGAGCCGTCGGAGGCCACGAAGCCCTCCTTGAACTCGTTGGTCTTGGCCTCGAGAGTCGCCTTGGACTCGTCGGACAGGGCCGCGCCGCCGTCGATCTGGGTGAACACGTCGGCAGCTCCGTGGTGCAGCTGCTCCAGCAGCTCGGCCTCGAAGCGACGGATATCAGCGACCGGGACGCTGTCGTAGAAGCCCTCGCCGGCGAGGTAGATCGAGACGATCTGGTCCTCGACGGAGACAGGCGAGCTCTGGTCCTGCTTCAGGATCTCGACCAGACGCTGACCGCGCTCGAGCTGGGCCTTGGAGGCCGCGTCGAGATCGGACGCGAAGGTCGCGAAGGACTCGAGGTCACGGAACGCGGCGAGATCGAGACGCAGCGAACCGGAGACCTTCTTCATGCCCTTGGTCTGGGCGGCGCCACCGACTCGCGAGACGGAGATACCGACGTTGACCGCGGGGCGCACACCGCGGTTGAACAGATCAGACTCGAGGAAGACCTGGCCGTCGGTGATCGAGATGACGTTGGTCGGGATGAACGCCGAGACGTCGTTCGCCTTGGTCTCGATGATCGGAAGACCGGTCATCGACCCGCCACCCATCTCGTCGGACAGCTTGGCGCACCGCTCCAACAGGCGGGAGTGCAGGTAGAAGACGTCACCCGGGTAGGCCTCGCGACCCGGCGGGCGGCGCAGCAGCAGCGAGATCGCGCGGTAGGCGTCGGCCTGCTTGGACAGGTCGTCGAACACCACCAGAACGTGGGCGCCGCCGTACATCCAGTGCTGCCCGATCGCGGAGCCGGTGAAGGGGGCGAGCCACTTGAAACCAGCGGAATCGGAGGCCGGGGCGGCCACAATGGTGGTGTAGTCCATCGCGCCGTGCTCCTCGAGGGTCGCCTTGACGCCCGCGATGGTGGAGCCCTTCTGACCGATCGCCACGTAGATGCACCGCAGCTGCTTGGTCTTGTCGCCGGACTCCCAGTTGGCCTTCTGGTTGAGGATGGCGTCGATGCAGACCGCGGTCTTACCGGTCTTGCGGTCGCCGATAATCAGCTGACGCTGGCCGCGGCCGATCGGGGTCATGGCGTCGATGGCCTTGATGCCGGTCTGCATCGGCTCCTCGACGGGCTGACGCTCGAGCACCGAGGGCGCCTGGAGCTCGAGGGCGCGGGTGCCCTCGGCCTCGATCTCGCCCAGGCCGTCGATCGGCTGACCGAGCGGGTTGACGACACGGCCGAGGAAGCCGTCGCCGACGGGCACGGAGAGGACGTCACCGGTACGACGAACCTCCTGGCCCTGGGCGATCTCGTCGAAGTTACCGAGGATGACCGCACCGATCTCGCGGTCCTCCAGGTTCAGCGCGACGCCGAGGATCCCGCCGGGGAACTCCAGCAGCTCGTTGGCCATCGCCGAGGGAAGGCCGCTGATGTGCGCGATACCGTCACTGGTATCGACGACAATGCCGACCTCTTCCTTGGTCGCGTCGGTCGAAACAGTTGAGGTGTAGTTCGCAATCGCGCTGCGGATCTCGTCGGAGGAGATCGTCAACTCCGCCATGTCATTCCTGCTCTCAAAGTCGGGATGTGCTTTATAGGTTGTGCGTGAGCCACTACCGCGGGATCACGGCCGAGTCGCAGCTCGTCGTGTGACCGGCGAACCGGTCAGCGGAGGCTTCGCCGGAGTGCGTCGAGCCGGCCCGCCACGCTGCCGTCGATGATCTCGTCACCCACCCGGACGACCACTCCGCCCATCAGGGCCGGGTCGATCTCGTTGTGGACCGCGATCTCGCGACCGTAGATCGACCGGAGTCGACCACCGAGGTCCGTCGTCTGCTGCTCCGAGAGTGCCTCGGCACTGGTGACCACGGCAACGGTGCGGCCACGGAGTTCTGCGGCCTGCCCGGAGATCTCCATGAGATCGTCCGCCGGCATGCCCGTGGGCCGGGCGATCGCCTGGGACGCCAGAACCTCGGTTACCGCGGTCACCTTGCCGTACAGCACCTGCGCGAGCAGGGCCCGCTTGGCGGAAGCCTCGGCGGTGCGATCGGCAAGTGCCTGTTCGAACTCGGTGTCGCCCGCGACGATGCGGCCGAGCCGGAAAAGCTCGTCCTCGACCGTCTGGAGCTGGCCCTGCTCGTCAGCGGAGCGCATGAGCGCCTCGCGGCCGAGCGTGATCAGGCCCTCCCGCAACTCGCGCGGGTTGGACCAGTCCTGAGAGACCGCAGCGAGCAGCAGATCGAGCGTGGCCTGGTCGATCTTCCACCCGAACACCCCGCGAACGAGGTCCTGCCGGGCCTCGACCGACGCCGAGGTATCGGCCACCGCGACCCGCAGGGACCGGTTGTCCTCGAGGACGTCGACGACCTGGAAAAGCTCCTGGCCCACCTTGGCGCCCGTCGCACCCCCGGCCGGGTTGGCGGCCAGAGCGGACTTCAGGGCGTCGCGCGTGCTGTCGAGCGCCTCACGACTCGCTGCGTGCATGGACTCCACTTCCCTTAGTTCTTGCCCACGCCGGGGACCCGGTCGAGGTCTGCCAGAAAGCGGTCGATGGTGCCGGAGCGGCGGACCGAATCAGACAGCTGCTCACCCATGAGCCGCTCGGCGAGGTCGACGGACTGACGCCCGAGGTCAGAGCGCAACTCGGTGATGATCTGCTGGCGCTGGGCCGTGAGCTGCTGCTCACCCGCGGCGACGATGCGCTCGCGCTCGGCCTCGGCCTCTGTCTTCATATCCGAGAGGATCTGCTGGCCCTGCGCACGCGCGTCGTCGCGGATCTTGGCCGCTTCGCTGCGCGCCTCCGCGAGCTGGGCCTTGTACTTGGCCAGCTCTTCCTTCGCCTCGGCCTGGGTCTGCTCGGCACGACGCAGACCGCCCTCGATGCGCTCCTCACGCTCGTCCATTACCTGCTGGAACTTCGGGAGGATGAACTTCCAGAAGAGCCAGAGAATGACCGCGAGCGGGATGAGCGACCAGACGATGTCATACAGCGGAGGAATGAGCGGGTTGACGCTCTCCTCCAGGGGGAGAGTCTCCCCTTCGGCCGCCAAGATGGCGATGACGTTGTTCATGGTGCGTCCCTAGAGGTCGGTGTGTCGTCGATCAGAACAGGAAGCCGGCGACGATACCGATCAGGGCGAGCGCCTCGGTGAAGGCGATGCCGAGGAACATCGTGGTGCGGAGGGTGCCGGCCATCTCGGGCTGGCGGGCCATGCCCTCGACGGTCTTGCCGACGAGGATGCCGATGCCGATGCCGGGGCCGATCGCGGCGAGGCCGTAGCCGATGGCGCCATAGCCCTCGTTCGTGATGGTCTGCTCGGCGGCCTGGGCGAGAGTGACGATGTCCATGGGGTTTCCCTTTCAGATGGCCGGCCCGGGGTGTTCCGAACCGGTCGGACGTGATGTGTCGGGTTGACAGGTGGTCGTGTCAGGCCTCGCGGCCCGGGTTCTAGTGGTTATCAGCGTGCAGCGAGCTGTCGATGTAGACCGCGACCAGCAGGGCGAAGATGTATGCCTGCAGGAAGATCACGAGGAGCTCGAACAGCGTGAACGCGACGGACAGCACCGAGATGCCGGCGGACAGCAGGGTCCAACCATTCAGCTGCCAGAAGAAGAAGTTCGTTGCGCTGAAGAGCAGCACGATGATGAGGTGACCCGCCAGCATGTTGGCCATGAGACGGATGGTCAGCGTGACCGGGCGCAGGATGAACGTCGAGAGGATCTCGATCGGGATCAGCAGGATGTGCAGCGCCGGCGGCACGTTGGGGATGACCACGCTGGCCTTGATGTAACGGAGGAACCCGTACTTCTTGGCACCGGCGTAGATGAAGGTGATATAGCCCAGAGCCGCCAGAACAATCGGAAAGCCGATACGAGCGTTCGGCGAGATGTTGAGCCCTGGCAGCACCGTCGGAAGGTTCATCGCGAGCACCGCGAAGAAGATGGTGGCGATGACCGGCAGGAAGCGACGTCCCTGCTCCTTGCCCAGGATCTCCTCCGCCACGTGGACGCGGACGAAGTCCAGGCAGATCTCGGCGAAGTTCTGCACACCGCTCGGGATGAGCCGCGGATTGCGCATGGCGAACATGAAGAACGCCATGAGAACGACTGCCATGAGGATACGGACGAACATCAGGCGATCCATGACGAAGGCGTCCGCGGCGAAGCCAGTGAACCACTGGTCGACAGGGAAGAACTCTTTGTCGATGTCAGGGGCGTGGAACTCGCCCTTGAAGGCCAGAAGCGTGGTACTCAGTGTGTTCTCCCCTGGTCGTGTAGGGCGGCTGGCGCCCGAGCGCGTGCAGTACGAGCGGCCCGGTGCTCGCGGCCGATTCGGGTCAGCGCGCGAACGTCTGCCGGCCGTGAAGTGGCCTGGCGACGTGCTCGTCTCACCGTCGAAGAGAATAACATCCCGGTCTCGAAAGCCGCATGTCAGGGGGACCCGGTCAGATCACGGTCGGGTCGGCGGGCTCGATGTAGGGCGTCCGGGTCTTGAGGATGCCCCACGTCTCGGCCGCCAGGACGACGACCAGAGCGGCGATGATGGTGACCGCGAACGCCGGGCGTGAGTAGAAGTCGAACCGCTCGATCACCGCCACCACACCGATGGCGACGACGAGCTTGAGCAGCCAGGTGCCGAGAAGAATGGCCGCGGTGGTCTGCGGCGCCGTCCGCGCGGTGGCCATGACCACCACTGCGGTGGTGAGAACGAAGGCCCCTCCGATGCCGGCGCCCATCACCGCGCCCCACAGGCCCGGTACTCCGTCGACCAGGGTCCACGCGATGACGCTGGTCACCGTGAGGACGACGAGTGCGAGCCCGCCGAGTCGGACGGCGGTGCGTAGGCCGGCGTTCTGGGGGCCGGGTCCGGGCTGATCGGGCGTCGCAGGAGTGTCGCTCATGACCAGCAGCCTAGCGGGACGCCCCGTCACCACCCGAGTTGTCCTCGACCCGCGCACTTCGCAGCCGCGGCACGAGCGTGGCGACGAGCACCATGAGGAGGCCGGCCGCCACGAGCGGCACGATCACCTCCGTCGGGAGCATGGTCGCGCCGACCGCGCCGAAGGCGATCAGGGACACCCAGGCGTAGATGACGAGCGCGACCCGGCGGTGCGAGTGGCCCAGCGCCAACAGCCGGTGGTGCAGGTGCATCTTGTCGGGCGCGAACGGGCTACGCCCCGCTCCCACCCGGCGGATGATCGCCATCACGAGATCGAGCATCGGCACGAACATCGCGGCGGCCACGACGATCATCGGAGAGAGCAGGACGATCATCTCCTGCGGCCCGTACAGGCTCTGTGAGATCTTGCCCGAGGCACTCGTGGACGCGGCGGCCAGCACGAGCCCGATGAGCATCGAGCCCGAGTCCCCCATGAAGATCCGGGCGGGCTGGAAATTGTGCGGCAGGAAGCCCAGCAGCGCCCCGGCCAGGACAGCGGTGACGAGCGCGGGCGGATATGCGCCGACGGTGCCGCCCTGGTCGAGCATGATCCCGACCGAGAACACACAGATCGCGAGCGCGGCGATCGTGCCGAGTCCGGCGGCGAGACCGTCCAGGCCGTCGACGAAGTTCATCGCGTTGACGATCGCCAGCGTGAACACGACCGTGAGCAGCCCGGCCTGGAGTTGGTCGAGCACGAGGATGTTGCCGTCTCCGAAAGGCAGGTACACCAGCGTCCACGACACGCCCATCGCCACGAGCACCCCGGCGGCCGCAGCCTGTCCGGCGAGTTTGGTGACCGCGCCGAGGCCGAGGATGTCGTCGACGATGCCGAGTAGGACGATCACCCCGCCGGCGAGGACGGTCGCCTCCACGTCCGGCGCGAACGGCGGGAACGCGCGATTGAGGGCGGGTAACTGCGCGGCGAGATAGACCGCGACCAGCATTCCGGTGAAGATCCCCACGCCACCGAGCCGCGGTGTGGGTACCAGGTGCACATCGCGCTCACGCGGGTAGGCGAGCCCGCCGATAGCGGGCGCCACCCCCCGCACCAGGCCGGTGACGACGAAGGTGACGAGGCCGGCGGTGACCCCGATGAGCAGGAGCTCCCGGAACGGGATCCCGACGCCCACGGCTAGCCGCGCAGCTGCGCCGGGTCGATGTCGAGGACCTCGCCGACGCGCTCGGCGGTCACGGCGCCCTCACGCACGATCCTGGGGCCGGGCCCGGTCAGGTCGACGATGGTCGACGGCCGGCCGATCGAGCACGGCCCGCCGTCGAGGTACACCGCGACCGAGTCGCCGAGCTGCTCGCGCGCCTGGACGACGGTGGTGGCGGGAGGCTGCCCGGAGACGTTGGCGCTGGACACCGCGAGCGGCCCGACCTCACGCAACAGTTCGATCGCCACCGGGTGCAGGGGCATCCGCAGCATGACGGTGCCCTGGGTGTGCCCGAGGTTCCAGCCCAGAGACGGGGCCTGGTGGACTATGAGGCTCAGCCCTCCGGGCCAGAACGCACGGATGAGATCACGCGCGGCGGCCGGGGTGCTCACCACGAGCCCGTCGATGGTCTCCCACGATCCGACCAACACCGGCACCGGCATGTCCGGCCCACGGCGCTTGGCCGACAGCAGCAGGTTGACCGCGTCCGGATCGAAGGCGTCGGCGGCGATGCCGTAGAGCGTGTCCGTGGGGGTCACGACGAGCCGTCCCGCGCGCAGGGCCCCGGACGCGGAGCTCAGGCCGACCTCTCGGCCGGTCTCCTCGGTGCAGTCGTAGGTGATGGTCACCGGGTGATCCCCTTCTGGGCTGTCGGGTCGTAGTCGGCTCCGTCGTGGCGCGTCGCGGTGACGAACCGCGGCCGTCCGGCGAGGTCGGTGTGCTGTTCCACGGTACCGAAGCCGCCGCGGCGCCCGACGACCGCCGCGACCTCGGCGCCGGTCGTGTCGTCGTGCTCGACGGCCAGGTGGCCGCCCGGGGCGAGCAGGCTCGCCGCGAGGTCCACGAGAGGCACGACGACGACGAGGCCGTCCGTCCCCCCGAACAGCGCC
The DNA here is from genome assembly GCF_021033825.1 of Dietzia aurantiaca. Classification (GTDB taxonomy): domain Bacteria; phylum Actinomycetota; class Actinomycetes; order Mycobacteriales; family Mycobacteriaceae; genus Dietzia; species Dietzia aurantiaca. The sequence goes on from NZ_JAIFXZ010000010.1 coordinate 10,046, forward strand.
GTCGTCGGCTCGTGGCCCAGGACCTCGGCGGGCAGGTCGTCGGTCAGCGGGATGTAGGGCGGATTGGAGACCACGGCGGCCACGCGGCCCCGAAGCCGTGGCAACAGGTGGGGATCCGTGGCGTCGCCGTGATGGATCTCGATCGGCGTGTCCCCCGCGTCTGCGCGGGCGGCGGCGTTGCGGCGTAGCCAGTCCAGCGCCGCCTCGTGCAACTCCACCGCGTGCACCCGGGCGTCGGGGCGGGCGTGGGCGATCTCGAGGGCGATCGTGCCGCTACCCGCGCACAGATCCACCACCACTGGCCCCACTCCCCCGGTCGGCGCCGGGAGACGGGCGAGGATCCATTCCACGAGGAGTTCGGTTTCCGGGCGCGGGATGAACACACCCGGCCCGACGGACAGCTCGAGTCGTCCCGACGGGGCGGTCCCGAGCAGATACTGGAGGGGGACGCCCCGGCCCGCGCGCGCGGCGACGATCCGATCGACTTCTGCGATGGCGGCCTCGTCGAGCCCATCGGCGAGCATGAGCCGCGACCTGTCGACGCCGAGTACGTGTGCACAGATGAGGCGGGCCTCCACCCCGGCGGAGTCGATTCCCGCTCCGGCAAGCGCCGCCGCCGCGGCGCGCACGACACCGGCCACGGGGACCGGCCGCGGGTCCACGGTGGTCAGGCCTCGTCCATCCGACGTCGACGCTCTTCGTCGGCGAGCGCGTCGAGCACCGCGTCCATGTCCCCGTCGAGGACCGAATCGAGGTTATGCGCCTTGAAGCCGACCCGGTGGTCGGCGATCCGGTTCTCCGGGAAGTTGTAGGTGCGGATGCGCTCGGAGCGGTCGACGGTGCGCACCTGTGTCGCGCGCCCCTCGGCGGCCTCGGCCTCGGCGGACTCCTCGGCAGCGGCCTGGAGCCTCGCGGCCAACACCTGCATGGCGCGCTGCTTGTTCTGCAACTGGCTGCGTTCGTTCTGACACGTGACGACGGTGCCGGTGGGCAGGTGCGTGATGCGAACCGCCGAGTCGGTGGTGTTGACGCCCTGCCCGCCCTTGCCGGACGAACGGTAGACGTCGATCCGCAGCTCCGACTCGTCGATCTCGACCGGACCGACATCCTCTGGCTCGGGGAACACCAGCACGCCGGCGGCCGACGTGTGAACCCGCCCCTGGGACTCGGTCACCGGAACACGTTGGACACGGTGCACGCCACCCTCGAACTTCATCCGCGACCACACGCCGTCACGTGACGGCTGCTTGGCGCGGATGGAGAACGAGGCATCCTTGTAGCCCCCGAGATCGGACTCGGTCACGCCCAGTACCTGAACGATCCACCCCTGCTTCTCCGCGTAACGCGTGTACATGCGGGCCAGGTCCGCGGCGAACAGCGCGGACTCCTCGCCGCCCTCCCCCGACTTGATCTCCATGAGCACGTCATCGGCGTCGTGGGGGTCGCGCGGCGCCAGCAGATCCGCGAGCCGGATCTCCAGTTCCGCGGCCTCTGTGTCCAGTCGGTCTGCCTCGTCAGCGAACGAGGAGTCGTCGTCGGCAAGCTCCCGCGCTGCGGCGGCGTCGTCGCGCGTCGAGACCAACGACCGGTAGCACTGGACGACAGGGGTCAGCTCGGCGAACCGTTTACCGACACGGCGAGCGGCCGCGGCGTCCTCGTGCAGTGTCGGATCCGAGAGCTGCGCCTCGAGGCCGCCGTACTCGGAGAGGACGTCATCGATCGACGACGGCGTACGTCCCACGCCATCGCTCACTCCTCGTCCTGGGGCAGCGTCGGCGTGGTCTTGGCCACCTGGAGGAGGAACTCGTAGTTCGTGTTGGTCTTACGCAGCTGCGACATGAGTAGGTCGATGGCCTGGTGCGTGTCCAACCCCGACAGGACGCGGCGGAGCTTGTGCATGATGCCCGCTTCTTCCGGGCTCATCAGCAGCTCCTCCTTGCGGGTGCCCGAGGGGCCCACGTCGACGGCCGGGAAGACGCGCCGCTCGGCGATCCGACGGTCGAGCTTGAGCTCGGCGTTACCGGTGCCCTTGAACTCCTCGAAGATCACCGTGTCGCCGGCGGAGCCGGTCTCGACCATCGCAGTGGCGATGATCGTGAGCGAGCCACCGTTCTCGATGTTCCGGGCCGCGCCGAGGAACCGCTTGGGCGGGTACAGCGCGGTGGAGTCCACACCACCGGACAGGATCCGGCCCGAGGCGGGCGAGGAGTTGTTGTAGGCGCGGCCGAGGCGCGTGATGGAGTCGAGGAGGACGACGACATCCTGCCCCAGCTCGACCAGACGCTTGGCGCGTTCGATCGCCAACTCGGCGACCTGCGTGTGGTCCGACGGCGGGCGGTCGAAGGTCGAGGCGATGACCTCACCCTTCACCGAACGCTGCATGTCGGTGACCTCCTCCGGGCGCTCGTCGACGAGTACCACCATGAGGTGGCATTCCGGGTTGTTGGTCGCGATGGCGTTCGCGATGTTCTGCAGGATCGTGGTCTTACCGGCCTTCGGCGGCGACACGATCAGTGCGCGCTGTCCCTTACCGATCGGCATGATCAGGTCGATCACGCGGGTGGAGATGATGTTCTTCTCGGTCTCCAGGCGCAGCCGCTGGTTGGGGTACAGCGGCGTGAGCTTGGAGAAGTCCACGCGGTTGCGGGCCTGATCGATCGGGCCACCGTTGACGGTGTCGATTCGGACCAACGGATTGAACTTCTGGCGGTTCTTGCCGCCTCCCTGGTTTCCACCCTGGTTTCCCCCCTGGCCGTCGTTCTGGCCGTCGCGCGGCATCTTGACCGCACCGGTGATCGCATCGCCGCGGCGCAGACCGTGCCGACGGATCATGTTCATGGAGACGTAGACGTCGTTCGTCCCGGCGAGGTAACCGGACGTGCGGACGAACGCGTAGTTGTCCAGCACGTCCAGGATGCCCGCGACCGGCTGGAGGACGTCGTCCTCCCGCACCTCGGTGTCGCCGTCGTTCTGCCGGTTCCCACCGCGGTTCCGCTCGCGCCGGCGCCGGCTACGACGCCCGCGGCCGCCACCGTCGTCGTCGCGGTTGTTGCCGTCTCCCCGGGGGCCGTTGCCGTCGCCCTGGTTACCCGAGCCCTGGCTGTTCGCAGCCTGCTGGTCGCGGTCGTCGTTGTCCCGGTTACGGCCGCCCTGCTGATCCCGGTTACGGCCGCCCTGGTCGCCGCCCTGCTGATCACGGTTACGGCCGCCCTGGTCGCCGCCCTGCTGATCACGGTTGCGACCGCCCTGCTGGTCGCCGCCCTGCTGATCACGGTTGCGACCGCCCTGCTGATCGCGACTCTGCTGGCCCGGGCCCTGGTCGTCCCGGCCCTGACCGCCGCGACGCTGACGTCCGCCCTGGTCGCGCCCCTGGCGCTGGCCGCCGTGGTTACCGTCCTCGCTGCGCGAACGATCGGAGTCCTTTCCCGAGTCGCCGTGGGTCGACGCCTCCGCCGACCGGCGGTCCCCGTCGCCTTCAACGGAGCGCTGCTGCTGCGGGTCTGACGTCTGCGACGACGCCGCGGGCGGGGTCGCCTCGGTCGTGTCCCCGCCGCGGGAGTCGGCGCCGCCACCGGAGGATTCGGCTGTACCGGACGTCCCGGTCGACGCCTTGGCAGGGGCCGCGGCCTGAGCCTTGGCCGGGCCGGGCCTACGTGCGCCCTCGATCATGGCGACGAGTTCGCCCTTGCGCTTGCCCGACAGGCCCTTGAGGCCCATCTGCTGCGCGAGTCCCTTGAGGTCGGCGAGGCGCATCGCGGACAGCGAGGCGCCCTGAGGCGGTGTGGAGGTGGTTTCCGTCGAGGTCACGGGGATCCTTTCTGGGCCCGGAGCCGGGGCGGTGTGGACCGCCTCGCATCGAGCAGGTGTCCGGGATCCGGAGTCGGCGTCCCGGGTGGCCGCGTGGGCCTCTCCGCACTTGCGGCAGAGCCACATACGGAGTGTTCGTCTGAGGGGGATCCTCGTGGGGGACGAGCCGCCCACGCGGGAGGATCCCTGATCGCCATATCGCCATTCGGCCGTTGCCTACCGGGAGCCACCCTGTGACACCCGAGCGAAGACGGACGACTGTGCAGGATCCCGGGACGCGGGAACGACCGAGCGTCCGTGGCTGACAGACAGCATACTACCTGCGGGCACACACGTACATGTCCCCCTCCGCGCGTCACGACCGCCACCCCCTCGAGTCGGAGCCGGGCGGTAACGTACAGCACACCGATAACGCGTCCGGCAGGAACCGATCAGCAGGAGGTGGCCCGTGTTCGGAACGATGCTCGACACCCCACTTCTCGTCTCACGGATCCTCGAGCACGCGGCGGAACGCCACGGCGGCTCCACCATCACGGGGTTCGGGAGCCGGCTGGAACCCCACCCTGTCAGGTTCGATGTGGTGGCTGCCCGCGCCGCCGCCACCGCGCACGCGCTGTCCGCCCTCGGGGTCGGGATCGGTGACGTGGTGGGGATCCTCTCGGAGAGCCGTACGGAGTACGTCGAAGCCGTCTTCGCGCTCCCCGCGATGGGTGCGGTGGCGATGCCGGTCAACACCCTCCGCTCAGCGGATTTTAAGATCTCCGCGCTCGGGGAGAACAGGGTGTCGGTGATCCTCGTGGACCCGGAGATCCTCTCCCCTGTCCTCGAGATCGTGTCGGGTGTGGCGAGCCTGCGCCACGTCGTCGTCATGGACAGTCACGTACCCTCCGACCTCCCCGGCACGCACCTCGAGGTCCACGCACTCGAAGCCCTCCTCGACGGGCGACCCACGGCCTACCCGTGGCCTGATCTCGACGAGCGGACCGCGGCGGCCATCGCGTACACCTCCGGCACCACCGGCAACTCCAAGGGTGTCGCGTACACGCACCGGTCGATCTGGCTCCACTCCATGCAGATCTGCATGGCCGAGAGCGCCGCGCTCCGCAGCGGCGACACCGTGCTGAGCACGGTCCCCATGCATCACGTCATGTCATGGGGGATGCCGTACGCCGCATTCATGTCCGGGGCCAGCCTGATCACCGCTCGGCCGCGACCCGGCGAGGCGCTGCACACGGGTGCCGACCTCGCCAACCTCCTGGGCACGCATCGCCCCAACAAAGTCGTCACCACCCCGGCCGCGCTCCAGCAACTTCTCGGCAGGCTGGAGACTCATCCGCAATCGCTCTCCCACCTGACCGAGATCGTCGTGGGCGGGTCCGGCGTACCGGAGGCGTTGATCGATGCCTTTGTCGAGCGTCACGGTGTCCCCCTGATCCAGGCCTACGGGCTCACCGAGACCAGCCCCATCGCCGCCTTCGCCCGGCCCGACCCCCACTCCTCGGCCACCCACCGGCGCGCCCAGATTCTCGGGCAGGGCCGCTTCTCTGCGGGCGTGCAGTCCCGCGTGGTCGACGGGGACCGGGTACAACCCAACGACGGGTGGTCCGTCGGCGAACTCCAACTCCGCGGCCCGTGGGTGACCGCCCGTTATCTCGACGACGCGGCCCCTGAGCGGTTCGTCGACGGGTGGCTGCGGACCGGCGACATGGCCAGCATCTCGCCCAAGGGGTACCTCGCCGTGGTGGACCGGGTCGACGACACGATCGCCTCGGGCGGGGAACTGATCTCCAGCATCGAACTCGAGCACGCGGTGCTCCGGGACGAACGGGTGGCGGACGCCGCGGTGATCGGTGTGCCCGACGAGCGCTGGGGCAGCCGGCCCCTCGTTCTGGTGCGTCTCAAACCCGGGGTGACGGCTCGCGCGCGCTCGCTCTGGGAGGGGCTCGAGGGCGTGCTCGAGATGTGGAAGCGGCCGGATCGGTGGGCGTTTGTCGATGACATCCCCAGGACCACGGTCGGAAAGTACGACAAGATCCGGATCCGCGCGCGGCACGCGTCCGGCGATTACGAGATCACCAGGATCACGCCCGGGTCCACGCGGTGAGGACGACGCCCGCCCGGGATCACCCGGCGGGGCGTACGTACATCACTGTCCTCGGTGCCGAAGCACCCGGGCCGTCTCGTCATTCCGACCCGGCGCTCTCACTCGGCGGCGACCACCCGGGCGCCGTCGGCGATCCGTAGATCGAGTACCCGCCACCCCTGCGCCTCGGCGAGGTCGCGTAGATCCGAAGGGAGGCCGGACGTGCCGAGCACCAGCACGGTGGGGCCTGCGCCGGACACCGTCGCGGCGAATCCCCGCTCGCGAAGCCGCGTCACCCACTCCGTGGTCGCGACCAGCGCCGGCGCGCGGTACGACTGGTGAAGTCGGTCCTCGGTCGCCGCCACGAGGAACTCGGGGTGGGACGCGAGCGCCACGGACATCAGCGCGGCGCGGCTGGCGTTGAACGCCGCGTCCTCGTGCGGCACCGTCGCCGGGAGCAGTCCCCGGGTCTGGGCGGTCGACGACGTCTCTGACGGCACCAGCACCGTCGCGACGATCGACGGATCGACCTCCATGCGAACCGCACGATAGGTCACCGCGGTGGCCGAACGCTCGGTCCACGAGACCACGACGCCGCCGAGCACGCTGGCCGCGGCGTTGTCCGGATGTCCCTCGAACTCGCTGGACAACTGGACCAGGTGCTCGGCCGTGAGGGCGCCGTCCATGAGGCCGTTGGCGGCGACCAGGCCACCGACCGCGGCGGACGCCGACGACCCCAGCCCCCGGGAATGCGGGATGGCGTTGTGGCACGAGATCCGCACGCCCGGCACCCCCACGCCCCCGGCCCGCAGTCCCGCCTCGACGGCCTTGGCGACCAGATGAGACGCGTCCTCGGGAACCTCCCCGGCCCCCTCGCCGGTGACCTCGAGCTCCAGGCCCGACTCGATCGTGGTGACCGTGATCGTGTCGTAGAGCCCCAGGGCCACACCGAGCGCGTCGAAGCCGGGGCCGAGATTGGCACTCGACGCCGGCACCTCGACGGTGACGGACCGGCCGACCGGCAGGATGCGGCCGCCCGAGCTGCCGAAGACCTCCGGGCCCGGACCGTTCATGTCGCTCATTCCAGACCGAGGGCGCCGGCGACTGCCGAGGGGTCGACCGGGACCGGCTCGACCTCAGGCATGCCCAACAGTGCCGTGTCCGGGTCCTTGAGCCCGTTGCCGGTCACCGTGCACACGATCGTCTGGCCGGCCTCGAGCTCGCCGCCCGCGTGGGCGTCGAGCAGACCGGCCACCGACGCCGCCGAGGCGGGCTCCACGTAGACGCCGTCCTTGCCCGCGACCATGCGGTACGCCTCGAGGATCTGCTCGTCGGTGCGCTTGCGGAAGGTGCCGCCGGACTCTTCGCGGGCGTTCACCGCGCCATCCCACGACGCCGGGGCGCCGATGCGGATCGCGGTGGCGATGGTCTCGGGGTTCTTCACCGGCGCGCCGTCGACGAGCGGGGCTGCGCCGGCGGCCTGAACACCCATCATGCGGGGACGGTTCGGGATGATCCCGTCCGCGTGGTACTCGGAGTAGCCACGCCAGTACGCGGTGATGTTGCCCGCGTTGCCGACGGGCAGGAAGTGCAGGTCCGGGGCACGCCCGAGAACGTCCACGATCTCGAACGCGGCGGTCTTCTGACCCTCGATGCGGACCGGGTTGACCGAGTTGACCAGACCGATCTCCGCGTAGGTCGCCGTGGTCTTGCGGGCCAGCTCGAGACAGTCGTCGAAGTTGCCGTCGACCTGGATGATGGTCGCGCCCATCATCACGGCCTGCGCGAGCTTGCCGGCGGCGATCTTGCCCTGCGGGATGAGGACCGCGCACTCCATACCGGCGCGCGTGGCGTACGCGGCTGCCGAGGCCGAGGTGTTGCCGGTGGACGCGCACAACACGGCGCGCTGGCCGCGGGCCTTCGCGTCGGTGACGGCCATCGTCATACCGCGGTCCTTGAACGACCCGGTGGGGTTGAGGCCCTCCACCTTGAGGTAGACCTCGCACCCGGTGACCGCCGAGAGATGGGTCGCCCGGATGAGCGGCGTGCCGCCCTCGTAGAGGGTCACCGGCTCCCAGTTCTCACCGATAGGGAGACGGTCGCGGTAGGCCTCGATCAGGCCGGGCCAGCGGCTGTGCACGGGCTGGTGGGTGTTGCTCATTCGGTGTCCACTCCCTCGAGACGGATGACGCTGGTGATGTCCGTGACGGCGTCCTGATCGGAGAGCGCGGCCACCGTGTCGGCGAGCGCGCGCTCGGAGGCGCGATGAGTCAGCACCGTTAGCTCAGCGCTGGCCGGCGCATCGTCGCCTTCTCCCACGGCGGCCTGGACCTCGGTCTGACGGCACTGGGCGATCGAGACCCCGTGGTTCGAGAACTCCGCGGCCACGAGCGCGAGCACACCGGGCTTGTCCGCCACACGCATGCGCACGTGGTAGCGCGTGAGGATCTCATCCATCGAGGCCACCGGGAGGGCGGCGTACGTGGACTCGCCGGGGGCACGGCCCGCGCCGACCTTGTTGCGGGCGGCCGCGACCATGTCGCCGAGCACCGCCGACGCGGTCGGCGCACCACCGGCACCCTGGCCGTAGAACATGAGCCGACCGGCCGCCTCCGCCTCGACTACGACCGCGTTGAACGCGCCGTTCACCGCGGCGAGCGGGTGGCTGTTGGGCAGCAGGGCGGGATAGACGCGGGCGGAGACCGCCTCGGTGCCGTCGGCGCGGCGCAGCTTCTCACAGATGGCGAGCAGCTTGATGGTGCAGTCCATGTCGCGCGCCGACTCGAAGTCGTCCGGGGAGATCCGAGAGATCCCCTCGCGGTAGACGTCCCCGGCGGTCACCCGGCTGTGGAAGGCGATCGAGGCGAGGATGGCCGCCTTGGCGGCCGCGTCGTAGCCCTCGACGTCCGCGGTGGGGTCGGCCTCGGCGTATCCCAGTCGCGAGGCCTCGGCCAGCGTCTCGGAGTAGTCGGCGCCGGTGGAGCCCATCTCGGACAGGATGTAGTTCGTCGTCCCGTTGACGATGCCGACCACGCGCTCGACCTGGTCACCCGCCATCGAACGGCGAAGCGGGCCGATCACGGGGATCGCGCCGGCCACAGCTGCCTCGAAGTACAGGTCGGTGCCGGTGGCGTCGACCACCTCGGCCAGCTCGTCGGTGTACTCGGCCAGCAACGCCTTGTTGGCGGTGACGACGGACTTGCCGTGGCGCAACGCCTCGAGGAGGAGGGGACGTGGGACGTCGATGCCACCCATGAGTTCGACGACGACGTCGACGTCGTCCCTCGACACGAGCGTGGACGGGTCCGCGGTGAGCAGCTCGGGGTCCACCCCGCGATCCTTCGTCAGGTCACGGACAGCGACCCCCCGAAGCTCCAGCGGCGCACCGATCCGCGCGGCCAGTGCCTCCGCGTTCTCGGTCATGAAGCGGATGACCTCGCTGCCGACGGTGCCCATCCCGAGCACCGCCACCCCTACGGGTCGCACGCCTGACGCTGTTGCGTCGCTCACTGTCCCACCTCCAGGCTCGTCAGATCGTCAAGAGTCTCACGGCGCAGCACGAGTCGTGCCCGCCCGTCGCGAACCGCCACCACTGCGGGGCGTCCGATGAGGTTGTACCGGCTCGACATGGAATAGCAATAGGCCCCGGTCGCCGCGACGGCGACGAGGTCGCCGGCCCCGACGTCCTCGGGCATCCACAGGTCGCGAACCACCACGTCACCGCTCTCGCAGTGCTTGCCCACCAGACGGGAGACCACCGGTGTCGCGGTCGACTTCCGACCCACGAGCCGGGCGTCGTACTCGGCGTCGTACAGGGCGGTGCGGATGTTGTCGCTCATCCCCCCGTCGACGCTGACGTAGCGCCGACTCTCGCCGCCGGCGAGTTGGACGTCCTTGGTCACGCCGACCTCGTACAGCGTGACCGTGCCCGGGCCGGCGATCGCTCGTCCCGGCTCGACGACCAGCGTCGGCGGGGTCAGGTCTGCCTCCCGGGCGAACGACTCGACGATCTCGGTCAGCGACGCGGCCAGCTGGGCGACGGGCGGCGGATCGTCTGACGGGACATAGCTGATCCCCAGGCCGCCTCCGAGATCGAGGTGATCGAGCTGCCTGGTCCGCTCGGCACCGAACTCGTCGACGATGTCCCGGAGCAGCCCGATCACGCGGCGGGCGGCGAGTTCGAATCCGTCGATCTCGAAGATCTGCGAGCCGATGTGGCTGTGCAGTCCGGTCAACCGGATGTTCTGTGCCGCGAACACGGCCCGGACGGCCTCCATCGCGGCGCCGCCGGAGAGGGAGAAGCCGAACTTCTGGTCCTCGTGGGCGGTCGCGATGAACTCGTGGGTATGTGCCTCGACTCCGACGGTCACGCGGATGAAGACATCCTGGACGACCCCTTCCTCAGCCGCGATGCGGTCGAGGAGCGCGATCTCTGACATCGCATCGATCACGACATGGCCGACACCGTTGCGCACGGACATGCGGAGTTCGTCACCGGACTTGTTGTTGCCGTGGACCGTGATCCGCTCAGCCGGGAAACCGGCGCGAAGTGCGATGGCGAGCTCGCCGCCCGAGGCCACGTCCAGACTCAGGCCTTCCTCGGCGACCCAGCGGGCGACCTCGGTGCACAGGAACGCCTTGGAGGCGTAGTGCACGTGGTCCGCTCCCCCGAACGCCGCGGCCATCTCCCGGCAGCGGGACCGGAAATCGTCCTCATCGATCACGAACAGCGGTGTGCCGTACTCGGCCGCGAGCTCCGATGCGGCGACTCCGGCGAACTCCACGACCCCGTCCTCGCGACGCCGGGCGCCCCGGGGCCAGACCGCCGGGGCGAGGTTCATGAGCGCGTCGGCGTCACCGGGCCGCTCGCCGATGGCCGGTGCGTGCGGGTACTCGTGCCGCGAGCCCGCGGGGTGCGCGCTCACATCTTCTCCGGTGCGTTGACACCGATCAGGTGCAGGCCGTTGGCCAGAGTCTGTCGGGTGGCCGCACTCAGGGCCAGGCGGGCGGCGTGCAGCGGGCCGGGTTCCTCGTCCCCCATCGGCAGCACCCGGCAGGTGTCGTAGAACCGGTGGTAGGCAGCTGCCAACTCCTCGAGATACCGGGCCACCCGGTGGGGCTCGCGGAGGTCCGCGGCACTGGCCACCACGCGCGGGAACTCGCCGATGGTGCGGATGAGCGCGCCCTCACGGTCCTCGACCAGCAGCGCCATGTCGGCGCCCTCGACGGTGACGCCGAGGTCGGCCGCGTTGCGGGCCAACGAGCACAGGCGCGCGTGCGCGTACTGGACGTAGAACACCGGGTTGTCGTTCGTGGCCGAGGCCCACAGCTGCAGGTCGATGTCCATCGTCTGGTCGACCGAGGAGCGGATGAGCGCGTATCGGGCGGCGTCCACACCGATGGCGTCGACGAGATCGTCCAGGGTGATGACGGTGCCGGCACGCTTGCTCATCTTGACCGGGGCGCCGTCACGGACGAGGTTGACCATCTGTCCGATGAGGACCTCGATCGTGGCCGGATCGTCGCCGAGGGCGGCGGCGGCGGCCTTGAGGCGGGCGATGTAGCCGTGGTGGTCCGCCCCCAGCATGTAGATGCAGAGGTCGAAGCCGCGCTCCCGCTTGTCGAGGAAGTACGCGATGTCACCGGCGATGTACGCGGCATTCCCGTCGGACTTCAGGACCACCCGGTCCTTGTCGTCCCCGAACGAGGTGGAACGCAGCCACCAGGCCCCGTCCGACTCGTAGAGATTGCCGTTGCCCTTGAGAGTCTCCACGGCACGATCGACCGCGCCGGAGGTGAACATCGAGTTCTCGTGCGTGTAGACATCGAACACCGTGCCGAAATCCGCGAGTGAGGACTTGATGTGGCTGAACATCATGTCGACGCCCACGGAACGGAAGATCTCCAGCGACTCCGCTTCGGGCTTGTCCAGCACATCCGGGTGCTCGGCGACGATCCGGGCCGCGATGTCCTCGATGTAGGCACCGGCGTAGCCGTCCGCAGGGGTGGGCTCCCCCTTGGCCGCGGCAGCGAGCGACGTGCTGAACCGGTCGATCTGGGCGCCGTGGTCGTTGAAGTAGTACTCGCGGGTGACCTCGGCGCCGGATGCCTCGAGGACCCGGCCCAGCGCGTCACCGACAGCAGCCCACCGGGTTCCGCCGAGGTGGATGGGCCCGGTCGGGTTGGCCGAGACGAACTCGAGGTTCACCCGGCGGCCAGACATCGCATCCCCCGCCCCGTAGTCGACGCCCTTGGCGAGCACGGTGGACACCAGGGATCCCTGCGCACCGGAGTCGAGGCGGATATTGAGGAAACCCGGCCCGGCGATCTCAGCCGATTCGATTCCCGCGTCCGCCACCAGCGCGGTCGCGAGATCACCTGCGAGGTCACGCGGCGCGACGCCGACCTTCTTGCCCAGCTGCAGCGCGATGTTGGTCGCGTAGTCACCGTGTTCCGGATTGCGCGGTCGTTCGACCGTCACCGTCTCCGGAACGAGCGAGATATCGGCCCCGCGATCGGTGAGGACGGTGATGAGGGCGGCACGGATGACGGCGGCGAGATCAGCGGGAGTCACGTCTTCATATCCTAGGTGTCGGCACGTCGTCGGGGGAATCGGCGTCACGGTCACCGCTCCCGGGTCCAGCCGGGCGTGCCCGATGCGGCCGCTCTCCGGGACCGGTGCTACGATCAGTCTCGCTGTTCGAGAGGTGCCACCCACGTGGTGGGGCCCGAGAGCCGCCTCCGGTCTCCACGGCCGGTATCCCGCCCTCGTAGCTCAGGGGATAGAGCGTTGGTTTCCGGTACCAAAGGTCAGGGGTTCGATTCCCTTCGGGGGCACAACCGAAATAGCGGGAGGGCCCGGGCAGATGCCCGGGCCCTCCCGCTATTTCGGGCCCATCGGGTCCACTCGGTTGGTTTCAGCTGGGCAGCGTGATCCCGTCGACCTGGTCGATACGCGCGACGACCCGCTCATAGATGTCGGTCAGCATCCGCACCTCATCGTCGCTGATCACGTCGACGAACAGTTCCCGGACCTTCTCCACGTGCTTGGGCGCGACGGAACCAATCGCCTCGGCCCCCTGTTCGGTCAGCGTGACGATGGTGCCGCGTCCGTCCTCGGCGCACTCGGTCTTGGCGACCAGTCCGCGACCCTCCATTCGCCTGACCTGATGGGACACGCGGCTACGGTCCCAGCCGAGGGCCGCGCCGAGGTCACGGGCACGGAGTCCACCGCGTTCGGACTCGCTGAGGCTCACCAGCACGGCGTAATCCGACTGCGACATCGAAGCATCCCGCTGTAGCTGGCGCTCGACTGCGAGGTCCAGCAGCTGATTCATGTCCCGGTACCTCCGCCACATGCGCTGCTCGTCATCGTTCAACCAGCGTGTCTCGCTCATACGACCATTCAAGCACGGGCGGGGGCCGGTCCCGGCGTCAGGCATCGCCGCGCCGACGCGGTTTGATAGCGGTGTTCACTCCGGACTCTGGCCGGATCGACGCATCACATGGGTACGCGCGCCACCGATCCCTGCGAACCTCGCCCGGTCACAGGTGAGCACGATGACCTGGGAGGTCGTCGCTGCGGCGGCGATGACGGCCCCCATGGTCAGTCGGCGTGTGGGGTCGGTGTAACCCATCGTGTCGTCTAGGAACACCGGCACCCCGTCCGTGCCGACGAGGCGGGCACAAGCGATCCGGACGATGACCGCCAACTGTTCCCTGGCGCCGCCGGACAGCGAGTCGTAGTTCACGGTGACGCCGCCGATCCTGCGCGAGAGGATCGTCAGGTCATCGCCGAGCAGCACGTCGAACTCCCGGCCGTACACCAGAGCACCGAGCTCTACGACCGCTCGATGAAAGGGCTCCTGGTAGGCGCGCATCGCCTCGGAACGGCGCGTGGTCAGGGTGCGGTGCAGCAGGTCGGCTGCGCGGGCGCGACGCCACAGTGCGCCGTTCTCGCGCTCCGCCTCGTCGAGCTCCCGCTCGGCGGCCGAGACATCGCCCAGACGTCCCTGATCACCGATCGCGTTCACCCGCCCCAGCGCGGTGGCCACCGCGCCGGCGGACTCGCGCTCCTCATTCCGCAGTGTCGCAAGCGACGCCCGGGCGTTCTCCAGCAACTCCGGAGGAGCGTCGGACAGCGCCTCATCGAGAGATGCGCGAGCCACCCGCGCGGATTCCCGGGCCTCCTCGAGCCTGGCTCGGGTCAGCTCCTCGGCTCCGGCCAGCTCCGCGTCCGCCGTGACCGCGCGGGCCGCGTCGAGGACCCGGGCCCGTTCTTCGAGCCGCGACTCCCCCTCCTCGGCCAGCGCGATTCGCGTGGCGTACGCCGTGCGGATGGTCTCCGCCTCGGTCGCCGCTGCGCGATCCTCCGCCCGCCGCGAGGACAGGGTGTCTTCCGCCTGAGCCGCCACGACCACGGGGTCGGACTCCGGACCTTCGTCCGCAGCCGCGCCGGATCCGATGTCCGGCGACGTCCCCTCCGCCGCCCGGTCCGCCACTACTTCGGGGTCTTCCGCGGCCTCGTCCGCGCCGAGCCGCTCTCGTAGAGCGTCCCTTCGGGCACCGAGATCGTCGAGAGTCTCCCCGCTGAGCAGGTCCGCCCGCCTCCGGCGCAACGCCTCGACCTGGGCGCGCAGTGCGTCGGCGCGTCGAGCGCGGTCCTCCGCCTCCTCCCGATCCGCCACCGCGTGCTTCCCGAGTTGCGCGGCCAGACGCGCCCGCGCCGAGGCCTCCTCGCGGCGCACGGTGTCCGTATCGCCGGCCGGCACCACGGTCAGCGAGAGATCTCCCACCTCGAAGACGGTGTCCTCGACGATGCGTTGGGACCATCCGGGGCCAGCGTCTCGCGTCTCGCCGGAGACGACGACCTCGCCACTGCCCGCGACTTCGACAGTCGGAGCGCTTGCATTGCTGCGCACGACGGCTTCCCGCAGCGTCTCATCCGCAGACCGGATCTCGTTGACCGCGTCGGCCGAGATCTCCATCTCGGAAAGCTGCGTCACGGTGACCGCCAGGTCGTCGCCGACGGACGTGGCGGTCTCGATGAGCTGCTCGAGTCGCGTGAGCTCTCTGCGGCGGTGCTCGCGGTCCCGGGCCGCGCGGGCCTCGTCGAGGTGCGCCCGCGCTCGTGTGAGATCCGCCTCGGCCGCCTCCAATGCCGACCGTGCCGCCTTGGCACGCTCCTCGGCCGGTGCCAGGCGCTCTCCCTCGGTGTCGACGGCGGCGCGAGCATCTGCGGCTCTGCGGCGTTCCCGCCCGACCTCCTCGACAAGCGTCGCTCGTTCCCGGCTGCCGCGCACAGCCGCATCGTGGTCGGCGGCCGCCCGATCGACCTCGGTGTCCGCGGCGGAACTGATCTGCCTCCGATCGGCCACCACCAGCCCGGCTGCCTCCAGCCGCGACACCTCCGACTCCACGGTCCTCAGGGACTCGGTGTGGGCCCGGTGCACCGCCGCCTGCGCGGCATGATCGTCAACAGCCGCGTCCAGCTCGGCGTGGCCGGCCCGGGCGGCGGACAGCGCCGCGCGTGCCTCAGCCAGCCGGGCCTCCGACCTGGCCAGCTCGCCGGTCGGCTCCCCTCGCCGCGTCGTGAGATAGCGATTGCGTTCCTCCGCGACCCGCGAGATCAGGTTGTCGTCCCCCGTCGGGTCCTCACCACCGGCCGCCGCGTCGAGAGCCCGACGCAAGGAGTCCATTCCCCTGGCCGCGTCAACCTGCCCGATCGGCTCGTCCTGGGCGATGCGCAGCGCCCGCCAGAGCGAGCGATCGACTCGTCGTTCCAGCAGATCCCGTACGTGATCGTGCGCGTCGTCTCCCGACATTGCCTGCCGGGCCGACCCGGGGAACTCCAGGGACGTCCGCTTACCCCGGACGAACTCCTTGCGATAGAGCATCCGTTGGTCGTCGATCGTGAACTCGGCCTCGACCACCACCGGAACATCCCTGCCCACCGGACTGGACGCCTTGACGTCCGCCCGACCGGACGAGGCCTTGTGCTCGAGAAGCATGTCGAGCGCATCCATGAGGCTGGTCTTTCCCGACTCGTTGGGCCCCTCGACCACGAGGACCCCGCGGTTCGGGACCTCGACCTCCTCGCGGGTCACGCCCCGGAAGTCCTCGAGCATCAACCGGTGCAGGATCATCGCGTCCCCCCGTCCACGAATCGGTACAGCAGGCTGAGTGCATGCCCGGCGTCCTCGGCCTCCGACCCACCGGCCGAGGCCATCTCCATCAGGTCCGCCACCGCCCGCCCCGCGTACCCGTCGACGAGGTCGGTGAGATCGGTGTCGTCCGCACGCACGACCAGGTGGGTGCGCGTCTCGCGGAGGTAGGCGCATGCGAACAGCGCCGACCACCGGTCCACCTCCTCGTCGATCCGCGCACGCAGGGCGACACCGACGGTGCCGGTCAGCCCCAGCTTCAGCACCGTGCGGGGCTTGTCCTCGATCGCCTCGATCCGCGTGGCGAGCGCATCCAGGTCCGCGTCCGTGTCGATCTGCGCGTTGAGCGCGAGGAATGACCAACGACCGGTCCGCAGGGGTGTCACCGTGGAACCGCCACGCCGGCCACCCGGGAGCGCGCGCTCGAGCTCGACGAGCAGGGCGTGGCCGGAATCCTTCTCCACATCGTCGAAGTCCGTCGTCTCGGGGCTTCCCGAGAACCAGACCCGCTCCCCCGAGCCCACGCGGGTGACCGAATGGCGATCACCGAGGGCCACATAGTCGAGCCGCCCGGAGTCGACGGCCTGCTCGAGCGCGGACACGGCGATCGCCTCCACCGAGGGCGAGTGCCCGCCGAAGACCTCGTCGGTTCCACCGTGTGCCACCAGCACGCGCAGCGCCGCGGACGGCTCGAGGGATTCCAGCAACGTGGGCAGGCGGGAGGGATCAGGCCGCTTGGAGGTCCACGGGATGCCGACCACCTCGACTCCCGGGAGAACCTCGACCGGGCCGGATCCGTCGAGAACGACGACGGCGCCGCCCTCGACCGCCGACGAGAAGTCCCGACACCGCAGGACCGACGACACATCCAGCGGATCGTGATTGCCCGGCAGCACGAGGACGGGGACGGGGAACGACGCCAACACCTCGGCCGCGCGGAGCACCACGGACCTGGGGACTGCGTTGTCCTCGAACGCATCACCGGCCACGACGATGAACTGCGCACCGTACTCCGTGGCGAGACCACCGAGCGATTCAACCGCGGCCAGCCGGTCCGCGGTATAGACGGCCTGCGACTCGTCCCCCAGGAACCTCCTGGTCATGCCGAGCTGCCAGTCGGCCGAGTGGAGGAATCGAACGGTGTGGCCGTCCCGTGGGGTGGTCATGGTCGCATCGTAGGTCGCGGGTACGACAGCGGTCCCGGACGGCTCTGCCGTCAGCGCGATCGGTAGTCGCCGAACGCGTCGAGGAAGTCCTCGAGATCGGCGACCACGCGCAACTGCTCGAGCGGGTCGTTGGTCGCGGCGGCGGCCATTCTTCTGGTGACCGGGGCGTCCAGCAGATCCTCGAGCCCGGCCGGTGCGGGCGAGGGCACCGTCGGCAGTAGCGGGTCACTGCCCCACAGACTCTCCTCAACATCGACGCCCACCGTGTCGCCCTCGCCGCCGGGGCCCCTCAGTACCGCTCCCAACTGGTGGGCGCCCAGTCCACGCAACTCGAACATCACCTGGGGCGAGGCGTCCCACCACTCGACCATGATGTACGCCGCCGCCAGGACGTGCCGACAGGGCCCGGGCTGCACAGGGCAGTGGCACGAGTAGGAGGTGGCGCCGTGGAGCGCGGGCAGCAGTAGGAAGCCGATCGTGTCCGAGAATTCCCCGGCCAACGCGCCGAGCACCCCGTTCTCCTCCTGCCGAAGGGCCGTGCGGAGAGCCTCCGAGTCCGTCTCGTCCAGGGGTGCGAACGTGAACTCGACCGTGAAGGGCTCGGGTCTCGAGCTCTCGACATCGCAGCGGACCGTCCGGCCCGAGTGTCCCAGGGACAGGACCTTGTCCTTGCGCGCGTCGGTCCGGGCGAGGTGCGCTGCCCCGCGGGAGACCAGGGATTCGAGATCGCTGACCCACCGCCTGGCCCACATGTGCGCGCCGAACTGCCCGGCACGGGAGCGTGCCTCGATTCCCCGTCCGCTCTTCACGGTTCTTCCACCCCCTCATCGGTGAGGGCGACCAGCGCGCCCAGCTCCGCGTCGTCCAGCTCGGTCAACGCTCCGGCCATCGGCCCCAGGGTCAGCTCCGCCAGATCCCGCTTGGCCTCCAGGAGTTCGTCGATGCGATCCTCCACCGTCCCGGGGGCGACCAACGTCCGTACCTGGACCACCCGGGACTGGCCGATGCGGTGCACGCGGTCCGTGGCCTGGTTCTCCACCGCCGGGTTCCACCACCGGTCCAGGTGCACGACGTGGTTGGCCTCGGTCAGGGTCAGACCTGTGCCGCCGGCGCGCAGCGACGCGAGCATCACCGGGGGGCCACCAGGACTCTGGAACCCGCGGACCATCTCGGTCCGGGCCGCGGCGGTGACGCCGCCGTGCAGAAACGGCACCGCCGCGGCGGCCCGACGCTCCAGCATCGGGAGGATGAGGTCCCCGAAAGCCCGGTACTGGGTGAACAGCAGGACCTTCTCGTCGCTGGCGAGGATCTCGGTCAGCACCTCGTCGAGCGCGGCGAGTTTTCCCGACCTGTGTCGCCCTCCGCGAAGGAGGGCCGAACCGTCGCCGAGATAGTGGGCGGGATGGTTGCAGACCTGCTTGAGCGCCGTGAGCCCGGACAGGATGGCACCTTTCCGAGCGGCGCCCTCCGACTCCTTGACCTGTTCCAGCATGTCCTCGACCACCGCGCGGTACAGGGTCGCCTGCTCGCGCGTCAGGGGGGCGTCCACCCGGATGTGCTGCTTCTCCGGCAGATCGGAGACCACCCGCGGATCCGACTTGAGCCTGCGAAGGACGAACGGCCCCGCGAGCGCCCGGAGCCGGGACGCCGCGGCCTCGTCGCGATGGGATTCGATCGGCACCGCGAACCGCGCACGAAAGGTGCTCGCCGATCCCAGGGCCCCGGGGTTGGCGAACTCCAGGACCGCGCGGAGCTCATCGAGTCGGTTCTCGACCGGGGTGCCGGTGAGCGCGATCCGGTGCTCGGCGGGGATCGCCATGAGCGCCCGCGATACGCCGGTCGACGGATTCTTGATGGTCTGCGCCTCGTCCGCCACGAGCCGGCGCCACGGCACCTCGGACAGCATGTCGACGTCCCGGGCAGCCGTGCCGTACGAGGTCAGCACCAGATCGGCTGCTGCGAGCCGCTCGGCCGCCCCCTCGTCACGATCGCGCTCAGGTCCGTGATGGGTCGTCACCGACAGCTCCGGCGCGAACGTCGACGCCTCTCTGGCCCACGTGGACAGCAGGGTCAGTGGCGCGACGACCAGGGTCGGGCCGACCCGACAGGTCGGCTCGCCGGTCGGGTCCACGGCGCCCACCTCGGAGGCGGCGAGGGCGAGCACCTGCATCGTCTTGCCCAGCCCCATGTCGTCCGCGAGGACCGCACCGGTATCGGCGCGCGAGAGCGCGGTGAGCCAGCGCAACCCCTCGAGTTGGTACGGGCGTAGAGTCGCCCGGAACCAGTCGGGAAGATCGACCACGATCGACGACGACGAGGGGATCCAATCCAGGGTCGGGGGCGCGTTCACCTCGACGCCCTCGGCCTCTTCCGACATCAGCGCCGCCGCGAGCGCGGGGGCGGTCATCCGGCCGCCCCTGCGCGCGGCGAGGAAACGGGCCGCACGACGCAGTGCTCCGGAGTCCGCCCGTACCCACTGCCCGCGGAGTCTGACCAGATCCGACGCGGTGTCCAGGAGCATCTGCACCTCGGTGGGGTCCAGCGGCTCGTCGTCGACGATCATCTCCCAGTTGACATCGCTGAGCTGGTCCACACCGAGCCGCCTACCCGAGTCGACGGTCTCGGTCCCCGGCTCCGACACCACGACACGCACCGCGGTGCGGACCCGCGTCCATGCCCGCGGGAGCAGGACCTCGACGCCCCGGCCCCGCAGGGTCTCCACACCCTCGTCGACCAGCTCCACCACGAGCTCGGTGGGAAGGAGCAGATCCGGTCCGCCCCGCGCCGGGATCGCCCGTCCCAGCGGGGGCCACGACCGGACGGCCCTCTCGACGACGTCGCCCACCGCATCCGTGACCACCGAGGGATCCGGCAGCTCGGCGTAGGGGCGGAGCGAATCGGTGCCGGTCCGCACGAGGACCTCGAGGCGCCACAGGACCTCACCCCCGCCCTCGCCCGTGGAGGGGTCGTCGGAGGTCTCCCCCGCATCGTCGCCGAACCGGGGCTCGACGATGCGGAACACCACTTCCACGTCCCGGGCCGCGGCCGCCCGACCGAACTCCGCCACGGCGCCGGCCAGCGCCTGGCCGCCGGAGGGCACGTCCGCGCCGGTGATCAGTGCCGTGCCCAGCGCGCTGCGGCGATCCCTGGCAAGTGGCGCGAGCGCCATGCGCGCATGCTGGTCCGTGAGCGCGTCGAGCAGTCGATCCAACTCTTCGCGGCTCGTGACCAGTCCATGACACCGGGACAGGCACTCCGCGGCCCATGCACTCACGACCGGTGACGCCGCCAGCGACCATCCGGCCACCCAGCCGCCCTCGAAACGACTGAGTTCCGGAACGAGATGCCCCGACCGGACGAAGGCACCGACCCCGGCCGACAGCGCGGCCAGGGCCCGTAGCGCCGCGCCCGCCCAGAGCGCTCCGCCCTCTCCAACCCGGGTACCACCGGGGCGCCCGGCGCCCACGGGGGGTTCACCGGCCTCGAGGAGCCGACACAGATCGATGGCGGCGCCGACCGAGATGCGGATCCCCGGGACCCGCGCCTCGCGGACCCTACCCTCGACGGGAACGCGCACACCGATCTTGTGGGTGAGCGAATACCGCTCGAGGAACTCGACGACCGCCGCGGGTGCCCCGGCCCGCCCCACCGCCGTCACCGATCCGGCCGGCGCAACGGAACCCGGCCGCCGCAACCCCGTCTCACACCAAAGACCGACGGACCCCGACTGCCACACGGCGTGCAGGCGCGGTTCGGGTGTCTGGGTCACGCCCACATGTAAGCACGCAGGTCCGACATCGGGTCGGCGAGGACCCCGGCGACCCGTCGTCGTCGTCCTTTCCACAGGCCCGGCCACCTCCACAGGCCCCGCCCTCTCCGCCCCTCGACGCGCAGGTCGGGCGCGACCGCGCACGCATACTCACCCCGTGGCAGGAAAGTTCCCTCCGATCCCCCGACGAGCACTGGTGGTGTTCGTGCTCACGACAGGCGTGCTCGCGCTCGTCGTGGTGCTCGGTCAGCCCCGCGGGTCCGCCCCCGGGAGCCCGGCGCGGGACCGTGTCGTCCCGCTCCTCGACGCGGTCTCCGTGGTCCCTGAACGACCCGCGGTACCCGGATACGAACGGGGCTGCTCCGGCGACTCCGCCTGTGTGTTCGGGCCCGCCTGGAGCGACATGACCGGGGCGCCCGGCGGCGGTAACGGGTGTCCTACCAGGCAGGACGTCCTCGCCCGTGACATCCATGCCGGCGCCGGCGCCACGACGGGCGCGTGCGCGGCTCCCTCCGGGGTGTTGGTCGACCCGTACACCGGTCACACGGTCGATGTGGGGAGGTCAGGCGTGAGGGGAATCCATGTCGACCACGTCTTCCCGCTGTCGGCCGCCTGGGACCTCGGTGCGTGGGAATGGACCGCACGACGCCGCGCGGAGTTCGCGAACGACATCGACCACAACCTCCTGGCCGTCACCGGAGGCGTCAACACCCGCAAGAGCGACTCCACCCCCGCCGACTGGCTACCACCCGATCCCGCGCGACATTGCTTCTACGCCGCCCGCTACCTCACGGCCGCGATCGCCTACGGGCTGCCCGTGACCGATGCCGACCATGACGCGCTCTCGCGCGCGGTCAGCAGATGCCCGGAGTAACGCCGCCGCCCCGGCCCGTGAACGGGCCGGGGCGTCACCGGGGGTCGAAGTTGTCAGTAGCGCTCGCGGCTGCCACCGGAGCGACCGCGGAACCCGCCGCCACCACCACGGCGGTCGTCGTCCCGGCGCGGACCGCCCCCGCGGCGGTCATCGCCACCCCGGTATCCACCACGGTCGTCGCGTCGGTCATCGAACCTGCCGCCTCGGCGGTCACCTCCCCGGTCGTCGCGGTCCCCACGCTGGCCGCGGAATCCACCACCACGGGGCTTGCCGCCCCGGTCATCACGGTACGAGCCCGGTCGGCCCGACGGGGGCCCGGAGTCCGGACGGATGTCGATCTCGGCGCCGCCGACGACGATCCCCTTCATCGACTCGATCTGATCGGCCGGCAGATCCGCCGGGAGTTCGACGACGGAGTGATCGAAACGGATCGAGATGCGACCGATGTCCCCGCCGCGGAGTCCCGCCTCGTTCGCGAGCGCACCCATGATCGAACCGGGCTTGACGTTGTTCCGCTTGCCCACCGCGATCCGGTACTGCGCCATGTCCTTGCCCGACCGCGACGGACGCGGGCCGTCGGAGAAGTCCCGTGCCGGACGATCCCGACGATCATCGCGTCGTCCGTCCCGGTGATCATCGTGACGCTCACGGCGCTGCGGCCGCTCGGGCTCACGCATGAGGAACTCGTCCGAGTTGCGGGACTGGGTGGCGAGCGCTGCCGCGATATCCGCCATCGACACCGAATGCTCGGACGCGTAGTCCTCGACGAGCCGACGGAAGAGCGCGAGATTGGAGTCGTCCAGGCTCTCGGTGATCGACTGGGCGAACTTGGCCATCCGCATCTCGTTGACGTCGTCCACGCTCGGCAGCTGGATCTCGGTCAACGGCTGGCGGGTCGCGCGCTCGATCTGCGAGAGCAGACGCCGTTCGCGCGGGGTGACGAACAGCAACGCGTGACCGCTGCGGCCCGCGCGGCCGGTCCGGCCGATCCGGTGGACGTACGACTCGGTGTCGTGCGGGATGTCGTAGTTGACGACGTGGCTGATCCGCGGGACGTCGAGGCCGCGAGCGGCGACGTCGGTCGCCACGAGGATGTCCGTGCGGCCGTCCTTGAGCGCCTCGATCGTCCGCTCACGCAGGTTCTGCGGGATGTCGCCGTTGATCGGAGCGGCGGAGAAGCCACGTGCCCGCAGTCGCTCGGCGAGTTCCTCGGTGGCGGACTTGGTGCGCACGAACATGATCATCGCGTCGAAGTCCTCGACCTCGAGGATCCGGGTCAGCGCATCGAGCTTGTCGCGGTGGTGGACCAGCACATAGCGCTGCTGGATGTTCGGCGCGGTCGAGGTCTTGGACGCGACCTTCACCTCGGCCGGGTTGGTGAGGTAGCGCTGCGAGATCCGGCGGATCGCAGCCGGCATGGTGGCGGAGAAGAGCGCGACCTGCGTCGACTCAGGCGTATCGGAGAGGATCCGCTCGACGTCCTCCTGGAAGCCCATCGCGAGCATCTCGTCCGCCTCGTCCAGGACGAGGTGACGCAGGCCCGACAGATCGAGCGTGCCCTTCTTGAGGTGATCGATGACACGGCCGGGGGTGCCGACGATGATCTGCGCGCCTCGCCGCAGGCCCGAGAGTTGGATGCCGTACGCCTGCCCTCCGTAGATCGGCAGCACATTGACCTGCGGCATGTTCGCCGAATAGGTGACACAGGCCTCGGCGACCTGCAGGGCCAGCTCACGCGTCGGGGCGAGGACGAGTGCCTGCGGGCTCTTCACCGCGGGGTCGATGAGCGAGAGGATCGGCAGCGCGAAGGCCGCGGTCTTACCCGTGCCCGTCTGGGCCAGTCCGACGACGTCCCGCCCCTCGAGGACCAGTGGAATCGTCGCTTCCTGGATGGCCGAGGGAACCTCGTACCCCACATCCTGGACGGCCTTGGCCACGGCGGGCGCGAGGCCCATGTCGGCGAAGGTGACGCCGGGGGCGTCGCCGCCACCGGCTGGGATTGCTTCGGTGGACTCGGCCTCGGGGGACCCGGCCGGGGCTGACTCGGAAGATTCGGGCGTGCTGGCGTCGGTGTCGACCTCGTCGCCGGCAGTGGCGGTACGGTCCTCGTCGTTGTTGTTCATGAGGCCTTCCATGCTACGGCGTCGGTGGTCCGATTAGCGAGACGACGGCGCAGGTCACTCCCCCGTCACGGCAGTGGCCGGGGCTCGGGGTGCCCCTCTCGTGAACAGCCAGGGTATGACCGCGGCCAACAACAGGGCGCCTGATACGGCGAAACCAATCGTGTACCCCAGAGCGTCGACCACGAGCCCCACCACGATCGGTCCGAGGATCGCTCCGGAGTCGCTGGCCATCTGGAACGTGGCCAGAACCTTTCCGCCTGCCCGGTCCGAACCGATCACGTCGGCGACAGAGGCCTGCTGCGAGGGGTTGAGGATGCCCGCGCCGATCCCGGCGATCACCGACGCCGCCACGAGGAGGGGCACTGTGTCGCACCACCCCATCACCGCGGTCGAGCCGCCGGAGATCACCAGGCCAGCGATCACCAGCGGCCGACGGCCGTAGCGGTCCGACAGCCAGCCCGCGATGGAGATCACCGACGCGGTGCCGACGGCGAACGACGCCAGTGCCGTTCCCGCGATGCCCGGACCCGCGTCGAAGTTCGCCGCCGCGAACAGCGGGACGATCGCGACGCGCACACCGAACGACGCCCATCCGTTCACGAAGCTCGAGATGAGCGCGGCACGATAGCGAGCGTCTGTCAGAGCTTCCCTGACCGGCAACGGCGTCTGTTCCGGGGTCTGGTCGTCAGCGGAACGCCGCCGCCCACCCCGGAGGAAGACCGCCACCACGCCCGTGGCCACTAGCAGAGAGGCGGCGTAGACGAAGAACGGGACGCGCATGCCGAACTCCGCCAGCAGACCACCGAGGACTGGGCCGCCGATATTGCCGATCAGGAAGGCGGTGGCGTAGAGCCCCATGATCCGGCCCCGTGCGCCCGGCGGGGCGAGACGGGTGAGCAGCGCCATGGCCGAGATCGTGAACATCGTCGAGCCGAGCCCGCCCAGGCCGCGGAAGACCAGGAGCTGCACGTACGACTGGGCCAGTCCGGTCGCGAGGGTCGACACCGCCACGATGAGCAGGCCCGTCATGTACACGCGGCGTTCCCCCAGCCGGTCCACGAGGAGGCCGCCGGCGGGGGCGAAGACGAGGCGGAAGAAGGCGAAGGCGCTCACCACGACCGACGCGGCGGTCACTGAGACGTTGAAGCTCGTGGCGAACTGCGGGAGAACCGGAGCGACGAGGCCGTATCCGAGCGCCACCGCGAACGCGGCGGCCACGAGGACCCAGACGTCCGCCGGCAGCCGTGTGCGCCGGGCCGGATCCGAGTCGCTGCCGGGAGCGTCCCTCACGCCGATCGGAGGACGGTGGCCAGCACATCCGCCCCGAAGTGCAGCGCGTCGACCGGCACCCGCTCATCGACGGCGTGGAAGTGTCCGAACACGTCGAAATCGTCCGGCACGCGCAACGGGACGAAGCCGTACCCGGAGATTCCCAGCCGCGCCAGATGCTTGTTGTCCGTACTCGCCGGCAGAAGATAAGGCACCACCAGGGCCTCCGGGTCCGCCGCGCGGACGGCCTCACGGATCACCTCGACGATCCCGGCGTCCGCGGGGGCGGCGATCGGCGGCTCCCAGGTCCACTCGACCTCGACGTCCGGGCCGAGTTCGGTCTCGATCTCGTCGCGGAAGGTGTCCTCACCGCCCGGCAACACGCGGCAATCGATCTCCGCATACGCCTCGGTGGGAATGACGTTGGTCTTGTACCCCGCGGACAACACCGTCGGCGACGCGGTGTGCGCGAGCGAGGCCGCGACGAGGGGACCGAAGTGCCCGAGTACGTCGAGCCGCTCGGGGAGTTCCGCGACCTCTCCGCTGCCTCCGGCCAACTGTCCGACGGCCGCGGCGAGCGCGGTGTTGGCTTCGGTCGGTTCGACCGGGAACTCGCGGGAGGCGACGCGGCTTACCGCGCCGGCGACCGCGGCGACGGCGTTGTCGGCGGTCGGACGGGAGGCGTGTGCGGCGGTCCCGTGTGCGGTGACCCTGGCCCACGCGACGCCCTTCTCGGCGACGGCGATCGGGTACAGGCGGCGCCCCCGCACCGGAACAGACCAACCGCCGACCTCACTCAGTGCCTCGGTCATGCCGTCGAAGATCTCCGGACGTTCCCGGACGACCCATTTGGCCCCCATGATCCCGGCGGCCTCCTCGTCGGCGAAGAAGGCAAGCAGCAGCGTACGTCGGGGGACGATGCCCTCACGGCGGTAGTGCCGGATCACCGCGAGTGTCATACCGAGCATGTTCTTCATGTCGACGGTCCCCCGGCCGTAGAGCCAGCCGTCCCGGATCTCACCGGCGAACGGCGGCACGGTCCAGTCCTCGGCGACCGCGGGAACCACGTCGACGTGTCCGTGCACGACCAGGCCCCCGGCTTCCGGGTCGGAGCCCTCGAACCGTGCGAACAGACTGCCGCGGCCGGGCACGGATTCCACCAGTTCACTGGTGATCCCGACCTCGTCGAGGTATTCGGCGATCCGACGGCACACGCGCGTCTCACCGTCGCCGATCGTGGCGGGATCGCCGGTGTTCGTCGAATCGATCGAGACCAGGTCCGCGGTGATGGACACCGCCTCCGAGTACAGCCGCTCGCGGACCTCCTCGGACATCGACTGGCCGACGCTCATCCGAAACACTTCCCTTCGCCACGGTAGGTGGGCCAGCTCTCCACCACGGCGGGCCCCTCAGCAGTGTCGTCCACGACGTGCAGTGTGTCGAACCGCTCGCACAGTTCACCCGCCTTCGCGTGCCGCCACCACGCCCGCTCGCCGATGGCCACCTCGCCCCGCATCGGGGTCTGTACCTCGCCGGCCCCCTCGCGACCGAGGAAACGGAGCCCGGACGGCGCCGCGGGCACCGGGAGTCGATCCCACCCGGGCACCCCGGAGGCCACATACCCGCCGTAGAGGAAAGTGGTGAGCCCCCGCGCCGGGGTCCGCACCGCCGGCAGCGCGAAGAACAATGAGGGACGGGGCGTGAAGGTCCGGTAGTGGTCGAACAGACCCGGGACGTACAGACCGGAACCCGCCGTGACCTCGGTGACCGCAGGTGCCCCGGCGCTCTGCGCGACGGAACCGGAGCCCCCGGAGTTGATGATCTCGGGCGCCGAGCCGGTGAGTCTCTCGATCGTCTCCGCCACGGCCACGCGGATCGCCACCAGACGGCGCATCGACAGTCGCTTGACCGGGCCGATCCCGCGAACGTTGTCCGGTACCCCGGCGACCTGCGCCTCGTAGAACATCGCGCCCACGACGCGAAAGCCCATGCCCACCGCCTGCCGGACCAGCGGGTCTACGTCTGTGGAGTCCCGCAGCGGCGACCGGTGCACGCCGAGGTGCACGGGGCCCAGGCGGAGCGAACAGTCCACGTCGACGCACACCCGGGCACCGGTCGCACCGGCGTCACGGGCGATCTCGAGCTGTCGGACGTCGTCCACCATCAGGGTGACCGCCGCCAGCGCCGCCTCGTCGGCCGCCAACGCCGTGAGCGCCGCGCGGTCCACCGTCGGATAGCCCAGAAGGACGTCGTCGCAGCCGGATTCGACCAGCCACAACGCCTCGGACAGCGAGTAGGCCATGACCCCGCGCACCGTGCCGTCGCCCCGTAGGCCCTCCCCGAGCGTCTCTCGTAACACTCCCCGCGACCGCACCGATTTGCTCGCGATCCGGATGCGGGTCCCTGCGGCCCGTCGACGGAGATCCGCGAGGTTCGCCCGCAGGCTCGGCAGATGTAGTGCCGCCAGCGGCGCGTCGAGCTCCGAGGTGGCCGCCTCGAGCGCGGCCGTCACGTCCGACATCGGCGTCACCCCCGGATCACGCGCCGTCCAGGGCCAGCGCGTCGCGCACGACCAGGTCGACGGCATGGTGCAGGAGGGTGTTCGCCTCGTCGTCGTCGCGATAGATCTGCCACCTCTGACCGATACCGACGACGATCGCCAGCACCACCCGGGTGATCTCGTCCAGGCCCATCCCCCACCGCATGCCCGCGGAGGCGGCAGTGCGTTCGAGCACCGAGCGCACGATCGCCTCGTTGGATTCCTGCTGGTCACGCGCCAGCCCCACCTCGGGCAATCCATAGGTACGCAGGGAATAGGACACGATCTCGTAGGTGAGGAGCTGCCGGTCCGGCGAGGCGGTGATGACCGCCCAGACCAGATCGATGGCCTCGTACAGACGCTGCCGCAGCCCGTCCACACCGGTCACCCCGGAATCGAAGTCCACGCTGACGAACGCGGTGGCCGCCTGGTGGACTTCGGAGTTCACCGCCCCGATCAGTTCCCGGAGAAGTTCTTCCTTATCGGTGTAGCAGTAGTGGACCACGCCGAGCGACACACCGGCGCGCTCGGCGACACCCCGGACGGTCACAGCCCCCAGCCCGTCGTGTTCGGCGATCTCCAGGGCGGCCCGGAGAAGTTGCGCACGGCGCTGATCGGCAGGAAGTCGTCTGGTCACCCGTTCATCGTACGACGCCGACGACGACGCTGACAGTGTTAACCGGGACGCCGGACCTTTCGGTCACCACCGTATAGCCGCGGGTCAGGTCCGGCGTTCGGTATCACCTACAGCCGCCCCACCGGCGGGTAACCTCAGCACCCATGACGACCCCGGCAGCCCCTTGGACGAACTGGACCGGCAACGTGGTGGCCGACCCGATACGGCGCACCGCCCCCACGACCGTCGCCGAGGTCACCGACGCGGTGATCTCCGCGGCGGAATCGGGAACCCGCGTCAAGTGTGTCGGAGCCGGACACTCGTTCACCCCGGCCGCGGCGACGGACGGGGTCCTCATCTCCCTCGACGACCTCACCGGAATCGAGTCCATCGTCCCCACCCGGGGCACCGACGGCCGGGTGAGCGGCGCGGACGTCACCGTCTGGGCCGGGACGCGGCTGCATCGCCTCGGTCCGCTGCTGTGGGATCTCGGGCTCGCCCAGCCCAACCTCGGTGACTTCGCCGAACAGTCCCTCGCGGGCGCGGTCTCGACCGGCACCCACGGCACCGGGTGCCGGGCCCCCGGCCTCCCGGCGACCGTGGTGGGGCTCCAACTCGTCACCGCCGACGGGACCGTGATCTCCTGCTCGCGCGATTCCCACCCCGATGTGTTCGCGGCCGCCCGGCTCGGGATCGGCGCCCTGGGGATCATCACCAAGATGACGATCCGGTGTGTGCCGGCGTTCGCCCTCCACGCCGACGAACGTCCGTGGACACTCTCCGCCGTCCTCCAGGACATGGAGGGGTTCGCACGCTCGGCCGACCACGCCGAGTTCTACTGGTTCCCCCACACCGACGCGATCAACGTCAAACGCAACACCCGCCTGCCGGGGGACGCGGACCTCAAGCCGGTGAGTCGGCTGAAGTCGGCGATCAGCGATGAGTTCCTCTCCAACGAGGGTTTCGAGGCGGTCTGCCGGGCTGCGACGCGGCGCCCGTCGATCACCCCGCGACTGAACCGCTTCACCGCGCGCGCCCTCTCCGCACGCACCTACACGGATCGCAGCTACCGTGTGTTCGCCTCGCCGCGTCGCGTGCGCTTCCGCGAGATGGAGTACGCGCTGCCGATCGCCGCGGCCGGCGCGGTGCTCGGCGACATCCGTGACATGGTCGACCGCTCGGGCGTGCTGACCCCGTTCCCGATGGAGGTGCGCTTCGCCGCCGCCGACGACGTATGGCTGTCAACGGCCCACGGCCGCGAGGTCTGCTACATCGCGGTGCATCAGTACCACCGGATGGACCACACGGAACTGTTCCGGCTCGCCGAGGAGATCTTCCTCGCCGCGGACGGCCGCCCCCACTGGGGCAAGATGCACACCCGCACCGCCGACGACCTCTCCTCGATGGTCGAGCACTTCGACGACTTCGTCGAAGTGCGTGACCGCCTCGACCCGGACCGTGTGTTCGGCAACACCTACACCGAGCGCGTCCTGCCCTGACCACCTGCCCGCACGATTATTTTGCGGGTACGTAGCCTGGTTCCCGTAGCGGGACCCGAACCCGGGCCCCGCGGCGCCACCCGCCAGCTCGTACCTCGAGAGAAGAAGGTGAGCCCGTGTCCGACGACGACACTTCCCGGCCCGACGTCTCCGGCCCCGCCGCGGGGGTGGTCACCGCCGCGCTGCGACGAGCGATCAGGCTCCAGTCCGGCGCCGCACGCCGGTACGTGCACAAACTCCGCGAGGACCACCCGGACGAGAGCCCGGCACAGATTCGTTCGCGGCTCGATTCGTTGTTCCTGGGCGCCGTCACCGCCTCGGGCGCGGCCGTGGGCGGAACCGCCGCCGTCCCCGGTATCGGCACCATCATCGCCTTCGGCGCGATCGGCGCCGAATCGCTCGTCTTCCTCGAGGCGGCCGCGTTCTACACCCTCGCGGTCGCCGAGGTTCACGGCGTGGACGTCCGCGAAGGCGAGCACGAGGAACTGCTGGTCATGACCGTCATGCTCGGCGCCTCCGGCACCGCCGTCCTGGCCAACGCCGTCGGCTCCGGGGCAGGCTCGGCCTCCCGGGCGTCGCTGGCGAGCAGGGTGCTGCGCGTACCCGGCCTCAAGGAGATCAACTCCAGGATGATGCATCGTTTCGTCCGCAAGTTCGCGGTGAAGCGGGCCGGGTTGGCGTTGGGCAAACTCGCCCCGGCCGGCCTGGGCGCGGCCATCGGCGGCTGGGGCAACCGCAAGCTCGGACGGACCGTGGTGGACACCGCCGACGCCACGTTCGGCGCTCCCCCACTTTCCTGGCCGGCCGGGTGAACCCCGGGTGACCGAGGCGTGGCATCCCCCTGTCAGGTGAGATCGAAAGGCCCCCTGCGGGCAGAACGTCTAGCCTGGGTGTCATCGACGTGTGAAACCCACCACAGAACCAGAGAGGCACCACAAGATCGTGAGCAACACCGTCTCACAATTCGGACAGAATCAGTGGCTCGTGGACGAGATGTACGAGCGCTTCGCCAAGGACCCCTCCTCTGTGGATGAGTCCTGGCACGAGTTCTTCAAGGCCAACCCGCAGGCCGCCTCCGCCTCCGGCAGGAACTCGTCCAACGGCACCGCCGCGGCGTCCCCCGGGGGCGACGCGAAGAAGGCGGCTGAGAAGAGCTCGGACCTGACAGTCGACGACGTCACCCCGACCGCCTCAGCCAGGGACGTGGCCGCCAAACCCGATTCCGACGCCGCTCCGGCCCGCAAGGCCCGCGGCGAGGGCGTACCGGCGCCGGTACGCACCCCGGAGACACGGAACAAGCCCGACGTCCCGGCCCCCACCAAGTCGACGACCCCCGCGTATTCGCCGCCGGAGGAGCCCGAGACCAAGGTGCTGCGCGGTCCGGCGGGCGCGATCGTCAAGAACATGAACGCCTCGCTGACGCTGCCCACGGCGACATCTGTCCGCGCCGTGCCGGCCAAGCTGATGATCGACAACCGGGTGGTCATCAACAACCACCTCAAGCGCACCCGCGGCGGCAAGATCTCGTTCACCCACCTCATCGGGTACGCCATGGTGCAGGCCATCAAGGCCTACCCGAACATGAACAACCATTTCGAGGAGATCGACGGTAAGCCGAACACCGTCACCCCGACCGGGATCAACCTCGGTCTGGCGATCGATATGAAGACCAAGAACGGCCGCAGCCTCGTCGTGGCCGCGATCAAGAACTGCGAGAAGCTCGACTTCCGCGAATTCCTCGACGCCTACGAGGACATCGTCTCGCGGGCTCGCGTCGGCAAGCTGACGATGGACGACTTCTCCGGTGTCACCATTTCGCTGACCAACCCGGGAGGCATCGGCACCGTGCACTCGGTGCCGCGTCTGACCGTCGGTCAGGGCGCCATCCTCGGCGTGGGTGCGATGGAGTACCCGGCCGAGTTCCAGGGCGCCAGCGAGGAGCAGCTCGCCAATTCCGCGATCGGCAAGATCACCACGCTCACCTCGACCTACGACCACCGCGTCATCCAGGGCGCCGAATCGGGCGAGTTCCTCCGTGAGATCCACCGCCTGCTCATCGACGACGGTTTCTACGACGAGATCTTCGGCGCTCTCGGCATCCCCTACGAGCCGGTCCGCTGGCGCAAGGACATCACCGATCCGCGCGTGGACAAGGACGCCCGCGTCCTCGAGCTGATCGCCGCCTACCGCAACCGCGGTCACCTCATGGCGGACATCGACCCGCTGGACGGCATGCACGCCCAGCGTCGTCGCACGTTCCACCCCGACCTGGACGTGAACTCGCACGAGCTCACCCTGTGGGACCTGGACCGCAAGTTCTCTGTCGGCGGGTTCGTCGGCAAGGACCGGATGCGGCTGCGCGACGTGCTGTCCGCGCTCCGGGCCGCCTACTGCCGCAAGATCGGTATCGAGTACACCCACATCCTGGAGAACGAACAGCGCGGCTGGCTCCAGGACCGCATCGAGGGTGTCGACGACAAGCCGACGGTCGCCGAGCAGAAGTACATCCTGTCCAAGGTCAACGCCGCCGAGGCGTTCGAGACCTTCCTGCAGACCAAGTACGTCGGCCAGAAGCGCTTCTCCCTCGAGGGCGCCGAGTCCGTCATCCCGATGATGGACGCGGTCATCGACGAGGCCGCCGAGTTCGGTCTGGACGAGGTCGTCATCGGCATGCCGCACCGCGGTCGTCTCAACGTGCTGGCCAACATCGTGGGCAAGCCGTACCGGCAGATCTTCACCGAGTTCGAGGGCAACATGGACCCCTCGGCCGCCCACGGCTCGGGCGATGTGAAGTACCACCTCGGCGCCGAGGGCATCCAGTACCAGATGTTCGGCGACAACGAGATCAAGGTCTCTCTGACCGCCAACCCGTCCCATCTAGAGGCCGTCGACCCGGTCCTCGAGGGCATCGTCCGCGCCAAGCACGACCTCATCGAGGACGCCGAGTGGCGTGCCGAGTACCCCGTCGTGCCGCTGATGCTGCACGGCGACGCCGCGTTCGCCGGCCAGGGTGTGGTCGCCGAGACCCTCAACCTCTCGCTCATCGAGGGGTACCGGACCGGCGGCACGATCCACATCGTGGTGAACAACCAGATCGGCTTCACGACCGCCCCCGGGGCCGGTCGCTCCAGCCAGTACTGCACTGACGTGGCCAAGATGGTCGGCGCACCGATCTTCCACGTCAACGGTGACGATCCGGAGGCGTGTGTCCGCGTCGCCCGCCTGGCGATGGACTTCCGTCAGGAGTTCAAGAAGGACGTTGTCATCGACCTCGTCTGCTACCGCCGTCGCGGCCACAACGAGGCCGACGACCCGTCGATGACGCAGCCGCGGATGTACGAGGTGATCGACGGCAAGAAGAGCGTCCGTCAGTCGTACACCGAGGATCTCGTCGGACGTGGCGACATCACCGAGAAGGAGGCGGAGAACGCTCTCCGCGACTTCCAGGGACAGCTCGAGCGGGTCTTCAACGAGGTCCGCGAACTCGAGAAGCACCCCGTGACGGCGTCGCAGTCCATCGAGCCCGACCAGCCGCTTCCGCGCGTGGTCACCGCGATCGACGAGTCCGTCGTCCACGCCATCGGTGACTCCTTCGGCAACCTGCCGGAGGGTTTCCACATCCACCCGCGCGTCAAGCCCGTCTACGAGGCCCGCCAGAAGATGGCCTACAACGGCAACATCGACTGGGCGTTCGCGGAGCTGCTCGCCATCGGCTCCCTCACGCTGGAGGGCCGCACGGTCCGTCTCGCCGGCCAGGACTCGCAGCGCGGTACCTTCACCCAGCGGCACGTCATGATCGTCGACAAGACGACCGCCGAGACGTACTCCCCCCTCCAGCATCTGGACGGGGCCGAGGGCCGCTTCGAGGTGTGGAACTCCGCCCTCACCGAGTACGCGGGTCTCGGATTCGAGTACGGCTACTCGGTGGGCGACCCCGAGGCGCTCGTCATGTGGGAGGCCCAGTTCGGAGATTTCGTCAACGGCGCCCAGACCATCATCGACGAGTACATCTCCTCGGGCGAGGCCAAGTGGGGCCAGAAGTCCTCGGTCACGCTGCTGCTGCCGCACGGTCACGAGGGCATGGGGCCGGACCACACGTCCGGACGCATCGAGCGGTTCCTGCAGCTGTGTGCTGAGGGCTCCATGACGGTGGCCCAGCCCTCGACCCCGGCGAACTACTTCCACCTCATGCGCCGCCATGCCACCGGCATCAAGCGCCCGCAGGTCGTGTTCACGCCCAAGTCGATGCTGCGCAACAAGAAGGCCGTCAGCGCGGTCGAGGACTTCACCACGGGCAAGTTCCGCTCGGTGCTGGACGACCCGGCGTTCATCGACGGCAACGCCGACGCGAGCAAGGTCACCACGATGCTGCTGGTGTCCGGAAAGCTCTACTACGAGCTGGCCGCGCGTCGCGACAAGGACGAGCGTGACGACGTCGCGATCGTTCGCCTCGAACAGCTCCACCCGATCCCGCACCGTCGCCTGCGGGAGGCTCTGGACCGCTACCCGAACCTCTCCGAGGTCCGGTGGGTCCAGGAGGAGCCGGCCAACCAGGGCGCCTGGAGCTTCCTCGCCCTCGAGCTGCCGGAGCGGATCGAGAACTTCCCGCGCCTCAAGCGGGTCTCGCGTCGGCCCATGGCCGCCACCTCGACCGGCCTGAGCAAGGTCCACGCCGTCGAGCAGAAGGCTCTGGTAGACGAAGCATTCGAGTGACCCGTAGCTGAACACTACGAAGGGCCCGTCCGTGCGGACGGGCCCTTCGTAGTCTCGCGGGGTGATCGGGACGGCGGAGCTGGCCCCGGCCGGATCGCCCGGAATCGATCCGGGTCAGTAGCCGTGTTCGTTCAGCCAGAAGTCGGCCAGCGCGACCGCCGAAGCCGACCCGAACTCGATCCCCAGCAGGAGTTCGCGCACATCGTCCGTGGTCAGTTCACCGCTGATCCGGTTCACCAGAGCGAGTTGGTCCTCCGTGAGCGAGCCCTTGCGGAACACCGGAACCAGATGTTGCGCGGTGATGGCGTTGTCGTCGTCGTCCAACATCACCATGTCCCCCTCGTGAAGAACCGGATCGGACGAGCGCATCCCACCGATCCCGATCTGACCGGAACGCAGGGCATCGAGCACGACCCGCGGGTTCGGGCCGAGCGCCACCTGGCGGGCGAACACGCAATCGTAGGTCTGCGAGATCTCCGTGAACAGCTCGCGGTCGGCGAGCATCTCCGCCCGGGCCCCCATCGTGAACTCACCGCACCGCCCCGCCAGATCCGACATCGTGCTGAGCCCGTGCGTCTCGGAGGTGTTGCGCGAGACCACCAGCGCGGGCTTGTCCTCCGCCGGCGCCGGATCGCCCGCGGTGACGCCCTCCGGGAGGGCCGCCATCATCGCCGGGTAGACCTCATCGGCCGCCACCGCGGGCGAGCCGGGATCGAACTGACGTAGCAGACTCCCGGTGAACCCGACCGTGAACGTGGCCTCGCCGTTCGCCACGGACTCCACGACCTCAGCCCCGGTGCCGGATTGTGGGCGGGGCTGCACACGCCAGCCCTCGCGGGTGAGGGCGTTGCCGTAGATGTACCCGATGACCTCGGCCTCAGCGAACGACGCGGTCTCGATCACCACCACCGGGGCGTCCTCGTGCGCCGGGACGATCGACGACTGCGCCTGGCATCCGGACACCGCGACGCTCGCGACAACCGCCAGCGCAGCCGTCCGCCACCCGGCTCGTCCCCACGTCCGCCGCATCCGACCACGCCCTTTCTCGCGCCGTCCCCGCGTCGGTGCGGGGCGCCTTCGACAGTCCAGTCTCCCAGCCCGAACTCGGCCACGTCACGCCGAGTCCCCGGCGTGCCGATAATGTCGAGGTCGACCAGCAGAAGGAGGGCCGGTGCCCGCACTCCCCCGTCGTCGCCGTCGCGCGTCCGTTCCCCACGTGACGTCGTCACAGCTCCACACCCGCACAGATCACGCCGTTGTCGACTGCGGGGTCTACGTGGACGGGGCCCGCACTCCCGGTGAGGTCACCTACCTGGATGCGATCCGCCGGGTCCGGTCCGAGGGCCGAGGGTTCGTCTGGCTCGGTCTGCTCGCGCCGGACGCCCACCAGATGGCCTCCCTGGCGAGCGAGTTCGGGATTCACGAGCTCATCACCGAAGACGCCACCAACGGCGCGCAACGGCCGAAACTGGAGGCCTACGACGACACTCTCGTCCTCAATCTCGCGGCCGTGAAGTACCTGGCGCACGACACGCTGAACGACGTCAGTGCCATCGTCTCCACCGGTGAGGCGATGGTGATCCTGGGCCGCGATTTCGTGGTGACCGTCCGACACGGCGAGTTCGGGGAGCTGGCCGGGATCCGGAGCGAACTGGAGAAGTCGCCGGACAGACTCGCCCAGGGACCCGCGAGCGTCATGCATGCCGTCGCCGACCGGATGATCGACAGCTACCTCGAGGTCGCGGACGAGATCCGACAGGATGTCGACGAGCTCGAGACCGCGCTCTTCCAACCCCGGGCCGACGTCGATATCGAACAGATCTATCTACTCAAACGCGAGCTACTCGAGCTCAAGCACAACATCTCCCCGCTGACGCGCCCGCTGCAGCGGCTCTCGCTGGATCATCTCGAACTCGTCCCGCGGGAGATCCGGCACTACTTCCGCGATGTGCAGGACCACCACGCGCGGGCGGTGGCCGAGGTGGCGGTCCTCGACGAGCAGATGACCTCGCTGGTGGGTGCCGCGGTGGCCATGGTCGGGGTCCGCCAGAACACCGATATGCGCCGGATCTCGGCGTGGGTGGCGATCGCCGCCGTGCCCACCATGATCGCCGGTGTCTATGGCATGAACTTCGAGAACATGCCGGAGCTGAACGTCAGCTACGCCTATTTCCTCGTCCTGGCGATCATGGCCGGGATCTGCATCGGACTGTTCTGGATATTCCGGAAGAACGACTGGCTCTGATCCCGCGCCGTAGCGTTAGCGGGACATCCCCGGGTTCACCGCCGAGCGCGCCGGATCGGTGACGTCGATCCCGGCCTCCGCCCAGGCCTCCTCCAACTCGGCCGCGCCCTTCATCCGGACCCAGGCAGCCTCCGTATGGGTGACGGGGACCGCGCGGAACACGGCGACCGACGCCGTCTCACCGGGCAGCTCGACATCCGGGATCTCGGGGGCACGGAGGATCACCGCCGTGAATGCCGCGCCCGGCCAGAGGGGCTCCCCGAGATCGATGAGCGCGCCCTCCGACAACACCAGCCCCTCGACCGCGGGCGCCGCAGCGAGCACGGACAGCGCACGGACCAGTCCGTCGACGCCGCCCTGCAGGACCAGACTCAGTTCCGCGCGGGGCGCGGTCGGGTCCGGCACCAGCGCCGAGGGGTCACCCATCGGCTCGGCGGAGCACCCGAGCGAGACGTAGCGGACCAGCCCGGTCTCCACCTCCACGAACCGCAGGATGCGGATCGGGGGCGCGCCGAGGAACGTCACCGACGCCTCCTGTGGCTCCGGGCCGTAATGCTGCTCGAGATGCGAACGGACCGACTCCAGGACGCCCGGGGAACCGGGCGGGAAACCACCCGTCATCACTTCATCCCGAACCGCGCGAGTTCATCGCGAACCCGCTCCGCATTGGCGGGTTCGCACAGGACGTCGTACCGGCCGGCGACCAGTTGCTGTGTCGACGCGAAATCGCGCTTACCCCTGGTCGCCGCATACGACAGGGAGGCCGAGACGATACCGAACACCGACCCGCCCACGAGACCGGTCAGCACGACCCCCCACATCGGCTGGGTGAATATCCCGAGCAGCAGGCCCACGAAGAGTCCGAGCCAGGCACCGGTGGCCAGGCCGCCCAGCAGGACCTTGGGCCACGTCAGACGACCGGTCACGCGCTCGACCTGCATCAGATCGACACCGACGATGGTGACCTCGTGGACCGGGAACTCTTCGTCCGCCAGATGGTCGACGGCAGCCTGGGCCTGCTCGTAGGTCGGGTACGAGGCGACCACCCAGCCGGTCGGCGGGGTGGGCAGCCCCGGGGTCCGCCCGCCCCGCGTACCGCCGGTCGTCATGTTCACGCGAGAGGTCATGGAATCTGTCCTTCCGGGGGTCACCCGTTCGAGGTGGCCTCGTCCGAGACGGTCATCCCGGCCGCGCGGCCGCGCGCGGAGACCACCAGTGCCATCTTACGGCTGGCCTCGTCGAGCATCTCGTCGCCGAACATCACCGCACCGCGGGCACCCCCCTCTTCGGACGTCGAATGCGCATAGGCCGCGAGGATCCCCTCGGCCTTATCGAACTCCTCCTGGCGCGGGCTGAAGACCTCGTTGCCCGCGTCCACCTGCGCCGGGTGGAGCACCCACTTGCCGTCGAAACCCAGGGCCGCGGTCCGTGCGGCCGCGCGACGGAATCCGTCCTCGTCTCGCACCTTGAGGAACGGGCCGTCGATCGCCTGCAGCCCGTGTGCCCGCGCCGCGACGAGAATCGACATCAACACGTGGTGGTAGGCGTCGCCCGGGGCATAGCCGTCCGGCTGCTCGCCGACCGTCAGGGTCCGCATCCCGACCGATGCCATGAAGTCCGCCGGGCCGAACACCAACGTCAGCACCCGAGGGCTTGCCGTGGCGATCTCGTTGATGTTGGTCAGCCCCAGTGCGTCCTCGATCTGGGGCTCGATCCCGATGTGGCCGACCGGCAGGCCCGCCGCCTTCTCCACCTGCGAGAGCACCAGGTCGAGGGCGACGACCTCCGACGCGGTACGGACCTTCGGCAGCAGGAGCGCATCGATGTGAGCGCCGGCCCGCCCCACCACGTCGGTGACATCGCGCACCGTGAACTCGGTGTCCCAGGCGTTCACCCGGACCACGACGGTGGGCGCCGCGAATCCCCCCGCCAGCAGCGCCTCCACGACGTTGCCGCGGGCCTCCTCCTTGGCGGGCCCGGCGACGGCGTCCTCGAGATCGAGGAACACCTCGTCGACCTGCAGACCCCTGGCCTTGCCGATCATCTTGACGCTGCTACCCGGGACGGCCAGGACGGTCCGTCGCGGCCGCGAGCGGAGGTCGGCGATGGCGGCCGCCGGATCAGAGGGAACTGGCGTCCTGTGCGAGGCGTCTCTCATCGTGGGTGGCTCTCCCTCAGGTCAGGTTCGGCGTACGGCTGCCGCCGTTCGATGACTAGCCTGGTCCGCATGGCGAACCTCAACAAGGCCTTCGTCGCCAGGCTAGCCGGGCTTCCGGTGATCGGACCTGACGGGGATGACATCGGACGCATTCGTGACGTCGTGGTGACGATGCGATCCGGGCCCAGACCTCCCAGGGTCATCGGACTCGTGGTCGAACTGCCGACCCGGCGCAGGATCTTCGTCCCCATGCTCCGGGTCGCCTCCATCGATCCCCGGTCCGTGACGCTGGTGTCCGGAACCATCAACCTGCACCGCTTCCAGTCCCGCCCGGGCGAGAACGTGGTACTGGGTTCCCTCGTCGACTCGATCATCAACGTGGAGACCGACCAGGCGGGTCCGGGGTCGGCCGACGGTTCCGCAGGGTCCGTAAGGCACCAGGTCGTCGATGTGGAGATCGAGCGTCAACGCTCGAGGGACTGGCTGGTCTCCCGGGTGGCCGCCCGGGTCCGCCGAGGTCGCACACCACTGAGCCGTCGGGGCCCCGTGTCGATCTATCCGTGGAACCGGATCAGCGGGATGGACGACACGGCTATCGGTGCTCCCGGCCATGGCGCCGAGAGCCTGGTCGAGCAGTTCGCCGACATGCGTCCGGCCGACGTGGCCAACGCACTACGCGAACTGCCGGAGGTCCGACGGCTCGAGGTCGCCCGCACACTCGATGACGAGCGGCTGGCCGACATCCTCCAGGAGTTGCCCCACGACGAGCAGACCGAGATCGTGACCCGTCTCGAACTCGAGCGCGCGGCGGACGTTCTCGAGGCCATGGATCCGGAGGACGCCGCGGACCTCCTCGGCGAGCTCCCCGAGAAGGACGCGGAGTCCTTCCTCGAACGGATGAACCCCGAGGACTCCGCACCGGTCCGGATGCTGTTGACGTACGACGCCGACACGGCAGGCGGCCTGATGACGCCGGAGCCGATCGTCCTCACGCCGCAGACGACCGTGGCCGAGGCGCTCGCACACTGCCGCAATCCCGATCTCAGTCCGGCGGTGGCCAGTCTCGTCTTCGTCGTCCGACCACCCACCGCCACGCCGACGGGAAAGTACCTGGGCTGTGTGCACATCCAGGCGCTGCTGCGGGAACTGCCGTCGACGATGGTCGCGGAAACCGTCGACACGAGCCTGTCCTCGCTGCGCCCCACGGATTCGGTGGACGCGGTGACCCGCTTCTTCGCCACCTACAACCTCGTGTGCGGGCCCGTCGTGGACGACGAGGGGCATCTTCTCGGCGCGGTGGCAGTGGACGACCTGCTGGATCACCTCCTGCCCGAGGACTGGCGCGACATGGACCTCCACGACGACGGGGAGAAGGATCAGAAGTGACCGAACCATCATCGCGCTCACCGCTGTCCACGCCGGTCACCTCCCGCCGCCCCCGCATCAGCTTCGACTCCGATGCGGTGGGGCGCTACAGCGAGGCCGTCGCCCGGTTCTTCGGCACCGGCACGTACCTGCTCATCCAGACCGTTGTGGTGATCGTGTGGATCATCATCAACGTCGCCGTGGTGGCGCTTCGTTTCGACCCCTACCCGTTCATCCTGCTCAACCTGGCGTTCTCGACGCAGGCCGCGTACGCCGCCCCGCTCATCCTGCTCGCGCAGAACCGTCAGGAGGACCGGGACAAGTCGGCGCTCAAGGAGGACCGGCTCCGGGCCACCCAGACGAAGGCCGATACGGAATTCCTCGCCCGCGAGCTGGCGTCGGTCCGATTGTCGGTCGGCGAGAACGTGACCCGCGACTATCTCCGCC
The DNA here is from genome assembly GCF_021033825.1 of Dietzia aurantiaca. Classification (GTDB taxonomy): domain Bacteria; phylum Actinomycetota; class Actinomycetes; order Mycobacteriales; family Mycobacteriaceae; genus Dietzia; species Dietzia aurantiaca. Next base: position 50,882 of record NZ_JAIFXZ010000010.1, read on the forward strand.
GTGAACTCGACGATCTGCGCGATTCGGTCGAGAGGATCGAGACTCTGCTCGCCGGACTAAACAGTGGCGCAGGTAACACTGTTGACGGTAGAAACGATTCTGACACCAGGGGCCGGGAGTAACGTCGGCCCGGCCGGATGCGCCCGAGGGGGCGAGCATCGTGGGGCGTACAAGTCGCTTGCCGCATCCGCTGAGCAGTAGGGGGAAGTCTTGCGCAAAGTCGCGCAGAACGCTGATCGCAAGGTGGTGACCAGTGCCGCGGTGACCGCGACGGCGATCGCGGTCCTGGCCTCCGTCGGACTGTCGATGGACAACAGCCCACCGGAGGCCCCGGACATCACCCCCCTCGCGGAGTCCGCCCCGCACACCGCCGTCGTCGCGAAGAGCCCGGTCACCTCGGAGAACGAGCCGGCCCCCTCCGATGAGCCCGCTCCCGCCCCGGACGACCCCGGCGCCGCACACATCCAGCCGGCGACGATCCCGGACGGCCCCCTCGGCATCCCGGGGATCGCGCTCGACGCCTACCACCGCGCTACCGACCGGTTGAGCGCCGAGCAGCCTGCGTGCGAGATGGACTGGACGGTCCTCGCCGGCATCGGCCAGGTCGAGTCCAACCAGGGCCGCGGAAAGTTCGACGTCCACGGGAACACGGTCGGCCGTATCGTCGGACCCCGCCTCGACGGTTCCATTCCGGGCACAGCCGTCATCACCGACACCGACGGCGGCCGTTTCGACGGCGACGCCGACTTCGATCGGGCTGTCGGTCCGGTGCAGTTCATCCCGTCGACCTGGGCGCTCCTGGGCCGCGATGGGAACGACGACGGGGTGGCCGACCCCAACAACATCTATGACGGGGCCCTGGCCGCGGCCACCCTGCTGTGCAATCAGGGCGGCTCCATGGCGGACCCGGCAGCACGGACCCGGGCCATCCTGGCCTACAACAACTCGCTGGCCTACGTCGCCAACGTCAACGCCTGGGCCCACGGTTACGCCGTCAACGCGTTCCCGCTCCCGTCCGACCTACCGCCGATCCACCAGCCCAAGCCGACGCACGAGGAGCCCAGACCCCCGGAGAAGTGCCCCGAGGGCTGGGAAGGCACCCCGACCGCAGCCCCCGAGCCGGCAGAGCCGGGCCAGCCGGAGCGGCCGGTCCCCGGATGCTCCGAGGTGCCGGGGTCGTCCACACCTCCGCCGCCGGAGCCGCCGCCGTCGACCCCGGAGCCGTCTGCTCCGCCCGTCGTCGAGGTGCCGGCTCCTCCGGCACCGCCTGCGCCGTTCGAGCTTCCCGGGATCGAGTTGCCCTGTATCGCGCCGTTCTGCCCTCCTCCCCCGGCCTGAATCGTCACGGCGTGCCATGACGCCTAGACTCGGGTCATCATGAGTGCACCCAGCGAAGAATCGATCCGCGCCGCGTTGGCCAAGGTCGATGATCCGGAGATCCGTAAGCCGCTCACCGAGCTCGGCATGGTCAAGGGCGTGGAGGTGGATCCCGCCACCGGCAGAGTCGACGTCGGGATCTACCTGACCGTCGCGACGTGTCCGATGCGGGACACCATCACCGACCGCGTCCGGGCCGCGGTGTCCGACGTCCCCGGTGTGGGTGAAGTGGGCGTCGAGCTCGACGTGATGAGCGACGAACAGCGAACGGAGCTGCGTAAGCACCTTCGCGGTGACGCCGCCGAGCCCGTCATCCCGTTCGCCCAACCCGGCAACCTCACCCGCGTCTACGCGGTCGCCTCCGGCAAGGGCGGCGTGGGCAAGTCCACCGCGACGGTCAACCTCGCCACGGCCCTCGCCGAGCGTGGACTGTCGGTCGGCGTCCTCGACGCGGACATCTACGGCCACTCGATCCCCCGGATGCTGGGGACGGACGCCCGCCCGACCCAGGTCGAGCAGATGATCCTGCCGCCGGTCGCACATGATGTGAAGGTCATCTCGATCGCCCAGTTCACCAAGGGCAACACCCCGGTGGTCTGGCGCGGCCCCATGCTCCACCGCGCGCTCCAGCAGTTCCTGGCCGACGTCTACTGGGGAGACCTGGACGTCCTGCTCATGGACCTGCCGCCCGGCACCGGTGACGTGGCGATCTCCATCGCACAGTTGATCCCGTCCGCGGAGATCCTCGTCGTGACGACCCCGCAGCAGGCGGCCGCCGAGGTCGCCGAGCGGGCCGGGTCGATCGCGCTGCAGACCCGTCAGCGAATCGCCGGCGTCATCGAGAACATGTCCTGGCTCGAGCTCCCGGACGGGACCCGGATGGATGTCTTCGGCAGCGGTGGCGGCGCGGAGGTGGCGGCCAATCTGTCCCGCTCCGTCGGCGCGACGGTCAAGCTGCTCGGCCAGGTTCCCCTGGAACAGGCCGTGCGCGAGCACGGCGACGAGGGCACCCCGATCGTTCTCGCCGCGCCGGACTCCCCCGCGGGCAAGGCCTACCTGGAGATCGCCGACGGCCTCGCGGTGCGCCCCCGCGGCCTCGCCGGCATGAACCTCGGGATCGACACCACCCGCCACCTCTGACATCCGAGGCCGGGGCGGTCCGCCGAGAGCGGCCCGCCCCGGGGGCCGGACCGCAGCGGAGTCAGTGCGACCCCTGGGTCAGGTCGCGTCGTCCCAGTTCGTCGCGCCGCTCGGCGACGACGGAGCGGGTGCTGCCGCAGAACTCGTACCGGAAGCCGACTGCGGCTTGGTGTGCCGCTGCGCCGTTCCCGAGGCCGAGCCGGAGGCCGAAGGGCCGGTGGTGGCGGGGCCGGTGACCGCAGGGCCGGTCGCGGCCGCGCCCCCGGCGGGCGCCGCGGCGTCGAAATTGCCGGAGAACAACGAATCGTCGCCATCGAGCAGGTGCTTGGTGACCATCGCCCGCGGGCTCAGTCCACGCAGTTCGTTGAGCTGCTGGAGTGGCTCCTTGAACTCGTCGAAATCCGCTCCGTAGTCGTCCTTGAGCTGCTGCTGGGCGTTGCCAGCGAACTCCTTGACCTTGCGGATCGCGGAGGCGAGCCACCGGGCGGCCTCAGGCAGCCGTTCGGGCCCCAGGACCACCAGCGCGACAACGCCGAGTACCAGAAGCTCGGACCACCCCACGTTCGTGAACATATCGCTGTCGAGGATACGTCGTCCGGCGCGTCCACGGGAGTGAGACGTCGCCCACGGGGGAGGCGGTCAGCCCAGTACCGGACGGACGGTCAGTTCGACGCGGCTCCCGTTACGGACGACCTCGACCGGGACGTCGTCGTCCGCCCCGGCGCGCCGCACCGCGACCACCAGCTCGTCGGACGATCGCACCGGGCGGTCACCGACCTTGGTCACCACGTCGCCCTCCCTGAGGCCGCCCTCCTGGGCGGCCGAGCCGTCGCGGACGTTCACGATCTCGGCGCCCTCGACAGATCCGTTGTCGGCCTTACGCGCGTTGACCCCGATCGTGGCGTGCTGGACGGCGCCCTCCGTCATCAAGGAGGTCGCGATGTCGCGGACGTCGTTGACGGGAATGGCGAAGCCGAGTCCGATGGACCCGCCCGACTGCGTGAAGATCGAGGTGTTGATGCCGATGACGGCGCCGGTTCCGTCGATGAGCGGACCGCCGGAGTTGCCCGGGTTGATGGCCGCGTCGGTCTGGATGGCGTCGATCACCACGTCGCCGTCCGAGGTGGACTCGCCGAGCGCGATCGGTCGCTGGGTGGCCGAGACGATGCCCTCGGTGACCGTCCGCACCAATCCGAGCGGGGAGCCGATCGCGATCACCTGTTCGCCCACCTCGACGCTGTCCGAGTCGCCCAGGGCCGCGACGGTGAGGTTCTCCACCCCCTCGACCTTGAGGACGGCCAGGTCGGTGGCGGGGTCACGACCCACCATCTCGGCGGGGGCGCGGGAGCCGTCGGAGAACACGACGTCGATGTCCGCGCGGTCGGTCGCCCCGTCCATGGTGACGACGTGGTTGTTGGTGACTATGTAGCCCTGCGGGTCGATCACGATGCCGGACCCCTCGCCCCGCGCGGACGGGGAGGAGACCTGGATGTTCACCACCGCCGGCTGAACCCGCTGGGCCACCTCGCCGACGGTGTTGGCGGGCCCCGCGACGGTGTCCGGGGCGTCGGCGATGCGCACCGTGGAGGTGGTGAGGACACGCGCGGAGTCCGCGACGACGGCGCCGACGGCACCGCCGACAAGGGCGACGACGGCGACGAGGGCAGCCGCACCGGCCAGTGCCTGCCGGCTCAGTCGACGCTGGAAAAGCGCCTCGGACAGAGTGAGACGGGGTGCCGGGGCGGTGTTCGTACGGGTGAGGTCCACGGGCGCGGGGTCCCGTTCCTCCTGCACGGCCGGCGCACCGAAGCCCACCGGTGCGTTCGGATCCCTCCACGGGTCCGGCTGCGGGGGCGGCGGCGAGGCGGCCTCGTCCTGCCAGGACGGGTGGCGTTCGATGCCCCGCCCGGCCCCTGGCGTCGGGCCGAAAGCCTGTGCCAGTGCCGGATCCTCCACACGCGGAGCAGCGGCCTCTGTCGGCACCTCCGGGCCGGACCCACCGCCGGATCCGGCCGCCCCGCTGCCCGGACGCCCGGGAGCGAATCCCCCGGCGACGCCGACGGGGCGGGAGAAACGCGCGGCGACGTCGTCGTCGACTCTCGGACGATCGATAGGGGCGGGCTCGCGCAGGGGACGGTCGGGGTCCTCGCCTCGTCCCGCGCTCCCGGGCACGCCAGTCAGATCCTCCACCCGGCCCACCCTAGTGGCCGGGGCGGCGGAGTCGGCGCAGCAGCCTCGCCCACGGCCCGCCGCGATCGGGCTCGACTGACGCCGCCGCCGGGTGCCCCGGCGCCCGCTGCGGTGTCATCTCGCCCCGGCGGTCGGCCTCCGCCCGGCGGCCCTCGTCCTCCAGAGACCTGAGGCGGTCACGGAGGTCGCTGGGCATGCGGATGGGCCCGGATCCGCGCAGGGCACGACGGGCTTCACGCTGATCGTCGACCTCGCGCCGGCACTGGTCGCACAGCGCGAGGTGGGCGTCGGCACGGTTCTGGCCGGCCTGCGGCAGCCGGCCGTCGACGTACGCTGCGGCGGCCTCCGTGGACAGATGGTCGGTGGACAGGAAAGTCCGGCGGGGCCGCGGCGGACCGGTGCGGTCGGCCACCCGCCGGGCCGCCTCCTCGGAGAGCGTGAACTCGGGAGCGGGCTGCCGTCCGGAATGCCGTTCGTCCACCGGTCACCCTCCTGCCACGTTGTCACTCCGGGGCCGCCGTGACCCCGTCGGAAAGACCAACGTCCGGGGCCCCCTCGGGGTTCCCCGGACAGATCGAGCCGACGGCGTCGCGGCCGCGACCTCAGTCGATCCGGCTGTGCACCCCGGTGACCCCGGCCGCCTCGAGCTCGGCGCGGAGCGCAGCTCGACCACGGTGGATCCGGCTGCGTACGGTCCCCATCTTCACGCCGAGGATCCTGCCCACCTCCTCGTAGCTGAGATCCTCGATGTCGCTGAGGACGACCGCGGCGCGGAACTCCGGCGACAGATTCGCCAGCGCCGTCTGCAGTACCGGATCGAACGACTCCTCCGACAGGACCTGCTCCGGACTGCGTTCCCGGCCCGGCACCCGCTCCGCGTCCTCGGGCAGCGCCTCGAAACGGATCCGACCGCGCCGCCGCGCGAGGTCCAGGAACAGATTGGTGACGATCCGGTGCATCCAGCCCTCGAACGTGCCGGGCTTGTAGTTGTCCAGCGACCGGAAGACCCGGATGAACGCCTCCTGGGTGATGTCCTCGGCGTCGTGCGCGTTGCCGCACAGACGGAAGGCGAGGCGGTACACGCGATCGCCGTGCTGCGCCACGAGCTCGGACCAGGACGGCATGTCCGCCGCGTCGCCGGTGCTGTCGAACCGTGCCGTGCCCACGATCGCGTCTCGCTCCGCCTCGGGGGCGATCGCTGTCCCGTGGACGGTTCGTGAGTACATTCGGCCACCTTCCGGCGCAGGCCCGGTGCATCCCGCGCGGTGTTCGACGCACCCTCGTGGTGCGACGGTGCCCACCCTCCCTCATAGAGCTGTCCTGACGGTATACCCGCACTGAGATGTGGCTGAGAGTCTCATACCGATCCGATCACCGCGCGTTGCACGCCGTTCGTCACCGCTCGCCGGATACGCTGCTCACGTGTCCGATTCAGCTGATGTCCCCGCCGCCGACCGTTCCGGACTCGACGGAATCGCGCGCCGCGGCGCCGATCTCGTCGACGACTCCCTCTACGCTCCCGCCCGCGCCGAGGCGGACGAGCTGGGCGCCGTGTCACCGGACGCGTTGACGGCCGAGACCATCCGGCTCGTGGCCCGTCTGACCGGCGCCCGTGCCGCGGTGTGCCTCTCCCCCGCGCCCGGCGTACCCGCGCTGGCGATCCTCGCCGCGGCGGGTCCCCGTGGCGGCACGGTGGTCACGTGCATCACCGACGACCCCCATCACCTCGACGCCGCCCGGTCGGCGGTCCGTTCGGCGGGCCACCCGTCGTCCGCGGCGAGGTATATCGCGGCCCGCCCGCTCGAAGTCGCCGACAAACTGGCCGACGGCGCCTACGACCTGGTCGTCGCGGATGTCCCCCAGCACTCGGTGTCGCGCGTGGTCTCGCGCTCCCATCAGCTCCTACGCGCGGGCGGGGCGCTGGTGTTGATCGGTGAGCACGCGCCACTTCCCGAGGACGCCGAGCTGCCGGAGCACGCCCACGTCACGGTTCTGCCGGTGGGTACCGGGCTGACCGTCGTCACACTCTGACCCGACCCGCGGGGCGGCACAGCGCCCATCGTCGGTACAGCTAATCCTCCAGCGACGTGGTGGTGTTCTTGGCGACGCTCACGACACCGCCCGCGCTGACCGGGAAACGACGACGATCGCGCTCGCGGTCCACACCGATGAGGTCGCCGTCGCCGATGTGACAGTTCTTGTCGACGATCGCCTTGCGGACCACGGCGCCGCGGCCGATCCGCGCCCCCGGCAGCAGGACGCTCCCCTCGACCACCGCGCCGTCCTCGACGATGACGTTGTTCGACACCACCGAATTCCGCACCGTCGCGGCCGAGATGATGGTGCCCGAACCCACCATCGATTCCTGGGACATCCCGCCGTTGACGAACTTCGCCGGCGGGAGATTGTCCTGCTGGGTACGGATGGGCCACAGGTAGTTGTAGAGATTGAAGACCGGATGGACGGAGACCAGATCCCTGTGCGCGTCGTAGAACGCGTCGATCGTTCCCACGTCCCGCCAGTAGCCGCGGTCCCTGTCGGTCTCCCCCGGGACCTGGTTCCTGGCGAAGTCGTACACGTAGGCCCGCTCCTGCTCGACGAGCGCGGGGATGATGTCGCCGCCCATGTCGTGCGAGGAATCCGGCTTCTCCGCGTCCGCCCTGAGCGCCTCGATGAGCGCCTCGGTGGTGAAGATGTAGTTGCCCATCGACGCGAACGTCGCGTCCGGGTCGTCCGGTGTCCCCGGCGGATCAGCGGGCTTCTCCACCCAGCCCCGGATCAGGTCGTCCTCGCCCGCGTCGATGCAGCCGAACGCGAAGGCCTCGCTGCGCGGTACCCGAATCCCCGCCACGGTCACCGCGGCGCCGGTGGCGACGTGCTGATCGAGCATCTGGCGTGGATCCATCCGGTACACGTGATCGGCGCCGAAAACCATGATGTGATCCGGCCGCTCGTCGTACACGAGGTTCAGCGACTGCAGGATCGCATCGGCCGAGCCCGTGTACCACCGGGGCCCGAGTCGCTGCTGCGCGGGGACCGGGGTGATGTACTCGCCACCCATACCGCTCATGTGCCAAACCTGCGAGATGTGGCGATCGAGTGAATGCGACTTGTACTGGGTCAGCACACAGATCCGCATGAACCCGGCGTTGACGAGGTTGCTCAGCACGAAATCGATCAGCCGGTACGACCCGCCGAACGGCACCGCTGGCTTCGCCCGGTCCGCGGTGAGCGGGAAGAGGCGCTTGCCCTCGCCGCCGGCGAGGACGATTGCTAGGACGTGCGGCTGGTTCCTCACGCCTCTACCGTAACCGGCTCGAGGGGATCAACGCGGGGCATCGAGGGCATTGCCCCCTCCTCGCACCGGCTGGCCACCGCGGTGTCGGACGGTGTTCACCGGGGCCGGGACGGGAAGGCTCCCCAGCGGCTAGGTTGGCGTCTGTGCGAGTAGCGATGATGACGAGGGAATACCCGCCGGAGGTCTACGGTGGAGCCGGCGTCCACGTGACCGAGCTGGTGTCCACGCTGCGGCCTCTCTGCGAGGTCGACGTGCTGTGCATGGGCGCGGACCGCGACACGGCCCGCGCGTTCCGACCGGACCCCGAGCTCGGTCCGGACGCCAATCCCGCGATCCAGACCCTGTCCGCGGGACTGCGGATGTGCGTCGGCGCCGAGGGCGCGGACATCGTGCACTCCCACACGTGGTACACCGGCCTGGCCGGGCACCTGGCCGGTGAGCTGTACGGGATCCCCCACGTGGTCTCGGCACATTCGCTCGAGCCCAGCCGCCCCTGGAAGGCGGAGCAACTGGGTGGCGGATACCGGGTGTCGTCGTGGTCCGAGCGCACCGCCTTCGCAGGCGCGGACGCGGTGGTGGCCGTGAGCGCCCGGATGAAGGACGAGATCCTCCGCGTCTACCCGGAGATCGACCCAGATCGTATCCACGTGATCCTCAACGGCATCGACACCACGGAATGGGCCCCGGTCGAGCCCTTCACCGGCCACGATTCGGTGCTGCGCCGCCACGGAGTGGACCCGGACCGTCCGATCGTCGCGTTCGTCGGCCGCATCACCCGCCAGAAGGGCGTGCCCCACCTGGTGCGGGCCGCCCGGGACTTCCACCCGGATGCCCAGCTGGTGCTGTGCGCCGGCGCGCCGGACACCCCCGAGATCGCCGCCGAGATGGAAAGCCTGGTCGCCGAACTCCAGGCCGGCCGCGACGGGGTCTACTGGCTGCGGGACATGCTGCCGCGGAACGAGGTGATCGAGATCCTCTCGGCGGCGACGGTCTTCGCCTGCCCGTCCGTGTACGAACCACTGGGCATCGTCAACCTCGAGGCGATGGCCTGCCGGGCCGCGGTCGTGGCGTCCGACGTCGGTGGGATCCCCGAGGTCGTGGTGGACGGTGAGACCGGCACCCTCGTGCACTACGACGACACCGAGCCCGAGGCGTTCGAAGCGGGGATCGCCGCAGCCGTCAACGACCTGATCGCGGACCGGGACAAGGCGACCCGATTCGGACTGGCGGGTCAGGAGCGCGCCCGCACCAGATTCTCCTGGCAGGCGATCGCGGAACAGACGCACCAGCTCTACGCGTCGCTACTGCGCTGATCGCACAGGGTGGAACGTCCTGACCTCGATGTGCACCCGCACCTCGCGGTCGCCGCCACCGAGGCGTTGCTCGAGTCCGCCGCGGTCCAGGTGCACGCCGCTGGGACCCATGAGCGCGAGATCCACGGCCACGGAGCCGGGCACCTGCGCGGTGAAGTCCACGACATGAGCCGCGCCGGGTGAGAAAGAGCCGGCCAGCCCGGCTTCGAGCCGGCCCGCCTTGCCCGCCTCGGGCGTGAGCATCCCGGCGTGCGAACGAAGCGGCTCCAGGTGCCCCGGACCGGGGCCCGCCACGACCAGGACCCCGCCGGGGGCGAGCACCCGCGCGAATTCCGCGGCGTTCCTCGGCGCGAACACGACCTGCACCACGTCCACGGAATCGTCGGCCACGGGGAGCCCGTCCCACGTGTCCGCGACCAGGGCGGCGATGTCCGCGTCGGCTCTGGCGAGCCGTCGCGCGGCAGCGACGGAGATCTCGGTGCCGATGCCCAAGGGTGCGGCGGCGTCGCCCTCACCGCCGCTGCCACCGCCACCGCCGTCATCGCCACCCCGATCGCGGCGAAGCGTCGACAGGACCCGCTCGAGGTAGAAGCCGGTCCCCGCGCCGGCCTCGAGGACCACGGGGCCGGCGCCGCGATCCGCTGGATCCGCCCGGCCGATCGCCTCGCCTGCGACCCGGCCGAGCAGCGTGGCCAGCGGATCGAGGACACCGGAACCCAGGACCCGCTCCCGGGAGAGGACCTGATCGGCTGTGTCCCCGACAAACCGTCGTCCGCGGGGGCCGAAGAGCGTGAGGTGGCCCTGACGAGCACGATCGAACGCATGCCCCGAATCGCAGCGCACCCCGGTAATCGGGCCGGACGTCCCGGGACCGGACGGCTCGGCCTCGACCGCCGTGAGCGGCTCCGCGCACAGCGGGCAGCGCAGCAGCGGGACCGCCCGCCGGAGCGCCCGGGACGCCGGACTCACCCGCGTGGCCGGTCCGCGAGATCCCGCAGGAAGCCGATCAGCGTCCGGGTGGCGAACCCCGTCGCGACCGGACCGACCTCGTCGATCTCCTCCGGGGACCGCGCGGGGCCGGCGATGTCCAGGTGAACCCAGGGCCGCCCGTCCACGAATCCCTCGAGGAACAGCGCCGCGGTGATCGCGCCCGGCCCACTGGGCGCCTGGCGACGGTCGGCGATCTCCGAGCGGACCGCCGGGCGCAGATCGTCCGGCAGCGGCAGCCGCCACCACCGCTCCCCGGCCTGTGCACCGGAGTCGGCGATGCGCTCGGCGAGGTCGTCATCCGTTGCCATCACGGCTCCGGTGCGCATTCCCAGCGCGACCTTCATCGCCCCGGTCAGCGTGGCGACATCCACCACGACATCCGGATCGCACTCCGAGATCCCGTAGGCGAGGCCGTCGGCGAGGACCATGCGGCCCTCGGCGTCGGTGTTGGTGACCTCGGAGGTGATCCCCCCGATGTGGGTGACCACATCGCCGGGCCGGTACGCCGACCCCGAGAGCATGTTCTCCGCGGACGGCACCACCACGGTCAGGTCCAGATCCGCGCGCACCGGGTCGGAGCCGGCCGAGCAGAACGCCTCGGCGGCCGCGACGACCGCCGCCGATCCGGCCATGTCGGTACGCATGAGGTGCATGCCCTCGGCGGGTTTGACCGAGATCCCGCCGGTGTCGAAGGTGATGCCCTTGCCCACGAGCAGGACCCTGGGCCCGGGACCCGGGCGGCGTGCGACGAGCACACGGGGAGCCGCGTCGGATCCGCCACCTACCGCGAGCACTCCCCCGAAACCGCCGGCCTCGAGCGCCGAGCCCTCGAGGACCCTGGTCTGCATTCCCGCCGCACCGAGCAACTCCGCCATCCGGGCCACGAGCCACTCGGGGGTCTTCAGGTCCGAGGGTGCGCCGGCGAGATCCCGGGCCAGCGCGGTGGCGCGGGCCGCCTCGCGAGCAGCCGCGACTGCCCGGTGGACGTGGTCGGAGGTGGCGGCGGTGTCGTCGTCGTGGTCGTTGCCGGCCCAACGGTCTGATCGGCCGGCCCCCGTCTGCGCGGTGTCCACCCGCACCACCAGCTCCGGCGCCACCGGCGCCGGATCGGCGGCGAAGGTGTCCTGACCGCGCGCGCCGAGCAGATACCCCAGGACCAGGTCGCCGACACGATCGGGGGACACCGCGTCCGGCACGTCCACCACCACCGGGGCCGCGGCCCGCGCATCCCGCAGATGTCGCGCCACCGCCGCACCGGCACGGCGGTGGCCGAGCCCGTGATCGACCGTGCCGGCCCAGCCCGCCCGCGGCGGCTCGTCGGCGAGCTCGACCGCGATCACCGCGCGCCCCTCGCGCACCTCCACACGAACCTCGTCCGAGCGCCCGCGCGGCGCGCGGCCCCGATCAGCGAAACGGGTGATCACAGGCGTGGCGCCCTCGGGCGCGGCGCCGGAGACCACGCGTACCGCGGGCAGCGGGCGGCCCGGGACAGGACGGTCGATCGCGCCTCGGCCGGGCGCGGGGCGGCCGGGGTGACAGCGACTGGGATCAGCGGACATCAGGGAACCCTCCGGACATATGAGTCGGCGCATCCGCCACGAGGGTCGGATGCGCCGGGATCGGTGGACGTGCGACTACGAGGTGGCCTCCGCCAGCTCCACGCTCAGCGACTTGGCCTCATCGGGGGTCAGCTCGACGACAAGTCGTCCGCCGCCCTCGAGCGGGACGCGCATGATGATCGCACGGCCCTCCTTGGCCGCCTCGATCGGTCCGTCACCCGTCCTGGGCTTCATAGCCGCCATCAGGTCGATTCCCTTCGTCCTTGTCCGCGAGGCGACACTGCGAGGCAGCGCCTGACCCACGATCGGTACCGCTAGTGGATACCGACGATTCTAGCGTGTTCCGCGTTACCCGGATGCCGGAGTCGGTCGACCGTCCGACCGCCGGGACGCGGCGTCGGTCACGCCGGCCTGCCCGAGACGGGCCCGCAGCTCATCGATCTCACGCGCCGCCTCTTCCAGAGCCCAGTCGACCTCCGCCATCGTGTAGCCCCGGGCGGACATCCCGAAACGCACCGAGCGTAGATCGTCACCGGCGATCGGTCCTTCGGGCAACGAGGTGATCGTGTGCCCCTTCTCCACCGCCGGGAGCACCTCGGATCGGCCGAACAGCACCACGGACAGCGCGAACAGGGCCGCCGCGATGACGAGGGTGACCATCACGTAGATGACGACGGTGAGCATGGTCTGAGTTCCCCTCCTCCGGCGGGCGCGCCTCGTCAGGTGGCGGGCCCGGTTCGACTGCGAGTCTGGCACATCGGCTCAGGCCAGCCCGCGCACCGTCCTTGCCGGCGGGCGGGTGCCGACGATCGAGGCGACCATCTCGAGCGTGCGCAGGGTGCCGGGCACGTCGTGGGTGCGGAACACCCGGGCACCGCCGTACGCCGCCACCGCCGTGGCCGCGAGGGTGCCCTCGCCGCGGTTGTCGACGTCCGTGTCGAGGGTCTCGCCGATGAAATCCTTGTTGCTCAGCGCCATCAGCACCGGGTGGCCCACGGCGACGATCTCGTCGAGACGCCGCAGCAGCTCGAGACCGTGGAAGGTGTTCTTCCCGAAGTCGTGCGTGGGATCGATGAGCACCCCGTCCGCGGGGACCCCGGCCGCGAGCGCCCTATCGGCGGCCGCGGTGAGCTCCCCCACCACGTCCCGGACGACGTCCTCGTACCCGACCCGGTACGGGCGCGTCCGCGGCACCGCCCCGCCCGTGTGCGAGCACACGAATCCCGCCCCCGCCTCGCCCGCGGCGGCAAGGACACCGGGGTCGTGCCCGGCCCACGTGTCGTTCACCAGGTCCGCGCCCGACGCGACCGCACGTCGGGCGACCGCTCCGCGCCACGTGTCGACCGAGATGAGCACGTCCGGATGTCGCCGCCGCACCTGCTCGAGGAACGGGACGACCCTGCGGGTCTCCTCCTCGGCGTCGACCATGTCGCCGGGCCCGGCTTTGACCCCGCCGATGTCGAGGATGTCGGCCCCGGCGGCCACCACCTCGTCGACCCGCCGCATCGCCGCCGTGTCGGTGAACGTGGCGCCGCGGTCGTAGAACGAGTCGGGTGTGCGGTTGACGATCGCCATCACCAGCGGGCGCTCGATCGGCACCGCGCGACCACAGAGGGTCGGCAGCACAGCCGGGACGGGACGCGTCACCGACGACCCCCGCAGGCGTCGAGGGCGGCGTCCAGGTCGTCCCGCACCACGAGACAGTCGAAGGCCTCCTTGTGGACCAGACCCTGCTCGGCCAGGTTTGCGACCCAGTCCAGCAGCGGGTTGTAGAAGCCGACCGGGTCGTAGAGGACCACCGGCTTGTAGTGGAACCCGAGGGAGGCCGAGGTCCACATCTCGAACATCTCCTCCATGGTGCCGATGCCGCCGGGGAGGGTGAGGAACGCGTCGGAACGCTCCTCCATCTCACGCTTGCGTTCCCGCATGGAGGTGACGACGACGAGCTCGTCGGCCGACGTGTCCGCCACCTCGCGGACCCGCAGCCCCTCGGGGATCACCCCGACCGTGCGCGCGCCGCCGGCGCGGGCCGCCTCGGCGAGCGCACCCATCATCGAGACGTTGCCGCCGCCGGAGACCAGCGACCAGCCACGGCGGGCGATCGCGTCGCCCACGTCGGCGGCGATCTCCAGGAGCGTCGGATCGTAGGACGACGAGGCGCAGTAGACGCAGACCCTCCGGCCCGGGACTGGTGACATCAGCGCTCGGCCCCCCGGTGTTCCTCGCCGTACAGGTCCTCCCGCTGTTCCGCGGTCACCGCCGCGCGCTCGTGGGCGTCCCGGATGTACTCGACGGTCTCGGACACCGAGTCGGTCACCAGGAACAGGTCCGTGTCCGGGGCGGAGATCATGCCGTGCTCGACGAGCGTGCCCCGGATCCAGTCGACCAGTGGGGTCCAGAAGTCCACGCCCAGCAACACGATCGGGAACCGGGTGATCTTGTCGGTCTGGACCAGCGTGATGGCCTCGAAGAACTCATCGAGGGTGCCGAAGCCCCCGGGGGTACAGACGAACGCCTGCGTGTACTTGACGAACATCGTCTTGCGGATGAAGAAATACCGGAAGTGCAGGCCGAGGTCCACCCACCTGTTGAGGCCCTGCTCCATCGGTAGCTCGATCCCCAGGCCCACGGACCGGCCGTTGGCCTCCCAGGCGCCCTTGTTCGCAGCCTCCATCTGCCCGGGACCGCCGCCGGTGACCACGGCGTAACCGGCCTCGGTGAGCGCCCTGCCCAGCTCGACCGCCTGCTCGTACACGGGATCGCCCGGGCGGGTGCGGGCCGAGCCGAACACGCTGACGGCGTCCGGCAACTCGGCCAGCGCGCCGAATCCGTTGACGAACTCGCTCTGGATCCGCAGCACCCGCCACGGGTCCGTATGCAGCCAGTCGGTGTCCTGGTTCTGGTCCAGCAGGCGCTGATCCGTGGTCGTCCGCTCGTCACCCTTCTGTCGGCGGACGAGCACGGGACCGCGCAGGTGCACGGGGTCGGTGGGGGCCATGGGCCTTGAAACTCCTTCAGGTGTGTGGGCGCGCCCGGTGTGCCGGGTGGGCGCGGGTTCAGCCGGTTGTGGTGAGGTAGGCGCGGAGCGTGGCGGCCACCTCGGTGATCTGCTCGGCGGGACAGTGTTCGTCCCGTGTGTGGGCCAGGCCCGGATCGCCGGGACCGAGATTGACGGCGGGGATGCCCAGGGCGGCGAAGCGGGACACGTCCGTCCAGCCGTACTTGGCGCGCACCCTGCCGCCCGCCGCCTTCACGAGATCCGCGGCCGCGGGCGCGGACAGTCCCGGTAGCGCACCCGGCGAGAGATCGGTGAGCTCCCAGGACAGGCCGGGCCCGGTGGGCGGCTCGTCCCCGTCCGGCACCCGGGGAAGGCCGGAGAGGCCGAGCGCGTCGAGAGCATGGGCCAGGGCAGCGTCCGCGTCGCGATCGGGGGCCGAACGGAAATTGACGTCGAGCCACGCCTCGTCCGGCACGGTGTTCCCGGCGACGCCCGCCGACATGCGAACCGCCTGGAGTCCCTCCCGGTAGACGCAGCCGTCGATGTCCACCGAGCGCGCCGCGTAGCCAGACAACGCGTCGAGCACGGGTGCCAGACGGTGCACGGCGTTGTCCCCCAGCCAACTACGGGCGGAATGCGCCCGCACCCCGCGGGCATGGACCCGGATCCGTAGCGTGCCCTGACAGCCGGCCTCGATCAGGCCACCGGTCGGCTCCCCGAGGATCGCCACGTCGCCGGCCAGCCACTCGCGGTGAGTGCGTTCGAGGAACCCCAGCCCGTTGGCCGTGGCCTCGATCTCCTCGCAGTCGTACATCACCAGCGTGAGGTCGTGCGCGAGTGCGGGTGAATCGGCGAGCGTGGAGAACAGGTGCAGGAACACCGCGTCGCCCGATTTCATGTCGACCGCGCCGCACCCGTGCAGAACCCGCTCCGCCCCGTCTCCGGTCACCCGGCACGGCACGTTGTCCGCGATCGGGACGGTGTCGAGGTGCCCCGCCAGCACGACCCGGGTCGGCAGACCTCGATCCGTACGGGCCAGCACCCGGTTGCCGTCCCGGATGACCTCGACCCGTCCCGCCGCCGGACCCGTGAACGCGTCGACGGTGGAGACCAACGATGCGTGGACGATTCCGGCGATCCGATCCTCCTCCCGGGACGGGCTGGGGACGTCGACCAGGGCACGGGTGAGGTCGATCGGGTCGGCGGTCAGATCGAGGACGTCGGTCACGGCGTCCACCTTAGATGCCCGTCGCCGGAGCGCGTCGGGGGTGACGATTAGCATGGGACCATGAGTGCACACGGAGCAGTCGCGACCGGAATCGCCACCCTGACGTCCGACCACACGGTCCTCGACGTCTGGTACCCGCAGCCCGAGCTGGGGGTCGCCGCCGCCAGCGGTCACCGGGTCCTCTCCGGCGCCGAGGTGCCCGCCGAACTCGCCGCCCTGACCGGGCCGGATGCCGACCGTGGCGTCGAGCGCGTCGCGGTGCGGGTCGAGATCGCGGACCTCACCGAGCCTCCGGCCGACGCATACGACGCGTACCTGCGTCTGCACCTCATCAGCCACCGTCTGATCAGGCCACACTTCGCCAACATGGACGGACTGTTCGGCACCCTGACCAACGTGGTGTGGACCAACTTCGGGCCCTGCGCCGTCCAGGGCTTCGAGATCGTCCGCGCCAGGCTCCGCGCCCGGGGTGCCGTGACCGTCCACGGCATCGACAAGTTCCCGCGGATGGTGGATTACGTGGTGCCGTCCGGCGTGCGTATCGCCGACGCGGACCGTGTCCGTCTCGGTGCCCACCTGGCCGAGGGCACGACGGTCATGCACGAGGGCTTCGTCAACTTCAATGCCGGGACCCTCGGCGCCTCGATGGTCGAGGGGCGCATCTCGGCCGGCGTCGTGGTGGGCGCGGATTCCGACGTGGGCGGCGGCGCCTCGATCATGGGCACCCTCTCCGGCGGCGGAAAGGAGACCATCTCGATCGGCGAGCGCTGCCTGCTCGGCGCCAACGCCGGCGTCGGCATATCGCTCGGCGACGACTGCGTGGTCGAGGCCGGCCTGTACGTCACCGCCGGCACCAAGGTCGAGATCCGGGCCGGCGCCTGGGCGGACAACGACCCGGTCAAGGCCGGTCAGCTCTCCGGGCGGGACAACCTGCTGTTCCGCCGCAACTCGATCTCCGGCGCGGTCGAGGCCGTGCCGTGGAAGCGCGAGGGCGTCGCGCTCAACGCGGACCTGCACGCCAACTGAGGGTCCCCGCGCCGGCCCGGACCCGCGCGAGCCGATCGCCGTGGGCGGGGCCGGGAACCAGGCATCGACAAGAGCGTTCCGCACACATCGGTCGAGGGCGGTCTCAGGGAGTCAGCGCAACACCGTTGATGAGTTCGTTCATCTTGACATGGGGGCTGAGGAAGCCGTGGAGGGCGCGGGGGCGGATGTTGAGAAGGTGCTCGGTCTCGGCGAGTTCGTCATCGCTGAGGGTATTGAAGTCGGTGCCTTTGGGGTAGAAGTCGCGGATCAGGCCGTTCGTGTTCTCGTTTGATCCACGCTGCCACGGTGAGTGTGGGTCGCAGAAGTAGACCTTGCAGCCGGTTGCGACGGTGAAGTTGGCGTGCCCTGCCATCTCGGTGCCCTGGTCCCAGGTGATGGTGGCCACCAGCCGGGAGGGCAGGGCCGCGATCATCTTTGACAGCACGTCGTTGACCGTGGCGCTGTCCCGGCATCCGGGTAGCCGACCGATCAGTACGTAGCGGGTCTGGCGCTCAACCAGGGTGACCAACCCCGAGTTGTTGGGGCCCACGACCAGGTCGCCTTCCCAGTGCCCGGGAACGGCCCGGTCATCGACTTCGGCGGGCCGGTCGGTCAGGCGAGCCCCGTGCAGCCACGGGCGCGAGCTCCGGCGGGGTAGCGCGGAGGCGGGAATGCGATGCTTGCGGCCCGAGCGCAGGGCTTTTTCGACCTTGAGTTCCTGCCTCAGCGCGCCCTTGCCCTGGACGTAAAGGCCCTGGTAGATGGTTTCATGTGACACCTGCATCTCCGCCCGGTCGGGAAAGGTCAACCGCAGTTCGCCGGCGATCTGCTGCGGGGAGAACCGCTGGTTCAACCGTGCGATGACTTCGCGTCGTAACTGCACCGAGTCCAGCTTGCCTGGCCGATGACGCGCACGCTTACCCACCGCCAGATGGTGCGCCAGGCGAGCGTCGTACCGGCGCCGACCCCAATGCTCGAAGCAGTGAGCGCCGACTTCCCGAGACACGGTCGAGGCGGCCACGTTCAACCCGCGGGCGATGGCCCGGATTCCAGCCGGAGTCGGAAGGTCCAGCATCGCCTGGATAAACACCCGGTCGAACAAGGTCAACCGGCGATACCTCGCCCCCGGGCGCAGCGGCCGTAACCGACGACCTCGCACATCGGCCACGCCGCCGCGTGCACCCACTTCAAAGCTCATGCCAGCGAGCTTGGCCCACCTCCAGGCCGTCGCCACACTGACACCCCACATCGCCGAGGCCTCACGCCCCGAGGCACCCTCGAGCAACGAGCACACCAGCCTCGCCCGCAGCCGCCAGTCCAGCTCCTTCGCCACCACACACCCCGATCCAGCCAGGGTGTTGCACTAGCTCCTTGAGACCGCCGACCAGAAGGTGTGCGGAACGCTCTTGTCGATGAGGGGCTGTCGGTGAGGGGGCGCGCGGGTGGGCAGCGGCGGAGCGCGGGCCGGGCGAGGTGACCCGGCCGAGTCAGGCCAGGCGACGGACCGCCTCGGCGATGGTCGCGTCCGTGGCCGTGAGGGCGATGCGGACGTGCCGGGCGCCGCGCGGGCCGTAGAACTCGCCGGGCGCCACGAGCACTCCGCGCTCGGCGAACCATTCCGCGGTGTCGCGGCAGGGCTCGTCGCGGGTCGCCCAGAGGTACAGTCCGGCCTCCGAGTCGTCGATCCGGAAGCCCGCAGCCTCGACGGCCGGGAGCAGCCGCTCCCGTCGGATGCGGTAGCGCTCCCGCTGCTCGGCCGCGTGGGCGTCGTCGACGAGTGCCGCCGCCATGGCCGACTGGATCGGCAACGGCATCATCAGCCCGGAATGCTTGCGCACCTCGAGCAGCTCGGCCACCAGCGCGGGGTCGCCGGCCACGAAACCCGCCCGGTACGAGGCCAGGTTGGAGGTCTTGGACAGCGAGTGCAGTGCGAGCAGCCCGGTGTGGTCGCCCTCGCAGACCCGCGGGTCGAGGATCGAGGGCGCCTTGCCCTCCCACACCAGCCCGAGGTAGCACTCGTCCGAGGCCACGATCACGCCCCGCTCGCGTGCCCAGCCCACGACCTTGCGCAGGTGCTCGATGCCGAGGACCTTGCCGGTCGGATTGGACGGCGAGTTGAGGAACAGCAGGTGCGGCGAGGACGGACCGAGCTGGGTGAGCGAGTCGGCGCGGACGACGGTGCATCCGGCGAGCAGCGAGCCCACCTCGTACGTCGGGTACGCCACCTCCGGGATCACGACCGTGTGGCCCGTGCCCAGTCCCAGTTGGGCGGGCAGTCCGGCGATGAGCTCCTTGGTCCCGATCGCGGGCAGGACCGCGTCCGGGGTCAGGCCGGCGACCCCGTGGCGCCGCGCCATGGAGTCGACGACGGCCCGGCGCAGCGCAGGGGTCCCGGCCGTAGTCGGGTACCCGGGCAGTGCGGAGTCCACGGCCAGAGCGTCCCTGATGACCGGCGCCACGTGATCGACGGGCGTGCCGACCGTGAGGTCGACAAGCCCGTCGGGGTGCGCCGAGGCGCGGGCCCGGGTCTCCGCCAGCGTGTCCCACGGGAACACCGGCAGAACCTGCCCGGGCGGCCGGCGCTCCGGGCGTGGTGCCACCCGGATCACTCCTGGTTCATCGGAGGCAAGGCCTTCACGAACGGGACGTCGTAATCGACCTTGCCCACCTTGGCGGCGCCACCCGGCGACCCCAGTTCCACGAAGAAGTCGGCGTTGGCCGCGTTGTACTCGGTCCACTCGTCCGGGACGTCATCCTCGTAGAAGATGGCCTCCACGGGGCAGACCGGCTCACAGGCGCCACAATCGACACACTCATCGGGGTGGATGTAGAGCATCCGGCCACCCTCGTAGATGCAGTCGACCGGGCACTCCTCGACGCACGACTTGTCCATCACGTCGACGCACGGCTCTGCGATCGTGTAGGTCACGTCAGCCACCTTCCTCGTAGCGGTATCACCAGTATCGTAAGCCACCTCACCGCCGTCGGGCGATGCCGCCCCCACCGGTCGCGGGCTATGTGACGACGGACACGCCGATGGGTCGGGAGGCGGGCCCGTACAGGGTGTCCCGCCGACGCACCGGCCGTCCGATCCCCGTCGCGATCTCCTCGATCTCCTCCGGCGACTTGGCCGACCCGTTCTCGGCGCCGGCCATCCGCGAGATGGTCTCCTCCATCAGCGTGCCTCCGAGATCGTCGGCGCCGGACCGCAACATCGTGCGGGTGCCGGCCACGCCGAGCTTCACCCAGCTGGTCTGCACGTGGTCGATCGCGCCGTGCAGCATGATCCGCGCCAACGCGTGCACGGCGACGTTCTCCTCGCGCGTGGGGCCCGGCCGCGAGGCGCCCGCCAGGTACAGCGGCGCGCTCCGGTGCACGAACGGTAGCGGCACGAACTCGGTGAAGCCCCCGGTGCGCTCCTGGATCCCTCGCAGCGTCCGCAGGTGAGCCACCCAGTGCGCCGGTGTGTCGACGTGCCCGTACATCATGGTCGAGCTCGAACGCAGCCCCACCTCGTGGGCGGTGGTGACGATGTCGATCCACTCGGCGGCCGGGAGCTTGCCCTTGGTGAGCACCCACCGCACCTCGTCGTCGAGGATCTCCGCGGCCGTGCCGGGGATGGTGTCGAGGCCCGCGGCCCGCAGCTCGGTCAGCCACTCACGTACCCCGGTCCCGGAGCGCGAGGCACCGTTGGAGATCTCCATGGGGCTGAACGCGTGCACGTGCATGGACGGCACCCGGGCCTTGACCGCGCGAACGAGGTCCGCGTAGCCGGAGACCGGCAGGTCCGGGTCGATGCCGCCCTGCATGCACACCTCGGACGCGCCGGAGACGTACGCCTCGTACGCGCGGTCGGCGACCTCGGACGCGGACAGCGAGAACGCGTCCGCATCCCCCTTGCGCTGGGCGAACGCGCAGAAGCGGCAGCCGGTGTAGCAGATGTTGGAGAAGTTGATGTTCCGGTTGACCACATAGGTCACCGTCTCCCCCACCACGTCGGCGCGGATCCGGTCGGCCAGGCCGGCGACCGCCGCCAATCCGTCCCCGGTCGCCGTGGCCAGCGCGAGGTACTGGT
The DNA here is from genome assembly GCF_021033825.1 of Dietzia aurantiaca. GTDB lineage: Bacteria > Actinomycetota > Actinomycetes > Mycobacteriales > Mycobacteriaceae > Dietzia > Dietzia aurantiaca. Next base: position 72,076 of record NZ_JAIFXZ010000010.1, read on the forward strand.
CGTCGGTCAGGCCGGCCGGGTCCGACTCGGCGGCCCGCAGTGCCGCGAGGACCTCCGAGTCCGCGCGCTCCGGGGCCAGCGCGGCCGCCCCGATCTCGGCGGCTCGCGCCCGGATGACGTCCCAGTTGCCGAACGCCTCGCCGATGTCCGAGCGCGTGTCCGTATTGCGGCCCTCGGAGTCGATCGCGGTGTGCAGATCGGTCCGCCCGGACGAGTCCCAGTCGTCGTCGGGCTCCTGCCAGGGCCGTCCCTGCGGGCGGACGACCTCGTCGTCGTCGCCCGGCGCGGCCAACCCACTGACCGGGTCGGCCAGCGCGCGGACGTGGCCCGCCACCCGCGGGTCGATCCAGGCGTCTCCCCCGCCCACGTAGCGCGGATGCGCGGTGAGGCGCTCGCGCAGGTCCCACCCACTCGCGGCGAGGTCCGCGGTGAGCTCGTCCAGGTGCGGCCACGGACGTTCGGGGTTGACGTGGTCCGGAGTCAGGGGCGAGATCCCGCCCAGGTCGTCGACCCCCGCGCCGATCAGCGCCAGCACGTCGGCCCGGTCGACCAGGTTGGGCGGCGCCTGCACCGCCACGCGCGGGCCCAGGACCAGGCGCGCCACCGCGATCGCGGCGAGGAACTCGTCCCGGTCGGCGTCGTCCGCGGACCGCATCGCCGTGTCCGGCTTGGCGCGGAAGTTCTGGACGATCACCTCCTGCAGGTGGCCGAACTCGCGGTCCAGCGCGGCGAGGGCCAGCAGACTCTCCGCGCGCTCGGTCCGGTTCTCCCCGATCCCCACCAGGATCCCCGAGGTGAACGGCACCGCCAGCCGGCCGGCGTCGGTGAGCGTGCGCAGCCGCACCGCCGGATCCTTGTCGGGGCTGCCGTAGTGGGCCTCGCCGGGCGTGGTGAACAGGCGGGTCGCGGTGGTCTCGAGCATCATGCCCATCGACGGCGCGACCGGCTTGAGCTTGGACAGCTCCGCCCAGCTCATGACGCCGGGGTTGAGGTGCGGCAGCAGGCCGGTCTCCTCGAGGACGCGGATCGCCACGGCCCGCACGTAGTCCAACGTCGACGAGTAGCCGCGCGCATCGAGCCACTCGCGCGCCTCCGGCCACCGCTCCTCGGGGCGGTCCCCCAGCGTGAACAGCGCCTCCTTGCACCCGGCCTCGGCGCCGCGGCGGCACAGGTCCACCACCTCGTCCGGCTCGAGATACAGGCCCTCGCCCGCGGCGCGCAGCTTGCCCGGCACGGTGACGAACGTGCAGTAGTGGCACCGGTCCCGACACAGTCGGGTCAACGGGACGAAGACCTTGCGCGAGTACGTGACCACCCCGGGGCGCCCCTCGTCGGCCAGGCGCGCGTCGCGGCGGGCCGCGGCCAGGCCGGTGAGTCGCCCGAGGTTCTCGCCCCGCGCGGCGAGGAGCACCGCGGCCTCGGTGGCGTCCAGCGTCAGTCCGTCGGAGGCGCGGCGCAGGGCGCGCCTCATGGCCGACGTCGTGGGCTCGGGATCAGCGGGGGTCGAGGCGGAAACCATATCCGCGATGATGCCCCACCCCGCCCCTCCCGCGCGCGGGCGGTGCCTGTCGGCCGGTCTCACCAGCGCGCGCGGGCCGCCCACTAGTCTGGTGACCATGTCCGAACCCGCCCAGGCTCTCCGCGCCAACGGTGACCCACTGGTCGCCAGCCCGCCCTCCGTGACCGGGGGCGCGCACGCACTGCGCGAGCCAGCGCGTCTGCCCGACGCCCCCGTGGAGGTGGACACCGGCGACGAGCTGCTGACCTCCAACCGGATACTCATCTCGGCGCCTCGCCACAGGATCGAGAAGCGCACCCCGTTCCTGTTCATCATCGAGGGCATCTGGTCCTGGGCGATCCTGGCCGGCCTGCAGGTCGCCTGGTATTTCTGGGGCGAGAACGTGATGGGGTTCTGGAACTGGGTGGCGCTGGCGGCCACCATCCCGTTCGCGTTCATGGCCATCGTGGTGGCGCCGTGGTGGCGCTACATCGTGGCGCGCTGGGACGTCTCGGACACCGCGGTGTGTTCGCGCAAGGGCTGGTGGACCACGCAGTTCCGGATCGCTCCGCTGGTGCGCCTGCAGACGGTGTACACCACGCGCACCCTGTTCGAGCGGTGGTTCGGGTTGGCGACCGTCAACGCCTCGACCGCCTCCGCGCAGGGCACGGTCGAGATCCGCGGGCTGGCCGTGGCGGACGCCGAGGCGCTGGCGCAGCACCTCATCGCGATCGCGAACCTGGACACGGAGGACGGGACGTGACCGCGCCAGGCGGCGGGGACCCCACCGCCGTCGATGACATGCCGACGGTGGCCGCCCGGGTCGAGGGCGACGACGACGAGGGCTCCCGCCCGGAACCGTTCACGCCACCCGGAGACGACACCAGGTCTGACGCCGTGCCCGCGTCCGGGAGCGAGCCCGTCGCGGAGGCGGTCGACCCGGAAGCGCCGTGGGAGCGCCTGTCGTGGCGGATGCTGCTGGTCGACCCGCTGGGTTCGTTGACCCGACTGGCGCCGCTGTTCCTGATCTCCCTGTGGCTGGGATCGAACCGCAGCAACTACTGGTTCGAGTTCATCATCATCTCACTCGTCGTCCTGGCGGGCGTGCTGCGCTGGCTGTCGACCAGCTACCAGGTCGGCCGGACTCACATCATCCTCAGGAAGGGCTTCTTCAGCCGCCAGGTGGTGACGGTGGCCCGCAACCGGATCCGCAGCGTGGACACCGAATCGGACCTGTTCCACCGGGTCATGCGGGTATCGATCGTGGAGGTCGGCACGGGTCGGTCCGACGCCGGGAAGTCCGGTGCCGAACGATTCCGGCTCAATGCGATCGACACCGCGCACGTCGAGCCGCTGCGCGACGAGCTCCTCAAGCATCGTCGTGCGCTCGACCCGTCGCTGGGCATCGAGGACGAGGAGCAGTGGGGCTCCAAGTATGGCGAGGACATCGCCCGCTGGCGTGTCACCTGGTCCCGGTTCGCCCCGTTCTCGTTCATCGGGTTCGGTGTCCTGATGTCGCTGTGGCTCATCACGTGGCAGATGGGCGACATGCACCAGCGCATCATGGACCTGGCCGTGGTCGAGGGGACCATCGCCTGGCTCGATTCGCTCGGTGAGCCGTTCGCCATGGTGGGCAAGGGCATCGCGATCTGGTTGGTCGCCAGTGTCCTGGCGATCGTCACCTATGCGATCCGGTACGGCAAATATGCGCTCACCGAGCGCGGGTCCGTGCTCTATGTGCAGAACGGCATCCTGCGTCGCAAGCACCAGGCGCTCGACAAGGCGCGGTTGCGTGGCGTCGAGGTCCGGGCGCCGATCTACCTGCGGATGATCGGCGGCGGCAGACTCGAGCCGATCATGACCGGCACCAAGTCGGGTGGCAAAGCGTCGACGCTGCTGCCCCAGGCGCCGATGAAGGACGTCCGGCGTGTGGCCACGCGCATCCTCGGCGACGAGACTCCGGTGACGGTGCGGCTGCGCCGGCACCCGTGGAAGGCGGCCCGCCGACGCATCACCCGCGGGCTCATGCCGTTCTGGGTGGTCGCGGCCCTGCTCATCCTCATCCGCATCGATTCGGGGCCGTCCGCGGACGTGGGGGTGCGGTGGGGCATCCCCGCGGCCTTCCTCCTGTTCATCCTGCTGTCGATCGACCGGATCCGCATGCTCGGGCACGCCCTGCTGTCAGACTCGCTGGTGTCCTCGCACGGGTCGTGGGGCGCCAAGCGCACGGTCCTCGAATCCGACGGCATCATCGCCTGGACGGTCAGCCAGTCGGTGTTCCAGCGCACAGCGGGGGTGGCCACGGTCACCGCGGCCACCCCGGCGGGGGCCGGCGGCTACTCCGTCATGGACATGGATGCCGACGAGGTCTGGGCGCTCGCCGAGGCGCTGACCCCCGGGATCACGGACGTGTGGCAGTACGAGGGTGACCCCGAGGACGCCGGCCGGACCTCACCCTCGATGGGTGTCCGCCGACAGTGACCGGCCGTAGGCGGCCACCCACAACGGGATGAGCCCACCGAACACCAGCAGGGCGAGGCCTCGCAGGCCGAGAGGCACCGGCATGTCGCCGCCGGGCCCCATGTCGAGCGCGATCAGCGTGAGGATGAACACCAGGGCCGGAAAGGCCGCGACAGGCTTCCGGTCCGACCACATCGAGGCGACCCGGACCAGGACCAGCGACCAGGCACCGGCGACCAGGACGGTGATGGGGAACGGGACGGGGCCCACGTACAGGGTCAGCCACGCCGCGGCGAGGACGCAGCCGGTCACCGCGCCCACCGCGAGCAGGACCAGCGCCACCGCCAACTCGACGCCTGACGCCGCACGCCCGCCGGTGCCGGCCACGGGCGCGGTCACGCGTCCTGCCCCAGCCCGCTGAGCAGGTGGGCGACGCCCGGCGCACACCGGTCGTAGTTCTCCCCGTGCTCGTCCAGATCGTGGCCGATGTACCACTCGACCTGTGCCACGGGCTGCAGTACGCCGTTGGTCAGTGCCAGGAACCAGGGGTCGCCGTCCACGGCCGGCACCAACTCGAGCTGGGTGGCGTGCCCGGTGAGCGCCTCGAGCTTGGCCGCGTACGCGCTCTCGTCCAGCGGCACCCGATGGGTGAGCCGGGAGTCGGCCACGGACGGCAGTTCGTCGGCGTGGGCGTGCCGTAGATGCGCCGGGGGGTTCGGATGTTCCAGCGAGACGTCGGACCGCGCGGTGACGGTCCAGGCGAGCCGCTTCGGCCGGTGCTTGGCCTCGGCGACCGCCGTGTGGACGACCTCGTGCGCACGGATGTGGTCGGGATGCCCGTAGCCACCGCGCGGGTCATAGGTCACGACGAGGTCCGGTCGGAACTCGTCGATCACGGCGACCAGTGCGGCCACCGCCTCCGCTCCGGATCCGACGAACGCGCGCGGATGCTCGGCCGCGGGGGTCCCGGCCATTCCGGAATCACGCCACCGGCCGGCCTCCCCGAGGAACCGGGGCCTGCCCACGCCCAGCGCCCGCAGCGCGGTCGCCAGTTCGCTGATTCGGTACCCGCCCAGTTGATCGGCGCGGTCGGAGACGAGGCCCGCGAACCTCTCCCCCAGGACCTCGCCCTCCTCGCCGAGGGTGCACGTCATCACGCAGACCTCGGCGCCGGCGGCCACAAGGGCCGCGATGGTGCCACCGGTGGTGATCGCCTCGTCGTCGGGATGCGCATGGACGAACAGTGCGCGGATCCCCGCCGCCGGCGGGGTCGTGGCCGTCGGAGTCATCCGGTCCTCCTCCAGGTGGGTGCGGTGTCGAAGACGTCGGTGACCGTCAGGGGCACCCGCGCCCCGGCGGCGTCGTCCGGGGATGATCCGGCGGGCGACCGCCCGGGCAGCTCGACCCCATCATCCGCCAGAAGCATCGTCGGCCGCACGAGCGGAACCCGGACGGCCTGCTCCGCGACCAGATCGCCGGCCTCCACGAGGTCGACCCCGTCGCCCGGGCCCATCCCGAGCGCGCCATCGATACGGGGATCACACAGGCCGGCGATGTCCGAGGCGCGCGCAGGAGCATCGACTCCGAGCGTGCGCGCCGGCGTCGCGGGGGTGGTCGTCGGCCCCGCCTCCTCCGTCCCGGTGGCCTCGCTGTCCGGGACCCGGCCCGGGCGCGCAGGGGTCATCGTGGTCGAGGTGGGCGGCACCAGGCTCGACACCGTGGTACGGGGCCGCGAGGGCGAAGACTCCGCCCGGGTCGCGGACCCGGCTCCGGCCTCGGCCGCCTGGCGCCCTGCCGCGCAGGCGAAGCGCGATACGGCGGCCACCTCGGCATCACCCTCCGTGGGTTGCCAGCCCACCACCGCGTCGACGAGGCCGTGCGGCAGGACGTCCGCGTAGAGCTCGGCGGGCTCGAGCTCCCATACCTGCGCCCCCACCCCGGCTCCGCTGAGCTGGTCGGCCAGCGTGTACGCGGCGGTACGTGCCCGGTCATCCGCGGCCTCGACACCGAGCGTCACGGTCAGCGGCGTGTCGGCGAGCTGCCACCGGCCCCCGTCCCGGACGTATCCGGCGGCGGCGAGCTCCGTCTCGGTGACCGTGTCGTCCGAGGTCGCGGTGGTCGCGGCGCCGGCCGGGAACGGGAACGACGTGACCTGTGGGGATGCCTCACCCGTGACGATCCGGCCCACCACCTCGGGGTCGATCGCCGCGGCCAGTGCCCGGCGGACCCCGGGGTCCGACACCGTCGGCGCGGTGGTGTTGAACGCGAGCTCGAGCTGTGCCGAGGCCGTGACGGTCGTGTCTGTGACGCCCGGAATCGTCGCGGACACGTCGGCGACGACCGGTGCGTCGGCCACCATGGCCATGACCCCGGGGCCGTCCCGCAGGACCGCCCCCAGTTGACCGGGGCCGCTCTCGCGTCGGACGACGATCTGGCCGGTCTCCGGCGCCCGCGCCCAGAAGCGGTCGTTACGGACGAACTCGATCTCCCCGCGGCCGAGGTCGGCGGCGCGGATCATGTACGGGCCCGCGCTCATGACCGGAAGTCCCGCCATCGCGCCCTGGAACCCGTCGGGGGCGTCTTTGAGGATGTGCCCGGGCAGGAGGTCGGCGAACAGCGTCCGCCAGTGCTCCGGCGGCGAATCGAAGAGCACGTCCACGACCTTGCCGCCGGCACCGGCGCGGACCGCCACGATCCGCTCGTAACCCGCCGGGTCGACGACCCCGGGCTGGGTGACCATCTGGCGCCACAGGTACTCGAAGTCCTCGGCGGCCACGGGCACTCCGTCGGACCACTGGGCCTTGGGGTCGATCGTGTAGCGGATTGTCGCCGGCGACTCGGGCAGCGGCGCCGCCGAGACCAGCAGGTCGCGGTTGAGAACCGGCTCACCGTCCGGCCCGGGGACGAACGCGCTGGGCAGCAGGAGGGCCGCGACGAGGTCGGTGTCGACGCCCTGGTCGGCGAGGAGGTGCGGGTTGAAGCCGCTCTCGACACGGTCCAGGGCGAGGAGGAGTCCGCCCGCGGTGAGACTGACGTCCGTACCGGAGCCGGAGCCCTCCTCGCCGCCGACGACCGTGGGTGGCGGCGGGTCGGCCACGCACCCCGTGACGACGACGAGGGCCGCCGCCGCGGCCAGTGCCACCGCGGCCCGGCGGCGCCCTGACGCCCCCCTCGTGGTCACGTCTGCCCCCTTGATGCGCCGACTACTTGTCGCGCGCCTTGGAGCGGCTACGGGCCTTGGCCCGCTCGGTGGCCGTGAGCAGGACCTTGCGCACGCGGATCGCCTCGGGGGCCACCTCGACGCACTCGTCGCCCGCGCAGAACTCCATGGCCTCCTCGAGGCTGAGGTTGCGGTGCTTGGAGAGGGTCTCCGTGGCGTCGGAGCTCGCCGCACGCATATTGGTGAGCTTCTTCTCCTTGGTGATGTTGACGTCCATGTCCTCGGACCGCGGGTTCTCGCCCACGACGACGCCCTCGTAGACCTCGGCGCCCGGCTCGATGAAGAAGTCGCCGCGGTCGGCCAGACCCAGCAATGCGAAGGTGGTGGCCTTGCCCGAGCGGTCCGCGACCAGCGAGCCGGTGTGGCGGGCGCGGATCTCGCCGGCCCACGGCTCGTACCCGGCGGAGACCGAGTTGGCGATGCCCGAACCCCGGGTCTCGGTCATGAAGATGGTGCGGAACCCGATGAGGCCTCGGGCGGGGACGGTGAACTCCATACGGACCCAGCCGCTGCCGTGGTTGCTCATCTGCTCCATGCGACCCTTGCGGGCGGCCATGAGCTGGGTGACCGCGCCGAGGTGCTCCTCGGGCACGTCGATCGTCATGTGCTCGAACGGCTCGTGCAGCTTGCCGTCGATCGTCCTGGTGACGACCTGCGGCTTGCCGACGGTGAGCTCGAAGCCCTCACGACGCATGGTCTCGACGAGCACGGACAGTGCCATCTCGCCACGTCCCTGGACCTCCCAGTCGTCGGGACGCTCGGTGTCGAGCACCTTGAGCGAGACGTTGCCGACCAGTTCCTGATCCAGGCGGGCCTTGACCATCCGGGCGGTCAGCTTGTTGCCGCCGTTCCGGCCGGCCATGGGCGAGGTGTTGACGCCGATCGTCATGGAGATCGCGGGCTCGTCGACCGTGATGGCGGGCAGCGCGACCGGGTTCTCCGGGTCGGCGAGCGTGTCGCCGATCATGATCTCGCTGATGCCGGCCACGGCCACGATGTCGCCGGCCACGGCCTCGTCGGTCGGGACCCGCTCCACGCCGTCGGTCTTGAGCAGCTCGGAGATCTTGACCGTCTTGGTCTCCTGCTCACCGTCCGGTGTGTTGTGGATCCATGCCACCTGCTGCCCCTTCCGGAGACGGCCGTTGTGGATACGGACCAGGCCGATGCGGCCGAGGAAGTTGGAGGCGTCCAGGTTGGTGACGTGGGCCTGGAGCGGGGCCTCGACATCGCCCTTCGGGGCCGGGATGACGTCGTAGAGGAGCTCGAAGAGACCGTCCAGGTTCTCGCCGTCCGGCTCCTGGCCGTTCGCCGGCTGGGTGGTCGACGCCTTGCCGGCGCGACCGGAGGCGAACACCACGGGCAGCTCGAGCGCGTGCTCGGCCGCGGCCTGGGCGGCCGGGTCCTCGAGATCAGCGGCCAGGTCCAGCAGCAGGTCCTGGGCCTCCTCGACGACCTCGTCGATACGCGCGTCCGGGCGGTCGGTCTTGTTGACCACGATGATCACGGGCAGCGACGCGCCGAGCGCCTTCCGGAGCACGAACCGGGTCTGCGGTAGCGGCCCCTCGGAGGAGTCGATGAGCAGCACCACGCCGTCGACCATCGACAGTCCGCGCTCGACCTCGCCACCGAAATCGGCGTGACCGGGGGTGTCGATGATGTTGAGGACGAGATCCCCGCCGCCGGCGCCCGCACCAGGCCGACGCACGGCGGTGTTCTTGGCGAGAATGGTGATGCCCTTCTCGCGCTCGAGGTCGCCGGAGTCCATGACGCGGTCCACCAGCTCCGCCCGCTCGTCGAACGCCCCCGACTGACGCAGCAGTGCGTCGACGAGAGTCGTCTTGCCGTGGTCGACGTGCGCCACGATGGCGACGTTACGGAACTCGGTCAGGGCCATACGCTGGGTTCTCCCTCAGGGGCGTTCGGCGCCGGGTCGGCTGTACACCGCCGGGCGCATGACGGGAATCGGCGGATTCGCTCCGCAAGATCCACAGGCGCGTCCGGACAGGCCGCGCGTGCGGACCCACATTACCCGCTGCATGCCCCCGTGTTATATCCGCCGATGCCCGGCCACGTCGCGCCGGTCGTCTCCGTGCGCACGTCAGCGGCACCCGGAGGACCCACCGCGTGGGCTGACTGTTATTTACAACACACGCCCCATCTGTAACACTGGCCCCAGACCGAGCACGTCACCACCTCCCCGGTGTCCACATCAGGGGGCATTGTGAGAACATCGAGCGGTCGACTGGTCGTCTCCGCCGACCGGTCCGCCCGCCTCATCCGAAGAATGGACTCGCCAGTGATCCGCCACTCGCTCAGGACCTCGTTCCGGACCCTCGGCATCGGCGCCGTCGTCGCCATGGCCATGGGCCTGGCCGCACCCGCCGCCGCCAGCGCACAGTCGCTCGACGAACTGGGGCGCCCGACCGAGCCCGTCCTGCAGGCCATGGAAGGCCTGGCCGAGCAGCAGTGGATCCCCGAGGACACCCGCGGCACGATCCTGCGTCTCGTCGGGTTCTTCCGCGGCACCGGCGAGCCCGGCACCCCGCTCCCCGAGAACGGCCCGGTCATCGCGCAGTTCGCCTACCCGACCATCATGCAGAACTGCATCGGTGGCGAGCAGACCGCAGTGGGCGCCGCGACCGCCGTCCCCGGCCCGGCCGACCTCCCGCTCCCGGGTGTCCCGCAGAGCCAGCTGGGCTTCGTGTTCACCGCGCTGGGCACCGAGGGTGTCGCCGAGCACCAGGTGCAGCCCATGACCGTGGACTGGGTCAACATCCACAACGGCCGTCACGGCTCGACCGTCCTGACCTACAACGGCATCAACGAGGGTGGCCCCGCCACCCTCAACGGCGTCGCGGACACCGGCCCCGGCCACGTCCTGATGGTCCTTCAGGGTGGTGTCACCACCAAGCTCGAGAACGGTGGAGACGTGAACTGTGTGCCGTTCCCGACCGTGGGATCCGCGTTCGTCGGCTGAGACCGGATCACCGCCGCCCGACCCGGGGGGCCGATCCCGTTCCGCGAATGAGCACCGACGCCCCGGACACGCGGGACCTCCGAGACGAGCTGAACAAGGCCCGCCGCGCCCTCTCGGGCGGCGGGCCTCTCGTCGTTCTCAGCGGCGCCGGCATGAGCGCCGAGAGCGGAGTACCCACTTTCCGCGACGCCCAGACCGGGTTGTGGGAGCGCTATGACCCCACCGAACTGGCGACGCCCGAGGCGTGGCTACACGACCCGGACAGGGTGTGGGCCTGGTACCGCTGGCGCGAACATCTCGTCTCCACAGCCCCACCCAACGCGGGTCATATCGCCGTCGCCCGGGCCGAGAGACACCGGCAGGTCGTGGTGGTCACCCAGAACGTCGACGATCTACACGAGCGCGCAGGCTCGACGGTGGTCCACCACGTCCACGGCAGCCTGTTCGCGCACCGCTGCGACACCTGCGGCGAGCCGATGGACCCCGGCCCGCCGTCGGCGGTGCCGGTGGATCACCTCGAACCGCCCCGCTGTCCGCGCGGCGACGGGCGGGCGAGGCCCGGCGTGGTGTGGTTCGGCGAGATGCTGCCTTCGGCTGCCTGGGAGGCTTCGGTGTCCGCCGTCACCGGGGCCTCGGCCGTCGTCGTCGTCGGCACGTCGGGCCTGGTCCACCCCGCCGCGTCACTGCCCGCCCTCGCAGCGGAGACCGGCATATCCGTGATCGAGGTCAATCCCGGCCCCTCAGGCCTGGGCCGCGAGGTGGACGTCCACCTCCGCGCGCCCGCGGGGCGGGTGCTCCCCGACCTGTTGGCCGACTGACAGCGGCCTGAGCTGCGCTCCCCTGCCTGCGACGCCCTGACGGGCGTGGGGAACCCGCGGATCGTCATTTCCGCCTCCTCGGCCAGGCCCGCAGTCTAGCGTTCTGTTATCAGCGACGTCGCGGTGACAGCGCTGCCCCGGCAGTGGCCCGGGACTTCCAGGAGGAGGAATCCGACGCATGTCCGACTCAACAAATCCATCCACTCCCGCGATCGTGGCCGCCGAACTCATCGGCACCTTCTGGCTCGTCCTCGGAGGATGCGGCACCGCGGTCTTCGCCGCCATCCAGGTCGCCGACGGCGAGGCCGGCGCGCTCGTGCCCGTGGGGGTCGGCTATCTCGGCGTCGCGCTGGCCTTCGGCCTCACCGTCCTGACCGGCGCCTACGCCGTCGCCCATATCTCGGGAGCCCACTTCAACCCCGCCGTCAGCGTCGGCGCCGCGATGTCCGGGCGTCTGCCCTGGTCGCGGCTCCCGCTCTACATAGTGAGCCAGGTCGTGGGCGGGCTGCTCGCAGGCACGCTGATCTTCGTGGTCGCCAGCGGCAAGGCCGGTTTCGAGGCCACCGGCGGAATGGCGGCCAACGGCTACGGCGCACATTCCCCCGACGGGTACAGCCTGCTCTCCGCGCTGATCATCGAGATCGTTCTCACCGCCCTGTTCGTGTGGGTGATCCTGGGCGCAACAGACGGTCGTGCGCCCGTCGGGTTCGCGCCGGCCGCCATCGGCCTGACCCTCACCCTCATCCACCTCATCTCGATCCCGATCACCAACACCTCCGTCAACCCGGCCCGTTCCACTGCCGTGGCGTTCTTCAACGGGGACGGGGCCCCCGGACAGCTCTGGCTGTTCTGGCTGGCACCGATCGTGGGCGCGCTCATCGCAGGCGCGCTGTACGAGCCACTGTTCGGCAGCCGGTCGCGCCGGGCCGTGCCCGCCTGAGAAAGGCCTGCAACTGGTCGGCCGCCTCCCCCGACGAGGCGACCGACCAGCCTGCGGACTCCTAGCGTCGAGGAGCGTCCGGATCGATACGGTCGGGTGCGTCATCGAGCGGGCCCGGGGCCCGGCGTCCGTCCGGACCGGCGCCCGGCCCACTGATCCCGGCGCCCGCGCCCGAATCCAGCGGATCGTCCACGTTGTCGGTCCGTACGCGGTGGCGCCCCTCGTCCCGGCCCGGGCCGGCGCCCCGATCGCGGGATCGGTCATCGAGCCGGGCATCGTCGTCAGCCCGGTGGCGGGGATCGAGCTTCTCCGCGGTGCGCTCCATCCGCCGTACGTCGCTCTTCTGCTCGTCGAGGGCCCCACGGCGGTGGTCGGCCTCGGCGCGGAGCATGTCCGCCTCCGCGGACTTGGCCCTGGCCTCCTGCTCGGCGGCGCCTGCCCGGTGCTCCTGCTCACGAGCCGCGGCCTCCTGATGGTCCAGCCTCTTCTCGCGCTGACGGGCGTCGCGACGCAGTTCCGACGCCTCCGTCAGCTTCTTCCGATTGTTGTTCCGGGCGGCCAGAGCGATGAGCGCGATGACGATGATCAACGCGATCACCGCGATAACTATCCAGATCACGGGATCCATGGCGGTCTCCTTTTCCGGGTCACTGGTCGTGCAGATTCATCAGTGCCTCCGGAACCTAATCCCGACCGCCGTGGGGCGCTACCGGACTACCGATGATCGGCGGCGACTCAGCTCAGGGCCGGGATGACCTCCCGTTCGAACAGCTCGAGGCCCGAGGTGTCGGTGGCGATCTCCGGGAAGTAGAAGATCCCGTACTCCATCCCCTGTGCCTTGAGCCCGGCCAGATTCTCGGTGATCTGCTCGGGGGTACCCACTGCCGGCAATCCCTGATAGGCGCCCAGCTGGCGATCGGCCTCCTCGGCGCCGACGTGGCGGGCCATCCGGTCGTGCATGAACGCGAGCCGGTCGGCGACCTCCCGCTCGGTCTCGCCGATCGCCACGTTGTAGTTCGCGGTGCGGGTGATCTCCGCCGGATCTCGACCGATGTCTGCGCAGTGGCCCCGCAGCACCTCGGACTTGTGGGCGAAGCCGTCCGGGGTGCCGTCGAAATTCGTGTAGTCCGCGTGGCGGGCCGCGATCCGCAGGGTCTTCCGCTCCCCGCCGCCGGCGATCCACAGCGGGATGCCACCCTCCTGCAGGGGTCGGGGCTGCACGATCGCGCCGTCCACCTGATAGTGGTCGCCGTGCAGGGAGGCGACACCGTCCGACCACGCGTCGAGCATGATCCGGACACCCTCGTCGAGCATGGCCAGCCGCTCGCCGCCGGACGGGAACCCGAAGCCGTAGGCCCGCCATTCGTGCTCGTACCACCCGGCGCCGATCCCCATTTCGACGCGGCCGCCGGAGATCACGTCGACGGTCGCGGCGATCTTCGCCAGCATCGCCGGGTTCCGGTACCCGATACAGGTGCACATCTGCCCCAGGCGGACGCGGGAGGTCACCGCCCCGAGCGCCGACATCAGGCTCCACGCCTCGTGCGTCGCCTCGGTCCGGGTCAGCGGGGAGGTGTGCATGTGGTCATAGACCCACACGGACTCCCACGGGCCCGAGTCGGCCCGCGCGGCGAGCTCCGAGATAGCGGGCCAGTGCCCGGCGGGCGGGACGTCCACCAGGTCGAGCCGCCAGCCCTGAGGAAGAAACAGTCCGAATCGCATGGTCACGAGCCTAGCGCCGCGCGGTTCTTCCCGCCCCGAAGTCACCTCACGTTCAGCTGCCCGGGTGTCCGGGCCGGTCGCTGCCCACAGGTCAGGTTCGGGGGTCTTCGTCGTCGGGCGGATCCATCTCGCCCGCACGCACGGTGAACCCACTCGGACGCGGACCGTCCTGGGCGTGCCACAGCAGCGTCACCTGCACCGTCGTCTCGTCCGCACCGACCTGGTGCTCGCCGATCCGGGCGTCGACCGGAACCTCGACCCCGGAATCGACCACCGCGGTCTCCACCCGGGCCCCGGCCCGCACCACGGCCCCGGGGAGGATCACGCTGTCGCGGACCACCGCGCCGTGCTCGACGACCGCCCCGGGTCCGATCACGGAGTGCTCCACCATGCCGCGGATCACCGCCCCGCGCCCCAGGAGCGATCGGGTGACCTCCGCCTGTGGCCCCGTCCTGGCCGGCCCGCTGAACGACGACGTCGTCCGCAGCGGCCATCCGGGAACGTCGAGCTCATGGACAGGCGGCTCGCCCAACAGGTCCATGTGGCCGGCCCAGTACGACGCGACCGTGCCCACATCGCGCCAGTAACCGTCGTGCCGCCACTGACGCGCATGCCCTGCTGCGACCATCGCCGGCACCACGTTCTCCCCGAGATCCCCGGGATCGCCGCCCCCGGCGGTGAGCGCCTCTTCATGGGCGGCCTCGAGCCGGGAGATCAGGGCATCGGTGTTGAAGACGAAGATCTCGGCGCAGACCAGGTCGGAGGACGGATCCTCGGGTTTGTGACTGTAGGCGGTGACGGCGCCGTCGTCGACCTCCACCACCCCGTACCGACCGGCATCGCGCGGATCCACGCGCGTGGTCACCATCGTGACCTCCGCGAACGACGCCAGGTGGTCGCGCACGATCGCCTCGTAGTCCAGGCGGTACACCGCGTCCGCACTGACCACGACGGTCACCTCGGGTGCCGCCCTGCGCAGCGGTTCGACCTGCTTCCACAGCGCGTCGGTCGTACCGGAGTGGAACCCGTCGCGACCGGTGCCCTGCGACGGATGCAGGACCAGCAGGCCCCCGTCGAGACGGTCCAGATCCCACGGGCGGCCGCTGCGCAGGTGGGCGCCGAGCGACACGGGATGGAACTGCTGGATCGCCCAGACGTCCCGGAATCCGGAGTTCGCCGCGTTGCTCAGTGCGAAGTCCACCAGGTGGTAGCCGGCGCCGAACGGCACGGCGGGCTTGGCGCGGTGCCTGGTGAGCGCACGCAGCCGCGAGCCGGCACCGCCGGCCAGAACGAACGTGACGACAGAGGGCGGGGCCATGTGACCGGTCCTCTCCCGCGCCCGGGACCGGGGCGCGTCATGTCGCCCACTCTAGTTGCGGAAGCGGCCCGCGGGCTCCTTAACGGACCCGCTTTTGCCCCACGGCAAACACTTAGGTTAGGTTTGGCTAAGCGGTGCCCGGGGTCACATGGGCGGCGTTATCCGAGACTCAAAGCAAAGCAAGGAATTCCATGACTTCCACACGACTGCGTATCGGTGCTGTCCTCAGTGCACTCGCCCTCGGCCTCACCGCCTGCGGTGCGGACGACTCCGGAACCGAGACCGTCGCCGAGGGCGAGACCACGACCATCGAGGTCGAGGACAACAACGGCGTGCAGACCGTCACCGTTCCGCCGCGGTCGGTCGTCGCGACGGACAACCGGACGTTCGAGACCCTCGCCGACTGGGGCGTCCCGCTCAGCGCCGGCGCCGTCTCGCTGATGCCGAAGACCATCTCCTACAAGTCGGATGACTCGATCATCGACCTGGGCAGCCACCGCGAGCCGGACCTCGAGGCCGTCGTCGCCGCCGATCCGGATCTGATCATCAACGGCCAGCGCTTCACGCAGTACCACGATGACTTCACGAGCCTCGTCCCCGACGCCACGGTGCTGTCCCTGGATCCGCGCGACGGCCAGCCGTTCGACGAGGAACTCAAGCGGCAGACCACCGTCCTCGGCGAGGTCTTCGGCAAGGAGACCGAGGCCGAGCAGCTCAACGCCGACTTCGACGCCTCCATCGAGCGCGTCAAGGCCGCCTACGAGCCGGGCATGACGGTCATGGCCGTCATCACCTCCGGTGGCAACATCAACTACGCGACCCCCGGCACCGGCCGCACCCTGGGGCCGCTCTTCGACATCTTCGACTTCACCCCGTCGCTGGAGGTCGAGGACGGCTCGGGTAACCACCAGGGCGACGACATCTCCGTCGAGGCGATCGCCGACTCGAACCCGGACCTCATCCTCGTCATGGACCGCGACGCCGGCACCTCGACGGGCGCGGACGACCCCAGCTACCGCCCGGCCAGCGAGCTGCTCTCCGAGTCCGCCGCACTCCAGCGCGTGACCGCGGTGCAGGACGAGAACATCGTCTACATGCCCGCCGACACGTACACCAACGAGAGCATCCAGACCTACACCGAGTTCTTCAACTCGCTCGCCGATCAGCTCGAGGCACAGAACTGAGTACCCGAGAGCTCTAGAACGAGGGTGGGGACCGCCGGAGCCGGTGGCCCCACCCTCGTCGTCGTCCGCCGACCCCGGTCGACGGAGCTTCTTCCGCCCACATCCCGACGACATCGATTGACGGCCAGACGTGACGACCTCCTCCACATCTTCCCCGCCCGGACCGGATAACACCCGGGCGCGGTCCAAGGGCACACTGTTCGACTGGAAACTCCTCATCGGATTCCTGGTCGTCGCGGCCCTGTTGGCGCTGTCCCTGTTCACCGGCGTCTACGACGTCTTCGGCGCCGACGACGGCTCGGAGATGTTCGGCATCACCCGGATCCCCCGGACCATCGCGCTCGTCCTGGCCGGCGCGGCGATGGCGATGTCCGGACTCGTGATGCAGCTGCTGACCCAGAACCGGTTCGTCGAGCCCACCACGACGGGCACCACCGAGTGGGCGGGACTGGGGCTCCTCGCGGTCATCGTCTTCTTCCCCGGCGCGGACATCCTCACCAGGATGATCGGTGCCGTCATCGCCGCCTTCATCGGCACGATGGTCTTCTTCCTCTTCCTGCGCCGGGTCTCGCTGCGCTCCTCGATGATCGTCCCGATCGTGGGGATCATGCTCGGAGCGGTCGTCGGCTCGGTCTCCACGTTCATCGCGCTGCAGACAGACATGCTGCAGAGCCTGGGGATCTGGTTCGCCGGCAGCTTCACCTCCGTGATCCGCGGCCAGTACGAGGTCCTGTGGATCGTGGCGCTCGTCGGGGTCGCCGTGTTCTTCGTCGCGGACCGCTTCACCGTGGCCGGTCTCGGCGAGGAGATCTCCACGAACGTCGGCCTGAACTACAACCGCATCCTGCTGCTGGGAACCGCCCTCATCTCCGTCGCGACCGGTGTGGTGACCGTCGTGGTGGGCAATCTGCCGTTCCTCGGGCTCATCGTCCCCAACATCGTCTCGATGATCCGTGGGGACGACCTGCGCAGCAATCTGCCGTGGGTCTGTCTCCTCGGTATCGGCATCGTCACCGTCTGCGACCTGATCGGCAGGACCATCATCATGCCGTTCGAGGTCCCGGTCTCGCTGATCCTCGGGGTCGTCGGCTCGATCGTGTTCGTCGCCCTCCTGCTCAGGCAGCGCAGCAATGGATAGCCGGCACGCGGCCCGTGCCGCCGCCGAGTCGTCCGCCCCCGCGGTCGCCCACCGCGCGTCCGGCCCACTACCGACTCCCCGTTCACGCCGGCGCTACTGGATCGTCGTCACGGTCCTGGCCCTGCTCGCGGTCGGGTTCGGGTTCGGCATCCTCGCCTGGGACAACCCGATGCCGTTCGGCTCGGACGGATTCTGGCGGGTCGCCGGGCTGCGCACGACAACCGTCGTGGTCATGGCGACCGTGGCGTTGTGCCAGGCCGTGGCCACGGTGAGTTTCCAGACCGTCGCCAACAACCGCATCGTCACCCCGTCGATCATGGGTTTCGAGGCGCTGTATGTCGCCGTGCAGACCGCCGCCATATTCTTCCTCGGCGCCGCCGGCCTGATGGCGCTGACGGGGCTGCCGCAGTTCATCCTCCAGGTGATCCTGATGGTGGCACTGTCCGTGGCCCTCTACGGTTGGCTGCTGTCCGGTCGATACGCCAACATCCAGGTGATGCTGCTGATCGGCATCGTCATCGGCGGCGGGCTCGGATCGATCTCCACGTTCATGCAGCGGCTGCTCACACCGAGCGAGTTCGACATCCTCACCGCCAGGCTGTTCGGGTCCATGGCCAACGCGGAGGTCTCCTACCTCCCCGTCGCGATCCCCCTGTGCCTCTTCGCCACGGGGATGCTCGTGCTGAGCGCCAAGCGTCTGAACGTGGTGTCGCTCGGCAAGGACATCACCCAGAACCTGGGGCTCGACCACCGGGCCGAGGTCATGCGGACCCTGTTCTTCGTCTCGATCCTCATGGCGGTCTCCACCGCGCTGGTCGGCCCCATGACCTTCCTGGGCTTCCTGGTGGCCACGTTGGCCTACCAGTTCGCCGACAGCTACGACCACCGCTATATCTTCCCCGTGTCCGCCCTGCTCGGCTTCGTGGTGCTGGCCGGCGCCTACTTCATCATGAAGCACGTCTTCTACGCCCAGGGTGTCGTCTCGATCCTCATCGAGGTCATCGGCGGCTCGGTCTTCCTCTACGTCATCCTCAGAAAGGGCCGTCTGTGATCACACTCGAGAAAGTCGTCAGGAAGTACAGCGACGAGGTCACCATCGGCCCCGTTGACCTGGAGATCCCGAGGGGCGGGATCACCGCGCTCGTCGGACCCAACGGTGCCGGCAAGTCGACCATGCTGACGATGATCGGCCGCCTCATGGGGCTCGACGAGGGCTCCATCGAGATCGCCGGATACGACGTCGCCTCGACGAAGTCCAAGGACCTCGCCAAGATCGTGTCGATCCTGCGGCAGGAGAACCACTTCATCACGCGGCTCACCGTCCGCCAGCTCGTCGGGTTCGGCCGGTTCCCCCATTCGAAGGGGCGGCTCACCGTGGAGGACGAGGACATCATCTCCCAGGCCATCGACTTCCTCGACCTCTCAGACCTCGAGCACCGATACCTCGACCAGCTCTCGGGTGGCCAGCGACAGCGCGCCTACGTCGCGATGGTGCTGTCCCAGCAGACCGATTACGTGCTACTCGACGAGCCGCTGAACAACCTCGACATGCGGCATTCCGTGCAGATGATGAAACACCTGCGCCACGCCGCCGAGGAGCTCGGACGCACGTTCGTCGTGGTCCTCCACGACATCAACTTCGCCTCCCACTATTCCGACCACATCTGCGCGATGAAGAACGGCTCGGTGGTCGAGTTCGGCACCCCCGCCGAGATCATGACCGACGAGGTCCTGACGAGGGTGTTCGATACGCCCGTCACGGTGATAGACGGCCCCGAGGGCACGCTGGCCTGCTACTACTGACGACCTGCCGAGCGGATGCGATGGCGCTGCGTCTGCTCCACACTCGAGGCATGGACAACAAGCGAGAGTACGACCAGGACACCGACGGAGACTACGACGAGAACACCCTCGACGGCAGCGAGGGACTCGACGCCGACGCCATCACCACCGACGGCGAGGACCTCCCCGTCGAGGCTCCCGAGACGTGGAAACCGATCGAGGAGAACCATGACCTCGACGACAAGTTGGCCGCCGAGAGGCCGGATGTCGGTGAGGGCGGCGGGACCCCCGCCAACCAGCCGGGCGACGAACGACATGACGCGATCGATGATCTCGACCCCGACGGCGAGACCCGCGTCCTGGGCGAGGACTGAGTCGGGCGGGCGACCGTCGACCGGTTCGTCACCGGGGCCGATGGCGGGGAGGGGTGTCGAGCAATGCAGCAGAAATCGATCGCGGAGGCCATGAGCGCCCAGGATCGTCGCCGCTTCCTGCCGTCCGAGGTCGCCGAGTTCCACGACAGTGACCGTCCGCTGCCCATCGGGCACGGCCAGACCAACTCCCAGCCGTCGACGGTGGCCGCGATGCTCGACCTCCTCGAGCCGTTCCCCGGGATGCGCGCCCTGGACGTGGGCTCCGGAAGCGGGTGGACGGCGGCGATCCTCGGCGAACTCGGCGGGCCCGACTCCCGCATCGTCGCCGTGGAGCGCATCCCCGAACTGGTCGAGCGCTCCCGCGAGGCGATCGACCAGCCGTGGGTCTCCGTGCACCGGGCCTCCCCCGACGCACTCGGCCTCCCCGAGCTGGCCCCGTTCGACCGCATCCTCGTCTCCGCGATGGCGGAGGACGCACCCGCCCAGTTGATGGACCAGCTGGCCGACGGCGGCATCATGGTGGCGCCGTGGAACGAGGTCATGCACCGGGCACGCCGGGTCGGGGACCGGATCGAGATCACCGAACACGGCGGCTACACCTTCGTGCCCCTCATCCACACCCGATTCTGACCTGCGCCCGCTGACGCTTATCCTGAACGGTGGTTTTACCCGTTCGAGAATCCAGGAGCGTCAATGGCCGAGTTCGTCTATGAGGACCTCCTCCCGATCGGGGAGGACACCACGGAGTATCGCCTCCTGACCACCGAGGGCGTATCCACCGTGGAGGGTCCGGACGGGACGACGTTCCTGCGCGTGGAGCCCGAGGCGATCCGTCTGCTCACCGAGACGGCGATGCACGACATCTCCCACTACCTCCGTAGTGACCACCTGCGGCAGGTCGCGAGCATCCTCGAGGATCCGGAGGCCAGCGACAACGACAAGTTCGTCGCCCTGGATCTGCTCAAGAACGCGAACATCGCCGCCGGTGGCGTCCTACCCATGTGTCAGGACACCGGCACGGCGATCGTCAAGGGCGAGCGCGGCCAACGCGTACTCACCCAGGGACCCGACGAGGAGACCGTCTCGCGCGGCGTCTACGACGCGTTCACCCGCCTCAATCTCCGGTACTCGCAGAACGCCCCGCTGACGATGTGGGACGAGAAGAACACCGGCCACAACCTGCCGGCCCAGATCGAGATCGGCGCCGACACCACTCCCGGCCACGAGACCGCCTACAAGTTCCTGTTCATGGCCAAGGGCGGCGGGTCCGCCAACAAGTCGTTCCTGTACCAGGAGACCAAGGCGATCCTGAACCCCGAGCGGATGATGCAGTTCATCGAGGAGAAGATCCGCTCGATCGGCACCGCGGCATGCCCGCCCTACCACCTCGCGATCGTCGTGGGCGGCACCTCGGCCGAGTACACGGTCAAGACCGCCAAGCTCGCTTCGGCCCACTACCTGGACGAGCTGCCCACCTCCGGCGCCATGACGGGCCGCGGCTTCCGCGACCTCGAGCTCGAGGATAAGGTCTTCGAACTCACGCAGAAGATCGGCATCGGTGCCCAGTTCGGAGGCAAGTACTTCTGCCACGACGTGCGCGTGGTCCGACTGCCCCGCCACGGTGCCTCGCTGCCCGTCGCGATCGCCGTGTCCTGCTCCGCCGACCGTCAGGCCAAGGCCAAGATCACCCCGGAGGGCGTGTTCCTGGAGCAGCTCGAGTTCAACCCGGGCCAGTACCTGCCCGCCACGACCGACGCCGAGCTGGACGCCGCCACCGACGGCATCTCGGGCACCGGCAAGGGCGCCGCGGTGCGGATCGACCTGAACAAGCCGATGCCGGAGATCCTCGCCGAGCTGAGCAGGCACCCGGTCAAGACCCGCCTGTCGCTGACCGGCCCGCTGGTCGTGGCCCGCGACATCGCGCACTCCAAGATCAAGGAACGCCTCGACGCGGGCGAGGATATGCCTCAGTACCTCAAGGATCACCCGGTGTACTACGCCGGCCCGGCCAAGACCCCCGAGGGCATGCCGTCGGGCTCCTTCGGCCCCACCACGGCCGGCCGCATGGACTCCTACGTCGAGCAGTTCCAGGCCGCCGGCGGCTCCATGGTCATGCTGGCCAAGGGCAACCGCTCCAAGCAGGTCACGGACGCGTGTGCCGCCCACGGTGGCTTCTACCTGGGGTCCATCGGTGGCCCGGCGGCCCGCCTGGCGCAGGACTGCATCAAACACGTCGAGGTCATCGAGTACGAGGAGCTCGGCATGGAGGCGGTGTGGAAGATCGACGTGGAGGACTTCCCCGCGTTCATCGTCGTGGACGACAAGGGCGAGGATTTCTTCGCCCACACCGGTGAGGTCACGCTGACGATCGGTAAGCGCCCCGGCCTGTGAGCGCGGCCCGCACCGGGGAGGCGGTTCAGCCTGCCCGGGCGGCGGCCTCCAGGGGC
The DNA here is from genome assembly GCF_021033825.1 of Dietzia aurantiaca. Taxonomy (GTDB): domain Bacteria; phylum Actinomycetota; class Actinomycetes; order Mycobacteriales; family Mycobacteriaceae; genus Dietzia; species Dietzia aurantiaca. The sequence goes on from NZ_JAIFXZ010000010.1 coordinate 93,954, forward strand.
TCGAGGTCCAGCTTGACCATGTCCATCATGGTGGCGAACGCGCGCCGCGCGGCCTCACCGTCGCCCGAGCGCCAGACGTCATAGAGGAACACCGGGACGACCTGCCAGCGCACCCCGTAGCGGTCGATCAGCCAACCACACTGGAGTGCCCGCCCACCGCCGGCCAGCAGGCCGTTCCAATAATGATCGATCTCGGCCTGGTCGGTGCACCGGATCTCGGGCGACATCGCGTTGGTGTACTCGACCCCCGGCCCGCCGTCGAGTCCGATAAACGGCCGGCCGTCCAGCTCGAACTCCACGAGCGCCACCTCCCCGGCCTTCTGCCCCGGCGTGTCGACGGGGCTGGTGTCCACGAACGTGACCCGCGAGCGGGGGAACACGGAGCAGTAGAACTCGGCCGCCTCGCGCACCGTGCCGTCGAACCACAGGCATGTCGTCATCTCGGCCATCGCGGTCTTCTCCTCCCCGGCCGCCGCGCGGACCCGGCGGCACTCCGGTCCCCAGTCTGCTCCGCGGGATCGACGCCGGGAAGGGGGTACCGGTTGCGATCCGGCCACGGACCCGGTCGGGGGGGCCGAGCGACTACGATCGACGGGTATGGACAGGATCACGCGCGTCCTCGCCGTCCTCTCCCTCACCGCGGTCGCCGGTGCGGGCCTGAGCGCCTGTGCGGGTGGCGACGAGGGATCAGGGGGCACCGCCGCGCCGGAGACGGCGGTGATGAGTACGACGACGACAACGCCGCCGGTCAGTTCGGCCACAGTGCCCGGACCCGCCGGGGACGAGGTACGCGTCCCGGGCGCGGTCGCCGAGCGCTGGGCGGAGCTCGGTGGCGTCGAGGGCGAACTGGGCGCAGCCACCGGCCCCGCCGAGGATGTCGACGGCGGCTCGATCACCGGGTTCGACCGGGGCGCGCTCGTCCTGACGCCCTCGGGCAGGGCCTTCCTTGTCCAGGGCGAGATCCTCACCGCCTACCTCGAGGCCGGCGGCCCCGGCGGTGAGCTCGGCTTCCCGACAGCGGATGAGGCCACGACCGATGGCGGCTGGATCTCCACGTTCGACGGCGGCGTGATCACCTATCTCGACGGCGTCGCCGAGGTCGAGCTGAACTGATCCGCGTGTCGCCTCGCCGGGGCACGCGCCCGGCCGGGGGTGGGGCCGGGTTGGAGCGGCGTCCCGGATGCGTTACCACGGCGGTAACGTGCCCCCTCGTGACCTCGACCCCCTCGCCCGACCCCGACCGACCCGACCGTTTCGACGAGCCCGCTGCCACGCGCACGCTGCCCGGAACGATGCTCGTCGCCCTGGCCCTCGCCGGGGCGATCGGGCCGTTCGCCACCGACACCTATCTGCCGGCGCTGCCGCTGATCGTCGAGGAGTTCGGGGTCACGGCCTCCACTGCGCAGCTCACGCTCACCGCATTCATGGTGGCGCTGGCCGCGGGCCAGCTGGTGATCGGCCCGCTGTCGGACCGGCTGGGACGCCGCGGGCTACTCGTCGTGGGATCCGTCGGTACCCTCCTCGCAGCGGTGGCGTGCGCGCTCGCCCCGTCGATCTGGGTCCTGGTTCTCGCCCGGGTCGCGCAGGGCTTCTTCGGTGCTGCGGGCATCGTGCTGGGCAAGGCCATCGTGGTGGACGTGGGCCGCGGGCCGGGGGTGGCCAAGGCCTTCGCCACGCTCATGGCCATCCAGTCGGTGGCGCCGGTGATCGCGCCGCTGTTCGGCGGGGCGGTGGTCCCCTTCGGCGGCTGGCGCGGGGTGTTCTGGCTGCTCGCCGGGCTGTCCGCCATCACGCTCATCGGCGTGATCGCCGCGATCCCGGAATCGCTGAACGCCGAGGACCGCCGGGCCGGGGACCTCAGGTCGACTCTGGCCGACATGCGCGAGGTGGCCACCTTCGGTCCCTTCCTCGCCCGGGTGTCGACCTTCGTGTTCAGCTTCGGCGTGCTGTTCGCCTATATCTCGGCCAGCCCGTTCATCTATCAGGACATGGTCGGCCTGTCCCCCAGTGCGTTCTCGGTGGCGTTCACGGTCAACGCCCTGGGCATCCTCGTGTCGAACATCGCCAGCGCGCGACTGGCCGGTCGGTTCGCTGCCGAGAAGATTCTGTACACCGGGGTGGCCGGGATGGTCGCGGCGATCGTCTACCTCGTCGTCGTCGTGGCCCTCTCCCCCGCCGGCACCCTGGGGCTGGTACCGGTCTCGGCGGGGTTCATCCTTCTCACCCTGTCGATCGGGGCCATCCTCCCCAACGCCGCGGCCCTGTCCATGCAGGCCACCCTGGGCCGTTCGGGCTCCGGATCGGCGTTGCTCGGCGCCGCCCAGTTCAGCCTCGCCGCGATCGTCTCGCCGCTCACCGGCCTCGCCGGACCGCACTCGGCGATACCCATGCTCCTCGTGATGGGAGTCAGCGCCGCGCTCGTCCTGCTCGCGGTGCGCGCGATGATCAGCCGGCCACTGCGCGCCACGTGAGCGCAGCAGCGAGCGCGCCGACGGCGTTGAACGCCCAGTGCAGGCCGATGGGGGCCAGCAGGCTCCGGCTGCGGCGGCGGAACCAGATGAAGCCGGCACCCGCGACGGAGGTAGCGACCACGGCCAGGGCGATTCCCGCGAGCTGACCGCCCAGACCGGTGCCCAACAGTCCCGACAGGCCGGCGTTGCCCGAGGTCAGTCCCAGCGACGTGGTGACGTGCCACAGACCGAACGCGATCGACCCCACCACGAAGACACCCGTGGTGCCGAACGTACGCTCGAGCGCGCCCTGCAGGACGCCGCGGAACGCGAACTCCTCCGGCAGGACTGTCATCAGTGGGATGAGCACGAGCGCGGAGAATACCGCCATCCGCAGGTCCGAGTAGCGCTCCGAGAGGAAGAACGGGCTCGTCGCGGGGATGAGACAGCCCGCCGTGACCACCGCGGCGACGGCGGCGGTCGCCGCGACGCCGTACGCCAGCCCGCGGGGCATGTGCCGAAGCGACAGACCGAGTTCCGACCAGTGCATCCCGCGCGCCTTGACCACTGCCACGAGCGCGAGGACCGAGATCGGGATGACCCACTCGCGGTGGGCGAGATCGGCGAGGTTCGCGGTGAGGTTGATCGCCGCCAACGCGCCGAGGACCCCGACGACCCCGGCCACCCCCCGGAGGCGGAGGCGTCGGGTCGGGAGCGGGTGCGGCGAGCTCATCAGCGCGACCATACCGCTCACGACGTCCATACCGCGGGTATCGTGACCCACACGACGTCCTTCGGTGAGGCGGGATTCCAGATGACGACGGTGACGACGACCGCGTCGCGCGCGCTGAGCGGGGCGCTGACCGGTGCCCGTCGACAGGTGGGGCTCGTGGTGCGGTCGCGGATCGCGGGCGACGACGCGGCGGCCGGTCGGCAGCGCATCTGGCACTCCGAGGGTGAGAGATGGAACGACCCCGGGGACGCGATCTGCAGGGTCAACGGCGACGCGTCCATGTTCGCGGCGGGCCTGACCGCGCTCCTGCTCCAGTCGCTGCATCCACTGGCGATGGCCGGTGTGGCCGATCACAGCGACTACCGGAGCGATCCGTGGGGTCGACTGCAGCGGACGTCCGGCTTCATCGCCACCACGACGTTCGGCACGATCGCCGACGCCTCCGACCTCATCCGCACCATCAACGTGGTGCACCGCTCGGTGGTGGGCGTCGACCACCGCGGCCGGCCGTATGACGCACGGGACCCGCACCTGCTGCGGTGGGTGCACGTGGCCGAGATCTGGAGCTTCCTCGAATGCCACCGTCTGTACGGGCGGGAGCGGCTCGCCCCCGGGTTGCGGGACGACTACGTCCGCCAGTCCGCACGGACCGGGCTGATGCTGGGCGCCCGCGACGTGCCGACCACCGCCCGCGAACTCGACCGGGCGCTGGAGGGGTATCTCCCCGAGCTCGAGTCCTCCCCCGCCGCGCTGGATGCCCGGCACTTCATCCTCGACGAACCGCCCGTCGGATGGACCGACAAGCCGGTGTACACCCTGCTGCGCCACGGCGCGGTGGCCGCGTTGCCGCAGTGGGCGCGAGGGATGCTCGCGCTGCCGGACGGCCCGCGGGGGTCGCACCGCCTGGGCGTGGCGCTCGGCCGGGCCGGGGTCTCCACCCTGCGATGGGTGCTGGACGCGGTCGACGACTGACATCGGTCATCCGCCGCGTCGCACGGTGGCCGGCAGCGGATGTCGCATCGCGGCGATACCCTGTGACGGTCCGCCCGTTTTTCACAGGCCGGGCACCACAGCGGGGTGGCCCCCGCCCGGATCAGTGAGGACATGATGGCCGGAGGACTCGCAGCACTGCTCGACGACGTCGCGGTACTCGCCCGCATGGCCGCGGCCAGTGTCGACGATGTCGCGGCCGCCGCCGGCCGCGCATCGGTCAAGGCGGCCGGCGTCGTGGTGGACGACACCGCGGTGACCCCGCAGTACGTCCGGGGCGTCGAGCCGTCGCGGGAGCTGCCGATCATCCGCCGCATCGCGACCGGCTCGTTGGGCAACAAGGCGGTCATCATCGTCTTCGCCCTGTTGCTCAGCCAGTTCATTCCGTGGCTGCTCACCCCGATCCTCATGCTCGGCGGTCTCTACCTGAGCTTCGAGGGCGCGGAGAAGGTGTGGGAGCGCGTCTCCGGCCACCATCAGGATGAGACCCCGGTGGTCGAGAGGGGGCCCGATGCGGAGAAGAAGCTGATCCGCAGCGCGGTGACGACCGACTTCATCCTCAGCGCCGAGATCATGGTGATCGCCCTCAACGAGATCGCCGGCGAGGCGTTCTGGTCCCGGGCGGTCATCCTTGTCGTGGTGGGCCTGGCTATCACCGCCCTCGTCTACGGTGTGGTCGCCGTGATCGTGAAGATGGACGACCTCGGGCTGCATCTCGCGGGCAAGGACTCCCCCGGTGTGCAGAAGTTCGGCCACGGCCTCGTCAGGTCCATGCCCACCGTCCTCAACGTGATCGGGTTCGTGGGCATGCTCGCCATGCTCTGGGTCGGCGGGCACATCCTCCTCGTGGGCCTCGACGAGCTCGGGGTCACCGCCCCCTACCACCTGGTTCACGTCCTGGCGGATCCCGCCGCCGGGATCGCCGGGGTCGGGGCGTTCCTGGGCTGGCTCGTCAGCACGGTGTGCTCGGCGGTCTTCGGCCTGATCGTGGGCGCCGTGATCGTCGCCGTCACCCATCTCGTCCCGCGCCGGGGCGGCGAGCCGGACCCCGCCGCCTGATGTTGCTCACTGTCGGACACGGGCGCCTCGAGCACGACGAGCTCGCCGCGCTCCTCACCGGCGCCGGAATCGAGCTGCTGGTGGACATCCGGCGCTTCCCCGGGAGCCGTGCCAACTCCGCGGCGGCCAGAGGCGCGGTCCCGAAAATCACCGCAGACGCCGGGATCGACTACCGGTGGGAGGAGGATCTCGGCGGTCGGCGGACCCTCACCGCCGCCCAGCGCCGGGCCTCACCGGACACGTGGTGGCGGGTCGAGGCGTTCCGCGCCTACAGCGCGTGGACCCGCGACCCGGCGTTCCGGTCCGCCCTCGACCGGGTCGTGGCCGACGCCCGGACGCGACGCACCGCCGTGATGTGTTCGGAATCCGTGTGGTGGCGGTGCCACCGGCGGATCGTCGCCGACGTCGTCTCGACGGTGCACGAGTTGCCCGTCGGCCACCTCATGCACTCTGGCCGGATCGTCACCCATACCCCCAGCGAGGGGTTGCGGCTGGACGAGGGCGGAGAGCCGGTCTGGGACAGGTGACACCGCCGCCCGGACATGGGCGGCGCCGGGGTGGCCTACCCTCTGAAGGCATGAACTCCCCCGCGTCCCTCGCCCCCAATCTGGCCCCCGTGCGCATGATCCTCGGAACCTGGGCAGGACCGGGGGCGGGCTCCTACCCGACGATCGACGACTTCTCCTATACCGAGGAGATCACCTTCACCGACGTCGGCAAGCCGTTCCTGCACTACGTCCAGAAGACCCGGGGCCCCGCAGGGAACCCGATGCACACCGAAACAGGGTTTCTGCGGATCCCTGGCGACGGGACCGCCGAGTTCGTGATCGCCCAACCCACCGGGCAGACCGAGCTCTGTGAGGGCACCGTGCATGCCGAAGCGGGCTCCGTGGTCCTCGAGTTCGCCGCGAGCCTGCTCAACAGCGCCACCGCCAAACAGGTGACCTCGACCCGGCGGCGCTACGAGTTCGTCGGCGACGCGGTCACCACCACGTTCGCCATGGCCGCCGTCGGGCAACCGATGACGCACCATCTGCGCTCCGCGCTGCGCCGATCCTGACCGTCACCGCCGGGTCGCATCCAGCGCGCCCCGGCCGGGCCGCGCTGATGGCGCTAGCGCGCGGTGCCGCCCCGCAGCAGCAGTCGCGACAGGGAGTCGAGCGCGAAGCCGAGGACGCCGATCACGAGAATCACGGCCATCACCTGGTCGTACGCCAGCTGGTCACGGGCATTGAGGATCTGGTAACCCAGTCCCGAACGCACACCCAGCATCTCCGCCGGCACCAGAACGATCCAGGCGGTACCCAGTGCCAGTCGGATGCCGCCGAGGATCGACGGCCGAACCGCGGGGATCACGACGCGGGTGAGCCGCTCCCAGCCACTCGCTCCCATCGTCCGGGCCACGTCGAGGTATCCGGGGTCCATGGCCTGGACGCCGGCGGAGGTCGAGAGCATGATCGGCCAGATCGCGGCGGCGGCGACGAGGAAGATCACCGGCTCGTTCCCGATGCCGAACACCGCGATGGCGACCGGTGCCCACGACAGTGGCGAGATCATGCGGAGGAACTGCACGAGCGGGCCCGCGACCGCCTCCGCGCGGCGCCGAAGCCCCAACCACAGTCCGAGCGGGACGCCGAGGAGTGCTGCCGCCGCGAGGCCGGCGACGAGCCGGTAGAGGCTGACCGAGGCGTCGGAGAGCAGCACCCCTCGATCGAGCAGATCATCGAGGCCGACCCAGGTGCGCGCGGGTGACATGCCGCTGATCACCGGGTCGTCGGTGACCAGCCCGGAGGTGAGCAGCGCCCACACGCCGAGCCCCAGCACCAGGCCCAGGAGTCCCGCCCCCCACCGCGCAGCGACGGCCGAGCCGGCCGTCGTGGGACCACCCTTGGAGCGATCGCCGCGACGGCGGCGTGCCTCACGGGGGCTCGACGCCGCGAGCCCATCCGTGTCCGGGCCCCCGCCCGGGTGGGAGGTCGTGTGCGTGCGGGTCATGAGAGCAACCGTTCGTGTCGGGTGAGCGAGGTGGGGAGTCCGAGGGCGGCCGGTCCGCCGTGTCGTTCGATCGAGGCGCGGACGAACCGGTCGTCGACGAGTTCGCGGTGAACCCTCGCCGGGTCGAGGCCGTCCAGGAACCGGGTCTCGCCGTCGACGACCGTCTGGCGCATCTGGCGGACCAGTTCCTCGGTGAAGCTCGGGAACGGGTACGGGTGGAAGTCGATCCGGGGCCTGTCGGGGCCTCCCGCGGGATCGGCGACCGTCCCGGCCATGGCGACCTCCACGGCCGGCGGGGGCTGCGGGAGGTACCCCTTACCGGACAGGATCGCGGCGGCGGCCGAGCGATCGGCCCGGATCCCCAACTGCGCGGCGACCGCCGAGTCGACCAACGCCTGGACCGTATCCGGGCGTTTGTCGATGAGATCCTCGTGCACGACCGTCACGCAACAGGCGTGATCGCGCCACACCTCGTCCAGGAGCATGTGCAGGGAGCCGACTCCCCTGGCGACCGCGCCGGCGTTGAACGGGTCCGCCACGGTGAACGCCGAGATCGACCCGGTGGCCAACGCCGGGATCATGTCGGCGGGCCCCATCACCACGAGCTCGACGGTTCCGTCCCCACGACTCGGAGCCGTGCGCGCGACGGGGGTCAGGCCGTTCGCCCGCAGCACCCGCTGCAGGAGCATGTTGTGGATCGACCACCAGCCCGGGATCGCGACCTGCGTGCCGGCGAGCTCCGAGACATCGTTGATGTGCGGCGCGACGGTGATCGCGCCGCCGCCGGTGTGGTTCCAGCTCACCATCTTCACGTCGGCGCCGAGGACGTAACGCAGCTGCACCGCCGACGGCATGAGCAGATGGATCAGATCCACCTGCTTGGTGAGGAAGGCCTCCATGAGCGACGACCAGGAGCGGAAGAGCACCGGTCGTCCGACGATGAGCTTCTGCTGCTCGAAGTAGCCGTCGCCGTGTGCGACGAGAAGTGGCGCGGCGTCGGTGATCGGCAGGTAGCCGATCCGCAGTTCCTCTGTCGCGACACCGCGCGGGGCGGTCGCCGCGGAGACGAGGTTGCCCAACGTCGCCGCACCGCCGAGTGCTCCTGCCCCCACCGCGAGTGCGCCGCCGGTACGCAGCAGCGAGCGTCGGTCGAGTACGGGGCCGCGCGCCCCCGGATCATTCTTCATCGCCGTTGTCAGGCCGTCCGGTACGCGGCCAGGATCTCGCCACGCAGCGCCGGGTCCGAGTCGGTGGCGCCGTGGGAGGTGTTGGTCCACTCCCGCTGCACGCGACCGGACGAGCCCAGCAGGGCGATGCGGGAGCCGACAACCAACGCCTCGTCCACGTCGTGGGTGACCATGACCGTGGTGACGCCGAGGTCTGCGGTCACACCGACCAGCCAGCGTTGGGAGTCGGCCCGGGTCACCGGGTCGAGCGCGCTGAACGGCTCATCGAGGAGAAGGATCTCCGGACGCGTCGCCGCGGCCCGGACGACGGCGACGCGCTGCGCCTGACCACCGGAGATCTGGTCCGGTCGTGAATCAGCCAGTTCCGCGATCCCGAAGTTCTCGAGCAGCTCGTCGACATGCTCGGAGGTCACCCGGCCGCGGAGGGCACGGAACCGGGCGCCCAGGGCGACGTTCTCGCGTACCGACAACCACGGGTAGAGCAGCGGCTTCTGGAAGACCACGGCATAGGAGTGCTCGTTACCGTCCGCCATGGACTGCGAGCCCACCCGCAGGGCACCGCCCGCCGGCTCCTCGAGGCCGGCCAGCATGCGCAGCAGGGTCGATTTGCCGACGCCGGAGGGCCCGAGCAGCACCAGCGACTCACCGGCGCGGACCCGGAGCTCGAGGTCGTCGAACAGGGTCCGCCCGCCGGGGAGCCGGTGCTGCAGACCGGTCACGCTCACGGCGACCGGTCGCTCGAGGACCGCTGAACTCACGCGACCACCCCGAGGCGGTCCAGCTCCCAGCGGAGCTGGGACTGCGACGGCGACTGCACCGGAAGGAAGGCCGCCTCGCGCATACGGCGGTTGGCCGGAGCCCCCTGCGCGTAGCCCATCCCGCCGCAGAGGATCGCCTCGAGCCGGGTCGCGGCGGGTGCGATCTCCGCGCCGTCCAGACGCAGCAGCAACAGGTCGGTGAGCGACGCCCTGTGCTGCGCGGCCGCGAGGCGGTGGAGCTCGGAGTGCATGTGCTCGTGCCGGCCCGCCAGCGCTTCGTGCTCGTCCGAGTAGAAGGCCCCGAGTCCCTCGAGCCGCCCCTCGGCCTCGGTGAGTGAGCGGGCGCCCACGCCGGAACAGAAGGCCGCCTGGAGGACGAGGAACTGCGGTCGCACGCCTGACAGGAAGTCGCCGAGGTCCTCGCCCAACACCTGCTGATCGGGCACCACGACGCCATCGAGTCCGATCATCGTGGAGGCCGTCGCGTTGAGCGCGAGCAGGTCGGGAGCCGTACGGATCTCGACGCCGGGGGTCGAGGCCCCGAAGGTCAGGACGAGGCTGCGGCCGTCCTCTGTGTTGGCCGCCAGCACGATGGTGCTGTCCGGGTACACGTTGGACGCCCACGCGATCGGTCCGTCGATCCGATAGCCACCGTCGACCGGGGTGGCGGTGATGGGCACGTTGCCGAGTCCGACGACCTGCCGCTGCGCGGCGGCCATGCCGGTCACGCCCGGTCGGGTGCCGTCGGCGACCGCCCGGTAGCTCTGCTGAGCGGCCTCGGACCGGTCGGCGGAATGTCGGAGGTAGGCCGCGGTCATCCGCTGCGCCCAGGCGCCGAACGCCACGGCCAGACTCTCCGTCGCCACGGCTTCGATGATCGTCGCGGCGACGGGGACCGGCGTGCGGTCGACGTCGAAGAGACCGAGATCGGCGAGTGCGGCGATGTCCTCCCGCAGATCCGCGTCAGCGCGATCCAGGGCGGAGGCCCGCGCGGCGATCGAGTCGATCACCGCGAGGAGCTCCGCCGCATTGACGGAACCGAGATCGCCGGCGATCAGGCGCGCCCGCGGGGCACCGAGATCCGGGGTGAGAGTGCTGGCCGTGGGTGCGCTCATGCCAGCTCGTGCAGACGCGAAATCGGGGTGGACACGATCTCACGCGCCCGGACGACCGCGTCGGTGTCGGGGGCGTTGTAGAAGCACAGGCACTTGTCCGTGTCCTCACGGACGTAGGTGCGCAGGAAGGAGACCTCGGGGATCTCGGCGTACTTCGGGGACTTCTCCTTCTTGCGGGTGAGGTAGGTGTCCATGTCGATCTCGGCCGGAATGTCCCACTCGACCAGGTAGCCGGCCTCGGGGCGGGCTGCCTTGATCGTCTCGAGGTCGGTGCCCACGAGGCGGACCTGCGCCGGCTCCGTGACCTCGGCGACGCCGAGCTTCGCGGCGTCCAGGGCGGGGGCATCGGTGGCGCAGGCGCCGCCCGGGCCGTCGGCCAGCTCCACGATGGTGAAGATCCGGGCGGCGCCCTTGGTGATCTGGGTCTCGATGACCTCGGCGCCCGCCTCGGTCAGCGTGGCCGCGATGGCGTCGATAAGCGCAGAGGGATCGGCCTGCTGCTCCTGGGACGGGGTCGTCTCGTACAGGAAGAGGGTCATGTCGTGTCCTTTCCGGGGACTGCGTGTGTCGGCCAGGGTAGGTGCGAACAGACCGCTCTGTCTACTTCGCGGCGAGGGTGCCCCCATTTGCGGGTCAGGTGGGTGAACACTGGGAGAACGGCGCTGCCGGGGGCCGCCGCGATAACTACGGTCGGAGGCATGCGTACTGTCTTCCGTTCCAAGCTCGACGAGTTCTCTGACCAGCTTGTCCGCTATTGCGAGACCAACACCACGCTCCTCGAACGCGCGACCGTGGCGCTCCTGGAGCGCGATGAGGTGGCGGCGACCGAGGTCATCGACGGCGCCACCGAGCTCGAGGAGCTCCGTGAGGTCAGCGAACAGCACGCGTTCGAGCTGCTCCTCCTGGAGGCGCCGGTCGCGCGGGACCTCCGTCAGGTCGTCTCGGGGATCTACATCGTCGAGCACTTCACCCGGATGGCCGCCCTCGCCGGCCACATCGCCCGCGTGGCCCGTCGCCGCCACCCCGAAGCCGTGGTCCCGGAGCAGGTCGTCCCTCTCATCCGGGAGCTCGCCGAGCGCGATGTCGCGATGTCCCGTCAGCTCACCGACCTGTTCGCCGAGCGAGACGTGAGCAAGGCACTGCTCCTGGATTCCCAGGACGATGCCGTGGACGGGCTCCACGCCACGCTGATGCAGCAGCTCTCCCACGAGGACTGGCCCTATGGCTCGGTCGCGGCGGTGGACCTGGCGCTGCTGGCCCGCTACTACGAGCGCTTCGCCGATCACACCGTGAGTATCGCGAACCGTCTCGTCTACCTCGCCACCGGAGAGCTGCCCGACAACGGTTCGCTGTCCCACCTCGACGACGGCACGGTCCTCGACTAATCCTCCGCCGCCACCACCGACTCGCCCCGCCGGCTGATCGTCAGCCGGCGGGGCGAGTCGTCTGGCCGATGCGCCCTCAGCGGCAGATCGCGCCCTCGGAGGCCGATTGGACCAGCTTCGAGTACTTGGCGAGGACGCCCCGGGTGTAGCGGGGCGGCAGCGGCTCCCAGCCCTCCTTGCGTCCCTCCAGCACCGTCTCTTCGACCAGGAGCTCGAGTGTGCCGTTCGAGACGTCCAGGCGGATCCGGTCCCCGTCGCGCACGAACGCGATCGGGCCGCCGTCGACTGCCTCCGGCGCGATATGCCCGACGCACAGTCCGGTCGTCCCTCCGGAGAAGCGCCCGTCGGTCATGAGCAGCACGTCCTTGCCCAGCCCCGCGCCCTTGATCGCCCCGGTGATGGCCAGCATCTCGCGCATGCCGGGACCACCCTTGGGTCCCTCGTAACGGATGACGACGACATCGCCGGCGGTGATCGTCCCGTCCTCGAGCGCGTCCATCGCGGCGCGCTCTCGCTCGAAGACCCGCGCGGTGCCCTCGAAGACATCCGAGTCGAAGCCCGCGGACTTGACCACCGCACCCTCCGGGGCGAGGGAGCCGCGCAGGATGGTGATGCCACCGGTCGGGTGGATCGGCTCGTTCATCGCACGCAGCACGAGGCCGTCCGGGTCCGGCGGCGAGATGTGCGCCAGGTTCTCGGCGACGGTCCTGCCGGTGACCGTCAGGCAGTCACCGTGCAGCAACCCGGCATCGAGCAGCGCCTTCATCACGACGGGCACTCCGCCGATCTTGTCGACGTCGTTCATCACGTGCGCACCGAACGGCTTGACGTCGGCCAGGTGCGGGACCTTGGCTCCGATGCGGGCGAAGTCGTCGAGGCTCAGCTCCACCTCCGCCTCGTTGGCGATCGCCAGAAGGTGCAGCACCGCGTTTGTCGAGCCACCGAATGCCATGACCACGGCGATGGCGTTCTCGAACGCCTCCTTGGTCATGATGTCGCGGGCGGTGATCCCGCGCCGCAGCATCTCCACCACGGCTTCGCCACTGGCCATGGCGAACCCGTCGCGACGACGGTCCGGCGCCGGTGGCGCGGCACTGCCGGGGAGGGACATCCCCATGGCCTCTGCGGCGCTGGCCATCGTGTTGGCGGTGTACATGCCGCCACAGGCGCCTTCGCCGGGACAGATGGCGCGCTCGATGCTGTCCACGTCCTCGCGGCTCATCAGTCCCCGTGAGCAGGCCCCGACCGCCTCGAACGCGTCGATGATCGTGACCTGGCGCTCGGTCCCGTCCGACATCCTGGCGAAACCGGGCATGATCGACCCGGCGTAGAGGAAGACGCTGGCCAGGTCTAGACGGGCGGCGGCCATGAGCATCCCGGGCAGCGACTTGTCACACCCGGCGAGCAGCACCGAGCCGTCGAGCCGCTCGGCACTCATGACCGTCTCCACGCTGTCCGCGATGACCTCGCGGGACACCAGCGAGAAGTGCATACCCTCGTGGCCCATCGAGATGCCGTCGGAGACCGAGATGGTGCCGAACTCGAGCGGGTACCCCCCGCCTGCGTGGGTACCCTCCTTGACCGCCTTGGCCAGCCGGTCCAGCGGGAGGTTGCACGGGGTGATCTCGTTCCACGACGACGCAACGCCGATCTGGGGCTTGACCCAGTCGTCGTCGCCCATCCCCACCGCTCGCAGCATCCCGCGCGCGGCGGTCTTCTCCAGGCCGTCGGTCACGTCGCGGCTGCGTGGCTTGATGTCGACTTCCGTCGTCGGGTTCTCTGATCGGGGGGTATCGGTTCCGGAGCTCATGGGGCCAGCCTAGGTACTCGGGCCGGATCCGCGCCGCCGGACGAGGAGTGCAGGGTCAGCCCGACGACGAACCCAGAGCGGGAAACCGGTGCACCACATGCTCGGAGAGTTCGTCGATGACCTCGCGGATCGGCCGCGTGCTCGCGCCCACTCCCAGCAGAACGTGGTTCACACCGATCTGTCGGAGATCGCCGAGGTGCTGTACCAGCGCACGCCGGCCGAGCCGGAACCCGAAGCTGATCGGCGACGCCGTCTCGTCCGGGTCCTCGGACAGATCGACCTGCAGCGATTGCGCGAAGGGCTTGAAGTGGGCGTCCGCGACTCCTCCCGTCTCGACGAGCTCTCTCCATCGCGCGGTGGTGCGGCGTTGAGCGTCGAAGTCGCGCGGGTAGGTCATCCAGCCGTCCCCGTGCTCGGCGAGGTAGGTGACGCTTTGCTGACACGAACCGATCATGAGCATCGGCACGGACGCCGCGGTGGGCTTGGGCACCACGTCCGCGCTGTGCATCCAGCCCCCCGGCCAGCGGATGCCACGCATCTCCGTGCTGAGCGCGTGTCGGGGCACGCGCAGGTTCTCGCGGAACCGCTCGCCGCGCTCCCCCTGCTCGAGTCCGAACGCGCGGAACTCCTCGGGCCGGTCGCCCGAGGCCAGCCCCAAAAGGAAGCGACCACCGGTGATCCGGTCGAGACTGGCAGCGGACTTGGCCACGTGCAACGGGTGTCGGATCGGCAGGACGATGCCAGCGGTCCCCAGCGCGATCCGGGAGGTGTGCGCCGCGATGTGGGACAGATGAATCCACGGGTCGTACACCTGCCCGAGGTCTCCGAACGACGGCACCCGCAGCGGTATGTCACGGACGTAGAGGGCGGCGAAGCCCCCGGCCTCGGCGGCGCGGGCGGCCTCGATCTGCGCGGCGAGATCCCCGGCCGACGCGTCGTCGCCCCGACTTCGTAGTGGGAACCCCAGGCCGAGCGTGAGGTGTCCGGGCGCGAAGGTGCGACGGAAGCCCGGGAGGTGGTGCGGGTCGTCGTCGGAGCGCGTGCAGAGCGGGGTCGTCATGCATCCACCTTGCACTAGGCTCGCGCTCATCCCTCCGACGGAAGGCCGGACGTGACCACCACCCTCCTGGCTTCGGGGACCTCCTCGACGGACCTGCTCTCGCTGTTCTGGATCGTGGTGGTCATCTGCGTCGCACCGGTGCTGTCCTGGTTGGCCCGATCGTTCATCCCCGCGGTCGTCCTGCTGCTGGTCGGCGGCATGCTCATCGGCCCCAACGGGATCGGCCTGGCCGAGGAGAGCGGCGGCGTGGCGATGCTGTCGGAGATCGGGCTCGGCATGCTGTTCCTGCTCGCGGGCGCAGAACTCCGGACGTCCACGCTCGCCGGCCGTCGGGGCGCGGGTGCGGCCGGCACCTGGGTGATGAGCCTGATCCTGGCGACCGGCGTCGGGTACCTGGTCTCGGACCGCTGGGAGACCGCCGTGGCGATCGGCCTGCTGCTCACCTCCACCGCGATCGGCACGCTGCTGCCGATCCTCAAGGGGGGCGGCCACGACACCACCCCGGTCGGCCGCGCGGTGCTCACCCACGGCGCGGTCGGCGAACTAGGACCCGTCCTGGCCATGGCGTTGCTGCTGGGCACACGGGACATCGGGTCGTCCGCGGTGGCGGTCGCCCTGTTCCTGCTGGCCGCCCTGTTCCTGTTCGCGGTACCGCGACGCCTGCTCTACGTCCCCGCGATGGGGCGCGCACTGGCGCAGGGCAACACATCGACCGGACAGCTCGTGGTGCGGACGGTGTTCCTGCTGCTGGCCGCGATGATGGCCGTGGCGTCGGTGTTCGGACTGGACGTGGTGCTGGGCGCGTTCGCGGCGGGCATGATCCTGCGCAGCCTCGTCGAGGCGTACGGCAGGCAACTCGTGGCCGTCCGGTCGGATTCCGCAGCTCCCCACGCGCCGCCCCGCGACCTGCTCGGCGAGCTGCTCGGCCGCCTGGACACCGTCGGATATTCCCTGTTCATCCCGGTGTTCTTCGTGGTGTCGGGGATGGGGATCAGCGTGGATGCGGTCGCGGCGGCCCCGTGGCTGCTGGTCGCCGGGGTGGCGAGCATGTTGATCCTGCGTGGCGGGGGCGTGTGGCTCTCGGAGACGTGGCTGCGGGTCAGCCCCGGTCTGGCGACGACGCGCGACCGCGCCCGGGTCGGTTTGTACGCGGCGACGGGTCTGCCGATCATCGTGGCGGTGACGGACGTGGCCGTGACCGGCGATCTGATGCGCGCCGAGGAAGCGGCGGTCCTGGTGGCGGCCGGAGCGGTGACGGTGTTGCTGTTCCCACTACTCGCCGACGTGCTGCACGCCCCGGGCGCCGGTGCGGGGGCGCCGGAGGCGGGCGCGTCACCGCCCGGCAGGGTCTCCGATGGCGATGACGACAACGGCGGCGGCATCACGACCGGTGACGACACCGGGGCTCGCACCCCGTGACCGTGACAGCGATCGACGGGACCAGCAGCTGAGGCGTGCGGGCCATCAGCAGGCCCCGAGCAGCGCCCCTGTCGCGCCGGCGGCCATGTCGCCGATCGTGTCGTGGTAGGTCACGTGGATGTCGGCGGTGATCGCGGCATGTCCGAACCATTCGACCATCTCCCAGAGCGCGCCGAGGGCCAGCCCCAGCGCGGTGGTGAGCACCACGGCTCCGAAGGCGGTGAATCGTGGCGAGACCGGCGGCGGCACGATGTCCCGGCGGGCGAGCACCAGGTACCCCATGACCGCGAGGGCGCCGGCCGTCGCCACGTGGACGGGGATGTCCCACCACCAGACTGCTCGATAGAGATCGAGTACGTTGCTCCACGCCGCGACGAGCAGAACCACGCACACCGCGGCGTCGGCCCCCGGCCGCATTCCCAGGAACCGTGGCAGCATGAGCCCTGGCGTGCAGATCGCCACGATCGCCGCGTCGGTGACCCCGGACACCGCCAGCGCCAGCAAAGCACTCAGCACACCGAGAAGCCGGACCGCATCCGCGACGACCTGTCCGCGGGTACCGGCAGGACGCAGGAAATTGTCGATCACGGCGGGCCCGCCCCGGCCACGACAGGGTCTGATGGGCCCGATGGGCTCTCTGTTCTCACCACGGCCTGCACCGGCAGGTGATCAGAGGGCCAGCCCCCGTCATGTCGGAACGGATTGATCGCGGCTTCGGTCACCCGGAGACGGGATGAGGTGAGAATCCAGTCGATCCGATCGCCATGCCGACGCGGACGACGGTGGCGACCGTAGGTGCCCCACTCCCCGGTTGCACGAGAGCGCGCACCGTCCCAGCTGTCCACCAGTCCGGCCGCGAACAGGGCCCGCACGGCATCGCTCGACAGGCCGGCGTTGAGGTCCCCGGCCAGTACCGTCGGCGGCTCGCCGGGACCCACCAGATCCCCGATCGCTACGGCCGCGCGGAGCCGCGACCTCGCCGAGAACGGATCCAGATGAGTATTCATCACGTGGATCCGCCGACTCGTGGCCCGGTCCCGGAATCGTGCACGGACCAGAATCCTGGGGAACGGGTTGCCCCACGACGTCGAACCGGGGAGCCGCGGGGTGTCCGACAGCGCGGATTGCTCCCACCCTTCGAGTTCGAGCCTGTCCGCGTCGTACACGATCGGGCACGCCTCGCCGCCGCCGTCGGCTGACCGACCGAAGCCGACGTGGTGGTACCCGCGACCGAGTCCCTCGTAGAGCGCCCCCAGTTGATCCGGGAGCACCTCCTGGGCACAGAGCACCGTCGGACGCTCCATGGTGAGCAGAGCGGTGACCCCGGGAGCGCGGCGGCACCACCGATCGGCCGACCGCGTCAGAAAGCCCGGCATCCGCCGCCGGATATTCCAGCTCATGATGTGGAGCCCGGGCGCGCGCACCGGCCCGATCACCGCCCGCGTCATGCGGTGGGTCGCCGAAGCCCGCTCGGTCATCGCCGGAGTCACCGCCCTTCTTCGTCGCCGGGCGCGGCGTCGGCCCCGCCCCCGGCCCACCAACCGTGTGACGGCCCCGCCGGCCCGGTAGCTCGCGACGCCGCTCCTTCCTGCCACCTTAGGTGTCAGCACCGTGCGCGTACGCCCTGCGCGCGGAAGTGACAGACCGCCCGGCGCGGGATGAGACGATGTGGTCCGTGCCCACACCTCCGCCACTCCCGGTACGACACGGTGTCGGGCCCACCAGGCTCCGCATCCCTGTGTCGGGGCCGTGGACGACGATCGCCGAGTACATGGTGTCGAGATTCGCGCACCTGGACCCGGATGAGCTGTTCCGCCGGATCGACGCCGGGGAGATCGTGGGCGGCGATGGTCGGCCGATCGATCGCCACACCACGCCGGGCAGCCACGAGTTCGTCTGGTATCACCGGCAGCTGCCCGATGAGCGGCCTCTGCCCTATCAGGAGACGATCCTGTTCGCGGACGACGACCTCGTCGTCGTCGACAAACCGCACTTCCTCCCCACCACCCCGTCCGGCCGCTACCTACGCGAGACCGCCCTCGTCCGGCTGCGGGTGCGCCTGGGCAACCCGGACATCACGCCGGTGCACCGACTCGACCGGCCCACCGCCGGGCTGGTCATGTTCACCGCCCGGCCCGAGATGCGCGGCGCGTACCAATCGCTGTTCGAGCAGCGGCGCGTGACCAAGGTCTACGAGGCGGTGTCCGCGCCGCCCGTCGGCTGGGACCCGGACGCCGGCACCCTCCACGGGCAACCGATGCCGCTGGTGCGCCGGGACCACCTCCACTGCCCCGGCGGCCCGCAGCGGACCGTCATACGGCCGGGGCTCGAGCCCAACGCCGAGACCGTCGTGGACGTACTGGGGCACGGGACCAGCGCCGCCGGGCGGCCCGTGCTGCACACGCTGCTGCGGCCGCGCACCGGAAAACTCCATCAGCTGCGCGTGCAGCTCGCCGCGCTCGGTATCCCGATCCTCGGCGACCGGCGCTATCCCGAGCTGTTGCCCGAGGCAGCCGACGACGACTCACTCCCCCTCCAACTCCTCGCCCGCGAGCTCGGGTTCACCGACCCGGTCAGCGGCGAGATCCGGCGATTCCGGAGTCGGCGCACACTGTCGGAGGTGCCGGTCGGCGTGTGACAGGCACGTACGACCCGGGCGCTTGCCGGCTCAGCACACCGCGTCCCCTCGAACGCCGTCGTCGAACGTCAACCGTCGACGTCGTGGAGGTGATGCTCCACGTCATGGACGATGTACTGACACAGCGTTGCGACGGTGAAGACGTACCCGTCGCCCCTACGCCCGGTGCGATCCCAGTCGGCGTCGCCGACGCGTCCGACGATCCCGCGCGTCCGGCCGGTGTCGCGGACCAACTTCCCGGCGAGCGACGCGGCCCGGGCTCGCCAGTACTCGCGCTCGCGGACGGCGGCCTCGCCGTCGAAGTCCGCATATGTGGGGTTGTCGACCTCGAGCATCGCCGCGAGGCGGTCTCCCAGTACCTCGATGAGGTCGCGACTGTGGCCCGCGTACTCCAGCGGCGACCACACCCGAGGAGCCGGCCGAGTGGCGACGTCCGGCCGGGCGAGCACCACGACCCACCGCTCGGCCACGGCGGCCAGCCTCTCGTCGGTGGTCAGCGGATCGTGCGGTCGGTAGCCACATTCTTCGCATCCGCCGTCGAGCACGGTGGTCCAATCGCGGTTGTCCGGCATGCCCGGTTCGGGTTCAGCATCCATGGGCGTCACTCTTCCACCGGGTCAACGCGCGTGCAGGCATAGCGGGCCGGTCAGCTGTCACGCGGCCCTGCGTGGCGTCGGTTCAGCCGGCTGCGTTCTCGACCTCGCGCTGATAGTGGTCGAGGAACTCGTGCGCGAGGACCAGGAAGGTCTCGGAGCCCCGCGGCCCCATGTGCGAGAGCGCGGACGCGTAGGCGCCGAGAGAACGGGCCGTGTCCGCGTCGAACACCCGACGGCCCTCGTCTGTGCGCTCGAACTCGTGGGCGCTGCCGCCATCGCGCCGTCGGCGTTCCACATACCCCGAGGCCAGAGCTGCGTTGACCTGGCGATTGATCGTGGACTGCTCCAACCGGAGCTCGTCGGCGATCTCCTTCAGGGTTCGCGCACGGCCGTCGGCCAGCAGCCAAAGCAGCCGGAGATCCGCGGTGCCGAGCCGCATGGTGCCCTCCATGGCACGGCGTTGACCGTCGAGTCGGCTGAGGATGGCAGCGAGCCGCCGTTCCGCGGGCGCGTCAGGCCCCAACCAGTGCTCACGCGATGCCGTCACCTGCAGTCCTCCTTCGCGGACGCGCCCTCGACGAGGGACGGCCGACCGCATGGTTGCCGTCTCCGAATGCGATATGTAGTCTACACAGGTTGGAATATGTATGTAACATACATATTCGGACGGAACCCCTGAAAGGAACTGATGAATCTCTCCCGCGACCGCGCGGCGGCGCCGCTGGCCGTCATCCTGGTCCTCGGCTTCTCGAGCATGTGCGCCTCGCTCATGCAGTCGCTGGTGATCCCCATCCAGCCTGAACTGCCGAGGCTTCTGGACACCGCACCGGACAACGCTGCGTGGGTGGTGACCGCGACCCTGCTGGCCGGGGGTGTCGCGATGCCGGTGGCCGGCCGACTCGCCGACATCCGGGGGCGCAAGCCGGTCCTCGTGGCCTCCGCGCTCATCCTGTTGTCGGGCTCGCTCATCTGCGCCCTGTCGACCTCCCTCGTGCCGGTCCTCATCGGTCGCGCCCTCCAGGGACTCGCGATGGGATACGTCCCCGTCGCGATCAGCTTCGTCCGGGAGATCGCCCCGCCCGCCATGCAGAACTCCGCGGTCGCCGGCATCAGCGCGACGCTCGGTGTCGGCGGCGCACTCGGACTCCCCCTCGCCGCGTGGATCGCCCAAGACCACGACTGGCACGCCCTGTTCTGGGTCTCCAGCGCGCTCGCCGCAGTCATGGCCGTGCTCTCGCTGATCGTGTTGCCGCACCGGCGACCGGTGGACCGGGCCCGGTTCGACTCTGTCGGCGCCATCGGGTTGGCAATCGGCATCGTGGCAATCCTCGGCGGCATCTCCAAGGGCGGCGACTGGGGATGGACCTCGCCGGCCACCTTGTGCGCGATCATCGGCGGCGCCGCGGTCCTCCTCGCGTGGGGGTTCTACGAGACCCGCCACGACCAGCCGCTCGTCGACCTCCGGACAACGGCCCGGCGGCCGATCCTTCTCACCAATATCGCCGCGCTCCTCATCGGGTTCGGCATGATGGCGCAGTCGATAGTCGTTCCCCAACTCCTCCAGCTCCCCGAATCCACCGGATACGGACTCGGTCAGACGATGCTCCAGGCCGGCCTGTGGATGGCCCCGGGCGGGCTGATGATGCTCGCGTTCACCCCGATCTCCAGCCGGATGCTCACCCGGTTCGGCGGCCGCACCACGCTCGCCCTGGGGGCGGCGGTGATCGCGGCGGGATACCTCGTCGCCGCCTTCTCCGCGCATGCCCCGTGGCAGCTGCTCGTCTCGACGTGCATCGCCTCCGCCGGTGTCGGCATCGGCTATGCGGCCATGCCGACTCTGATCCTCGAGAACTCCCCCGCCTCCGAGGCCGGGGCGGGGGTCGGTCTGAACTCGTTGATGCGCTCCATGGGCACCACCATCGCCGGATCGGTGATGGCCATCGTCCTCACCAGCCGGATGACCGACATCGGCGCGGGCATCCAGGGTCCTACCCAGGAGATGTTCCGACTGTGCTTCTTCATCGGTGCCGGTGCGGCCGTCGCGGGCGCCGTCATCGTGCTGCTGATCAAGAGCGGGAATCGGCCGTCCGGCGCGGGCGCCGAGCCGGTCGCCCCACCGACGTCCGCGGAGGGCACCGGGCAGGAGGCACTCGCCCGGGTCCGCTGACGTCGCCGTCCCCCGGCACCCGCCGGGGGCGGCCAGCGCACGGCCCCGCTGAGGTCTCGAGGCGTCAGCTCCTCCTGTCGCCCGGCGCCCATCCCGCGAGCTCACCGGCCGACACCTCGCCGAGCCACTTCTGCCACAGCGGACCGAAAGACACGCGTCGCACGCCGAGTCCACGCAACGCCTCGAGGTCCCCGGCACCGTGCCCATTGACGGGGTGCGCGGTCACGTTCAGGGGTACCGTCACCGCCTGCACGAGACGGCTCACCTCGTCGGCAGTCGACAACCCCACCGGGTAGACCGCGCGGGCGCCGGCGTCCTCCATCATCGTGATACGGGCTTCCGCCTCGCCCACCGGATCGTCGAAGGTGCCGGTGCCGAGCTTCACCGCATCCGTCCTGCCGTTGATGACGAAGTCCACGCCGGCCTCGTCGGCAGCCGCACGGGCCGCGGCGATGTAGTCGGCATGCTCCCGCCGGTCACGCACTCGCTTGCCCTCGCCGTGCACGACGTCCTCGATGTTCGCGCCGGCCGCACCGGCCTCGAGCAGCCGCGTGATGAGTTCGGCCGGGTCCAGGCCATAGCCCGACTCGACGTCCACGCTCACGGGAACCCCGGCCGCCGCGGAGATACCGTTGACTACCGACAGATACTCCGCGAAGTCCATGTTCTCGCCATCGGTGCTGCCGATCGCGTCGGCGACGGGGTGGCTTCCCACGGTCAGTCCGACAGCGCCCGCATCAACCGCGACCTGCGCACTCCAGGTGTCCCACACCGTGGGTAACACCACCAGCTCCCCCGAGCCGTGCCATTCCGCCAGCGCCTTCGCGCGCGCCGCTACATCCGTCATCGCAATCCTCCTCGCGGTGTCCGCGTCTGCACTCTGGGGCAGACCATACGGGACCGACCCGCTGAACAACGGCGAAAAAAGTCTCGATTCAGGACGCCTCGATCTCGCCCATCACGTCATAGCGCAACCAGTCACTGCCGTCGGAGAGCGGCTCTGCGGACCGGAACGCGAACTCGACGGGGGTGGGCTCCGCGTCGCCTGAGGACCGGAACAGCGGGGACGTCTGCCCCTCCGGCACATGGTCGAACGACTGCAGCAGGTCGGGCTCGCGGGGACCCCCGAGGATCACCTCACTCGTGCCCCGGCCACTCAACCAGCCCCGGTGGCCGGCGCAGATGATCCGGGGGCGGGACACGTCAGACTCCTCGTCGTCGTCATCGGACGGCGGCGACCCCACCTCAGGCGGAACCGGCAGGCGAGTCCGGGGGCGACGACGCGCGAGCGCAGCTCGTGGTTCCCGTGGATCGCGGCTTCCACAGGCGAGATCGCGCAATCCACTGATCGGCTTACAGGGGTGTTCCCGCCGGGTGATCGGATGAAGACTCGATCGCATGAGATTCGAAGAGCTTCCCGAGAACTGGAACACGATGCCCCTGGACGACGGGCCGCTCGCCGCCGGTGTCATCGACCTGGTGGTGGGTTACCGAGATCGGCTACGCAACTCCCTGCTCATCCTCCCGTGCGACGAGTACGACGTCGGCCTGCCCGCGCCCCTGCTGGCCGCGGACGCGGACTGGTCCGAACCCGCCTGCGACCGCCAGGAGTCCATGAGGATCCTCCCGGAGATCCCGGCCCCGGGCTTCGTCATCGCGCTCTCGGCGCGGCACCGACTGCCCGACCCGCTCATACGGGGTTGGTTGAGATCGGTCGAGGACACCCTCGACGCCTCCGGGCAGTCGCTGCTCGCGTTCGGTGTCGCGTCTCTGGGCGGGGTCGAGATCGTGGGCGGTCGCGCGGCACACAACGGCAGTCTCGGCGCGAAGGCCGGGTAGACGCTCGCGAAGCAGGCGTCCCGGCGCGCGGCGGTAACATCGTCGGTCATGCCCGACAACTCTTCCGACACCGGGCGCGCGAGCACCGTCGACTACGCGGCGCTCCCCGGCCCGGGCGGGCACAGGTCGCTCATCCCGCCCGTCGACGCGCGCTGGTGGACTCTCAAGGTCGCACTCTCCCAGCGGCCCTGGAGCTTCCTCGCCTCCGGGGCGATGGCCGTGGCGTTCGTCTGCAACGGCATCACCCCGGTGGTCGTGGGCCGCGCCGTGGACGACGCCGTGGCGACCGCGTCGCTGGCCGGCCTGTGGTTCTGGATCGGCATGCTTGCGTGTGTGTTCGCGGTGGCGATCGCCGCGAACTGGACCGCACGTTTCATGCTCGTGCGCAGCCAGCAACTGGTGAGCCATGACCTGCGCACGCTGGTGACCGACCGCATCCAGGACCCGCGCGGGTTCGCCGGACGGGAGCGCACGCCCGGCGGGCTGCTGTCCATCGCCTCCTCGGACACCACCCGGGTCGGCGACATCGTGATGATGACCGTCATGCCGGCGGCCGAGCTCGCCGCCATCGTCTACGGCGCGGCAGTGATGTTCACCATCAACCCGTGGCTGAGCCTGGCCACGCTCGTCGGCGGACCACTGCTGGCCGTCGTGGCGCTCCGCGTAGCGCGGCCGCTGCAGACGCGGTCGGTCGCCCGGCAGCAGGCGATCGCCGAGGCCGCCGCCACCGCCACCGACGTGGTGCAGGGCCTACGCATCCTCAAGGGGCTGGGTGCGATCGTGACCGTCCGGGGGCGCTACGACGCGGTGTCCGACTCCGCATACTCCAAGACCGTTCATGCCAACGGCGCCGAAGCCCGACTCAACGGGGCCACCGACGCCGCGGGCGCGCTGTTCGTCTCCAGCCTCGGTCTGGGGGCCGGCATTCTCGCGCTGGGCGAGCACATCACCGTCGGCGAACTGATCACCGTGGTGGGCCTGACGCAATTCCTCGTCGTCCCCATGACAATGTTCGGTCGCAACCTCGCCTCGAGGTGGGCCTCGGCGGAGGCATCGGGCCAGCGGATCCGTGAGGTCCTCGGTGCGGGATTCGAGCGTCCCTCGGAGATCGAGAGCGGACGCGCCGATCACATTATCGGCGCCCTGCCCACGGGCATCACCGTCGTCCACGGCTCGAACCCCGCCCTGGTGCACGACCTCGAGGCCCTGCCCCGCACCCGCGTGATCGTCGCCCCACACGCCGCGGACCTGTTCGACGGAACCGTCTCCGACAACGTCCACCCGGACCGGTCCCGGGCCGTGCAGGCGCTCCACTTCGCCGCCTGCGACGACATTCCCGAGGGCCCCGACAAACGCGTGGGCGAGAACGGCCGCATGCTGTCCGGTGGTCAGCGCCAGCGGGTCGCCCTGGCGCGCGCCCTGGCCGCCGCCTCCGAGGTGCTGGTGCTGCAGGACCCGACCACCGCGGTCGACTCGGTGACCGAGCAGACGATCGCCGACCAGGTTGCCCGGCATCGCGCGGAGGCGATCACGCTCGTGTTCAGCGAAGCGCCGGCCTGGAGCGCCGTAGCGACGACGCACATCACCACGGATGACCTGACCGGGCTCGTCGGCGCCCTGACGGAGGTCGCCCGATGAGTATCACGAACGTTCCGGCTCCCCCGGCCAAGGGCGACACCGCCCTGCGATTCCCGCTGGCGACCGCCGGTCAGGTCCGCCGTGAGATGGGGGCCCAGCTCCGCCGTGTCAGGCACGCTCGTCCGGCGCTGCTGGCCGCGCTGATCCTCCTCAGCCTCGGAGCCTGGGCCACCGTCACGGTGCCCCGGGTGATGGGCCAGATCGTGGACCTGGTCACCGGCGCGTCATCCCGACCGTTCTGGCAACTCGGGGCCGTCCTCTTCGGCGCGGCGGTCGCCGGTGCGGTACTCAGCGCCTGCGGCTTCTACCTGGTCTCGCGGGTCGCCGAACGGGTGATCGCCAACCTGCGTCAGGACATGGTCGGCACCGCACTCGGCCTCCCCACCCACCGCGTCGAGGACGCCGGCTCCGGCGACCTCGTCAGCCGTTCCACGGACGACGTCTCCGAGCTGTCGTCCGCGGTGACCGAGACCATCCCGATCCTCACCAGCTCGGTGTTCACGTTGGCGGCAACGGTGATCGCGCTGTTCACGCTGGACTGGCAGTTCATCCTCATCCCGGTGGTGGTCGCGCCCGTCTACGTCCTGGCCGCCCGCTTGTACCTCCGGAAGGCACCGGGACGCTACGCCGAGGAACGGGCGGCGATGGCCGACCGCGCCCACCGCGTCCTCGAGGCCATCCGGGGCCGGGCCACCGTGCGCGCGTTCTCGATGGAGGAGCGCATGCATGACGAGATCGCGAACGCCTCCTGGAGCGTGGTCACCAAGGGCATCCGGGCGCGCACCACGATGCTCATCCTCAACGTGTGGATGCTCGTCGCCGAGTTCCTCATGCTCTCGATCGCGCTTCTCCTGGGATACCACCTCGTCGGGGCCGGGGCGCTCACCGTCGGCGCGCTCACCGGAGCGGTGCTCATGATCATCCGCCTGCGCGGGCCGTTGAATATGGTCATGCGGGTGCTCGATGTGGTCCAGTCCGGGTACGCCTCGCTGTCCCGCATCGTCGGCGTCGTGGCCGACCCGCCGGTCCCGCTCCCCGATGTCGGGGTCGGCGCCCCGATCGGCAGGGTGGAACTCCGCGGTGTCAGCTTCAGCTACGGCGGGCAGTGGGCGGTCCGGGACATCGACTTCGCCGTCGAACCCGGAACGACCGTGGCGATCGTCGGCGCCTCCGGGGCGGGCAAGACGACCGTCGCCGCGCTTCTCGCCGGGCTGCTCGTCCCCGACGAGGGCCAGGTCCTGGTCGACGGCTATCCGGTCTCGACACTGTCCGACCGCGAGCGGATCGCGCGCCTGGCCACCGTCAGCCAGGAGGTCCACGTGTTCTCCGGAACCCTCCGCCAGGACCTCACCCTGGCCAGGACCGAGGCGGGCGACGACGAGCTGCTCACCGCCCTGGACCGCGTCCACGCCAGGGGGTGGTACGACCGGTTGTCCGATGGTCTCGACACCGTCGTCGGCGCCCGCGGGATCCAGCTCGACCCGGTGGCCGCCCAGCAGGTCGCCCTGGCCCGGGTTCTCCTTCTCGACCCGGCGATCGTCGTGATGGACGAGGCCACCGCGGAGGCCGGTTCGGCCGGCGCCGGGGCCCTCGAGGACGCCGCGGACGAGGTGACCCGTGACAGGTCTGCGGTGGTGGTCGCCCACCGCCTCGACCAGGCCTCGCGGGCCGACCGGATCCTCGTCATGGATTCCGGACGTATCGTCGAGGCCGGCACGCACGACCAACTCCTCGCCCGGGACGGCATCTATCACCGTCTGTGGGGCGCGTGGTCTGCCGGCCGCCGCGCTGCGCACTCCCGGGACGCGCCCCCGCCGTCCACCACGACGGCACCGTCGACGACGCGCACCGACGCCGGACGACGAATCGATCCAGGCTAATCAGCAGCCGCCCACATCGCGGCCGTTCGCATGCACAGGGGCGGGAAATCAGACACATACGGGGTGGCCGCTCGACGTTTCGACGCACGCGGGCGTGGAGTAGACCACACTGGACGGGGTACCGAGACGACCGCGACCAACAGCGAAGTCGACCGAGTCCTCCGGGTCGCCGGGTGGCGTCTGCCACAACGTCGCGATACGGGGGATGATGGTGCCGCGAGATGACGACGTTCCACAAGAACAAGATCAGCACAAAACGAAAGAGTCGATACCTATGACCGATGGCAGACAGACGATCATCTACACCCTCACGGATGAGGCCCCCCGGCTGGCGACCGAGGCGTTCCTGCCCGTCGTCAGCACCTTCGCCGATGCCGCCGGAATCGATGTCACCACCAGCGACATCTCGGTGGCCGCGCGCATCCTCGGTGCGTTCCCCGAGCGCCTCACCGACGAGCAGAAGGTGCAGGACAACCTGGCCGAGCTCGGTCGTCTGACCCAGGACCCGGGCACCAACATCATCAAGCTGCCCAACATCAGTGCCTCCGTCCCGCAGCTCACCAACGCGATCGCGGAGCTGCAGTCGCAGGGTTACGACATTCCCGACTTCCCGTGGGATCCGCAGACCGACGAGGAGAAGGAGACCGCCGAGCGGTACGCCGGCATCCTCGGTAGCGCGGTCAACCCGGTTCTTCGTCAGGGCAACTCCGACCGTCGCGCGCCGAAGGCCGTCAAGGAGTACGCCAAGGCCAACCCGCACTCCATGGGCAAGTGGTCGATGGCGTCGCAGACCCACGTCGCGCACATGACGCACGGCGACTTCTACGCCGGCGAGAAGTCGATCATCCTCGACCGCGACTGCGACGCCCGCATGGAGGTCGTGACGCCGGACGGCGAGACCCACGTCCTCAAGACCGTGCCGCTGGAAAAGGGCGAGGTCGTGGACTCCATGTTCATGAGCAAGAAGGCGCTGCTGGAGTTCTACGAGGAGCAGCTCAACGACGCCAGGGAGACCGGCGTCATGTTCTCGCTGCACGTCAAGGCGACCATGATGAAGGTCAGCCATCCGATCGTGTTCGGCCACGCCGTCCGCGTGTTCTACAAGGACGCGTTCGCCAAGTACGGCGAGCTGTTCGACGAGCTCGGCATCAACGTCAACAACGGCATGGGCGACCTCTACGCCAAGATCGACACCCTTCCGTCGGCGAAGAAGGAGGAGATCATCGAGGAGCTGCATCGCTGCCACGAGCAGCGGCCGGAGCTCGCCATGGTCGACTCGGCCCGCGGCATCTCCAACTTCCACTCCCCCTCGGACGTCATCGTGGACGCCTCCATGCCCGCGATGATCCGCATCGGCGGCAAGATGTACGGCGCCGACGGCCGCAAGAAGGACACCAAGGCGGTCATCCCGGAGTCCACCTTCGCGCGGATCTACCAGGAGATCATCAACTTCTGTAAGACCAACGGCGCGTTCGACCCCACCACCATGGGTAGCGTGCCGAATGTCGGTCTCATGGCCCAGAAGGCCGAGGAGTACGGCAGCCACGACAAGACCTTCGAGGTGGAGACCGGCGGCGTGGCCAACATCGTCGACGCGGCCACCGGAGAGGTCCTGCTCTCGCAGGACGTCGAGGCCGGCGACATCTGGCGCATGTGCACGGTCAAGGACGCGCCGATCCGCGACTGGGTCAAGCTCGCCGTGGACCGCGCCCGCGCCTCCGACACGCCCGCCGTCTTCTGGCTCGACCCGTACCGGCCGCACGAGAACAACCTGATCACGCTGGTCAACAAGTACCTCCAGGATCACGACACCGAGGGCCTGGACATCCAGATCATGTCCCAGGTGCGTGCCATGCGGTACACCCTCGAGCGCGCCATGCGTGGACTGGACACCATCTCGGTGACCGGCAACATCCTGCGCGACTACCTCACGGATCTGTTCCCGATCCTCGAGTTGGGCACCAGCGCCAAGATGCTGTCCATCGTGCCGCTCATGGCCGGTGGCGGCCTGTACGAGACGGGTGCCGGCGGTTCGGCCCCGAAGCACGTGCAGCAGCTGGTGGAGGAGAACCACCTGCGCTGGGACTCGCTCGGAGAGTTCCTCGCGCTCGGTGCGAGCCTCGACGACCTGGGCCGCAAGACCGACAACCCCAAGGCCACCATCCTTGCCAAGGCCCTCGACACCGCGACCGGCAAGCTGCTGGAGAACCGCAAGTCGCCCTCACGCGTGACCGGTGAGCTGGACAATCGCGGCAGTCAGTTCTGGCTCGCGTTGTACTGGGCGCAGGAGCTGGCGGCACAGACCGAGGACGCCGAGCTCGCAGCCCGGTTCGCCCCGCTCGCCGAGAAGCTCACCGCCGACAAGGACACGATCCTCGAGGAGCTGACGGTCGTCCAGGGCAACGCGGTCGACCTCGGCGGCTACTACCAGCCCGACACCGAGAAGCTGAAGTCTGCGATGCGTCCGAGCAAGACGCTCAACGACCACCTCGACAGCGCCTTCGCCTGATCTCCCGCTGAACCCGCACCACCTCACCGCGCCCCCGCCGGAGTGATCCGACGGGGGCGCGGTGTTGCGGGATAGGGATTACGACGACAACGACGACGACACTGATTTGTCAATCGCCGAACGCTGAGCTCAGGCACCGCATCGCAGCCAGGGTCTTGGGCACGCCGATGTACGGCATGAGGTGCACGAAACACTCGGCGACCTCTTCCTTACTCATCCCGGCCACCTCGACCGCGGTCCGGATGTGTCCGGTCAGCTGGGGCTCGGTGCCGCCCATCGCCGCCAGGGCCGCCATGTTGAGCATCTGACGATCGCGCAACTCGATCCCCGGCCGCTGGTAGGTGCCGCCGAACACCGCGCCCACCACCCAATCGGAGGCGCCCGGGGCGAACTCGTCCAACTGTTGCTTCCAGGCGGCGGCGCCCTCGGGCGACTGCGTCTCCTCGACGAACTGGTTGCCCTTGTCCATACTCAAATCCACGGGTGTCCTCCTCGACGATCAGAAAGTGCCTGGTCAGGCTAGCAGTCTTCCTACACTGCGGCGGGCGCTGAGCGAGCTGGGCCGAGCTGTCGGAGCGCTGTGCCATAGTTCAGTTCCGCGCACCGGGTCCGGTCTTACAACGGACTGCGCCATCAAGCCGAGGAGAGGCCATGCCCCCACCCCAGCCCGATCTCGACTCCGACCTGTGCTGGCGTCAGCTGCTCGCCGCGGTGCAACTGCTTCATGAGCGTGGGTGAGCTCGAGATTCTGCCCTCCACGACTGTGGACCAGGTTGCGGACGAGATCCTCCGCGAAGTCGGCTCTCTCACGGGGGCCGGCTACGTCAACGACCGGGAGTACTGCGGTTGGTTCGCCGGGATGCGCCGACAGGCGGAAGCCCTCGGCTCGCCGCCTTCCGCTTTCGATGAGTTCCACAACGGGTGGCGGTGCGGAGCATTCGATATCACTCCACCTCCCGGATGGGAGGCAGCACAATGGTCCAACGCGTGAAAGGTGCCGGCATGGCGAGAACGCTGGTGATACTCGGCGCAGCACTCCTGGCCGGGGGCTGCGCGGCCGGGCAGACCGGTGATCAGCGCGAACAGCCCACCAGCCAGATCCCGAGTTCGTCCGCAAGTTCCACCGTCACCACGACCGTCATCGCGGCCTCCCCCTCGCGGAGCGACTTGACCAGCGTGGACCCGGACGCCTTTGCCGCGCCGCGCAGTCCGGGCGTCTATGCGTGGAACTTCTCCACGGGCGGCCGGCAAGTGGGACTGTGCGTTTCCGCAGGAGATGCGGTGGCCTGCACCGGGAAACCAGGCTCGGATATACCGGATCTGACCGAGCACTTTCCCGGCCGTCCCGGCGCCGTCGAACTCGGCGTAGCAGGTCTGCGCTATACGTTTGTCGAGGGCGTGCCGCCGGTGTCCGCTCGGCTCGAGACCGGTCAGGCTGTAGAGATCGGCACTGTGCGGTGCGCCATGCCTGACGCGGCCACGCTCGAGTGTGGCTCCGGCGGCAACTCGTTCACGATCAGCGGACCCGGCCGGGTCATCACCACCTCGGGTGCCGTACTCACCGAGCGCGATACCTCGAACCACCCGGGCCCGGAATCCACGGGCGCTTCGTCGGCCATCCCTGCACCGGCGGCACCCGCCGGCCAGCCGCGGGAATTCATCGGGGCCACGGGTCTGGTCAGCGGGGTTCGCACGTCCTCCGGTCGCCTGGTGACCGCCTCCGTCCCGCCGTGTGACGGCAGGGGGATCCTCATCCTCGACTCGTTCGTCGAGACACCCCAGCCGCAGGCGGGTATCGCGGCGCTTCTGGACCGCCACCCGGGAGCTGAGTTCGCCACCCCGGGCCAGTGTCCGTCACTGCGCGCCGGTGTCGACGGAGCGCGCGTCTACCCGATCTATGTGGACTACGGGCACGACACCGCGGAACTGTGCCGCGATAAGGCGGCCCGCGGCGGCAATGCGAGGTTGCTCACCACGTCGACGGAGTACATCGATCCGTGCTGATGCCGCCGGTAGCCGCCGCCCGCGCGGCTAGATCCCCTTGTTGAGCAGCCGCACCCATTTGCCGGGCATAGGCGCCGCCACCACTAGCTCCGTGCCATCGGGCAGGGGAATCACCATCTTCGCGGCGTGCAGGTGGAGGCCCCTGCCACCCCGCTCCTCCACCAGCGCGTTGAAGCGCAGGTCACCGTAGCGGTCATCTCCGGCGATCGGGTGCCCGGCATGCTGGAGATGGACGCGGATCTGGTGCTTCCGCCCGGTGAGCAGCCGGACGTCCACGAGCGTGGCCCGGTTCCCCACCCTCCGGCGGACCTCGACATGCGTCTCGGCGCGCTGCCCGTTCGGGTGCACCACCACTTCGGCGGCCCGCCGCTGCAGCGGCGCGTCCAACACCGTGACGTCCTCGGACCAGCGACCTGAGACGATCGCCAGGTAGTGTCGTTCGATCTCGTCCTCACGGTCGCGGAGCATCTCGTGCAGATGGCGGAGCATCGAGTGGGTCTTGGCCAGGACGAGCACCCCGGAGGTGTCCCGGTCCAACCTGTGCGCGAGTTCGAGTTCGGGCGGGCCGGGTCGCAGGTGCCGGAGGGTCTCGATCACACCGGCGGGAACGTCTGTCCCCCTGTGCACCGCCATTCCGGCTGGTTTGTCCACGACCAACAGGTCGGCGTCCTCGTGGAGAACGGACCTACGCATCTGTTCCAGAAGTGCTGAGGGCGGCCTCGGTGAGACGGTGGCAGGGGTCTCCACATCGAGGGCGGGCACCTCGATCACGTCGCCTTTGACGAGGCGGTAGTTCTGTTCGGTCCTGCGGCCGTTGACCCGGAGTCTGCCCTGGCGCAGCAGCTGGAACAGCAGGCCTGCCGGCACGCCCTTGAGGTGGGATCGCAGGAACTTGTCGAGCCTGCGGCCCGCGTGCTCGTCGTCGACGGTGATGGCGGCGGCCGGGCGCAAAACCATCGACTTCTCAGACACGGATACCGACGCAGGCCTCGGCGACTTCTTCCGGTGGGCCGGAAGCGGCCGCCCCGACGACCGGATCCGGTTGCGACCGACTTTCCCACCGGCCCCTGTGTGCGGGCGACGCCCTGCAGATCTCCCCGCACCGGAAACGGACCCTTTGGCAGACACTCAGACTCCACGTGACACGAACAGCGACCGGACCTTGACCCCTGAACTCCACCACACTCCTGCACGACCGGCCACTCGGTGTGCCCCGGGGCACGCACCAGGAACGGGCGCAGGAAGCGCCGGTCAGCCCAGAGAGGCGTGGTTCAGTGTGCTCAACTGCTCGTTGACGTCAGAGAACGTGGCGGTCACGTCCGTGATCCCGAACCCGGCGAGTCGCTCGGTGTGCATCCTGACGTAGGCCTCGGCGTTCTCGCGGGTCTCGAAGAGATAAATGCCCCCGGAGAGGTCGGCCGACTGGTCTTCGATCCAGACCTTCCAGATGAATCCCGGCTCCTCGTTGATCGACTCCGCGAGCCCGAGGAACGCCTCCGCCATCTCCGCACCCCAGGGCCCCTGCATGGGGAAGTTAACCTGTACCACCACAGCCATCATCGACCTCCTGGTTTGCACCCGAACCTCAAGGTTACGCGTTGTGGATGAATCACCGATCCTCCCAGACCTGCCGCCAGTACCCGGCGAGTGAGTCGACGGTCTCGTGCGCGTTCAAGCCGCTCGGTTGGGGAACGACCCAGAGCGCGACCCCGTTCGGCCAGCCCCGGATCGCCGACGTGTCCTGCGGTCCCGTCGTCGCCCGCGGCTGCGCGAAGGAGATCCGGTAGGCGGTGATTCCCGCGACCGCCACGAGGTCGGGCCGTAGGTCGCCGACCCGCGAGATCAGTCTCTCCCCTCCGGCGCGGAGCTCCTCGCGGCTGAGCTCGTCCGCTCTGGCGGTGGCACGACCCACCAGGTTGGTCACGCCGATGCCCCGCGACGTGAGCTGACGCTCGTCCGCGGCCGAGAGTCCGGTCGAGGCATCCACGAGATGATCGGTCAGGCCCGCTCGGTGAAGAGAGGGCCAGAAGCGATTTCCCGGCCGGGCGAAAGGCGCGTTGACCGCCGCGGTCCACAGGCCCGGGTTGATCCCCGCGATGAGCAATCGGAGCCGCGCGGGGGCGGCGGGCAGTACATCGTCCATCGCGTGCGGATCGTCTGTGGCGAAGCGTGCCAGGTCCTCGCGCCCAGGCCTGCCCCCGCCCATCGGAGAGGGGCGTCGTGGGACACCGGACGATGCTGCAGGTTCCGTCACGGGTGCGCAGCCTACTCGGCCGGGTGGCGACTGTCTGCCCGGCCGAGCGGCCGGCGGTCCAATCAGGGCTTGAGGACGTACTTCAGGGTTTCCACCACCTGGTCGGTGGTCGTGCACCACGCCTGGGCTTCGGCGTCGACCTCCTTGAGTGGATGCACGATATCCACGTCGTGGAGGGTCACGTAGGGCTTACCGAGGGCCGCACAGTAGCCGGCGTCGAATGCCGCATTCCACTGCTTGTACTTGTCGCCGAACCGCACCACGACCAGATCGCTCTGCTCGATCAACGTACGGGTACGGATGGCGTTGACCTTGGCGGACTGGTGGTCACGCCAGAACTGGCTACCGGTCTCGCCCAGGTGATCTCCGGCGGCGTCGCTGGCCGGGTGGTCGGTGACCGGGGCGGTGAACACGACGTCCAGCCCGGCGGCCTCTGCGCCGCGTCGGATCTCGTCGCGCCACTCGGTGTGGATCTCGCCGGAGAGGTAGACGGAAAAACTCATATACTCAGACTCCTATATGGGAGTGACGTCGGTTCTGGCCACTGCCTCTGGACGTCACTTGTATTGGACGCTAGCCGCTGACCTGCACTCGATCGAATCGAGGCCCGTCAGCCGATCGTGTAGGTGAATCCCCGCCCGGACTCCACCAGTCCGTCGAGGAACCGTTGTGCCCGGCCCAGGAAGTGGGCAACGCCTGCGGCCTCCCCAGCGTCGCGATCATGGTAGTTGGCGCGCGATGTCAGGTAGTACTGGATGAAGTCGGCTTCGCTGACGGTGCCCAGATCCTCAGCGATCAGTGGCACTTCCTCCGGCGGTATCGCTCGCACCCAAGGACGCCATGAATAGTCCTCGAGCATCGTCACTCGTCCTTCAAACATCCGGTACGAAGGGCGAGCTTGATCATCCGGCCACGCTGGCCCTGTCATGTCCTGGAAGGCCGGCCACAGTTTGTCGAGGTAGAGCATCTCCTCTGTCGGAGGTCCCTGCTCGAAGTTTGTCGTTCCCGCGGTGAAGCCATGCGGGAGGCCGAGCGCGTCGGCGAGCGGATCCACACTGACGAAGTGGTGTGGATGCTTGAGCGCGGCGTTCGTGTTGTCCGAGTCGAAGGCGTATGCGTAATACCTGATTCCCATTCATCCAGCATCGGCGGATCGCCACGCGACAGACACCCCCGGATGCCGATCTGTGGGCAACTTTCCCGGCCCGCGCTCCCCTGTGGAATGTGCGACTGCCACGGTCGGTCTCCGGTATTAGTGTCCGTTCGGCCGGCAGCAGTCCGGGCGACGGTAGGCGTGATCGATCTTCGACTGCCACCTGCGACCGGCGGGAACCGCGGGAACCGCGGGAACCGCGGGAACCGCGGGAACCGCGGGAACCGCGGGAACCGCGGGAACCGCGGGACAATAGAACTATGGACGATCTGCTCATCCCTCTCGGCCCGGGTGCGCCTCACGGCCTCCGGGTGCCAGCAAATGAACTCGTCGAGCTGTTCTCCCGTTCCTCCGGCCCCGGCGGGCAGGGCGTCAACACCACCGATTCACGGGTCCAGCTCAGCCTCGATCTGGCCACCACCTCCGCCCTCGACGACGCGCAGCGATCTCGGGCGCTGCGCAATCTCCAGGCCCGGCTCGACGGCACCACGCTGACCATCGCGGCCTCCGAGGAACGCTCCCAGAGGCGCAACCGGGCGGCGGCCCGTTCCCGCCTCTCTGAACTGCTGCGCGACGCCGTCGCCCCGGCCGTCCCGCGGCGCCCGACGCGCCCGACCAGGGGGTCACAGCGTCGCCGCCTGGAGGCGAAGACCCGACGCGGCGCGATCAAGGCGAACCGGCGTCGGCCCGATTCGGATTAAACCGCCGACGCCGCCAGCCACCTGCACACCGTTGGTTCATACGACGACGAGGTGATCACCACCGTCGGGAACTGCGGCGTTCACGGCGAATCGATCAGCTCGATTCCGTAGTCTGCGACGACAGCCCGCACCTCGGCGAGGTAGCGCTGCGCCTGCCCGGTGAGCGGGATCCCGGAGTGGCTGATCCAGCCGATCTCGATGCTCTCGTCCACCTCGAGCGGGATGGCGACGATCTCCGGGTCGAGGTCGTCACTGATGATGCCGGTCGAGATCGTGTAGCCGTCGAGTCCGATCATGAGGTTGAAGATGGTCGCGCGGTCGGAGACCCGGATCTCCCGCTTGC
The DNA here is from genome assembly GCF_021033825.1 of Dietzia aurantiaca. Lineage (GTDB taxonomy): Bacteria > Actinomycetota > Actinomycetes > Mycobacteriales > Mycobacteriaceae > Dietzia > Dietzia aurantiaca. The sequence continues at coordinate 129,637 of NZ_JAIFXZ010000010.1, forward strand.
TCGACAGGGTCGAGAGGATCTCCTCGGCGAAGTAGAACGAGTTGTTCGCACCCTGATCGAAGGTGAGCCGCGGCAGGTCGGCCAGATCGTCGAGTGTGACGCGGTCCCGGGAGGCCAGCGGGTTCTGCCGGGAGATGAAGATGTGCGGAACCGCGGCGAAGAGCGAGTGGAAGACCAGCCCGGAATCCCGAAGGAGTTTGTCGATGACCTTGCGGTTGAAGTCGTTCCGGTAGAGAACGCCCACCTCACTGCGGAGCGTCCGGACGTCCTCGATGATGTCCCAGGTCCGGGTTTCGCGAAGCGAAAACTCGTACTGTTCCGCGTCGCCGGACCGCACCATCCGGATGAACGCCTCGACCACGAAGGAGTAGTGCTGCGCCGACACCCCGAGCAGACGGCGGGACGGCGGCTGACCAAGGTAGCGCTGCTCCAGGAGCGACATCTGTTCGACGACCTGCCGGGCATAGCCGAGGAACTCCGCACCCTCGTCGGTCAGCGTCACCCCCCGGGCAGAACGAACGAGGAGGGTGCGCCCCACTCGGGATTCAAGGTCCTTCATCGCGGCAGACATGGTCGGCTGGGCGACGTACAGCAACTCCGCAGCGCCGGTGATCGAACCCTCCGCGGCGACCTCGATGAAGTAGTGCAGCTGCTGGAGTGTGATACCTCTGGATTCCCGGCGCATAGCTACAGCCTATAGAGATCCATAGCAAACGCTAGTTACCCGATATCTGAACTGGGACTGCAGGATGGGGATACAGAATTTCCGTAGCGCCGAGCCCGGCCGACCAAGCCCTGAATTGGACGTACATGTCGAACGAACTCACGTTCAGCATCACCACCACCCGCTTCGACGAGAACTACTCGCCGTCGGAGAGCTCTCGGGCCACCACGAACTTCGCCAACCTGGCCCGGGGCGAGCACCGGCAGCAGAATCTCCGCCGAACCCTGTCGATGATCAACAACCGATTCAACGACCTCGCACGCCGGGAAAATCCGACCGGGGACCGCTTTTCGGTCGACCTCGAGATCGTTTCAGCGGACCTACAGTTCCATACGGCCGATGCCAATCACCGGTTCCCGCTGATCGAGGTGCTGGATATCCAGATCGTCGACCACCGGACCGGGCACCGCCTGCCGGGGATCGTGGGCAACAATTTCTCGTCCTACGTCCGCGACTACGACTTCAGCGTTCGGCTGCCGGCGGTCAACAAGGGAAGCTCCGAGTTCACTGTGCCCAGCGACTTCGGTGTCCTGCACGGCAAGCTGTTTCAGCACTTTCTCGACTCCGCGGCGTTCGGGGAACGATTCGAGGTGGATCCCGTGATCTGCATCAGCGTGTCGACGAGCAGGACCTATCGCCGGACCGGTAACCAGCACCCGGTCCTCGGCGTCGAGTACCAGCAGGACGACTACTCGTTGACCGACGAGTACTTCCACAAGATGGGTCTCCAGGTCAGGTACTTCATGCCACCCGGCGGGGTCGCCCCGCTCGCGTTCTATTTCCGCGGCGACCTGTTCAGCGACTACTCGGACCTGCAGCTCATCGGCACGATCAGCGTCATGGAGACGTTCCAGAAGATCTACCGGCCGGAGATCTACAACGCGCACTCGGCCGCAGCTGACGTCTACCGGCCGTCCTTGGATCAACAGGACTACTCGCGTACCCCGATTGTCTACGACCGCGACGAGCGCAGTCAGCTCGCGAAAAAGCAGGGTGCGTACACGGAAGAACACTTCATCAAGCCGCACCGAGAACTCCTCGAGCAGTGGGCCTCCCGCAACCCCGTTCTCGTCGGATGACCACCGGAGGAAAGTCGACCATGAACCGAACCCTGCCCACGTCCACCGTCGGCAGCCTGCCCAAGCCCTCGTGGCTAGCCCAGCCTGAAGTCCTCTGGTCGCCCTGGCGGTTACAGGGCGACGAGTTGATCGAGGGCAAACAGGATGCACTTCGCATCGCGGCCCACGAACAGAGCAACCGCGGCATCGACATCGTCAGCGACGGCGAGCAGACCCGTCAGCACTTCGTGACGACCTTCATCGAGCATCTCGACGGCGTCGACTTCGAGCAACGCGAGACCGTCCGGATCCGCAACCGCTACGACGCGAGCGTGCCCACAGTGATCGGCGACGTGAGCCGCTCAAAGCCCGTGTTCGTCGACGACGCGAGGTTCCTCCGGCAGCAGACGGATAAGCCGATCAAGTGGGCGCTCCCCGGCCCCATGACGATGATCGACACGCTCTACGACGGCCACTACAAGAGCCGAGAGAAGTTGGCGTGGGAGTTCGCGACGATCCTCAACCAGGAGGCCCGCGATCTCGAGGCCGCGGGGGTCGACATCATCCAGTTCGACGAGCCCGCGTTCAACGTCTACTTCGACGAGATGAAGGACTGGGGCGTGGCGGCACTGGAACGAGCAGCCGAGGGACTACGCGCGGAGACCGCGGTACACATCTGCTACGGCTACGGGATCAAGGCCAACACCGACTGGAAGGCCTCCCTCGGGTCGGAATGGCGACAGTATGAGGAGTCGTTTCCCCTCCTGCAGCAATCCAGCATCGACATCATCTCGCTGGAGTGCCACAACTCTCGTGTCCCGATTGACCTCGTCGAGCTCGTCCGGGGCAAGAAGGTCATGCTCGGGGCGATCGACGTGGCAGACGAGCGGGTCGAGACCCCGCAGGAAGTCGCCGTCACTCTCCGGCGGGCACTCGAGTTCGTCGACGCGGACAAACTCCTGCCGAGCACGAACTGCGGGATGGCGCCCTTCCCCCGGGACATCGCGCTCGCGAAGTTGAGCGCGCTCAGCGCGGGAGCACACATCGTTCGCGAGGAGATTTCTGCCGCGTCCCTGACCGAGGCAGTGAGGTAGCTAGGGTTCAGTCATCCGAGAGGAAGGCACGAGACATGGCGACGATCGTCGATCACGATTCCTACATCCGCACCGCGCCCGAGAAGTTCCGCCCACTTCTCAACCACCTGCGGACCCTGCTACGCGAGGCCCTCCCGGACGCAGACGAGATTATCGGATACAAGATGCCTGGATACAGGCTCGACGGCAAGATCGTGGCGAGCTACGCGGCCTTCAGCAAGCAGGTCGGACTGTACTTTCCTGCCCTCGTCATAACCGAACACGCAGAGGCGATAGCGGCAGCGGGCTTCAAGTCCACCAAGACCGGCATCACGTTCACACCGCGTGAGCCACTCCCGGACGACCTCGTGACACTGCTCGCGCGTTCATCACGTCAGCTGGACTGAACCGCGGGCGATTTCACGGGTTTGTCAGTGGTCCCTTGACGTCGTACCGGACCACCACGAAGTCACGGTTCCGCTCGCACCCCTTGAGCTCGAGATCAAAGGCACCACCGAACAACGGCTTTCCCGAACCGAGGGTCACGGGCGCGATCGAGACCACCACCTCGTCGAGCATCCCGGCCCCGGCGAATTCGGCCGCGATGCCACCACCTCCCATCACCCACACATCGCGGCCGCCGGCCGCGGATTCAAGAGACCCGCGATAATCCGCAGGGGCCCCGGCGACGAAGGAGACATGCTCGTTCGCCGCCTCCAGACTGCGGTGGGTGAACACGAAGGTGGGGATCTCCGGCAGCCACTCACGGTCGTGCTCGAGCACCCACATATACGTGGACGAGCCCATGACCTGACGTTCTCGGCGCATCGGCCCGACAAGTCTCACGCTGGATGTTGGCGTAGGCCAGCATAGACATC
>NZ_JAIFXZ010000011.1:0-131873 GCF_021033825.1 Dietzia aurantiaca
GACCGACCCTGCAGGCGTGAGGTCAGCCGGCCGCCGACCTGGCCGGCCCGCCGACCCGGCCGGCCCGCCGGCCCGCCGACCCGGCCGGCCGCCGACCTAGCCGACGGGGATCTCGTGCGGCCGATAGCGCGGCAGCCGCGACGCCGGCAGGATCGCCAGCGCGCTGATCCCGGCGAGGATCAGCAGCCCCATCTTGAGGGCCCGCAGGCGCTCCTCCTCGTTGAGCTGCACCGCGTAGTCGATCTGCTCGGCGGTGGCGTCGGTCCGGGCCAGCACCTCGTCGAGGTCGTCGTTGGACACGAAGTTCACGCTGTCCAGGTCCACCTGCGCGATGAGCTCCGGCGGCAGCGCCGGGTGCTCGACCACGGCCCTGCCGATGCCGACGCTGAGCAGCGCCACGAGAAGCGCGCCGACCACGGCCGTGCCGACCGCGGAGGCGAGGTTCTGGGTGCTGCCGCGGATCGAGCCCACGTCGCCGGCGAGCTCGGCCGGGGCGGAGGTGACGAGGACGTTGAACACGAGCGTCACGAGTGCACCCTGGCCGATACCGAACGCCACCAGCCCGATGATCGTGGGCAGCGTCTCCCAGTTGTTGTTCACCACGAATGACAGCCACACCAGGGCGGCGGTGGCCAGTGTGAATGCGGCGATCCCGATCGTGCGCGGGCTGAACCGTTTGTAGAAGCGCACGATCAGCGTCGCGGTGATGAACACGGTGATGTTGAAGGGCATCATCGCCAGCGACGTCTCGAACGGGGTGCGTCCCTGCACCACCTGGATGTAGAGGGGCACGGTGAAGTTCAGGGCCGCCTCGAGCGCCACCACGATGAACATCGCGTACACGGCCGCACGTTCGCGCCCCGAACCGAGAACCGACAGGTCGACCAGCGGGACCTTGCCCTCGCGGATGCGGCGCCTCGTCCACAGGAAGAACGCCTGCCCCAGGATGATGCCCGCCACGATGAGCATCGGGGCGGGCGAGATCCCCCCGAGGTCGAACGGCGCGCCGGGCCCGGCGAAGAACGCGCCCCACGCGTTGAGGTTGTTGAACCCCAGGGTGAGGACCATGATCGCGATGCCGATGAGGAACGCGGCCACCACGTCGATCGTGATCGACGAGTCGCCGCGGTCGGACCGCAGCGTGAAGCTCAGCGCGAACACGGCGACCGCGATCGCGAACACGATCCAGAAGACGGGCCGCCAGCCCACGAGGGTGCCGAGGGTGCCGCCGATGAGGAACGCGCTCACGCCGGCCAGCGCGCGGGCCGACCCCAGCGAGCCGATCGCGGTGGCCTGCTGGTCACCGCGGTAGTTTTCGGCGATGAGGGCCACCAGCGCGGGGACGATGATCGCCGCCGCGGCGCCGGCGAGCGCCTGCCCCGCGATCGCCCAGCCCACCGAGGGGGAGAAGATCATCATGAGCGAGGAACAGGCGAAGACGACGACGACGACTCGGAAGATCCGCACCCACCCGAGGCGTTGACCGAGTTTGGCCCCGGTCATCACCAGTGCCGCCACGACCAGGCCGTAGATGACGATCGTCGACCCGGCGACCGTGGGAGGGACCCCGAAATCGGAGACCATCCCGCCGATCGAGATCGGTAGCGCGGAGACGTTGAACGACATGAGGATCTGGCCGAGGAATAGCCCGACCATCGGGAGCCAGGACCGGCGTTCCTCCAGCCCCGGCATCGTGGACGTCGTGGTGGTCATGAACGTGTCCTTTCCGCAGCGACGGTCCCGCCGATCCGCGCGTCCGCATCGGAGGCGAAGAGGTTGAGCCCGAGGGCGCGCGAGAGGTAGGCGATCGCTCGCTGGCCGCGCACGCTGTTCCCGGCCGAGTTCAGGCGTGGCGAGAACGCGCCGATCGCGCCCTTGCCCGGGGCGATCGCGACGATCCCACCGGCCACCCCGGACTTGGCGGGGATGCCGATCTCGAACAGCCACTCCCCGGATCTCTCGTACATGCCGCTCGCGGCGAGCATGGCCAACGTGTCCCGGCAGACGTCGGGGGAGACCACCTGCTCGCCGGTCACCGGGTTCGCGCCGCCGTCGGCGAGTGTCGCGCCCATGACCGCCAGATCTTCGGCCGTCACCAGGAGGGCGCACTGCCGGGTGTAGACGTCGACGATCTCCAGCGGGTCGGCGTCGAGCCGACCGTAGCTCTCCAGGAGCCGCGCGATCGCGTTGTTCCGGTGGTTGGTGGCCATCTCCGAGGCGTACACCGTGCCGTCCATGGTCAGCTGACGGCCCGCGAACGCGGACAGGCCGGTCCGGATCAGCTCCCACTGCTCGGCCGGGGTGGCGCCGGGCATCAACGAGGTGGTGGCGATCGCGCCCGCGTTGACCATCGGGTTCATGGGGTGGCCGTCGTTCAGTTCGATCGCCATCACCGAGTTGAAGGGCAGGCCGGTGTTGTTGACGCCCACCCGGTCCTTGACCACCTCGTGCCCGTACTCGCGGCAGACGAGGGCGTAGACGAAGGCCTTGGACACCGACTGGACGGTGAAGGTGTGGGCGCTGTCGCCGACCCTGTGGACCGCGCCGCTGACCTCGCTCACGGCGAGACCGAACAGGCCGGGGTCCGCCCCGGCGAGGACGGGGATGTAGTCCGCGACCGTGCCGTCGTGCAGGTCGCGGTAGCGCTCGTGGGCGGTGACGGTGAGCGATTCGACCTCGTCCCAGCCGGGGAGCCGGCCGGTCGACACGCGTTGCGGGACTCCCGCCGATTCCGATGTGATCATCAATCTCCCGTCGCGGCCCGCAGGCCTGCCGTCCGCCCTGACCGCCTGTAGTAACTCCGACCCGCCAGATTCTGTTGGTGCCAGTATCCGCGCACCAGCAGCGGCAGATCCGGAATCCAGAAATCCTCTCCCGCCGGGGTGACGCTTCCCCGGGCCCCGAGCTCGACATCCGCAGAGACGATGCCCGGCCCCTCGGAGGTCCGCCGGGAGGCCAGGACGGTGCCGTCCGGGTCGACGATCTGCGTGGCCCCCACGAACTCGGTCTCGTAACTGACGGAGAGACCCGAGCCCGGTGCCAGCAGGAAGTCCGATCGGATCGATCCGCAATGGGAGGCCTGCAGCACCGGCACCCCCAGCCGCCGGGCGAACTCCGCGGGCGCGTTCTCCGACAGGACGCGGTTGCGCCGGGCGACCGGAGCCAGCGCCCGCGAGGCGAGCCCGCCCCAGTTGCTCGGCACGGTCCACCAGTGCGTGCCCGTCATCGCGATGTCGATCCGACCCCGCAGCCTGCGCACGGTCTGGTTGCGGATGAGCTCCCAGCAGCTCGCGACCCCCACCCCGCCGAGCGCGGTGTCGAACGCGCCGTCGTCGCGGCCTCCGGTGTAGAAGCAGTTCTCCCACATCGTCGGCAGGTCCTTGTCATGAGTGTGGACGCGACCATCGGGTTCGACCAGGTGATAACGGTTGTAGACCTCGTCGTCGTCGGCGATCAACATCGACCCGCCGATCGTCGCGCCGTACCGCGCGGCCAACCGTCGGAACATCTCCACCGCCGCGTTCTCGCGCGGCAGCACCGCCGCGTGGACCTCGGCGCGCATCGGCACCGGCGACGTGCAGAACTCGGGCACCGCGATGAGTTTCGCGCCCCGCTCGCCGGCCTCGACGATCATCGCCTCCAGGCGTTCCAGCGTGAGGTCGACCCGCCCGGGCACGCCCTCCAGCTGGATCGCGGCGGCGTGCACGCGGCGGAGCGGGGAGTCGACGTGATCCGGCATGGATTCTCCTGAGAGACGGTGAGCGAGATTGATGCTGCGCGGCCCTCGAGCAGGCCACGTGACCTAGGATCGAAGTCTACAAATCCCCACGGTTTGTCAGGTGGATTGTTCTCCAGCCTCCCTCGGAAGGACCCATGGAACTCGGAATCGACACCCGGCTCACGCTGCTCGCCGCCGGGCTGATCTTCCTGCTGGCGCTCGTGCTCGGTGTGTGGAAGTACCGGCAGATGGCGACCAGCCCGGAGCACTTCGCGCACCCTTACGTCGACATCGCGCACCGGGCTTCGCTGCTGTATTCGTTCGCCACGCTGCTCATCGCGGCTTTCGTGGAGCTGAGCAGCTGGCCGACGTGGGTGAACCTCGCGGCCGCCGGCGTACTGGTGTTCTTCTTCCTCGTGGCCATCGGGGCCTACATCGTCCACGGCGCGAAGCAGGACACGACCAACCAGTTCGAGAACCCCACGGCGTCGCTGCACATCGGCATGTGGGCGCTCGTCGTGGGCGAGATCGGCGGATTCGCGGTGCTGCTGGCCGGGTTCATCGCCGGGCAGTTCTTCAGCTAGCTTCTCGCCAGGGCGCGGACCCACCGTGAGGTCTGTGACGGATGCGTCAGACGGACAACGCGTAGCCCGGGAAACCGGCTCTCCAACGTCGGTATCACCGGCTTGAGCTTCTTCCGCGTACGCCAACCCCATCGCAGAATGTGGTCCTCGTCGATGAGGGCTTTCCACAGCGGCGGCTCGTAGTTCCCGTTCCAGAGTTCCTCGCGCTGCACGCGTCGGCGGACCGTCCGACGGATGAGTCGGGTCATCTGGATCCTGGTCGGGTAGTCCAGCCACAGGATGGTGTCAGCTCGGGAGACGATGAGGGGCCGCGCTTCGCGGTACTGCAATTCAACGACCCAGCACGGTGCTGAGATCAAGCCCTGTACGTCTTCGAGAAATGCCTCTCGTGGCGTCCAGTTCGGACCGTGGTAGAGACTGTCCAACTCGACGCGCCCGCAACGCAGGACTTCTGCCAGCTCATCGCACAAGGTCGTCTTTCCCGAGCCGGAGACTCCAGCTACCGCGATGCGCTTGGGGCCCCAGCTGATCGTGTCATCTGCATTGAGCACTGTCCTATTATCCGGACTTCGCAAGCAAGGAGGGCGCGAGCTTTCCAGAATCCACTTACTCGCCCGATCAAGTGGGGCACCGCTTAGCTATAGAAGACACGCCCTGGCCGTCCGGGTCGCGGCCGTCGTGGCATCGCGGGCGGGCCGCCGCCAGTACGCTGGCGGTATGCCCATGCGCCCCCGCTCGCGCGGCTCGAAGCCCCGGAATTCGTCCTCCGAGGGCATGGATCTCGGCACCCGCGCCCTGGTCCTGGGGATCGGGTCGCTGCTGTTCTCGTGGGTGCCCCTGCTCAACATCGTGGCGTTCCTCGCGGCGCTGATGGCGGTCGCCTTCGGACTGATCGCCCGCTGGCCGGCGGGCGGCATGATGGCCGGAGGCGAGCCGAACGAGCGGCGGGGCCTGTGGGGCGTGATCCTCGGCGCGATCGCGCTGGTCGTCTTTGTGGTGACCGCGGTGCGCTACTCGGTGATCTAGTACTCAGTGCTCCAGCGGCCGGGGGCCTGTTCCGGGACCTCGGGCAGGCGCTGGAGCGGATGCCGGGGGGGGATCGGGGTTCGCAGGGCGGCGCTCCGGTGAGGGGTTCCGGTGGCGGGTTTTCAGCGCCCGTTGGAGACCACCCAGCCGATCGCGGTGCGCATCCGGCTGGCGAACCGGCCCGGCTGGGTGGCGCAGACCGCGTGGCCGCCCTGGATCGGGAACACCGCGCTGTGCGGCAGCAGGTCGGCCATCTCGTCCTGGATCGACTGCGGGAACGCGATGTCGCGCATCGTCTTGACGATCGCCACCGGCAGGTCGAGTTCATGCAGCCACGAGGTGGAGTTGAAGCGCGCGACCTGACTGATCACCGTGCGATGGGCGGCGAGGGAGACCGACGACAACTCCCGCAACGCCCACGTGGTGGGGCCGGGCGCCTCCTCCTCGATCTCGCGGGCCACCTCCACCGGGACCGCGTTGAGGAGCGGTGCCGTCCGCGCGAACCCGCCGAGAGTGGCCTTCTCCAGGGCGTTGCGCTGCGCGCCGGTGCCGGTGGCGGCCAGCACCAGACCGCCGAGCCGGGAGGGGTCCGGACGGGCGGCCAGCTGCGCCACGATCCCGCCCATCGAGTACCCGCCCACCACGGGCCGCTCCAGCTCCAGGTGGTCGGCGACCCGCAGGACGTCCTCCGACAGGGTCTGGAAGTCGAAGTTCCCGGTGTGGCCCATGCCGTGATGGCGCTGGTCATAGGCGATGAGCCGGTACTCGCCGTGCAGGCGCTGGAAGGTCTGATACCAGTTGAGCATCCCGGTGGCGGCCATCCCGTGCAGCAGGATCACCGGCTGGAGGTGCTCCTCGCCGGTGTCGTACAGCCTGGTCACCACGTCGTCGGCGACGGTGACGATCCGGCCCGTCGGCAGCAGCGACATGTCCGGGGCCATCCGGGGCAGCCGCCGCGCCGAGCGGGGTAGTGCGATGAGCGGGTTGGTGCGCATGGGAATCCTCCTCGCAGACGCCTGACCGGTAGTCGTGTCAGCGATTGTCCGCCACACGCACGATCGCCGCAGCACCCACCTCCGACTCAGCCGGCAGTCACGAGCCCCTCGGCCACCAGGAAATCCCTCGCGACCAGCGCGGGGTCCTCGCCGTCCACGTCGACGCGCATGTTGAGTTCCACCATCACCTCGTTGGTGAGCAGGTCGATCAGAGGCTCCAGAACCTGCTCGATCTGCGGATGCGCGTCCAGGTAGCTGCCCCGCACCACCGTGGCGAGGTTGTAGACGGGGAAGAACCGCTTGTCGTCCTCCAGTACCACCAGATCGAGGCCCTTGACCCGGCCGTCGGTGGTGTAGACCTCGCCGAACGCGCACTCGCGGCCCACGGAGGTGGCCTGGTAGATGATCCCCGGCTGCATGATCGGCGTGGGCACCGTGGCGGCGTCGAAGCCGTAGGCCTCCGCCAGGCCGGGCCAGCCGTCCCGGCGCACCGAGAACTCGGTCTCCATGCAGCTCACGGCCGCCTGCGGATCGGAACGCACCAGGTCGGCGTACTCGGAGAACGTGGTCACCCCGGTGGCCTCGGCCGTGGCCCGGTTCATGGCGAACGAATAGGTGTTGTCCACGGTGGTCGGCGGCAGCCAGCGGATGTCGTGCTCGGCCAGGTCGGCATCGCGCACGGCCTCCCACTGCTGCTGCGGGTCCCGCACCGGTTCGTCGTTGCCGAGGTAGCTCATCCAGGCGGTGCCGGTGTACTCCATGCCGATGTCCACCTGTCCGGTGACCAGCGCCTGTCGGAAACTGTTGGAGCCGGCCAGCGACGACATGTCGGAGACTTCCATGCCGGCCGCGGCGAGCAGGAACTCCACCAGGTAGCTGGCGATTACACCCTCGGTGAAGTCCTTGCCGCCGACAGTCACCTTCACGCCCTCGAGTTCGGGGACGACACCCTGCGGACCGGGGCCCACCGAAAGTGGCACCGAGCCGCCGTTGTTCAGGCCGCAGCCGGTCGCCACGAGTACCACGGCCAGCAGGGAGGCCAACAGCCTCCGCACCCGCGCAACGCTTCTCATCGCAGCCCCTTCGGGTTGAACAGGACCTCGCCGACCGCGCCGAGCCAGTCCACGAGCAGCGCCAGCGCCACCGCGAGGACAGCGCCCACGACCATCGTCTTGTAGTCCTGGAGCCGGTACCCGGTGTCGATAAAGATGCCCAGCCCGCCGGCGTCGACGAGGAAGCTCAGCGTGGCCGTGCCCACCGCCAGCACGAGCGTGGTGCGCAGACCGGCGAGGATGAACGGCACGGCCAGCGGCAGCTCGACCGTGCGCAGGACCCGCGTCGGCGCCATGCCCTGGCCGCGCGCGGCGTCGATGAGTGCGGGGTCGACGTTGTGGATGCCGACGATCGTGTTCCGCAGCACCGGCAGCAGCGAGTAGAACGCCACCGGCAGCACCCCGATCCAGAACCCGGTCCGGTTGGTGACCAGGAACAGCAGCACGAGCAGACCGATCGCGGGCGCCGCCTGCCCGATATTGGCGATCCCGATCGCCACCGGCGCGAGGAACCGGGTGCGCCGCCGGGTCAGGATGATCCCCAGCGGCACGCCCACTGCCACCACGATCAGCGTCACCGTCACGGTGATCTGGACGTGCTGCAGGGTCCGCTCGGTGATCGACGCCGCGTTGAGCGACGCCGCCTGGGTCTCGGTCATCGGGCTCGCGAACGCCCACCACAACACCCCGACCACCGCGATGATCACCGCGACCGGCTGGATGAACAGCCGGGCGGTGTCGCCGCGGGCCAGCGTCTCGGTGGCGGTGGGAGTGCTCATGACGGGTCGCCCGGGTCGGAGCCGGCGGGAGAGGCGGGCTCGTCGTCGTTGTGCCGGTGGTGGATGCGTCGCAACTCGTCGACCAGGTCGTCGATCCCGATCGTGCCCCGGTACGCGCCGTCGCGGTCGACGACCACGGTGGTCGCACTCGCCGTCGACAGCAGCCCGTCCAACGCCTCCTGGAGCGTCGAATCGACCGTGACCGTGCCGCTCACGAGCTGGCCCCCCGAGCCCAGATCCGGCATCTGCGCCACCCGATCCCCGCGGACCCAGCGCACCGGGCGGCCGGCCTCGTCCAGCACCACGGCCCACTCGTCATCGGATCGGCGCAGGCGGGCGGCGAACTCGGCCGGGTCGTCGGACACCCTCGCCGTCGTCGTCGTCCCCAGGCCCACGTCCCCCACGCGCCGGAGGGTGAGGGTCTTGAGCGCGGCGTCGTCCCCGATGAACCCGGCGACCGTCTCGTCGGCCGGATTGGCCAGGATCGCCTCGGGGGTGTCGAACTGCAGGACGGACGAGCCGGGGCCGAGCACCGCGATCCGGTCGCCCAACTTCACGGCCTCCGAGAAATCGTGGGTGACGAAGACGATCGTCTTGTGCAGCTCGGACTGCAGCCGCAGCAGCTCGTCCTGCAGCGACGCGCGCGTGATGGGGTCCACCGCGCCGAATGGCTCGTCCATGAGCAGCACCGGCGGATCCGCGGCCAGCGCCCGGGCCACGCCGACGCGCTGCTGCTGCCCGCCGGACAGCTGCGCGGGATAGCGGTCGCGGTAGTCACCGGGGGCCAGGCCGACGAGCTCGAGCATCTCGTCCACGCGCTCGCGGGTGCGCTTCTTGTTCCACTTGAGCAGCCGCGGCACGGTGGCGACGTTCTGCGCGACCGTCATGTGCGGGAACAGCCCGGAGGCCTGGATGGCGTAGCCGATGCTGCGGCGCAGGGTGTCGGCGTCGAGCCGGCGGTTGTCCTCGCCGTCGATCGTGATGGTGCCCGAGCTGGGCTCGATAAGGCGGTTGATCATGCGCATCGTGGTGGTCTTGCCGCAGCCGGACGGCCCCACGAACACCGTCGTGTGACCGGCCGGCAGGTCGAGCGAGACGCGGTCGACGGCCGGCCGCTCCTGGCCGGGGTAGATCTTGGTGACGTCGTCCAGGACGATCGGCACGCCCGAGACAGCTGTAGTGGGACCGTCGGTGCGGGGGGCGCCCGCGTCGGTCCCGTCGGCGTGGGCCTCGCGGCCGGTGGAAGTGGTCACTGGTTCCCCCTGATGGTGAGGCGGCCGAGTAGGACGAGCAGGGCGTCCAGGACAAGAGCGAGGACGACGACGAGGACGGTCGCCGTGAGCGCCATCGGCAGGGCGGTGGGCGTACCCACGCGGGACAGGGCGGCGAAGATGAGGTTCCCCAGGCCGGGCCCCTTGACGTAGGCGGCGATCGCGAGGATGCCCATCGACATCTGCGTGGACACCCGGATGCCAGCGAGGATCGAGGGCCACGCGAGCGGCAGTTCGACCCTGCTCAGCACGCCGAGCCGGCTCATCCCGACCCCGCGCGCGGCGTCCACGGTGGCGGCCGGCACCGCGTCCAGGCCGACGATCGTGTTGCGCAGGATCGGCAGCACGGCGTAGATGACCAGGGCGGTCATGGTGGGCAGCACGCCCAGCCCGAGTAGCGGGATGAGCAGGCCGAGCAGCGCGAACGACGGAATCGTCAGCGCGGTGGCGGCGAGTCCGGTGGCCACGGCCGAGCCGGTGCGGCTGCGGTACACGGCCACCCCGACCGCCACCGACAGCACGGTCGCGAGCAGCACGGCCTGCACGGTGGCGCTGACGTGCTGCCAGGAGTCCGTGGCCAGCTGGACCCGGCGGGTCGAGAGGAAATCCATCAGGGCGGTCATCGCGCCTCGGCTCTGTTGGTGGGCGGTGTGAACACGTTAGCCGTTTCCGCACGTGTAGAGGGCCGAGTCGGGGGATCCGGTCGGCGGCGCGGCGGGGGCTGGGGCACGATGGTGTGATGACGCCACGGCCCTCCCGCCCTCTCGGACCGGATCAGATCGAGCGCCTCGACGAGTTGCTCGCCGCCAGCGGCCGGATCGCCCGCCGCCACTTCCACGGCGACCTCGCCGCGCTCGGTGCCGCCGACAAGAACGCGGCAGGCGCTGGTCCGGGCGCTGCTGGCGGCGCCGATTCTGCTGCCAGCGTGGATTCCGGCGGCGCCGATTCCGCCGGCGGCCCCGGCGCCCACCGCGGCTACGACCCCGTCACCGAGGCCGACCGCGCGATCGAGGCACTGCTGCGCGCGGGGATCAATGCGATGTCGCCGGGCGATCGCGTGGTGGGGGAGGAGAACGGCCCCACGGGCCCCGCCGACGCCCCCCGCACCTGGTACCTGGATCCGATCGACGGCACGAAGGCCTTCCTCACGGGTATGGCGGGTTGGGGCACGCTCGTCGGCGTGGTCGAGGACGGGCGCGCGGTGGCGGGCTGGATGGATCAGCCGATTCTGGGCGAGACGTTCTCGGCGGTGGGCGGCCGCGCTATGGTGCGTCGCCCGGCCGCTGACGGTGGTTCGGTGCAGATCACGGACCTGCGCACGTCGGGCTGCACGGAGCTGTCCGAGGCGATCCTGTACACGACGCATCCGTCGATGTTCGGTGACAGCGGCTCGACCCGCGACCGCTACGACGAACTCGGCCGCCGCGTCCGCCTCCAGCGCTTCGGCGGCGACTGCTACGCCTACTGCATGCTCGCCGCCGGCCGGGTCGACCTGGTCGTCGAATCCGACCTCAACTCCTACGACATCGTGGCGCTGATCCCGATCATCGAGGCCGCGGGCGGGGTGATCACCGGCCCGGACGGCCGGCAGCCGCTGGAGGGCGGCACGGTGGTCGCGGCCGCGACGCCCGCACTCGCCGAGCAGGCGTGGGCGGTGCTGGGCCGGGACTGATTCCGGAGCTGTCGCTGATCGACGGCCGCTTCTAGGCCCACCGCAGCGCCGCCGACCACGGCCCCGCCCAGCCCGGCTGGTCGACACCGTTGCGATCTTTGTTGGCGCCACTGCGGTGAAAGCAGCAAATCCTCGCAGTGGTGTCGACATTTATCCGCAACGCGAGGGTGCTGATGGTCACAGCGGGGCCGCGGCGCAGCGCATCACCCACACTGGAGGCCCGCCGGGCACCTCGGAGTGGGCGACGGTGGCGAAACCGAATCGCTCGTAGAGCCGCACGTTTCGCGGATCGGAGGTGTCCAGCGCGATTGCGTGTGCGGCGTGGGCGGCGTGTCGCGCTGCGCCCTCGAGCCCGAACCGTACGAGCGCACTGCCGAGCCCAGCGCCCTGCCGGTCAGGGCGTACGCCGAGGGTCTCGAGTCGCCACGGTGCGGGCGCCGCGGCCTCGGATTCCGCAGCCGGTGGCGCGCTGTCGCCGGGCGCGAGCCGATCCACTCGCTCGCCGTGGAGCGCGACGATCTCCTGCACGGTCGCGGGGTCGGGCTCGGGGGCGTCCGGCGGGAGGAGCGCGATCGCCCCGCCCGCCGGATCGGTGACGCCAACAATCCCGTGCTGAAGCGCATGACGCAGGTAGAGGAACTGGATCCTGCGCAGTCGCTCGGCGTAACCGTCGTCGGGGATGACGTAGCGGGTCCAGGGATAGTCGGCGAACGCGGCCGCGAGGGTGTCGGCGGCGCCAGCCAGATCCGTCGGCGCGGCGGAGCGGACATGGGTACTCATCGGGTTGATCACTCGGCGCACGCTATCCGACCCGATGGTGCCGCTACCCGCGTGCCCACGCCACCGGATGCGACGCGCGTCAACACCGGATAGAACCACTTCATGGAGCGGCGATCCCGGGGTGATGCATCCCCCGACACCAGGTCAGGACCCGGCAAGCGCAAGCTGGGCACCATCTCCACGGCGATCCCCGCCCGGATGGACCGCCTGCCCTGGGCGGGTATCCACTGGAAGGTCATCCTGGGCCTGGGGACGGTCTGGATCCTCGACGGCCTGGAGGTCACGCTCATCGGCTCGCTGGCCGCGCGGCTGGTCGAGCCGGGCAGCGGCCTGCCCATCACGGAGGGGCAGATCGGTCTCGCTGCATCGATCTACATCCTCGGCGCCTGTCTGGGCGCGCTGTTCTTCGGGCGGCTGACCGACCGGTGGGGCCGCAAGAAGCTCTTCATGCTCACCCTGGTCGTGTACTGCATCGCCACGTTCGCCACGGCGTTCTCGGTCGAGCCGTGGATGTTCTTCCTCTGCAGATTCGTCACCGGCGCCGGGATCGGCGGCGAGTACGCGGCGATCAACTCCGCGGTCGACGAGCTCATCCCCGCGAACTACCGCGGCCGCGTGGACATCCTCATCAACGGCACCTACTGGCTGGGCGCGACGTTCGGCTCGTTCTATTCGCTGTTCTTCCTCAACACCGCGTGGTTCTCCGAGGGCCTGGGATGGCGCTTCGCGCTCGGCGTGGGCGCATTGCTGGGCGTGGTCATCATCTTCGTCCGAAGGCACGTCCCGGAGAGCCCGAGATGGCTGTTCATCCACGGCCGCGAGGACGAGGCCGACGAGATCGTGGAGGACATCGAGGAACAGGTCGAGGAGGAGAAAGACGAGCCGCTGGAGCGGGTCGGCCGCGACGAGCAGATCACCATCCATCAGCGCGCGAGCATCCCGTTCACCGAGATCGCCAAGACCGCGTTCGGCAAGTACCCCAAGCGGGCGCTCCTGTGCCTCGCCCTGTTCATCGGCCAGGCGTTCCTCTACAACGGCATCACCTTCAACCTCGGCACGCTGTACCAGAACTACTACGGCATCGACTCGGGCAGTGCACCCCTGCTGTTGGCACTGTTCGCGATCGTGAACTTCCTCGGCGCGCTCACCCTGGGCCCGCTGTTCGACAGGGTCGGCCGCAAGAGGATGATCGCCGGCACCTACATCGGGTCCGCGCTGGTGACGGTGCCGCTGTACTTCGTTTTCCTGGGCGAGGTCGGGGGACTGTGGGGCTTCGTTATCCTGCTGTCGTTGACCTTCTTCATCGCCACCGCCGGCGCCTCGGCCGCCTATCTGACGGTGTCGGAGATCTTCCCCATGGAGACCCGCGCCCTGGCGATCGCCTTCTTCTACGCGATCGGCACGGGCGTCGGCGGCATCATCGGCCCGCTGATGTTCGGTAACTTCATCGAGAGCGGCGATCGCGCGTTGGTGGGCATGGGCTTCCTCATCGCGGCCGGGGTGATGGCGGTCGGTGGCATCGCCGAGATCTTCCTGGGCGTGGACGCCGAGGGCCAGTCGCTCGAGGACATCGCGGCCCCCATCACCGCCGCGGACCCGGATGCGGGTCACGGCTCGGATGCGGACCAGAGTTCGGGCACGGATCGGAAGCCGGATGTGGACCAGAGGCCGGGCACGACGAAAGGGAGCTGAGCAGGCGTGACAGAGCCGCTGTTCGGCGTCCGCCGCGAGCCGGCGATCCTCGGTCCCGGCGCGGTGCACGTGCCCGACTGGCTGAGCCGCGAGCAGCAGGAATTCCTCCTGCGGGCCTGCGCGGACTGGGCCGCGGTGCGCGCGCCGCGCTCGATCGTGCTGCCGGGCGGCGGCCGCATGTCGGTGCGTACGTTCAGCCTGGGGCGCCACTGGACGCCCTATAGATGCGACGACGACAACGCCGACGTCCCGCCCATCCCGGAGTGGCTCGTGCGCGCCGCCCGGTCTGCCCTGTCCGCGGCGGCCGCGGTCGATCCGCGCGTGGCGGAGACCGACTCGGCCCTCTATACGCCCGATGCCGCGCTGGTGAACCTCTACGGCCCAGGCGCGACGATGGGCCTGCACCAGGACCGCGACGAGGCCAGCGGCGACCCGGTGGTCTCGCTCAGCCTGGGCGACGCGTGCACGTTCCGATTCGGCACTCCCGAGTACCGCGGCCGCCCGTACACGGACGTGCGTCTGGAGACGGGGGACCTGGTGGTGTTCGGCGGGCCGTCCCGGATGGCGTTCCACGGGGTGCCCAAGGTCGTCGACGGCACAGCCCCCGCCTGGTGCCGCGACGTGCTGGGCGCGGCTCCCGGTCGGGTGAACATCACCCTCCGACGCACGCGCCCGGCGGACCCGCCTACGCTGGGTCCATGAGCGCGAGTGTGAGCACGACTTCATCTTCTGGTCGTGGCAAGGCCATCCTGCTGATCGTTCTGGTGGCGGTCGTGGCCGTGGTCGCGGCGGTGCTGACGGTGGTCGTCTCGCAGAAGACCTACGCCCCGAGCGAGCGCACGCTGAGCCCCAAGATCCAGGTGGCGGCGGGTTCTGATCACGTCGACGAGGCCGCAGGGTTCTCCATCCGCGTCCCCGAGGGGTGGCAGGCCGAGTCCGGCGACCTGCTGTTCGGGACCACTGCGTTGCTTCCCGAGAAGGTGTCGACGGACGGTGGCGCGGGCGGACTCGTCTTCATCGGTGCGCTGACCGAGGAGATGCTGGGCGGCCAGGAGATCAACAACGAGCAGGCCGCCTACGCGCTGGCCTCCGCCATCGGCCAGACCGTCCTGCCGGTCCCGGGCCAGCCCACCGACGAGAGCCTGGAGCCGATCTCGAGCCGCGTCGGCGACGGCTCGGCGTTGTCCTTCCGGGTGATCCCCATGGCCCAGCAGGCGATGCTCGGCCCGGAGGGGGCGCTGATCTACACGGCAGTCGTGGGTGAGGGCGCCGACAGGTACTGGCTCACCTACATCGGCTCGCCGGCCGACGGAAGCATGGATTCGCCGCGCGCAGAGTGGGCGGACGAGATCGTCGAGCGCTTCCGCCCGGCCTGATCTCGCGCTCCTGACCAGGCTTTTTCTCCCACCGACAGCAAAAACAGGCCGGACCCTTTCGGGGTCCGGCCTGTTCTCGTATCGCCGCGGGGGCGCGGGATCAGATCGCTGCGGGGGCGCAGGATCAGAGGGTGGTGACGACCTCGTCGTAGTCCAGGCGCGGGAGGCGGTCGAACCAGGCGTTCTCGGCAGGCTTGCCGATGTTGACCGCGACGAGCACACGGTGGCGTCCGTCGGGGAAGAACTCCTTGGCGATGGCGTCGGCGTCGAGGCCGGTCATCGGGCCGGCTGCCAGGCCGGCCGCGCGGATGCCGAGGATCAGGTAGCCGATCTGCAGGCCGGCGTTGAGTTCGGCCGTGCCGATGCGCGCGTCCTCGTCGGCGAACAGGTCGCGGGCGCCGGGGAAGTGCGGGAAGACCTTCGGCAGCTCGTCGTGGAAGTCCACGTCGGCGGCCAGCAACGCCACGGCCGGGGCGGCGGCGGATTTGGCCTGGTTGCCCTCGGCCAGGAGCGGGATGAGACGGGCCTTGGCCTCCTCCGAACGCAGCACCACGACGCGCAGCGGCTGGTTGTTCATCGAGGTGGGGGCCCACTTGACCAGGTCGTAGATCGCTTCCAGCTGCTCGTCCGTCACCGGCTCATCGGTGAAAGCGTTGGCGGTGCGGGCCTCGCGGAAGAGGAGGTCCTGGGCGGCCTCGTCGATCTGGATGGCCTGGGCGGTGTCCAAAGAAGTTGTCATGTCTAGTAGAACTGGCCGCCGGTCCGGAATGATTCCAGGACCGGCGGTGATGCTCCTCACGTGGCTCGCGATCAGGGGCGCTTACGGGTGAAGCCCACAACAGGGTTGCCGTCGGCCAGGCCCTCGACCGGCGCCACCATGCGCTCGACCTGCGTCTGCGCCTGTTCGCGCACGGGCGTCTGCGGGTCGAGCACCGACATGTACTCCTTGTGCTCGGCCAGTGCGGCGATGGCCGGGTCGACGAATCCCGTGACGTCCACGTAGTGGCTCGGCCGGGGATCGGACTCGAACCACATTTGCGGGCGCCCCTCGCGCGAGTCCACGCCGACCGCGGCCACCAGATCGTCGAAGGCGGCGCCCACTGCGTCGCCGAACTCCATGTGGTCGGACTGATTGGGCATGCCCGGGCCGAACTCCGGGCCCGAGTACAGGGACACCACGATGTCCGGCCGGTGCTTGCGGATCGAGTCGGCGATCGCGTCCCGCAACTCACCGTTGTTGACGATCCGACTGTCCGGGAAGCCCAAGAACTCGACGGTGTCCACCCCGACGTGCGCGGCCGACCGCCGCTGCTCCTCCTCGCGGATCGGCCCGGCGATCTCCGGGTCCATGCCCTCGATCCCGGCCTCGCCACTGGAGGCGAGGACGTAGACGACACTGCGCCCCTCGGCCGTCCACCGGGCCACCGCGGCGGACATGCCGTACTCGGGATCATCAGGGTGCGCCACCAGGATGAGGCAACGGGTCCAGTCGGTCGGGAAAGGTACGGGGAGGGCGCCCGTCTCGGGTTGGGAGTCCTGCTCTGGCCGGTCCGTGGGATCGCTCATGGCACGAGTATGGCCCCGCCCGCGCCCGCTGCATCCGGACTCGGCCGATACCGCGGTCGTAGACTGTCGCCGAACTCGAAGTAAATGCTGTTGTCGTCGTCGTACTTCCTTGGAGGCCCCTCGTGTCCGCACTCTTCCCCGACTACCGCCCCGCGTGGGAGACCGACGATCACCGCCTCCTCCGAGAGCACGCCCGCGCCTTCTTCGCCAAGGAGATGACCCCCAACCAGGAGAAGTGGGCCGCGCAGAAGCACGTCGACCGCGAGACCTGGGTGCGCACCGGCGAGGCCGGCCTCATCTGCCTCGACGTGCCCGAGGAGTACGGCGGGCAGGGCGGCGACGCCGGCATGGAGTACCTCGTCACCGAGGAGCTCGTCTACTCCGGCGACACCGCGTTCGGCATGGGCGTCGGCTCCACCATCACCCCGCACTACGTCGCCAACTACGCCACCGAGGAGCAGAAGAAGGCGTGGCTGCCCAAGATCTGCTCCGGCGAGTGGATCTCCGCGATCGCCATGACCGAGCCCGGCGCCGGCTCCGACCTGCAGGGCGTGCGCACCACCGCCAAGCGGGACGGCGACGACTACATCATCAACGGCTCCAAGACCTTCATCTCCAACGGCGGCTCCGCCGACTTCGTGGTGGTCGTGGCCAAGACCGACCTCGACGCCGGCCACAAGGGCATGGCCCTGTTCGCGGTCGAGGCTGACACTCCCGGCTTCGAGCGCGGCCGCGTGCTCGAGAAGATGGGTCGCCACGGCGCCGACACCGCCGAGTTGTTCTTCAACGACATGCGCGTGCCCGCCGCCAACCTGCTCGGCGGTGAGGAGGGACAGGGCTTCTACCAGCTGATGAACCAGCTGCCGCGCGAGCGACTGGCGATCGCCGTGGACGCCCTCGCCATGGCCGAGGCCGCCGTCGTGGAGACGCTCCAGTACACCCGCGAGCGGCAGGCGTTCGGCAAGCCGGTGCTCGACTTCCAGAACACCCGGTTCGAGCTGGCGCACTGCAAGACGCAGGCCATGGCGACCCGCACGTTCGTCGACTACTGCATCGAGCAGGAACTCGCCGGGGAGCTCGACGCCGTGACCGCCTCCATGGCCAAGATGCAGGCCACCGACATGCTCGACGACGTGGTGGACCGCTGCCTCCAGCTCTTCGGCGGATACGGCTACATGATGGAGTACCCGATCGCGCAGAAGTTCGCGGGCGCCCGCGTCATGCGGATCTACGGCGGCACGAACGAGATCATGAAGGAGGTCATCGGGCGGGCGCTCTGAGTTCGGTCGCCCCTTCCATCGAGCAGAGGGTTTCGCACGTATCGGCCGGGTGCCGACGTGCGAAACCCTCTTCGCGTTTACCGGTGGGGGAGGCGCGGGACGGGCCGGCGGGGATGGAGAGGTCGGCGAGGGTGGCGCGGGAGGGGGTCGGAGAGGGTCGGCGGCGGCGGTCAGCTGAGGCGGTCGATGATCTCGACGAACTCCTCGGCGTAGGCCAGGTGCTTGCGCAGGCGCTCGAGGCGCTCCGCCGCTTCAGCGCCGATCTCGGTGATCGTGGTGCGGGCGGCGGCGTTGTCGTCGTCGGACCCCTCGCCCCTCGCCGCGCCCCCGGCCGCGCCCACGCCCCCGGCCCTACCGGCCGCGCCATCGGCCCCGATCCCCTCACTCCGCGCGTCGAGGGCGCGGCAGAAGTCCTTCATGCGGTCGAGGCTGAACCCGAGCGGCTTCATGCGCCGGATGAGCAGTAGGCGTTCGACGTCGGCCTCGGTGTAGAGGCGGAACCCGCCGGGGGAGTGGGCGGACGGGCTGACGAGGCCGAGTTCGTCGTAGTGGCGCAGGCTGCGGATCGACAGCGCGGTGCGTTCGGCGACCTCCCCGATCTTCATGGTCTGCTCGCCCTGAGTTTCCCCGGCCACAACTCTCCCGCTACGGTAGGTTTTTACTCTCTCGTTGCGAGAGGGTTGACCCTTCGACTGTAGGTGATCTGTGAGAACTGAGTTTCCGACCGGTGTGCTGCCCTCGTTTCGGGCGGCGTTCTCCTCGCCGGCCAGACTGCGGACCGAGGTGTTGGCCGGCCTGGTGGTGGCCCTGGCGCTCATCCCGGAGGCGATCTCGTTTTCCATCCTCGCGGGCGTCGACCCGCGGGTCGGCCTGTTCGCCTCGGTGACGATGGCCGTGACGATCGCGTTCACCGGCGGCCGGCCCGCCATGATCTCGGCCGCGACGGGCGCGATCGCGCTGGTCATCGCCCCGGTGGTCGCGGAGTACGGGCTCGACTACCTCATCGCGACGGTCCTGCTGGGCGGCGCGCTACAGATCATCCTCTCGGTGCTGGGCGTGGCCAAGCTGATGCGGTTCATCCCGCGGTCGGTGATGATCGGCTTCGTCAACGCGCTGGCGATTCTCATCTTCATGGCGCAGATCCCGCATCTGATCGGCGTGCCGTGGCTGGTGTACCCGCTGGTGGCGGCGGGCATCGTGATCATGGTCGGCTTCCCGCGCCTGACGACGGTCGTGCCGGCCCCGCTGATCGCGATCGTGGCGATCACGGTCGTCGTGCTGGCCGTCGGCTGGAACGTGCCCGATGTGGCGGGTCAGGGTGAGCTTCCGACGTCGTTGCCGTCGTTGCTCCTGCCCGACGTGCCGCTGACCATGGAGACCCTCCAGATCATCGCGCCGTTCGCGCTGGCCATGGCGCTGGTCGGGCTCATGGAGTCTCTCATGACCGCGAAATTGGTCGACGACATCACCGAGACCCACTCCGACAAGACCCGCGAGGGCTGGGGCCAGGGCGTGGCCAACCTCGTCACCGGTTTCTTCGGCGGCATGGGCGGCTGCGCGATGATCGGCCAGACGATGATCAACGTCAAGGAATCCGGGGCGCGCACCCGGCTGTCGACGCTGCTCGCCGGCGTGTTCCTGCTCATCCTGGTGGTGGTGCTCGGCGACATCGTGGGCCTCATCCCCATGGCGGCCCTGGTCGCGGTGATGGTCATGGTGTCCGTGGGGACGTTCGACTGGCATTCGGTCCACCCGCGCACCCTCAGGGTCATGCCGCTGCCGGAGACCCTGGTCATGCTGGTCACGGTGGTGGCGACGGTGTGGACCGGCAACCTGGCGATCGGCGTGGTCCTGGGCGTGCTTACTGCGATGGTGATGTTCGCCCGCCGCGTCGCGCACATGACGACGGTGGAGAAAGTCCCCGGGCCCCGCGACGACTACGACGGCCACGACGGCCGCGACGACGACAACGACGACGACACCGAGTTCACCACCCGCACCTACCGCGTCACCGGCGAGCTGTTCTGGGCCTCGAGCAACGATCTGGTCTATCAGTTCGACTACTCCGGCGACCCCGAGCACGTGGTCCTCGACCTCACCGACGCCGACATCTGGGACGCCTCGACCGTCGCGACGCTTGATGCCGTGCAACAGAAGTACGCGGAGAAGGGCAAGACGCTGTCGGTGATCGGCCTGGACGGCGCGAGCAAGGAACGTCTCGACAGGCTCTCGGGCCGTCTCGGCGGGGCGTTCTAGCCGCTACGGCCCCGCGGTCGGGCGTTCGCGGAACCACTGGCAAGTGACCGACCTCACTCCCCGGCGATCACCTGCACACTCATCACTAATTCAGGAACGAATTGTGGAAGGTAGATGCAACTACGAGGTGGCCTCACTACGGTGGGAGACGATTATGAGCCCAGGAGAACGAGAAGTACCCCGTACCCCTGATTCCTCGGACCCGGTTTTCCGTCCGCCCACCGCGGCAGACGGGATCCGGATGTGGGAGATCGCCCGCGACAGCCGGGTCCTCGATCTGAACTCGTCCTACGCCTACGTACTGTGGGGTGCCGAGTTCGCCGGGAGTTCGGTGGTGGTCGAGGTCGAGGGCCGTGTGGTCGGCTTCGTCACCGGCTTCATCCGCGCCGACGAGCCGGACACGATCTTCGTGTGGCAGGTCGGTGTCGACGCAGATCAGCGCGGCAAGGGGCTCGCGGCCCGTCTGCTGCACAGCCTCATGGACCGCACCGGCGAGCAGCAGGGCACCGTGCGACTGCGCACCACGATCAGCCCGGACAACGACGCCTCCAAGCGCACCTTCGGAGCCGTTGCCCGCGACCGAGGGATGTCGCTGACCAGCGAGGACTACCTGGGCGCCGATCTTCTCGGAGAGGGCCACGAGCAAGAAGACCTCTACACGATTTCCTAAGGACTGGGCGCGGGCCGCCCGGCCCGCCGTCGCTGCCCGAACGCTTTTTCATTGGAGTGAGTCAAGACAAATGGCCGAGAACACGCACGATTCAAGCACCGATACCTCGATTTTCACCGACCGCGAGTCGGAGGTTCGTAGTTACTCGCGCAACTGGCCGGCGGTCTTCGACACCGCCAAGGGCACGACGCTGACGACCGTCGACGGCGAGGACTACCTCGACTTCTTCGGCGGCGCCGGCGCGCTGAACTACGGCCACAACGACGACGATATGAAGAACGCCCTGCTGGAGTACATCACCCGCGACGGCGTCACCCATTCGCTGGACAAGTACACGGTCGCCAAGCGCGCCTTCCTGGAGACCTTCTCCAGCACGATCCTCAAGCCGCGTGGCCTGGACTACAAGGTGATGTTCCCCGGGCCGACCGGCACCAACGCCGTCGAGTCCGCGCTGAAGCTGGCCCGCAAGGTCACCGGCCGCGAGGCCATCATCAACTTCACCAACTCGTTCCACGGCATGACCCTCGGGTCGCTGTCGGTGACCGGTAACTCGATGAAGCGCGCCGGCGCCGGCATCCCGCTGGTCCACGCCACCCCGATGCCGTACGACAACTACTTCGGCGGTGTCACCGAGGACTTCCAGTGGATGGAGCGCGTGCTCGTCGACTCCGGCTCCGGCATGAACCGCCCGGCTGCCGTGATCGTCGAGTGCGTCCAGGGCGAGGGCGGCATCAACGCCGCGCGCGCCGAGTGGCTGCAGGCCCTCGACGCGCTGTGCAAGCGCCACGAGATCCTGCTGATCGTCGACGACGTCCAGATGGGTTGCGGCCGCACCGGCGAGTTCTTCTCCTTCGAGTTCGCCGGCATCAAGCCGGACATCGTCTGCCTGTCCAAGTCGATCGGTGGCTACGGCCTCCCGCTGGCGGTCACCCTGTTCAACCGTGAGCTCGACGAGTGGACCCCGGGCGAGCACAACGGCACCTTCCGCGGCAACAACCTGGCGTTCATCACCGCCGACGTGGCGCTGCGCAAGTACTGGGCCGACGACGCACTCCAGAACCGCACCCTGGAGAACGGCCGCATCCTGCGCGAGCGCTTCTCGCCGCTCGTCTACAAGTACGAGGGCAAGCTCGAGCTGCGTGGCCGCGGCATGGCCTTCGGCATCGCGTTCCTCGAGGACCCGGATCTGGCCGGCCAGGTCATGGCCCGTTGCTTTGACAACAAGATGCTGGTCGAGACCGCCGGGCCAAGCGACGAGGTCGTCAAGTTCCTGGCGCCGCTGACCCTCACCGACGAGGCGCGCGACCGCGGCATCGAGATCTGCTACGAGGCCGTCGACTACGTCCTCGCGCAGCAGTACGCCTGATCCAGTAGTACGGGACCACCCCTCAAGGAGGCACCACATGATCGTTCGCACCACCGCCGAGATCACCGATACCGATCGCCACATCAAGGGCAACAACGGTAACTGGGAGTCCAAGCGCATCGTCCTGGCCAATGACCGCGTGGGTTTCTCGTTCCACGAGACCACCATCGCCGCCGGCACGACCAACGACTTCCACTACGCCAACCACATCGAGGCCGTCTGGCTCACCCGCGGCAAGGGCACCCTGCGTGACCTCACCAACGACAAGGAGTACCCGCTAGCGGCGGGCTCGATGTACCTGCTCGACGGCAACGAGAAGCACCAGGTGATCGTGGAGGAGGAGATGCAGATGCTCTGCGTCTTCAACCCGCCCGTCGTGGGCGACGAGAACCACGACGAGAACGGCATCTACCCGCTCCTGCGCCTGCAGGACGACGGGTCGGTCGTCCGCGAGAAGTAGGACCCCGCACAGCGCAACCCCGCACAGGGCCTGGCCGCGTCGACGTCAGTCGAACGGCCAGGCCTTCTGCATGTCCTGATCCAGGCCCGGCTCGATGAGGTACTCGGTGCCGAACGCCAGCGCGTAGACGGCGGGCGGCATGCCCAGCATGAGGCCGATGTCGCTGGTCTGGCTGGCGTGGCACTCCATCGCGCGGCGCTTGAGGGCGAGGACGTCCTCGGGCAGGTCGACGGCCCAGGCGATCTCCGACTCGGGCACCCCGACGGGCTGTCCGTCGTCGCCGGTGAGGATCATCTCGCGCAGCTCGGCCACGTCCGAGCCGGCGGCGGCCAGCGCGTCGAAGACCTCGGTGACCTCGGGCCGGTCGAGCATCTCCAGCTGCGCGGACTGGTTGGTGGTGGACTCCATCAGCCGCGGTCGGCGTGCCGCGAGCTCGGCGGCCCGGCGGGTGAGCCGGTGCACCGCGATGTGGTCGGGATGGCCGTAGTTGCCGTGGTGGTCGTATCCGATCACCACGTCGGCGTCCTCGCGGTCGAGGATCCGGGCGAGTCGGCCGGCGGCCTCGTCGACGTCGGCCCGGTGCAGGCACAACGGGTCGTCGTTCTGGACCCAGCCGGTCATGCCGGAGTCGCGGTATCCCAGCCAGTCGAGGCGCTCGACGCCCAGGACGCGCGCGGCCGCACGGGCCTCCCCACGGCGATGGGCGACCACGTCGCCGTCGGCGCCCATTCCTTCGGGTCGTTGGCCGTGGTCACCGTCGGTGGCGAACACCGTCACCACGCGGTGTCCGGCACGGGCGGCGAGCGCCATCATCCCGGCGGTCTGGGACGACTCGTCGTCGGGGTGGGCGTGGACAAACACGATCGTGGACACCCCGACAGTCTGCCCTCCCGCGCGTGCGCACGGCGGGTGAGGCGCCGGGGCACGTCCGGTTCAGGGCATGTCGAGGGCGCGGACCCAGTCGCCGTGGCCGTGCGCCGTGGCGAGGGGACGGCCGTTGACGGCGACGACGAAGATGCCCTTGTGTCGCCGGATCGATTCCGGGATCTGCGTCGCGATCTCGGGCAGGAGGGTCACCCCCTCGACGGAGATCCACACCGCGCCGGCGCTACGGCAGAGCTCGGTGACGCGTCGGACGAACTCGGCCCGCTCCGGGGGCTCGAGGTAGCCGAGCACCGCGGTGTGGAAGACGACGGGGGTGGAGCCGTCGGGGCAGGCGGCGACGGCGGCCTCGACCTGCTCGACGAGGTCGCCGGTGATGATGTTCGGCGGGTCGGCGGCGGCGATGTCCAGGGCCGCGTCGAGGCGGGGCACACGCTCGGCCTGCTGGCCGGGCCAGATGAGGCTGCGGAGCCAGGCGCGGGAGTCGGGGTCCGCGGGGTCGATGGGGGCCAGGTCGACCCCGCCCCGGTGGACGATCTCGGGCAGGGAGCGCGGGCGGGGGACGCCGTCGCGCAGGTCGCACTCCAGGACCGGGACCTCGGCGGGGGTGACGGAGGTGGCCAGCTCGGCGGGCTGCAGTTCGTAGGTGTGGCCGCCGCCGAGGTCGTAGCGGTAGGCGTAGCGGTCCGGGTACAGGCACAGCCCGGCGGCGGCGCCCACCTCGACCAGTGAGAGCGAGCCGGGCAGCAGTGAGAGGAACGGCAGCAAAACCGCGCAGCGCTTGGCCTCGTTGGTCTGCGTGGAGTGGGTGAGTGCGATCTGCTCGACCTCGGCCCAGCGGGCGTGCAGGAAGTCGCGGAAGGCGGCGTAGTCCTCGGTCTCGGCGGCGCCGGCGTGGCGCGCGGCGGCGAACACCAGGACGGGCTGCCGCTTGATGCGGGGCAGGCGCGCGATGAGTTTACAGGTGTCGGGATCGGCGGCGATCCCGCGGGCCCAGGACAGATAGACGGGGGTGCGGCCGCGGACCTCGTACTCGGCGAATTCGGCGTAGCGGGTCGAGACGTCGTCGACGTGCGCGGAGTCCATGGCCCCAGCGTGGCATATCGGCGAGCCACCGCGTTCGCGGAAAAAGTATCAATGCCGGGGAGGGGAAGGCGACGCCGCGTGATCGTGGTCCACGTCTCAAGCCGTCCGGCCCGGCGGCTTGAGAGGCCTCAGGCCGTCCGGCCCGGCGGCTTGTTGACACTACGGCGAAGCTTGCTTGCACCTCTGCGAGGAACGACTCGGATTTTCGCAGTGGTGCCAACAAGCTCGGGCGCACCCGAGGCAGGCGCGGCCGGACCTGCATCGCGGGCGCCGGGGCTAGCCTGAGGGCCTTCGCGCGGGTATGGTTGGTGACGTATCAACAGTTCGCCGTACCAAGAGTACGACGACGACGACCTCACGCCCGCCGACCGTAGGAGAGCCTCATGTCAGACGAGACCGAGTTCATCGCAGCGAAGAACGCCTCCACCGACGGCGAGTTCGTCCGCGACGCCACCTACATCAACGACCGCGTGGTCAAGGGTCTGAAGCCGGGCAGCGACCCGGTGGGCGAGAAGATCGGCGAGATGCGCTGGCCCGTCGAGGCCGGCCGCTACCGCCTCATGGCCGCCCGGGCCTGCCCGTGGGCGAGCCGCTCGATCATCGTGCGCCGGCTCATGGGCCTGGAGGACGCCATCTCGATGGGGCTCGTCGGCCCGACGCACGACATCAACTCGTGGGTCTTCGACCTCGACCCGGATAAGAAGGATCCGGTGACCGGCCTGCACCGCCTGCAGGAGGCGTACTTCAACCGGATCCCCGACTATCCGCGCGGTATCACCGTGCCCGCCCTGGTCGATCTGCCGACGAAGTCCGTGGTGACCAACGCGTACCAGAAGCTCAACTTCGACATGCTCTCCGAGTGGACCGACTTCCACCGCGACGGCGCCCCGGACCTCTACCCGGAGGCCCACCGCGACGAGATCGACGAGCTCGACTCCTGGATCTACCCGACCGTCAACAACGGGGTGTACCGCTGCGGCTTCGCCGCCGAGCAGGGCGCCTACGAGAAGGCCTACGACGAGCTGTGGGCCTCGCTCGACCGCCTCGAGGAGCGCCTGGCCACGCGCCGCTACCTGGTGGGCGAGACCATCACCGCCGCAGACATCCGTCTGTTCACCACCCTGGTGCGCTTCGACGCGGTCTACCACGGTCACTTCAAGGCCAACCGCAGCAAGATCACCGAGATGCCCGCGCTGTGGGGCTATCTGCGCGACCTGTTCCAGACCCCCGGCTTCGGCGACACCTGCGACTTCCCGCAGATCAAGGAGCATTACTACAACGTCCACCGCGACGTGAACCCCACCGGGATCGTGCCCAAGGGACCGGACCTGGCAGGCCTCCTCACCCCGCACCACCGTGAGGAGCTGGGCGGCAGCCCGTTCGGCAGCGGCACCGCCCCGGGCCCCATCGCGGAGCCCTCCGAGCGAGTCCCCGCCGGTCACGGAGCGGAGTAGGCCTAGACTGGCACGCTGTGACCCCGGCGCCCCCCGCGATCGGCCGCTATCGCCGCAGCCTCCGACAGTTCATCATGTTCGGGATCGTCGGCGGCTCCGGCATGGTCGTCAACATGATCGTCACGGTCTTGATGAACAAGGCCAACGGCGGCACCCAGAACGCGCAGGACGTCCTGTTCCCGATCTCCGGCACGGAGTTCAACTTCCGCTTCACCACGCTGGTGTGGATCGTCGCGTTCCTGGTGGCGAACTTCTACAACTTCATGCTCAACCGGAACTGGACCTTCGGCGCGGGCGCCAAGGCCCCGTTCTGGCAGGAGTTCTGGCCGTTCCTGGTGGTGGGGTCGGTGGCGGCGATCGCGGGCATCTTCATCAAGCTCGCGTTCACCAACCCCACCTCGCCGCTGTACCTGCCGGAGCCGTTCTGGCATGAGGACGCGGGCATCCACTCCCGTGAGTACTGGAGCCAGCTGCTGACGATCGTCATCACGATGCCGATCAACTTCATCGTCAACAAGCTCTGGACGTTCCGCGCGGTGCGCAACCGCCATCAGGCGCGCACGGCGAGTGTGGACGAGCCCGCGCCGGCGCCGGACGCCGTGACCTAGGGGCGCCTCGTGGAGTCCTCGCCGCTGCTGTTGTGGTTCGACCTGACGGGCGTGTTCTTCTTCGCGTTGTCCGGAAACCTGCTGGCGGCGCGCAAGGACATCGACATCACCGGCGGCCTCGTGCTGGGCCTGCTGGCCGGCCTGGGCGGCGGCATCATCCGCGACGTCCTGCTGGGGGTCACGCCGCTCGCGCTGGCAAAGCCGGTCTACCTCATCCCGCCGGTCGTGGCGGCGGTGGCGGTGTATCTGATCGGCCCGATGGTGCACCGGGTGTCCACGCTCATCGTGGTGTTCGACGCGGCCGGCCTGGGGCTGTTCTGCACGTTCGGCGCCGCCCGCGCGCTCGATCACGGCATGCCGGTGGCCTCCGCGATCGGGCTGGGCGTGGTGACGGCGGTCGGCGGCGGGCTGATGCGCGACGTGGTGGCCAATGAGATGCCGGCGGTGTTCAGCGGGTCGAACCTGTACGTCGTCCCGGCCGCGACGGGCGCGGGCCTGACGGTGGTGGCCGTGGAGACTGGCACGTGGGGGCCGATCACCGCGACCGCCCTGGCCGCGTTCGTCATCGCGTTCCGCCTGCTCGCCTGGTGGCAGCAGTGGCGCGTGCCGCTGCAGATGCGCGGCTGGACCGTGCGTGACCTCGACGTGCTCCGCCGCCGGGAGAGGTCGGTGTACGGGCGTCCCGCGCGAGGCGGGGACGGTGTTGCTGGTCCGGCGCACGACCCCGAGGGCGACGACGACAACGCCCCCACCCACGGCCCCGACACCCGCGACGGTGACGGTGACGACGCCGGCGAGGGGCCCGGGCCGGGCCGCCGCCGGTAGGGTGTGCCGGTGCAGTATTACCTCAGCCTGCTGGGTTTCGCGGCGATCGATTCGCTCAACCTCCTGGCATTCGCCGTCATCGCAGGGCTGTGGCTGACTGCCGCCGGGAGCGGTCAGCCGTTCGCGCCCAAGGCGGCGCGGTTCACGGGCGGCGCGTTCTGCGGCATCGTGCTGTTGTCCCTGGTGTCCGTCTGGGTGATCGGCAACAACCAGGAGTTCGTCCGGAGCCTGTTCTACAACGTCTGGGCGATGGTCGTTCTGGCGGTGATCGGGCTGGTCATCACGGTGATGGGGATGCGCAAACCCGCGGAGGCCGCGGAGGAGAACGTCGAGGCCCCGCTCGCCCAGACGGTGTTGCAGAAGTTCGGCATCCTGGCCACGGGTGTCTCGCTCGGGGTGATCCAGTCGGGCACGTCGGCGCCGTTCGCGGCCGGCATGGTGCTCATCTCGTTCGCCGAGGAACCGTGGTGGGCCCAGCTCCTGCAGATCTTCTTCTTCGGGGTGATCGCGATCCTGCCGAGCGTCGCCCTGATCGTCACTCTTGCGCGCGTCAGCTCCTCGAGGGTGGCCACCGCGACGCAGAAGATCGGCCGCTTCCTCTCCTTCGGCCGGGTGGCCGGGCGGATCCTCACACTCGTAGTGGGGATCGCGCTGCTCGTGGTGGCGGCGGTGCGGATCGTGCAGCTCACCGGGGTGTTGTCGTAGACCGCGCCTAGTGTGCCGGCCACCACCGCACCGGTGGGATGCCGAACAGACGGAGATCTCATGCAGAACGACACGCAGGACGGGGCCACCGCCGCTACCGCCGACGCCACTACCGCCCTCGCCACCGGGAGCGGCTCGGTGCTGTGCGAGGA
Organism: Dietzia aurantiaca; assembly: GCF_021033825.1. Lineage (GTDB taxonomy): Bacteria > Actinomycetota > Actinomycetes > Mycobacteriales > Mycobacteriaceae > Dietzia > Dietzia aurantiaca. The sequence continues at coordinate 28,256 of NZ_JAIFXZ010000011.1, forward strand.
CGGGCTGCGGCGGCCACCGTGGGCGGCCCGCGATCCGCTACTGCGGGAGTACTACGACACCGAGTGGGGCATGCCCGTCCACGACGAGGCCGGGCTGTACGAGCGGCTCGTGCTGGAGGGGTTCCAGTCCGGGCTGAGCTGGGTGACGATCCTGCGTAAGCGCCCGGCGTTACGGGAGGCTTTCGCGGGGTTCTCGCCCGATGCGGTGGCGGCCTTCGGCGCCGATGACGTCGAGCGGCTCATGGCCGATCAGCGCATCGTGCGCAACGGCCGCAAGATCGATGCCGCGATCAGCAACGCCCGCGCGGTGGTCGAGCTCCGTTCCGACGGCGGGCTGTCGCAGCTCATCTGGTCGTACCGGCCCGAGGCCACGCCCGAGCCGCGGGTCATGGAGCAGGTGCCCACGCAGTCGCCCGAATCGGTCGCGTTGGCAAAAGAGCTCAAGCGGCGGGGCTTTCGCTTCGTCGGGCCGGTGACGGTGTTCGCACTGATGGAGGCCATCGGGGTGGTGGACACCCACCTCATGGATTCGCACCGCAGGGGCACGTCCGGGATCTGGGCCTCCGGTTCAACGGGGTAGTGGGGCGAGGTCCGCGGCCCGTGATGAGGTGGCCGGCGGGGCGCCCGGACCGGGAGCGACTGGTTCGATAGGGGCGGCCAGCGAGCCTGCTGCGGACATCCTGCCGGTGACCGGGCCGTTCGCGCACTCCGGGATTCCGCGCACCTCGGCCATCCGCTCCAGCGATCGGTCGAGGGCGTCGGTGGACAGTGCCCCGTTCGCCAGTGCGCCCTCGACCGAGTCGAGCGCCTCGCCGATGCCGGCGGTGGTGATCCACAGCGGGGAGTCGGCGCCGGCGATCAGGGCTTCGGTCACCGACCGGGGCAGCGGGAAGGAGTCGGAGACGGCCTTCATCCCGGAGAGGTCATCGGTGAAGATCGGCCCCTCGAACGCGGGGGCGCCGTAGCCGCGCCCCTCCCGCAGCAATCGGTACGCGGCGCGGGAGAGCGACGCCGGCCGGTCCGCGCCCGTCAGGCCGGGGACCAGTTGGTGCCCCAGCATCATCCCGGCTCCGGGCGTGGCGGCCAGCTCCGCGAAGGGCCGCAGGTCGTGGGCCGCGAGCTGGTCGAGCGGCGGCACCGTCACGGTGGTGAAGTGGCTGTCGCCGGAGGAGCGGCCGTGCCCGGGGAAGTGCTTGAACACCGGGGTGATCCCGGCGTCCTGCAGCCCGGCGGCGAACGCGCGGGCATACTCGGTCACACGGGCCGGGTCGGGGGAGAAGGAGCGGTCGCCGATCACGGCCTGGTCAGGTTGGTCCGATACGTCCAGAGACGGGGCGAAGTCCACCGTCACACCCATGCGGTTCAGGAACTCACCGCGCGTGCGGGCGGTCGCCCGGACCTGCTCGGGACTCATGGTGGAGGCCATGACCCGTGCCGAGGGCATCGGCCCCGCGTACGGCGCGATGCGGGAGACGCGGCCGCCCTCCTCGTCGATCGCGACCAGCAGCGGCAGCGGGGCGGTCTTCTGGAGCTCGGCCAGGCCACTGCCGGAGACCGCCTCGCCGACGACGCCCGAGCCGATGAACACACCGCCGATGTTGTGCTGCTCCACGGCCTGGCGGGCGTCGGCCATCGAGCTCACGCCCACGGTGAACAGCTGCGCGATCCGCTCGCGTTGGCTGAGTGCGGCGAACGGCGAGTCGCACGGCGCGGTGGGCGGCGCCGTGGCGACGTCGGCTGGGGTGGTGTCGGCCGCGGGCGGGGGCGCCTGATCCGCGGGCTCGCCGGTACCGCAACTGACCAGCGCTAAAGCGGTGATCGAGGCGGCAGCCGTCAGGCGGAGCCGGCGGAGACGAAACACGCTCTCCAATGTATCGGCCGTTCGCTCATCCACCGCATCGCCGACGTGGCAGGGCCGGGCTCACGCCGGGTCGGAGCGACACCGAGCATGACCGGGGCGGGTCGCTAGTCAGTCTCGGATAGGGGGCGGGCCTGGTTCGACCCGTTGCCCGGACAGATTCCGCCGAGGATGAGCTCCGTTCGTCGGTCGTAGTCGGCGCGGGCTGGCCGCGTACGACCGTGTTTCAACGCGAGGGCGTTGTCTGTGGTCAACATCTGGAAATCGCCAGCCGTGACTTCGGGGGCCAGGACGCCGGCGGAATGCCCGTCCGCGACGAGTTCGCAGTGGAAGGCGTCCCCGGCGCGACACAGTTCCATGAGTGGCTCGGAATCCGGGAACTCCTGCACGAGGACATCATTGACTGCAGGCAGCGAGTGTTGCAGGGTGCGAATCGCACGGACATACGCGACTACTCGTTCCCGTACTTCTCCGATTGACCGGGCCTCATCGATGACGTTCATGAGTTCGACCGCCACCACTTCGTCTATGACGGCATCGATCAGGCCGACCCTCCCGCCGAAACGGTTGAAGATGGTCGCCTTGCTCACGCGAGCGGCCGCGGCGATGTCCTCGAGCGGTACAGACAAGCCGCGCTCTCGGAACAGTTCCACCGCGGCAGCGCGGATCGCGTCGACATTGCGGCGGGCATCGGCGCGCAGTGTTGAGGACGACGACATGTAGCCACAGGGCCTTCCTGGTCGCAGAGGCAACTTGACCAGTCGGGTCAATTTCCCTCACCATGGTACCCGGCAACAAGTTGACCCACCTAGTCAATTTGTGGACGCCAGACCCGGCGCGCGCCTTCCCGGCGAAAGGACCTACGTGTGATCATCGTGACCGGAGCAACAGGCGTGCTCAACGGGGCGACCGTCGAGCGCCTCCTCGAGCGCATCGACCCGAGTGGCATCGGGGTCAGTGTTCGAGATCCCCGCCGGGCTCAGCACCTGGCCGAACGAGGGATCCGAGTACGGCAGGGGACCTACGACACCCCGGATGCTCTCCGTGCCTCGTTCGCCGACGCAAAACAGGTGCTGCTCGTTTCTTCCAGTGACCTCAGCGCGGACGTCGTCCGACAGCACCGGTCTGCGATCGATGCAGCTGTAGCGGCCGGAGCCGAACGGATCCTGTACACGAGCGCTCACGGGACCGGGTTCGGCACGCCCTACCCGCCACTCGAGATCCACGCTGCCACCGAGGACTACCTGGCGGGTTCCGGAGTCGCGTGGACTGCCCTGCGAAACGGCTTCTACGGCGATCTCGGACAGCTGCTCGGCCCGTGGCGGAAGACGGGGACGATAGCCAAGCCCGCAGACGGGCCGTTCTCCTGGGTCGACCGCCGCGACGCCGCAGATGCCGCGGCCGCGATCCTCACTGCCGACAGACAACCGGACGGTCCTGTGGATCTGACTCTGTCGTCACCCGTCACCCTCGCAGATTTCGCTTCCGCGGCCTCTGAGCTCACCGGGCGCCACATCGAACGAGTCGTCGTCGACGATGAAGAATGGGTGGACGGCGAAGTGGCGAACGGAATTCCCGAGCCGGCAGCGCGCTTCACACTCTCCATGTTCCAGGCGACACGGAGCGGCCATTTCGCACAGCCCGGCTTCACGCTCGCGCGATTGCTCGGTCGGGAGCCGCGCAGCATTGCGGAGCAGTTGGCCGATCAATCCACAGGGGTGTGCGACGCGCGCAGCTGACGAGTTCACCGGCCGTCAACCTGAATGTGTGACTGTGCGCGGGTGAACCAGATGCTTGATCGTCGGCTCGGTCTGACCGACGCGGTGGTGGTGGGGCTCGGCGCGATGATCGGCGCCGGCGTGTTCGTGGCGTTCGCCCCCGCCGCGGCCCGCGCCGGCTCGCTCGTGTGGGCCTCGCTCGCGATCGCCGCGCTGGTGGCGGTCTGCAACGCCCTGTCCTCGGCCCGGCTGGCCGCCCAGTTCCCCGCCGCCGGCGGAACCTACGTCTACGGCCGCGAACTTCTGGGCCCGCTGCCCGGGTTCCTCGCCGGCTGGGGATTCATCGTGGGCAAGACCGCCTCGTGCGCGGCCATGGCCCTCACCGTGGGGCTGTACATCTGGCCGGGGCACGCGAAACTCGTCGCGGCGGCAGCCGTTCTCCTGCTCACCGTGCTCTCGGTGCTGGGGGTGCAACGCACGGCGGCCGTGGCCAAGGTGCTGGTGGCGATCGTGCTGATTGTCCTCGCGGTATTTCTCGTGATGGCCTGGGTCGCGCCGTCCGGCGGCGGCACGGAGGCCGTCGCGGCCGGGTCGGGCACAGCCGGAATGGGTGCCGCGGAGGCGGGGCTTGTCCCGGTGCCCGCGGTCGACGGCGAGGCATGGCCCGCACGGCTACTCGGCGTCCTCGGTGGCGCCGGCTTCTGCTTCTTCGCTTTTGCCGGCTATGCCCGCATCGCCACGCTCGGCGAGGAGGTGCGCGACCCGGCCCGCACGATCCCGAAGGCCGTGGTGCTGGCGATCTCGCTGGTCATCGTGGTTTACGCGCTGGTGCTGGCCGCGATCATCCACGTCCTCGGGGTCGGCGGTGTCGCAGCCGGGGCCGCACCGGTGCTCGAGGCAGCGGAACGCATCGGCGGCGGCGAGCTCGCCCCGGTCGTGCGGATCGCCGCAGGGATCGCCGCGCTCGGTGCGTTGCTCGGCGGGATCCTCGGCGTCTCGCGCACGACGCTCGCGATGGCCCGCGACCGGCACCTGCCCGCGCCGCTCGCCTCCGTCCACACCACGCGCCGGACGCCGTACGTCGCCGAGATCTGCGTGGGTGTGCTCGTCGCGGTGATCGTCCTGCTCGCCGACGTACGCCAGGCGATCGGATTCTCCTCATTCGCCGTGCTCGTCTACTACCTGGTGGCCAACACCGCGGCCCTGCGCCTGGACCGCAGATGCCGGCGGTTGCCGGCCTGGGTGCCGGTGCTCGGGGCGCTCGGCTGTGTGACGGTCGCCGGGAGTCTGCCGTGGGAGTCGGTGGTCGGCGGTGTCGTCGTCTTCGTCGTCGGCGGAGCGGTGTACGCGGTGACCCGGCGCGGCATGGTGCAGCCCGCCGCGCGATCCCACCAGGCGTAACGTCGGGAACATGACCGACGCCGAACCACACGCCCGCCTGCTCCCGTCGCACCTGCGCCGTCCCGTGATCGGGGCGCCCATGGCCGGCGGGCCCACCACCGGAGAGCTCATCGCCGCGGTCGGCGAGGCCGGCGGGCTCGGACTGATCGGCTCCGGATACCTGGATGCGCAGGCCACCCGCGCCGAGATCGCGCGCGTCCGCGAGCTCACCGACGCGCCGTTCGGCGTCAACGTTTTTCTGCTTGACAGGGCCGACTCCGAGGCGGCCCTCGACGCCGCGGGCGGCATGGCCGGGCTCGAGAAGTACGCGGAGGGCTTGCAGCCCGTTGCCGAGCGGCTGGGCATCGCGCTGGCCGAGGACCCGCAGTTCACCGACTTCGACCAGGACGCCACCATCGACGCGCTGGTCGAGGAGGCGGTGCCGGTCGTCTCGTTCACGTTCGGGATCCCGGGCGCCGATGTGGTGAAGCGGCTGCAGGAGGCGGGGTCGGCGGTGGTCGTGACCGTTGCCGGCGTCGAGGATGCGCGGCGGGCCGTCGAGGTGGGGGCGGACTGGTTGTCCGTGCAGAGCGCCGAGGCCGGCGGGCACCGATCCACCACGGCGGTGGGGGAGGAGCCCGACGACATCACCACCGTCGAGCTGGTGCGGGCCGTCCGCGCGGCACTGCCGGACGTGGAGTTCGTGGCCGCCGGCGGAATCGTCACCCCGGAGGACGTTTCCGCTGCGCTGGCCGCCGGTGCGACCGGCGTGCAGCTCGGGACCGTGCTGCTGCGCACGCCCGAGGCCGGCACGAGCGCGCTGCACAGGGCGGCACTGGGCGATCCGCGGTTCACCGAGACGCGGCCCACCCGCTGCTACACGGGGCGCTACGCTCGCGCGCTGGTCAACGACTTCGTGGCCGAGCACCACGACGCAGCCCCGGCCGCGTATCCGCACTTGCACATCCTCACCGGGCCGATGCGTAAAGCCGCCGTCCAGGCGGGCGACATCGACGTGCCGCCGCTGTGGGCCGGGTCGCGGTGGCGGGCTGCTGATGCCTACGCCGATCGGCCGGCCGGCGAGGTGGTTGCCGAGCTTTGGGATGACGCGCGGCCCTCAGTGGGCTGATTCTTCAGCCGGGAGCCCCCCGGATTCCGCAGCCTCGAGTCGGCATTCGTTGGCCTCGGAGCGGCCGGAGGGTAGGCAGCGAATTCTCGTGTACTGAGGCGGGCCTGGCTCCAGGGAACCCGAACGGGCGCTGCCTGTGTGAGGACCCCGCCTGAAGATCGCCTGAGTTTCGGTGGCGCGCGCTCGGGCCGATCACAAGTTCGAGGAGTGGAACTTAATGGGCAACGATGGCGCGGCTTCCGAACGACCAGCGAAGTTGTGCGACATGACCCGACTATTGTGTCGTAGATCACTGCATGCTACGTTCTGGTAACACTGTTCGTGAACGTCAACAATCTTTGACGTTGACTCCCGGAAGGGGAAAAAGATGGGTTCACTCACGGCGTCCACTGAAGCTATGGGCGGCGGCGTCCTGGATCTGCTCACCATCATGGCCGGCATCGACGGACTCGTTGGTGCCATGTTCGGTTCCATTGGCGACCTCATCGGTGTCGGCAACGGTGCCGTCTGACTCTGGCTAGTCGGCAATAACTGATCGCCATCCACTCACATCGCAGAATGCAAAGGAAGCACCATGCTATTCGGATCAATTGACAACGTCTTCGGCGCCGTCGAGGGCAGTGTCGCGGGCTTCGGAGAGTTCATCGGAACCCTGCTCGGCACCGGCACAGGCAGCGTTGCCGGCCTGTTCTCCAACGTCCTCGAGGCGATCTACGCCGGTAGCGGCCAGGAAATCCCGGTCTAAAGCTTCGAGTTCGTAGCGAATACTCCGATCGACCCCCGGGCAACAACCTGGGGGTCGATCGATTTGGGTGCGTGGCGTCAGGAGTTGGCGCGGCGCTCGGCCTCGCTCCCGATGTCGGCCAGATCCTGCTCCATGGTCTTGCGGGTCGAGTTCAGCGCGACCTTGCCCATCGCGCCCATGACTACCCGGGAGATGGCCGGGGCGTGCGCGGTTTCCGCGCTGAAGTGCATGAACAGGGTTGTGCCCCCGTCGGCGTCGGCAGTCAAGGTGAACACGGTCTTGTATTCGGTCCCGCCGTTCTCGGCAACGATCGTGGTGGAGTGCGGTGCGTCCGCGGTCTGCACCATCATCTCCTCGGTCGATTTCATGCCGAACATCTTGCGGGTCTCGCGCCAGCGAAAGCCCGGCTCGTAGACGCCGGCGGTCAGGATCTCCACTGACAACACACCGGAAAGGGTGCGGTGTGCGTTGGGGATGTCGGTGAGGACGGCCCACACAGTGTCGGGGTCGGCGTCAACGTGGCGGGACAGGTCAAGCTGCATGGGCTCGAGTGTAGTGCCGCTCGGCGTCTCAATCGGGGCAGCGGGGAACACGGCGTCGTGAAATGCACGGCGCCGGCATCCCTTCCCCATGAGTGGATGCCGGCGCGATGCCGACCGGTCAGCGGGCCAGCCCGCTAGTGGTCGTTCTTGGGTCAGGATCCCCAGTTGGCGAGGTTACCGCCGAGGACCCAGAGGATATTGCCGAGGAAGCCGGTGCTGACATCGAGGATGCCGGAGCCGGTGTTGAACATGACTGAACCCCAGCCGAGCTGGTTGAGAATATCGGAGAACATAGTGGTGGTCCCTTCGACGGAGGTGCGGCGTGGACACGTCGCGTTGAACTGAGTTCGCCGCTGGGTCTCAAGGGCCCCGTGGTGGACTCGCCCCACATATCTGTGATTCGAATCACAGTGTTACGGCCAGTCTTCGGCACGTTGCTCTGGTAGACGAGGTTCTCCGCGCAGTCGGACATCTGAGATTTACAGATGCCCTGTTCGCCAACAGCTGTGGCCACCGTCGCCGCGATTGTTTCGATCGAGTCACAAGCGTCAGGTCGTCGCCATGTAGGCGGGCAGTCGGCGATGCGTGGGAGCTGGAGAGCTTGGTGTATCGCTAGATCCGGTGCGGCCGGAGTGTCGGCGCGGGGACGAAGTCGACCACTGTTGTGGGAGGCCAGCGGTTCACTGTGTCGCGCTTGGTGCGATGGGCCGGGCGGAGATGCGTCGAGCGACGCGAGGTGGAGTTGCCGGTCATGCATCCCGGCGAAGGAGTCGTTCGCGATGGCGCGGGGAGGCACCGAAGGGGGTGTCGCTAATTTAACGCCTTCGGTATGGCGCGCGTAACGAGGCGTTGGCGAGAATTCGCCCTCTTACGGGGTTCGCGACGGATCGAGCTACCCAAGCTGGAGCCGGCGAAATGGCCAGCGCTGGCACCGCCCGAAGGCGATGCCAGCGCTAAGGCGTTGAGGCTGCGCTAACTAAGCGCAGCCTGGTCGGATCACTCCGACAGCGAGCCGGTGGCCTGTGCGACCAGGTCGCCGAAGAAGCTGAGGACGTCGCCGAAGAGGCCAGCGCCACCGTCGACCACGGCGGAGCCGGTGTCAACGGCGTTGGAGCCGGCGGCGAGGCCGGGGAGGAAGTCAGCGATGGAACCCATGTGGTGATCCTTTCGTCGTGGGCGGCGCGAGGGTGCACCGCTCCCAGTGCGGTCGAGTCGTTGAGAACGCTGGGGTTCGCCAATGACTCACGTCAGGACGTTACGTATGGGGTGCGGTGCCGTCATCCGTAGAGCGAGAATGAAATTGAGGAAACGTCGGCACTTTCTTTATAGCGGCAGCTAGTTCGGCGCGCGGATCTTCATGTGTAATTTGGCTCATAATGTCCACAGTGCCTGCCTGGTTCGCAGCGCGAGTTGTTGAGTTGCGCATCTCCGAAATACACAACGCCGGCATCCGTCCGAAGACGAATGCCGGCGCTGTGTTGACCGGTTAGCGGGCTGGGCCGCTAGTTGGTCGGAGTGAAATCACTCACCGACGACGATGCCCTCGAGCGAACCGGTGACGGTGTCGAAGATGCCGTTGGCGGCGGCGGAGCCGGTGCCAAGGAAGCCGTTGGCGGCGGCGGAGCCGGTGCTGACGAAGCCCTCGATGGCGCCGAGGAAGGTCTGGAAGATGTCGGTGATGGAACCCATGGTGGAGTCCTTTCGTTGTGAGCGGCACCGTGCTGCGCCGCTGCTCTCGTATTGCGGTCCGTGATGGACTCGTGAAGTACATCCCGAACTCGCTACGAAACGTTACGTCGGAACCCCGACATCTCCATCTTGAGGGGTTGTCGCACAGGGGTTCTCGGATGTGGGGCGACTTATCGACGCTGGTTAGCGCCCCAAACTTGGACGTCTGTAATGTACGTCACAAACCAGAAAATCTGTGTAATCGGCGTACGCATAGCCCTTCGCCACCGCCCGCCGGGCCCGCGGGGGACAATGGCCGCATGACTGCGCACCCGCCCGCCTCACCCGCGACCGTCCCCCTGCCGGCCGGCTTCCGAGCCCATGCCGGCTCCGCGGGTCTGCGCGAGGAGGGTGATGACGTTGTCGTCGTCGTCAACGAGGGTCCCGCCCCCGCGTCGTCGGCCGTCTTCACCCGGTCCCTCTTCGCCGGCCCCTCGGTGGTCCTCAGTCGCGCCAACGCCGCCTCCGGCCGCGCGCGGGGCCTGGTGGTGGTGGCCAAGAACGCCAACGTCGCCACCGGTGAGCAGGGCATGGCCAACGCGCGCGAGGTGCTCGACCGCGCTGCGGCGTCCGTCGGCGTGCCGCCGGAGGACCTACTCATCGCCTCCACCGGCGTGATCGGCCGCCAGTACCCCATGGACCTGCTGCGCACCCACCTCGACGGGCTCGCCGGCGCCGAGTTCGGCTCCGACGCCCTGGCCGTGGCCGCCGCCATGATGACCACCGACACCCACCCCAAGACCTCCGTGCGGGAAATGACGACGACCACGGGGTCCACCGCCCAGGTCGTGGGCGTGGCCAAGGGGGTCGGAATGGTCGAGCCCGACATGGCCACGATGATCGCCGTGATCTTCACCGACGCCGCCGTGGAGCCGGGCGTGCTCGATGCGGCGTTCCGGGCCGCGGTGGACGACACCTTCAACTGCCTGTCCGTCGACACTGACACCTCCACCTCCGACACCGCGATCGCGTTCGCCAGCGGCACGGCGGGCGAGGTGGCCGAGGACGAACTCCGCGACGCGCTCACGGCCGTGTGCCTGGACCTGACCCGGCAGCTCGCCCGCGACGGCGAGGGCGCCACCAAGCTGCTGACCGTCGAGGTGACCGGCGCGCGCGACCGCGACCAGGCCAAGCGGGTTGCCAAGGCGATCCTCAACTCGCCGCTGGTCAAGACCGCCGTGCACGGGGCCGACCCCAACTGGGGCCGCGTCGCGATGGCGATCGGAAAATGCAGCGACGACACCGACATCGACCCGGAGCGCGTGACGATCGTCTTCGGCGACCTCGAGACCTACCCCGCCTTCCCCGGCGAGGCCGAGCTCGAGCGGCTCACCGAGATCATGCGGGCCGAGGAGGTCACCATCGCCGTGGACTTGGGCGTGACGGGCGGTGCTGACGGTTCCGGGGATGGGTCGGCGGGCGGTTCCTGCACCGTCTACGGCTGCGACCTCACCCGCGAGTACATCGCCATCAACGCGGACTACACGACGTGACGGGCGGATCCGGTGCTGCCGGGATCGGCGAGCCCGAGGCCCACGGCGGGTCTGCGCTCTCCACCGCCGACCTCGAGGCGATCCGTGCCGTGTTCGCCCGCCGCCTCTACGTCATGGACACAAAACAGTGGGACGGCTACGGGCCGTGCCACACCGAGGACGTGGTGAGCAAGTCCTGGGCGGCCGGCGGCGGCGAGGCGCAGGTGCAGGGACGGCAGGCACTCACCGCGAAGATCCGCGACACCCTCGACGGGGCCTCGCCGGTCACGAGCGTCCACCACGGGCACACGCCGCTGATCGAGTACGCCGGGCCCCACCCGGAGACGGGCGAGCCGACCGCCACCGGAATCTGGGCCATGGAGGACCGCCTGTGGTGGCAGGTCGACGGCCGCGAGCGCTGGCTGCACGGCTGGGGCCACTATCACGAGCGCTACCGCCGGGTGGACGGCCACTGGCTCATCTCGTACCGGCGGCTCGAGCGGATCCGCGTGGACACCGGCTGGTCGCAGGACTGAGCGGCCCGGCCCCTGCACGCGTTATACCCGCACCCCCGGTAACCGCCGGACGTCGCCCGGCCCTCGGTTGCAAGACATCGACCTACGGTTGCACGACTTCTCGTTCGAGGATCGGGCAGATTTCGCCATTCTTGTCGTGCAACCGGGGCGGGGTGTCTTGCAACCGCGGAGGCGGGGCGGGGTGTCTTGCAACCGCGGAGGTGGGGCGGGGTGTCTTGCAACTGCGGAGGTGGGGCGGCGCCGTCCGGCGGCTGCGGCCGCGTCAGGCGGTGCCGTCGACCAGTTCGCGCTCGGCGCCCTCGTATAGAGGGACGTAGCCGTTCTTCCTGGTGAGCACGTAGACCGGCTCGTCGAAGGTGCTGGTGTCGAAGGCCTGCTCGCGCAGCTCGGTCTTGCGGCTCTTGAACGTCGAGGTGTGCTCGAGTTCGGCGGAGAGGCGGATGAACGCCGGGACCGCGTACGCCGGCAGGGACTTGCGCAACGCGTCGGCCATGGCCTGACCGTCGAACTCCGCGCTGTCGTGCAGGCGGATCGCGGCCATGCCGGCCTTGCCGTCGGCGCCCGTGACCGGCACGCCGTAGACCACGGCCTGGTCCACACCGGGCTGGGTGCCGACCGCGGCCTCGACCTCGGTCGTGGCCACGTTCTCACCCTTCCAGCGGAACGTGTCCCCGAGCCGGTCGACGAACGAGGCGTGCTTGAGGCCCTGGTTCATCATGAGGTCGCCCGAGATGAACCAGGCGTCGCCGTCGGCGAACGCGTCGCGGACGATCTTCTTCTCGGTGGCCTCCGGGTCGGTGTAGCCGTCGAAGGGCTGCGACGCCGATATACCACTGAGGAGCAGGCCCACACCGCCCTTGCCGACCTTCGACAGGCGACCATCAGCGCCGCGGCGGGGCTCGCCGGTCTCCGGGTCGTAGTCCACGATCGCGAAATCCATCGGGCAGTAGCCCGTGGACCGCGGCACGTTGAACGCGTTGACAAAGGCGATGTTGCACTCGCTGGCCGCATAGAACTCGCAGATCCGGTCGATGCCGAACCGCTCGGTGAACTGGTCCCAGATCTCGGGGCGCAGGCCGTTGCCGGTCATCACGCGGATCGAGTGGTCGCGATCGCCGGGTCCGGGCTCCTGATTGAGCAGGTAACGGCAGATCTCGCCGATGTAGATCGCGGCGGTCGCCCCGGAGGCACGCGCCTGATCCCAGAACTTGGAGGCGGAGAAGTGCTCCTCGATCGCCATGCAGGCGCCCGCGGCCAGGACGCAGCCGAGCCCCACCGTCAGGGCGTTGTTGTGGTACATCGGCAGCGGGCAGAGCAGGACGTCGTCCTTCTTCAACCGCACTCCGGACAGGCCGAAGCCGGCCAGGGCCCGGTTCCACCGGTAGTGCGACATCGTCGACGCCTTGGGCAGGCCCGTCGTACCGGAGGTGAAGATGTAGTACGCGGTCTCGGTGCCGACGGTCTGGGCGGCGTCCGGGAAATCGGTCTCGCCCACCGAGTCCTCGAGCGCGGCGAGCTCGTCCTCGAGCCACGTCAGATCGGACATCGACTCCGGCCGGTCACCCGCGATGAGGCCGCGCTGCGGCAGGTCGACGGGCGAACTGACCGCGATGAGCGTGCCGCTCCAGTCCTCGCGCGGAATGGAGTTGACGGTCTCGGCGCACTCGGCGCCCGCCAGCACCACCTTCGACTCGATGATCTTCTGCGAGTGGTCGAGCACGTCGCCGCGCTGATGGTGATTGAGCAGGCCCACCGACGCGCCGGCCTTGGCCGCGCCCAGGATCGCGAGCATCACCTCGGTGCGGTTGGTCATGCACACGCCCACCGTGTCGCCGCGGGTGACGCCGTGATCCTTGAGGACCGCCGCTACGCGGTTGGCGCGCAGGTTGGCCTCGCCGTAGGAGACCTCCGTGCCGAGGAAACGCAGGAACGGGGCGTCGGGCTGCGAGGCCGCCAGGGACTCGAACCGCGTGCCGATCGACACGTGGTCGCTCGGGCGGGAGGTCCGCACGATCCGCAGCCCGTTCAGCACGGACGGCAGGTCCGCGATGATCGACGGGAGCCCCTTGGCCAGGTCCATCGGGCTTAGCGTGCGGGCGCCTTCGACACCGCTGGTGGTCGCTGAGGTCTTGTCTGTCACGGCTGCTCCTCGGTGGCGGCGGGGCGGTGGGTGGACGTACCGACGGTGTCCGCATTGTCGTCGTCATCGACGGTCTTGTGGGGGTCTTTCGCACCGACCGCCCCGGACAGGTCCCGGACGGGGTCGCCGGCGAGGCCGCGCCAGGCCAGGTCCACGACGACCCGCGCGGCCACCGACGTGGGCATGGCCCCGTGGGCGACCCGGTCGCCCACCGCCTCACCCGCGCCGACCAGCGCGGTGGCCACCACCTCGAGGTTCTCGCGGCTGCGCTCGTCACCCCAGTGCTGCTGCAGGACGTCCGTGGTGAGATCGACCAGGCCCGAGCGGATCTTCTCGACCTCCCCGCGGAAGGCCGGCTCGGCGAAGGCCTGGCGGTAGACGACGTTCCACGAGTCGGGGTGCTCGTCGACGTACTCGAGGAACGACTGCACCACGCTCTCGAGGCGGCCGCGCGGACCGGAGCCGGCGAGCGCCGCGGCGGTGAGCTGGTCGATTAGCCGCCCGGACTCGCGGACCACGCAGGCCGTGAACAGCTCCTCCTTGGAGCCGTAATAGAGGTAGAGCATCGGCTTGGAGATCTTCGCGTCGCGCGCGATGGTGTCCATGGAGGCGGAGCGGTAGCCGAGGTCGGCGAACACGCGGATCGCGGAGTCGAGCATCTGCTGCTCACGGATAGCGCGTGGGATGCGCTTGGTCCCGGTCGACACAGGGCTCCTCCCGGCGGGTCGTGGGTGTGTTCTGCCACACTAACTTACCCGCCAGTAAGGACTCGTGGTCAGCGCTACCTACGAAATGGCGCGAAGCGGGGTGCTAGTCTTTCGGCGTCGGGGTGCCCCTGAGGTGCCCGCGGAACCGCATCTTTTTTCGTGAATCGCAGGGAGAACTCGATGAGCTTCGGCACCGGAGCGCTCGCCAGCGCAGTAGGCGGAATCGTCCTCGGCGGCATCGTTGCGTTCGGGCTGAACACCTCGATGGCCGAGAACACGATCCCCGAGGTGCCGCAGCCGCCCGCCGACCAGGCGCTGCTCGGCCAGGTCGAGTACGGCGCGCGCTAGCCGCCCGCCCCCTGTCAATCCTTCCTCCGGCCTAGGTGATCCGCGGGATCCGTCTCGGCGCCGGTGCGCGCGACGGCGTCGTCGCATTTCTCGCGTTCCTTCTCCTCGCCTGCCTGCAGGCCCCGGGGCAGATCGTCCCCGACACCAAGTACGACCTGGTCGCTGACCCGGTCCGTTTCCTCGCCGGCGCCACCCACCTGTGGACCGGGATGTCCTTCGGCGGCCAGGTCCAGAACCAGGCCTACGGCTACCTGTTTCCGCAGGGGCCGTTCTTCGCGCTGTTCGACCTGGTCGGGATGCCGGCCTGGCTGACCCAACGCCTGTGGTGGGCGGTGCTGCTCACCGTGGCCTATGTGGGCGTGGTGCGCGTGGCGGCCGCGCTGCGGATCGGCACCCGCCAGACCCGCGCGGCCGCCGGGATCCTCTACGCGCTCGCCCCGCGCATGCTCGGCGACCTCGGCTCCATCTCCTCGGAGATCTGGCCCGTCGCGCTGGCGCCGTGGGTGCTGCTGCCGGTGATCCGGGTGCTGCAGGGCCGCATGTCGCCGCGCCGCGGCGGGGCGGGGGCGGCGCTCGCGCTGGCGCTCATGGGCGCGGTCAACGCCGTGGCCACCGCCGCCGCGTGCCTGCCCGCGATCTTGTGGTGGGTCATGCATCGCCCCGACCGCACGTGGGCACGCCTGGCCGCATGGTGGCTGCCGCTGTCCGCGGCGGTGTGCGTGTGGTGGGCGGTGCCGTTGGTGCTGCTCGGCCGGGTCTCGCCGCCGTTCCTCGACCACATCGAGTCCGCCGAGGTGACCACCCGCTGGTCCTCGGTGACGGAGGTGCTGCGCGGCGCCTCGACGTGGGTGCCGTTCGTCTCCACCGACCGCATCGCGGGCGCCGCCCTCACCAGCGAGCCCGTGTACGTGCTGGCCACCGGCGTGATCGCGGCCGTCGGCGTGGTGGGACTGCTGCGCCGGGGCATGCCCGCCCGCGGCCGACTGCTGGTGATCGCCGCCGTGGGACTGGTCGCGATGGCCGCGCCGTGGGTGGGTCCCGCCGGCGGCGGCCTGGCGGAGACGGTGCGCGCGTTCCTTGACGGCTCCGGCGCCCCGCTGCGCAACGTCCACAAGTTCGAGCCGCTGCTGCGCCTGCCGATCGTGTTGGGCGTGGCGCATCTGCTCGCGCACCTGCTCGCGCGGGTCGGCGGGGACCGCCGTCAGGTGGCCGACACGCTGGCGCACCCCGAGCGCGACCGCTCCGTCGCGCTGGCGATGGTCGTGGTGCTGGCGGCGTCCGTCGCGGTGGCCCCGGCGTGGCTGGGCAAGCTCGCCCCGGTCGGCGCGCACGAGCAGGTGCCCGACTACTGGCCCGAGGCCGCGGCGTGGCTGTCGGAGAACGCGCCGGTGGCGGGGCCCGACGGTACCGATGACCCCGCCGGCACCACGCGCGCCCTCGTCGTGCCCGGCGCCTCCTTCGCGCGCCAGGTGTGGGGCGTGACCCGCGACGAGCCACTTCAGCCGCTCGCCGACACCCCCTGGGCCGTCCGCGATTCGGTGCCGCTCCAGCCCGCCCCCGCGATCCGCGCCCTCGACGCCGTCCAACGCCGCCTCGCCGACGGCCGCCCCGCGCCGGGCATGGCCGCCACGCTCGCCTCGCTGGGCATCGGGTACCTGGTGGTGCGCAACGACCTCGAGGGCACCGACGCCTCCGCCTCCGCCGCCCCGCGGCCCGCACTGGTCCACCAGGCGCTCGAGGGTTCGCCCGGCCTGGTGCGGGTCGCCGACTTCGGTGCGCCGGTCGGCGGCGCCCGCGCGCCCGAGGGGGACGACGACGCCGACGGAGACAATGCCGACGACGACAAGGCCGACGACGACAACGCCGAGGACCCTGAGCCCGTCGTCGTCCCGGATTCCGGGCTCCGGCCCGCGTATCCCGCGATCGAGATATACCGCGTCGACTCCCGGCTGGGCTCCGATGCGACCGCCCCGGGTCCGCCGCGCTCGGCCACGGCGCCGTACACCGTGGAGGTCCGCGACCTGCCGGTGGTCGCGGGCGGCCCGGAGTCGCTCGCCGCGCTGGACGACCTTGGCGTCGGGAGCGACACGACCGGCTCCCCGGCCCGGGTGACGCGCCTGCTCGAGGCCGACGCGCTCGCCGCCGATGTGGGGCCCGGATCGGACCCGTTCCCGCGGCCGCGGCCGGTGAACTCGATCGGGCCGGTGCTCACCGATTCGCCGATGGACCGTGAGACCGACTTCGGCCGCCTCGACCACCACTCGTCCGCCGTGCGGGCCGAGGGCGATCCCCGCCGCAGCCGCGGCACGATCCCCGACTACGCGGCCAGCGTCGCGGACGAGCAGCCACCGCTGGCCCGGGCGCGCTGGTGGGATGCGCGGGTGACGGTGTCGTCGTCCGCGGCGGACTCCGCGCAGACCGGCCCGGTGCGCCCGTCGCATTCGGTGGCCGCGGCGGTCGACGGCGACCCGGACAGCACGTGGCGCTCCGGCGGAATCGGCTCGGCGTTCGGCGAGTGGATGGAGATCGAGCTGCCCGAGCCCGTCGACCGCGCCGTGCTCCGGCTGACCGTGCCCGAGCCGACCGCCGGGGCCGCGCTGACGAGTCTGCAGGTGCGCACCGACACCGGCACCACCACGGTGTTCCCGTCGCTCGGCGAGGAGACGACCATCGCGTTGCCGCCGGGCGAGACCGAGCGGGTCCGCGTCACGGCCACCGGCTTCGCCGACGGCGGTCGCGGCACCTACTTCGAGATCGCGGACATCGGGCTGACCACCGGCGGCGAGGACGTCCCCCTGCTGCGCACGATCGCGCTGCCCGATCGGCCCGACCCCGCGCCGGCCCCCTCCGGGTGGCTGCTGCGCCAGGAGCTGCCCGGCCGCTCGGATTGCGTCCACGGCGGCTCCCCGGTGGACGGGCTCGCCGGTGCCGAGGAGGAGACGGGCGCCGTCCGCTGTGCGCCCGAACTCTGGATCGAGGCCGAGGAACCGGGGCGTTTCGCCCGCCTCCTCGACGTCCCCGCCGACACCGAGGTCGTCCCGCAGCTGCTGGTCCGCCCCCGCTCCGGACCCGCGCTCGACGACGTCCTGCGCGGCACGCCCGCCAGCCGCTTCCGGCAGGTCCGCGCCTTCGGGGACTCCGAGGTCACCGACCCCGCCGGCGGGCCGAACGCGGCCGTCGACGGCGACCGCGCCACCAGCTGGCACGCCCCCGACGGGCCTTCGCCCACCCTCGAACTGCGCCTTCCCGGCCGGCACCTCGTCGGCTCGCTGCGCCTGTGGGCCCCCCGCGCCGCGGCCCCCGCGGCTCCTGCGGTCGTGACGATCGACACCGGCGTGCAGCGCACGAGCATCGACCTGACCGAACTCGCCACGGAGGAGGACGGCTCCGTCGTCGTCGACCTTCCCCCCGACTACACCGACCGCGTCACGCTCCGCCTCGACACCACCGCCGACGTGCGCGACCCCGGTGGGGCGCCCGTGCCCGGCGGACTGGCCGAGGTCTGGGTGCAGGACGACACAGGCGCCCGCATCGGCGCACTGCCCGCAGCAGACAGTGAGCCTGTCACCCTGACCTGCCAGGACGGGCCCCGGATCCACATCGGCGACCGGATCGTCGGAACCCGCATCAGCGCCTCGCGTCGCGACCTGCTCTCCGGCGCCGCCGTCCCGGCCGAACTGTGCGACAGCCGGCCTGTGGAGCTCGCCGCGGGCCCGCAGGAGGTCTCGGTCGACCCCGGGGAGGCGTTCACGGTCGACGCGGTGGGGCTCCGCGTCGCCCCCGGCAGCGAAGGCGGGCCCGCTGGCTCGGGCGGCCCAGGTGGCGAGGGCGGACGCGGCGGCGAGGGCGCGGCCCGCAGCGCCGCGCCGCTCGGGGGCGGCCTCCAGGCCACGCGCGCCGTCGGCACCGTGGCCTGGGAGGACTCCCGCCGCGAGTTGTACGTGTCCGGCTCGGCGCGCGAGCGGGTGCTGGTCATCCCCGAGTCGGTCACCCCGGCGTGGCAGGCAAGGCTCGTGGCCGACGACGGCACCGAGCTCTCCGACCCGCGGCCCGTGACGATCGACGGCTGGAAGCAGGGCTGGGTCCTGCCCGCCGCCGACACCGGGATGACGCTCGTCCTCACCGTGCCGCTCGACCGCCCGTACCGGGCTGCACTGCTGACCGGGCCCATCGCGCTGCTGCTGGTGCTCGTGCTGTTCCTCGTGCGCGGTCAGCACGACCGTGCCGGGACGCGGACGACCCCGCG
This sequence comes from Dietzia aurantiaca, assembly GCF_021033825.1. Classification (GTDB taxonomy): domain Bacteria; phylum Actinomycetota; class Actinomycetes; order Mycobacteriales; family Mycobacteriaceae; genus Dietzia; species Dietzia aurantiaca. The sequence goes on from NZ_JAIFXZ010000011.1 coordinate 46,805, forward strand.
GCGGGCCGGCGGCGCCGTGATCGTGGCTGCGACTGCGGTCTTCGGGTTCGCCGTTGCCGGGCCGGTGGGGCTCGCCCTGACCGCCGGTCTCACCGGTGCGGCACTGGTGACCAGCAGGTACCTGGGTGCGGGACGGGCGCGGCGCTGGCTCGTCGTCGGCAGCGGGATCGGGATCGTCGGCGGCGCGGCGCTGCTGGCGCGTGCCCCGTGGCCGGACCCGCTCGGCTACGCCGGTGACGGCTGGGCGCCTCAGGTGGCGACGGTGTTCGGGCTGGTCTGCGCGGGGTTGGCGGCGGGCTGGCCGTCGGTGGGGGTGCCGTCGGTGGGGGCGTCGTCGTCGGACCGGTCTTCGGCTGGGACTTCGTCCCGGTCGTTGGCTCCGTCGTCGGACCGGCCGTCTGACACCGGCAGCGCGCCCGGGTCGCGGCGCGGCGACAACCAGCGGCGCGACGGCTCCTCCACCAGCGAGTAACTCACCGCGGCGATCACCGTCGACACCGCCGCGGTGAGCAGCCAGATCTCGAGCATCCGCCCGGAGAACATCGGCACGAACGCGATCTGGAACGCGAAGTGCAGCACCAGCACGTGCCACAGGAACACCCCGTACGACCAGCGGCCGAGCATCGTGACCGGCCCCGAGCCCAGGACCGCGAAGCGCTGGTCCTCCGGCGCGAGCACGACCGGGGCGAGCAGGAAGAACGCCACCGCTGCGCCGAGCGCGGTGCGGGCCGCGAACTCCAGGCCGGACGGGTGGACGAAGCCCTCGGTGAACCACTGCGGCACCGTCGAGGCGAGGAACGCGGCCGCCGCGAGCGCCCACCAGCCCCAGCGCGCGTGGCGGTGCCGGGCCAGGGCGGCGATGCGGCCCTGCGGGGCGGCGACCAGTTCGGCGAGAATCATGCCCGCCGCGAACCAGGAGGCGAAGGCCAGCGGCAGGATCTGGTCGTTGAGCCGCTCGGGCAGCCCCAGCTCATACCAGGGCACGAGCGCCCACCCGAGGCTGAGCACCCCCGCCCCGGCGATCACCGGGATCCGCCACCGCGCGGCCGCACCCCGCAGCCGGGCCAGCGCCCACCACAGCAGCGGCAGCACGAGATAGAAGGTCATCTCCACCGACAGCGACCACGCGTGCGTCAGCCCCTCGGCCAGCGAGTCCGGGACGAACACCTGTGTCAGCGTCAGGTTGGCCGTCCAGGTTGTCAGCGGGCTGGAGGCGTTCTGGGGCAGGAGCAGGAACGCGGCTGCCACCAGCAGGAGGTAGGCGGGCATGATCCGAACGACTCGCGAGCGCAGGTAGGTGCGGGCCGGGCGGGCGGTGCCGGGGGCGCCGGAGCGGGCGTGCAGGGCGTGGACGCGCCACAGCAAAAAGCCCGAGAGCGCGAAGAACACGGCCACCGACAGGTCCATGCGGCCCCAGACCCGGTGGATCGCCGACCCGGTCGAGGAGGCGGTCTGGAAAGCGACATGGGTGGTGAGAACGGCGAAGGCGGCCATCGCGCGCAATCCCTCGAGCGCCGGGACGAACCCGCGGGCGGCCGGGAGAGTGCCGACTCGGTGGTCGGGGGTGCCGTTTGCGTTCTTCATCACTGTTAATCTTCTCCTGATGATGGTCCGGCCCGGGCGATCGCCCCGGTGAACCCCGGGCGGTGGGCGGACCGACGGCGATACTCCAGGAGGACTACCGATGGCACGTCAGAGCAGTTCCGCGGGACGGAGGTCGACTGTTCCCGCGCTGGTCCTGGTGGGGCTCGGGACCTTCCTGATCACTATCGCACTCGCGCTGGTGTTCTTCGTGGTGCCGGCGCAGAAGAAGACGCCGCTGGACATCAACTCCACGACGGTCACCGAGGTCTCGCCGGGCGCGGTGCTCGTGGGACTGTCGCTGGCGACCAACACGCCGACCGATCTCAACGCCGATCGCGAGGAGTGCCGCGTGCCCGACGCGAGCGGGGACGACGCGGCTGCCGGTGAGGGCGCTGCCGAGGGCGGGGACGTCGAGGCGGTCGGCGACGACGAGGCCGACGACTCCGAGGTCCAGCTCGCCGTGAGCTGCTTCATCGACAACGACATCCCGCTGTACTCGCAGCGTCGCGTCACTGCCGTCGAGCCCTCGGACTCCGACGTGATCACCATGCAGGCCGCGCAGTCGCTGCTGCGCGAGGACCTGGCCGATGGTGGCGACAACGCCGCGCTGATCAACGCCACCGTCGACCGCATTACCCTCGACCGCGTCACGGCCATGCCGATCGACGAGGCCACCAGCACCATGCAGGTCGTCGCCGCCGGTGGCGAGGAGTCCGCCCCCGTCGGCTTCGTCCGGGATGGCCTGCAGTACAAGTTCCCGTTCGACACCGAGCAGAAGTCGTACCCGTACTTCGACGCCAGCACCTTCACAACCAATCCGATCGAATTCGTCGGGGAGACCACCGTCGGCGGCGTCGAGGCGTACGAGTTCCGCCAGGACCTGGGCCCCATCGACATGTGGTCCTCGATCCGCGACCACTTCGCCTCGATCTCCGAGGGCTACGACCCGGCCGTCGAGTCCGTCCTGGCCAGCTACCGCCGCGACGGCATGACCGCCGGCCAGTGGGGCCTCGAGGGTGACCCGGAGCGCGAGGTCGACATGCGGCGCTTCTACACCAACACCCGCACCATCTGGGTGAACCCGTCCACCGGCCAGATCGTCAACGGTTCCGAGGACATCTTCCAGTTCTTCGCCGAGGACCAGGCCGAGGCCGACGCCTTCTTCAACGACAAGACCGCCGTGGAAGAGGAGAGGGCCGAGCCGACCCGCACGGCCGTCCGCTTCCAGTCCGGCTGGAACGAGGAGACCCAGGAGATCACGCTGGCGGGTGCGCAGGACAGCGCCGACACCCTCAACACCTTCGGCCGCGTCGTGCCGATCATCCTGGGCATCCTGGGCGTGCTGTCGCTGATCGGCGGCATCGTGCTCGGTGCTCGCGGCGGCGGTGCCGGAAGCTCGCGCACCGCGGGCCGCAGGCCGGGCGCGTCGCGTTCCGCCGGGCGCGCCGGTTCTGCTGGTCCCGCTGGTACTGCTGGCCCTGCCGGTTCTGCTCCGGGCGGGTACGGCTCCGGCGGGCCTGCGGGTCCCGCTGCTGGCGGCTCCGGTCCTGTCGGTCCAGGTCCGGACGCCCGCGCCTGATCTGGCGTTCGGGGCCGGGGCTGTAGTCGCCCGCAGCCCGGCCCCCGCCCGCCTGCCCCGGTCCGTTCGCCTGGCCCGCCCGCCGGATATATCGACAAGAGCGTTCCGCACACAACGTCCGAGAGGACAGTGTGCGGAACGCTCTTGTCGTTGACTCCAATTCCGCCCCGCCGCCCCCGTATCGATCCGTTGGCCAGCCCACCGGGGCGCAGACAGAAATCCGCCGGTCGAACTGCGATCTGCCGCCGGAGCTCCTGCGGCAGATCGCGATTCGAGCGGCAGATCTCAGGGGCGGGACCCCAGGCGGGGTGATTGCTCAGGCGGGCCGGACCCGGAGTGCGCGCCAGCCGGCGACGACCGTGGTGACCAGCACGACGACAAGCGTCGCCCCCAGAACCCCGGTCACGTCACGAGGTGCGAACCACACGACGACCGCCGTGAGCGCCAGCCCGCACCAGGCGACGCCGGCCTCGACGGTCCGATTCGTGGCGATGGTGGCCAGCAGGAACGCCTGCAGCACACTGAGCACCACGCCGAGTGCGGCGAAGGCCCAGAGCAGCCCGGCGACCGGCTGGTAGTCGGCGCCGACGAGTACCGGCACGAGCGGGGCGGCCACTGCGGCACCGAGCACCACCACCGCGCCGATCCCCAGCAGCACACCGACTGCGGAGCGGACAGCACCCCGGTGCCCGGCGGGATCGGCCATGCGGGGATAGAGCACGGTGCCGACGGCCTGGGGGAGCCAGAAGGCGGCCTTCGCAGCAACGGCCCCGAGCGCGTATCGACCCGCATCCTCGGGGGAGAGGAGAGCTCGGGCCAGAAGTAGGTCGACCGAGGTCAGCGCCATCATCACCAGCTGGACCTGCCCGGCCGCGAGTACGGCGGCCACCCCGGGCGACGACGGCCCGGGCGACAACGGTCCGGCTTCGCGACTGAGGAAGGCGGAGGAGTCGGACGAGCCAGACGAGACGGCGAAGCTGGCGCCGGCCGCCACGATCCGGCCCGCCACCAGCCAGGCCGCCGCCACACCGACCGCCCCGGCCGCGAGTGCCGTACCGACTCCGCCGCCGGCCGCGAGCACGCCGACCGCCGGCACGACCTTTCCCGCGCCGGCCAGTGCCAGCACCGCGCCCAGCGCCCGGAACCGTTCGGCGCCCTGGAGCAGGCCCTGCTCGGTCGCGAGAAGACACAGCACCGGGCCCGGCACCAGGGCTGCGGCGGTGGCGAGCACGGGCGTGTCCAGCAGAAGCGACACCGGCACCACGGCCAGCGCCGCGACGAGCGCGACCAGCAGCGCGACCCGTCGGCCGAGCGACCGCAACGTTTCGCTCGGCACGCCGCGCACGAGCTCGCGCGCCACGACCGCCTGCAGCGCGAGCGACGGCACCGCCACCAGCAACTGCGCTGACAGCAGTGCGGCAAAGGCGCCGTAACCCTCCGGCCCCAGCCAACGCGAGGCGGGCAGATGTAGCAGGTAGGCGGCGATGTTGGCGAGCATCGAGCCCGCCGTCACCGCTCCTGCGCCGGTCAGGAAGCGCCTGGTGGCGGAGTCGGGTGCCGCCGTGCGTTCCTGATGTTCCACACGGGTGATCGTAGGCGGATGCGGGAGACGAGCCCATCCCGCGGTACGGAGGCCGAGCAGGCGCGAGCGCGGATGCCGCTCTGACGACGTGATGGAATGTCCGCATGTCAGCCAGCGCCGGGGTCCGCGGTCGGGTCGGCGCGGCCGCGCTGACGGACGCCGGCATCGGTCTGGTCGTGACGGCCCTGCTCCTGGCGGGACTCGCGCGCCCGGGCTTCCCGCTGTTGCGGGACTGGGTGGCCACCCCGAGCCCGCCGCTGTCTGATGCGGCTCTCGGGCTGGGGGAGTCGGCCGCGCGGGCGGTGCCGCAGGAAATCGCGATGGTGTGGGCGAGCCGGACCCTGGACGCGGTCGGGCTGCCGATCTGGCCGCTGACGGGCCTGCTCACGGCGATCTTCTGCGTGTGGCTCGCGGTCGCGGCGGGCGCCCTGGTCCGGCAGGTCATGCCGGTGCTCGGCGGGGCAGGCGGAGTGGACGCCGCAGGTTCGGCGGGCTCTGCGGGTTCGGCGCGGGCGGCGGGCGCTGCGGGTTCGGCGCGGATCGCAGGCTCGGCGGTCTGGATCCGGCTGCCGGCGGTGGTGGGCGCGGTCTGGAATCCGTTCGTGGTGGAGCGGCTGCTGCAGGGGCATTGGTCTCTGCTGGCGGGCGTCGCGGCCGTGATGACGATGCCTGTGTTCCTCGCGCGTGCGGACCCCGGAGACTTACGCGCCCCGAATGGTCCAATCCGGGCGCGCAAGTCCGTGGAAAACGCGCATTCCGGGCGCGCAAGTCGGGCGGGCCGCGGGGCCGGGGGAGCGCGTGGCGGGCTGCGTATCGCCGGGGCCTGCGCTGCGCTGGCAATCGCCGGTCTCACGCCCACCGGGTGGGTGCTGGCCGTCATCGCTGCGGCAGTGGCGCTGATCTGCGCGGACGTGTCGCCTGGCCGTAGGGCGTGGGCCGGTGCGCGAGCGCGTGCGGCCGTGGCGCTCGCGGCAACGGCCGCGGTCACCGCCCTGCCGTGGTTGCTGGCGACGGCCTTGGCCAGCGGTGCGGGACCGGCAGGCGGCGCCGGACCTGCAGGCGGCGGGGGGCCAGCCGGTGCTGCGGCGACCGGGGTGGCCGCGTTTGCCGCCCGCGCCGAGCCCGGCATCGGCACGCTCGGCTCGGTCGTCGGGCTGGGCGGAATCTGGAACTCGCAGGCGGTGCCGCCGTCGCGCGCGACGTGGTGGGCGGCCGCCGCCCTGGTGTTGCTCCTGCTGGTCTGGGCGCTCGCGGCGCGCGGGTTGTGGCGCTCCCGGCACCTGCCGGCGGTGCGGGCGACGATCCCGACCGCAATCCTCACCTGGTTCCTGGTGACGTTGGCCGCGACGGGACCGGGAATCGCTCTGCTGGACGCGCTGGTCGGGACTGTTCCGGGCGCGGGCCTGCTGCGGGACACGCAGAAGTTCGTGGCGCTCGCCCTGCCGGCGACGGTCCTCGCGCTGGCGTTCGCGACCCGCGCCCTCGCCACGCGCCTTCGACCGATCGGCGCGGCCATCGCAGTGACGGCCATCGCGATCGCCGCGGTCCCCGACGCCCCCCGTGTTCTGTGGGGCCAGCTGCGGCCGGTCACGTTCGGCTCGGGCTGGGCGGAGGTGGCCGCCATCGTCGACGGCCAGCCCGGCGATCTGTTGGTCCTGCCGGCCGGGTCGTTCCGTTCGACGCCGCTGTGGGCGGACGGCCGCGCAGTCCTCGACCCGGCGCCGCGACTGCTGGACACACGCGTGTTGGTGCCGGGCGATCTCGTGGTCGGTGGCGCGGGCCAGGCTGCGGTCACTGGCGAGGGGGATCGCGCGCGCCGGGCCACCGAGGCGCTGATGCGTGGCGAGGATCCGCAGGTCCTGGCATCGATGGGCATCCGCTGGGTGCTCGACGAGCGCACGTCCGCCGGGCCCCGCGGCGAGTCGGCGCGGACCCTCACCGCGGAGGACGCCCCCCGAGAAACCACGACGACGACAATCTTCTCCAACCCAGAACTCACCCTCTACGAGCTGCCGCCGCCGGCCGGGGCGAATCTGCCGGACGCAGCGGGTCTGACGACTGAGTCGAGTGCCGACGAGATTGCGTCGACCTGGAAAAACACCCTGTCCGAGGCATCCGCAGCCCCGGCCTCGGGAGCCGCCCGCGGGGTGGTGCTCGCGGCGCACGCACTGTGGCTGATCGTCCTGGTCGCCTCGATCGCGCTGGCCACGGTGCATGTACGGGCGGGCCGGGTCGACCGCAACAGCTGACGCCGCAATGGGTGCCTACACCGCGGAGGTACACCGCGGAGGCGACGGCTCGGACCCCGCACGTGCAGCACTCGACGTCGTCGCGATCGCTGGACGTCGACGCGGGCCGCGATACCCGGCGCTATTCGCCGCTGACCGCGCCGCTGATCACACCGCTGACGCGCCGACCCTCGCCGACCGCCCTGAGGACCTGTTCCATCGCCGACGCGGTGGCGGGCCACGACATCCCCGCGGCCTTCCGGCGGGCCGCCTCGCCCATCCGGTCACGAATCCAGGGTTCAGCCAGGAGACGGTCCACGGCGACTGTCATCGCGGTGACGCCGTCGACGAGGAGGCCGGTCTCGTCGTCGTCGATCGAGTCCCGCAGCCCCGCCGCGTGGTGGTAACCCACGGTCGGCACCCCGTGCTGCGCGGCCTCGGAGACGGCGAGCCCCCACCCCTCCTTGCGCGACGGCATGAGGTGCACGGCCGCGTCGGCGAGGAGGCGATGCTTGGTGGGCTCGTCGACGTGGCCGTGGAACACGACGGCGCCCGCGGTCTCGGGGGGCCCGTCGGCGTCGAGGCCGTGCTCGGCGGCGTAGTCGTGCAGCTTCTCGGCCCACCAGCCGCTGCCGATCACGTCCAGCACCAGCCCGGGATGGCGCGGCCGCAGCGCGGCGACCACGTCGAGCGCGTCCTCGACATGCTTGTGCGGCACCAGACGCGAGAGCACCACCAGGCGCGGGGCGGCGGGCGCGGGGCCGGGGTCGCCAGCAGGCGCGGCATCGGGTGCATCGGCCGGCGCGTCATCCCCCGCGAAGCCCTCCGGCAGCGGGTCGAGACCGTTGCGCACCACCGCGATCCTCGCGGGGTCCACGCCCAGCTCGGCGAGCTCCTCGGCCGACGGCAGCGAGACGGTCACGTACTGACTGCGCGCGTGCACCCGCGGCGCGAGCCACGACTCGATCCACCAGCCGATCGGCGCCACGAGCCGCCCCGCGACCGGCCACTGCTCGCGGTGGATGTGGTGGACGAGCAGGACCACGGGGGAGCGGGTGACCAGGCGGGAGAAGAAGGGGACGCCGTTCTGGGTGTCGACGACGACGTCGGGCCGTCGCAGAACCCCGAGCGGTCCCAGACCGGCGCGTCCCAGGAGCATCGCCGCCAGGGCCCGTGGGTAGACGGAGAAGCGGCCGCCGGCCCTGCTGAACCGAACCCCGGTGGGGCTGGTCTCGGAGCGGGCCGCGCCCCGGGACCGGGAGGTACGGAAGACCACGGTGTGGCCGGCGGCGGCCAGGCCGTCGGCGACGTGTTCGAGATACCGCTCGCTTCCGCCGCCCTGCGGGTGCGTGCTGTCTCGCCAGCACAGGAGCAGGATTCGGGACACGCGGACACTGTACGCAGCGGCCCGTCCGTGCTCGCCGCCCGCCCGCACCCGCCCCCACGTCCCCACATCCCCACATCCCCACATCGAGAAGCGGGTTCGGCGCAGGTGGTTCTCGGGCTTTGTGGGCGGAAGGCTCTTGGCGAGTGGGGGGTGGAGGGGAGGGCGCCAGCGGTATCGTCACCGCCGTGATCACAGACGCCGTCCACCGCTCGGACGCCCTGCGCTCGGTGGCCCGCCGCGCAACCCTCGGCCGGTCGCTCGGACTGCTGCGGTCGTTCCCCCAGGAGCAGTCCGACCCCGACGTCTTCTACTCCGGTCTGGCCCGCGACACCGTCGAGCTCGTGGCCGATCTGTGGGAGCAGGCCGGCGACGGGGTCGCCGGTGCGAACGCTGGCGGGCGGCTTCCCGGGCTGACCGTCCTCGACGTGGGCGGCGGACCCGGTTACTTCTCCGAGGCCTACGACGCCGAGGGCGCCCGGTACGTCTCGGTGGAACCCGACGTCGGAGAGATGGCCGCCGCCGGCATCACCCAGACGGGCTCGGTCCGGGGGAGCGGCATGGCGTTGCCGATCAGGTCGGACAGCGTCGACATCTGCATCTCCTCCAACGTGGCCGAGCACGTCCCCGAGCCCTGGACGATGGCCGAGGAGATGTGCCGGGTGACGCGACCGGGCGGCCTCGTCGTCATCTCCTACACCCTCTGGTACGGCCCCTTCGGCGGCCACGAGATGGGCCTGACCCACTACCTCGGCGGCGAGCGCGCGCGGCGCATGTACGAACGACGGCACGGCCACCCGCCCAAGAACTACTACGGCGAATCGCTGTTCGAGGTGGGCTGCGCCGAAGGGCTGGCGTGGGCGCGCGACACCCGCTCGGCCGAGCTCCTGTCGGCGTTCCCGCGCTACCACCCGCGGTGGGCGTGGTGGCTCGTGCGCGTGCCGGGCCTGCGCGAGGTGCTGGTCTCCAACCTGGTGCTGGTGCTCCGCGCGCGGTAGCCAAGGTGCCACGGCGCGGTAGCTACGGCGCGGTGGCGCGGCGGCGACCGGGGCCGAGGCCCGTAATGGAGACACCCTCCCACTGCCGGACACTCGTCTACAGTGTGTGGAACACGTTCCTGTTTTCCATCTACGGAGGTCCTCGTGGTCGTCGTCCATGACAAGCTTTTCTCCGGCACACGCTGGGCAGATCCCATCACCACCGGAGTCCTGGAGGTCCACTCCCCGGCCACGGGATCCGTGGTCGGTCGGGTCGCCGAGACCACGGTCGAAGACCTCGACGAGATGATCAACCAGGCGCGCGACTCGTTCGAGTCCGGCATCTGGCGCAAGACCCCGCCCGCCGAGCGCGGTGCCCTCATCGGCCGCGTGGCCGACATGATCGAGGAGCGCCAGGCCGAGGTATGCCGGATCCTGTCCGACGAGATGGGCACGCCCGCCTCGACCGCCGCGATGATCCAGGTGACGCCGACGCTCGGCGTGCTGCGCTACTACTCGAAGCTGGCCGCCGACTTCCCGTGGAGCGAGGTCCGCAACGGCGACTTCGGCGCGTCCGTGGTCACCCGGCAGCCGGTCGGTGTCGTCGCCGCCATCACCGCCTGGAACGTCCCGCTGTACCTCAACGCCGCCAAGCTCGGCCCGGCGCTGCTGTCCGGCAGCTCGGTGGTGCTCAAGCCGTCGTCCGCCACCCCGCTGTCCGCGCTGTGGCTGGCCGACCTGTTCCGCGAGGCCGGCCTGCCTGAGGGCGTGCTGTCCGTCGTGACCGGCCCCAGCTCCGTGGGCGACCACCTCGTGTCCAGCCCGGAGATCGACAAGATCTCCTTCACCGGCTCGACCGGCGTCGGCAAGCACATCGCGAAGATCGCCGCCGAGAACCTCACCCGCTGCTCGCTGGAGCTGGGCGGCAAGAGCGCCGCGATCGTGCTCGAAGACGCCGACCTGGCCTCCGCCGGCGGCACCATGGTGTTCTCGGCCCTGATGAACTCGGGCCAGGCCTGCGTGTCCCAGAACCGCATCCTCGCGCCGCGCTCGCGCTACGACGAGGTGGTGAACGCGCTGGTCGAGAACGTCTCGCTCATGCCCGTCGGCGACCCGGCCGACGAGGGCACCATGTTCGGCCCGCTCGCCAACCACAAGCAGCAGGCCAGCGTCGAGGGCTACATCCGCCAGGGCGTCGAGGAGGGCGCGACCGTCGCGTACGGCGGCGGCAAGGTCGAGGGGCTGCCCGCCGAGGTGGCCGACGGCGCGTTCGTGCAGCCCACCGTCTTCCGCGACGTCGACAACTCCATGACCATCGCCCAGGAGGAGATCTTCGGGCCGGTCATCCAGGTGATCCCCTACGACTCGGTCGACGAGGCCGTGCAGATCGCCAACGACTCCGAGTTCGGCCTCGCCGGCGCCGTCTACTCGCAGGACCCGGACGCCGCGCTCGCGGTGGCCCAGCGGGTGCGCACCGGAACCATGGGCATCAACTGGTACGCCTTCGATCCCACCGCCCCGTTCGGCGGGTTCAAGAACTCCGGTATCGGTCGCGAGAACGGGCCCGAGGGCCTGGACGCGTACTGCGAACTGCAGAGTGTGCTCATGCCGTTCGGCTGGGAGCCCTCCGAGGGCTGAGCCGAGCCCCGGCTCGGTTGTTCCCCGGTTGGGCGGCGGCGCCGGACCCGTGCGCGGGCCGGCGCCCGGGCTGGTGCCCGGGCTGACGTCCGCGGATATGCGCGGGCCGGTGCCCGCGGATCATGCACCGGGCAGCAAGCCGCCCAGCTCGCGGACCGTCTGGTCGAACAGCGCCAGCGGGTTGGGGTCCAGCCCCGCGACATCGTCGCGGGCGAAAGAATGCCAGGCGACGCGCCACACGGCGGTCACCACCTCGGCGACCAGGAGCGCGCTCAGATGAGGCAGCGCTCCACGCTCGTGGAGCTCGCCGCTGATCGTCTTCACCAGATCCTGCTCCTGGCCCGTCACGATCCGCAGCAGCTCCGGCTCGCGGATCAGCAGCCGGGAGATCCGGCGAAAGTCGCGCTGCTCGACCTCGCAGGCGAAGACCTCGCGCGACGTCGCCAGCAGGTCCGCGGTGATCCCGGCAGCGCTCGTCTGCGCGCTCTCGCGCTCCACCAACGCCTCGACCAGCCCGCGCTGACCGGGCATGAGAGCGTCCACCTTCGTGGCGTAGTAGCGGAAGAACGTGCGCTCGGCGATGCCCACGCGGGCCGCGATATCTCCGACCGTCGTGGCGTCCAGGCCGTTCTCCTCCACCAGATCCAGTGCAGCCTCCTGGATCGCCCGGAGCATCCGGGCGCGGTTCTCCTCGCGGATCCCCATGGTCGCAAGCTCCTCATGTCCGTGGCCGTTCGGTCGGGCGGATCGGGGTCGTCAGACATAATTCATGTCACACTCTGCCGCTGCCGGCATTACATATTCTGTCAGACAGTGACATGATTCTCGGGTTCAGTCTCCACAGAAGAGGTACCACCCGATGACCCAGACCGCCGAGGGCGCGAGTTCCCCACCGGCCGACCCGGCCCCGCACGCCCCCGCCACGCTGCCCAGGAAGCAGCTCATCGGGATCATCGGCGCGCTCGCGCTCGGTGCCTTCCTGATGATCCTCAACGAGACCGTGTTGACGGTGGCACTGCCGTCGATCATGGCCGACTACGGCGTGTCCGCAGCAGCTGGGCAGTGGCTGACCACCGGGTTCCTGCTCACCATGGCCGTGGTCATCCCCACCACCGGCTTCCTCCTGCAGCGCTTCCCACTGCGCGGCCTGTTCGTCTTCGCCCTGGCCAGCTTCATCGTCGGCCTCCTGCTGGCCGTCATCGCGCCGACGTTCGCCGTGCTCCTGGTCGCGCGCATACTCCAGGCCGTCGGCACCGCGATCGTGCTGCCGCTGCTCATGACCACCACGCTGACCCTCGTCCCGCTCCAGCACCGCGGAATGGTCATGGGCCTGAACTCGATCGTCATCTCGGTCGGGCCGGCCATCGGGCCCACCGTCTCCGGCGTGATCGTCAACGCGTTGTCCTGGCACTGGATCTTCGCGGCCATGTTGCCGCTGGCGATCGTCATCCTCGTTCTGGGTGTCCTCTTCATCAAGGTCCCCTCGGCGACCCGCAAGGTGCCTGTCGACGCGGCCTCCGTGATCCTGTCGGCCCTCGCGTTCGGCGGGCTGGTCTACGCCATCTCGATCTTCGGCGACGTGCTCGACAGTCCCGCGCTCCCGCTCGTCAGCGCCGCGATCGGCCTGACCGCCCTGGCCCTGTTCGTCGACCGGCAGATCCGACTGGCGCGGACCGGAAAAGAGCTGCTGAACCTGCGGCCGTTCACCAACCGCACCTTCTCGCTCAGCGTCGCGATGATCATGATCGCCATGGGCACCCTGATCGGCACCGTGGTGATCCTGCCGATCTTCCTGCAGAACGGCAGCGGCCTGAGCACCCTGACCATCGGGATGATGCTGCTGCCCGGCGGTCTGATCCAGGTCGTGATCGGCCCGATCTTCGGCCGCGTCTTCGACCGCCACGGCCCGCGCCCGGTGCTCATCCCCGGCGCGCTCCTGCTGGCGGCAGGGCAGTGGCTGTTCACCACCATCGACCCGGACACCGCGCTCGGCCTGATCATCGCCTTCCACACGATTTTCTCCGTCGGACTGGCCATGCTGATGACGGGGCTGCTCTCCGCGGCCCTCAGCGAGGTCCCGCTCAAGCTCTACAGCCACGGCTCGGCCATCTTCAACACCGGCCAGCAGCTCGGCGGCGCGATCGGCACGACGATCTTCGTCACGGTCATGAGCGCGATCGCGGCCGGAGAGACCGAGGCCGGGTCGGCGCTCGTCGACGGGCTGTTCGACGGCGCACACGTCGCGTTCCTCATCGGCGGGATCCTCGCGTCCCTCGGCGTCGTCTTTGCGCTGTTCATCAAGGCCGCCCCGAAGCTCCCCTGATCAGCCGCCACCCGTCAGCCGTGTAGCCGCTGTTGCCGGCGGCTGGCCGAGGTGGCGGTGTGACTGCCGGTCAGCTGCCGGGCCGTGTTGATCAGCCCCACCATGCTGAAGGCCTGTGGCGTGTTGCCGAGCTGGCAGCCGAGTCGGGTGTCGTACTCCTCGGACAGCAGCCCGACGTCGTTGCGCAGGGCGAGCAGCCGCTCGAACATCGCCTGCGCGCGCTCGCTCTGCCCCGTCCCCGCGAGCGCGTCGGCGTACCAGAAGCTGCACGCCAGGAACGCCCCCTCCGCGCCGGGGAGGCCGTCGACCCCGCCGTCGGCCTCCGGGTCGTAACGCATGACGAAGCCGCCGTCGAGCAGTGCCCGCTCGACGGCGGCGACCGTCCCGCGGATGCGCTCGTCGGACCACGGGAGGAACCCCACGCGCGGGAGCAGCAACAGGGACGCGTCCAGTCCCTGCGACCCGTAGAACTGGGTGAACGTGCCGCGCTCCGCGTCGAACCCGTTGCGGCAGATCTCCGTGTGCATGCGCTCGCGCAGTCGCCGCCACTGATCGACCGGTCCGTCGAGACCGTGTTCCTCGACGGTGTGCACGGCCCGGTCCACACCGGCCCAGGCCATCACCTTGGAGTGCACGAAGTGCCTGCGCGGCCCACGCATCTCCCACAGCCCGTTGTCCGGTTCGGCCCAGTTCCCCTCGAGGAAGTCCAGCAGGGCCCGCTGCACGTCCCACGCCGTGTCGCTGGACTCCATGCCCGCTTCCCGGGCCAGGTGGAGACCGTCGAGCACCTCGCCCCACACGTCGAGCTGTAGTTGGTCGGCGGCGGCGTTGCCGACCCGGACGGGGCTGCTGTCCCGATACCCGGGCAGCCACGGTAGCTCGGTCTCGGGGATGCGCCGCCGACCGTCGAGCCCGTACATGATCTGCAGCTTGTCGGGGTCGCCGGCGATCGCGCGGACCAGCCACTCGCGCCAGGCGCGCGCCTCCTGCACATACCCCGTCCCCAGCAGCGCCTGCAGGGTGAACGTCGCGTCGCGCAGCCAACAGAAGCGGTAGTCCCAGTTGCGTGATCCGCCGAGTTCCTCCGGGAGTGAGGTGGTGGCGGCGGCGAGGATCCCGCCCGTGGGGGCGTACGTCAGCGCCTTGAGGGTGATGAGCGATCGCCGGACCGCCTCCGACCACCGGCCGTCGTAGCGACAGTCACCGATCCACCCCGTCCAGAAGTCCTCGGTCCGGCGCAGGGCCTCCGCCGCGTCGATCCGGTCGGGCCGGGGCAGGTGCGAGAGCTGGTAGGTGAGCACGAACGGCACCCGCTCGCCGGCCGCGACATCGAACTCGGCGACGGTCGACATATCGCGGCCGTGCAGCTCCACAGGGGTGTCCAGCCATGCGGCGTCGGGCCCGGCGACTGCCTCTATCCCGCCGTCCGTGCGACGCACCCAGGGGACGATGTGCCCGTAGTCCATGCGCAACCGCAACGTCGAGCGCATCCGCACCCGCCCGCTGAGCCCCTCGACCACGCGGACCACGTCCGCCGCATCCCCGCGTGGCGGCATGCAGTCCGATATGCAGACAGTTCCCTCGGGCGTCCGCCACTCCGACTCCAGGACGAGCGTGTCCCCGCGATACCGCCGACTGGCCGCCGCGCCACCACTGACCGGGGCGACGGTCCAGTGGCCGGCCGACTCGTCCGAGAGCAACGCCGCGAAGCAGGCAGGGGAGTCGAAGCGGGGTAGGCACAGCCAGTCGATGCTGCCGGCCCGGTGGACGAGGGCAGCGGAGTGCAGGTCGCCCAGGAGTGCGTAGTCCTCGTTCATGGTGGGCCCCGTCATCCCTGGCTGTCGTCGAGCGCGATGACCACCTTCACGTCGTGGTCCTCCGCGGTGAACGCCCGCCCGAGGTCCGCCAGCGGGACACGCCGGGTGATGAGTCCGTCCAGCCACTCGGTGTCGGCGGCGGACAGCGCGTCGGCGGCGGCGCGGTAGTGGCGCTGGTTGGCGTTCACCGAGCCCACCACCACGTCGTTCTCCAGGACGATCTCCCGGTTGAGCGCGCCGACGTCGACCTCCAGACTGCGACCGGGCGACGACACCCCGGTGAGGCAGACAATGCCGTACCCGCTGGTCCCGGACATGACGTCGAGGACCACCCGGCCGGCGCCTGTGGCCTCGATGACGACGTCGGGCTCGAGCCGGCGCATGACCTCGGCGGCGTCGGCGTGGTGATAGGTGGCGCCCAGCCGGGCCACGAGTTCGGGTTTGGGCCCACGGTCGACACGGTCGAGAACGTGGACGTCGAGCCCTTTATGCGTACCGATCATCGCGGCCAGCAGCCCGATCGGACCAGCCCCGGTGACCAGGACGGTCTGCGGCTCGAACCAGCTGCGCCGGCCGATCACCTCCACCTGCTCCCAGGCCTTGGCCACGACGCTCGTCGGTTCCACCAGGACGCCGACGCGCTCGAGGGCGGGGTCGAGACGGATCGCGTACTCCGGCTCGACGGTCCAGCGCTCGCTCCCGAAGCCGTCGCGCTGTTTGATCCCGCGTTCGGTGTACTCGCCGTTGCGACACATGTCGAATTCGCCACGGGCGCAGGCGCCGCACGGTACCGGATCCGGTCGTCGGACCACGCCTGCGACCAGGTCGCCCTCCGTGAAGCCGGACCCCTCGGGCGCATGCTCGACACGCCCCAGCGACTCGTGGCCGAGGACCAGTCGCTCACGTCCCTCTGGCGGCCACCCGTAGCGCCCGGCGACGATCTCCTTGTCGGTCCCGCAGACGCCGAGTGCCAGGCCGTGGACGAGAAGCTCGCCGTCACCGGGCTCCGGGTCCGGCTCGTCGGTCAGTGTTACCGAGTCAGCCTGTCCGGGGATGAGGGTCAACGCACGCATACCTCCGTGGTACTCCTGCGTGCACTCCGACGCACCCGGTCACTCCACGGTCATTCACTCGACCCTGTAGCCGACTCCTCGGACCGTCTGCACCTTGTTCTCGCCGATCTTGCGGCGCAGTGACCGGATGTAGACGTTGACGATGTTCGAGCCGGGGTCGAAGTCCATGCCCCAGACGCTCTCGAGGAGCTGCTCGCGGCTGATGGTCTCGCCCTTGTTGCGCAGCAGCATCTCCAGCAGGGAGTACTCGCGGTTGGTGAGCTCCTGGATGCGGCCGTCGACATCGACGCGACGGGTACGGATGTCCAGCCGCATGCCACCGTGCTCGAGGATCCCCGGGTCATCGGACGCCTCGTGCTCGCGCAGACGGAGGCGGATGCGGGCCAGCAGTTCGGGGACGCGGAACGGCTTGACCATGTAGTCGTTCGCGCCGGAGTCCAGGCCCTCGACGGTGTTGGACACGCTGTCGCGAGCCGTCAGGATGATCACCGGTGCGCTGAAGCCGCGCGACCGGGCTTCACGGAGCAGGGTCAGACCGTCGGTGTCCGGGAGGCCGATGTCCAGCAGCATGAGGTCGATATCGGAAATAGTCGACAAAATGGCGCGAGCGCTCTCCCCATCGACAGCCTCGAGCGCCGTGTACTCCGCACCGCCGAGCGCCTTGACCAAGACCGAACGGATGAGGTCATCATCCTCGACGACGAGAATATTCGTCATGCAACCCTCCTTCTCCGACTACGGAGTATCGCACGTGCGCGGCCCGGTAGGTCATTCCCCTGCAATCGTGTCCCCGGGTCAGTGGGAAAGGTGGGGAATCAGGGAAACCTAGTCGTCGTCCGGGTCGTCGAAGTCGACCGCTCCTCGGGCACTTCCCCTCTCGATCTCAGCGCGGACGAAGGGGATGACGAAGCAGAACGCGGCACCGCCCCCGCTGGCGTTGAAGGCGAAGGCACGACCCCCGTGGGCGCGGGCGATCGTCGACACGATCGCCAGGCCCAGCCCGGTGCCGCCGCGGCCGTCGCGGAGTTGGCCGCGCGCGGTGTGGAACCGCTCGAAGATGCTCTCTTCCTCGCCGGGCGGGATGCCGGCTCCGCGGTCGCGCACCCACCACAGCAGCCGACGACGGTCGCGTTCGCCCGCGCTCTCCGCCGGCGGCGTCCCCTCCACGATCGACTCGCGGAGGGTGGGCTCCCCGGGCTCGATGATGCGGCAGCCGATCTCGATGCGATCGCCGTCGCGGGTGAACCGGACCGCGTTGGAGCAGAACTGCATCAGTGCCTGCGTGATCCGGTGCGGGTCCAGCCGGGCGACCCCCTCGGCGTACGGGTGCACGCTCCAATCGCGGTCCGCGAGGACGTCGACCTTCGCCTCGATGTCCAGGATGAGGTCGGAGACCTCCGTCGGGGCGGTGAGCAGGAAGTCGGGGCGGTCCGCGCGGGCGAGCGTCAGCAGGTCCTCCACGATCCGGGTCATCCGGGAGAGTTCGTCCTGCATCACGCGGGCCGCCTCGGCCCGGCCTTCCGGGTCCTCGGGCATGAGGTCGAGATTGCCCTGCACCACGGTCAGTGGCGTGCGCAGCTCGTGGCCCGCGTCGTCGAGGAACTCCCGCTGGGTGCGGTAGGCGTCCTCGACCCGCTCCAGCATCTCGTTGACCGTGTCGGCGAGGGAGACGATCTCATCCGGCCCCTCGACCGGAACCCGCCGGGACAGGTCGGCGGCGGAGATGGTCTCGGCGGCCTCGCGGATCCGGCGGACCGGGACGATCATCCGGCCGGCGATCCACCAGGCGAGGAATGCACTGAGGATCATGCCGCCCGCGCTCGCCCACAGCAGGGACTCGGTGACCCGCCAGGTCTCCGACGAGGATCCGCGGTCGTTGACCGCCACCACCAGGCTGGCCGGCCCGGCCGGGCTCTCCACTGTGGTCTTGCGCCAGCTGACCGAGCCGTCGATCTCTCCGGAGTCGTCCCCGGCGACCAGTCCGACCCGCTGGATACGCGACCGCACCGCGGGGGGGAAGAGCTGGTCTTCGCTCGGGCCGTACCGGGAGAGCGTGAACTGGGTGCCCGACTGGTCGGCGGTGCCGACGAGCAGTAGCTCGGCCGAGGGGTACTGCTGGGCCAGGTAGGCGCGCAGCAGCTCCTCGACCGTGGGCTCCTCGGACTCGAACGACGGGAGGATCCCCGCCATCATGAACGTGGTGAAGTCCGCCGTCTCGCGATTCAGCCGGGTATCGGTGACCCGCTCAGCACTGAGGATGAGCAGCTGGCCCGTGAAGACGACCATGGCCGCGAACACCGCGGCGGTGATGAAGGTGATGCCCGCCGTGATCCGCAGGCGCGCCGAGTTCCACCATCGGATCGGGGTCGGCGACGTGGAGCGTGCGTTCACCTCGGACCTGAGCGCCCGTTATCGGACTCCGGGCCGCCGCCCGCAGCGTGATCCGGGCGTCCGTTGGCGGCGGCGTGGGCGGGCCGATTGTTGTCGGAGGCGTGGGGCGGCGGGCCGGAGGTGTCCGCATGCGCCGGGCGCCCGGGCTTCCCGGCGTGCGGGGGAATGGCGTTGTTCAGCCTCTCGTCGGCCCGGCTGGCCAGCGTGTCGAGGTCGAAGCGCGGTCCGCCGATCTGGCCGGGGTCGTCGTTCCCGGGAGTCCGGGGCGGCGCCGGGGGCCGGGCGCTCGGCGCGGCCGGCGGCGCATAGGCTGCGGGCGGCTGCATGGCCGCGGGAGAGGCGGGGCCGGCACCGTCGTTCGGGTCGGGCGCGGCGCCCGACCCGGACTGTGCGCCGGCGCCCGGCGGGTTCTGCGAGCCCGCATCTGCCTCGCCGGGCCCGGCCGGCGCGTCGTCAGCGCCGGACCCGGGCAGCGGCGCCAGGTCGACGGCGGGGATCGGCAGCAGGGAGAGGATGGCGGGCATGGGCGCGGGGAGGAAGAGATTCACGCGGCCGTCGATCACACTGAGGTGGGGGCGCCGCCCGTCGATCACCGTCCCGGTCGCCTGGGACGCGGCCGTCGCTCTGGATTCTGTGTCCTGGCTGATCTGGGTCTCCTCGGAGGCCGGGGTCGGCGCGATGAAGGGGTCGAAAGCGCCGACGACGGCGGCGAGGCCGAGACCTCCGAAGACCACCGGGATCGCGGCGAGAGCTACGGTGACGGCTCGCATGTCCCCCCTCCCGGTGAGCGATTGGTGATTCGTCAATCCCCAACTGTGGCACCTTATGCTGCCCAGATGGCGGAGGGTGAACACATTCTCACCGCAGGCTCCCGGGTCCGGTTGTCACCTGTCCCCGCGTCCGCTATGCGCGGCGCAGGAGAGGACCGACAGGGAAGGCAGGTGGAGTAGGGCCCGGCATATGCGAAGGCGGGCCACACCGGATCGGTGTGGCCCGCCCTCGTCAGCGCCGGCCGCGTCATCGACGCAGCCGATGCTCTCAGCCCAGGCGCTCCTTCAGCGCGGCGAACTCCTCGTGGACTTCGGCCGGGACCTTGGGTCCACAGAACTCGAGCCATTCGGTGATGAGCGGCAGCTCGCGACGCCACTCCTCCGGGTTGACGGCCAGCGCGGCCTCGACGTCCTCGATCGGCGTGTCCAGGCCGGTCATGTCGATGTCGGCGGCACGTGCGGTGATGCCGGCGGCGGTCTCCTCGCCCTCGACGCGACCCTCGATGCGGTCGACGATCCACTTGAGCACGCGGCTGTTCTCGCCGAAGCCGGGCCACACGAAGCGGCCGTCGTCGCCCTTACGGAACCAGTTGACCAGGAAGATCTTGGGCATCTTGTCGCCGCCACGGGCGCCCATGTCGACCCAGTGCTGGAAGTAGTCACCGACGTTGTAGCCGAGGAACGGCAGCATGGCCATCGGGTCGCGGCGCACGGCGCCGACCTGGCCCTCGGCGGCGGCGGTCTGCCCGGAGGACAGGGTCGCACCGATGTAGACGCCGTGGTTCCACGAGTAGGCCTCACTCACCAGCGGGACGGTGTCGGCGCGGCGGCCGCCGAAGAGGATCGCCGAGATCGGCACGCCCTCGGGCGAGTTGAACTCGGGCGCGGCGACGGGGCACTGGTCGATCGGCACGCAGTAGCGGGAGTTGGGGTGCGCGGCGTTGCCGGCCTTTCCGTCGCCCTCCGGGGTCCACTCGTTGCCGAGCCAGTCGATGAGGTGGTCCGGGGTGCCCTCGAGGCCCTCCCACCACACGTCACCCTCGTCCGTCAGGGCGACGTTAGTGTAGATCGCGTTGCCCGGCTCCAGCGTCTTCATGGCGTTGGGGTTGGACGAGTAGTTGGTGCCGGGAGCCACGCCGAAGAAGCCGAACTCGGGGTTGACCGCGTACAGGCGGCCGTCGGCGCCGAAGCGCATCCACGCGATGTCGTCACCCACGACCTCGGCGCGCCAGCCCTCGATGGTGGGCTGGATCATCGCCAGGTTGGTCTTGCCGCACGCCGAGGGGAACGCTCCGGCGATGTAGTACGCCTTGTCCTCGGGCGAGGTGAGTTTGAGGATGAGCATGTGCTCGGCCATCCAGCCCTCGTCGTGGGCCATGGCGGAGGCGATACGCAGGGCGAAGCACTTCTTGCCGAGCAGGGCGTTGCCGCCGTAGCCGGAGCCGAACGACCAGATCTCCCGGGTCTCCGGGAAGTGGGTGATGTACTTCTCCTCGTTGCACGGCCAGGCGACGTCCTCCTCGCCCTCGGCGAGCGGCGCGCCCACGGTGTGCAGGCCCTTGACGTACGCGCCGTCGGAGCCGATCTTGTCCATCGCGGCCTGGCCCATGCGGGTCATGATCCTCATGGAGACCACGACGTAGGCCGAGTCGGTGAGTTCGATGCCGAGCTTGGGGTCCTCGGCGTCCAGCGGGCCCATGCAGTAGGGCACGACGTACATGGTGCGCCCGCGCATGCTGCCGCGGAACAGTTCGGTCATGTGGGCGCGCATCTCGGACGGGTCGCGCCAGTTGTTGGTCGGGCCGGCGTCCTCTTCCTTCGCCGAGCAGATGAAGGTCCGCGACTCGACGCGGGCGACGTCCTTCGGGTCGGACTGCGCGAGGAACGAGTTCGGCTTCTTCGACTCGTTGAGTTTGACGAAGGTGCCCCCGTCCACGAGCACGGAAGTGAGACGATCCCACTCTTCGTCGGAGCCGTCTGCGAAGACGACCCGGTCCGGCTGGGTGAGCTCGGCGACCTCCGTGATCCACGCGAGCATCTCCGCGTGATCTGTTGGTGCCTGACCCTCGAGGCCGGGAATGGTGGTGCTGGTCATCACTGCTCCTCGCGCGTGGTGCATGGTCTTCCTCACACAGTATCGTCAACCTGCTTGATCCGCGTCGCGCGAGCCCCTCCCCACACCCGAATGTGAGGGATCCCTCAGGTGGTCAGATGTGACCGTGGTCGATTCGCTCCCACCGGGCGGGCACGGGAGACGCCCCGGGGGCGCCGTCCTGGTACTCGTTGGTGAACCCGCCGAACGGCACGCCCTCGGTGGGGTTGGCCAGCCGCCACGAGTCGTAACTGCCGTCGAACCGCACGGTCGAGACGTGGTCCACGGTGCCGTCGCCGTCCGCGTCCGTATATACGGTCAGGCCGCGATCGTCGCCGAGGGTGACCGCCTCCATGAAGCCGTCCCCGTCGAGGTCCGCCTCCGGTGCGCCGAGGTCGAGGACGCTGTCGCCCACCGGGACGTGCAACCCCAGCGACGACGCCTCGGCCAGCGGGGCACCCTCGAGTCCGCAGACGTCGGGGGCGGGGCGCTGGTCGAAGGCGTCCGATCCGAACAGTGGGTCGGTCATGCGGAGGGGCTCCCTGCGGGGACGGGCGGCGCGGGGGCCGCGCCGATGGGTTCCGCAACTGTACTAGCGACCGTCGTCGCCGGGGTGGTCCCTCCTGAGCGGAGGCGCCGGATCCGCCGCTCGAGGTCGGCGACCCGTGGCCCGGGATCGTGGGCGAAGCCGTCGGTGATGATCGCCTCGGCCGCGAGGATCCGCGACCCCAGGGCCTGCTCGGCCTCGCCGCGTAGCGCCGCGAGCCGGTCGCCGACGGCGGCCACGGTGTGGGTGCGCAGCGCCTGGGTGCGGCGAACGGTCACCGTGGTCCAGCCGAGCGCGAGCCCGCACAGCAGCGCCAGCGGCACGATCATCGCCGACATTCCGGGCATCTCGGCCAGCGGCGACAGCAACATCCGCCCCACCCCGGTCCCGCCGGCGGCGCCCATCAGCATCACGAGCAGCTCCTCGCCGGTACTGCGCGGCGGCCGGCTCGGCTCGACACCGCTGGTGGGCGCGGGGATCCGGGGCGCGGTCGGCGCGTTCACGCCGAGGTGCCGCACGACGAGGGTGTCGCACCGCCGGTCGGCGCGGTCGACGGCCCCTGCCACCGCGGCGTCGGCGTCGGCGGCGAGCCCCTCTACCAGCGTGTCGACGCGCGAGCGCGGGGCGGCCGCCAGGTCCTCCCGGGCCCGGCCGCCCAGATCGCGCAGCGAGCGCTGCAGGTCTTGGAGGATCTCCATCCTCAGCGCCTGGACGTCCTGCCGCAACGCCTGGGATCGGGTGGTGATGGTCTCGGTGCGCCGGGCGAGCAGCCAGTCGACGGTGGCAGTAGGGGACGTGGCGGCGGGGGACGCGGCTGCGGGAGACGCGGCGACGGGCCCGGCCTCGCGGGATCGCACCGCCTCGAGCAGTGCGGCGAGGACGGCGGCCGGCGCCGCGGTCGGGCCCTCGTCTACCACGTGCACCGGGGCGTGGACCCCGGCGTCGGCGAGTCGGCGCGTGGTCACGTCGACGGTCTCGGACAGCGCCTCGGCCGTGCACGTGTCGGCGCGGCCGGCGAGCGCCACCGCCAGGGGCAGGCGCGAGGCCACGCCGCGGGCGACCTCGACGTCGTCGGGGCGGACCGGGCAGACGGCGTCGACGACGACGACGGCGGCGTCCGGCCTGTCGGACGGGGAGGCGTCCACGAGTACGCGGATCGCGCGTCCACCCGCGGTCCCGTCACCGGGCGGGCCCGCGGTTCCTGCGGTGTCTGCGGTTCCCGCGGTGCGTGAGGTGCCCGCGGCGCTCGTGGTGGCCTGCAGAGCCGCGGTCCGGAGCGCGGCGGCGACGGCGGGAGCAGCGGAGTCCCGGGCTCCGAGGACGGCGATCGTCAGATCTCGAGTGCGCACAGGGCGGCCTCCGCGAGTTCGCCGACCTCGGCGTGGACCGCGAGTCGTTCCAGTTCGGCCTCGAGCCGGGCCACGCGGGAGTCGGCCAGGGAGTCCATGGCCCGCTCGACGAATGCGATGACGGCGTCGACCGACCGGTGCTCGGGCTCGCGGGCGTCCACGGTGGGCAGCCCGCGGGCCCACCGGGGTGAGGCTGCGCTGTGGTGGGTGTCGGTCGGGCGGGCGGCGTTGTCGTCGTCTTCGTATAGACCCGTCGCCACCACCAACAGTGGATGGCGGCGGGGGCGCCGTACCCATGCCTCCTCGTGGCGGCAGG
This sequence comes from Dietzia aurantiaca, assembly GCF_021033825.1. Classification (GTDB taxonomy): domain Bacteria; phylum Actinomycetota; class Actinomycetes; order Mycobacteriales; family Mycobacteriaceae; genus Dietzia; species Dietzia aurantiaca. The sequence goes on from NZ_JAIFXZ010000011.1 coordinate 70,455, forward strand.
GGGCGGTGCGGAGGCACAGGATCTCGATGTCCGGTGCCGCGGCGGGCCGCGCGGTGGGCGCGGCGAGGACGTCGATGTCGTCGACCGACACCCGCCAACCCCCGCGGGCGCGCAGGGCGGCGGCCAGGGTGCGCCTGCCCGAACCGAGGCCGCCGCGGACCCGGAGGTCGACCGGGGCGTCGAACCGCGCGAGCGCCGCGGCGAGCAGGCCGGTGGGATCCGGCGGGGCGGTGGTGGCGGCTGTGGCGGGGGCTGCGGTCGGGGTCGCGACGTCCGGCGAGGCGGTGAGCAGGCGGCGGATGCGCGCGGCCGGATCCGGGACGGCGGGGCGATCCGCGCCGTCGACGGCGGTGTCCTGGGTCACGGTCGGCACGCCCACATGGTGGCCCGGCGGGCCCGGCCCGACAAGACCTTCCCCCAGGCAGGATCGCCGCCACGACCCCGGATCCGGACGGGCCGCGCCGCGCGTTCGCCGCGGGGGGATTCGTAACCCGACCGCGCATTACGGGATGATGGCCGGGTGAACCAGAGCGAGAACCCCGTACCGGAGTCCGACGAGACCCCGGACGGGGAGACGACGGCGGACGACAGCTCCCGGTTGTTCCCCCGCGTGACGGCCTATCGATTCCGGCGCGGCACCATGCGCCCGGGGCAGCAGCGCAACTGGGACGAGCACTGGCCGACCTACGGTCAGAACGTCTCCGACACGCTCGTCGACCCGCAGGAACTGTTCGGTCGCACGGCGCCGCTCGTGGTGGAGATCGGCTCCGGCACCGGCACCTCGACGGCGGCGATGGCGGCGGTCGAGCCGGACGTCGACGTGATCGCGGTCGAGGTGTACCAGCCCGGCCTGGCCCAGCTGCTCGGCATGATCCTGCGCGAGGACCTGCAGAACGTCCGCATGATCCGCGGCGACGGCGTGGACGTGCTCACCAACATGATCGCGCCCGACAGCCTGACCGGCGTGCGTGTCTTCTTCCCGGATCCGTGGCCCAAGGCCCGCCACCACAAGCGGCGGCTGCTGCAGTCCGGCACGTTCGGGCTCATCGCCTCGCGGCTGCGGCCCGGCGGCGTGCTGCACGTGGCCACCGACCACGTCGACTACGCCGAATGGATCGGCCCGACCGGAGACGCGGAGCCGTCGCTTGAGCGGCTTGACACCGCGACGGACGTCGGCCACGTACCGTTCAGTCTGGACAGACCCGTGACGAAGTTCGAGGGCAAGGGACTGCAGGAGGAGCGAGTGATCAACGAGTTCCTCTGGCGCCGCAGAGGCTGACCCGGCTGCGGCCGGCGACCCGACCCGAGACCCCGACGACGAAAAACCGAGGCGGACCCATGACCCCATCAGACGAGACGCGGAACCCCGACACGGCGGCCGCGACCGCTCCCGACGAGTCGGGGGTGGTGCTCCTGGTGTGGGACGCCCCGAACGTCGACATGGGGCTCGGCTCGATCCTCGGCGGGCGGCCCACCGCCGTGTTCCGTCCGCGTTTCGACGCGCTGGGCCGCTGGCTGCTCGGCCACACCGCAGATCTGTCGGCGCGCACCGAGGACACCCTCGAGGCCGAGGCGACGGTCTTCACCAACATCGTCTCCGGCACCTCCGACAACGTCCGGCCGTGGGTCGAGGCGCTGCGCAACGTGGGCTTCGCGGTGTTCGCCAAGCCCAAGACGAGCGAAGACTCGGATGTCGACGAGGACATGCTCGAGCACATCGACAAGCGGGCCGAGTCCGGGCGCCTCGCCGGTGTGGTGGTGGCCTCCGCCGACGGGCAGGCCTTCCGCGAGCCGCTCGAGGACCTCGCCCACGACATCCCGGTCACCGTGATCGGGTTCCGCGAGCACGCGACCTGGGCCGTCCAACACGAGACCATCAGCTTCCTCGACCTGGAGGACATCCCCGGCGTGTTCCGGGAGCCCCTGCCCCGGGTCAGCCTCGACAACCTGCCCGACGAAGGCGCTTGGCTGCAGCCGCTCCGGCCGCTCACCGCCCTGCTCGCCTCGCGTTAGGAGTACTGCCGCGTGTTCAACTCACTCGGGCGGTTCGTCGCCCGCCGCCGCATCCTGGTCCTGGTCTGCTCCGTGCTGGTCATGGCGTTCCTCAGCATCGCCGGCAGCGCGTTCGGCAACCCGTTCGGTCAGGGCGGGTTCGAAGACCCCGAGAGCGGTTGGGCCACGGCGGAGCAGCTCGAGCAGGAGGCGTACGGGCGCGACGCGCTGGGCGACGTGGTGGTCACCTACCACGCCCCCGAGGGCGTCTCCGTGGACGATCCGGCGTTCCAGGACCCCATCCGGTCCTCACTGGAGTCGATCCGCACCGAGTTCCCCGACCAGGTCACCGGCGTGACCAGCTTCGTGTTCAACCAGTCCCCGGCGCTGGTCAACCGGGACGCCGGGATCGCGGTGGCGTCCATCCAGATCGCCGGCGAGGAAGAGGAGATCCTCGAGAACTTCCGGGTGATCGAGGACTCGATCCCCGTCGAGGGCATCGAGGCCGACATCGCCGGCCTGCAGCCGGTGGCCGGCGCGCTCCAGGACGGTATGGACGCCGACCTCGTGCGCGCCGAGCTCATCGCGCTGCCGCTCGTGTTCATCCTGCTCATTGTGGTGTTCGGCGGCGTGGTGGCCGCGTTCCTGCCGGTCGCCGTGGGCGTGCTGACGATCCTCGGCTCCCTCGGGTCCCTACACCTGCTCTCGCTCGTCACCCCGGTCAACTCGTTCGCCCAGAACGTGGTGACGCTCATCGGCCTGGGCCTGGCGATCGACTACGGCCTGTTCGTGGTGAGCCGGTTCCGGGAGGAGATGGCCGAGGGCTATCCGCCCGAAGTCGCGGTGCGCCGGTCGGTGGCGACGGCCGGGCGCACGGTCGTGTTCTCCGCCGTCATGGTGGGCGTGACCCTGTCCGGGCTGCTGGTGTTCCCGCAGGCGTTCCTCAAGTCGGTGGCCTATGGCGCGATCGCCGCGGTGATCCTGGCGGCCGTGCTCTCGGTGACGTTGCTGCCGGCGGTGCTGGTGCTGCTGGGCCGACACGTCGACGCGCTGGGCATCAAGCGTTTCCAGCGCCACCGCACCCGCGAGCAGGTCGAGAACGGCCTGTTCGGCCGCGTCGCCGACTTCTCGATGAAGCACCCCGTCGCCGTGGCCGTGCCGGTCGTGGTGGTGCTCGTCGCGCTGATCATCCCGTTCTCCGGGGTCAAGTTCGGTGGCATCAACGAGACCTACCTGCCGCCGGACAACACCACCCGCGTGGCGCAGGAGAGCTACGACCAGAACTTCCCCGGCACCCGCACCGACCCGGTGAAGCTGGTGGTGATCGGCTCCGACGGCAACTCCCTGTCGCAGATCCGCTCCGCCGCCAACGAGGCACCCGGCCTGACCGGGCCCTTCCAGTTCGCCCGCTCGGGTGAGCAGGACGCGCAGGGCCGCGAGGTGGTGGTGCTCCAGACAGGCCTGGTCGACCGGAACGCGCCCGCCGAGACGGTCGAATTCCTGCAGACGTTCCCGATCCCCGCCGGCACCGAGGTGTTCGTGGGTGGTAACCCGGCCATGGAGTCGGACTCGGTCGACGCCCTGGTCAAGGGACTGCCGTGGTTCGTGCTCTACGTGCTGGTCGCCACGACGATCCTCATGTTCCTCGCATTCGGTTCCCTCGTGCTGCCGATCAAGGCCGCCCTCATGAACATGCTGGGGCTGGGCGCGACGCTCGGCATCCTCACCTGGATCTTCGTCGACGGCCACGGCGCGAGTCTGCTCGGCTTCACACCCGGGCCGCTCACCTCGCCGGTCGTGGTGCTGTTGATGGCGATCATCTACGGACTGTCCACCGACTACGAGGTCTTCCTGGTCTCCCGGATGGTCGAGGCCCGCGCCCGCGGCGCCAAGACCGCCGAGGCCATCCGGAGCGGCGTGGCCAACACCGGCCGCATCATCACCTCGGCCGCACTGATCCTCATCGTGGTGACCGGGGCGTTCGCGTTCTCCGAGATCGTGATGATGAAGTACATCGCGTTCGGCATGATCGCCGCGCTGATCCTCGACGCCACCGTCATCCGCATGCTGCTCGTCCCGGCGGTGATGCAGATGCTCGGCCCCGACTGCTGGTGGGCGCCGAAGTGGATGAAGCGCATCCAGGAGCGGATCGGCCTGGGCGAGGCGGAGCTCGACGACGAGCCCGAGTACCTCCACGGCGGCCCCACCTCGACCGGTGCGGTCACCGCTGGAGCTGCGACTGCCGGTGCTGCGACGGCGGGCGGCAGCGTCGCCGCCGGAGCGGGCGTGGCGGCGGGATCGCCGGTGGCCCTGCTCGAGCGCGACGAGGAGTACGACGACGAGCCCGTCGCCCACGAGCACGCTCACCACGACGAGTCTGCAGTGTACGAGCACACCCCCTCGCCCGAGGCCGTCGCCGAGCCCGAGTCCGAGTTCGAGCCGGTCATCGACGCGGAGTACGACGACGAGCCCGTCGCCGCCGTCGACAGCGACGGCGAGAAGATTCCCGCGGCGGACCTGATCGCCCGACTCATGCGGGAACGTCAGCAGAGGTACGACGGGTGACGCCCGGCTCGGCGCCCGGTGTGGGCTCCGGAGCCGGGTCCGAAACTGTGGTTATGGTGGCGGGATGACGGGTACGGCAGGCGAGGTGTGGCGCCGTGTCCGGGCGATCCTGTCCAACCCGTGGTTCAAGACCATCGCGACGCTCACCATCCTGGGGTTGATCCTCTACTGGCTGCGCGGCCAGATGCCATTCTTCGCCCGGGGATTCGAGGCCGTGGCCAGCCCACACTGGGGTTGGCTCGCGGTCGCTCTCGTGTTCTCCTACCTGTCCATGTCGAGCTACGGCTCGGTCCAGAAACTGCTGTTGCAGTCAGCGGGCGTCAAGGTGGGCTACTGGGCCAGCGTAGGCCTGGTCTTCTCGTCCAACGCGTTCTCGACCTGCATCCCAGGCGGTCAGGTCTTCGGCACCACCCTGACCTACCGCAAGACCCGGCAGTGGGGGGCCACCCGGGTGGTGGCCTCGTGGCAGCTCGTCATCTCGGGCGTGCTGTCTACCGTCGGCATCGTGCTCCTGGCGCTGGTCGGCTTCTTCCTGGTCGGCTCGGTATCCAATCCGTTCCTGCTGGTGCTCTCTGCGTTCGGGCTCGCGGCGATCTTCGTGGGCGTCCAGTGGGCCGCGCGTAACCCGGACAAGATCGAGGGCGTCCTGCTGACGGTCCTGGCCTGGATCAACGAGCGGCGGAACAAGCCCGCCGACCACGGGGCCGGCGGGGTCCGCCGGGTCGTCAGTCAGGCCGAGGCCGTCGATCTGAGCAAGACCCAACTGTCGAAGGCCTTCGCGTTCTCGCTGCTGAACTGGGTCGCGGACATCGGCTGCCTGTGGGCTGCCGCGAACGCGGTGGGCGCCAAGCACAGCATCGGCGGGCTGTGTATCGCGTACGTGACCGGCAAGATCGTCGCCACCGCGCCGATCACGCCCGGTGGGCTCGGGACCGTGGAGTTCGCGCTCATCACGGCCCTGACCGCCGGTGGTCTCGGCGCGCACGAGGCGTTCGCGACCGTGTTCGTCTACCGCATCGTCAGCTTCGTCCTGGTCGCGCTCGCCGGCTGGGTGGTGTTCTTCCTCTTCTACCGCGGCGTCGCCGACGTGGATCCGGACATCGAGTCCGAGCACAAGGGCGGCCCGTCTCCGGAGCGATCCACGTCGGTGGACGCGGCGTCGGAGGGAGCTTCGTCGTCGTCGGATCCGGGGGCCGCACGCGGCGCCGAGGCCGCCGCGCCGACGTCCGGGGCCACGTCGATGTGGCCGCACAAGGGGCGACAGTGGCGGCCGTCGTGGCCGCACGACTCCGGACCGATCCGGCTGCGGCCTACGAGGAGCGCCCCGGAAGACCGCGGAGACGCGCACACGGATGTGCGACCGCGAGATGAGTACGCGAACAACGACGAGAAGGATCGGTGAGCGGTGTGGCGCCGCTGGTGATGGTCGCGCTGGACGCGGTGCTTGTGGTGGTGTTCTCCACGTTCGGCCGCGGAGCGCACTCGGAGGGTCTCGGCGCGGCGCAGGTGTGGGGGACCGCGTGGCCGTTTCTCGTGGGGCTCGCGGTGGGTTGGCTGATCCTGCTGGTCACGCGGCGCGCGCCCGGCTCGGTCGGCTCCGGCGTGCTCGTGTGGGTGGCGACGGTCGTGGTGGGCATGGTCGTCCGGGGCATTGGCGACGGTCGGGTGCCGCACTGGAGCTTCATCATCGTGGCCGCCACCGTCACCGCGGTGTTCCTCATCGGGTGGCGTGCGATCCGCGCGGCGGTGCTCCGTCGGCGGTCATCGGCGGGCGTGCCGACCAGGTAGGCGGTCGGCTGCCGCGACGGAGACTGCAACGGCAGGCATGCCCTCGCTGAGGCACCCCGGCACGTGCCGCTGCGGTGGCACGAGCGGGCTCGCACCGTGGATCGGCTTACGCGATCGGGGCAGTCGGGGCTTCCGGGACGGGGGCTGGCGCGGGCGCGGGCTCAAGCACGGCTACCGGCGCGGGTGCGGGCTCGGGAGCAACCACCGGCGCGAGCGCGGGTTCGGGAGCCGGCGCGGGGGCGGCCACCGGTTCGGGGGCAGGCGCAGGCGCAGGCGCCGGCTCGGGCGGGGGCGGCGGAACCGGCTCCACGGGCCCCACCCAAGCGTCCAGATCGGCGCGCGTGCCGGCGAAGACGTTGAGGTCCACGTGGTCGACGAAACCGGACACGCGGCCCGTTTCGGCGCGCTGCCAGAACAACCACTCGCTCCAGCCGCCGATCATGGGTCGCGTCGGCTGCGACACCTCGTACTCTGCGAGCCACAGCGGGTACTCGGCGAAGCGCGTCGTGTTGGCCATCTCGTCGATCCAGAAGGACCGGTACGTGTAGAGGATCGGGGTGCGCCCGGTCCGCTCGCGGAGCGTATCGAGGAACACCCGGGTCCACTCGGCGAGCTCGGCGGGATCCAGCTCCTCCGCGTGCTCGAGATCCAGCACTGGCGGCAGCTGCGGACCGCCCACCGACTGCAGCCGGTCCGCGAATGCGTGGGCCTGCTGCGCGGGCTCCATCGCGGGCCTGGCCATGTGGTAGCTACCGACCAACATGCCTGCTGAGCGGGCGTTCTGGATGTCGGACTCGTAGTAGCGGTTGGCGGGGCCGGTGCCCTCGGTCGCCTTGATGAACGCGAAGGTCTGCCCCGCCGCGGCGGCCTGGTGCCAGCCCACGGGGGCGCCGTGCGGGTGCTGCCAGCTGGACGAGTCGAGGCCCTCCGCGAGGCCGTGGAACACGGGGTCCAGGGGTTCCGCCGCGTCGGCGCGGGGATTGTTGATGACGACGACGAGAAGCCCCAGCGTCAGAAGGGCGGTCGAGGCCAGGGCGACGAACAGCCGCGTGAGGGATGGGCGAGGGGTGAGGGTGGCTCGGGCAGGCGGACCGGCAGGAGTCATGGGGCGAGTATCCGCGAGTAACACGCGACACACAAGCAACTCGCGCAACTTTTTCCCAGCTGGTTTCAGGGTCGCCCGCCCCGGCCGCGGATCAGTTTGGCTCCGAAACACGTGTCACGGATTCACAACAACCGGTAACACGCAGCCCCACCAGTGCGATCTGGCCGAATTCGCACATAACCTTGGATGCGTAACCAATGACCAGTCGGGAGTGCCCCTCATGACCGATGCCATCGACCTCACCACCCTCCGATACCGTGAGCGCCTCGTCACCGAGGTGGACGGGCCGGACGACGACCCGTTCCTCGAGGTGGTCGTCGCCGAGACCGTGCTCCTGGACGCGGACGGTGCCGGCCGCGGAGCGCCGGAACTGCGCCTGAGCACGGGCGGGGAGGACATCGTGCTCACCGACAGGGAGCAGGTGCTGCGGCTGCAGGCCGTGATCAACCGGGCGGCCAACCAGTGGCGCGAGGTCGGCTCGCACCTGCCCTGACCTGTCGAGCCGCCCGCCCGGCGGCCGCGAGGCGGTCAGACGACCCGGATCCCCGTCTCGCCGATGAGGGCCAGGCCCACACCCAGAACCTGCTCCGGCGAGATGAGCGCGCCGCGCAGCGCCGAGGCCCCACGGAGATCTTCCAGGTCGGCACCCCGCAGGTCGGCGGCGGCGAGCTGCGCACGCTCGAAGTTCGTCCCGCGCAGATCCGCGCCCTCGGTGGACAGGTCCGAGACCTGGGCCTCGTGGAAGTCGGCCTGGCGGCAGCGGGTGCCGGACAGGCGGACCCGCGCGAGCCGGGCCATGCGCAGGTTGATCATGTCGGCGTGGCAGTCCTCGAACGAGATGTCGGTGAGTCGGGCGGCGGACAGCACCAGTCCGGTCAGTCGGCATCCCACGAAGCGCACGCGGGTCAGTGAGGCGCCGTCGGCGACGAGGCCGGACAGGTCGCAGTCGCGGAGTTCGACGTCCGTGAGGCGCAGGCTGTCGGCGCGGGCACTGCTCAGGCGCAGGCCCTGCAGCAGCGATTCCCGGATCTCCATCCCGCCGAGGTCGGCGGGCCCGTCCGTGAGGTCCGGCCCGTCCTCGGCGCCGGCCAGGACCCCGTCCCAGAGCCCGTCGGTCTCGAGTTCGGAGCCGGGGGCGTCGAGCTGCTCGTGCCGCGGAACGCCCGGGGCGGTCGGTGGACGGGGGTTCTCGGAACGACGACGCAGGGGAGGGGCCACGGGCCTTACCTTAGATCCGCACGATTTCGTCCGACCGGCCGCGCACCCTCTCGGGCGTGGTGGCGCAGTCGCAGTCGGCATCGCCCTGGGATTTCTCGACTGACGGGAGTAGTCTCGTTCCCAACGGTAGACAGATCGGTCTATCCGGAAAGCCTGAAAGGTCGGCACGATGAGTCTGCGCGAGGCGTTCGCCTTTCCCGAGATCGTCAACGACTACGCGGCCCGCTGCACCGCGGCGCTCGTCGTCACGCTCGCAGTGGTCACGATCATCGTGCCGACGCCCGTTCAGACCTGGCTCGCCGGCGTGCTCTTTGTGGGCTTCGCGCTCCGCGTCGCCGGCGGCCCCCGGTACTCGCCGTTCGGCCGGCTGTCGGTGCACGTGCTGGCACCCAGGGTCAGTGCCGAGCCCAGGATGGTGGCCGGGGCGCCCAAGCGGTTCGCGCAGACCATCGGTCTGGTGATGTCCGGAGTGGCGTTCGGCTTGTTCCTCGCCGGCTTCGCCACCGCGGGCGCCGTGGTGCTCGGTGTGCTGGTGCTCGCGGCTCTCGCGGAGGCGGCGCTCGGGTTCTGCCTCGGTTGCTGGATCTACGGGCGGTTGCAGCGTGCCGGGATCGTCTCCGAGGACGCCTGCGTGGATTGCGCGGACATCTGGTCGCGCCCGGAGATGACCGCTCGCCACTGATGCAGTCCCGTCCAGACGCCCGGCGCCTACCGGGCAGCGTCCGCGCACAATCGCTTCCACGCGGGCGTGGGACGACTCCTCCGCCCGGGGGTCGTCACCGGCACCGGCCCGCTTCCGCGGCGGCCATGCGGGCGTCGGAGCTCGGGGTTACTGTGGTGCCATGAGCTACCCCGCTGACGATCGCCGCCCCGAGGATTTCGATGCGTTCGCGGGGGACGGCACCTCGAGCCCTTCGAGCGACTGGCGGAACGATCCCTCGCCGGGAACGGACCAGGCCGGGGCGCCCTATGGCGCGAACCCCTATCTCGCGGATCCTCTCGGGAACCAGCAGTACGGTGCTCAGCAGTACGGGGCCCAGCTCTACGGCGGGCAGCCCCTCGCCGGCCCGGGATTCGCCGCGCCGGGCTACGGGGCACCCGCGTACGGCGCGGTCCAGCCCTACGGCCAGTATCCGCAGGTGGCGCGCAAGGACCCGGCGATCATGCTGGTGGCGTCGCTGATCATCCCGGGACTCGGCACGCTCCTCAACGGCTCGACCGGTAAGGGGATCGGCATCTTCGCCGGCTACTGCATCGGCGCACTGCTGTCGGTGATCCTCATCGGACTGCCGATCATGTTCGGCTTCTGGGTCTGGGGGATGGTCGACGCCTACAACGGCGCCAAGGACTTCAACGCGCGCCACGGCCTGCCCTGAGCCCTGAGCCCGGCCCGACCCGACCCGCCGGATCCGCGCGTTTCCGTAACCTGGTCGCATGACTGCGACCGAGAACCCCACCACCGACACCCAGCGCCCCTCCGGCCTGGATCTCCGGTACATCAACACCGACGTGCGGTCCCAGGACGACCTGTACCAGCACGTCAACGGCACCTGGATCCGCGACCATGTGATCCCCGCCGACCGTCCCATCGACGGCGCGTTCCTCGCCCTGCGTGACCTGTCCGAGGAGCGAGTGCGCGACATCATCACCGACGCTGCCGTCGACTCGCAGATCGGCGCGTTCTACGCCTCGTTCATGGACACCGACGCGGTCGAGGCCGCGGGCGTGGCGGCGCTCGCCCCCGACCTGGCGGAGATCGACGCTGCCACCGACGCCACCTCGCTGGCGTTGGCCATGGCCCGCCTCGAGCGGGCCGGCATCGGCGGTCTGATCGGGGCCTACGTCAACAACGACGCCAAGAACTCCAGCGAGTACATCCTCTACCTGGTGCAGTACGGAATCGGGCTGCCGGACGAGTCCTACTACCGGGAGGAGCAGTACGGGCCGATCCGCGAGCAGTACACCGAGCACATCGCCCGGATGCTCGAACTGGCCGGCCTCGCCGGCGCCGGGGACGCCCGCGCGCGTGCCGAGCGGATCGTCGTCCTGGAGACCCGCATCGCCGCCGCGCACTGGGACGTGGTGGCCCGCCGCGATGCCGACAAGACGTACAACCCCGTCACCTGGGACGAGCTGCCCACGCTGGCGCCCGGCTTCCCGTGGCACGAGTGGGCGCGCGAGCTCGGCGGCACCGAGGAGGCCTTCGGCCGCCTGGTGGCCATGCAGCCCGACTTCCTCACCGCGGTGGCCGAACTGTGGGCCGGCGAGCCGCTCGAGACGTGGACCGAGTGGCTGCGCTGGCGGGTCGTCAGTTCGCGCGCCCCGTACCTGACCTCGGACCTGGTGGACGAGAACTTCCGCTTCTACGGCACCGCGATGTCGGGCACCGAGGAGATTAAGGCGCGCTGGAAGCGCGGCGTCGGCGCCGTCGAGGCGGCCCTCGGCGAGGAGGTCGGCAAGGAGTACGTGTCCCGCCACTTCCCGCCCGGGCACAAGGCGCGGATGGAGGAGCTCGTCGCCAATCTCACCGCCGCCTACCGCTACTCGATCAGTCGACTGCCGTGGATGACCCCCGCCACCCAGGAGCGGGCGCTGGCCAAGCTCGAGGCGTTCGTGCCCAAGATCGGCTATCCCGACGAGTGGCGTGACTACTCGGCGCTCGAGGTGAAGGCCGACGACCTGCTCGGCAACGTCCGGCGTTCCGCGCGGTTCGAGCACGACTACGAGCTCGGCAAGCTCGGCGGCCCGGTCGATCGCGGTGAGTGGCATATGACGCCGCAGACGGTCAACGCCTACTACAACCCGGTCATGAACGAGATCGTGTTCCCCGCCGCGATCCTGCAGCCGCCGTTCTTCGACGCCGACGCCGACGACGCCGCCAACTACGGGGCGATCGGTGCGGTGATCGGGCACGAGATCGGCCACGGCTTCGACGACCAGGGATCGAAGTACGACGGCGAGGGGAACCTGGTCGACTGGTGGACCGACGCGGACCGGTCCGCCTTCAGCATCCGCGTGGACAAGCTGATCGCCCAGTTCGAGGGCCTCACCCCGGACGGCCTGGACCCGGAGAAGGACCACGTCAACGGTGCCTTCACGGTGGGCGAGAACATCGGTGACCTGGGCGGGCTGACGATCGCCCTGCTGGCCTACCGACTGGCGCAGAGCGCCGACGGCGAGCCCGTGCAGGGCACCGACGTGGGTCCGGAGATCGACGGCCTCACCGGGATCCAGCGGCTCATCGCCTCGTGGGCGATCGTGTGGCGCACCAAGACCCGTGCCGAGGAGGCCGCCCGCCGGCTGGCGGTGGACCCGCATTCGCCGCCGGAGTTCCGCTGCAACCAGGTCGTCAAGAACCTCGACGACTTCCACGAGTCCTTCGGCGTGGTCGAGGGCGACGGCATGTGGATGGCCCCGGAGGAGCGCGTCAGCATCTGGTGAGGCGGGTGCCATGCGGTGCCCGGGCCGGGTCAGTAGCGCGCGAGGAGTTCCTCGTCGAGCGTGAACTCCCGGTGCGCCCCGCGGTTGATCGCCCCGGAGTCCATGAGTTCGCGCAGGCGTCGGCTCAGCGTCTCCGGGGTGGTGCCCAGGTACGAGGCGAGGTCGATCTGCGTCAGCGGCAGCTGCACCGAGGTGCGGCCGTCCTCGCCGCGGCGCCGCGGCAGTGACAGCAGGTAGGACACCACCCGGGTCGCCACGTCCTCCGAGGTGAGCGAGACCAACAGGTGCTCGCTCTCGGCGGTCTTCCGGGCCAGCGCCATGGTGATGGCGCGCTGGAGGGCCGGGTGGCGGTCGGCGATCGTTCGCAGGTCATCGAAGCGGATCTCGGTGAGCGTCGAGGCCTCGCCGGCTTCGACGAGGTAGCGCGCGGGGCTGTCCAGGGCGAACTCCACCAACCCGTAGTGGTCGCCCGGCCCGATGATCCGCACGATCCGGCGGCGCCCGGCCCGGTCGCTGCGCACCACGTGCAGGGATCCGGCGGTGACGAGGAGAAGTCGGGCCGCCGGCCCGCCGACCGTTTGCAGCACCCCGCCGGCCTCGATCTCCATGGTGTGCGCGACGGCCTCCAGTTGCTGGCGGCCCTCCGCGTCGAGGGCGGCGACGAGGTCGAACCGGCCGGTGAGGCCGTCGCGGCGGGAGCTGGGCATGGGTCGAGTATCGCCGCCGGGACGAGGTCTGGCCAGGAGTAGAGAAATTGACGCCGGTCAATGCGAAGCTGCAGGTGTGCGCCTAGCGTCGGCAGCAGGTCGTCTCAAGGGAGTGCCATGTCATCAACGCTTGCCCCGTCGAGTCGAGCAGTCGGCGGGGGTGGTGCGCCCGTTCTCGCTCCGCGCCAGAGGCAGACGCCCTGGCAAATACTCACCACCACCGATCACAAGCAGATCGGCGTGATGTACGTCGTGGTGTGCTTCGCCTTCTTCTTCGCCGGCGGTCTGATGGCGCTGCTCCTACGCGCTGAACTCTTCTTCCCGGGAATGCAGTTCCTGGCGAACGAGCAGTACAACCAACTGTTCACCATGCACGGCACGGTGATGCTGTTGTTCTATGCCACCCCGATCGTGATCGGAATCGGCAACTACGTGATGCCGCTGCAGATCGGTTCCCCGGATGTGGCGTTCCCGCGGTTGAACGCCTTCGGTTTCTGGCTGTTCACATTCGGCGGGGTCATCGCGCTCTCCGGGTTCCTCACGCCCGGTGGCGCGGCCGCGTTCGGCTGGACCATGTACATGCCGCTGGCGGACAAGATCCACTCGCCGAACGTCGGTGCGGAGCTCTGGATCCTCGGGGTGGCGATCGGCGGGATCGGCACCATCCTCGGAGCCGTCAACTTCATCACCACCATCGTCTGCCTGCGCGCGCCGGGCATGACGATGTTCCGGATGCCGATCTTCACGTGGAACCTCCTCATCACCTCGGTGCTGATCCTGCTGATCTTCCCGCTGCTCACCGCCGCCGCGATGGGCGTCTTCTACGACCGGACGTTCGGCGGGCGCATCTACTCGGCCGGCAACGGCGGGGCCATCCTGTGGCAACACCTGTTCTGGTTCTTCGGCCACCCCGAGGTGTACGTGGTGGCGTTGCCGTTCTTCGGCATCGTCTCCGAGGTCTTCCCCGTGTTCTCGCGTAAGCCGCTGTTCGGCTACGCCGGCCTGGTGTTCGCGACCCTCGCGATCGCCGCCCTGTCGATGGCGGTGTGGGCGCACCACATGTTCGCCACCGGGTCCGTCCTGCTGCCGTTCTTCTCGTTCATGTCGTATCTCATCGCCGTGCCGACGGGCGTGAAGTTCTTCAACTGGATCGGCACCATGTGGAAGGGCAAGCTCACCTTCGAGACGCCGATGCTGTTCGCGCTCGGCTTCCTGGTGACGTTCCTGTTCGGCGGCCTGACCGGCATCATGATGGCCTCCGCGCCGATCGACTTCCACATCCACGACTCGTACTTCATCGTGGCGCACTTCCACTACACGCTGTTCGGCACAATCGTGTTCGCCACCTTCTCCGGTGTGTACTTCTGGTTCCCCAAGGTCACCGGGCGGATGTACGACGAGCGGCTGGGCAAGCTGCACTTCTGGCTGATGTTCATCGGCTTCCACACCACGTTCCTGGTCCAGCACTGGCTGGGGAACCAGGGCATGCCACGGCGCTACGCCGACTACCTGGCCAGCGACAACTTCACCGTCCTCAACCAGATCTCGACCGTCGGTTCGTTCATCCTGGGCATCGCGATGCTCCCGTTCATCTGGAACATGATCAAGAGCTGGCGGTACGGCGAGATCGTCACCGTCGACGACCCGTGGGGCGCGGCCAACTCGCTCGAGTGGGCCACCTCCTGCCCGCCGCCGCGTCACAACTTCGAGGCGCTGCCCCGCATCCGCTCGGAGCGCCCCGCCTTCGAGTTGCACTACCCGGAGATGTCGGAGCGGATGCGCGCCGAATCCCACGTCGGCGGCCGGCGGAAGTCCCACGATCCGCACTCGTCCAAGGACGTGGCCGAGCGCGGGCCGTCGCCGAGCAGATGAAACAGGTTCTACCGACGGCGGTGGGCGGTTAGGGTCCACCCATGACGATTCGCGTTGTGGAGTGGTCGACCGGGTTCCTGGGGCGGATGGCGGTCGAGGCGATCGACGCCCGGCCCGAGCTCGAGCTGGTGGGGGTGTTCGTCTCCGACCCGGCCAAGGTCGGGGTCGACGCCGGCCGGCTGACCGGGCTCGGCCGCGACCTGGGCGTGACCGCCACCGACGACCGCGCCGCGCTCCTCGCGCTGGAGCCCGACGTGGTGCTCTACACGGCCGAGACCGAGACCCGGTTCATGGGCGGGATCGAGGACTTCACCGAGTTCCTGCGCGCAGGCATCAACGTGGTGGCCTCCGGCCCGGTGTTGCTGCAGTACCCGCACGGGACCATTCCCGAGGAGATGATCACCGCGCTGGCCGATGCCGGCCGCGAGGGTGGGGCGACGCTGCACGTGAACGGCATCGACCCTGGCTTCGCCAACGACGTCCTGCCACTGGCCATGACGAGCCTGTCCCGGCGGATCGATCTCATCCGGGTGGGGGAGATCGCCGACTACTCCGTCTACCATCAGGGCGAGACCATGCGGCGCCTGTTCGGGTTCGGCCAGTCCATGGACACGCTGCCCCCGCTGCTGCGCTCGGGGATGCTCGCCGCCGGGTGGGGGTCGGTGGTGCGTCAGATCGCGGCCGCGCTCGAGGTCACCCTGGACGAGCCCCTGATCGAGAGACATGAGCGGATCGCCGCCGATCGCGACCTGTCGCTCCTGGCCTGTGAGGTGCCCGCCGGGACGCAGGCCGCCATGCGGTTCGAGGTGGTGGGGCAGGTCGATGGCGACGACCGCATCATCCTGGAACACGTCACCCGCACCGCGGACGACCAGGCGCCCGACTGGCCTCGGCCCGACCGCGGAAACGGTTGCTACCGCGTCGAGATCTTCGGTGAGCCGGAGATGCGGGTCGAGTTCACCCACCACGACTCCGGCGGCGACCACAACGTGTCCGGAATGCTCATCACGGCAATGCGGCTGGTCAACTCGATCGAGGCCGTGGTGGCGGCCGAGCCCGGATTCATCTACGCAAAGGACCTACCGATGATCACCGGGCGTGGCCTAATGGTTTGATGAGGATCCTTCGTGTGGCCGGGGCGTTGGTGGCCGCCGTCGTCGTCGCCCTGTCCGGGGCGGGGGCCGCGCACGCGGCAGAGCAGGGCACCGACCCGTCCACACGCGCCCCGATCCCCGTCACCCACCACTTCCTCTCCGGCGCGGCACTGGCATTGGGCGAGCCCGGTGCCGCGCTGCCCGGCGCCAACGACTGGTCGTGCACGCCCGGCGCTGACAAGCCCCGGCCCGTGGTACTGGTCCACGGCACGCTCGGGGGCGGCACCACCAACTGGGCCACCTACGGCCCGCTCCTGCACAACGAGGGCTACTGCGTCTACACGCTCACCTATGGGGCGATGCCCGGTGCGTCGTGGCCGCTGAGTGAACTGGGTGCCGTCTCCGATATCCGGGCCGTCTCGGCGCCGCAGGTCGCGCGGTTCGTCGACCGCGTGCTCGAGGCGACCGGCGCCGAGCAGGTGGACCTGGTGGGCCACTCCCAGGGCACGCTCGTGTCCGGGCTTGTGGCCAAACACGAGCGCCCCGGCCGCGTGCACACCGTCGCGTCGATCTCCCCGCTGTGGCACGGCACCGGCGGCTCGCTCGTCGACCAGGTGCTCACCGGCTCCACCCGCGGCGATCGCGCCGCCATGGAGTTGGCCTGGGTGCCCGTCACCCAGATGATGTCCGGCTCGCTCCTGCTGCAGGAGCTGTGGGAAGGCGGGACCCCCTACGCGCCGGGCGTGCACTATCTCAACGTGGCGACCCGGTACGACGAGGCGGTCCTGCCGTACACCTCGGGGCTGGTCGCCGGCCCGCTGACGACGAACGTCGTGGTCCAGGACGGCTGCGAGCAGAACCTGTCCGAGCACGTCGCGGTGGCCGCCGACCCTAGGGCCGCGGACTACGTGCTGAACGCGCTCGACCCGGAGCATCCGCGCGAGCCGCGGTGCGTGACGATCGCCCCGGTGCACGGCCCGACCGGCTCATGACGCCGCGTCGGCGGGCCCCGGCGATCGCAGGCCTGGTCGCGGCTGCGCTCCTCATCGTCGTCGTCGCACCCGGGACCGCCGGGGCCGCGCCCTCCGCCGACCAGGTCCCGTGGCGGTGGTGGGACGGCGCGGCGTATCAACTCACGCACGGCCTGGCCGACCCGCCCGCCCTGAACCGCGACGACTGCCGTCCGACCGCCGAGCGCCCGCACCCGGTGATCCTCGTCCACGGCACCGGGCTCAACGGCGGCAACTCGTGGGCGACCATCGGCACGGCGTTGGCCGCGGAGGGTTTCTGCGTGTGGGCGCCCACCGTCGGGGCGCCGGGCGGGTCGGGCTCGACGGGAGGACTCGACTCGCTGACGGGGGCGTCGGCGCCGCAGCTGGCCGCGGAGATCGACCGCGTTCGGGGGCTCACCGGCGCCGACCGGGTCGACCTCGTGGGGCACTCGCAGGGGGCGATCGTGGCGTCGTTCGTCGCGGGGACCGTCCGTGCGGACGCGGTGCGCACCGTGGTCACGCTCGGTGCGGACCCGGCGAAATCGGGGGAGGGGCCGCCGGAGTTCGTCACCGCGATGCTCGGGGTGCTGTCAGCCGAGACCGCGCGGCGCGACGCCGAGGCGACCCTGGCGTGGCTGGGCGATGAGGGCGTGCCGTTCGCGCGCGGGGTGCGGTATGTGGCGGTGTCGTCGGACTACGACGAGCTCACCGGGCCCGTCGTAGCGCCCATCGTCCCGGACTGGGTGGACCTGCAGGCCGTGCGACTGCAGGACGGGTGCGAGTCCGACCGCTCGGGGCACCTGACCGTGCTCGCCTCACCGCGCGCCGCGGACCTGGTGGCCGACGCGCTCGCCCCGGCGGAAGGTTCGCCCGCCGAGCCGGGAGGTGCGCCAGCCGAATCACACCCACCGCGATGCGTAGCCGCCGACCAGGTGCTGGGGGTCCTGGCGCCGGTGCCGCCGCGGTAGCGGTCGCCCGGGTGCTCGTCAGTAGTTCCAGTCGCCCTGTCCGTCGAAGGCGCCGAACTGCTTGCCGGGGCCACCTGTGACGATGAACGGATCCCCGTTGCCGGTGTTCTCGTAGTACCAGGCCGCGTCTTCGGGGCTGATGTTGATGCAACCGTGCGAGACGTTGCGCACGCCCTGGTCCGCGACGGACCACGGGGCGGAGTGGATGAAGATCCCGTCGTAACTCAGGCGCACTCCGTCGTTGACCACGGTGTCGTATCCGCCGGCATCCTGGGCCAGGCCCCACGTCGCCGAGTCCATGTGGACCTCGCGGGCGCGCCAGCCGTTGTAGTAGATGCCGTTGTGGGTGGGGTAGGCGTCGCGGCCGGCGGAGGCCTTCATGACGCGTTCGACCACGCCGTTGCGGGTGACGGTGACCTCGTGGGTGTTGTCGTCGTAGGTGGACACCACGGCGTCGCCGGTGCGGAAGGTGTGTTCCGCGCCGTCCGCCCAGACGGTGACGGCGGTGGCGGCCGGCCAGAACTCGTGCGGCCGCCACCGCAACTCCGTGTCGCCGACCCAGTAGAACTTGCCCTCGACGCCGGGCGTCGTCCGGATCCCCACCGCCGCCTCGGCGGCCGCGCGGTCCGCGACGGGGCGGTCGAACGTGATCATGATCGGCTGCGCCACGCCGACGGTCTCGTCGCGGGTGGGGTAGACCGAGGCGACCTGCGCCTCGATCGACGGCCGCTGGGGGGCCAGGGCGGGGACCGTCAGGACGGGCAGTCCGGGCATGAGGAAGGTGGGTAGGGGCGCTGTCTCCATGCCGACCGCGCCGGCCGAGCCGGAGGAGCCGAAGCCGCCGGCGAGTGACTGTGCGGAGGCGGCGGGGGAGAGTCCGACGACGACGAGACCGGCGGCGGCAAGGGCGGCGGCGGTCGAACGGGTGCGGCGGTGCATCGATCTCCTCGGGGCGCGTGCCGCGGGTGGGCGGCGGTGTTCGGGGAAGGCGATCCGAGACGGCCGGTGTTCAGTACTTAGAAACGCTAATCACACCAGTCACTCAGATAACTTGCGTAACAATACCGCGAACTGGTGATCCGTGTACATCCCCGCGGGCGCTGCGACGATGGCGCCGTGGCGGCACTCGGTTCGTTGCGACACAAAACCTTGCCATCGTTTGTTGGTATCGACGCGGAGGGAAGTGCAGGTAGATGCCGCGAGAAGAGTTACTGACCTGAAGTCAGTAGTATAATCGCAGTTCACCGGCTTGATCGCGCTCTGGGCGCAACATATAGTCCTATCAGTCACCAACCGAGGGAGGTGGCGAGGTGAAGGACTGGTTGAGGGGCCACGACTTCACGCTGAGGGGCCGGTCATACGGACCGGAGCACCTGGGGGGGTGCTGGCCCGCGGCCGGATTGGCATGCGAGGCGGCGTGAGCGCGATGCGCGATCCGCCGAATACGGAAACGGCGTCGGAAGCTGAGGGGCTCCGACGCCGTTTCTCTATGTGGCCTCTAACCCCCTGTAACCCTCGAGTGACGCGAAGCTAGATGATCCCGGCAGCATGCCCGAGCCCCCGCCCGAGGAGCAGGACAGCGCCGGCGGTGACCACCACGACGGCAACCCTGCGGCCCGCCTCCGCAGAGACCCGCCGGGCCAGGACTCCTCCTACGAGGACGCCGAGCGGCACCATCGCCACGATGAGGCCGATGACGATCATCGGTGGGAGCTCGGAAATGGGCGCGGCGCCCACGCCGATCTTGGTGACGACAGACGTGGCGCCCATGGTGCAGAAAATCGGCTGCAGGGTCGCGGCAAAGGATCGCTGCCTCCAGTCAGTCGCCTGGGCGTAGACCAGCATCGCGGGAGCGGCCACCCCCACCGCGGTGTTGAGGAAGCCTCCGGCGGTGCCGGCCACCGCAGCAGGGAAAGGGCCGCTGACCTGCGGGATGCGCGCGATCGCCGTCATGAGAAGCGTGCCCAGCAACGCCGCCCCGATGATGATCTCGAGCCAGCTGCGATCGACGGCGCCGACAAGGAGCGCGCCGGGCACGGACCCCACGACGATCAGGGGCGCGAGACGGCGATACCGGCGCCAGTCGATGTCGCGACGCAGCATGATCGCGATGAACGCAGCGGAAAAAGTGGTGGTCACGTTGGTCAGCAGGACTCCGGCGACGGGTCCGAGGATGAGCGACAGGGTCGGCGCCACCACGAGCCCGACCCCCATCCCGCTGACCCGCTGCAGCACCGTGCCGAGGACAACGGACACCGCCGCGACGATCAGGAGGGGTGGACCGATGTCGCCGAGCATGGGTACAGCATTCCAGGTGCGTTGGTCCGGGCCGGCAGCAGTGCGCGCCGTTCAGCCCAGGATCTGACGGGCGACCCGGTGCAGGCCGGCCAGTGCCTCGGCCTCCGCCCCCGGGCTCCGGGCGGTCTCCGGCTGGACCAACGTGATGTGCCACAGGTAGTCGCCGGACACGAGAATCGTGTGCACCTCCACGCCGCCGCCGGTCGGCGCGGCGAGGCAGTCGATGAAGGCGGTCGCCAGCGGCGGCGAGACGGGGCCCGGAGCGCCCGGCGCGGCGGGCGGCGCCCCCTCGACGGTGGCGGCCAGCGTGCCCCGGACCTCCGAGCACGCGTAGCGCGCGCCGAGCATCAGCGGCTGTCCGGCGAGCGCTGCCTCCGCTCCGTCCTGTGGCTCGACGACGCCGGCGGCGAAGGTATCCGGCACGATGCCCGGCTCGAAGGCTGGCGGGGCGGGGGTCTCCGTGGTGGTGGTCGTGGTGGTCGCGCCGAGGTTCCAGGGGTCGGTCTCGTCCGTACCGTCGACGCCGTCGGGGTCGTCCAGGCCGTCGGTGCCGTCGGAGTCGTCCGAGTCGTCGAGGTCGGCGTCGGAGCCCGTGTCCGCCGCGGCCTCGGCCCGATCGGGCGAGCCCGGGCCACCGTAGGTGCAGATCAGGCCCAGGTCTCCGGAGCCGGTGGGCTCCACGTCGGGCATCTCGGCATCGGTGAGCGTGATGACCTCGGCGGTCGTCAGGTCGAGCAGCTCGCAGGCGTTGAGTCGCTCGTTGGCGGAACCGCTGCTCGCGATCATCGCCTCGGCGGCGTCCATCTGCAGGTTCGGGGTGAGTCGCGGCGGGCCGGATTCCGCCTCGTCGCCGAGGCCCGAGCAGCCGGCGAGCGTCAGCGCGGCCACGGCGGCCAGCGCTCCGGTGACGCCGCGGGACGGGGACGGCGAAGACGAACGCAGCGAGGAACGCATGGCCCCGATCCTACGGCGCGGGGTCGCGGGTTCCGCTTCTGCGCCTGCCCGCCACCCGGACGAGCCGACTCTGTGATCGGCGTCACCGTCTTGACGTCCGACGTTCACCGAGAGTGTGCCGTCCGCTCAACTGGTCTGGTGAGACTGCTTGTCGTGGAGCCGATTTCTGACACCGTCACCGGGCGCGACCGCCGACCGGCGAAGCTGGGTGGCCGGGCGCTCGGCTACCAGCGTTCGATCCTCGCCGGTCCCGGTCGATGTCACGCCCCCGACGGCTGGGCGGAGATCTCCCTGACGTCCCGGCTCGGCGAGGGGACGGCCCTGTTCGACGTCACCTCCGACGATCTCCTCGGCCTCGACGCGCACTGCCGGGCCGGGTTCCGCCTGGTCGGGGCCGACCCGGGCCTGCCGTCGGACGTCAATCTGCTGGACGGGCCCATGCGTGGCCCCTGCCGGTTGGTCGACAGGACTGACGAGTCGCTGCGTCAGGGGCTCGTCGTCGGCACCCTCGAGGGCAACCCCGCGGTGGCCGAGCACCGCTGCCACGTCGATCTGGATCCGGACACCGGCGCCGTGACGGCGACGGTCCGCACCACCTGGCGCCCCAGTTCGGCCTACGTCCTGCCCGGCGCCGGACGCCGTGAGGCGCGGGCGTACCGGCGGATGGGCCAGCGGCTCGTGCGCGCGCTCGGGGCGTGCCGGGCGCCCGGATCAGGAGTCGTCGGGCCGTAGGATCACCGCATCGGTGACGGCATCGAACGACTCGTCGATCAGGTTCTCCAACAGTGCCCCGGACTCGTCGGTGCGCCACCGTTCCACGGCGACCCGCAGGATCGCGATGGACGCCGCCGCCACCGTGGCCGCCTCGACCGAGTCGGGAGCCAGACTCTCCCGCAGGCACACCAGCTGGGCGAGCCGGCCCTCCAGCCGCGCGAACAACGCGTGCATCTCGGTCTGGATGCCCGGCTCGTGCCGCCAGAGGTCGTGGAAGCGGTCGAACTCGGGGGACTCGCGCCGGGCCGTCGACACCTGGTTCCACATCAGCCGCGACAGCGCCGTCATGGTGGGCACCGACCGGTCCGACAGGAACAGCTGCACCGCCTCGGGTTCGGCGGGCGGCACGTAGGGGATGCACGCGACGACCTTGGACGGGAAGTAGTTGAAGAAGGTGCGCCGGGAGACGTTCGCGGCGCGCGCGATCTCGTCGACGGTGACGTCGTCGAGCCCGTGCTCGAGCACCAGGTCGAGCGCCACGCCGGTGATGCGGACCCGCACCGCGCGGCGGCGGCTCATGCCCGGCGGGCCGGAGGACTCGGTGCTGCTCATCTCGGCCCTCCCGTCCGTACCTCGTGTGGTCGACTGCCGTCGATGTTACGGAGCGGCCTCCGCCCTATCCTGGCTGGCATGACCACTCGCACCGCCGCCGCCCTCGCGTCAGCCTCCGTGGCGCTCCTCGCCGTGCTCGCCGGATGCGGTGGGACGGGCTCCGATCAGGAGACCGGCACCATCAGGACCGAATCGCTGCCGGCCCCGGAGCGGGAGCTGCCGCCGGTCCAGCCGGTGGCTGCCGCGGACTGCCCGTACCTGTCGGTGGCCGAGGCGGCGGAGGCGGGCGCCGCCTCGGTCACCGAGGTGCGGATCGACGAGAGCATCGACCCGGCCGCCTGCTTCTTCTACGGGACCGACGGCTCCGTGATCCTCACGACCACCGTCTATACGGTCGACTCCGCCGAGCGGGCACGCGAGCTGGTGGCCGAGTCCGCGCCTGAGGACACGGCCGAGGAGGCCACCGCCGACGGTGGCTGGGTCGGCGCCCGCACCGGGGGCGCGGCCGGCGCGCTGGTCGTGCTGTCCCGGGACGATCAGCTGCTGGCGGTGCAGACGGTCAACGAGGAGGCCGGCCCGGCACAGCAGGTGGCCGAGCTGGTCGGCCCCCGCCTCGCGGAGTGACCGGCCCGGGTCAAATCGGGTCGGTGATCATGCCCAGGATCAGCTCGGCCATGCTGCGGGCGGTCATGGACGTGGTCTGGACCTCGCCCAGCATCGCGGCGGTGACGGCGCCGTCGTGGAGCAGCGCCAACCGGTCCGCGAGGTCGGCGATGTTGTCCGGGTCCTGCAGGCCCATCCCGGCCAGCTCTGAGCGCAGGGTCTCGGCGACCCAGGCGCGCTGGTCGGCGACCGCGGCACGGATCGAGCGCTCGCCGTCGGTGTCGGGGCTGGGGAACTCGATCGCGGCCGCGATGTGGCAGGAGCCGGGGGTGGCGGGCTCGACCCGCTCGCGGATGATGTCGAACAGGGCCAGGACGCGGCCCCGGGCATCGGGCGAGCGGTCGGCGCGGCGTCGCCACAGCGCCCGGTCCCGCTCTGCCACCGAGCGGAGGTAGGCCACCACGAGCTCGTCCTTGGACCCGTACGTGTTGTAGAGGCTGGCCTTGGCCACGCCCGCCTCGCGCAGGATCCGGTCGATGCCCACGGCCCGGATCCCGTCGGTGGAGAACAGACGGGTCGCCGTGGCCAGGAGCCGCTCCCGCGGCCCGGGCTTGGTCGACCGTGTACTCGTCACGGGTTACAGACTATCGGCTGTGACCACCGACACCGCAGGGCCGGTGCCGCGTGGAGCGGGCACCGGCCCCGGAGATCTGTCAACGGGTGCTCGAAGGGTCTCGAGCCGCGCCGGTCAGGCCGGCGGGCGGCCCTGCTGTTCGGGGCCGGGATCGGGGGTGGGGGTGCCGTCCGGCGCGTCGGGCACCTCCGGGGCCTCGGCGGTGCGTCCGGTGAGGAACTCACCGGCCTTCTCCTGCACGCGGTCCGTGTGCTGGGCGTGCTTGCCGCCGGTCTTCCTGTCGAACATGTCGCCGGCTTTGTCGATGACCGAGTCCACCTTGTCTGGGTTCTTGCCTGCGAGTTCCTTGGCCTTGGCCAGGCCCTTGTCGAGAAATCCCATGTCGGTCTCCTTCCTGCTCAGTGGCCAGCGGCCCGGCTCCGCGTGGGAGGCCGGGCCGCTGGATCGTACGGGTTCGTGAGGGGTGTGAGGGGCCGGTGGTCAGACCTTGGTGCGCCCGCGGCCCTTGACGGCTGCGACCACCCAGATCAGCAGACACGCGCCGATGATCGCCGCGATGAAGCCCCACAGCGAGAAGGCCTCCGGCATGCCGCCACCCCCGGTGATCAGCGAGACGATAAGGCCTACGACGAACGCGCCGACGATTCCGGCGACAACGTTGGCGACGAATCCCATCTGGGCGTTCCGGCCCATGATCATGGACGCGATCCAGCCGGCGATTCCACCGACGATGATCCAGGAGATGATGCTCCACAGCATGGTGGTTGTCCTTTCCGAGAGTCGTTCTCGGCCCAGGGATGGGCCGCTCATTCAGGAGAACACGATCAGGCCACGGATGCTTCCGGTCCACTCCACTGTGCGGTTAAACGTCGCTCATCCGTTACCGCGCCGTGTCCTGCTGTGGACCCGCGCTGCTCAGGCGAGGTCGGCCGAGTGCGGGTGCTTCTCGATGTACCGGGCGACGAACGAGCAGGTGGGATTCACACGGAGTCCCTTGTCCCTCGTCTGCTGTAGAGCCTCGCCGATCATCCGGCCGGCCAGACCGCGGCCGCCGAACTCGGTGGCCACGACGGTGTGCGGGAAGGTGCGCACCCCGTGGGCCGTACCGGTCCCGGGCGCGTCCTGATAGTCGGCGAACCCGGCCACCACGTCGTCGACCAGGATCTCGAAGCGGCCGGCGACCTGGTCCTCACGGACCCTGATGTCCTCGGCGCTGCCGGGGTCCCCGCTCATTCGTGGGCCTCCGGACGGACGACCATCACGGGGCACGGGGCGGCCTGGAGGAGCGCGCGGGACGTCGAGCCCAGGACCATGCCGGCGAAGCCGCCGCGCCCGTGGGATCCGACGACGACGAGCTGTGCCCCCTCGGACTGCTCGACCAGGGCGCGGACCGCGCGGTCCCGGGTCACGTAGCGGGTGACGTTCACGTCCGGGAAGCGGTCGGCGAAGCCGGCCAGCCGTTCGGCCAGCGTCTGGTGCTGCTGCTCCTCGAGCTGGCTCCAGTCGTCGTCCGTGAGGGCGATCCCGGCCGCGGCGGCCTGGACCTGCGGGTCCATCCAGGTGTGGACGGCGATCAACTCGGCGCCGCGGGCCGAGGCCTCGGCGAACGCCCAGTCGGTGGCCCGGGCACTGATCTCGGAGCCGTCGATACCCACCACGACGGGGCCGGTGCTGTCCGGCTGATCGGTGTCCGTGCGGGTCACCACCACCGGGCAGAACGCGTGGCTGGCGACGGCCGCGGAGACCGAGCCCAGGACCATTCCCTTGATACCGCCCAGGCCGCGGGAGCCCAGGACGATGAGCTTGGCCTTGCGCGAGTAGTCGATGAGCACCTGTGCGGGGTTGCCCTCGACCACGGCGTGGCCGATCTGGATTTCCGGAGCGATCTTCTGTGCGGTGGCCCTGGCGCTCTCGACGATCGGGTGGCACTCGCGCTCGAGCTCGTCGTAGACGGGCTGGGGCGGCACCATGCCCTCGGCGAACATGGCCGCCGGCATGGTGTAGCTCGTGACGAGCAGCAGCGGGATGCCACGGGTGGCGGCGGTGTTGGCGGCATAGGCGACTGCGCCGGTGGACGCAGCGGAGCCGTCGACACCGACTACAACGGTGTTCTCGAGAGAAGCCATGCCGTCAGCGTACCGCCGGGATCGGCATGCGGAAGCGGCTTGGCGAAGGGTGGACGAACGGGGTTACGTCGCCTCGGGGAACGGGGCGTTCGACGGGTAGGCGAGGTTGAAGCTGCCCTGGAACGCGGGCAGGATCGCGCGGCCCGGGCCGAACAGGAAGAAGTCGACGACGGCGTCGATCATGGTTGCTCCTGGTGCTGAAGTGATAGATGAGGCGCAGGTGAGTGTAACGCACGGATTAGGCTCAGGGATATGGCCAGTTCTGGTTCCCGGCGCAGCCGCCGGCCGCTGCCCCTGCGCGACGGCGTCGACCCGGTCCGCATCCGGCTCGCCGACCCGGGCCAGGGGCCGCGCAGCATTCCCGAGGAACTGCGGCGCCGATTCCCCGACCGGCTCGCCGAGCTCGAGGCCGCACTGGCCGCGGGAGAGGTCGTCACCGCAGACGGCAGCCCCGTCACCGGCGAGACCAGGCGCCACCGGGGGATGGACGTGTGGATGTACCGGACCCCCGAGCCCGAGACCGAGGTGCCCTTCGACCTCGTGGTGCTGCACCGGGATGACCGCCTCGTCGTCGTCGACAAACCGCATTACCTCGCCACCACGCCGCGCGCCGGGCACGTCACCGAGACCGCACTGGTGCGGCTCCGCCGCGACCATCACGGACTCGGCGACCTGGCGCCCGCGCACCGCCTCGACCGGCTCACCGCCGGCGTGCTGGTGTTCACCGCCGACCCCGCGCACCGCGGCGCCTACCAGGAACTCTTCGCCGCCCGCCGCGTCGACAAGACCTACCTCGCCGTGGCGCCGGCGCCGGACGGCACGCCCGAGGTGCGCGAGCGGTCCAGCCGGATCGTCAAGACGCGCGGCATCCTCCAGGCCGCCGAGGTCGACGGCGAGGCCGACGCACACACGCGCATCACACTGCTGGACGCCCGTGGCGGGCTGGGCCTCTACCGTCTCGAGCCCACCACCGGCCGCACCCACCAGCTCCGCGTGCACATGAACGCCCTGGGCACGCCGATCCTCGGCGACGACCTGTACCCCGACGTGCTCGAGGTGACTCCCGGCGACTTCACCCGCCCGCTGCAGCTGCTGGCGGAATCGATCGCGTTCACCGATCCCGTCACGGGCGAGCGGCGCCGGTTCACCACCCGTCGCGCACTGGAGCAGTGGCCGACCGCACCCGATGAGCCCGAGCCCGATCAGGGTGGAAACCAGGGCCATCCCTGATCCGCCCCGGTCCCCGGATGCTGCATGCTTTAGTCGACCACCACCTTGCGAGGGAGCACATGACCACCCAGGCCGAGACCCATCAGCAGCCCGGCGCCGCGGAGCCCGTGGCCGCCATCGCCACCGACCTCGTCATGACCTACGGCGAGGGCGAGACCGAGGTGCGCGCCCTGGACCACGTCAGCGCCACCTTCGCCAAGGGCAGGTTCACCGCCATCATGGGGCCGTCCGGCTCCGGCAAATCCACCCTCATGCACTGCATGGCCGGGCTCGACCGGCCCACCTCCGGGTCCGTGCGCATCGGCGACACCGAGATCGTGGGCCTGCCGGACAAGCAGCTCACCGCGCTGCGGCGCGACCGGATCGGCTTCGTGTTCCAGTCCTTCAACCTCGTGCCCACCCTCACGGCCGAGGAGAACATCACGCTGCCGCAGGACATCGCCGGCCACCGCATCGACCGCGCGTGGTTCGACGAGGTCGTGGGGCGACTGGGCATCGGCGACCGGCTCTCGCACCGGCCGTCCGAGCTGTCCGGCGGGCAGCAGCAGCGCGTCGCCTGCGCCCGCGCCCTCGTGGGCCGGCCCGACATCCTGTTCGGCGACGAGCCCACCGGCAACCTCGACTCCACCTCCTCCGCCGAGGTGCTGTCCATCCTGCGCAGCGCGGCCGACGACTTCGGGCAGACCGTCGTGATCGTCACCCACGACCCGCGCGCCGCCACCTACGCCGACCGCGTCCTGCTGCTCGCCGACGGGCGGCTCGTGCGCGAGCTCGAGAGTCCGACTGCCGACGAGATCCTCGCCGCCATGGGCGACCTCGAGGAGCGGTGATGGCCACCGCGAAACACCAGGCCCGCCACTCTCGACCGGCAGAGCACGCACCGCGGCATGCGCGGCCGATGCTGCGGGTCTCCTTGCGCAACATCGCCGCGCACAAGCTGAGGCTGCTGCTGTCGGTGCTGGCCGTGGTGCTGGGGACCGCGTTCGTCACCGGCTCGCTCGTGTTCACCTCCACGCTCAAGAGCACCTTCGACGGGCTGCTCGAACAGGGCACCGCCGACCTGTCGGTGATGATCGAGCCCGAGGATCCGCGCGGCGCCGGTGTGCCGTTCGAGGTGGCCGACCGGGTCATGGAGATGCCCGGCGTCGCCGCGGCCATGCCCGAGGTGTCCGGGACGGTCGTGCTGTTCAACGCCGACGGCACCCCGTACCAGTCCGGCGGGGCCCCGTCCGAGGGCCTGGCCTGGATCGATCCCGAGCAGGCGGTCGGCAGCAGCAACGAGATGGTCGACGGGCGCACGCCCGCCGCCGACGGTGAGGTCGTCCTGCCCGAGGGCGTGCTCGAGGGGGCCGGCCTCGCGATCGGCGACACCGCGCAGGTGTACACCACCTCGAACGGGATGATCGACGTCACCGTCGTCGGCACCTACACGAGCGACACCGACGTCGGCGGTTACGTCGGCGTCGGTTTCACCTCCGAGCAGGCCCGCGCGCTGTTCAGCGACGGGGAGAACGCCAGCAGCGTCTCCGTCCGCGCCGAGGAGGGCGTGGGCCAGGGCGAGCTGCGGGATGTCATCGCGGCCGAGTACCCCGACTTCTCCGTCAGCACGGGCGAGGAGGTCAAGGAACGGCTCTCGGACCAGCTGGGCACGATGCTGGACTTCATCAACTACTTCTTCGCGGCGTTCGGCCTGATCGCGCTGCTCGTGGGCACGTTCATCATCTACAACACCTTCTCCATGCTGGTCGCGCAGCGGCTGCGCGAGCTCGCGCTGCTGCGGGCGATCGGTGCCTCCCGGGGGCAGATCACCCGGTCGGTGCTGGCCGAGGCCGCCGTCACGGGGCTCGTCGGCTCCGCGATCGGTGTGGTGGCCGGGTTCGGGTTGGCGCAGGCGATCTTCATGGTGCTCGACGCCCTGGACCTGGGAATCCCGGCCGGCGATCTGGCGCTCGCCACCTCGTCGGTGGTCACGCCGCTGGTGCTGGGTTTCGTCGTCACCCTGTTCTCCGCCTGGGCCCCCGCCCGGCGGGCCGGACGCGTCGCGCCCGTGCAGGGCATGCGCGTCGGCTCCGTCGCCACCGAGGCCGGCGGGGGCATGCGCACCTACGTCGGCGTCCTCGCGGTCGTCGCGGGTGTCGCGCTCGCGCTCATCGGCACGTGGCAGGACACCACCAAGTCCGGAGCGATCACCGTCGGCGTCGGCGCGGCGGCCCTGATCGTCGGCAGCTTCCTGGTGATGCCCGCCCTCGCGCGGCCCATCGCCGGCGGTATCGGCCGGGTCATCGGCGCGCCCTTCGGTGCGGTCGGTCGGCTGGCCGCGACCAACGCCGGGCGAAACACCCGCCGCACCGCGGCGACCGCGTTCGCGCTCACCCTCGGACTCACCCTGGTCGCGGCGTTCGGCACCCTCGGCGCCACCACCAAGGAGAGCATCAGCGGCATCATCGACCAGGACATCAAGGCGGACGTCGTCGTCCAGGGCGTCGCCTCGCAGGGGCCGCCGGTGCCGCTGCCCGGCGCCATCGAGGAGCGGATCTCCGGCGTCGACGAGGTCGGCGAAGTCGCGTACCTGGCGTTCGGGTTCGGCGTACTCGGCGGGGAGCAGCAACTCATCTCCGCCGCGGGCGGCCCGGTCGAGGAGATGATCGACGCGACCGTCGTGGACGGTTCGCTCCAGCCGGCCGAGAACTCGCTCGTCGTCTCCCGCTCCGTGGCCCGCGACAAGGGCTGGACATACGGCAGCACCGTGCCGCTCGTCGGGCCCGACGGCAGCGAATCCACCCTGCGCGTCACCGGCGTCTACGAGGACTCGCAGGTGCTGGGCCAGTTCTACACCGGTAGAGACGTGTACGAGCGCCTGGTGCCGGAGAACCTGCGGACCACGTTCAACGTGCTGGTCTCACCGGCGGAGGGAGTCACCTCGGACCAGGCCCGGGAAGCGGTTACCGCAGAGCTGGCCGACACCCCCATCGCGATGGTGCAGAGCAAGCAGGAGTACATCGACCAGCAGACCGGCGGAGTCGACCAGTTGCTCACGATCATCTACGCCCTGCTGGGGCTGGCCCTGGTGGTCGCGGTGCTGGGCATCGTCAACACGCTGGCGCTGTCGGTGATCGAGCGGCGCACCGAGATCGGGATGCTCCGCGCCGTCGGAATGCAACGGTCGCAGGTGCGGCGAACGGTCAATCTCGAGTCCACGCAGATTGCCGTGTTCGGCGCGCTGATCGGTGCGGCGGTGGGCGTTTACCTGGGGTGGGCGTTCGTGACCGTGCTGGCGTCCAGCGGGCTGCAGATGACCACCATCCCGTGGGGGATGATCGGCATCGTGCTGGTGTGCTCGGCGTTCGTGGGAGTGCTGGCCTCACTGTGGCCGGCGCACCGGGCGGCCAAGACCGGGCCGCTCGAGGCGATCACGGACTAGCAGTATCCCGTGCAGCGCGCTCGTGGAGCCGGCGTACCTCGTCGGCCAGCTCCGGCACGGGGCCGGCGACGGGGACGCCCGGCGCGACCTGCGTGATCGACAGACCGGCCACCGGCCCCGGGATCACGTCGAGCTCGGCCATCCACGCCGCGTACTGCGCGCCACTCGAGGCGAACACGATGCGACCGAGCCCCACGAGGGCGTGCGCTGCGCTGCACATCGGGCAGTGCTCGCCCGAGGTGTAGACGGTCGCCGCCGCGCGCTCGTCTGGGGTGAGGTTCTCGGCGGCCCACCGCGCGATCGCGAACTCCGGGTGCCGGGTGGCGTCGCCGCCGGAGATGCGGTTGCGGTCGGAGAACCGGACCCGCCCGGCGGCGTCGACAAGGAGCGAACCGAAGGGCTCGTCCCCGGCCTCTACCGCCGTAGTGGCCAGCTGGATGCAGCGGCGCAGGTGGGAGATGTCGTCGTCGTGAAAATCGTGTTCTGTCATGGTGGCTCCTGTCACAGTGCCTCCTCGAGCAGGGCGACGACCTGCCCCTGGCCGCGCCCGGCGGCCAGGTCGCGCGGCGAGGTGCCGTCGCCGTCGGGCAGGGTCGGATCGGCGCCGCCGGCCAGCAGGATGCGGATCGTCTCGAGATGGCCGCCGGTGCCGTCACCGTAGATGATCGCCTCGTGTAGGGCGGTCCAGCCGAGGTCGTTGACGTGGTTCACGGGCACCTCGGCATCCACCAGGATCTGTGCGGTGCTCGCGTAGCCGCCCTCGCCGGCGGGGATGAGCGCGGTGCCGCCGAAGCGGTTGGTGCTGGTCACGTCCGCGCCGTGCGCCAGGGTCATGGTGAGGATCTCGTCCAGGCCCTCGGCGCCGGCGTACAGGAACGCCGAGTCCTGGATGTTGTCCTGCGCGTCCGGGTCGGCGCCCAGGTAGAGCAGCAGTGCGGCGACCCGCGGGTGGTTGTTCCTGGTGGACACGACCAGCGGGGTCTGGCCCTGCGCGTCGCGGGTCTCGATGTCCGCGCCCCGGCGCAGCGCGAGCGCGGCCGCGTCGGGGTCACCGCTCGCTGCGGCCTGCAGCAGCTCGGCGTCGGCGTCGCGGCCGGGCGCGTGGGCGCGGTCGGCGGCCACGGCCTGCTCGATCAGGCTCGCCTGCGACGTCAGCCCGTGGCGGCGCGCCAGTTCGAGAGGGGTGGCGCCGTCCTGCTGCGCGGGGATCGTGAGGTCACCCCCTGCGGCGACGATCACGCGCACGCTGTCCATGAAGTCGGTGCTGTCGCCCCGCGCGGGGCGTCCGGCCTGGTCGGTGAAGATGAGCGCCTCGTGTAGGCCGGTCCAGCCGAGGTTGTTGACGTGGTCGATGTCCACGCCGTGGCGGATGAGCCGGCCGATGATGTCGGCGTGCCCGCGCTCGGCCGCGCGGATGAGGCCGGTGCCGTCGTAGGAATCGAGGCCGGTCACATCGGCACCGCTGACGAGCGTGAGGTCGAGTAGTTCGGTGTGCCCCTCCGAGGTGGCGATGAGGTAGGCGCTCTGCACGGTGTCGTCGGTGGCGTTGACGTCCGCACCGCGGGCGATGAGCTTGCGCGCGGCGGGCACGTCGTCGGCCCAGGCGGCGGCGATGAGCTCGGTGTCGAGCCGCTGTTGTGCCTCGGGGCTGAGGGCGGGCGCGGTGGTGGCTGGCGCAGTGTCGGCGACGACCGTGGTGGAGGATGCCTCGGGTGTGGGGGCGGTGTCGGTCGCGGTGTCGGCGGCGCAGGCGGTGAGGAGCAGCGCCAGGGCGGTCACGCCGACGGTGGTGCCAGCGCCTCGCGGGCGGTGACGGGTCATGTGGGGTCCTTCAGGTCGTGGACCGCCTGCCGGCTGGAGGCGGCGTGGGAGTGGATGAGCGTGGCCGCCGCGTTGGTGTCGCCGGCGGCGATCGCGTCGGCGATCGCCACGTGCTCGGCGTGGAGCACCGCGGCGTCGCCGTGCTGTCGGTGCACCCAGGCCAGGCGTGGCCGGATGGTGTTGAGGAGTTCGTGGGTGATGCTCCCGTGCGCCTGCTCCAGCAGGACGTCGTGGAAGCGGGCGTTGAGGATGATCGCGCGGGTGGTGTCCCCGGCCGCGATCGCCGCGCCGGCCTCCGAGGTGGCCGCGTGGAGGGCGACGACGACGAGTTCGTCCGCCTCTTCCGCGAGCCGGACGACCAGCACCGTCTCGAGGACTTCGTTCAGGACGATCAGCTCGTCGATCTCGGCCTCGGAGTAGTGCCGTACCTCCATCCCGCCGGCCGGTCGCTCGCGGGTGAGTCCCTCGGCGAGGAGATCGCGCAGGGCGTCCCGGACGGGGACCCGCGACACCTCGAGTTGGGCGGCGATCCGCTGCTCTATCAGGCGGGATCCCGGCGCGTACTCGCCGGAGAGGATGCGGTCGCGGATCGCGTCGCGAACGGTCGGGGTGGTGAGGGATGGCCGTGGCACTCGTTTAGTATACAAAACCTCGGGGGCGGTGCAGGGCTCCGCGACGAGGCTCATGCGCAGACGATCGAGCCCCCGACGGCCTGGGGTGAGGGCACCGGGGGCTCGGGATGGGGGCGTGGGGCTGGCGGCGCCTGGCTAGCGGCGCAGGCCGAACAGGTTGCGGGGGCCGCGGTGCTCGTGGCGTGCGAGCGCGGCGCTGAGCAACTCGGAGTCGTGCGCGCGGTCGATGGCCTGGCCGGCGAGGCGGCCGACGGTGCGCTCCCAGATCAGGCCCTCGAAGACGGCGAGGAGGTCCATCGCGGCGACCGCCGGCTCACGCATCCCGGTGGCGTCGAGCGCGTTGGTCAGGTCGCTGGGGTCCAGCAGTGAGGACACGAGATCGGTGGTGTCCTCCTTGCCGGAGAGCTCGATGATCAGCGCGGACCGCGCGGCCAGCTCGCCGCGGTAGTCGGCGAGCAGGGCCTCGATCATGCGGGAGAGCACTCCCAGCACATCGTCGGCGTTCGTGGACGCCAGCTCCTGGATTCCCGAGACCTCGACGAATCCCCGCAGCAGCGAGGTGACCCGGTCGACGGTGAGGCCGACCAATTGCGCCCGGGTGCGGCAGTAGTACGAGGTCGAGCCGGAGGGGAGCCCGGCCTCGGAGTCGACGGCACGGTGCGTGAGCGCCCGGATGCCGTCCCTCGCCACGACCTCGATCGCCGAGTCGGCGATCAGCATTCGCCGGTCCTCCATGGGTACTCCCGTCGTCTTGTGTGACTGGTGCTGGACTGGTACGGCCGACTTCCGGGGTCAGCCTATCGCCGGTTCTACACCTGGGGCGTCGAAATCACGGACGCCCTCGACACCTGATCAGGTGTCGAGGGCGTGGCGGCGTGCGATTCAGGTCAGGAGACCGGCACGTACTTCTTCGCGCGTCGGCGGGCGCGATGCTCGCGAAGCGCCGTCTTGAGTCCGGCGCGCCTGCCGTTCCCGGCGGTCGGCTTCGGCTCGGGGAGCCCCTCGAACATCCGCTCCGAGTGGGTCTCGGGGGCGTCGTCGGCGGTGTCCTTGAGCATGTGGTTGGGCAGGGACATCTTGGCGATGGTGCGCCACGCCTTGAGGTATTGCACCGGAAGCGAGCCGGCCACGTACGGCAGGTCGTACTTATCGCACACCTCGCGCACCCGCACGGCCGCCTCCGCCAGCCGGTTGGACGACATGTCCGGGTAGAGGTGGTGCTCGATCTGGTACGACAGGTTGCCGGACATGAAGTCGATGACCGGGCCGCCGGTGAGGTTCGCGGAGCCGAGCATCTGGCGCAGGTACCACTCGGCCTGCGTCTCGTTCGCGAGGTCCTTCTTGGTGAACTTCTCGGCGCCGTCGGGGAAGTGGCCGCAGAAGATCACGGCGTTGGTCCACACGTTGCGGATGCCGTTGGCCACCAGGTTGGCGGTGATGGTGGACTTCCAGCCCTTGCCCGACAGTGCCGGGTAGAACACGTAGTCCTTCGCGAGCTGGCGGCCGGCCTTGCGCAGAAACAGGGAGACGTTGCGCTTGGTCTTCTCGCGGTCGTCGCGGCCCTTGACGACCTTGCCCAGCTCCAGGTACTGGATCCCCACACCCCACTGGAACAGCAGTGCCAGGGCGGTGTTGTACGCCAGGTTGCCGTAGTAGAAGGGGTGCCAGCGCTGGTCGCGGGTCACGCGGAGGAGGCCGTACCCCACGTCGTCGTCCATGCCGATGATGTTCGTGTACTTGTGGTGCATGTAGTTGTGGGTCTGCTTCCAGTGCTCGGACGTGCCCACGTTGTCCCACTCCCAGCTGGTGGAGTGGATCTCGGGATCGTTCATCCAATCCCACTGCCCGTGCATGATGTTGTGCCCGAGTTCCATGTTCTCGACGATCTTGGCCACACCGAGCGCGCCCGCGCCGATCGCCCACGCGGTCTTGTTGCGCGAGCCCACCATCAGCAGCGCCCGGGCGCCGACCTCGAGGCCGCGCTGGAAGCGGATGGTGTTGCGGATGTAGGTGGCATCTCGCTCGCCCAGGGAGCCGATGATGTCCTGACGGATCTGCTCCAGCTCCGCGCCGAGCGCCTCGATGTCATCCTCGCTGAGATGTGCGAACTCTGGGATGTCGGTGATTGCCATGAAGCTACGGTACCGTAAGTTACGGTCCCGTAGGTTAACTTTGTCGGGTGAGTCACACTCCGCGGCGATAGTCCACCGAAGGGTGAGGGCTGGTCGGCGCAGCCGTGACCAGTGCGAAAAGTGTGGGAGTCGCCACGGATATCACGGTTGTGTAACGTCGGGCGGGTTGGTGGCGACATACCGGACGTATCCGGTCGCACGCCGCCGGGAAGAGACACTGACGAGGGGATCAACATGAGCAACGCGAACGACATTTTCCTGCAGGCCATCCAGCCCGTGGTCGACATCTTCTGGACCATGGTGTGGAGCGCCACGGGGTCGACCATCAGCGTCCCGCGCCCGACGACCCCGCAGGGCTGATAGCCCGCACAGCGCAAGACAACACAGCGCAAGACAACACAGCGCAGGCGGCCCGGCTCCCTCGATTGAGGGCGCCGGGCCGTTCTCGTGTCTGGCAAGCGCAGTAGGTCAGCGCCCGAACTTCTCGCTCCCGCCCAGGTCGACGGGGATCGAGGCGCCGGTGATGCCGGCGCCGGCATCACTGCACAGGTACAGAGCCATGGAGGCGATCGCCTCGGGCCCGACCCACGGTTGCGGCATCTGGTTCATGCCGGCGAAGGTCTCGGTGGTGTCCTCGAGCGTCGTGCCCTGTCCGCCCGACATCATGGCGATCATCGACGGGTTCTCGATCATCGGCGTGCGTACGTTGCCGGGGTGGATGGAGTTGCACCGCACGTTGGAGAAGCCCAGCTCCCCGGCGAGGGCCTTGGCCAGGCCCCGGACGCCCCACTTCGAGGTCGCGTAGCTGGCGGTGAAGGAGCCGCCGCGCAGCGCGACCATCGAGCTGATGAGGATGACCGCGCCGCCCCGGCCGGTGGCCAGGATGTGGGGAATCGCCACGGTGGTGGTGACCCAGGTGCCCTTGAGGTTGATGTCCAGGGTGGAGTCCCACTCCTCCTCGGTCCGCTCCCACGACGGGATGGGCTGCGGGGAAACCCCGGCGTTGGCGACCACGAAGTCCAGGCCACCCAGCTCGGCGACACCGGCGTCGACGGCCTCGCGCATCCCCGGCATGTCCCGCACGTCGACCTCGCCCGTCACACAGCGCCGCCCGAGAGCGCGCACGGCCTCGGCGGTGGCCTCCAGGTCCGCCGGGTTCGCCATCGGGTAGGGCACCGACTCGATGTCGCGGCACAGGTCGAGGGCGATCACGTCGCACCCGGCAGCGGCGAAGGCCTCGCAGTGTGCGCGGCCCTGTCCGCGGGCGGCACCCGTGACCAGCACGACCCTTCCACTGAGGTCGGTCGGCGTGGCGAAGGGTTGTGACATCGAGAGACTCCTGACGTTGTTCGGTAGCGACCCCTGCGGGTCCGTGCGCCCTGCGGCATGCTGGAAGTCAACGAATGACAACCAGAACAGGTCGTGATCATCATGCTTCAACGAACTCTGATCCTCGTCGATACGTCTTACCTACTGGCGAGTTTCTATAACTCGTGGGAGGAGGGGGCACGCGGTCAGCTGGAGATCTCGCTGGCCACGGTCGTGCACCGTTTAGATCAGGTCGCCCACGGACTGGTGGATCAGCCGGTCCAGCGCCAGAACTGGTACGACGGCATCCCGGATTCGGGGCCGCACCGTTATCAACGGACACTGCGCGTCATCGAGGGCGTGCAATTGCGGGCCGGCCAGCTGATCGAGTGGGGTGAGCGCCGGACGCAGAAGGCCGTCGACACCCTGCTGGTCGCGGACATGATCCAGGCCGCGTACAAGGGCCACTGTGCCGACATGGTCCTCGTGACCGGCGACGCCGACATGATCCCGGGCGTCCGCGTGGCCGTCGACGCGGGAGTGCGCATGCACCTCGTCGGGTTCGGCTGGGATTCCATCTCGTCCGCGCTGCGTCATGCCTGCGACACCACGACGGTGCTCGATCCCCGCACCGATTTCCACGACGCCATGCAGATCCGGGTCCTCGAGGGGCCCATCCCGCCGAAGGTGCGCACCGCGGCCCCGCGCCCGGCGCATCCCGGCGAGGAGACCCGCGATCCGGAGGCGGAGGAGACCGTGGACATGGTCGACGTGCAGTTGCGGTCCGACCGCGCCGCCGCGACCACCGTGGCGGACGAGACGCGCCAGACCGTGGCAGACGAGGAGCTCGCGGCCGAGGCCGAGGAGCTCGCGGCCGACGAGGAGGAGTGCGCGGCCATCGTCGATGACGCCCACCGCGAAGACCCTGCCGACCCTGCCGACCGGCCGGCAGTGCCGAAGCCCGGCCAGGTCCCCCCGGCGCCCCGGGCCGAGCCCCCGGCCGCGGCATCGCCCGCGTCGGACGAGCCGACGGCCAACGGCTCCGCGCGGCCGAGCCCGTCGATGATGGCCCCGCATCGTCGTCCGCTCCGGTCGAAGTTCGTGCCTCTGCCGGAGGAGGTGTGGACCTCCTCCGGTGAGCAGACCCCCTTCGACGTAGGGCAGCAGTACGCCACCTGGTGGTACGAGCAGGCCGCCACCGAGGAGCAGCGCGACGACGCGCATCTCCTGTCGGGCGGGGTGCTTCCGCCGGCGATCGACAGGCCGTTGCTGCAGTTCGCCTGCCAGATGCTCAACGAGTTCACGCTCACCGAGGCCCAGCGCGTGCGTCTGCGTGACGGATTCCACGAGGGCATCCGCGCGGTACTGCTCAAGCACCGCTGAGCCGGCGGCCCGCCTCAGAACGGTGGCGGGTCGTAGCCGGGGTCGCCGGGCTCGGGTACACGCCTGGCGGCGATGTTCTCTCGACGTGCCGCGACCTGGCGTTGCATGCGCTGGAACCAGTAGGTCGGTTTCGGCTCAGGGCTGAGCCACGGCCGCGGTGGTCCGGCGTCAGAGGAGGCCCCTTCGTCCGGCCGCTGGCGCCATCGCGCCAGCGGCCCGTCCGGCTCGGTGGTGAGGGTGTGACCAGTGCTGGTGGTGACGGTCAGCGTGCCGTCGCGCGCCAGTTGGTACTCCCACCCGTGGAAGGTTTTGAAGCGGTGGTGCCGCCGACAGAGGCACATGAGATTGAACTCGACGGTCAGCCCGCCAGAGCCGGTATCAGAGTGATTGAAGGGGCGGATGTGGTCAACATCGCAGTCGTCGGCCGGCACCGAGCACCCCGGGTGCCGACAGGTACCGTCCCGTAGCCGGATGCGGCGAGCCAGTTCGGCACTGATCCGATAGCGCCGGGCGGCCGTCGACGAGTCAGCCGACCCGGGCGTGGGGTCCGGGACCGAGATGGCGGCGCCGACACAGCGCGACAGCAGTTCCATGAGGGCATCGATCGTGGCCGGCCCGCCCCGGGGCATGTAGACGGCGGGCTCGCCGCCCGGGCCGAGTTCGGTGAGCACGGTGATGTGTGGCCGGAGCTGGGCCCGGGGAGTCTCGCCCGCGAGGCGCTCGCGCGCGACGCTCTCCGACTCGGGGGCAGAGCCGGGGTCGGCGCCGTGTCCGGGCCCGAGGATCGCGTCGACCAAGGCGTCGGCGCGACGTTCGCCGATGCGTCGGCCGGGCGAGTTGTCGCATACGCCCGCGTCCACGTACCGGGTCGACTCGCCGCGGGAGTCCTTCTCCTTCTTGATCTGATCGCGCGCCGACATCTGCAGCGCCTCGTACAGCGCCGCCGCCTCCGCCGACGTCAGATAGGCATGGAGTTGGGCCATGCCGTCACTGCTGCGACGGACCTGAACGTTGCGCTCGGTGATCGCACGCCGGCGTCTGGCGAGGACACCGTCCGGGTCGGACTCCTCGATGATGTGATCCGTCTGGCTGAGAATTCGATCGCGGCCCGGGCGCTGCCCCGCGTCGATCGCGCCCAGGAGCCAGTCGACCACGGCCTTCTGCACGTCGGACCTGAACCTCGACTCCACGACCCGCATCTGGCGAGCGAGCATCTTGACCGTGGCCTCGTCGAGGCGGCCACACTCCATGGCCTCCAGCAGGGCAGGGAAGTTGTTGACGAGCGTGATCGACAGCTTGATCAGCGCCCGCGCCCGGTGGGTATGTACGCCGTACGCGGCCACGATCTCGGCGCAGGCGATGTCGAAGGGGTCGATCAGCGCGTAGTCCTGCGGCTCCTCGCACATCGGGTCGTAGCCGGCGTCGACAGCCCGCTGGAACTCCACGTCGTCACAGATGTCGAGTAGCGCGTAACACGCACGTAAGCGGGCCGCGGCGGCGCGATTCTCCGCCTGCAGGGCCTCGAGAACCGCCTTGCTCGCCTCCGGGATCCTGGTGTCCGTACCGGGTTCCGACTTCTGGTCAATTCCCGCCATCGCCATGTGCGCCGCCCCTCCACGCTCCGATTCAATCGCTTCTGTGTTCGACTGAAATCAAGGTAGCAAGGGGGTACGACATCAACCTCGGCCGCTGAACAACTCTCTGTAGTAACCGGCCAGGCCCGGGTAGTAGTCCGGGTCGAACCGGAGCGCATCCGGATCCCGGCCCGCCTCGGCCTCGACCAGCCGGTCCAGGTAGAAGTCCCATCCGGGACCGATCGAGGCGGCGGACTCGGTGTCCGGAATGTCCTGTTCCAGGGAGATGACGGCCTCGTCGTCGTCGCCCTCGACCCGCACCGTGAGCACCCACCCGGCGGGACCGGTGGTGACGACGAGGACCATCGGTTCCTCACACCGCCGCACCTCCACGGTGGACGTGGGGGAGCCCTCCTCGACGGTCATCGTCAACTCGACGGTGCCGCTGGCCGGGTCGCCCGACCACGGGCCGATCCACCGGGCAGTGCGGGCCGGGTCGGTGACGGCCGCCCACGCCTGCTCGCGCGAGATCGGCAGTCGGCGGGTGAACACGACGGCCCCCGACTCGGTGAGAGAGCCGGAGGCCGTGGGTGGGGTGGGCATGGCGTCTCCTCGCGGTGAGAGCGACGCCGCGTCGGCCGGATGCTCTAGCGCAGCGCCGGCATCACCGTATCGCGCATGGGCGCGAGGAAGCGGCTGAAGTTGTCCCAGTTGTGCATCCCGGTCGGCAGGTAGTCGACGCGCGCACCGATTCCCAGCTCCTTCAGGCGCTCGTCCATGTCGACGGTGCAGGCGTGCGTGGCGATCTCCAGACCGGCGCCCTGGCTGAAGCGCAGCAGGTCGTGGTCGTTGCGCTGCCACTCGGTGGCGTCGGGCATGCCGGTCGCGGTCGCGAAGTAGAGCGCCTTGTCGCGGAGCTTCTCGGCGTGGAGCAGGCCGTCGTTCTCCAGGTAGGCGGGGTCGTTTCGCTGGCCCCACATGTTGGCGATGTTGCCGCCACGCGTCTCGGCCACGATCTTGGCGAGCAGGAAGCCCAGGTCGTCGCGGGCGGTGTAGCAGCCGGCGATCGCGCCGATCGCCTGGTACATCTCGGGGCTGCGCTCCGCGGTGGTGACCGCGCTGGCGGCGCCCATCGACAGTCCGGCCATGCCGCGCTTGCCGGTGAACGGGATCGCGTGTTCGCCGGACTCCAGCAGCGGTGGCAGCTCCTGGGTGAGGAACGTCTGCCACTTGTTGCGGCTCAGTACCGGGTCGTCGTGCTGCCAGTCCGCGTGCAGCGAGCCGTCGGCCCGGGCCGGCATGACCAGGGTGACGTGCTCCCCCGCGAACACCTCCTGGATCCGTCCGGGCAGCAACCAGCCGCTCGGCGAGGGCGAGTCCACGCCGTCGAGGAGGTAGAGCATCGGCGCCGGAGCGTCCGAGGCGGCGCGCCAGATCTCGACCGGCAGGACGCGGTTCATGGACTTGGAGGCGACCCACCAGCGCTCGAAGCGCGGATCACCGCCGGCGACCATCGGGTCGCCGACCTCGACATCGCGCACCTCGGTGACCTCGACGGGCTCGGGCTCCATGCCGATCGGCGGGGTGGCCGCGGTGTTCTGCGAGCCGGTGCCCATCGGGGGCAGGGTGCCGAGGCCGACGAGCGAGTCGGTGCCGGTCGAGCCGGTGGAGCCGACGGTCGCGGCGCCGGCCGCGGCGCTCGACGGGTCGACGCTGCCGCCCAGGTTGTTGACCGAACCGATGTTGCCGAGGGAACCGGGGTTGAGCGATCCGGGATCACCCGAGCCCGCCTGTGCCGCGGCGGGCGCCGCCGCGCCGCAGACCAGGGTCAGCGCCACCGCGGGGACGAGTGCGCGGCGTGCCGCGGAGGCCGGAAGGGATCTCAAGTTCACGGGGTCACCTTGGTTGCGCGGGAAGGGAAGCGACCCCACTGAACGGCGCGCGAAGTCACCACGCGGAGGCCACTGGCTGATGATAAACCACTGAGCGTCCCAAGTGAATGTCCTGAAACTCCCTGGGCATGGCCCTCAGCCGAATCCGCGCGAGCGACTACTGCCGCGTGTCGCGGGGTAGCGTCGGGCCCGACTGCCCGCCCTCGGCGCTGTCAGTGCCTCCGGCGCCGCCGGTGTCGGCCGGCCGGGCGTCGCCGGGGGCGGAGGTGGCGGCGTTGTCGTCGTCGCCCTCCGTCAGTTGGCGGCCCGCGCCCGCCGCACCGCCCGACTCGAGGCCCATCGACGCGCGGATCTGGTCGAGCTTGGAGCGACCCTCCGACTCCCGGGTGAGGGCGGCGGCGTCGAGCTGCGCGGTGGACGGGCCGCCGGTGGCCTCGGCGAGCTCCTGCTTGCCGAGCGCGGTGGTGTACCGGCTCTCGATTTTGTTGCGGATCTCGTCGAACGTCGGCGAGTTACCGCCGCCGACGCCCTCCATCGAGGTGAGCGACTCGGTGGTGCGATGCTGCATCTCCGCCTGCGTGGCCTGCAGCAGCAGCTGGTCCTCCTGCGCCAGGGTCTCGCGCAGCTTCCGCTCGGACTCGCCGACCGCCTGCTTGGCCTGCTCGGCCGCATGAGTCGCCTGGCCGTGCAGCTGCCGCGTGTGCTCCAGGTCCGACTCCAGCGTCACGAGCCGCCCGGCCATCTGCTCGGCCTGCGTCTCCAGCTGGCCGGCCCGCGCCTGGTCGCCCTCCGCGCGCGCCTTCTCTGCCATCTGCAGCATCTGCCGGATCTGCCCTTGCACCTCGTCGAGCTGCCGGGCCTTGGTGCCCATCGCGATCTCGAGCTGCTTGGCGTTGCCGATCACCGCGGCGGCCTGGTCGGCCACGGCCTTGTGCTGGTCCCGGGCGCCCTGCATCGCCTGGTGGACGAGGACCTTGGGGTCGGCGTTGTCGTCGACCGCCTTGTCGAGCGAGGCCTTGAGGTAGTTCCAGCCCTTGGAGAACGGGTTCGGCATGGCTGCGTCCTTACTGTCGGCGAGTGGCGAGCGCTACCTCTTCACGGTACCGAGCAGTGCCGCGACCGGGAGGGCGGTCCGGGGCAGGTACGGCT
The DNA here is from genome assembly GCF_021033825.1 of Dietzia aurantiaca. Lineage (GTDB taxonomy): Bacteria > Actinomycetota > Actinomycetes > Mycobacteriales > Mycobacteriaceae > Dietzia > Dietzia aurantiaca. Next base: position 112,680 of record NZ_JAIFXZ010000011.1, read on the forward strand.
GCCGCCACAGTCCGCCCGAGGCGGCGCCGGACGACTCGTGCTGCCACTGCACGTCGACCTCGGGTCGGCCCACGTTGAGGTCGTGGACCATGAGCGCCGCGAGCATCGCCGAGGAGGTGTCGGGCTCGAAGATCTCGATGCCGAACGCGCCGGCGCCCTTGTAGGTGCTGGCGAGGATCTTGTTCTTGGTCACCGAGTAGGTGTCGGTGGCGGGGGCGACGTTGACGGAGACGGTGTGGCCGTCGGCGAAGGCGGTGGTGGCGCGCCAGCGCTGGACGCGCTTGGCGAGCGTGTAGTTGGGGCCCTGTTGGGGGACGAGCGCGTCGTGGACGGCCGGTCCGCGGCCGGCGGCGTAGTTGCGGTGGAACAGGCGGCCGCGGGTGAGGGCGCCGACGATCTTCTTGACGTCGATGGCCTTACGGTCGGCGAGTGCGGCGTCGGAAGCCTCCCGCACGTCGGCGGGAACGACGAAGGTGTCCATCGGGGTGGCGAGGTAGGCCAGCGCGGTGGCGGTGGAATCGGACAGGAGGTCGACGACGAGGGCGTCCGCCGCCGAGGACAGTTGCACGTGGGTCCCGCCGTCCGCGTAGAAATAGCTGCCCACCGTCAGCGGGGCAGGGGCGGCGGCGCGGGCCCAGGCGGCGAGTTCGGGTAGCTCGGTGAGCAGGTTGATCCCGGGACGTCCGTCAGCGTCGGTGGGGATGTGGAGGCGCCCCGCGAACTGATCGGCGCCACTGCGGAAGCGCTCCCATGCGGGGCTGGAGGGCAGGTCGACGCCCATCACGTCCGCGCCCCAGCGCAGCAGTTGGCGGGCGGGGCCCATCTCGGAGCCGAGGCCCAGGACGAGCATGGCGCGGCCGGGTAGGGACAACCAGTCGGGGTTGTCCTGCACCAGGCGCAGGGCGGCCGCGCAGCTGGGTTCCACGACACCGTCGGCGACCCATCGGTCGAGCAGGTCGCTCAGCGCGGCGCCGGAGAGGTTCTCACCGCGGTAGGGGATCGACAGCGTTCGTTCGGGCTCGGCGGTGCCGGTGATCGTCTCGGTGCCCGGGGTGGAGGTGGCGGCGACGACGGCGAGGTAGTCCGCCATCGTGGTCTCGACGGTCTCCCCGTCGACGTCGTGGGCGCCGACCATGCGGGACTGTAGTGAGTCGAGGGCGGCCCTGGCGACACCGTCCCAGTTGCCGGCGTCGTGGACACCCGCCGCGACGAGCTCGGTGAACGGCTCGATGTAGCCCTTGCGCCAGTCCTTAATGCGGTGGACGCGTTCGGCGGCCGACGGGTCCACGGTGGCGAGCGCGTCGGCCACCACCTGCTTGGCCAGTGTGCCCGTCGAGCGGGACCCGGAAGGGTCGGCGGGGAACTGGACTCCGGACGTGGCTTTCGCTGGCATGACGCTCCTGACTGTCGGCTGCAATGCGAGGTTTTCCTCAAGTTTGCCCCTGCCAAGCCGTCCGCGTGGGTTTCCCGCGGCGAGTTGGCGGAAAAACTGTCTAACGTGATTCAACTCACATAGGTATGTATTGGTCGCCGATACTTAAAGGTGTGTTCATCTATCAGGATTTGTATATGTCGAGGTGGGGGTGCGGGATGGCTGCCTTAGCGGGAAATGGCTCTGTTTGACGGGCCGGGGGTCCGGGGCGGCAGGCTGACGTTTTCCTGTGGCATCAATCGGTGGAACGTAACAACTGAGCGAGATGGCGCGATAACGTTCCGACACGATCCGACGGCTGGTGGTCGCTCCACCTGCCGGGCCGGGCGACGGGGGGACTCCGGTCGCCGGGTCGTCTACAGCAATCAGAAAGGTAGTTCTATGAAGAACTCCAAGCGGATGATCGCGGTTATCGCGGCCGCCGGACTCACCATGGGCACACTTCCGGGTATCGCCAACGCGCAGAGTGCCGGCCTCGACCTCAACCTTGGCCTCGGCCTCGGCGACTCGCTCGGTCTCGGTGTGGACCTGGGCGCGGCCCTCGGCTCTTCCGGTGAGGGCTCCTCGGAGCTGCCCGGGCTGCCCTCTGATTCGCTGGGCGCCGATACCGGCTCAGGTGAGGGCTCGACAGAGGCTGGCTCGTCAGAGGGTTCGGGCGAAGGCTCCAGCGAGGCGGGTTCGTCTGAGGGGTCGGGCGAAGCCGGCTCTTCCGAGGGCTCGGGCGAGGGTTCGCTTGAGAGCGGTTCGGGCGAAGGCTCGAGCGGCGGCGAGGGCTCGCTCGCGAGCATCATCGCGAACCTGGGCTCGTCTGAGGGCGAGGGCTCCAGCGAGGGTGGCTCGTCTGAGGGTTCGGGCGAGGGCTCCAGCGAGGGTGGCTCGTCAGAGGGTTCGGGCGAAGGCTCCAGCGAGGCTGGCTCCTCCGAGGAGGACAGCCCCCTCGGTTCGCTGACCGAAATCTTCACCGGTTCGGAGTCGGGCTCGGGCGAGGGCTCGAGCGAGGAGGGCTCGTCGGAAGGGTCGGGCGAGGGTGGCTCGTCGGAGGCCGGTTCGTCTGAGGGCTCGATTGAGAGCGGTTCGCTGGAGGGCGGCTCAGGCGAGGGCTCGAGCGGCGGCGAGGGCTCGTCCGAAGGATCGGGCTCGCTCGCGAGCATCATGGCCAGCCTGGGCTCGTCTGAGGGGGATAGCCCGCTCGGTTCGCTGACCGAAATCTTCACCGGTTCGGAGTCGGGCTCCAGCGGTGAGGGTTCGAACTCGGGCTCGGGTGACCTGAACCTCGGCTCCGTCATCGAGGGCTCTGAGGCCGGCTCCGGTGAGGGCTCCCTCGGCACCGAGGAGATTCTGGCTCTTGGCTCGCTCGCAGCGGGTGGCATTGCGATCGGCATCATCGTCTCCGGTGGCGTCAACCTTCCGCCGCTCGACGTCGCGGCGGTCTGCAGCCTGCCGCAGGAGGGCATCGACCTCCTCAAGAACAATGGCTCCATGGAGCGAGATGAGTGCGAGCCCGAGCAGCAGCCGGTTCGCTGAACTCCCGGTTCGCAGGTCGGTCTGACCGGCCGATGAACTGATCAATCTCTACAGATCCCCCGCCAGCCCACGCGGCCGGCGGGGGATCTGTCATACGTCCCGCCTACCCTCAGGGCATGTCGACCCCCGACTTCGTCCTGAAGCTCCGTGAGCACGTGGGCACCGCGCCGCTCTGGCTGTCTGGCGCGACCGCCGTCATCCGCAGCGCCGATCACCGGCGGGTCCTGCTGGTCCGGCGCAGCGACAACGGCTGGTGGACCCCCGTCACCGGAATCGTCGACCCGGGCGAGCATCCCGCCGACACCGCGGTGCGCGAAGCGCGGGAGGAAGCCGACGTCACCATCCGCGTCGACAGGGTCGCCTCGATCGGTGTCTCCCGCATGGTCACCTACGCCAACGGCGACCGAGCCCAGTACATCGATCACACCTTCGCCTGCACCTATCTCGCCGGCGATCCCCACCCGGCAGATGGTGAGAACACCGACGTCCGATGGTTTGCGGTCGACGACCTGCCCGAGATGCGCCCCCACATGCTCGAACGCCTCGAGGCCGGCCTCTCCACCGAGGAACGTGCGCGAATCGTCACCACCACCGAGTCGCATTAGAATCAGGTCATGTCCGCCGATCGCCTGCGCACCGAGGTCCCCCCTGTGGTGACCGCGGTCGTGGGGATCATCGTCGCCGTGGTCAGCGGCGTCTTCGGCATCAGCGCCCACGGACTGGCCGCCGGGGCCGCGGCGATCCCTCCCACCTCGGGCGACGTCCTCATGGTGGGGGCCGCCAGCGCCGGCATCGGAGCCGTCACCGCGGCCCTCGCCCGTCGCCGGCCGCCGCTGCTCACCGCGGCCGGCGGCCTGCTGGCCGGCCAGGCGCTCGTCCACCTCGTGTTGTCCTCGGGACATTCGCACTCGCACCCGGGCGGGCAGACGGAAACGCTCGGCCACCACGTCACCGACCCGGCCGCGATCCGCGCCGCGATGGACGGCGGCGTCGTTGGCGGTGCGGCCGCCCCGGCGGAGCCGATCACGTGGGCGACACTGCTCACCCCGCAGATGCTCGGAGCTCACGTGGCCGCCGTGCTCCTGACGCTCGCCGTGGTGGCGGCCCTGTCCGGGACGCTCGCGTGGGTAGCGGCACGGGTACGGCCGATGCTGGCGGGTGTTCGCCTTGTCGTCGTCGTACCCCTGTTGTCCTCCTACGACGCGTACGTCCCGCGCGGGCGGTACCTCCTCACAGGCGGGGGGACCCGGGCGCCGCCCGCCTTCGTGTGATCCGACGCCAACACGCCCGCCTACATGCGGCCGGGCGATCACCCCTGTCACCAAAGGACACACATGCGTACCAACCGCACCACCCGTACCGCCGTCGCGGCGGCCGCCCTCGCGCTCACCCTGGGCCTCGCCGCCTGCTCGGAGGACACCGGAACCACCGGCTCCGCCGCCACCGACTCGGCCACCAACGAGCCCGCCGCCACCAGCCAGCCAGAAGACGGCGGTGAGTCCGAGGCCGCCGTCGTGATCTTCGAGAACGGCTGGGCCAAGGCCACCGACACCGAGATGAGCGGCGCCTTCGGCACGCTCCGCAACACCGGCGACGTCGAGATCCGCATCACCGGCGTCACCTCACCCGTCAGCGAGCGCGTCGAGATGCACGAGACGGTCCCCGGCGGCGGCGGCATGATGATGCAGGAGAAGGAGGGCGGGTTCGTCCTGCCCGCCGGCGGGGAGCTGTTCCTCGAGCCCGGCAAGGACCACTTCATGTTCATGGACCTCACCGCGCCGATCACCACCGGCCAGGAGATCCCGATGGTCCTGACGTTCGACGACGGCACCGAGCAGGACATCACCCTCACCGCCCGCGACTTCAAGGGCGGCGAAGAGGAGTACGTCGGCGACGACCACGGCAGCCACGGCGGCGGGGAGGGCGCGAACCACGATGGCTGACCGCACCTCTCGCGGTCTGTCCAGGCGGTCGGTGCTCACCGGCGGTGTCGCGGCGGTCGTGGGGGGTGGCGCCGCCGGCGCCCTCGCCGGATACACGGGGCGCGGTGTCGTCGACGACGACGAGGCGGTCACCTGGAAGACGGTGGCCGACTCCCGCGTGGTCGGCTCGGCCTCGGAACCGTTCTACGGTCCCCGGCAGGCGGGCATCACCACGGCACCGCAATCGCACGCTGCCTTCGTGGGGTTCGACATCGTCCCCGGGGCGACGCGTACCGAGGTCCAGGGCGTCCTGCGCGCCTGGTCCCAGGACGCGGCGCGACTCACCCAGGGGCACCCCGGACTGGCCGACCTCGAACCCGAACTGGCCGCGGACCCGGCACGGCTCACCGTGACCATCGGGCTCGGGCCCGGCTTCTTCGACGCGATCGGGAAGCCGGACAAGCGGCCCGAATGGCTGCAGCAGTTGCCGGCCTTCCCACAGATCGACCAGCTCGAGGACCGCTGGTCGGAGGGCGACCTGCTGCTGCAGATCTGCGCCGACGACCCGCTGATCGTCGCGCACGCCGCCCGCATCCTGGCCTCCGGGGTGCGGGGGGTGGCGCGGCAGAAGTGGGCCCAGCGGGGGTTCCGCAAGGCCGTGGGCACCGACCCGTCCGGACGGACGCAACGCAACCTGTTCGGGCAGATCGACGGCACCGTCAACCCGACGCCGGAAGGGGACATGGACTTCGACCAGATCCTCTACTCCGACGGCAGCGATCAGCGGTGGATGCGGGGCGGTTCGGCACTCGTGCTGCGGCGCATCCGCATGACGATGGACACCTGGGAGGAGATCGACCGCAACTCCCGCGAACTGTCCGTCGGCCGCACGCTCGACACCGGGGCGCCGCTCACCGGCACCGCCGAGCATGACCCCGCCGATTTCGAGGCCATCGACGACGTGGGACTGCCCGTGATCCCGCCCGAGTCGCACATGGCCCGGGCCCGGCAGCGGAACAGGGGCGAGGCCATGCTCCGGCGGCCGTACAACTACGACGACCCGCCGGAGGGCGGCGAGATCAGCAACACCGGGCTGCTGTTCACCGCCTACATGGCCGACCCGGTGCGCACCTACATCCCGGTGCAGCAGCGGCTCGCAGAGCAGGACGCCCTCAACACGTGGACGATCCCCATCGGGTCGGCGGTGTTCGCGATCCCGCCCGGGGCGCCCGAGGGCGGGTACGTGGGGCAGCAGCTCTTCGAGGACTGAGGTCCCGCTCAGGCCCTGCCATGGGCGGCAGCTGGGTGGCATCCGCTCCCGCGCCTGCGCGCCCGGGCTACAGCCGCATGCCGGCATGAACTCCCGCGTGTACCCCGGTACACGCGGGAGTTCGTCGTCGGGGGCGGCTGTGCCGACGGCGGCCGGCGTTAGAGAGCAGCGGCGATCGCCGCCGCCATGGCCTCCTGGCCCAGGGCTGTGGGGTGAAACGGCGCGGTGTTGTTCGCCGAGCCGTCATTGAAAACGACCCACCGCTCGTTCACGGGCGCGCAACCGCTGCGGTCGGTGTCAGAGGTCGGAAGCACCGAGACGTGGCCGTTGCGGCGGGCAGCGTCGTCGACCGCATCGTTGATCTCCTGCGTGATCTCACGGGCCCACTCGAGGTTGGCCGCCCCGATCGCGGCGGTGAACTGGCACCCGTCCTCGTCTTCGGCGGGCATGAGAGGCAGATACTGGGTGGCGACCACGGTCGCATCGGGCGAGCGCTCGGCGATCTCGTCATAGATCACATCGACCGCGCCGCCGTCGCCGTAGAGGTCGTCAACGTCAGTGGAGACCGTGGCTCCCAGCAGGGTCCGGCAGTCCCGCGGCTGCTGGGGCCCCCCGGGCTGGAGATGCGCGGTGATGCAACCGACGATGGTGCCGAAGCCCACGTCATTGCCGCCGATCGACAGGGTGACCAGGTCGGTGTCGGGTGCGAGCGTGGTGATCTGCGGCGGCGCGCCCTCAACCTGGGTCACGGTGAGGATGTCCGGCACCTGCGCGCCTCCGCAGGTCGAGTCGGTGAGGTCGCCGATTGCAGGGTTGGCCGCCAGCTGGTGCGGGTAGTTCGCCAGGCTTCGTGCGCACCCCGTCGGGCCGCCGGCCGGCTCGGTGTTGTCACCCAACGCGGCGTACGAGTCCCCGAGCGCGACGTACTCGGCGTACGCGGGCGCGGCCAGCGAGCCGAACGGGCCGAGCGAGCCCGTGGAGCTACCGGGCGCGTCGGTGCTCGAGCCGAGCGAGCTGACGGCGATCGTGCCGTCCGCCTCGGCGGTGGACTGCGCGGCCGAGATCGGTGCGACGGCCAGCGTGAGGGCCGCGCCCACGGCGAGCGCGCCCGTCAGGCGAGACGCGGTGCGGCGGGGGGAGATAGAGAGCGATGGGAAGGGACGACGACGAGGTGTGAGCATGCTCACAGTGTGCTCCCGCCGGAGTCTCGTCGAAGGCGAATCGCTCCGCCCCGGGACTGGTGTGGCAGGTGGGGCGGAATCCGGCCGTGCTGACCGGAATCGTCTACCTCGTCGTCGTCGGTCTCGTCGGCCTCGTCGTTCCCCCGACGGCTACCCCTCCAGCGCCGCCAGGACCCGGTCGGCGACGTGGGCGTGCCCGGCGGTCGTCGGATGCACCGGCGCGGCGCCGGTCTCGACGCCGAGCAGGTCCACCCGGCGGGTGTCGGCCGGTGCGCACATGGAGTGGCCGGGCTCATCGGGGATGACCACGGTCGCGCCGTTGCGTTCGGCGGCGGCCTGAACCACGTCGTTGAGATCGTTCTGGAACGTGCGCACCTTGTCGCGCTCGTCCCGGGTCGCGGCCATGAGCGGCTCGCACGCCGGTGACGAGGCGATCGTCGCGTCGTCCTCCGGCATGGCCGCCAGGTAACCGGTCGTCACGACCCGGGCGTCGGGGGAGCGGTGCGCGATCTCCGCATAGACCTCGTTCAGGCGGGTGTCGAGCTCCGCGAGGGCCGCGGTGGCCTGCCGGTCGATCACGTCCGCGCAGCCGGTGGTGGTGTCGAAGTCCTCGGCGACCGGACCCGTCACGGCGTCGATCACCGGCAGGAACGGCGCGGCCGTGTTGGTGCGGACCGCGCACGCCACGAGCACCGCGCCGAAGCCCACGTCGTTGCCGCCGATCGAGAGCGAGATCAGGTCGGTGTCCTCGGTCAGGGCGTCGAACTGCGCCGGGACACCCCCCTTGTCCGGGGCCCACAGATCGTCGGTCACCGCCCCGCCGCACGAGGCGTTGACGAACGTTCCGACCCCCAGCTCGCGGGCCACGACGTTCGGGTAGGCGTCGTCGGTCCGGACGCAGGTGACCGGGCCGGCGCTCCACGCGCCCGGGGCGATGCGGCCGACCGCCGCGTACGAGTCGCCGAGTGCCACGTAGCGGGCCGGGCCCGAGCCGTCCCCCGAGGTCACGGCCGGTCCGGGGTCGGAACTGCTGACCTGGCCCGCGATGTTCTCACCGAGCGCCTGCGAGGAGCCGCCGAACTGCTCGGCCGTCGAGCCCGCCGCCGGCGGCGCCGCCGGGATCGGGGGAGCGGCGGCGACGGTGGGGGCCATCGCGAGCATCGACACGGTCAGGGCGGATACGGCGGCGGCAGCGGCACCGGACGCCAGTAGACGAGCTGACCGCGACGAGGGTGATGTGAACATAGCCACACTTTCGCACGAATGCCGACTGGACGGGTGGGGCAACTCTGTCCATCTCGGGGCGAAAGCGAAGGCCCCGGTTCACCACTGGGAACCGGGGTCGACAGCCGGAGGGCAGCGAGGGGCCGCGAGCGGCCGTGCTGCCTGTCAGTCGACGGGCGGCTTCGCGGGCAGACGCACGACCTGACCCGCGTAGGACAGGCCTGCGCCGAAGCCTATGCACAGCGCGAGGTCACCCTGCTTGGCCTGGCCCTCGCGCAGCATGGTCTCCATCGCCAGCGGGATCGATGCGGCCGAGGTGTTGCCCGTCTGCTCGATGTCGTTAGCGATGGACACAGTGTCCGGCAGGCCGAGATGCTTGGCCATCGCCGAGTTGATCCGACCGTTGGCCTGATGGGGGATGAACGCCTGGATCTGGTCGGCGGTCACGCCCGCGGCCTCCAGTGTCCGGGCGGACGCCTTGGCGATCTGCACGGCGGCCCAACGGAAGACCTTGGAACCGTCCATCACCAGGAAGGGCGCCGGGGCCGGCGCTTCCTGGGTCTCGTCGATGTACTCACGCAGGGTCTTGGTCAACGTGATGGCCTCGGACTGCTGGCCGTCCGAACCCCAGACCACTTGCGAGATCTCGTTGGTCTCAGACGGGCCCACCACGACCGCGCCGGCACCGTCGCCGAAGATGAACGCGGTGTTGCGATCGGTCCAGTCGATGCCCTCGCTCATGCGCTCGACCCCGACCACGACCACATAGCGGGATCCGCCGCCCCGGATCATGTTGGACGCCAGGGCGAGACCGTAGCCGAAGCCGGAACAACCCGCCGTGATGTCGAACGCCGCGATGCCATTGCGGCCGATGTTGTCCGCGACCTTCGGCGCGGCGTGCGGAACGTAGGTCTCATAGGTCGAGGTGCACACGATGAGCGCATCCACCAGCTCCGGATCGATCCCCGCCGAGGCCACCGCCCTGGCCGCCGCCTCGCTCGACATGAAGATGACCGACTCGTCCTTCTCGGCCACGTGGCGGTTGAGGATGCCGGAGCGCTCGTAAATCCATTCCGAGGTCGAGTCGATCTTCTCGCAGATCTCCTCGTTGCTCACCACGCGACGAGGCCGGTAAGCACCAATGCCCAACAGAGCCGTTCCGGGCGAGCCCTCGCCGGCGGCGATGGTCACGGTGTCGTTGAAATCCGCCATGGGTGTTCTTGCTCCTCGTGGGTAAGGCTCGTGAGAGAGGCACAGGTGATGCTGCACGCCACACTACTGCGGTCACGGACTACATCGTCCTACCAGATGAACGTGTTTCCGCCCGCTGCCCTGCCCACCCCCGGACTCAATCCCCGTGCAGCCCGCCCAGCCAGGTCCGCCAGCGCGTCGCGTCCCACGTCGGCTCGACGTCGACGGCCGCCGCACCCAGCGGGGCGCCGTCACCTCCGGGGGCGTCGACGTACTCGTACAGTCGCACGGCCAACGCCGCACGGTCCGCCGCGTCCTCGTGCGTCTCGCCCGCGGGGAACGCGAACAGCTCCAACATCCCGTCGACCGGCGTGGACAGGATCAACGCCATCGACGCGGCCGCCTCCGTCGCCACGATGCCGCCGACCTCACCCGACCGGGCCACGGCGCCGGTGCTCGCCGAACCGCTGCCACCGGCCCCCGCCGCAGGTGCCACGAGTTGCGCGCTCACCCGGGCCCACAACTCCGGCACCGTCATCGCGACCGGATCGGTGGCCGCATCGACGGTCGCCACCCCGTCGGCGGGGCGATGGGTCAGGCGATGCGCCAGGACGGTCAGTGACTGGGACCAGCCGGCGACGCTGCCGTCGACCGACTCCACCGCGAGCTGGCCGTCCGAGTCGAATCCCGACCGCAGCGTCAGCACCGAGCCGCCCCCGCCGTCGGAGGTGACCTCGCACGAGGTCTCCCACGGCGGCACCGGCACGCCCTCGCCCATCCAGTCGCGCTCGGCGTACGCGAACCGGCCGGGAATGCTGCCGGCGGGCGGCGTGTAGTCGGTGATCTCGCCGACGGTCGCGGTGAGCATGGCCTCGGCGGCCGCCTCCGGCCCGGTCGTGGGGTCGGGCGCGCCGGGGTCGGCGAACTGGACGATCCGCCCGCCCACCTGCGGCTCGAGCGCGCACGGGACGAACCACGAGCTGATGCCCTCGCCGGTGGCCACCGCGTCGAACACGACCGGGGGCGGGACCGGCAGCGGCACACTGCACACCACGCGGCGCCCGTCGTCGTCGACCTCTACCCCTGCCGTGACCTGGTACATGTCCATTCCTGCCCGCCCTTCGCCCGATACCCGCCCAACGCTACCGGCGCCGCCCGCCCGGTTCCCGCCCGACCGCCGCGGTGCGCGATGCGGATTAGGGTGGCGGGCGTGACCTCGACGAGCCCGCCGGGCGACCGCGGAGCCGGCAGCACCGCCAGCGCCGACCCCGACCACGACGACGACGCCGTCTCCACCGACACCGCCCACCGCCCGATCGCGGCCACCGCGCTGCTGTTCGCTGCCAACGGCGCGATCTTCGGCGCCATCGTGCCCCGGCTGCCCGATCTCAAGGACGCCCTCGAGCTCAGCCCGGCGCTGTTCGGGTTGGCCATGGCCTGCTACCCGGCCGGCGCGTTGTTCGGCGGACTGTTGACGCCCGTGCTCATGCGGCGACGCTCGGACGGGGCGGTGGCCGTGGGCACGATGATCGCCGCCTCGGTGGTGGCGGCGCTGGTCGGGTTCTCGCCGGTCGTGGCCGTGTTCGCGGGACTGCTCCTGCTGTTCGGGGTGTGCGATGCCATCACTGACGTGTCGATGAACGCGCACGGCATCCGGGTGCAACTGCGGCACGGGCGGTCGCTGATCAACCGTTTCCATGCGGTGTGGTCGCTGGGCGCGGTGCTCGGGGCGGCCGGCGGGTCGCTGTCGGCCGGTTTCGGCGCGCCCGTGCAGGTGCAGATGATCGGCGCCGCGATCGTGTGCGCGGCGGCGGCTGCCGCGGCGTATCCGCTGCGGCTGGGCCCGCCCGTCGCAGAGGACGAGTACGGGCGCGACCTCGACCGGGTACACGACACCGATACCGCCTCCACCAGGCACGAGGCGGCATCACACGGGGCGGCGCCCTCGCCCGCTCAGTCAGTGGACCCTGTCGTGCGGCGGCGGCTTCCGGGCGGCCGCGCGCTGTTGCTGCTGGTGGCGCTGGGTCTCTTCGCGTGCTGCGCCGAGATCGTCGAGGACTTCGCCCAGACCTGGTCGGCGCTGTACCTGCGGGACGTCGCCGCGGTCGGTGCAGGCGTGGCCGGGCTCGGATTCATCGCGGTGCAGGGCGCGCAGCTGATCGGCCGGCTCACCGGCGACAGGCTCGTCGAGGGCTTCGGCGCCGTCCGCGTGGGCCGGATGGGCGGCATCTGCGTGGTGCTGGGCGCGGGCGCGGCGCTGAACGGCTCGTTCTTCCTCGACGGCCCCGCGATGGTGGCCGTGCTGCTGGCCGGGTTCGCCGTGGCCGGCTGGGGCATCGCGACGATCATCCCCGGCGCGATGGTCGGCGCTGATTCGGTTCCCGGCCTACCCGACGGCGCCGGCCTGGCCGTCCTCAACTGGGTCATGCGCCTCGGCTTCCTGCTTGCCCCGCCGCTGGTCGGGCAGATCGCCGAGCACGTCGGCATGCGCTGGGCCGTCGCCCCGATGGTCGTGGGCGGCCTGCTCATCGCTGTGCTCGCCGGGCCACTTCTCGGTCGGTCTGCTGGTCCTGATCGGGCCACCACGCGTCCCGACCGCGAGGCGGCGGCATGAGCGGCCGCGCATCGCAGTCGTTCGTCAAACGCGGCTCAGATCACGGCCCCGACTTCTTCCGCCACGAGGCCGCGGGACTGCGGTGGCTCACCGCGGCGCCCGGCGGGCCCCTCGTGGTCGAGGTGTGGGGAGTCGACGACGACGAGATCGTGCTCGAGCGGATCCCCGACGGCCGCGCGAGTTCGGACGGAGCCCTGCGGTTCGGCCGGTCACTGGCGGCGATGCATGATGCCGGTGCCGCCGGATGGGGCGCGCCGGCCGCGGACTGGGCGGGCCGGTGTTTCATCGGCAGTCGACCCCAGGAATGTGTGCCCACAGAGTCGTGGGGTGCGTTCTACGCCGAGCAGCGGGTCCGCCCGTTCGTCCGGATCGCGGTGGATCTCGGGGTGCTCGACGGCGCCGACCTGGCGGTGGTGGAGCGGGCCTGCGACCGCGTGGCCTCCGGCGAGCTCGACGACCCGGCCGACCGGCCCGCCCGCCTCCACGGCGACCTATGGACGGGCAATGTGTTGTGGACACCGGACGGGGAGGCGGTGCTCATCGACCCCGCCGCCCACGGCGGCCATCGCGAGACCGATCTGGCGATGCTCGCTCTGTTCGGGGCGCCTCACCTCGAGCGCATTCTCGCCGGATACAACGAGGCGCACCCGTTGACGGAGGGCTGGCGCGACCGCGTGCCGCTGCACCAGCTGCACCCGCTGGCCACCCACTCGGCGGGGCACGGCGCCGGCTACGCGGTCGCGTTGGCCGACGCCGCCCGCGAGGTCCTACTGCTGTAGGCCTGCCGCGGCTACTCGGCGGCGGGGCGGACCCGCAGAACCTCGTCGGCGCCGCCGCCGTTGGAGGTGGTCACCAGGAGCGAGCCGTCCGGCTCCGGGGTGATGGACCGCATCCGGCCGTGGACGTCGCGCAGCAGTGTCGCCATCTCGGTGACCGAGTTGCCGTCCGGGGACAGCTTCATCAGGACGATCTGGCTGGTCTTGAGCATCGCCACCGCGATCGCGCCGTTCCACTCGCCCCACGCGGGGCCGTCGAGGAACGTCATCCCGCCTGGCGCGAGCGTCGGCGCGCCCGAGCGCCAGATCGCCGGCACCGCGTCCGGGAATGCGCCGGTGTCGGTCATGGGGACGTCCTGGTTGTACTCGCCGCCGCGGTTCGGGTTCCACCCGTAGTTGCCGCCTGGCTGCACGAGATTGACCTCGTCGTCGACATTCGGGCCGTGCTCCGCGGAGTAGATGCGATCGGTGCCGGGCTGTGCGGCGAGTCCCTGCACGTTGCGATGGCCGGTCGTCAGGACGGGGGAGTCGTCGCTGATGGTGTCGTCGGCGGGAGTGCCGTCGCGGTTGACGTGCAGGATCTTCCCGGCGAGCGAGTCCGGATCCTGGGGGCCCGGGCCGGAGAACGAGTCGCCCGTGCCGATGTACAGCGAGCCGTCGGCCATGGGCAGGATGCGGCAGCCGGAGTGGAATCCGCCCTCGCTGAGCGGGATGCCCTCGACAAGGACCCGCGGCGACTCGAGGGCAGACCAGTCGTCCGCCGCGGTCCAGGCGGTCACTCGGTTGTCGCCGTGATCGGCCGAGGAGTGGCAGGTGTACACCTCGCGGCTCTGCCCGAAGTCCGCGGCCAACGCGATCCCCATCAGCCCGCTCTCGGCCTGGGCGAACACCTGGCCCAGGTCGGCGGCGATGTCTGTGGTGTTGCCGTCCGGGTGGATCGCGTGCAGCGCGCCCGAGCCACGCTCACCGGTGACGACGACACCACTCGGATCGCGCGCCACGTCCCACGGGATCGTGAATCCGTCGGCCAGCACGTCGACGTCGACCTCCGGGCCGGGGGACAGGGGCCGCTCCGGGGCCAGGGAACCGAGCGAGTCAGTGCTGGACCCGACGGGGCCACCGCCCGGGATCATGCTCTGCGCACACGCGGTGAGTGGCAACGCGACGGTCACCGCGGCAGCGGCGGCCACCGCGGAGAGGGTCCGCGGGAACGTGGCGGGGTGGGTGGCGACCGCGCGGAGAGAGGGCTTGCGGTGGTCGGTGGCGAGGGACACGAGCACTCCTGTGGGGTGGGTTCCGGGAGGGCGGGTGAGTCGCCCTGCGCCCGAACTTATTCCATCCGGGATGACGATGACACCGGATCCTCTGACGCCCACCGCTCGCGGGTCGCCGCGGGCACACCCCAGAGCGCGAGCCAGGGGCGCCACGACCGTGGGGCGGTGTCGATGGCGGTCGGCGGCGTGAGCTCCCGCAGCACGTGCCGGAGGACGAGGAAGGCGAAAACCGCGGCGATGATGCTGATGATGTTGCCACCGATCGCACTCACCACGACGTCCGACATCGACAGATCATGATCGGTGGTGTCGTTCTGGGTGCCCCCTTCGTTCCACGAGAAGAGGCCGTCGTGCAGCGAATGCAGTCCCGCGGCGACGAGCCACCCGACCAGCCCGGCCCAGGTCAACACCCGGCCCGACCGATGGGCTGCCAACCAGATCGCGCCGGCGGCGATGGCGGTCCACAACGGATGGGAGATCTCCGCGAGCGGGCGGACGAGACCCTGGAGGAGGTGACTGTTGGCTCCGCTGCCCCCGTTGACGTACTGCAGACCCTCGCCGACCCCGAACACCGCTGCGCTGACCAATACCATCAGCACGCCGGCGCGGGGATCTCCGAACCGCTTGCGGGCGAACACCAACAGCAGCACGGGGACGGCGATCTTGCAGGTCTCCTCGATGGGCCCCGAGAGCCACAGATCGAGCGCGAACGGCATCCGCAGATGCGGTTCGAGTTTACCCTCGAGGAGAAACGCCACCGCCAGCCCGATGAGCCCGGAGACCACGCCGGCCCCGATGATCACGGGAAGGTGCGCCACCTCGGCGAACCGCAGCCGCGGGCGGAACAGGAGCACGATCCCCGAGAGGGCCAGGATGAGACCGACCGCTACCGGGGCGATCCACCACGCGGATTCGCCGGAGTTCCACATCGCCCCGGCGGCCGCCGTGATCACGACGCCCGCGACGATCAGCCAGAACCACGGCCGGGTGAGGAACTCCAGCGGCCGGCAGTGGGCCGGGAGGGTAGGAACTGCCGGGTCCGCCACCTGGTGGCCGGTCCAGGCCCGGCCGTCCCACTCCGCCGCCCTCTCGGCCGGGCCATACGGATATCAGCCAGAGGCCGGCGCAGTCGTGGTCAATTCCTCATTCCATCCCGGTCTTTGCAGGTCAGGCGCCTAACAAGATGATGAAGCGGATGTCACTCGGCCGCCGGGCGAGAATACCGGAACTGTCGGTTGCTAAACGGTCTGTCAACCTCGTGCTGATCCAGCAGGGCGTTGTCACCAGAGTGTCAGTCGCGAATTGCCACGAGGTCGGCAGGGTCCGAGCCACTGACAACAGGTGGCGACGATCCAAGGAGCGCTGGTGCCGAGAGGGTTCACACACCCGACCCAGTTGTCAGACTGTTCGCGATTGTCCCTGCGGCCAGGATTTAAGCGAGCCCCACCGACGCTCTCACTGGGCAGAGTCCGATGCTGCTCCTCGTTCTCTCGGAGAACCCGTTCGCTTCAGATAAGTACACCCGTGCGGGACGACCGGCGAGCCGACATTGCCGCTGTGTCGCAGGGTCAGATTTGTCATTTATGAAACGTAGTCTCGTGAGGTCTAGTATCTATTGATACAGATTCCGGACGAGAGGGTCTTTCGATGGCTGAGCGGATCGGGACGCTCTTGAACCGGGCGGGTGACGGTGGGGAAGAGGTGCTCATCGTTAGCCGCGGGAGCGTGCGGACTCGGTTCCGTCGCCGGGATGAGTTGGGCTGGAACTTTCGGGTGGAGTCGACGGACTCGGAGAACATCATCGAGCAGAACCCGAAGCGAAAGCCGAAGCCGGCTCCGAAGTCGGCACGCCGGGTCTCGCGTCCGCGTGGGCAGCGGGTGGCGTACGTGCGTGTGTCGACTGCCGATCAGAACGAGGCGCGTCAGCTCGAGGCGGTGGGGGAGTGCGACCGGGTCTATGTCGAGAAGCAGTCCGCCCGGTCGCGTGCCGATCGCGTGAAGCTTGAAGAGTGCATCAGGTACCTGCGAGATGGTGACGAGCTGGTTGTGGCGTCGATGGACCGTCTCGCTCGATCTCTGGTTGATCTCAAGCAGATCGTTGGTGAGATCACGGCTAAGGGCGCGAGTGTGGAGTTCGTCCACGAGCGGGCCACCTACGCTGCTGGTGCCCAGGATCCTCGCGCCGATCTGATGCTCTCGCTTCTCGGGGCGTTCGCAGAGTTCGAGAGGGCCATCATCCGTGAACGCCAGGCCGAGGGTATTGCCATCGCCAAGGCGAAGGGCAAGTACAAGGGGCGCAAACGCGTCCTGACTGATGAGCAGATTGACAAGGCTCGTGCCCGCATTGAGGCGGGGGAGGGGCCATCGGCGATCGCCCGCGACCTGGGGGTGGGTCGATCGACGCTCTACCGTGCCCTTCAGCGATGAGTCACCCGTGCGTCAATGATCGGCCGTCTCCGATGAGACCTGCTGGCGCGGCACCCTGTCCGGCAACCGGTCCGCTGGCTGGCAGGGGCATGAGTTGTGACGGCCGAGAGTCACGAACAACTAGGCTATGACGCATTCCGCAAGAGTGCAGATAGATAGAACTATTGTTCTGCGCCTGGCTCTGCCAGAGTTGTCAGTATGAAAACCATCGCATTCTTCAACCACAAGGGCGGCGTCGGCAAGACGACGATGCTCTTCAACACTGCTATCGAGATGGCCCGACTTGGCAAGCGAGTCCTGATGGTCGATCTCGATGCGCAGGCGAATCTGACGGCGATCAGCGTATCGAACTCAGAGTTCGACCGTATGTACAGCGAAGACGCAGACGGATTGACCGTGGCCCACGCCTTCCGCCCCCTCGTCGGTGGCGCGGGTGACGTAGAGGCGCCTGAAGCTCACGTGGTCCGACCAGATGGGGTCTGGCTGGCCGCCGGGGACATCCGTTTGTCGGAGTTTGAGGCGATCATGCCCAACGCCTGGACGGAGTCACTGGCTGGAAACGAGAGAGGTTTCCGGGTTACAAGCGCTCCATACCGCATGATCCAAGAGCTGGGGGCGATTGTCGAGGCAGACTATGCTTTCGTGGACCTCGGTCCGAATGTCGGTGGACTCAACCGATCGGTACTCATCGCCAGCGACTACCTGATCGTTCCCATGGCTTCCGATCTGTTTTCGATCCGAGCGCTGCCTAGCGTAGGAAGTGCACTCGAGCTTTGGGTTAGCCAGTGGAAGACGGCAAAGTCCGTCGCGCCTAAGCTCTCCTTCGACCTGCCAGCCGGTTTGCCCAAGGTGCTGGGGTACGTGCAACAGCAGTTCAATATCTACCGTGGCGAAGCCACCATGGCGTTCAGCGCTTGGATAGAACGAATGCCCACTGAATTCCAGAGAGGTCTACTGGCGCCGCTCGAAGCGTTCGACGACGGCGCTGGCGCTTCTCTGGCAGACCCGGCCGGTAGTGACGGCGCGAATCTTGGCGATCTGAAGAACTATCACAGTCTTGTGCCTCACGCACAGAATCTCCGGCGGGCGATTTTCGAACTCCAAGCCGACGACGTGATTCGTGGAGGGCAGGTAACGCGCGCACGACAGAGCGAGCAACAGTTCAGGGAGCTATGCGACAACATAATTGCGCGAACAAGCTAGGTGCACCTTGCTCGGGAAAGTGGTGCTGATGATGGGGTGGTGGGGAGTCAAATCGCCCGCTCCTAAGTCATGGCTTATTAGGTAGATCGACGCTCCGTCGGATCGGAACGGATTGCCTCCCTGACACTCACTGTCCGCGCCCGCCCAGGTTCCTCATACCATGGAGCGCAGGTTCGTCTGAAATTCTCGACGTCTCGCACGAAAGGCTACAGATGACAACCGTGCATTCAAGTGAGTTCGAGGACGAAGTCCCCGAGGTCGTTGAAGGTCAGCTGTACCGAGTCCTCTCCAATGTTGACGGTTCCCTTTTGCTTGAGTTGCGGAATGGCCAGACAGCGCACGCCAATGGTTCAAATCTGGTTGAGCTAAATCCCGGTGACGTTTTTCTCCTGGGGAACGGGCAAATCGAGCACCTACCTCCCGAGTCATGGCCGGCTGGCGATCGTACTGGCACTGTCGTGTGGGCAGGTGGAAGCGATATTGTGCTTAAGTCGGCTGGGGCTACCTACAACTTTCCGCAGAGAACCGATGAGCCCTTCAAGAAGTGGCAGACGGTTCGGCTTGGGCCAGACGGTCAGCCAGTGGCTGTCATTGCAGATGAACCCATCGAAGAATTGGGAGATGATGATTTCGATCCGGAGTCACTCATCATAAAAAAAGAGGACAACAGCACGTCGCTCAATGACTTCGGGGGGAGTGCTTCGCTTGTTCGCCGAACTCTCGATCTCGCCACCGTGGCGCTGTCCTCGGACGAGCCGTTGCGGACAATGGGAGTCAACCCGATCAAAGGCATGTTGTTCAGCGGCCCATCAGGTACGGGCAAGACCTTTCTCGCGCGAGGTCTCGCTGCCAAGCTCGATGCATCTTTCTACAACATTGGCGGTCCTACGATCGTCGGCAAGTTTGTCGGCCAGACTGAGCGCCGCCTCCGGGAGATTTTTGAGCATGCGAACGGCAACGGCCCTGCAATCCTCTTTTTCGACGAAATTGACAGCTTATACACCCAGCGGGGCGAACAGAACCACGAGGCGACCAATCGACTGGTCGGACAGTTCTTGTCGCTCCTCGACGGCTTCGTGGCGTACGACCGGGTGCTAATCATCGCGACGACGAATCTTCCCGGCGCACTTGACGGCGCGCTTCTTCGGCCTGGTCG
>NZ_JAIFXZ010000011.1:131883-132248 GCF_021033825.1 Dietzia aurantiaca
ATAGTTCGTATTCTTGCGGCGTCGAGTCGCAAGGTGACCTTCCGGGAGACCCCTGACCGGGCAGCGCTCGCTCAAATTACGGCTGGATGGACAGCGGCCGACCTGGCCGCGATCTGGACCGAGGCTGGTCTCGCCGCAGCTCTCGACGGTCGGCAATCAATTGCGAGGGAGGACATCATCATCGGTGTCGAGGCGGTTGGCCGCGATCGTAAAACTCACCTGGAGGCAGAGTAGTGGCTATCTGGAGCCGCAAGCGCCACGAACCACGTGACCGCCACCGTGAGTTCATCTACCTCGACGAGGTGAGCGTAGTCAGTCTCCTTGCAAGTCTTCAGGGTGAGATCAAGGATGCTGTCACCGAAACC
>NZ_JAIFXZ010000012.1 GCF_021033825.1 Dietzia aurantiaca
GATGTCTATGCTGGCCTACGCCAACATCCAGCGTGAGACTTGTCGGGCCGATGCGCCGAGAACGTCAGGTCATGGGCGATGATCTGGGTCAGCGGGAACGACTCGGGTGGGCCACACAGTGCGTCGATCACCCGGCCACACCATGCGCCACGAGGTTTCACATCGCGCGTCATGGCCAGCCACCGCGCAGCGATCTCGGAGTGCTGCCAGCGCAGATCAGCCGTGTCGTCCCCTCCCTGAGGCCGGGCTCGTCCTCCCCCTCGATGCACGCGTGCCACGGTTGCTGCATATTAAACCGGCATCCCACCGAGCCCCGGTATGCACCATTTCCTTGCGCGGCGAATCGCGGAGGGCGATGGTGCTGTCATGAACATCGAACGCATCGTTCCCGATCTGACGGTCACGGACCTCGGGCGGGCCGTCAATGAACACGTCACGGCCCTCGGGCTCGAAGTCGTCATGGACCACGGGTGGATCGTCACGCTGGCTGACTCTGCAGGCCATCAGCTGAGCTTGATCACCGCCGATGACACAGCTCCCGAGAACCCCGACGTCTCCGTATTCGTGGACGACGTTCAGACCGCGTACGACCGCACCGTGGCGGCAGGTCTCGAGATCGTGCACCCGCTCACGACAGAAAAATGGGGCGTCGCCCGGTTCTTCTACCGCGACGCGTCAGGCAATGTGATCAACGTCGGCATGCATGCTCGGTGACCGCCCGACTCACACGTTGAAGCGGAACTCCACCGCATGCCGGTACAGAGCAATCGCTGATGGAGTTCGGCTCGAACGCACCATGTCAGCGATAGACATCACGAGGGTCAGTCATGAACTGATGTCGAGCGTCTCGCTCCATCCCGCGTCCGCGAGGACCTGCTGCAGGGCGTCAGCGACGCTCACCGTGGCATCGAATACTGACTCATCCAGGGCGGCGACCCGGTCGTTGCTGCGGTACCAGGACGCGACATCGGCCTCCGACACCTCCGCGGCCAATGCCTTCGTTCGATGCCGTTCGAGCGTCTCGTCGAGGTCGAGTTCATAGCAGTAGCAGCGAGTCAGACCAGCATGATCTTTTCGCAGCTGAGCGAGCATCTCGCCATAGCTCTCGGAATGCAGGATGCCCTCGATCACGACGTCGAGACCGTTGTCGAGCGCGAACCGCGCCGACAGATCGATATACGGCACGCTCAACGCACCCGGATGGTCGCGAACATGGAGGATCTCTCGCCGAAGCACGTCATGGCCGATGATCGCCACGCCGCGCGGTCGCGCAGCTCGGATCGCCTCCGCCAAATGCGACTTCCCGCTGCCCGAGTTCCCGCGAATGATGATTAGACGAGAGCTCCCGGAGCCGGTCTCCCCAGAGGTCATGCGACCTTCAACGGCGTGATCGCAACGACCTTGTCGCCCAGCACTCGACGCTCGAGCCGCAGTTCATAGTTCGACTGCAGGTTCATCCAGAACTCCTCGGACGTACCGAAGTACCGTGCCAGGCGGATCGCTGTGTCGGCGGTGATGCCCCGCTTGCCATGCACGATCTCGTTGATCCGACGCGGCGGTACACCGATCGACACAGCGAGCTTGTTCTGCGTGATCCCGAAGCCCTCGATGAAGTCCTCCATCAGGATCTCTCCCGGGTGAATCGGCTCGATCAGGTCGGCCTCAGTGGTAGTCGACGAGTTCGACATTGTCCGCACCTCCATCTCTCCAGACGAAGCAGAGACGCCATTGCGCGTTCACGCGGATACTGTGCTGCCCGCGGCGGTCACCGACCAGCCGCTCCAGGCGGTTGCCCGGTGGGATCCGGAGATCCTCGACATCCTTCGCCGCATGGATCAACTCGAGTTTCCGCAAGGTCGCCCGCTGTACAGCCCGGTCTACGCGCTTGACGTACTGCTCATGCCAGATGCGCTCAGCGTCCTTGTTGCCGAACGATCTGATCACGGGACCAGTCTATAACGGGTGCCGTCATTAACGCTAGACGTTAAACCGGAACTCCACCACGTCGCCGTCGACCATCACGTAGTCCTTGCCCTCCATGCGCACCTTGCCGGCGGCCTTGGCAGCCGCCATTGACCCAGCCGTGTCAAGGTCAGAGAACGACACGATCTCGGCCTTGATGAAGCCCTTCTCGAAGTCGGTGTGGATCACGCCGGCCGCCTTGGGCGCGGTGTCGCCCTTGCGGATGGTCCAGGCGCGCGACTCCTTGGGGCCGGCGGTGAGGTAAGTCTGCAGACCGAGGGTGTGGAACCCGGCGCGGGCGAGCGCGGCGAGGCCGGGCTCGGTCTGGCCGATCGACTCGAGGAGCTCCATGGCGTCGTCCTCGTCGAGCTCGAGCAGCTCGGCCTCGACCTTTGCGTCGAGGAACACAGCGTCGGCCGGCGCCACGGCGGCGGTCAGTTCGGCCTTGCGCTCGTCGCTGGTCAGCACCGACTCGTCGGCGTTGAACACGTAGAGGAACGGCTTCGCGGTCATGAGGTGCAGATCGCGCAGCAGTCCGCGGTCGATCTCGTCCTGCGCCTTGAACAGGGTCCGGCCGTCCTCGAGCACGGCCTGCGCCTTGCGGACCTCGTCGAGGACAGGCGCGAGTGACTTGTCCTTGCGGGAGTCCTTCTCCAGGCGCGGGATGGCCTTCTCGACCGTCTCGAGGTCCGCGAGGATCAGCTCGGTGGCGATCACCTCGATGTCGGACATCGGGTCGACCTTGCCGTCGACGTGGATGACGTCCGGGTCGTCGAACACCCGTACCACCTGGCAGATGGCGTCGGCCTCACGGATGTTGGCGAGGAACTTGTTGCCCATCCCCTCACCGGTGCTCGCGCCCTTGACGATGCCGGCGATGTCCACGAACGACACCACGGCCGGCAGGATCCGCTCCGAGCCGAAGATCTCGGCCAGGCGGTTCAGCCGCGGGTCCGGTAGGTCCACGACTCCGACGTTGGGCTCGATCGTGGCGAACGGGTAGTTCGCCGCGAGCACGTCGTTGTTCGTCAGGGCATTGAACAGGGTCGACTTCCCGACGTTGGGCAGTCCGACGATTCCGAGGGTGAGGCTCACGGGACCCGAGTCTACGTCCCACTCCCCTGCCGGCCCGCCTCGCCACCCACGCCGGTGTCCGGCAGCACACCGCCGCTCCCTCTGACATCATGAACCCCATGAGTGACGAGCCGGTACGTCCGCCCACGCAGGACTCCGACGACCAGCATGTCGACCGTTCAGTACTACTCGGGATCGGGGGCCGCTGGCTCACGGACTGGGCACTGCGCCTGGCCATCGTCCTGGTGGCCGGTTGGCTGCTGTCCCGGGTCGGCGGCGCCCTGTGGGTCGGCATTCTGCCGATCCTGCTGGCGCTCATCGTCGCCACCGTGCTGTGGCCGCCGACGGGCTGGATGACGAGACACCACGTCCCCAAGTCCCTCGCCGCGCTCATCTCGATCCTCGGATCGCTGGGCGTCGTCGCCGGAGTGATCGCCCTCATCGCGCCGTCGATCGTCGAGCAGAGCGTCCAGCTGGCCGACCAGACGTCGGAGGCGATCGGCACGGTGCAGGACTGGCTGCGCGGGCCGCCGCTCAATATCCGGGACGAGCAGCTCGACGGGGTCCTCAACCAGCTCAGCACCACCCTCCAGGACCGCGGTGACCAGATCGCCAACGGCGTGTTCACCGGCGTCAGCGCCGTCGGCTCGCTCGTCGTCACCGTCGTCCTGGTCCTGGTCCTCACATTCTTCTTCATCAAGGACGGGCCGCGCTTCCTGCCGATGGTGCGCCGGGTCGCGGGCCGCAACGCGGGCCGTCACCTCACCGAGGTGCTCACCCGCAGCTGGAACACCCTGGGCGGGTACATACGTACCCAGGCGATCGTCTCGTTCGTCGACGCGGCGCTCATCGGACTCGCGCTGGTGATCCTCGGCGTGCCGCTGGCGTGGGCCCTGGCGGTCATCACGTTCATCGCCGGCTTCATCCCCATCGTGGGTGCGTTCACGGCGGGCGCGCTGGCGGTGCTCATCGCGCTGGTGGCCAACGGCTTCACCACCGCGATCATCGTGCTCGTCGTGATCATCGCGGTGCAGCAGCTGGAGGGCAACGTGCTCCAGCCGATCCTGCAGTCCCGCGCCATGAACCTGCACCCGGTCGTGGTCCTGCTGGGCGTCGCGGCGGGTAGCACCCTGTTCGGCATCATCGGCGCGTTCCTCGCCGTGCCCGTGCTGGCGGTGGTCGCGGTGATCCTGAGGTACCTCGGCGAGCAGATCGACCTGCGCACCGGCGATGTCACGGCATCGGATCTGGCCTCCGCGACGGATGAGGGCCGGCTCACGGCGTGGCTCGGCGAGATGTCCAGCTCGCGATTCGCTCCCCTGCGCAAGAGCAGCAGCGCGATCATGGCCGGGATGATCGACGAGAAGCCCCACATCGCCGCGACGGGAACCGCGGGCGGGCGCGTCGCCACGGGTACCGGCGAGAGTGTCGGGGACGACGACGACAACGCCGCCACCGCTCCCGGCGGCGACGATCTGGTGCCGACACAGGGTGAGCTCCCCGAGCCCGGCCCGGTCGATCCGGACGCCGTGACCGGCAACCGCCCGTCGCCCGCGGAGCAGAAGCCGAACCCCCTGCGCCGCTTCGGTCGATTCCTCGCTCGCAGGCTCGAGGGTTAGAGTCTTGTCCCGTGAGTAGACGCAGAAGTGGACGGGTGCCGGCGGACGAGAGGTCTGTCGTGTCCTCGATGCGTGGACTGCCCGCATGGACTGCGGTCCTGCTGACGGTGGCCATCTCGCTGACCGGGGTGGCGATCGATTCGCTCTCCGGTGAGCTCGGTGCGGCGTTCACCGTCTTGTTCTTCCTCGGCTGCGTCCTCGCGGTGCTGATGGTCTCGCGCCGTTCGCTGTTCGTCGCCGGCGTGCAGCCGCCGATCGTGATGGCGGTCCTGGTGCCGCTGGTCTACGTGATCGCCGGCGTGGGCGGGGGCTCGGGGCTGTTCTCCCGCACCCAGATCATCTCGATCAGCCTGCCCCTGGCCACCCGGTTTCCCCTGATGATCACCACCACCGTCGTGGTGATCGCGCTCGCGCTGATCCGCGCCTACGTCCTGGAGCCACGGAACTCGCGACCCGTCGCGCGTCCCCAGCGGAGCGCCCCGGCACACGCCCGCCGCTGAGGCCGGGCGCGCCCGGGGCGCGTCGTGTTGGAGGGGCCGATCGGCCGCCGCGGGAAGAACCCGATCAGGCCTTGTTCTTCTCGGTGATCCGGAGCTCGCGCGGCAGCGCGAACGTGATCGTCTCCTGCGCGGTACGTACGGTGTCGACGTCGTTGTAACCGTGCTCGGCGAGCAGGTCCACCACGCCGCGCACGAGGATCTCGGGCACCGAGGCGCCTGAGGTGACACCCACGGTCGTCACTCCCTCGAGCCACGACAGGTCGATCTCCTTGGCGTAGTCCACCAGGTGTGCGTCGCGCGCGCCGGCCTGGAGGGCCACCTCGACGAGTCGAACCGAGTTGGAGGAGTTCGTCGACCCCACCACGATCACCAGGTCACAGTCGGGGGCCATCGCCTTGACCGCGCTCTGCCGGTTCTGCGTGGCATAACAGATGTCGTCCGACGGCGGATCGATGAGCGTGGGGTACTTCGCCTTGAGGCGACGCACAGTCTCCATGGTCTCGTCCACGCTCAGCGTGGTCTGGGAGAGCCAGATGAGCTTCTCCGTGTCGACCGGCACGTCCAGGGCGTCCACGGAATCGGGTCCGTCGACCAGGGTCACCACGTCGGGTGCCTCACCCGCGGTGCCCTCGACCTCCTCGTGCCCCTCGTGGCCCACGAGGAGGATCTGGTAGCCCTCACGGGCGAAGCGCTTGACCTCGGTGTGCACCTTGGTCACCAACGGGCAGGTCGCATCGAATGTGCGGAGCTCGAGGCTCTTGGCGCTGTCGCGGACGGCGGGGGAAACGCCGTGTGCGGAGAACACGAGGTTGGCTCCGCGGGGGACCTCATCGGTCTCGTCGACGAAGATCACGCCACGGTCGGTGAACTGCTCCACCACGTACTTGTTGTGGACGATCTCCTTGCGCATGTACAGCGGGGCACCGTGCTTCTCCAGTGCCTTCTCCACGGTCTCGACGGCCCGGTCGACACCGGCACAGTAGCCACGCGGTTCCGCGAGAAGCACTCGCTTGGTTGCCGGTTCGGCGATCATGTCGGTCTGCTCGGTCATGACCCCAGGGTACGGTTCATACTGGATTTCGACCATTACGTCTCCGGGCCTCCCCCGGCAGGAAGGTTCGCATGCTCCGCCCCCTGTTCCTCACCCGTGCCACGATCGGCCTCGCCGCCACCGCGGTGGAGGGTGTCGTGGCGCTGCCAGGTCGTGCGGCGGACGCGGTGTCCACGATTCCCGGCGTCCCGGTCAAGCTCGCCGGCTCCCTCGTCCAGTCGTACCTCCACGCAGGTCAGCGACTCACCGATTTCGCGGTCAAGGGTGACCGGGTGCTCGCGGCGGTGTTCCCCGCGCGCACCGACCAGCCCGAGTGGGCGACGTTCGACGAGGACCTCGTGACCGACGATCCGGCGGCCGGCGAGGCGGATGGGGGCGGCGCCGACGTCCCGTCCGGCCGCGTCTCCCCCCGGCACCCGTGAGCGGCTCGGCACCCGGGGCCAAGAGCAGCCCGGAACAACCGTGGCCGGTGCGGGTCGTCTCCGACCAGATCGCCGCGTGGATCCACCGGCTCGGTGCGGTCTGGGTCGAGGGCCAGATCACCCAGTTGAGTCTGCGCCCGGGCACACGCACCACGTTCCTGACGCTCCGGGACCCGTCGGTCGACAACTCGTTGACCCTCACCTGCCCGCCTCGCCTCATCTCCGAGGCGCCGGTGCCGGTCACCGAGGGCAGCCGGGTCGTGATCCGCGGCACCCCGCGCTTCTACACCGGTCGCGGCTCCCTCTCGTTGCAGGTCTCGGAGATCCGTCCGGTCGGCGTGGGCGAGTTGCTCGCCCGGATCGAGCGGCTCAAGCAGGCCCTGTCCGCCGAGGGTCTGTTCGATCCGCGCCTGAAGCGCCCGCTGCCGTTCCTGCCCGCCTGCGTGGGTCTGATCACCGGGCGCGCGAGTGCCGCCGAGCGCGATGTCGTGGAGGTGGCCCGGGGTCGCTGGCCCGACGTCCGGTTCGCGGTCCGTAACACCGCCGTCCAGGGCGTCTCGGCGGTGCCCCAGATCCTTGACGCGCTGGCGGAGCTCGATGCCGACCCCGTCGTCGACGTCATCATCCTCGCGCGCGGCGGCGGCTCCGTCGAGGACCTCCTGCCGTTCTCCGACGAGGCGCTGATCCGTGCCATCTCCACGTGCCGCACGCCGGTGGTCAGCGCGATCGGCCACGAGCCGGACTCCCCCCTGTCCGACCTGGTGGCCGACCTGCGCGCCGCCACGCCCACCGACGCGGCCAAGCGGGTCGTCCCCGACGTGGTCGAGGAGCGGCGCCGCATCGCCGAGGCGCGCGCCCGTACCGCGCGGGCCCTGCGCGCCTGGGTGGACCGCGAGCAGCACCAGCTCACCGCCGTGCGCTCCCGCCCCTGCATGGCCAACCCGCACGGACTCGTGGACTCGCGGGCCGAGATCGTGGCCGAGGCACTACGCGCCGCCCGCCGCGACATCACCCGCATCATCGACTCGGAGTCCACGTCGCTGGGCCACCTGTCAGCTCGATTGACCACCCTGGGACCGGCGGCCACCCTCGCCAGGGGTTACGCCGTCGTGCAGTCCGTGGCGGGCCCGAACGACGGCCGCGTGGTCTCGTCCATCGCCGACGCCCCGCCCGGCTCGCAGTTGCGCATCCGGGTCGCCGACGGCGCACTCTCCGCCGCGGTGCTCGGCGCCACCCCGGCCGCCGGCCGCCCCACCCGGGCGCCGGATCCCGACCCCACCTCGCCCACCTCCCCCACCTCCGAGGAGCAGTCCTGATGTCCGACGAACAGATCCCCGTCTCCGAACTCGGATACGAGAAGGCCCGCGACGAACTGATCGAGGTGGTGCGGATCCTCGAGGCCGGCGGACAGGATCTCGACTCGTCGCTGGCGCTGTGGGAGCGGGGCGAGGAGCTCGCCGCGCGGTGCACCGAGCACCTGGACGGCGCGCGCAAGCGCATCGACGCGGTTCTGGGCGAGGAGGCGCCCTAGCCGGTCGGCAGCGGCTCGGAGTCCTGCACCGCGGTGGCCATTGTCTCGAAATCGGAGTTCGGCGCGGAGCCGGTCACGGCGACCCGCGTGTCTCCGGTGTCGAGCACCCAGACAGGACGCACGTCGTCCCCGTTGTAGACGGACCACTCGCGGCCCGAGATCGGCACCATGGTGCGGCTCGGACGCGGCTCGCCGTCGACCATCCGGACCACGTCCTCCGGCGCGTCGGTCTGGACGAGCTCGATGTAACTGCGCTCCCCCGTCACCCAGCCGACGTGGCTGGAGGTGAATCCGCCCAGCGACTGGACGCGACCGGAGTTCGACGTCCATCCCTCGGGGACCTCGGGCGAACGGATCGGGAAGTCGAGGGTGCGGGCGTCCTCGGCGAGCGACGCCGCGGCGTCGAACTCGCGGATCGGGCCCTGCTCCGGCCCGGACGGCGAGAAGGCGCATTGTCCGGCGACGCCGGCGAAGACGCCGACGATCACCATGAGCACCACCACCGACCAGAACATGTCGCGGTTGCCCTGCAGGATTCTCGGTTTCGCCTCGGCCACGACCGCCAGTATCCCACCTCGCCGCGGCGCGACCGACGGTCGGTCTACGGCACTGCCCCCGACGTGGAACAATGAGTGTCGACCACCACAGCCGAGCCGCGCCCGTCATCGCCCGCGCGCGGAGCCAATCCGAGGAGCCCGACGATACATGTCTGACGCCAAGCGCCCTGATCGAAATCTCGCCATGGAGTTGGTCCGCGTGACCGAGGCCGCCGCGCTGGCGGCCGGCCGCTGGGTCGGGCGGGGTGACAAGAACGGTGGCGACGGCGCCGCGGTCGACGCGATGCGCGAGCTCATCTCGACGGTCGAGATGGACGGCGTCGTGGTGATCGGCGAGGGCGAGAAAGACGAGGCGCCCATGCTCTACAACGGCGAGCGGGTCGGCACCGGCTCCGGGCCCGCCGTCGACGTGGCCGTGGACCCGATCGACGGCACGCGCCTCATGGCAGAGGGGCGCCCCAACTCGATCGCCGTGATCGCGGTGGCCGAGCGCGGCGCGATGTTCGATCCGTCGGCCGTGTTCTACATGCGCAAGATCGCCGTGGGCCCCGAGGCCGTCGGCAATATCGACCTGGCCGAGTCCACGGAGTGGAACATCCGCTCGGTCGCCGAGGCCAAGAACATCGATGTGGGCGACCTGACGGTCTGCGTCCTGGACCGCCCCCGCCACGCGGAGCTGATCGCCGAGATCCGCGCCGCCGGCGCCAAGGTCCGTCTGATCATGGATGGTGACGTCGCCGGTGCGGTCGCCACCGCCACCGACGGCAGCTCGGTCGACATGCTCATGGGCGTCGGCGGTACCCCCGAGGGCATCATCGTGGCCTGCGCCATGAAGTGCATGGGCGGCGAGATCCAGGGCCAGCTGTGGCCCCAGGACGACGCCGAGCGTCAGAAGGCCGTCGACGCCGGTCTGGATGTCGACGCGATCCTCACCACCGACGACCTGGTCAAGGGCGACAACTGCTTCTTCGCCGCCACCGGCATCACCAACGGCGACATGGTGCGCGGCGTCAGCTACCGCGCCAACGGCGCCATCACCCGCTCTCTCGTCATGCGCTCCAAGTCGGGCACGGTCCGCCACGTCGAGGGCCGCCACAAGATGGAGAAGCTCCGCGAGTTCTCGGCCGTCGACTACGGCCAGGACGCCTGACCCACCACACTGGGCCGGCCCCGGCGGCATCCGGTAGCCGGGGTCGGGCCACGGCATCGCGGCGGTTCCACGCCCGCTCCCCTGCGGAGAGCGTCGGGCGCGCCTACTCTGGCGAACATGGCCGATCAGAGTGGATTCCGAATCGAACACGACACGATGGGCGAGGTGCGGGTGCCCGTCGACGCATTGTGGCGGGCGCAGACCCAGCGCGCCGTGGAGAACTTCCCCGTCTCGGGCCGGGGCCTGGAGCGCGCCCAGATCCGTGCGCTCGGTCTGCTCAAGTCCGCGTGCGCGGCCGTCAACGGCCAACTCGGTCTGCTCGACCGGGCCAAGGTCGATGCGATCGTGGCGGCCGCCGACCGTATCGCCGAGGGCGAGGTGGACGAGCACTTCCCGGTGGATGTGTTCCAGACCGGCTCGGGCACCAGTTCCAACATGAACACCAACGAGGTCATCGCCTCACTGTGCGCCGACGCGGGCGTGACGGTCCATCCGAACGACGACGTGAACATGTCGCAGTCGTCGAACGACACGTTTCCCACGGCAACCCATGTCGCGGCGACCGAGGTCGTGATCGGCGATCTCATCCCGGCGCTGACCGTGCTGGCCGAGTCCTTCGAGGCCAAGTCGGAGCAGTGGCGCGAGGTCGTCAAGGCCGGCCGCACCCATCTCATGGACGCGGTCCCGGTGACGCTGGGCCAGGAGTTCGGCGGGTATGCCCGTCAGATCCGGGCCGGGATCGAGCGGGTCTGCGCGACACTGCCCCGCGTGGGCGAGTTGCCGATCGGCGGCACCGCGGCCGGCACCGGACTCAACGCCCCCGACGGCTTCGGTTCGGCGGTCGTCGAGGAGCTGCGCTCCCTCACCGGGCTGGAGGAGCTGCGGTTGGCCGTGGACCCCTTCGAGGCGCAGTCCGCCCGCGACGGGCTGGTCGAGCTGTCGGGCGCACTCCGCACCGTCGCGGTGTCGCTGACCAAGATCGCGAACGACATCCGATGGATGGGCTCCGGCCCCATGACCGGCCTGTCCGAGGTGCATCTCCCCGACCTGCAGCCCGGGTCCTCCATCATGCCGGGCAAGGTCAACCCGGTCCTGTGTGAGACGGTCGCGCAGGTCGCCGCACAGGTGGTGGGCAACGACGCCGCGGTCGCCTGGGCCGGTGCCAGCGGAGCATTCGAGCTCAACACCGCCATCCCGCTGATGGCCCGCAATGTTCTCGAGTCCGTGCGGATCCTGTCGACCTCGTCCGAGTTGTTCGCGCAGCGGTGCATCGACGGGATCGAGCCGGATGCCGACCGGATGCGCCGGCTTGCCGAATCCTCGCCGTCGATCGTCACGCCGCTCAACTCCGCGATCGGCTACGAGGAGGCCGCACGTGTGGCCAAGCACGCCCTCGCCGAGGGGATGACGATCCGCGAGGCCGTCTTCGCGCTCGGTTTCGTGCCGGATCCGTTGAGCGAGGAGGAACTCGACCGTCGGCTCGACGTGCTGGGGATGACCGGGCTCGACCGCAAGCGCTGAGACGACGGCCTCCGGCTGTCAGCCCCCCTGCCCGGCCCTCTCTCCCGGCCGGGTGGGGGTGCTGACACGTGGGTCAGGCCGCGCGGATGCGCCGCAGCTCCCCCGGGGTGCCGTCGGGGTGGAACTCCTCGAGCATCGTGGTGACGAGCTCGGCGATCGCCGACCTCTCCGACCGGCTCAGCGTGACGTGGGCGAACAGCGGGTGCCCCTTCAGCTTCTCGACCACCGCCTGGATCCCGTCATGCCTGCCGACACGCAGGTTGTCGCGCTGGGCGACGTCGTGGGTGAGCACGACCCGGGACCCGCTACCGAGGCGGGACAGCACGGTGAGCAGGACGTTGCGCTCGAGTGACTGCGCCTCGTCGACGATCACGAACGAATCGTGCAGACTCCGCCCGCGGATATGGGTCAGGGGAAGCACCTCGAGGATGTCGCGGTCCATGACCTCGTCGATGACGTTCTCGCTGACCAGGCCCTCGAGCGTGTCGAACACGGCCTGCGACCAGGGTGACATCTTCTCCGACTCGCTGCCTGGCAGGTAGCCGAGTTCCTGACCGCCGACCGCGTAGAGGGGCCGGAACACGACGATCTTGCGGTGCCGGCGCCGCTCAAGGACCGACTCCAGTCCGGCGCACAGGGCGAGTGCCGACTTGCCCGTGCCCGCGCGACCGCCGAGGGACACGATCCCGATCGACTCGTCCAACAGGCAGTCGATCGCGATGCGCTGCTCTGCGGAGCGCCCGCGCAGGCCGAATACCTCGACGTCGCCGCGGACGAGCCGGAGCCCACCGTCGTCGGTCACCCGGGCCAGTGCCGACGAGGATTCGGTCTGCACGCGTACGCCGCAGTGCACGGGCGTGGCGGCGTCGAGTCCGGCGGCGCGGGCCGCCAGGGGGCTCACCCGTCCCTCGGCGAACAATCCGTCGACGAGCTCCTGGGTGGCGGGCAGATCGTCGACGCCGCGGTAGCCGGTGAGCACGACGTCCTGGGCGTGGTACTCATCCGCCGGCAGCCCCACGGACCCGGCCTTGACGCGCAGCGGGATGTCCTTGGACACCAGGACGGTCTCGGCACCCTCGGCCCGCAGGTTGAGCGCGCACGCCAGGATGCGGGAGTCGTTTCCGGTGTTGCGGAAGCCCGAGGGCAGGACGGACTGGTCGGTGTGGTTGAGCTCCACCCGCAACGTCCCGCCCTGATCGGTGACGATGAGGTCGCCGTCGAGTCGACCGTTGCGCAGCCGCAGGTCCTCCAGCAGACGTAGCGCCTCGCGGGCGTAGTAGCCCAGCTCGGGGTGGTGACGCTTGGCCTCGAGTTCCCCGATCACCGCGATGGGCAGCACCACGTGGTGCTCGGCGAAGCGGGTGACGGCCCACGGATCGGACAGCAGAACCGAGGTGTCGAGGACGTAGGTACGTACGGTGTCGGTCACGGCGCGCTCCTGACCCGCGGCACCCGCAGGCGGTTCGGGATGGACCGGTCGGGCCAGGTCACCGGGTGGTGACGGGGCCGGGTGCCGGCCCCCTCCCGATCGCGTTCGACGATCATCGGCTGGGACCTCCCGACGGTCGGCTTCCCCACCGACCGTTGGGCCTGACGCTACGCCTGAATCACATCCCTGTAGTTAAGTTGAGGTGAACTCCGCACTCCTGCCGGTCCGCCGCCGTCACTCGACCATCAGCCGGACGGTCTCGGCGACGAGCGCGGGGCGGTCAGAGCCGTCGATCTCGACGGTGACGAGGCTGTTGAGCTGGACGCCGGAGGACTTGCGCTGCAACGAGGTGAGTTCGATGCCGGCCCGGATCCGGGACCCGACGGGCACGGCAGCGGGAAAGCGGACCTTGTCGAGCCCGTAGTTGATCATCATCCCGAAGCCCCGGATCTCCATGACCTCTGCGCCGAGCAGCGGCACCAACGACAGGGTGAGATAGCCGTGCGCGATGGTCGCGCCGTAGGGGCCCTCGGCCGCGCGGACCGGGTCGACGTGGATCCACTGGTGATCACCGGTGGCATCGGCGAAGGCGTCCACCCTCTCCTGCGTCACTTCCATCCAGGAGCTGTAGCCGACGTGCTCCCCTATCGCGGCCTCGATTCCCGCGATTCCCTCGAACACCCGTGGTGCTGTGGTCATTCCAGTCCTCCTCGTGCGACGAGTTGTGCCGCGATGACGTTACAGCTGAGCCGGCGGGGTCGGCCTCAGATGTGCCGGCCGCCCGTGACCTCGAGGACCGTGCCGGTCATGTAGCTGGACATGTCACTTGCCAGGAACAGCACCACCCGGGCCACCTCCGACGGCTCGGCGGCGCGGCCCATCGGAATCTCCTTCATCTTCTCGTCCCAGATGTGCTCGGGCATCGCCAGCGTCATGGCGGTCCGGATGAGCCCGGGTTGAACGGCGTTGACCCGAACGCCGGCGAACGCGACCTCCTTGGCCGCGGCCTTGGTCAGCCCCACGATCCCGGCCTTGGCGGCGGAGTAGTTGGTCTGGCCGACCAGTCCGACCTTGCCGGAGATCGACGAGATGTTGACGATCGCACCGCCCCCATGGGTCCGCATGCGGCCGGCGGCGGCGCGTGTGCCGTTCCAGCTGCCCTTGAGGTGGATCGCGATGATGTCGTCGAACTGCTCCTCGGTCATCTTGCGCATCGTCGCGTCCCGGGTGACACCGGCGTTGTTGACGAAGACCCCGAGGGGGCCGAACGCGTCCTCCGCGGCGTCGATCGTCGCCTCGACCGCGGCCCCGTCGCGGACATCGCAACGAATGTAGCGGGCCACGCCGTCACCACCTAGCTCGGCGACGGCCGCGGCGCCGGCGTCGTCGTCGATATCGCCGATCACCACTCGCGCGCCCGCGTCGATGAACGTGCGCGCGATCTCCAGACCGATCCCCCGGGCGCCGCCCGTGACCACCGCGGTCCTGCCCTCGAGAAGTCCCGTCATGTCCCCTCTCCCCGTCGCATCCCGGCTCCGCCAGGATCGCCTCTGCGTGTTCCCCGAGCGCCGGAACCGCGCCCATCGGCAGTTCTACGCCCGCCGCTGTCCCCCGCGCTCATCGGGGCCCCGCTGCTCTGGCCGCAGCGCGGACCAGACCACCGCCGATGATGAGCTTCTGGATCTCGCTCGTTCCCTCGTAGAGGCGCAGCAACCTGATGTCGCGGTAGATCCGTTCGACGGCCACGCCGCGCATGTAGCCGGTCCCGCCGTGGACCTGGACACCGAGATCGGCGACCGTGCCGGCCATCTCGGTGCAGTAGAGCTTCGCCACGGACGGCGCGATCCGGCGATCCTCCTCGGTCACCCATTTGTCGGCTGCGTCGCGGACCAGCGCCCGCCCGGCCATGACGCCGGTTTGCATCTCCGCGAGCATGGCCTGGACCAGCTGGAATTCGCCGATCGGCCGGCCGCCCTGGGTGGTCTCGGCGGCGTAGGCGACGGATTCGTCCAGAACGCGCTGCGCGGAGCCCACGGCGACGGCGGCGATATGGACCCGGCCGCGGGCGAGCGAGGTCATGGCCGCGCGGTAGCCGGCGTCCACGTCGCCACCGACCACAGCGGAGTCCGGCACCCGCACACCCCGGAACGCGACCTCGGCGGTCCAGGCGCCCTCCTGGCCCATCTTGACGTCCTTCGGGCCCACAGAGACGCCCGGCGCGTCCGCGGGGACGAGGAACACGGCGATCCCCGTGCCTGCCGCGTCAGCGGGCCGCGTGCGGGCGAACACCACGAACAGCCCGGCCGAGGGGGCGTTGGTGATGAATCTCTTGGTCCCGTCGATCACCCAGTCGTCGCCGTCCCGGACCGCCCTGGTCGCCAACCCCGCGGGGTTGGATCCGGCGCCGTCCTCGGTCAGGGCGAAGGACGCGATCACCTCGCCGGAGGCGATCCGGCCGAGCCACTGACGCTTCTGCTCGTCGGTGCCGAAGTCGACCAGCACCTGTCCGGCGATGCCGTTGTTGGTCCCGAACTGCGACCGGACGGCCAGACTGGTGTAGCCGAACTCCATCGCTAGTTCCACGTCCTGCCGCAGGTCCAGCCCCAGCCCACCCCACTGCTGCGGGATCGCATAGCCGAACAGTCCCATGTCGGCCAGAGCGGCCCGGGTGGCCTCGTCGATCGCATCGGCGTCGGCGAACTCCTGCTCGCGTGGGACCAGTTCCGTCCGGATGAAGTCCCGCGTCGCCGCGAGGATGTCCGCGAAGTCCTCGGCCCCCACCTCCATCGTGCCCTCCGCCCGTTCGTCCTACTCGAGACCGATTCGCCGCGGCCCGAATGTACGCCAGCAACTATTATCATCGTTTGTGATCCACCGACAGCTCCGCGGCAACTGAGTAGGGTCGCACGCATGAAGGCCGCCGTGTGTGTCGAGACCGGATCACAGCTGGTGATCGAAGACATCCCCATTCCCTCCCCCCGCGCGGGCGAGGTGCTGGTCCACAACCACGCCTGCGGGGTCTGCCACACGGACCTGCACGTGATGAAGGGCGAGGTCGGCTTCCCACTGCCGGGCGTACTGGGCCATGAGATCTCCGGCATCGTGGCCGAGGTCGGCGCCGGGGTGACCAACGTCGGACCGGGCGACCGGGTGGTGGGCTCGTTCATCATGCCGTGCGGGACCTGCGAGAACTGCGCGCGCGGCATGGAGGACCTGTGCTCGACGTTCTTCGCGTACAACCGCCTGCGCGGCACGCTGTACGACGGCGAGACCCGCCTGCACCGCCCCTCCGGCGAGCCGCTGTCGATGTACTCGATGGGCGGGATGGCCGAGTACAGCGTCACCCCCGCCACGAGCGTGTTCCGCCTGCCGGACGAGCTCAACCTCACCGACACCGCGATTCTGGGGTGCTCGCTGTTCACCGCCTACGGTGCGGTTCGCAACGTGGGTGAGGTGCGGACCGGTGAGTCGGTGGCGGTGATCGCCGTGGGAGGGGTCGGACAGAACATCGTGCAACTGTCGGCCGCCAGTGGCGCCGAGGCGGTCGTCGCGATCGATGTCAACGACGACAAGCTGGCTCTCGCCCGTCGTATGGGCGCGACACACACCATCAATTCGTCCCACACCGATGCCGCCGAGGCGATCGCGGAGATCACCGGCGGCCGCGGGGTCGACGTGGCGTTCGAGGCCCTGGGCTCGGCGCGCACCACCACTCTGGCCGTGGACATCACCCGGGAGGGCGGCCGCGCCGTCGTCGTCGGCATCCCTCCCGCGGGAACCACTCTCGACGTGGACCTCGCCCGCATCGTCCGACGCAAGATCCAGATCAAGGGCTCCTACGGGGCCCGCGCCCGGCGCGATATTCCCGACCTCATTCGCATGCTCGCGGCGGGCAAGCTAGACCTGAGCGGCGTCATCTCACGGCGCGTGGGCCTCGACGAGGCGCCCGCCACCTACGAGGCGCTGGACCGCGGCGAGATCCTCGGCCGCGCGGTGGTCCTCACCGGCGGCTGAGCCGATGCTGTTGACACCGCCAGGGAGCACCCGGCATCCGCTCCCGCGCCTGCGCGTGGGCCCCCAGACGCCTCCGTCGATGTACTCGCGCCCCCACCGCATTCCTACCGCGTTCCCGCCGCCTGGCCGCCGCCTGGCCACGGCACAAGCTCATCCGGCAGAGGGTTCGGCACAAAGTCACTCGAGCTATGTGGGCCGAATCCACTTCTCGATGAGGGGTGGCACCGAACGCCGGCACCGAACGTCGGCGTCTGACGCCGCGACCCCGGCCGCCCTAGACGGGCGACCGGGGTCGAAGTGTGATGCTGCCGGCTCGTGCAGCGAGGCTCAGAGCAGCTCGATGATGGTGGCGTTGGCCTGGCCGCCGCCCTCACACATCGTCTGCAGGCCGTACTTGATGCCCTGGTTACGCATATGCGCGATCATGTCGGACATCAGGCGGCCGCCCGAGCCACCGAGCGGGTGACCGAGCGCGATCGCGCCGCCGTTGGGGTTGAGCTTGGCCGGGTCGGCGCCGGTCTCGGCGAGCCACGCCATGGGCACGGAGGCGAACGCCTCGTTGACCTCGAACACCCCGATGTCGTCAATCGACAGACCCGATTTCTGCAGGGCCTTTGCAGTGGCCGGGATCGGAGCGGTCAGCATGATGACCGGGTCATCGCCCGCCAGCGTCGCGGTGTGCACCCGGGCGATGGGCGTGCACCCGTACTTGGCGGCGGCCTCCTCGCTCATCACCAGCACGGCCGAGGCGCCGTCCGAGATCTGCGAGGCGTTGCCCGCGTGGATGACACCGTCCTCCTTGAACGGGGTCTTGAGCCCGGCCAGGCCCTCCACGGTGCTGCCGCGGCGGATGCCCTGGTCGGTGTCGAACATCCCGTCAGGGGTCTGGACCGGGACGATGTGACCGGCGAAGAAGCCGGCATCCTGCGCGGCGGCGGCCTTCTCGTGCGAGGCCACCGCGAACTCGTCGAGCTGGGTGCGCGAGAAGCCCCAGCGCTCGGCGATCATCTCAGCACCGACGCCCTGGTTGGGGGCGATGCCGTTGTAGCGGGTCATGAACTTCTCGCCGTACGGGAACGACTCGGCCGAGACGTGCGAACCCATCGGGACGCGGGTCATCGACTCGACGCCACCGGCGACCACGACGTCCTGGTAGCCCGACTCGATCACCGCGACGGCGAAGCTCAGTGCCTGCTGCGACGAACCACACTGGCGGTCGATCGTCACACCGTTGACCGTCTCCGGCCAGCCGGCCGACAGAGCAGCGGTCCGGGCGATGTCGCCGGCCTGCTCACCGGCCTGGGTGACACAACCCCAGATGACGTCCTCGACCGCGGCCGGGTCCAGGCCCGCGCGCTCGACGAGCCCGCTCAGCACCGTGCCCGACAGGTCGGCGGGATGAACGCCCGCCAGACCGCCCTTACGCTTACCGACCGCACTGCGCACGGCCTCCACAATCACTGCACCCATATGGTGTTCTCCTTGTCCGAAATGGCCCCGGCACGGGCCGCGGCCCGTTAGTGGGACATCCTAGTAGTGGCCGTGTTCCGGCGGTGGGCTGTTCTCAGCCGATGTACGGCGGGGTCCTGCGCAGCTCACCGCGCGCGATGGTGCGGCGATGCACGGCGTCCGGGCCGTCGACGATCCGCAGCGCCCGCGCCCACGCATAGAAGTACGCGAGCGGCGTGTCGTCCGAGACCCCGGCACCACCGAAGATCTCGATCGCCCGGTCGATCACCGCGCAGGCGACCTGCGGGGCGATCACCTTGATGGCGGAGATCTCGAAGCGCGCGTCCTTGGCGCCCACGGTGTCAATCATCCAGGCGCAGTGCTGCACCTGCAGGCGCGCCTGGTCGATCTCGATGCGCGAATTGGCGATGTGCTCCTGCACCACACCCTGCTCGGACAGATATCCGCCGAACGCGTGACGCGACTTGGCACGGTCCACCATCA
Organism: Dietzia aurantiaca; assembly: GCF_021033825.1. GTDB lineage: Bacteria > Actinomycetota > Actinomycetes > Mycobacteriales > Mycobacteriaceae > Dietzia > Dietzia aurantiaca. The sequence goes on from NZ_JAIFXZ010000012.1 coordinate 18,784, forward strand.
GGGCCAGCGCCCGCTCGGCCATGCCGATCGCCCGCATCGCGTGGTGGATACGGCCCGGCCCGAGACGGGCCTGGGCGATGGCGAACCCGGCGCCCTCCTCACCCAGTAGATTCTCGACCGGCACGCGGACGTCCTTGAACACCAGCTCGCAGTGGCCGTGCTGGTCCTGGTAACCGAACAGCGGCAGGTTGCGCTCGATGGTCAGGCCCGGGGTGTCCCGCGGCACGAGCACCATCGACTGCTGGCGGTGGGTGTCCGCCTCCGGGTCGGTCTTGCCCATGACGATGAGGATCTCGCAGCGCGTATCGGCCACGCCGGTGATCCACCACTTGCGGCCGTTGATCACGTACTCGTCGCCCTCGCGGCGGATGACGGTCTGCACGTTGGTGGCATCGGAGGAGGCCACGTCCGGCTCGGTCATGACGTACGCCGAGCGCATGGTGCCGGCCTTGAGCGGCTCGAGGTAGGTGGCTTTCTGCTCGTCGGTGCCGAACAGGTGGAAGGTCTCCATGTTCCCGGTGTCCGGGGCCTGCGAGTTGATGGCCTCGGGGGCGATGACCGGCGACCAGCCGGTGATCTCGGAGACGGCGGCGAACTCGAGGTTGGAGATCCCCGACCACTCGGGCAGGAAGAGGTTCCACAACCCCCGCCGGCGGGCCTCGGCCTTGAGGTCCTCCATGACGGGCGGGTAGGCGTTGTCGCCGTGCTCGCGCAGGTATTCCTTCCACACGGGCTCGGCCGGGAAGACATGCTCGCGCATGAACTCCCACATGTTCTCCTGCAGCTCGAGGCTGCGCTGGCTGTGTGCGAATTCCATTGGCACTACTCCTGTAGAAGTGTCTGGTTCAGGCTGCGTCGGTTCAGTGCAGCGGCGGTTCAGTGCATAGTCATGCCGCCGTCCACCACGAGCGTGGTGCCCGTGATGAACGATGCGGCATCGGAGGCGAGGAAGAGCAGGGCGGCGTCCAGCTCGGGCTGGAGGCCGAGACGGCCGAAGATCGTGCTGCCGGTGATGTCGGCGAGCATCTGCTCGGGGATCTCGTCGGTCATCTCTGACGCGAAGTAGCCGGGTGCGAGCGAGTTGACCCGGATGCCGCGACGGCCACCCCACTGCGAGGCCAGGTCCCGGGTCAGGCCCATGACGGCGGCCTTGGTGGCCGAGTACGCGGCCTGCGGTGCGAAGCCGGCGGTCAGCCCCAGGACGCTGGCCACGTTGACGATGCTCGAGCCGGGCCCCATGACCGCGGCGCACTCCTTGGCGGCCCAGAACGCCCCGTTCAGGTTGACGTCCACGACCGAGCGGAACTGCTCGGGGGTCTCCTTGAGCGCGGGTACCGCGGTGCCGAGGCCGGCGTTGTTGATCAGCACGTCGATCCGCCCGTGCTCGGCCATCGCGGCGCGGACCATCTCCGCGCACGACTCGGGGTCGGCCACGTCGCAGGCCACGGTGGAGGCCTCGCCGCCGCGGGAGCGGAGCTCCTCGGCCAGCGCCTCGAGCCGTTCCTTGCGGCGGGCGGCCAGCACGACGGTGGCCCCCGCCGAGGACAGCGCGCGGGCGAACCCGGCGCCGAGGCCGGACGAGGCGCCGGTGATCACCACGACGCGACCGTCCATCCGGAACCGGTCCAGCACGGGCACCGCGGTCTGCGGCCCGGTGCGGGGATCGACAGGTGCGGGCACTGTGGGTGAACTCGCGGTGTCGGAGTCGGTCATCAGTTTGTCTCCTTCCGGGAGTCGAGGATCGAGTGGCCGTGGTCGACCAGGTCGCGGATCTGCGGACCGATGTCGCCGAAGTCCTGACCGGCCATGTCGCCGGCCAGCGAACGGGTGGCCACGCCCTGGGCGATCGCCGCGAACTTGAACGTGGCGAACGCCAGGTACCAGGGCATGTATGACGGGTCGGTGCCGGTGGCCGCGCAGTAGCGGTCGAGCAGCCGCTGCGGCCCCGGCCACCCGGGCTCGGTGGTGATGCTGGGGATCAGCGGCACCTCGGGCCCGTCCGGGTCGCCCCAGTACAGGACCGTCTGCGCGAGGTCGGCGACGGGATCGCCGAGCGTGGACAGCTCCCAGTCCAGGATCGCGAGGATACGGCCCGGGTCGTCGGGCGCCACGACGTAGTTGTCCAGTCGGTAGTCGCCGTGGATGATCCTCGACGACGGCGAGGTGGGCATGCTCTCCCCGAGCCGCGCCGCCAGCTCCGGAAGCCGATCGGCCCGGACGGAGTCGACCGCCTTCTCGGACTGCCCGAGCCACCGGCGCAGTTGCCTCTCGAGGTAGCCGTCCGGGCGACCGAGATCGGCCAGGCCCACCGCGTTCTGATCCACCGCGTGGAGCGCGATCAGGGCGTCGATCTGCGCGTCGGCCATGGCAGCCTTGTCGTCGTCGGACTCGGCGAAGCCCGGCGGCAACGCGTCGCGGATGACGTGGCCGACCACCTTCTCCATCACGTAGTACGGCACGCCCAGGTCCTCGCCGGTGGTCTCGTTGAGCACCACCTGCGCGACCGGGACGTCGGTGTCGCCCAACCCGATCTGGATCCGCGCCTCGCGACCCATGTCGTGGGCACTGGGCAGCAGCTCGCCGGTGGGCGGCCTGCGCAGGATGAGTTCGCCGGCGTCCGAACGCAGGGTGAAGGTGAGGTTGGACTTGCCACCGGCGATGAGCTCGGCCTCGAACTCGGTCCAGGCCTTCTCACCGGTCGCCTCCGCGATCTTGGGGCCCACCACGTCGGGCCGGAGCAACTCGTCGACGGGCAGCCCCTCGGACTCTGTGTCTGTCTGGGAAGTGGTCATGAACTACGATCCTCGCGGTCGATGGACGGATGTGTGGCCGGTTCGGGCGCGACTAGCCGCGGCCGACCGTGTGCAGGTTGTCGCCCCGGGTCTCCTTCATGATGGCCGTGGCGATGATCGTGCAGACACAGAGCACGATGATGTACGCGCTGATCAGCCAGTACAGGTCCCACTGGATGAACTGGGCGTTGAGATAGGGAGCACTTCCGCCGAACACCGCGACGGACAGCGAGTACGCGAACCCGATCCCGGCCGTGCGCATCTTGGTGGGGAACGCCTCGGACATGAACGAGGACAGGATCGACCCGGCCGCGGCGACCAGGGTCATGGCGATGAGCGAGGCCACGAACAGGGTCCACGGGCGGTCGTCGATCATGCCCATGAGGAAGGGGGTCGTGACGATGGTGCCCACCGCGAAGATGAAGATCACCGGACGGCGCCCGATGTGGTCCGACAACAGACCCCACAGAGGCAGGGTGCACAGCGCGATGAGCTGGCTGGCGAAGATCATCCAGAAGGCGGAGCCGGAGTCCATGTCGCGCTGGGTGATGGCGAACGTGGAGGCGTACGAACTCCAGGTGTAGTGGGCGACCGTGATGCCCGAGACCATGGTCACGACGAGGGCGATGGCGCGAGCGAGGCGGCCGCGGGAGAACGTGGTGACGACGGCGGAACCGGCGTCGGTTCCGGCTCCGGTGGCCGCGGCGGTGCTGCCGGTGGCCGCGGCGGTGCTGCCGGTGGCAGCACCGCCGGCGGCGGCGCTGTCGGCGGCCTCGGCGGTGTCGAACACCTCGGACTCCTCCATGCCGGACCGCAGGTACAGCACGAACAGAGCGAACACGGCGCCCAGCAGGAACGGCACGCGCCAGCCCCAGGAGCCGACGGCCGACTCGCTGAGCAGCTCGGTGATGCCGCCGCCGATGCCGTAGGCGATCACGGTGCCGCCCATGATGGCCACAAAGACGAGGCTGCCCCACATCCCGCGGCGGTGCGGCGGCGCGATCTCGGCGACGTAGCTGTACGCCGTGGCGGACTCACCGCCGTGCGCGAAGCCCTGGACCATGCGGCAGAGCAGCAGGAGGGCGGATGCGAAGACACCGATCGTCCCGTAGGTGGGCAGCAGTCCGATCAGCAGGCTCGCCGCGGCCATCATCAGCATGGTGACGATCAGGACGTGCTTGCGTCCCTTGACGTCGGCGATTCGGCCGAAGACGATGCCGCCCAGCGGACGCATGAGGAACCCGACCGCGAAGACAGCCAGGGTGGCGAGCAGCGCCGAGACCGGGTTGTCATTGTTGAACATCGCAGCGGCGATGAACGGGGCGAACACCGCGTAGGCGGTCCACTCGTACCACTCGAACAGCTGGCCGGTGGTACTCGCGGCCAGCGACTTGAGGGCGCCGGGGCTCTTGGTGGCCGTCGCGGGCGCGGTGGGCTGCCCGGGGACTTCTGGACGGACTGTGGCATCAGCCATGTCGGTTCCCTTCGATGGGGTGAGGGTGGGTGAGGGTTCGGGGCGGGACATCAGGGCGTGTGGGCGTCGCGGAGTTCGCGACGTCGGATCTTTCCGGTCTGGGTCTTGGGCAACTCGCCCACGACGTGCACCTCGGCGGGCCGCTTGTAGGCCGCGAGCCGCTCGCCCGCGAAGGCGGCCAACTCGTCGGAGGTGGCGGTGCAGCCCGCCTTGAGAGAGACGAACGCGACGACCTTCTCGCCGCGGTACTCGTCGGCGAGCCCGACCACCGCCGCCTCGAAAACCGCGTCGTGCTCGTAGAGGGCGTCCTCGACCTCACGGGGCCACACCTTGTAGCCGGAGGAGTTGATCTGGTCCTTGAGCCGGTCGACGAGGTAGACCCAGCCGTCGGCGTCCATGACGGCGACGTCGCCGGTGTGTAGACGGCCCCCGGGCATGGTGGACGCGGTGGCCTCCTCGTTCCGCCAGTACCCGGAGACGATCTGCGGGCCGGCGAGCACCAGTTCGCCCTGGTCGCCCGGTGGAACCGGGCGGTCGTCCGGCCCGACGACCTCGGCGGCGATGCCGGGCAGCGGCACGCCGATCGAGAGGGTCCCGCTGGAGGGGTCCACGGGTGCGCGCCGACCCGGCGGCACCGCGATGACACCAGAGGTCGTCTCGGTCATCCCGTAACCGTTGTGGATGTAGTGGCCGAACCGTTCGGCGAAGCGGTCGACCGTCGACGGCGGGATGGGCGCACCACCGCTGTAGAGGGTCTTGACGGCGGCGAAGTGCTCGGGCCTTGCCTCGTCCAGTCGCATCAGCGCGTTGTAGGCGGTGATCGAGCCGATGGTGAACGTCACCCCGTGCTCCCGGAAGGCGTCGAGGACGATCTCGGGACGGAAACGCCCGGCGAAGACCAGGGTGGTGTCCGTGATCAGCCCGAGGGTGGCGTTGATCACCGCGCCGGTGATGTGGAACAGCGGGGCGATCGCGAGGACCACGTCCCCCGGGGCCACGTCCACGAAGTCGGCGAAGCTGCGCGCCACCGCCACGACGTTGGCGTGCGAGTTCATCGCACCCTTGGGAGGGCCGGTGGTGCCGGAGGTATAGGTGAGCAGCGCCAGGTCATCGGGCACGACCTCGACCGGCGCCGGGGCCCTGCCCGCGAACCGCGTCATCAGCTCGACCAGGTCGCCGTCCGCGGACGCCGGGGCCCGATCCCCGTCGGTGAACATCCGGGGATCGTCACGGCTCTGCAGATCGAGCTCGCTCGTGCTGAGGATCCAGCCCACCTCGGTTCCGACGACGGCCTCGCGGATCGCCGGCACGTCATGGTCGGTGGCGATCACCCCGATCGCGCCGGAGTCCTCGACGGGCAGCCGGAGCTCGCGGCCGAAGTACATCGGGTTGAGGACCACCGCGGCCGCGCCGATCTTCCACAGCGCGAGCATCGCCAGTGCGTACTGCGGGATGTTCTGCAGGTGGATGCCGACGCGGTCCCCGGCGCCCACCCCGCGATCCTGGAGACCGGCGGCCAGGGCGTCCGCCCTGGCGTCGACCTCGCGGGCGGTCAGGGCGGTGTCGAAGTAGGCGATCGCGACCCCGTCCGGGTGGGCGTCGACCCGCTCAGCCCACGCGTCGATCAGCGTCGAGGGTCGGGTCACCACTCCCTCGTCGAGCCCCGGGCGGTACATCTCCTGCCATGGGCGCGAGTCCGTACGGCTCATCCTCGACCTCCGTTGTTGTCACCGACTCTGCACGTTCCCGACCGATCGATCGCTCGGTGTGGGATAGTGTTGCCCACACCACATCCGGTGTCAAGCGCGGGGGCCGGGACGGCCCGGGGATCGAGGAGAATGAACTCATGGACAACTGGCGCGAGTTCGGAACCGACGAGCTGACACCACCGCTGCGGGCCGCCCTCGGCGCCTTCGCCCGGCACGGTTATCACGGCGCCTCAATCAGGACGATCGCCGAGGCCGCCGGCCTGTCCGTTCCCGGGCTGTACCACCACTACAAGTCCAAGCAGGCGATCCTCGCAGCCCTGGTCGATGCGGCGATGGCCGAGATGCTGACGCACACCGCCGCGTCGGCCGAGGACGCGGGCGACTCCCCCGCCACCCGGTTCGCCAACATCGTGGAATGCCTCGCCCGCTTTCACATGGCCCGGCGCGATCATGCCTTCGTGGCGTCCACCGAGATGCGCAGCATGGACCCGGACGTCCGGGCTCATCACATCTCGCAGCGGGACGCCCAACAAACGATGATCGAGGACGCGATCCGTGCGGGAGTGGACGCCGGCGACTTCACCTGTCGCCACCCCGAGGACGCGGCGCGCGCCATCGCCTCCCTGTGCGTCTCGATCGCCTCCTGGTATCGACCCGGCGGGCCACTGACGGCCGATGACGTGGTGTCCCGGCACCTCGGATACGCGCGGGCGATGGTCGGCGCGAAGGAGGCCTGAACCGCGTCCGGCCAAGGGACGATCAGCGGCTGCGACGCCCCTTGGCCCGACCCGGCTGACCCGCGCGGCCGGACGCGCCGCCCTGGCCGCTCTTCTCGCCCCGGCCGGCACGCTCCGCACGCGCCCGAGCCTTGGCCGCGGACTTCTCGCGGGCCGAACGCTTCTCGCGCGGCGGCTCCGCCCCGCCGCGCGAACTCGCCTCGGAACGCCCGCGGACGATCCCCACGAACTCGTCGATGAGCTCGTCCCCCTCCCGCGTCGCGGACCACGCCACCCCCATCCGGGTCGCCGGGACGCCGTCGAGTGGACGAACCACCACGTCCCGCCGGCTCAACGCACGGGCATACGGCAGGGGCAGGACGAGCAGCCCCACATTCGCCGCCACGAGGTCCACGGCAGCGGAGACCTCATCCGGGGTCGCGGTGATCGTGTCGACGGGATCGATCCACCGCTCCCCCGCCAGGTCGTCCGCGTTCAGTGAGTCGAACGCACCGATCTCGTGTTCCTTCTCCGCGAGCACCGACATCGTCTCGGTGTACAGCGGCACCCGCAGCAGCCCGGTCGGCGCCGACCGGGGTGCGTCTGCGGGCTCACGGAAGAAGATCACGTCGAACCCCTCGGCGCCCGCCTCCGCGGCGAGTGTCGCCCGCGGATCACCCACGCGTCTCGCGGTGACCGGCACGTCGCCCCGGCGCTCGCGCCACCGGGTCAGCCACTTGTCCGGCTGCACCCCCGGGACATAGCCGACCGACAGGGCCCCTCGCGCCGGATCGCGCTCCTCGTTCACCCCAACACGGTAGCGTGCGCGATATTGAACCGAATTCAGTATTCGTCCGCGACCGCCGAGGAGAAGCCCGTGACCATCACCTTCAGGACCGTTGAGGAGTTCAGGAACTCCGCCGGCACCGACCTCGGCGCCGGCGACTGGTTCACCATCACCCAGGACCGGGTCGACGAGTTCGCCGACGTCACCGAGGACCACCAGTGGATCCACGTGGACACCGGACGGGCGGCCGCATCCGAACTCGGCTCCACCGTCGCGCACGGCTACCTCACTCTGTCGTTGATCCCCCGCCTCAGCGCCGACCTGTTCACCTTCGACGCCGCGGGACGAGCGATCAACTACGGACTCGACAGGGTCCGGTTCCCCTCGTTCGTCCGGCCCGGCGACCGCCTCCGGGCCCGCGGACGAGTGGAGTGGACCCGCGGGATCGACGACGGCGGCGCCCTCGGTTGCGTGCGCTACACGATCGACATCGAGGGCCGGGACGCCCCCGCGTGCGTCGCCGACGCACTGATGGTGGCGTTTCCCGCCTGACGCCGACGCGCGACGCCATATACTGAACCGAGTTTGGTTTATACGACGCGTGGCGAGCCGACCGCCGACAGACACCACCGAGAGGGCACCACATGGAACGCTTCACCGACCGGATCGTTCTGATCACCGGCGCAACCGGAGGAATCGGCACGGAGATCTGCACGCGCCTGGCGGGCGAAGGCGCCGTCGTCGTCGCCGCCGATCTCGCCGGCTCCCCGGTGACGGACCTGGTCGCCTCGCTCCCCACCGGCCCCCATCTCGCACTCGAGCTCGACGTCTCCGCCGAGGACGACTGGGCCGCGGCGGTGCAGCGCACCCTCGACGCCCACGGCCGGATCGACGCCCTGGTGAACAATGCCGCGATCGGCAGCATCAAGACGGTCGAGGACGAGACCCCCGAGCACTGGCAGCGCGTGATCGACGTGGACCAGACCGGCGTGTGGCTCGGCATGAAGCACGCCGGTGGCGCGATCGAACGCACCGGCGGCGGGGCGATCGTCAATGTCTGCTCGATCCTCGGCAGCGTCGGCGGATTCGGCAACAGCTTCGCCTACCACGCGGCCAAGGGTGCGGTGAGGACCATGACGAAGAACGCCGCCCTCCACTGGGCCACGAAGGGCGTACGGGTGAACTCGCTGCACCCGGGGTTCATCGAGACCCCGCAGCTGCTGGAGCGATTCGAGGGCTCCGAGCGCCACCGGGGAATGCTGGCCAACACCCCCATGGGCCGGCTCGGGACGCCCGCCGAGATCGCCGGCAGTGTCGCGTTCCTCGCCTCGGACGACGCCGGGTTCATGACCGGCGCGGAGGTCTACGCGGACGGCGGCTGGACCGCGCGCTGACCCGGGCCCCAGGGCACGAACGGCCCGCGGGATCCCTCCCGCGGGCCGCCGGGGTCAGTTCGCGATGAAGTGCTGCACCTCGCGCTGCACGTGATCCACCACCGCGTCACCACGCGCGACCAGCACGTCCAGGTGCGCCATCGTCTCGCAGGTCGCGATCATCTTGTTGAAGTCGTCCAACTCCGCGAACGTCCGCTCACGGCGGGTCCACGGAAGCGAGGCGGCCACCTCGAGCCCGGTGACACCGGGGGTCTCGAGAAGGATCCGGCGGGTCGCGTCGAGCCGGGAATCGTGGTGATCCAGCAGCTCACGGACCCTCAGGTGAACGCTCCCACCGGTGGCGCCGTGCGCCGGCAACATCAGCGAGTCGGGCCTGGCGAGCATGTCCTCGAGCGAGGTCAGGTAGTCCCCGAGGGGATTGTCCCACCCACCCAGCTCGAACCCGATCGACGGGGAGATCCGGGGCAGCACATGGTCGCCGGTGAAAGTCACCCCGAGACCGGGGTCGTCGAACACCAGGTGCCCCTTGGTGTGGCCGGCCGTCACCGTGGCCCGCATGGCGCGTCCCGCCACCGACACGGGCCCGGGCTCGGTCCACTCGTCCGGCAGCTCCCAGTCGCGCTCGAACCACTCCTCGGTGCGACTTAGCGCGAGCGCGGCCTCCGCGACCCCGGGCGCCCCGGCACGCCGCAACTGCTCGAGAGAGTCCGCCGGGACCGTGTTGGCCAGCACCCGGAGCGCGGTGAGACCCGGCTGCTCGAGCCGGCCCAGGTGAACCCGGGTCCCGACCTGCCTGCGCAGCTCGGGCCCCATCGTGTAGTGGTCGCGGTGGATGTGGGTCACATGGACGTCGCTGACCTCGGCCAGCCCCACGTCGATCGACCGGAGGCCCCCGTTCAGGATGTCGAGATTGCCGGGCACGTTCCACCCGGCGTCGATCAGCGAGACCCCGTCGGAGCCCTCCACCACGTATACGTTGATCGCACGCAGGCCGTCGTGCGGCATGGGCAGGGGAATACGGTGAACCGAGTCGGCCACCTGGTAGCACCCGACCTCGGCCCAGTCCGCACCCCCCACGGTCACTCCCCCGAGACCATGAGCTGCTCGTCGCCCATCACCATGATGGCCCGTCCGCCCATCGATCCGACGTGCTCGGCCGCCCTGGCCCACTCCGGGCTGGAGAGCATCTCCTCGTAGGCCTCCTTCGAGTCGAAGGACAGGACCGAGACGCCGTCCCAGCCCTGCGAATGCCGGTTGGGACCCGTGTCCCCGACCGCGGTGTGGGACCAGCGGCGCAGTCCCGGCAGCGGGTAGGTCACGTCGGCGTGATCGCCGCGCCACCACTCGATGAACTGCTCGTGGGTCCACTCACCTGGCTTGGACGCCATGACGATCAGGTTGTACATCTCATCCTCCGGATTTGAATTCACTTCAGGTCTTGGGGTCAAGGTACCACCCGGACAGAGCCGTCGAGGTGGAAGCGCCTCAGTGCACCAATCGGATGCAGGCGTCGGTGACCGACTCCGCGATCTGAGGCAGCTGACGGCCGCCGCCCGGGCGATACCAACTCCACACGGAGTTGATGAGACCCAGAACGAACCGGCCGAGCTCCTTCTCGTCGCGCTGCGGGAACTCCCCGGAGTCCATTCCGCGCCTGAGCAGGTCCGTCCAGTCGTTCTCGACCACCCGCACCATCTCGCGCGCCCGGATCCGCTCGTCCTCCTCGCGCTCCGACGACCTGGGGGACGCCAGCATGTCGATGTGGTTGAGCAGGATGCGTGCCGAGAGCGCCTCGGTCTCGGTGATGTCGTAGGCGCTCGCGATCACGGCCCGGAACGCCGACCCCGCGTCGGCCGATCCCTCGACCGCGGCCTCGAACCTCTCGTGGTAGCGCGTCAGCTCCATCCTCATGATGGTCAGCAGGCAGTGCGCCTTGGACTCGAAGTAGTGGTACAGCGCAGTCTGGCCGATGCCGACCTCTTTGGCGACCGTGGCCCATTTCGTGTGCTCGTAGCCGACGCTGCCGAAGTTGGCCACGGCTGCATCCAGAATGACATTGCGCTTGGAGCGCGGACTCTCGGTTCTCGTTGTGGCCGCCATGTGGCACTCCCCCGAACTCGGTGTATTTCCTTAAGGTTAGGTGAAATTGAGTTCAACTCAAACACTATCAGCCGGAAACGTGCTCCCGGGCCGTCATTGCGAAGCTTCTTCGGCGAACGTCGCCGCGAGATTCGCGGCACCGGCGCGATCCAGCTTCCCGACCCGCGACTGCGGCAGCGACTCCACCGAGATCACGAACTCCGGCCACTTGAACTTGGGGAAGTCCGCCGCGTCGAGTTCCCGCCGGATCTCCTCCAACCCCGGGGCCTGACCGTCCGGCACCACGAGCGCCGCGGCCCTCTCCCCCAGCACGGGATCCGGGACGGGGACCACGCACACCTGATGGATCCCCGGGATCCCGGCCAGCGCCGCCTCGACCTCGTTGATGTCGATGTTTCGGCCGCCGCGGATGATGAGGTCCTTCTCGCGCCCGCGGATGCTCACGCAGCCGTCGTCGAAGATCACCGCGCGGTCGCCGGTCGCCAGGAATCCGTCCTCTGTCACGTCGGGAGCGACGGGCAGACCGCCGCGCGCATAGCCGAGGAAGACCGACGGCCCCTTGACCTGGAGTGAGCCGACCTCACCCGGGCCGAGCACACGGCCGTCCCCGTCGACCACCCTGGAGAGGGTCCCGGGGAACGGCCGGCCGTCGCGCCCGAGGCGCACCTCCACGCCGTCGTCCGGGAGCGGGGTGGTGTGCCCGAGCGCCTCGGACATCCCGAACACCCGCAGGAACGTGGTGCCGAGCCGGAGTTCCGCCGACCGCAGTGATTTCTCGTTCATGGGTCCGCCGCCGACCGTCATGGCCTTCATCGCGGACAGCGCGCCGTCCGCCCCGTCGACGAGCGTGAGCTGCAGCGCCATGGTGGGCACGAGCATCGTCCACGCGACCGCGTTGTCGCGCAGCACGGCGACGGCACGCTCGGGGTTCCATTTCGCGTCGGCCACCATGGCCCCACCGAGCATCGTGGGCAGGTACATCCCGAAGCAGATGGCGGCGGCTGACGACAGCGGCACGAGCGCACCGATCGCGTCACCCGGCTCCAGTCCCACCGCATCGATCGTCGACTGACCGGCGTACCGCAGTGCGTCCTCGGTCTGGATGACGCACTTGGGGCGCCCGGTCGAGCCGGAGGTCATGGCGGCCACCACACCGCCCTTCCAGTGTTCGACGCCCCGGGTCCGCCCATCCGCCGGTCCGTGGACCTCCCAGCCGGCCAGGGCCTGACCCGAGGGGACGAACCCGTACCCTTCCAGGCCCCACACCTGTCCGAGCGGTCCGTCGGCCACCACGACGTCGGGCCGGAGGTCCTCCATCGCGATGTCGAACTCCGACCTGGTGGCGTGGCCACTCATCACCGCGAGCAGTCCGCCGGTCAGTCCCACCGCGACGGCGGCGGCGACGGTGCGCCACGAGTTGTCCGCGCGGACCAGCACCGTGGCGGGGCCGTCGGTCGCCGACTCCAGTACCGTCGCGAGCTCGCGGGCGGCCCGGACCACCTCGGTGATCGTGTGCGTGCCCTCGCCGTCGACCACAGCGATGGCGTCCGGGGTTCGGGTTGCACGTTCGGTGACGTCCCTGGCCAGCTGCTTCATGGTCGCGTTCTCCTTGGGGTGTGTGAAAGGTGTGGGTGGGGTGTGGGACCGGCGACCGGGTCCGAGTGGGCGGGAGTGACCCGATCAGGGGACGACGACGAGGCGGCCGTCCGCCCGGCCGTGCCGCAGCTCCTCGTAGGCGTTCAGGACCTCATCCAGGCTCCGCGTCTCCACGACGGCGGACAGTGTCCCGGCCGCGGCGAGGTCCACGACGTCCCGCAGGTGCCGGTGCGGGCCCCAGAAGGGGGCCTCGACGCGCCACCCGCGGGGCAGTGAGCCCTTCTTGTCGACGGTCAGGTGCCCGCCGGCCGAGCCCACCACGACCAGGGTGGCCCCGGTTGCCATGAGTCCGTCGGCGGCATCCAGGGTCTGTCCCGCGCCGACGAAGTCCATGACGAGGTCGGCGCCGGTGTCGCCGGACACCTCGGACACCAGCGCCGCGGCCTCGGCGACCGAGGCCACCGTGTGGTCCGCGCCGAGGCGCAGCCCGAGTTCCCGGGCGGACTCGCGGGGGTCCACGCCGATGATCACCGCGGGCGCGCGGTCGGCGAGCACCTGCACCGCGAGGTGGCCGAGGCCCCCGATCCCGATCACCACGACGATCGCCCCGGCCGGGTCGACCGGCTGCGACACCACGGCGTGGTAGGCGGTGAGGGCGGCGTCGGTCAGCGGGGCCACAGCGGGTCCTACGGCGGCGTCGACCTCCACCAGGTGCCGGACGGACGGGACGAGCATGTAGTCGGCGAGTCCGCCGTCGCGGCCGGTGCCGCAGCCGATCGGTCCGGTGAGCGTCACACAGTAGTTGTCCCGGCCCGCCAGGCACTTGCGACAGCTACCGCAGGACCAGACGCCGTGGACACCGCAGGTGCGGCCCATCCACTCGATGTCCGCGGCATCGCCCACCTCGACGACCGTGCCGACGACCTCGTGGCCGAGGGTGAACGGCAGCTCGTAGGGCAGCACCCCCGCGTTCGCGTCCATGATGTGCAGGTCGGAATGACACAGGCCCGCGGCGTCCACACGGAGCAGCACCTGGCCCGGCGCGGGCCGCGGAACCGGCACGCGGTCGAGGGTCGGGGCCTGACCCCACTGGTGGAGCCTGAGGGCCCGCATCTCCGGCGGCAGCCCGGCTGCGGCCGCCGATCCCGTTCCCGTCATCGCGCCGTCCACCCGCCGTCGACCGTGAGGACGTGCCCGGTCACGTAGCTGGAGGCGTCGGAGGCGAGGAACAGCACCGCGCCGTCCACCTCGCCCGCCCGGCCGCCCCGGCCGAGCATCGAGTTGCGTCGCACCCAGCCGGCCGACTTGTCGTTGGTGAACAGGCCGTCGGTCATCTCCGTGTCGAACCAGCCAGGCACCACTGCGTTGACCCTGACGCCCCGCCGGCCCCACTGGCCCGCGAGCTCGCGGGTGGTGCCGATGACCGCGGACTTGCTCGCCGCGTACCCGGCGCCACCGATCGGGGCGGTCGAGACCAGGCCGACCACCGAGGAGATGTTGACGATCGACATGCCCCGGCCCTCGGGCAGGGCGTTGACCGCGGCCACCGACAGGTGGAATCCGGAGGTGAGGTTGACCCGGAGGATGTCGTCGAACTCCTCGGCGCTCTCGGTCAGTGCGTCCGGGGGCCCGGGCCGTCCGGCGTTGTTCACCAGGATGTCGACACCGCCGTCGATCTCGGAGGCGACCGCGATCAGTCGCTCTCGATCGGCGGGCACGGTGATGTCGCACTCGACCGGGACGAGGCCCGGCAGATCAGCCGCGAGCGAGGTCAGCCGGTCGGCCCGCCGGGCCGCCGCCACGACGGTCGCGCCCGCGGCGGCGAGGGTGCGGGCGAACCCGTCCCCCAGTCCGGAGGACGCTCCCGTCACCACGGCCACGCGTCCGGACAGGTCGAACATTTCCGCGGGCGTGGGCATCAGTAGACCGCCGTCCGCCCGCCGTCGACTGGGATGATCGCGCCGGTCGTGTACCCCGCCTGATCCGAGGCCAGGTGAACGACCATGCCCGCGAGCTCGCGCGGATCGCCGAGCCGCCCCGCGGGCAGCCGGTTCACGACCAGTCCCAGGAACTCCTCGTCCCAGTCCGCCGCCATGTCCGAGGCGAATGCACCGGGCATGATGCAGTTGACCCGGACGGTCGGCGCGTACTCCTGGGCGAAAGCCCTGGTCAGGGCGTTGAGTCCGTTCTTGGCGGCCGCGTACGTGGCCTCCTGTGGGCTCGGGCGCTCGGAGCCGATGCTCGAGATGTTGATGATCGAGCCGCCGCCGCCCTTGACCATCCGGTCGCCGGCCACGGCCATCAGCCGGAACGGTCCCTTGAGGTTGACGTCGATGGTCTTGGTGAACAGGCCCTCGGAGACCTCGAGCGAGGTCGGGGCCAGGGGCGCGATGCCGGCGTTGTTGACCACCACGTCGATCGACCCGTGTTCGGCGACGATCGCGTCCACGGCGGGCTCGATCGCGTCCCAGTCACCCACGTGCAGGGCAAGTGGGTGGGCCGGGATCCCGGTGGCCTCGGTGATCTCCTCGGCGACCGCCTCACACTGGTCCGCCTTACGGCTCGAGACGATGACGGTCGCGCCGGCCTCCGAGAGGGCCAGCGCCGTGGCCTTCCCCAGCCCACGGGTGGCACCGGTGACCAGGGCCACCTTGCCGTCGAGTAGTCGGGGTGAGGTGCTCATCGCTCGCTCTCCTTCGAGGGGGTGTACTTCTTCAACTCCAGCCGCGCCATCGTCCGCAGGTGAACCTCGGAAGGGCCGTCCGCGATCTGCAATGCCCGGGTCAGGGAGTAGAAGCGCCCGAGGACGTTGTCGTCGCTGACCCCGGCGGCCCCGTAGGTCTGCACCGCACGGTCTACGACCCGGTGGGCGGTCTCCATCGCGCTGATCTTGATCGCGGCCACATCGGACCGGGCCGCGGCGTTGCCCTGGGTGTCCATGAGCCAGGCCGCCTTGAAGGTGATGAGCCGGATCTGGTCGATCTCGATACGGCTGCGGGCGATCCACTCACGGATGACGCCGCGCCTGGCGAGCGGCTCGCCGAAGGCGACCCGGTCGGTGGCACGCTGGCACAGCATCTCCAGTGCCCGCTCGGCGATACCGATGGCGCGCATCGCGTAGTGCATCCGGCCGGGGCCGAGCCGGCCCTGGGCGATGGCGAACCCGCCGCCCTCCTCACCGAGCATGTTCGTCGCCGGAACGCGGACGTTCTCGAAGAGGACCTCGCCGTGGCCGAGGCGGTCGTGGTAGCCGAGCATCGGCAGGTCGCGCACGACGGTCACGCCTTCGGCGTCCATCGGGACGAGGATCATCGACTGCTGGCGGTAGGTGGACTCGTTCGGGTCCGATTTGCCCATCACGATCATGAGTTTGCAGTCGGGGTCCAACACTCCGGAGGCGTACCACTTGCGTCCGTTGATCACGTACTCGTCGCCGTCACGGATGATGCTGGTGGAGATGTTCGTGGCGTCCGAACTGGCGACGTCCGGCTCGGTCATGGCGAACGCCGACCTGATCTCGCAGCGCAGCAGTGGCTCGAGCCACTGCTTCTTCTGCTCCTCCGTGCCGTACAGCGCGAGGATCTCCATGTTCCCGGTGTCGGGGGCGGAACAGTTGATCGCCTCGTTGCCGATGAGCGAACGGCCGACGATCTCGGCCAGCGGGGCGTACTCGAGATTCGTCAGCCCGGCCCCGAGGTCGCCGTGCGCCATGAAGAGGTTCCACAGGCCCTGCTCGCGGGCGATCGTCTGGAGGTCCCGCATCACCCGGGGCTGCTCGTGGGGGTTGTCGTTCTCGGCGATCTGCCGGTCGTACACCTCCTCGGCCGGGTACACGTGTTCATCCATGAACACCTGAAGCTTCTCGGCGAGCTCCGCCGTGCGCGGGGAAAACGCGAAGTCCATGATCTGTCTCGTTTCTGAAGGTGTCGCGTCAGGCCAGGCGTTCGATGCCGGTGACGAGGAGTCGGTTGATCGTGTCGGGCAGCTGCTCCTGGGCCGGATCGTGATGCCGACCCTCGCGGTGACGCCGCAGGTTGTGGCCCATGATCGCGGCCATCTTGAACCGGCCGAGCGCGTCGAACCAGGTGAAGTCGGTGAGCGGGCCGGCCGCGGCGCTGTAGATATCGATCAGTTCCTCGGCGGTGGGCAGGCCCTCCACCACCCGGCCGACTCCCGGGAAATTGGTCCCGTCGGCGAACACCAGGAACCATCCGAGTTCGACGCGGGGGTCGCCCGGGCTCCAGATCTCCCAGTCGATGAGGGCTGCGGGATCGGTGCCGTCGGACAGGATGTTGCCCAGCCGGTAGTCCCCGTGCACGAGGACGGGATCCACCGCATCGGGGATCCGGGCGGCCAGCAGCGACTCGAACCGCTCGGCGTCGGGCACCAGCTCCGACGGGACCGCCGCCATCGTGCGCGCCCAGCGCTTGAGCTCAGCCGTCGGCGAGAGCACCTCGCCGTCGACGGGCAGCGAGTCCAGCGCCACGCCGTGCAGGACCGGGAGGATCTCGGCGGCACGTCGCATCCGCGCGGCGGCCAACGAGGGCTCGACCGCGGGGTCGTCCAGGACCGGCTCGAGTGACTCGCCGCGGACCAGGTCCATGGCGAACCAGGCCGGTTCGGACTCGTCGGTCGCGCGGATGCCGGGAACGGGTACGTCCGTGTCCGCGAGGGCGGTCATGATGCGGGCCTGGCGCAGCATGTCGTGGCGACCGATCGCCTTCTGGCCCGGGGGCACGGATTTGACGACGAACTCCTCGTCGGCGCCGGCGATCCGGTAGGTCAGCCCCGAGTGTCCCCCGAGCATCGGCTCGAGGGTTCCGAACGGTCCGGCCACGCCGGCCGCCCCGAGTCCGGCGACGACGCGCTCACGCAGCTGCGCCTCGTGGGTGGTGTCGGCGGTGGTCATGCCCTCGGCTCCCTGGGTAGGCCGAGCACACGCTCGGCGAGGATATTTCGTTGGATCTCGTCGGTGCCACCGGCGATTCGGTAGCCGGGGGCGCCGAGCACGTGCTCTGTCCACGCCCAGGTCCCCCACCTGTCCCCGCGAAGGGTGAGCTCGGGGCCGAGCAGGGCGCGCACGGTCTCCGAGGTGCGGGCCATGGTGTCGGTCGCGAGCAGCTTGCCGACGGATGCCTCCGGCCCGGGCTCGCGCCCCGCGACGACCGCGGCCGCCACGCGCATCCCCACCAGCCTCTGCACGAAGCTGCGGCAGATGAGGTCGGCGACCTGGTCCCGCTCGAGTGCGTCGAGATCCCGCCCGAGGTTCCTCGCGAGCTCGACGGCCTGGTCGGCGTTGTCGAGTCCGAGGTTGCCCGAGTCCAGACGCTCGGCCGCCAGTACGGTGAGCGCGACCTTCCAGCCCTCCCCCACCGGACCGAGGCGATACCGGTCATCCAGCTCGACACCGTCGATCAGCACCTCGTTGAAGGAGGAGCCACCGGTCATCTGGCGGATGGGCCGCACGGTGATCCCCGGGGTGTCCAGCGGGATGATGAAGACCGTCAGCCCCCGGTGCTTGGGCACGTCCGGGTCGGTCCGGCACACGGCCACGCCGTAGTCGGACACCGGCGCTCCCGACGTCCACACCTTGGCACCGTTGAGGGTCCACGTGTCGCCGGACCGCACGGCCCGGGTGCGCACCGCCGCGAGGTCCGATCCGGCCTCGGTCTCGGAGAACAGCTGGCAGGCGATGAGGTCGGTGCGAAGCATCGCACGCACGTACGCGGCGCGCTGCTCCTCGGTCCCCCACTGCGCGATGGTCGGGGCGATGAGCTGCTGCGTGACCGGGAACATCTCGGTGCGCTGCGGCAGGTCGTACTCGGCCTCGAGCCGGCGGAACGCCAGGTCGAACGCGATCGGCAGATCTTGGCCACCGTACTCGGCTCCCCAGGTCAACGCTCCGAATCCGGCGTCGAACTTGGCCTTCTCGTAGTCCCGACGTCGATCGGTCTCGACGCGCTCCTGCTCCGGGGTCCAGTTCTCGAACACCACCACGGCGTCGGATCCCTCACCCCAGGGGCGGGACTGCCGCGGGGAGGCCACGGTCTCCAGCCATCCACGGGCCGAGTCGATGAAGTCCGCCAGCCCGGCGGGCTGCTGGGGGATCTGCTCGGTCATCGCCGGCCCCCTTCCAGGACGGTGCAGGCGCTGATCCCGGGCGCGCCGTAGACGTGGGTGAACCCGAGTCGAGGATCGCCGGGGACCTGCCGGTCACCGGCCTCGCCGCGGAGCTGCGTGACGATCTCGTGGACCTGCCGCAGCCCCGAGGCGCCGATCGGCTCACCGTTCGCCAGACAACCACCGTCGGTGTTGACGGGCAGCCGTCCCCCGATCTCGGTGTCGCCGCGCTCGAGTATGAACTCCTGTTCGCCGTCCTCGCAGAAGCCGCACTCCGACATGTGCATGATCTCCGCGCCCGACTCCGTGTCCTGGAGTTGGGCCACATCGATGTCCGCCGGCGCGACGCCCGCGGTCTCGAAGGCCCGGCGCGCGACCTCGGTGCTGACGCTGCTCGGCTCGCCCTCGCCCTGCACTGCCGGGGAGAACACCTCGAACGACCCGAACGGGCGGGTCCCGGTGGACACGGCACGCACGGCGACGGCGCGGCCGCCCATGCGGGCCGCCACGGCCTCGGAGGCCAGCAGGATCGCCGCGCCGCCCTCGCCGGGGTTGCAGAACATGAACTGGGTCAGAGGATCGTTGACCATCGGCGAACCGGCGATCTCCTCGATGGTCTTGGGGTCGCGACGCCACGCGTTGGGGTTGAGCTGGCCGTTGCGGTAGGCCTTCTCCGCGACCCGGGCCAGCGTCGTATCGGAGATCCCGTGCGCGGCCATGTAGCGGCTGATCTTCATCGCGAAGAACTGTGTGGTGACCATCAGACCGTGGGTGCCGTACCCCTCGGACAGTCCCCACTCCTCGGCCCGGGGGTCGAAGGCGCCGCGCGGGTGCTTGTCGAAGCCCACGGCCAGCGCCACCTCGGCCGCGCCGGAGCGGATCGCGTTGATCGCGGAGACCAGGGCACTGCCACCGGTGGCGCACCCGTTCTTGACGTTGGTGAACGGGATCCCCGTGAGCCCGAGATCGGCGACGAGGGTGTCCGCCAGTCCCGATCCGTCGCTACCACCGAACGCGATCTGCACGTCGGACCACGTCAGGTCCGCGTCCGCGAGGGCGGTCCGGATCGCGGTGACGGCCATCTGTCGGCCGGTGACCCCGTCCTGGCGTCCGAACCTCGACAGTCCGGCACCGACGATGAACACATCCGACATCAGTTCTCCTCGGGGGTGGCCGCCGACATCGCGAAGTGCGGCACAGGATGGGACTCGACCAGCACGACCTCGCTGCCGATGAGTTCGGCCGGCGAGTCGCCGTCGAGGAGGGCCTCGACCTTGACGCCCTCGGGGAGTTCGACATACCCCACGGCGAAGGGGCGGAACCCGTCGGCCGGCGGGACATAGGGTGGTGATTTGGGCGGGAACCGCTGGATCGTGGCGGTCCACACCGTGCCGGTGCCGGAGAGCGGGATCTCGGTCGTGTCGGATCCGCCGCAGCGCTGACAGCTCACGGACGCGGGAAACGCCACGGTCCCACAGTGATCGCACCGGCTCCCCCGCAACCGCGGCGAGAGGGTCTGGTCCTGGTTCATCTGTAGCACTCCTTGTTCTGTGGGGTTTCCCGCTCCGTCAACCGTCAGATCACTTGCCGATCCACTTCGGCTCACGCTTCTCGAGGAATGCCTGGACACCCTCCTTGCCGTCAGCCGACTGCAGCGAGTTGCCCACCGCGAAGTGCTCCATGATCATGAGCGACTTGATGTCGGCGTCCAGACCCTGGTTCACGGCCATCTTGGTCAGCTTCATCATGAACGGGCTCTTGTCCGTCAGCTCCGAGATGAAGTCCTCGACGCACTCGTCCAACTTGTCGGCCGGGGCCGAGTCGTTGATGAGGTCGAAGTCCTTGGCCTCCCTGCCCGACAGCAGCTTGCCGGTGAGCATGAGCTCCTTGGTCTTGCGCAGGCCGATCATCCGCGGGAGGCGGTAGATCGGGCCGGCGCCGCCGAACAGGGCGCGACGGATGTGGAAGTCGCCGATCTTCGCGTCGTCCGCGGCGATCGCGAAGTCACACGAGATCATGAGCTCGAAGCCACCGGCGGTGACGAAGCCCTCGAGAACGGCGACGGACGGGGTGTTCATCGAGTAGAGGCGGTCACACACCTGGGCCGAGAGCACGCCGACGTCCATGGCGTTGGTGGTACCGACGAAGTCGCCGAGCAGCTCGTTGAGGTCGAAGCCCGAGCAGAACTGGTTCTGCACGCCCCGGAGCACGAGGACCCGGAGGTCGGGGTCTGCGTCGACCTCCTTGATGATCTCGTCCAGGCGGTGGAGGAGCTCCACCGTCACGGCGTTCTTGACGTGCGGGCGGTTCAGCCAGACGCGGGCGACAGGGCCGTCCTTCTCCAACAGCACGTGATCGGTCTGCACCATGATGGTTCCTTTCAAAGTTTCCTGAACTGGATTCAGTTCATGTCTACAGGGTCGAGAATCGTTCGTCAACCCCCATTTTGAACTTGGTTCGGTTTAGCCTGCGAACAGGCCGGACACCCCGGCTCAGGCCGCGACGAGCGCCTTGTCCAACGGGTAGATCGTGAGACTCTCCGACCGGAAGCTGATGGCCACCGGCTCGCCCACCGTGGCGGTCCGCAGCCACTCGCCGTGCACGGCGGAGGAGGCCCTCAGGCGGTAGGTCTCCGGGCCGGCGGCCACCTGGACGTCGTAGTGTCGGCCGCCGAACTCCGCGGACTCCAGCGTCGCGTTCAGCACGACCTCGCGATCCGAGACATCCTCCGACCGGCTGTGGAGGGTGATGTCGTCCGGCCACAGACGTGCGGCCACGGCGTCGGCCCCCTTCGTGTCGAACCTCAGCGGCAGCTCCGTCCCGGCCGCGGTGATCCATTCCAGACCCGAGCGGTGTAGTTCGAGCCGGTTGGACATCCCGATGAAGTCCGCGACGTACTCACTGACCGGTTGGTCGAAGACGTCCTGCGGTGTCGCGAGTTGCTCGATCTTGCCGCTCTTCATGATCGCCAACCTGTCCCCCAGCGCGAATGCCTCGGAATGGTCGTGGGTCACGAACACGGCTCCGAAACCGAGCTCGGCGTGGAGCCGGTGGATCTCGGTCCGCACCTGGTCCCGCAACAGCGCGTCGAGGTTACTGAGTGGTTCGTCGAACAACATGAGGTCGGGCCTCGCGGCCATCCCCCGCGCCACCGCGATGCGCTGCTGCTGCCCGCCGCTGAGCTGCGCGGGGAACCGGTCGAGCAGGTGGCCACAGTCCACCATCGCCGCAGCCTCTTCGACACGACCCCCGGCCAGGGCCTCCTTCATCTTGCGGGCCTTGAGCGGATAGGCGATGTTCTTGCGCACCGTCATGTTGGGCCAGAGCGCGTAGGACTGGAACACCATCCCGATGCTCCGCTTGTTCGGGGGAACGTTCACCCGGCCACCGGCGTCGAACATCGACTCACCGTTGAAGGTGATCGATCCCTTCTCCGGGGTCTCGAGCCCGGCGAGGCATCGCAGCGTCGTGGTCTTGCCACATCCACTCGGACCGAGCAGGACGAGGAACTCGCCCGACTCGATCTCCAGGTCGAGCTCGTCGACGACGACGTTCGTGCCGTACTGCTTGGTGAGACCGGAAATCTCGATCTTGGCGGTCATCAGTTCTCCTCACATTCGTGGTGCCGGCGGTGCGCGGCCGGACCGTCGCAGGGCCCGGCGGCCGGGCCACGCGGACTCACAACTTCTCCAGGACGTTGCGACCACCGATGAGCATCGCGACCGCCACGCCCGCGCCGGTGACGGCGGACATGAGGATCGCCATCGCGGCCACCAGGGTGTAGGAGCCGTTGCTCCAGTGGTCGTACAGCAGGGTGCCCATCACCTGCGTGGTCGCCGAGCGCACCATCAGGGACGCGGCGAACTCGTGGGTCAACAGGATGAACATCAGTGCCACGGCACTGAGAATCGTGGGCCGGAGCATCGGCAGTGTCACGCGGAGCATCGTGGCCAGCGGCCCCGCCCCGGAGACCGACGAGGCCTCCTCGTACTTGTCGCCCATCGCGATCAGTGCGGTGAGCTGCATCCTCGTCGCGAACGGGATCATGAGAACCACGTACACGAGGATGATCACGGCCTTGGTTCCGTACAGGATCAGCGGCGGCTCGGTGTAGGTCAACAGGAAGCCGACGCCGAAGATCACGGCGGGGATCCCCATCGGCATCGCCGTGATGAGGTCCGCGATGGTCCGGAGCAATTTGAGGTCCTTGTTACGCACCATCAGATTGGCCACACCGAACCCGATCGGCACACAGATCACGACGGCCGCGATCGAGGTCACCACACTGGTGACGACGGAGTCCACGATGCCGGGGGTCGTCACCAGTGCTCGGTAGTTGGAGAGGGTGAACAGGTCCCACGACAGCGATCCGGACCAGTACGGCATCAGCGAGACCATGATCACGCCGACGAGCGGGAGCACGAGGGCGACGATCCCGTAGAGCCCCACGATCACCGCGGCCCAGATCGAGGAGCCGGACACCGGGGCGAAGGACTTCCCACCGTGCGTGACGAACCGCGACTGGTTGCCGAGCAGGATTTTCTGTCCGAAGACCACGATGATGCCGACTATCACCAACGGGGACCCGGCCGCGGCCGCGGCCGCGAAGTTGATCGGCGACTCGGAGGCGCGCAGGTACATCTCCGTCGCCAGGACCTTGACCCCCTCGTTCTGGCCGAGCAGCAGGGGCGCGGTGAACTGTCCGAGCCCCAGCAGCAACGCGACGCCGGCTCCGTAGATCAGTGAAGGACGCAGGAGGGGGAGCACGATCTTGAAGAACGTCCCGATGGAGGTCGAGCCGCTGATCTGCGCCGCCTCCAGATGCTCGCCACTGATGTTCTGCATACCCGCACTGACGAACAGGTAGACGAACGAGGTCAGACTGAAACCGGTGATGATGATGATCCACGTGGGGCTGTACACGTTGACCGGCCCGGCCTGGAGGTGATCCCACCACGGGAGCTTCCGCAGGACCATGTTGATGTAGCCGGGGCCGGGGGAGAGCAGGAACGCGAACCCGACGACGTTGGCGACGGACGGGATCACGATCGGCAGGATGGGGATCATCTTCAGAAAGCCCATCCGCCGCGGAAGCCGCGTGGTGGCGTAGGCCAGGACGGTCCCGCAGACCATCGCGATCACGAGCGAGAAGAACGCCAGGGCGGCGGTCGTCTGCAGGGTGTCGACGATGTCGGACCGGCCGTACTGCGACCGGTATCCGCGGGCACCGTCCGCGAACGCCAGCGACTGGAGTTTGTAGAGCGGCCAGACGACCAGGTACGCGAGCACCAGGACGAGTGGCACGTACAACAGGCGCTGTCGCCACTGGGTGCGCGAGCCTGGTTTTGTCATTTCGATCAGACCTCTGATTCGTATCGAACAGCTACGGAGCCGGCACGTCCGGGCGTCAGCCCATGAACTTGCGCTCCCACTCGGCCTGGAACTCCTGGACCGAGTCCGGGTCGAGGCTGTCCGGGTCGCCCAGTTCGACCGCCTGGGCGGTCACGTCCGATCCCGGCACACCCGTGCCCGGGACGTCAGGGAGCACCGCGAGGTAGTCGGCGGAGATGGCCTCCTGGCCGGCCGGGGTGATCAGGAAGTCGGCGAGGAGCTGGGCGGCATTGGGGTTGGGCGCCGAGGACAGGACGTGCGTGTACCACGGCACACCGAAGGGCTTCGCGGGCAGCGCGAAGCCGACCGGCGCACCCTTTGCCTTCTCTGTGAGGATGTTGCTGGCGGCCATCGGCGCGACCCAGACCTCACCCGAGGCCAGCGCCTGGGTGATCGCCACGGCGCTCGGGTAGATCCGCGGCTGGGTCTCCGGCAGGCGGTCGACGAAGCCGGTGCCGTAGTCCTCGTTGATCCTGCGGTACATGTCGACGTAGGTGGGGATGCCGTTCGGGTTCTGGATGCCGACCTTGCCCCGCAGGTCCGGGGCGAACACGTCATCCGGGGAGGACAGCCCGTCCGGGACGTGTGTCGTGTTCCACCCCAGGCCGAAGACGGTCGCACTGGTGAGGAAGAACTTGTCGTCGATCACGGATTCGGCCCGGTCGTACTCGGGGGTGTCGAGCGACGGGGCCACGACCTCAGCCGAGTACTCACTCTCGAGGCTGCGGTCGATCCAGCCGGCATCGGTGGTCATGTGCACGTCCGCGACTCCCGAGTTGGTGGAGTTCTCCACCTCGATCTTCGGGAGGATGTCGGCGTCCGTGCCGCGGACGTAGGTGAGGGTGATCCCGGGATACTCCGCCTCGAAGGCCCGCTTGAGCTTCTCGAGGTTGTCGGGCGAGTGGGTGGAGTAGATGGTGACCTCCCCCTCCTCGGTGGCGGCGGCGACGATTTCGTCCCACGACCCGGCGAGCTCCGAGGAGCTCCCCCCGTCGGAGCTGCAGCCGGACAGGACGAGCGCTGCGGCGGCGACACCCGCTACGGCGGTCTTGATTCTGGAAATTCGCACGAGCTTCCTCATTTCAATAGTGCGATCTATGCTCGAACTGAAGTCGATTCAAGATGAGTTTATGGTGAAGGTCACCACTATGCAATAGGTCACAAGCATTAACTTGCAGGGCACTTTCGGGCGCATACCTGCGAAGACACCTGTCAACCGAGGAACAGGCCCTCCCACCAGCCGACATACTCGGTGACCGCGTCCGGCTCGATCGACTCCGGGTCGGCCGTCTCGAGATCCTGCGCTACGACATCCGAACCCTCGACACCCGTGCCGGGCACGCCGGGTAGCACCGAGATGTAGTTCCCCGACAGCGCCTCCTGCCCCTTCTCGGTGAGCATGAACTCGGCCAGAATCTGGGCGGCATTCGGATTAGGGGCCGCGGAGAGCACGTGCGAGTAGAACGGCACGCCGATCGGGTTGGGCGGCAGCGCGAAGTCGACCGGTGCGCCCTTGTCGCGCTCGACCAGCACGTCCATCGACGCCCCTGGCGCCACCCACACCTCTCCTGAGGCCAGTGCCTGGGTCACGCCGGGCCCGCTGGAATAGATCTGGGGGTTCAACTGCGCGAGGCCCTCGACGAACCCGTCAGCGTAGTCGATGTCCATACGCTTGTAGATGTGGACCACGGCCGGGAATCCCGCCGGAGACACCACGCCCACCCTGCCGTCGAACCGCGGATCGAGCAGACCCTGCGGCGTCTCGAGCCCCTCCGGGACCTCATCGGTGTTCCAGGCGAGCCCGATCGAGGTGGCGCTCGTCATGAAGAACGTGTCGCCGAGCATCGCGTCCTCGGCACGATAGTCGGGCGCCTCGACCGCGGGGGCGACCACCGGCACCGAGAACTGGCCCGAGTCCGCACCCCGGTGGACCCATCCCGCATCCGTGGTCATGTGCACATCCGCGACGGAGTTGCCGGTCTGGTTCTCGACCTCGACCTTGGGGATCAGGTCGGCGTCCGTCCCGCGGACATACGTCAGGGAGATGTCCGGATACTCCTCCTCGAACGCCAGCTTCAGCGCCTCGAGGTTCGCGGGGGCATGGCTGGAATACAGCGTCACCGCACCCTCGTCGGAGGCCGCGGAGACGATCTCATCCCACGATCCCGCCAATTCCGAATCCGAGACCTGCGACGATCCGCACGCCGTCGCGACGAGCATCGCCGCGACGGTGCCCGTCAGTGCTACCCCGAGCTTTCTCGACCCCATCTGTCCATCCCTTCCTCCGAAACTTAAACTGAACTCACTTCATTCAAACTATATGGCATGAGTCACAGTTTGGGAAGAGGATGTTTAGGAACTCGAGCGGTTCAGACCGTGAAGCGCCCGCCGTTGCTCAGCAGCACCGCGCCGACAACGTTCGACGCCTGGTCCGACGCCAGGTAGAGGATGCTCTCGGAGAGCTGCTCGGGGGTCGCGTAGCCG
The DNA here is from genome assembly GCF_021033825.1 of Dietzia aurantiaca. GTDB lineage: Bacteria > Actinomycetota > Actinomycetes > Mycobacteriales > Mycobacteriaceae > Dietzia > Dietzia aurantiaca. The sequence continues at coordinate 45,347 of NZ_JAIFXZ010000012.1, forward strand.
AACGCACTCCCGGAGTTCATCGCCTTGCGCACGGACTCGGGCGTCCGCGCCGCCATCGCGGTGTCGACCGGCCCCGGCGCCACGGTGTTGACCCGGATGCCGAAGTGGACGACCTCCTTGGCCACCGACTGGCTGAGCGCGTGCACCGCGGCCTTGGACGAGGCGTAGTGCGGGTAGCCCACCAGCGTGTCGAACGCCGCCGACGAGCCGATGGTCACGATGGAACCCCGGCCCGCGGGGCGCATGACGCGGACGGCCTCGCGCAGGATGTGGAAGGTCCCGTCGAGGTTGACGGCGTGGATCCGGCGCCACCGGCCGTCATCCAGTCGGCTCAGGACGTCCACGGGCTCCCCGGAGTCGGCGGCCTCGTAGATGTGTCCCTTCGCCACCGGGTCGTCGACGCCGGCGGCGTGCACCACCACGTCCACTCCCCCGTCCTCGGACGCGACCTGCTCGAAGAGACGCCGGACGGCGTCCGGGTCGGCCACGTCCACCCCGTGCGCCACCCCACCGATCCCGGCGGCCACGGTGCCCGCCGCATCCTCGTCGAGATCCACCACGTGGACCCGGCGCGCGCCCTCCGCCGCGAGCTGCCGGGCCACCGCCGCGCCGATCCCGGATGCGGCGCCGGTCACCACCGCCACAGAGTCCGCGAATCTGCCGTCGGAACCACTCGTCGTCATCTCGTTCTTCCTCTCGTCACACAACTCGGGTGCGCCCGCGCCATCGCGGGGGCAGTCGTTACCGGCTCAGGGACACAACAGCGTCACAGGGTCACGACGAGACGGCCGGTGACGTCACCGCGCCGCAGCCTGTCGATCCCCCGGTCGACCTGCTCGAAGGTGAGCCGCTGGACCTGTGGGGAGATCTGTCCGTCGTTCAGGTAGGCGTAGACGGCCTCGATGTCCTTCTTGGTGCCGCCGGATGATCCGCGGATCACGGCCTTCTGGTGGATCACGTCGGCGGTGACGAGCTCGCTGGTGTGCGCGCCCATCCCGACCATCACCACCACGCCGCCGACGCGGATCGCACTTACGGCGGCCTGCGCGGTCGAGGTGAACCCGGCGAAGTCGATCACGGCGTCGAGCCCGAGGCCCGCCAGGTCGGACGCGTCCGCGACCACCGAGGTGGCCCCGACCTCCTCGCCCAGCCGGCGTGCGGAGGGGCTCGGGTCGGCGGCGTGGACCTCGGCGCCGAGCAGCACGGCGATGCGTGCGCCGATCTGCCCGAGGCCACCGAGTCCGATGATCCCCACCCGGTGGCCCGCGCGGACGCCCGCGACCTCGGCGACGGCCTGGTGGGAGGTCATCCCGGCATCGGTCCCCAGCGCGCCCAGCTCGTAGCCCAGGCCGTCCGGCAGGGGTACGAGGTCGGCGGCGGGGGCGACGTGGAACGGGGCGTAGCCGCCGTCGCGCCCGTATCCGGGCACGGTGACGCCGAGTGGGTGCACGCCGTACCGTCCACCGACGACGACGCCGGCGGTCTCCGGGTCGGCGTTCACGTCAGTGCCGACGGCCACGACCTCCCCGGCGATCTCGTGTCCGAGGGTAACCGGGTTCTTGTGGATGTTGGCCGCCCACGAGGGCTCGTCGAGCTCTCCGACGTCCGAGTGGCACATCCCGGCCGCGCGGACCCGGAGCAGGACCTCGTCGGGTCCGGGCACGGGTACGGGCACGGTGGCCAGGGTCAGCGGCCGCCCGGTGCCGGTCCACTGCCAGGCCTGCATCGTCGTGTTCCCGGTCATCAGATCTCCACTCCCACTCGGTATCCCTCGGCTATCGCGTGGCTGATCCGCCGCGGGGTCACGCAGTCCCCGATCACCGAGACCGTCGCCCGGAGGCCCAGTTCTCGCGCCAGGTGGTCGACTGGCGCGCGGGGGGTGTGCCACACCACGAGGTCCGGTTCGATCGCGGTCGCGGTGCCGCCGAACGCGGGGACGATCGCCGCGCCGGCGCCGGCGTCGCCCAGGGACAGCTCGCTCGCGACGTGCAGGCGGGCGCCGCCCGCCCCCAGGCGGGACATGAGCGGGCCCACGCTCTCGGCGGGCACGCGGTGTGCCAGTGCGGTCAGCGGGGTGATCATGTCGACCTCCCACCCCCCGGCGAGGAGCGCCTCGGCCGCGCTGTAGGCCGGCCAGAACCCGTCGCCCGGGTCGTAGACCGCGGCACGTCCGGGCGCGTCCGGGATCGTGCCCCCCAGGACGTCGTCGACGCTCACCAGAGCGGGGGCGCCGGTGGTCGGTGCGGGAACCGGCCCGGGTGACGACCCTGTGGCGACGACGACGTGGTCGGCCATCTCCAGGATGTCGGCGAGATCATCGGGTTCGATCCGGGCGCCGAGGTTCACCTCGACACCCAGTCGGCGCATCTCGTTGGTCAGGTAGTCCACGATGTCGAAGATCGTGGCCCGGTGCGGCGAGCGTGCGGCCACCCGCACGGTTCCGCCGAGTTCGGTCTGCGCCTCGAACACGGTGACGCGGTGGCCCCGGCCGGCGGCGACCCGGGCCGCCTCGAGTCCGGCCGGACCGCCACCGATCACCACCACGTCCTTCGGCTCGGTGGCGGGGACGCCGAACGCGACGTGGCGGCCTCGCCCGATCTCGGCGTTGACCGCGCAGTGCAGGTGCGGGTCGAACGCGCGACAGTCCTGGTTGATCCCCAGACAGCCGCGCACCTCGGTCAGTCGCCCGGCGCGGGACTTCTCCGGCAGGTCCGGGTCGGCGATGAGCGCGCGGGCCATACCCACGAGGTCGGCCCTGCCGTTCTTGACGATGTGGTCGGCGGTGGCGGCGTCCCGTATCCGCTGACCGACGAGCACCGGCAGCCCGGTCGCGGCGCGCACGCGGGCGGCGGAGTCCACGGCCACGGCGTCCGGGTTGCTGGAGTCCTTGACGTACTTTCCGCGGGTGCCGTGGGTGATGCTGAAGTAGTCCACCGCCCCGGACGCGGCGAGGTGTTCGGCGATCTGAACGCACTCGTCGATCCCCATTCCGCCGGGGATCTCCTCCTCGCCGGAGAGTCGCACTCCCAGGACCATGTTCTCGGGCAGTGCCGCACGCATGACGGCCACCACCTCGTCGAGAAAGCGCATCCGGTTCTCGAACGAACCGCCGTACTCGTCGGTCCGCTTGTTGGTGAGTTCCGACATGAACTGGGCGGGCAGGTACCCGTGGGCGGCATGGATCTCGGCGCCGTCGTACCCGGCGCGGACCAGGTTCGCGGTCGAGGTGGCCCAGCCGCGCACGATGTCCGCGATCTCCTCGACCGAGAGCTCGTGTGGCGGGTAGGCGTCGCGCACGGTCTTGATGGCGGACGGCGCGGTGGGGGGCGAGTCCGATTCGCCACCGATGAACTCACGACCGAGGTGGCACAGCTGGCCGATGATCTTGGCGCCGTGTCGGTGGACCGCCTGCGCCTTCTCGGTCAGCGCGGGCACCACCTCGTCGATGTACGCCTCGACCAGCTTGCGGGAGCGCAGCGTGGTGGACGGGTGCACGACGGTCGCGCCGCCGATGATCAGCCCCACCCCGCCCGCGGCGATCCGCTCGAAGTGCTCCTCGTCGCCGTGGGTGGGCACGCCGTCGAGCGCCATGCTGGTGCCGGCGGGCAGTGCCACGAGACGGTTGCGCAGCGTGAGCGGCCCGATCGTGTACGGGGAGAACGCGTGCGGGAAGTGTGTTGTGTCGGCCATCGAGGCGTCTCTCCTATCGGGTCGCGGCGTCGCCGGCCCGGAGTCCGAACACCAGGGCCGCGGAGATGCCCCCGGCGTAGGCGCGACGGTAGATCCCGCCCACGTCGGACCCGGCGGCGAGAAGGCCCGGGATCGGGCTGCCGTCCGCGCGCAGCACCGAGGCGTGCTCGTCGATCCGGATGCCCACCAGCGGGAAGGTCACCGCGGGGCTGGTCTCGATGATGTAGTACGGCCCACGGTCGAGCGGGCTGAAGTCGTACTCGCGGGGCGGGATCACCTTCTGGCCGGCGGCGTTGATCTCGCGGATCTCCGCGGCGATCGCGGCGCCGTCGTAGCCCCATTCCTCGGGCAGGTACTCGAAGTCCTCGAGCGTTTCGGCGATGCCACACCTGCCGCCGCGCTTGGCGGTCTCGGTGTACTTGTCCACCGCGATCGCGCCCTCGACGTAGGAGCCGCAGATGAACTCCTCGTAGACACGGGCGTCGGCGACGAGCAGGCCGCGCGACTCGGGCTCCTCCATCAGTGCGTTGGCGGTGAGGTGGTCGCCCTGGGTCTCGTCGTAGAATCGCTTGTTCTCGAGGTTGAACAGCAGCGCGTGCTCGGAGTAGTAGAGGGACAGTCCCACGAAGTCGCCGGAGTCCCGGAACGGCAGCCCCGCGGGGACGAGGTGACCGTAGAAGCCCGCGTCACGCGGTCCTATGTCGGCGCCCACCGCGGTGGCCAGACGCAGCCCGCCGCCGTCACTGTCGGGATTGGACCGGAGCGGGAACCGGGATGCGTTCTCGTGGAGGTGCTCGTCGATCAGCTCGTGGTTCGCCTGGAAACCGCCGGTCGCGAGCAGCACCTTGCCCGCGCGGATCCGGACCGACTCGCCATCCACCACCACATCGGCGCCGATGACCGCGCCCCCCTCGGTGACCAGGGACCGTACGTCGGCACCGGTGACCACCTGCCCACTGTCGGCCTTGATCTCCCTGACGCAGGCGTCGAGATACTGGACGGTGTCGAAGGCGTGGCCGATGCCGTACCGCAGGACCGGGACGCCGTCGGCGCACTCGACGCCGCGCCCGCGGATCCAGTCGAGCCCCGCAGCGAAGTCGTCCACGACGGCGTTGCGCAGCGCCTGCTCACCATGGGGGTTGATCTCCGCCATCATCTCCCTGGTGGGTGCGGTCCACGCATATCCTGCGAACTGCGCCGAACCGCCTGTCCCCGCGGCCTTCTCGATGACCGTGACCGTGGCGCCGTTCGCGGTGGCACGCGCGGCGGCGGTCAGTCCGGCCATTCCGGCCCCGATGACGAGCAGGTCGGCGGTGTTGTCCATGGTGACTCCCAGAATCAGATCGGCGATTCGCACAACTCGTGTGATGCGATTCACCGTATCACCGATTTGAACTCAGTTCACGAGATTTCGGCGGTGAAATCCTCACACCTTCCGGCATCGCGGCAACGGCGCGGGCAGGCACCGGGTCAGCGCCCGGCAACGGTCCGGAACTCGGGACCGCTGACGCTCGCGGCACACCCATGGACGCGTTCCCGCAGAGCTGATTCCGGCACCGTCAGTCGCCCGCGCTCCTGCTCCAGGAACTCGGCCACGTCGGCCACCCGGTAGGTCTCGGTGTACTCCCCCGGCAGGTCGACCGAGGATTCCAACCGCCAGTCGCGACCGCCCAGGCGCAACCGTGAGCGCCTGAGATCCCTCATCGCCAGATGGAACTGGGCGCGGTCGTCGTCGTCGACCCGATAGGTGTAGCGCACCTCCACGGGACCACCACCCGCGGCGCCGCCCCCACCGACCTCGGCCACATCGGCGGTGAGCACGGGTTCGATCCCGGACTCCGCACCGAGTCCCACGAACCTCAGTGAGATCGCGCTGACCGCGAGCACCGCCGCGGCGATCGCGAGCGCCCCCTGCAGCCCGATCTCATCGGTGAGCGCGCCCCACACCAGTGCGCCCACCGCCTGCGTCCCCTGGAACGCCAGCAGGATCACGGCGATGAGGCGCGGACGGATCCAGTCCGGGAAGAACTGGTGCCCCATGCTCATCCACGTGCTCTGCACGCTCACCCAGGCCGCGCCGGCGCAGAACACCGCCACCCCCACCACGACGGGCGAGGTGGACATGGCCAGGACGAGCAGTGCCACGCCGTATGTCGCCGCGCCGAGTGCCGCGAAGGTCCGCACCCGCAGGCGCCGCCGGAGCCCGCCGAGGGCGAACGCCGCGACTACCGCTCCCGCCCCGACCAACGCCATGATCACGCCGAACCCGTCGGAGTTCATCTCCAACCGGTCGTAGGCCACGAGGGAAATCAGGGCCCACAGTGCGCTGGACGGGATGCCGAACAGAACGAGCTGGACCAGCAACCGGGTGGTCCAGGCGGAGTAGGCGACGAACCGCAGCGCGCCGACCAGCTCGGGCAGGATCGGCCGACGTGGGTGGGTGCGATCGGGCGAGCCGCGCTCGGACCGGATCAGCAACACCGCACAGGCCGCCGCGAGGAAGGACACGAGCGCGAAGGTCGACGCCGCACCGACCAGCCCCAGTCCGATCCCGGCGATGAGCGGGCCGAGGGCGCGCGCCACGTTGAACACGGCGCCGTCCACCACCGCGGCCGCGGGGATGTCCTCCCGCTCGACGGTTTCCGGCAGCAGCGACTGCCACGGGACACCCACCAGTACCAGTGCGGAGCCGACCAACAGCACCGACAACACCATGGCGAACGCCTGGTCGCGGCCGACGGCGGTGAGCACACACGCCGCGGCGGCCGCGACGGCCGAGGTGGTGGTGGCCCCCGCCATGAGTTTCTTGCGGGAGGCGTAGCCGGCGATCACCCCGGCGGGCATGGACAGCAGGATGAACGGCACGGCCATCGCGGCGGGCGCCAGCGAGATCACGAGCGCCGACTCGCCGCGCTCGGTGAGTACCCACTGGACCGCTACGACGTGAATCCACACCGCGATCGCGTTGATCAGCTGCACGGTGACCAGGGCCCGGAACACGCGGTTGCGGAGCACGGAGTTCGACCCCGACCCGCCGCCGGGCGATCGTCGGGGCCCCGCGGTCACCAGGTGTCCCAGTGGATGAAGTCCGTGGCGGGCGGTCGCCACGCCGGCCTGAACCTCTCACCGGTGTGGTGGGCGACCGGGATCATGCAGACCTGCTCGACGGCCTCCGGATCGATGCCCACGATCTCGGCGACGTCGGCCTCGCGCGCCAACGTCATGCCGGTCCAGCAGGTCCCGAGCCCCCGCAGCCGTGCCGCGAGCATGAAGTTCCAGACTGTGGGATACACGGTGGCCAGGCGGTGTTTGGCGGCGAGCAGGTCCCCGTCCGCGAGCCGCGGCGTCAGGCACGGGATGACGATCGCCGGCACCCGGTCCATCACCGCGGCCAGGTGCTCCGCCGAGTCGCGGGTCCGCCGGCTCTGTGCGGCGTGCTCGTCGTCGGCGTCGACCCGCTTGAACAGTCCCACCTCACTGGCGCGGTAGAAGCCGTCGAACTCCTCGCGATAGATCGTGCCGAGCCGCGAGATCCGCTCGGGGTCGCGCACCACCACGAACTCGGTGCGCATGAGGTTCGAGCCCTGCGGCGCCTGCAGTGCGTCGGCGACGCACGCCTCGAGGAGCTCAGGCGCGACGGGGCGGTCGAGGTCCAGCCGCAGCCGCACCGCACGGGTGGTGGTGATGAGCTCGTGCGCCGAGATATCCGGGCGCACGGTGGCGGGGTCGCCGACGGTCGACATGTCAGACCCCTGCCAGTTCGGCGATCTCGCGGCGCGCGACACGCCCGCCGCCGAACGCGCCCTCGTCCCCGAGCATGCGACGCAGATAGAAATGCGCGGAGTGCTCCCAGGTGAAGCCGATGCCGCCGTGGAGCTGGATGGCCTCATAGGCACTGCGGGTGGCGGCGTCCGCGCAGACGGCGGACGCCACGGCAACTGCCATCTCGGCGTCCTCCGCGCCCTCCTCGTCGAGGATGGCCATCGCGTACAGGGCGGCGGCGCGGGCGCGCTCGCGGTCCACGAGCATATCGGCCAGTCGGTGTTTGATGGCCTGGAACGAGCCGATCGCCCGACCGAACTGCTGGCGCTGTTGCACGTATTCGACGGTGGCGTCGACCAGCCGTGAGGCGATGCCCGCGTGCTCGGCGGCGAGCGAGGCGGCCTGGATCCGGCGGAGCTCGGCGAGTACCTGCGCGGACCGGTCGGCGCCCACGAGGATCCGGGCGGGTGCGCCCTCGAGCGCCAGGTCCGCGCGGCGGCGGGTGAGGTCCACGACCTCACGGGGGGTGACGGGCACCTCGGCGAGATCGATCACCGCGAGCACGGTGTCGGTGCCGGAGGTGGCGACGACGACGAGGTGGTCCGCCGCCGCACCCCACAGCACTCCCTCGGCGAGCCCCCGGGCGACCGTCGTCCCGTCGGCGGTCTCCAGTGCCACGGTCTGGTCCAGTGCCGTCGCCACCACGGATCCGCCGGCCAGGACGCCCTCGAGCAGATCGGCCACGGCTGTCGCGTCGTCAGCGCGGACCAGCGCCTGACACCCCACGACGGCGCTGGCCAGGATGGGCTCCGGAAGCAGGGCGGCGCCGGTCTCCTCCAGGACCACCCCGAGGTCCCCGAATCCGAACCCGTGGCCGCCGAGTTCCTCGGGGACCGCGAGCGCGGCGATCTGCAGCTCGTCGTTCAGGGTGGTCCACCGCGCGCTCGAGTAGCCGGGGTCGGCCTCGACGGACTCCCGGATCGCCTCGTGCGAGGCGTGGCGGTCCACGAAGCCGGTGATGACGGAGCGGAGCTCCTCCCGCTCCTCGGAGGGCAGGATGATCGAGGGGTCGGCTTCCGGTCGGATCGTTCGAACCTGCTGTGTCACGGGGACCTCCACCAACGCTAGGATTTGAGCTGAGTTCAGTTCATACCATCACAACACGGTGAGGCAGATCACGCAAGACTATTGAAAACGTGGCACCTACTGAACTAAGTTCGATTCATGTCACTGAACGAATCCACCCTCGTGACCTACTACGAGCGAATCGACACGGGCGATCTCGACGGCGGCCTGGAACTCCTGGCCGACGGAGTCTCGTTCGCCATCATCCTCCCCGGCACCGCTGTTCGCGGTGAGAACCGGCAGGGGGTACGCGAGTACCTCGAGGGCCGCGGCCCCGTGGACCGCCGACACGTCCCCACCCACGCGACGCGCGAGGGCGAGCTCGAGTTTGTCTACGGCGCCGTGGTGGAGGACGGCGTGAAGATCACCGGACACTTCCTCGCCTCGGCGCGGATCGGCGAGGACGGCCTGATCACCGGCTACCAGGTCGCGTTCGACCCCGAGCTCGGCCTGGCCTCCCCCACGCTCGCCGCCTGACCCTTCCCCGAACACCCACCTGCCCGATTCCCCCCTGACCGCTGAACGGAGCTCCCCCGTGCCCAATCCCACCCCGCTGCTACACGCCTGGTTCGAGATCATGGACTCGGACGATCCCGACCGGGTACTGAACCACATCACCGACGACTTCGAGCTGTCCATTCTCTTCTCGAAGGGTGAGTCCGCCGCCGAGTTCCACGGAAACCGCGCCGGCCTGGTGGTCTACCTCGAGCAGCGCGAGAAGAGCGTGCTGACGCACCACATCCTCTCGGGTGCCCGCGTCGGCGACACCGAGCTCTGCCTCGGCGAGACCCGCCGCGACGGCGAGTTCGAGGCCAGCTTCAACGCCTCCGCCGAGCTGGATTTACAGGACAGGGTCCGTCGGCTCCTCATCTGCCGCACGCCCAAGATCCGGTTCACCGAGTAGACAGCGGGCCCGCGCAGGCCCCCAGAAGACGGAAGAAACCCCCGCAGCCTCCAGCTGCGGGGGTTTCTTCCTGACGACTCGAAGGTGGCGGAAGGTGAGTGCCTCAGCCCAGGATCTTCCAGTCCTCCAGGCCCTCGTAGAGCGGCGTGGCGGCGGCCAGAGCGCTCACGCGCTCGCGCAGGGCAGCGACGTCGGCACCCTTGCCGGCCGCCAGGGCGGTTCCGATGACGTCGGCGACCTCGCGGAACTGCTCTGCGGTAAAGCCTCGGGTGGCCAGCGCCGGCGTACCGATCCGCAGGCCGGAGGTGACCATCGGCGGGCGCGGGTCGAACGGCACGGCGTTGCGGTTGACGGTGATGCCGACCTCGTGGAGAAGGTCCTCGGCCTGCTGGCCGTCGAGCTCGGAATCGCGCAGATCCACCAGCACGAGGTGGACGTCGGTGCCACCCGTGAGGACCGAGACGCCGGCGTCCTTGCAGTCCTGCCGGGTAAGCCGCTCGGCGAGGATCTTCGCGCCCTCGAGGGTCCGCTGCTGCCGCTCGCGGAACTGCTCGGTCCCGGCGATCTTCATGGCCGTGGCCTTGGCGGCGATCGCGTGCATGAGCGGGCCGCCCTGCTGGCCCGGGAACACGGTGGAGTTGAGCTTCTTGAACAGCTCGAGATCGTTGGTGAGGATCATGCCCGAGCGCGGCCCGCCCAGCGTCTTGTGCACTGTCGTGGACACGACGTCGGCGTGCGGCACCGGGCTCGGATGCAGGCCCGCGGCTACCAGACCGGCGAAGTGCGCCATGTCGACCCACAGCTTGGCGCCCACCTCGTCGGCGATCTCACGGAACTTCGCGAAATCCAGCGTGCGCGGATACGCCGACCAGCCGGCGATGATCACGTCCGGCTTCTCCGCGAGCGCCATCTCGCGGACGGTGTCCATGTTGACCTGCATGGTCTCCGGATCGACCTCGTAGGCCGCGACCTCGTAGAGCTGGCCGGAGAAGTTCAGCTTCATGCCGTGGGTGAGGTGCCCACCATGCGCGAGCGACAGACCCATGATCTTCGAGCCCGGGGCCGCCAGCGCCATGAGCACGGCGGCGTTGGCCTGCGCGCCGGCGTGCGGCTGCACGTTGGCGTACTTCGCGCCGAAGACCTCTTTGGCGCGGTCACGCGCGAGGTTCTCCACCACGTCGACGTGTTCGCAGCCGCCGTAGTAGCGGCGACCCGGGTAACCCTCGGCGTACTTGTTGGTCAGGACCGAGCCCTGCGCCTGCAGCACCGAGCGCGGGACGAAGTTCTCCGACGCGATCATCTCGAGCGTGTCCCGCTGACGGGCCAGCTCCCCGGCCATCGCCTCGGCGACCTCCGGATCCAGTTCGGACAGGGAGGCGGAGAACACGTCGGTGTTCGGGTCGGTCATGTTTGCTCCTCGCGCGTCGGCGTACACCGTGGACGAAATCGTGGCGGGTGACGGACCGTGTGGTCGTCGTCATCGTCATCGTCCACCTTAGTGCCATCGACCCTCACGCCCCCTACCACGTACAGACCTGCCACAATCACGAGTTGTGAGCAGACATGCCGGCGACTACACGCCGTACGTGGAGTTCGACCGCCGAAGCTGGCGGCGGTTGCGTCGCGCCATGCCGATGGTGCTCACCGAACAGGACCTCGAAGGGCTACGTGGCCTGGGCGAACATCTCGACCTGGACGAGATCGCGGAGATCTACCTGCCGCTCAGCCGGCTCATCCACCTGCAGGTTTCCGCCCGGCAGCGCCTGTTCCAGTCCACCAACCTATTCCTCGGCGAGGCCTCCGACGCCCCGATGCCGTTCGTGATCGGCGTGGCCGGCTCCGTCGCGGTAGGCAAGTCCACCTCCGCCCGTGTGCTGCGCGCACTGCTCACCCGCTGGGACTCCCACCCGCGCGTCGACCTCATCACCACCGACGGCTTTCTCCACCCCAACCGCGAGCTCGAACGCCGTGGCCTCATGCACCGCAAGGGCTACCCCGAGTCCTATGACCGGCGGGCGCTGCTGCGGTTCGTCACCGAGGTCAAGTCCGGTGCACCGCTGGTGCGTGCGCCGGTCTACTCGCACACCAAGTACGACATCGTGCCCGGCGAGCACATCGAGGTGAAGCGGCCGGACATCCTCATCGTCGAGGGTCTCAACGTGCTGCAGACCGGGCCGCGGCTCATGGTCTCCGACCTGTTCGACTTCTCGCTATATGTCGACGCGCGTATCGAGGACATCGAGCAGTGGTACATCGAGCGCTTCCTCGAACTGCGGAGCACGTCGTTCTCCAACCCGAACTCGCATTTCGCGCATTACGCGGACCTGTCCGACCAGGCGGCCCGGCTCGCCGCGCGGGAGATCTGGACCTCGATCAACCGGCCGAACCTGGTCGAGAACATCCTGCCCACCCGGCCGCGCGCGACACTCGTGCTGCGCAAGAACTCGGACCACTCGATTCAGCGACTGCGCCTGCGCAAGATCTGACCCGCTGCGCCGCTCCTGCGCCGCTTTCGCCCGGCCCGCCCCTGTCGCGCCGCCGCATCCACGCGCGGCCGCTTTCGCCTTCGCCCTCATCGCGAAGGGTGTTTGGCGCATTTCCACTCGGGCGATGCAGGCGATTCCCTCTTGACGATGAGGTGTAGCAGCCCTGCTCCCCCGCCTGGCCACAACGGGACACCCCGCCACGTCATTGACCCCGCATCGGTCACATGGTTCACTAGTTCAGTAACTAACCCACCAACCTGGGGAGGGCGACGCCCGTGGATGACGGCAAACCGCTCTTCGTGCAGATCGCCATCCAGGTCGAGGCATCAGTTCTGGACGGCTCACTCGCGGAAGGCGAACGCGCCCCGTCGACGAACGAACTCTCGAGCTTCCACCGCATCAACCCGGCGACCGCCGCCAGAGGCATCAATCTCCTGGTGGACCGCGGCATCCTCGTCAAACGTAGAGGTCTCGGGATGTTCGTCGCGGACGGCGCCAGGCAGCTCCTACGAGCCGAACGACAGCAGCGCTTCACGGATCACTTCATCTCCCCCATGCTCGACGAGGCCAGGGCCATCGGTCTGAGCCCCGAGGACGTCGTGGACCTGATCAGCACCACCACCCACACCCCCACCGACCACGACCGGATGAAGGAGCAGGCGCAATGACCACCGCTATCGAAGTCCACGACCTCACCCGCAGACACAGGTCGGCAACCGCACTCGACTCGGTCACCGTGTCGCTCGAAGCCGGCGTCATCCACGGACTGCTGGGCCGCAACGGTGCCGGCAAGACCTCGCTCATGTCGATCGCCTCCGGGCAGGACTGGCCCACCAGCGGCTCGGTCACCGTTTTCGGTGAGCACCCACACGAGAACGAGCAGGTCCTGCCCCGAATCTGCTTTGTCCGCGAGGACCAGCGCTATATCGAGGACTCGTACGCTCGTCACGCGTTCGCCGCCGCGGCCATGGCCTTCCCGCGCTGGGACCAGCAGCTGGCCGACCGGCTGAGCAGAGAGCTCGGAGTCCCGGCCAGGACGCGGATCAAGAAGATGTCGCGAGGCCAACGTTCGGCGGTCGCGGTGATCATCGGTATCGCCTCCCGCGCCGACCTGACCTTCTTCGACGAGCCCTACATGGGCCTGGACGCCGTGGCGCGGCAACTGTTCTACGACCGGCTCCTCGAGGACTACTCCGAGCATCCGCGCACGATCGTGCTGTCCTCGCACCTGATCGACGAGATCGCCCACCTCATCGAGAACGTGGTCCTCATCGACCGGGGACGCATCATGCTCGACGAGCAGGTCGACGCGCTCCGCGGCCGGGCCGTGACGCTGATCGGCGCCGCCGACACCGTCCGGGAGCTGACCGACTTCCGCCGGGTCCTCCACACCGAGTCGCTGGGGCGCCTCACCAGGTCGACGGTGTTGGGGGCGCTCGAGGAGCACGAGGAGCAGCGGGCCCGCGCCCGGGGCGTCGAGGTGCTCCCGGTGTCACTGCAACAGCTCATCGTCCACCTGACCTCGGGAGACGTCGGTGGAATGCGCGACGAGGGGCCGGCTACCGCCCCGGATCCGACGACGACAACCTCACCCCGCAACTGGAACTCGGAGGTCGCATCATGACCGCCCTCTCTGTCGACGCACGCGTTGTCGACCGACACCGGCCCACCACGTGGGCGACACGCATCCCGGCCGCGTTCCGGCTGCAGTTCATCGTCCCCACCAATCTGATCATCGTGCCGGCGATGGTGTTCCTGCTGGTCTGGGCGGTGTCCATCGGGATCACCGTGTGGATCCACGCGGCGGCCGGTGACCGTGTCGCCTCTGTGGAACCGATGTACGGCGGTGCGTCGCAGGCGGCGGTGTGGACGCTGGGCTTCATGGCCGCCTACACCGTCACCCAGACGTTGCCGTTCGCGATGGCGCTGAGCTTCAGCCGCCGGACATTCGTAGTGGGCTCATACCTGGCGTTCATGGCGGTCTCGGTCGGATTCGGTGCGGCCTACACGCTGGCCGCCTGGATCGAGAGGGTGACGAACGGCTTCGGCATCCACGCCTACCAGTTCGACACCCCGTTCATGACGAGCACCAACGGCCTCGTCGGCGGGGGCGCCCTGGCCGCGGCGATCGCACTGACAGTGATGACCGTGACCTTCATGTTCGCCGCGGTGTTCCGCCGCATCTCGGTTCTGACCTTCTGGACCCTCCTGGTCGCCCTCGCCGCGGTGCTCGGCGTGCTGGTCTTGTTGATCGTGCAGAACGTCGGGTGGTCCGGCCTCGGCGGCTGGTTCCTGCGGCAGACCGCTCTTACCGGGTCGGCGTACCTACTCGGAGTCTCCCTGGTGGCCGGGGCGTTCGGGTACCTGGTCTTACGCAGGGACACGCCCGTCAGTTGACGACTCACCCCGGGGCGACGTGGGCCGCCCGGCGATTCTGAATTCATGGCAGTTCTGTGCACGATCCTCACGCCGGCTCCCGGGATGCCGACGGCGATTCCGAGCACTCCACGGACAGGCTCGCCGACCAGTCCTGGTGCCCACACTCACCCGATGCCTCGAGTTCTCGTCACGGTCGGCGTGGACCGAAGTGATCGCCTCGGATCACGTCGATCGCGCCGTCCTCGCATCGTGTGAACGACTGCGCTGATCCACCAGCGACAACAGCGGGGCGACCCGGACCATGTTCAGGTCCGGGTCGCCCCTCGCGGATGACCCCCACGCGGATCCGGTCACCCCGGCAGCGTCCGTTCGGGCCAGAGGAACTCGAGCTTCACGCGGGAGATGAGCCATCTCCCGTCGACCTTCTTGTACTCATCCTGGTAGATGCCCAGGTAGAACAGCGGGTTCGCGTGACCGCCCCCAGAGGTCATCACACCCTGGCGGGTGAGGTACTCGATCAGGTACCAGCGGCCCTTCGCCGTGTTCTCACCGGTCAGTTCGATCCACGGATTGGTGACCGCATGGATAGCGCTGTACGGCGCTCCGACCTGCTCGGCCACCGCCGCATAGTTCGCGCGGATGGTCTCCCGGCCCACCCAGTCACCGCCGTACTCTTGACTGAACTCGCAGACCGCGTCCTCGGCGAAGATCGAGGCGAGCCCGTCCAGGTCCTGGGAGTCGAAGTAGGCCGAGTACGCCAGCCGCAGGTTCTTGATCTCTTCGACCGCGAGCAGCTCGTCGAGCTTGGCGAGGCGACGATCGTTGTCGTCGTCAGACATCGTCGTCACGCCCCCTTACGTGCGCCGGTCGTGACCACGTCGGCCTGCTCGACCACGGAATCCGGGATCGACATCGACGGGTCGACCGAGATGGTCTTGGGGATCAGGTAGCCCTCGAGGCCGGCCACCCCGTGCTCACGGCCGATCCCCGATTCCTTGAACCCACCGAACGGCGAGTTGAAATCCGCCGAGAACGAGTTGACCGAGAACGTGCCGGTCCGCACCCGACGAGCGAGCCGGAAACCGCGCTCTACATCCGTGGTGTAGACCGAGCCGGCGAGACCGTATCGACTGTCGTTGGCGATCCGGACCGCGTCGTCCTCATCGGTGTACCTGAGCACCGCGACAACCGGGCCGAAGACCTCCTCCCGGGCGATCTCCATGTCGGGGGTGACGTCGACCAGGAGGGTGGGCTCCACGTACCACCCCTTGTCCAACCCCTCCGGGATGCGGCCGCCGAACGCCACCGTCGCGCCCTGCTCAACGGCCCGGTGGATCATCCCCAGTACGTGCTCACGATGGGCTTCGGTGATCAGCGGTCCCATGTCGGTGCCCTCGGCGTGCGGGTCACCTACCTTGATGTCCGCCATAGCGGTCACCAGCCGCTCCACCAGCTCGTCGTGACGTGACTCCGAGACGAGGAAACGGCTCTGGCACACGCAGCTCTGGCCGCTGCTCGGGATCACGCTGACACCCAGGAGCGTCGGGACGGTGGTCTCGAGGTCGGCGTCGTCGAGGACGATCGCGGCGGACTTACCTCCCAGCTCGAGGACCACCGGTCGGATGAGCGATCCGCACTCGCGACCGATGTGGGAGCCGACGGTGGTGGAACCGGTGAAGCTCACCATGTCCACGTCCGGATGCGAGACCAGATAGGCGGACTCCTCGGGACCCGCGGCGACGATGTTGATGACGCCGGGCGGGAAGCCGACATCGTCGATCAACTGCGCCAACGCGAAGACCGCGAGCGGATCCGGCTCGGGCACCTTGACCACCACGGTGCAGCCGGCGACGATCGCCGGCGCCACCTTCTGCGAGGTCCCGGGCATGGTGAAGTTGTAGGCGACCATGGTCGCCACCACCCCGACGGGCTCCTTGACCACGAGGGCCTGGGTCTCGTACGGCATGATCATGCCGCCGGCCGAACCCCCGGCCAGAGGACCGAGGTCGGCCTTGCGGACCTCCTCGAAGGGATAGTGCCGACCGACTTCGGCGTTGTAGTTCCAATGCAGAGTCGGCGCGACGGCCTGGTACACGTCGGCGAGCATCCGGGTACAACCCAGCTCGTCGACGAGCAGCTCCGCCATCTCGTCCTTGACCTCGTAGAGGCGCGTCGCCAGTGCCTCGCACAGAGCCGCCCGCTCCGCCACCGGCCGGGTAGCCCAGTCGGTCTCGTAGAACGCGCGCCGGGCCGCCTCCACCGCGGCATCGATGTCCGCTCGGGTCGCACGTGGCACCTCGCCGATCGATTCACCCGTAGACGGGGAGACGACGGTGAACTTCTTGGTCGACTCCGTCGGCCGCCACGCCCCGTCGATGTAGAACTCGCTGTAGCTCCTGGGGAGCATCGATCCTCCTGAATACGTGTGTTATTGGGTGAAGTCGAGGCGATGACCGCCCACGCCTCTACAGATCCAGCACCAGTCGGGGGCAGGTGGCGCGGGAGACGCAGATCATCATGGTTTCCTGCGACTCCTGCTCCTCGGGGGACAGCACGACATCGCGGTGCTCAGCGGTGCCCTCGAGGATCGGAGTCTCACATGAGCCGCACGTTCCCTCGGTGCATGAGGTCGGCACGTAGACGCCGGCCTCGGTGACCACCTCGAGGATCGTCTGGTCCTTCGAGACCTGGACCGTGACCCCGGTCTGGGCGAGCTCCACCTCGAACCCGGTGTCCTCGGACGTGTCGACCTCGATCGCGGTGAACCGCTCGATGTTCAGTGCGCCGGCCGGCCAGGACTCACAGTGCGCCTCGACCGCGGCCAGGAGCGGCTCGGGGCCACAGCTGTAGACCAGCGTTCCCTCCTCGGCGGTACCGAGGAGTCCGTCGAGGTCGATCAACCCGTTGGCTTCCTGCGGCCAGATCGTGACCCGGTCCCCCAGGTCACGCAGCTCGTCGACGTAGCCCATGGTCGACTCGCTCCGGCCACCGTAGATGAAACGCCATTCGGCACCGGCAGCCTCCACCGCGCGCATCATGGGGATCAGCGGGGTGACGCCGATCCCGCCCGCGATGAACAGGTAACGCGGCGACTCGTGCAGCGGGAAGTGGTTGCGCGGCCCCTTCAACTCGACCGCGGAACCGGCCCGGAGCTCGGAGTGGATGCGGCGTGACCCTCCCCTGCCCTCCTGCTCGAGGAGCACCGCGACCCGGAGCGTCTTCCGGTCGGACGGGTCTCCGCACAGTGAGTACTGCCGTATCGCGCCGTCGTCGAGGACGATGTCCACGTGGGCGCCCGGCTCCCACCGGGGCAGGTCGCCGCCGTCGGCCGCGCGGAAGACCAGCTCGATGACGCCGTCCGCGATCTCGCGCCGGCTGTCGACGATCGCGTTGATCGTCTCGTCACCGGCCGCGTTCTCGCCCAGGTCGACGATCTCTGTACGGAGGGGATCGGAAACCATGGTCATTGCTACCTCAGGATTCCCGCACGATCGAGATGGCGGATTCCGGGCACGCCCGGACCAGCCGACGTGCGGTTTCAGGGGACATCTCCGGAGCGTCCTCGCGGACCACGCCGCGTCCCCGGTCGTCCTCGGCGATGTACTCGGGTTCCAGCGTGTAACAACGCGCATGGCCCACACAGAATTCGTGATCGATCTTGACCTTCATGGTGTGTCCTTTCTGAGGATGCGTCGTCCGGCCTCAGCGGGCAGCCGCGGCAGGGGTGATCTCGTCGACGGTGACCACGAACTCGGTGAGGCCGCGGGTCGGCATCGAGTGGGTCTCGATCGTCTGATCCGGCGCGAGGGCGATGCCCGGCATCCGGGTCAGCACCGAGGTGAACGCCACCCGGAGGAAGATCCGGGCGAGGTTGGACCCGAGGCAACGGTGAATTCCTGCACCGAAGGAGACGTGACGCTTGTTCTCCCGGTGCACGTCCCAGGAATCGGCGTTGGGGAATACCGTCTCGTCACGGTTGGCCGAGCCCGGGAGGTTCCAGATCTTGTCGCCGGGCTCGAGGTCGTAGCCGTTGAGGGTCGTCTCCTTGGTGACGGTCCGCTGCATGAGCGTCACGTTGACGAACAAGCGCAGCGCCTCCTCGATGGCCTCGTCGAGCAGGGACATGTCGTCCTGCAGCTCCTTGAGGTCATCCGGATGGGTGGCCATGTGGTGGATCGTCCCGCTCAACACCGTGCCGGTGGACTCGAGGCCACCCAGCGTCAGGGCGATCATGATCTTGATGAGATCCGCATCCTCGGGAACCTCGCCTCCGGGCCGGCAATTGGCCAACACCGTGACGATGTCGTCGTCCCCCCGGGGATTCTCCCGACGCTCCTGGAGGATCTCCAGGAGGGCGGCACTGAGGCTCGCGAAGGCGTCGACCGCCCGCTCGGGGACGATGAGTGCGTCCTGCGCCCACTCCGAGAACTGAAGGATCCTGTCGCTGTCGGCGGGAACGCCGAGGATCGCCGCGAAGATAGCACGGGCCTGCATGGGCCGGACGAACTCATCCATGACCTTGAAGCTCGTACGGCCTTCGAGTCCGCTGAGCAGGTCGTCGGCGATGCCCTCGATCAACTCGGAGTGCGCTTCCATCTTCCTGAGCGTCATCAGCGGCTCGATGATCTGGCGCCACTCGCTGTGCACCGGTGGGTCGGTGTCGAGCGGGATGAACACAGGGGTGTCATTGGGATCGTCGTAGCGACGGTCGGCCAGATGTGACGCCGCGCGCCCGGACTGGAAGGTCCGCCAGTCACGCTGGATCTTCCACAGATCCTTGTATCGGGTCACCAGCGGCACGGTGGTGTTGCCCTGCTTGTGGAACGCGAGATCGTGTTCCTCGCGGAGGTGCTTGAGGATCTCGAGGTTGTTCTCGTTGTACTCGTCCGACCACATGTCGACGAAGGGACACCTCGGCTGGTCGGCTACAACGGAGTTCGGATCGGGCATTTTCTTACCCATGGGGGTCTCCTGGTGCGTGAGGGGTGACGTTGCCAGAGCACTCGGGCTCTGCAGAGTGTCAGGACTTGAGCCCCGCGGGGAGCAGGTCGGACTCGCCGGCCTCCACCAGGGAGCCGCCGAGAGCGGCGAAGAGTTTGATCGAGTCGTAGTACTCGACGAAACGGGCCACCTTGCCGTCGCGGATGACGAATCGGGAGATGTACTCATTGGCGTACCGGGCACCGCTGCGAAGCGTCATATCGCTCTTGTAGGTGGCAATAACGACGTCGGGGTCGCTCGCGAGCGTGTCCAGGGTCATGTCGTGCAGGTTCTCAGACCCGTCGATCATGTGGTCTCGCGCCTGGCCCAGGACCTCCATGTAGGCGTCCCGGCCGGCGGTCTCGCGCTCGAACGTAGGCGGACGGAACGGGAGCTCAAAGACGACGTCCTCGGTCGACAGCTCGCGCATGGTCTCGATGTCCCACTTGTTCAGTGCATCGGTGTAGGCACGCACCAGGTCCAGGTTCCTGCTCCGCTGATCATCGGTCATCGTGCACCCCTCCTAGGGCTTGAACTGAAGTCGATTAGGGCTCACTGTAATCATAGTCACACAGTGGCGCAAGCCACATGGGCCAAATACTTGGAAATCCTCGCAACCGAACGATCACAGACATCTCCCCAGCACTGGAGCCGTTTTCGTAGTGCGCCGCATATCGGTGCAGTTCGGCGCACCGTGCCGTTGACGCAACATCTAGCGGTCAAGCGTCCACCTGATGAGACAACGCGACGCGCTGCCAAGCCGGCCGCCCTCACACGACAGAAGGGCCCGGGAGAGACCCCCGGGCCCTTCTCATCGGTGTCCGCGACTACATCTTCGCGACCACTTCCGAGACAAGTTGCACACGCGAGACCTCGTAGACATCGATGTGCTGTACGAAGCCGGTGTTGTCACTGTTGGCGGCCGCCCACCCCTCGCTCTCCGGAGCCTTCTTCAGTGCCTCCTCCGATTCGAAGGCCATGATAGAGAAGGCATCGGGCTTGGGCGCCCCCTCGGGGATGCCCCAGTTCATCATCGGGTTGTTGTTGAGGAAGGTGTGCCACCACGCCACACCCGGGATCGACTTGCCGATGTCGGCATGCTTCTCCAGGTAGTGCTCGCGGAACTCCTCGGGCGAGGTTCCCGCCCACCGGTAGAGGGCGAACAGGTACACGGGTTGATTCTCGACGGAGACCATGATGGGTGTCCTTTCTGATTGCGGAACTCGGGCGGCATCGCCGCCCGGGGCTAGGAGATGAAGCGGACGGGCAGCGCGGCGGGCCCGTAGAAGTTGAAGCTCTTCTTGGCGGTCGGGTCCTGATCCACCAGCTCGACGCCGGAGAACCGGGTGATGATCTTCTCCAGCACCATCCGCAACTCCATGCGCGTGAGCGATGTGCCGGGGCAGACGTGCGGCCCCCCACCGAACGCGACGTGATTGGCCGCGAGCTGCTTCCGGCCGATGTCCATCCGGTCAGGGTCGTCGAACACCTTGGGATCCCGGTTCGACGTGCCCATCCCCACCCAGAGCATGTCACCGGCCTTGAGCTGCTGCCCGCCCAGCTCGATGTCCTCGGTGACAGCACGGAACGATCCCTGCACCGGGGAGTACATGCGCAGCATCTCTTCCATGAACTGCGGGATCCGATCGGTTTCCGCCTTCAGCTCGGCCCACATCTCAGGATTCCGACCGAGGAACTCGATCATCTTCGACAGCGCGGTGGCCGAGGTCTCACTGCCGCCGACCATCGTCAGCTGAAGCACCTGGAACAGGTCATCGCGGCGGAGCGGCGTCTCGCTGGCAGCGTTGAGCTTCACGATCCGCGAGATGAGGTCCTCGGTCGGATTGGCCTCCCGATCGTCGATCTGCCTGTTGCAGTAGGCGTCGAAGCCGTACCGGGTGTCGACGAGCGCCTCGATCTGCTCGTCGGTCTGGTCGGGGTTGCCGACCATCGAGTTGAACCCCTCGGTCCAGTCGAGCATCTGAGGGACCATGTCCCGCGGGAATCCGAGTATGTCGGCGATGACCGTCATCGTGTATTGGTTGGCGAACCCATCGACGAACTCGACCTCCTCTCCGGCCGCGATCCCATCGACGAAGATGTCGGCTGTCTCCTCGATGCGCGGAGCCCAGGACTTGAGCGCGTTAGGGGTGAGGGCACCCATGATCAGCCGACGATGGCGACCGTGCTCCGGCGGGTCTGCGAAGAGGAGGACCTTCCGGTCGCTCGTCCCGTAGTCCTCACCGAGCTCGTCTTTGGCGCCGGGACGCCGGGCGGCCAGGTCGATCAGCCGCTGCCACTCATCGGACACATGCTCACCGAGCATCTTCTTGGTGGAGAACACCGACGCGTCCCTGAACACCTTCTGCGCGTTCTCGTGGTCCGCCACCACCCAGAAGCCCAATGCGTCACTCCGGGAGACCGGGCACTCCGACCGGACCTCCTCGAACGCGGTGTGCGGGCATTTCAACTGCTCATCATCGAGGCCGAAGAACTTCTCGTACTGGAATTCGGTGGTCATCTCTCATGCTCCCCGGTTGGTGAACCCGCCGACGTGCTCGAAGGTGCGGACACTGCCGAAGCCCTCGAGCAGTCCGCGGAGCTCGTCGTTGACCGACCCGTAGATTCGCAGGTCGAGGACATCCACGGAGGACATGAGCGCACCCACGACCTCTTGGTCCATCTCCTTGAGGTGCTGGAGGAACGCGTCGGCATCCCGGTAGTGCTCGTGGGCGAAGAGGATTCCTGCGCCCTCGTCGATGTAGAAATTGTGCCCGTACAGGTGGTCACCCTCGGCCTCGGTACTCGCGCCGAGCGCCTTCACGACCGAGCTGAGTCGCTCGATCGACACGCCATCATGGATCTTCATCTCCGAGGTCGCCCGGACCTCGCGGCTGCTGTCCGCCATTGGCACGTCCTTTCTGCTGAATTGAACTCGCTTCTGGTACGTTATGTGAGCCCCACCACACTGTCAATGTCCCGTTCTTTACCGGAAGTCCACCCACGAGAACTGATCTGAGGACGTACGATGCCGACTCCCCACGGCCCCCTGACCGCCGACGACAGGACGGATATCCTCGCCTTGACCTCGCGGTATGCACACGCACTCGACCGCCACGACTGGGATCAACTCAGTTCGGTGTTCGCGCCGGACGCGAGGATGGAGTTCGCCGGCCTTCCGCCCGAGACCGGGCCGGCGGCGATCGCCGCGGTGTGTGCCCGAGCACTCGAGCCATTGGAAGCGAGCCAGCACCTGGTCGGCTCTCCCCTACTGGAGACTCTGGGGGATTCGGTGACGGTCTCGAGCTATTTCCACGCCCAACACGTGCGCACGGTGGATGGCCGGACCGCCCTCTTCACGGTCGCCGGTACCTACGACGATCTAGTCGAACGACGACCCGAGGGCTGGCTGATATCTCTCAGACGTCAGTCGGTCAGCTGGCAGGCCGGCGATCCCCGGGTACTGGGCTAGCTATAACGTATGTCGAGTCGGCGGCGCGCCGGTTTCTCCCTCGGGGACGCCACGCCGCCGTAGCTCCGCCTCGGCCCGCGCCAGTCCCCCGTGTTCGAGCGCGGCCAGGTAGCTGTGGTCCGACCACACGAGTCGACCCCGCCGACGGACCTCCACCTCGAGCTCGCCGGCGAGGTGCTCGATCGCCCCGGCCGAATTCCGTCCCTGCGACGGCAGCGGCACTGGCAGCACGTGCGCACGCTCAAGCGGCGACCGCCCCACCACGCGCACCTGCCAGCCGTAACCGCGCCCGGCCAGCCGCCATTCGTCGTCGCCCACCTCGGCGCGCACGGGTGAGACGACCGGATTGCCCAGCCGGATCACCCGCCCCCCGGGCAGCCGCACGACCAGCGCGGTGACCTCGGTTCGTAGCGGACCCGAGTGGATCTGCCCGCCGGCGAAGGCGACGCAGGTGTCGGGTTCGCTGAACGCCTGCGCCTGCCCCCACCACCAGGAATCCGGGAATCCCTCAGCGCCCCAGTTCTTCTCGCCGTAGACCTCGGCGCCGTCGAACTCCCAGCGCTGCCCGTCGAGCTCGGCCCACCCATGTGCGCGCCCGCCGAGCAGCCAGGGGTGCCAGTATTGGTTGAGCGCGGGCACGGACTGGAAGATGCTCGACCCGCCGACCGCAGGGTGCGGCCACTCGACGGGGTCAGTGATGTCGACGTGCAGCCGCGCGCCGTCGCCCAGGTCCACACGGATCCCGTCGTGGCGGTACTCGAACAGGTCCCCGGACCGGGCCCCGACGCGGTGCGGGTGCGCCCAGCCGTGGGGTGCGGCGGCCAGACGGAGGGAGGAGAAGGTCGACGACGACGCCCGCCCCTCACCGTCCCGCCACGTTCCGCCTGCGTCGGCCGGCAGTCGCACCTCGTCCGCGGCCAGCCCGAGCGTGGCCCACTGCCCCTCGGGTCCCCGGTTGACCCCGATCAGCGCGATGACCACCCGCCCGCGATCGGAATCCGTGAGCCGGAGGAAGTAGCCCTCCATGGCTACGCCGTGTGCTCGAAGCGGATCGCCGAAGGGCACGTCTGCGCCGGTGGCCCGGTACCAGCCGAGGAGGCTCATGCTGCCAGCGTCGCACATGAGGCCTAACTTGGACACCGTGACCTCACCGCCTCTCGCCCTCCGTCCGCCGAGTAACCGCGTCGATCCACGCTGCCGGAGTTGGTGGACCACGCAGGTCGTCCTGGTCGTGGTCGGACTGCTGATCGCGCTCCTGGTCGTCCCGTTGTTCCTGGGACCCTTGCTGCTGCTGGCTCCCGCGGTGTGGCTCGTGATCGGAGTGGCGGCGATCGTGGTGGTGCCGCGGGTGCGCTGGTCGATCCACCGCTGGGAAGAGACCGACACCGCCATCTACAGCCGTAGTGGCCTGTTCTGGGAGGAGTGGCGCGCGGCGCCGCTGTCGCGGGTGCAGACCGTCGACAAGACCCGCGGGCCCCTGGAGCGGCTGTTCGGTCTCGCGACGGTCGTGGTGACCACGGCGTCGTCGAAGGGCGCGGTCCGCATCCGTTCCCTCGACGCGCAGGTGGCCGAGGAGATGGCCCGGCGTCTCACCGTGACCGCCGAGGGCGACCAGCGGGACGCGACATGACGGAGCGAGCACAGCACCTCGACCGTCGGACCATCACCGCCAGCACGATCATCGCGGCCGGAGCCCTGGTCCTCGCGGCGATCCCCACAGCGATCGGCATGGTCCTCGGCGGGCTCGGTGCCGGCTGGGTCACGCTGTGGTGCGTCGCCGGCCTCGTCATCGGCACCGCCTCGACCGCGGCCATGGAGGCGATCCGCCTCGCCGTCACCACCTTCCGTCTCGACGACCACCGCGTCGAACGGCGCGTCCGTTTTCTGACCAGCACCACCACGTCCATCGCCACCTCCCGGGTGCGCAGCGTGGAGATCTCGGCGAATGTGGTCCAGCGCCGGATGGGCATCGCGACGGTGAAGCTCTCCAGCGGCGAGACCGACGGAGCACGCCTCACCCTGGCCTCGCTCGATCGGCAGGCCGCCGAGGGATTGCGACGCCGACTGCTGGCCGATCGCGCCTCGGCGGACTCCACCGAGGTCGCGCGCGTCGATCCGGGCTGGGTGCGCTACGCCCCGGCGAGCCTCATGACCCCCTTGTTCGGTCTCATCGCGGTGGGCGTGCTCTTCCAGGTGGCCGACTGGTTCCAGGCGGTTCCAGAGATACTGTCCTGGATCTGGGGCCGCATCGAGGACGTCCCGATCCCCCTGCTCGTCGTGGCCGCGATCCTGGCGGTCCTGCTGGTCGGGTCGCTGATCTCGGCGGTGTTGTTCGTCGAGAACTGGTGGGCGATGCGCCTGGATCACCACCGGGACGGCTCGCTCGAGATGCGCCGCGGCCTGCTCGTGGGTCGGCACACGACGCTGGACGGCAGCCGGATCCGCGGTATGACCCTGCACGAACCCCCTGGTTTCCGCATGGTCGCAGCCGCGCGCCTGGACGTCGTCGCGATCGGGGTGGGAATCGGCAACGACGAGAACGGCCAGACCAAGCCGAGCCCCGCCCTGGTTCCGGCCTCGCCGCGCGACGTACCGGTCGGGGTCGTCGAGTCGGTGCTCGGGGTGGAGCTGCCCGGGTCGGGGTCGCTACGTGCCCACCCGCCCCGGGCCCGACGACGACGACTATTCCGCGCCCTCCTGACCACCCTCGCCCTCACCGCGTTCGCACTCGCGCCGGCGCTGGTGTGGTCATGGCTGTGGTGGGTGCCCGTCGCCGTGGTCGCGGTCTCCGGGGCGGTCTCGGCGTGGATCGCGTCCGACAACTCCCGCGGACTGGGCCACGCGGTCACCGACCGTGTGGTGGCACTGCGCAAGGGGTCGATCATGCGGCGAACCGACGTCCTCACCCGGGACGGGATCCTAGGCTGGAACATCCGCCGCACCCCGTTCCAGCGTCGGGCGGGCCTGGTCACCCTGTTCGCGACCTCGGCCGGCGGCACGGGCGCATTCCGACTCCCCGACCTCGGCCACGACCAGGCGGCGCAGGTCTGGCGCACCGCCGGCGACGTGTGGCACCACCTGGCGCTCTAATCGGCGTCGACGGGCCTGACGTCCGTGGCGGGATCCAGCTTGCGGACGAGGCTCGGGGCGAGTTCGGCGAGATCGAACTCGGCCAGGAGTCGGCGGGCCTCGTCGTCGTCGACCCCGGCGAGGATCCGCGCGATGGTCACCCTATGCGAGGGAACGGTGACCACCCGGATCTCCTCCCCCGCCTCCACCGGGCCGGCGGTGAGGACCCGCGCATACGCGCCGGGACGGCCGCCCTCGGTGAACCGGCGCACCCACTTCGGGCGACCGACGCGGTGGGCGAAGGTCTGGCACGGGATGCGCGGCGTGGTGATCTGCAGGCGCAGTCCGCCGGTTCCCACCTCGAGCTCGGTGCCGATCTGCAGCTGAGAGGTGTCGATGCCGGTGACCCGCAGGTTCTCGCCGAAGAAGCCCAGAGGGACGGGGCCGCCGAGCTCGGACTCCCACTGCTCGACATCAGAGTCCGAGAGCAGGTAGACGGCCTTCCACTCGCCGCCGTGGTGCTCGCGGTCGGCCTGGATGTCGCCGTGGAGGCCCAGGCGACGCACTGCGACAGGGCCCTCGACGGGGCGCTTGTCGATCGCCGAGACACCCACGCGGCCGGGCACGGTGATCAACTGGTCGACCACGCACACGGCGCGGATCGTGAAGGCGTCCGGGACGCCGGCCGACTCGACGCCCGACATCAGTGGCCGAATCGCCGGTTGCGGGCCCCGTAGTCGCGCAGCGCGCGCAGGAAGTCGACACGGCGAAACGCCGGCCAGTAGGCCTCGGTGAACCAGATCTCCGAGTAGGCGCTCTGCCACAGCAGGAAGCCGGACAGCCGCTGCTCGCCGGAGGTGCGGATGACCAGGTCAGGGTCGGGCTGACCGGACGTGTAGAGGTGCTCGCCGATCCCCTCCACGGTCATGGCGTCGACCAACTCCTGGCCGGTGCGGCCCTCCGCGATGAGTCGCGCGACGAGGTCTCGGGCGGCGTCGGCGATCTCGTGTCGGCCGCCGTAGCCAATCGCCACGTTGACCTTGCAGCCCGGCCGTCCGACGCTCGCCCCCTCGGCGGCGCGCAGTCGCGCGGCGATCTTCTCCGGGAGCACCTCGAGGCGGCCGACGATCCGGACCTCCCAGTTGCGGTCGGGCCCGGTGATCTCGTCGACGACATCAGCGATGACCTGGAGCAGTTCCTCGAGTTCGGCGGCGTCGCGGCCCAGGTTCTCCGTGCTGAGAAGGTAGATCGTGGCCACGTCCACGCCGAGTTCGTCACACCAGCCGAGCAGCTCCGCGATCTTGGTGGCACCGGCGCGATAGCCATGACTGACATCGGTGAATCCGGCCTCGCGTGCCCAGCGCCGGTTGCCGTCCGCCATCACGGCGATGTGGCGGGGCAGCCTCGACTCGTCCAGCGAGGCGCGCAGGCGCGACTCGTAGAACGAGTACAGGGGTGAGGAGGCGTCCACGCGGGACAGAGTACCGCGCGGCGCCCCCTCGACCGAGCGCCGCCTCGACCACGATCGGATCATCCGCGGCGACTCTTTCGCACCGCTTCGGCGAGCGTGCGCAGGCTGTCGGCGGTGGTGTCCCAACCGATGCAGGCGTCGGTGACGGACTGGCCGTACACCAACTCGGCGGCCTCCACAGACTGGGCTCCGGGCTCAATGAAGCTCTCCACCATGAGACCGGAGATGCCCTGCTCGCCGCCGGCGATCCGATCGGCGAGCTCGCCGACGACCTCGGCCTGGCGCACATGGGACTTGCCGGAGTTGGCGTGGCTCGCATCGACCATGACCAGACCCGGGAGCCCGACCTTCGCGACCGAGGCCACCGCTGCGGCGACCGACTCGGCGTCGTGATTCGGGCCACCGGTGCCGCCGCGCAGGATCACGTGACAGTCGTTGTTGCCGGCGGTCTCGACCACGGACGCGCGCCCCTCGGCGTCGGTGCCGAAGAACACGTGCCGCGACGCCGACGACCGGCAGCCGTCCACCGCGACCTGCACCTCGCCGTCCGTGCCGTTCTTGAAGCCGACCGGCATGGACAGCCCCGACACGAGCTGGCGGTGCACCTGGCTCTCGGTCGTGCGTGCGCCGATCGCGCCCCAGGAGACGGCGTCCGCGATGTACTGCGGGCTGGTCGGCTCGAGGAACTCGGTGCCGACGGGAAGGCCGAGATCGAGGACATCGAGCAACAGCTTGCGCGCGGTACGCAGACCGCGCGGGATGTCGTAGCTGCCATCCAGCGCCGGGTCGTTGATGAGCCCCTTCCAGCCGACGGTGGTGCGCGGCTTCTCGAAGTAGACACGCATGACGATCAGCAGGTCCTCGGCGAGCTCCTCACCCAGGGCGGCGAGGCGCCTGGCGTAGTCGAGCGCGGCCTCGGTGTCATGGACCGAGCAGGGGCCGACCACCACGAGCAGGCGGTCATCGCGACCGGCCAGCACCTCGGCCACGTCGCGGCGGCTGCACTCGACGAGCGCCTCGCGGGCCGCGCCCAGCGGCATCTCACCGAGGATCTCGGTGGGGGTCGGCAGCGGCGAGTAGGACAGGACCCGTCGGTCAGCGGTCTGGGTTGGATTCTCGGCGGTGATGGTCACGGCGGTGCGCTCCTGGTATCTCGGTGGTGGCGGGCCGGGTGCCGTGATCTGATGGTGCCCCTGTCGACACCCGGGCCGCCTGTCTGAAATGGCGGGAGGCGGCGACCATGCTGGTCACCGCCGCTGGGCTCCGGGTGTCGACGCCCCTACTAGAGGACGCGTGCGCTCGCGGCGCGGGCTCCACCCGGAGCCCACATAAAGCGCCAATAGGCGCGAGCGTTCGACATGCGGGCCACCATAACAGAACCTCCCATCGGGGCGGCGGCGGGGCGGCCGCGCCCCGGCAGAAGCCACAGGGGCCAGGGAACAATCAATCGAACACTTGATCCAATCGACACCCTCGTTTACACTAGTTCATACGTTCGATGTCACGGTTCGACCGACGAGGAGGCGGTGAGCATGGCCATGACGAGGCCTGGGTCCACCGGCCCGCTCCGCGCGGTCCCGGACCCCGTCGACGAGCTCGATCCCGATGCGGTGAGCGACGCCGCCCGACACGCCACGAAGGCACAGAACCTCGCCGGGGCCACGCGCCTGGAGGCCGCTTTCCGCCTCGTCGAGGCCTTCCGCAGAACCGACGAAGCCGAGAAGACCGCGGCACGTCCGGCGTTCGCCCGACTGGAACCCGCCGACCGCGCCAGGAACGAGTTGTCCGCCGCAATGTGCCTGACCAGCTGGCACGCTGCCCGGCTCGTTTCCGCCGGCGTACAGCTCCACACTCGCCTTCGACTTCTCCGCGACTCCGTCTCCCACGGCCTGTTCCCCGAGCAGCTCGCCATCGACACCGCTTGTCGACTGGCCGTAGTGCCCGACCGGATCGTGCGTTCCGTGGAATCCGACGTGGTCCGCAGGCTGGGCCGGGCACTCGACGGCGGCAGCAGACCCAGCCGCACCGCCCTGGATGCGATCGTCGATGCGGCGCTGACCAAACATGACCCGGGATCTCGCGAAGACGCGGTCGCCGCCGCTTATGAACAGCGTAAAGTCCGTTTCCGCCCGGCGCCCAACGGCATGACCACCATGTGGGCGAGTCTGCCCTCAGCTGATGCCGAGAAGCTCCGCCGTCGGATCGACTCGGCCGCCCAGGCCGCACTGGATGCCCTCCACCCGCGTACCCGGGACCAGCTTCGAGCGGACGCGCTGTGCGCGCTCGGCGACCCCACCACGAATGATGTGTGCGACCCGCTCGGCGACGAGACGACCGGCAGCCCGTGGGCCGCCGACTCACCGGTCCGCATCTCCGTCATCGACGGTCGTGCGCAGGGCCTACCCAACCTGGTCGAGTTCGTCCGAGGCGCGTACGCCAGCTTCGACTGGCTGTGCGAGCAGCTGCTAGCGAGCGGCGACTCGAAGGTGCGCTTCGAGGTGGTCGACCCCGCCCCCGGCGCGCTCGACTCTCCCGAAGCGGCCCTGAAGTATGTCATCAGTGCGGCGCTCGCCGAACGCATCCGTCTTCGTGACGGCACCTGCCGGCACCCGGGTTGCACTGTCGACGCGAAAGACTGCGACGTCGACCATATCCTGGCGTTCGACCAGTTGAACCCCGCCCTAGGCGGCCCGACAGCCGAGTGGAACCTGCTCTGCCTATGCCGCAAGCACCATCGCGAGAAGACATTCGGCCGCAACGCCTACCGACCAGGCCCACTCGGCGAGCTGATCATCATCACAGGCTCCGGCCACGAGTACCGAACGCTCCCCGGCGGCCCACTCGCCCGCGCCCGCGACCAGATACTTGAACATCAATGGCGAGAACACGTCGCACACCTCATCGCCGAGGACAACCACGTCACTAATCCCCCGGGAGCCGACCGGCAATACCGCCGGAGCTCCTCGTGTGGCGCGCCGCCCTCCCACGAGGACGTCGGCGGCGATCCCCGCTCCGCTTGAGCGCACGCCCACCCGCTCGGCATGCTCAGCGCTGCCACGTGTCCGAACGCCGGGCCACCTCATGGATCGCATCGATCTCCGCAGACCCTTACGCTGGGGCTGGGATCGTAGGTACCGGCCGACACCCCTCCGCGGCACCACCACGACCGTGCCATCGGTCGGCTGCGCCCTGACCGTGAAACCGCGGCGGGCGCCCACCACGACGATCAGCCCGGTGACCGGAACGGGAAAGCCCACTCGCTCCCCGAGCATGCGCGACGCCCGCGTGGCCTCATAGCGACTGTTGCGTACGTACGGGACCCTGCGCCCGTTGATCATCACCGTGTCTCCGCCCACCCACACGGCCGCCTTCGGGTGGTGTTTCGTGTTCACGGTGAACACGCCACCGGGGCCGATCACGATGTGGTCGATATCGGTACCGCGATCCCCGACCCGGACAGCGTGCAGGACTCGCCAATCGGCCCCGGCGCGAGAGAGTTGTTCGGCGACGGCCTCTTCACCATCGGCACCGATTCGCCAGGCGCGCTCAGTCGTGTTCGCATCGACGAGCCGGGACAACAGGTGTCGTAGCCGACCCTGAGCCCGGCGTTCGGCCAGCGCACGCTCGCGGGCCGCGGCTCCGGCGCGCACATCAGCGAGGTCATGCCAGCTTCTGGCCGGCGGCGCGGGCGCGGGTGACACCAGACCAGCCGCGGACCGACCGTTTCGGGCGCGCGTGTCGACGGTGTCGAAGTGCTCCCCTATCGCCGCTCGCAGCAGCGGCCGGTTCGACATGTCATCGGAGTGGAAACGTCCCGTCCTCATGTCGAGATAGCCCAGATCAGCGCCACCGGGAGTGGCGGCGTACAACCTGTCGTGCCCGAAACGAGCCCACCGGCGAACGATCCATTCCGTCACGAGGTCTCCCCCGCGTCGCTCGCCGAGGTCGTCGAGACAGTCAGATAATGCCCGGTCATCGGTAGTCCTTTGCCAGTTCGCCCGGCAGCTGGAGAACCCGGGCGGGGTGAGGGCGGCGAAGACGGCGCGGAGGCGCTGCACGCGCACTAGAGAGGGAGGGGACGCCCGAGGACTCGCGCTACATGAGGGGTTCGTGGCCGCGCCGGGGCACCAGCACTGCCGCCAACAGCATAAATGACCCGTTTCTAGACCGGACGGGGTTCCGGAGCGCAAGCCATCAGGTGACCGGGAATACCCGACCGCGTCCTTTTGTTTGACATGTCAGCAAGTTAGAATGGGGCCGACGCCCCAGGCAGATCAGGACAGACTAAACGAGAGGCCATCACCATGCAGTTCGGAATCTTCAGCATCGCCGACATCACGCCGGACCCGCTCACGGGCGCGATACCCACAGAGCACGAGCGATTGGAGGCGATGGTCGAGTACGCGGTACAGGCGGAGCAGGTCGGCCTGGACGTCTTCGCGCTGGGCGAGCATCACAACCCGCCGTTCGTCACGTCCTCCCCCACCACGACGCTCGGCTACATCGCCGGCAGGACCTCCGAGATCATCCTCTCGACGGCCACCACGCTGATCACCACCAACGACCCGGTGAAGATCGCCGAGGACTACGCCATGCTCCAGCACCTGGCCGGCGGCCGGGTGGACCTGACGATGGGCCGCGGCAACACCGGCCCGGTGTACCCGTGGTTCGGCCAAGACATCCGCCAGGGCCTGCCGCTGGCCATCGAGAACTACGAACTGCTCCACCGACTCTGGAACGAGGACGTCGTGGACTGGGAGGGCAAGTTCCGCACGCCGCTCCAGCAGTTCACCTCGACCCCGCGCCCGCTCGACGGCGTGGCCCCGTTCGTGTGGCACGGCTCGATCCGCTCCCCGCAGATCGCCGAGCAGGCCGCCTTCTACGGTGACGGCTTCTTCCACAACAACATCTTCTGGCCGATCAGCCACACCAAGCAGATGGTTGAGCTGTACCGTCGCCGCTACGAGCACTACGGACACGGCTCCGCCGACCAGGCGATCGTCGGACTGGGCGGGCAGTTCTTCGCCCGCGCCAACAGCCAGGACGCCGTCAACGAGTTCCGCCCCTACTTCGATAACGCCCCCGTCTACGGCCACGGCCCGTCGATGGAGGACTTCACCGCACAGACCCCGCTCACGGTGGGCTCGCCGCAGCAGATCATCGACCGCTACATGACGATGCGCGAGCACGTCGGCGACTATCAGCGCCAGATGTTCCTGGTCGACCACGCCGGCCTGCCGCGGAAGACGGTCCTCGAGCAGATTGAGATCCTCGGCACCGAGATCGTGCCCGCCCTGCGCCGCGAGCTGGACGCCCTGCGCCCGGCCCACGTGCCGGACGGCCCCACACACGCCGGCCGGGTCGCCGCCCGCGACGCCGAACTGGCCGCGTCCGGCGAGCCCGCCTACGACGACGCCTACCGCTTCGGCACCGGCGACAACTGGACGGGCCTGACCGTCGAGGGCGGTCAACGCGCCCAGGAGCAGTCCCTGGCCCGCGATCGCCGCAACCAGACCCGCCTCGAGCAGTCGCAGGCCGGGAAGGAGAGCAAGTGAACACCCACGCCACCAGCCCCGCCGGCGAACGGCCGCTGAACCTCGTCGTCGTCGCCGCGGGAACCTCGGTGCCCTCCAGCACCAGGATGCTCGCCGACCAGCTCACCAAGGCCACACGTGACGCGCTGGCGCGGCACGGCCAGGACGTCCACGTGACGGTCCTGGAGGTGCGGGAGCTCGCGCACGAGATCGTCGACGCCACCTTCACGCGGTTCCCCGGCGACAAACTCAAGGTCGCAGTGGAGGAGATCGGACGCGCCGACGGCGTGATCGCGGTGACGCCGACCTACAACCAGTCGTACTCGGGCCTGTTCAAGGCACTGTTCGACGTGATCGAACCGGGCACCCTCACCGGCGTCCCCGTGGCGCTCGGCGCGACCGGCGGCACCGCACGACACTCGCTGGCGATCGACTACGCGCTGCGGCCGATGTTCGCCTACCTCAAGGCCGACGTCGTGCCCACCACGGTGTTCGCCGCGAGCGAGGACTTCGGCGCGGTCACCACCGCCGCCGACGAGAACTCACTGGCCTCGCGGACGGCGCGCGTCGGAACCGAGTTGGGTGACTACATGTTGCGCTTCGCCGGCGTGACAGCCGGCGCCGTGGCACCCACCCGCGCCGACGCGGGTCGGGGACGAAGGACCGACGACGACGAGTTCGGCGACTTCGTGCCCATGGGAGATCTGTTGGGTCGCTGATCAGCTCAGCCGAGGCCGGGCTGCATCGCCGCGTGCGCGAGGATCGGATCGCCGGGACCGATGTCGAATGTGCACTCGTCCGGGCGCGGATCGGGGACGAACGCCCACAACATCGCGCCCGCGGCGCCGACGGTCCGATACCCGTCCAGACGCGCGGCCAACCGGTCGGCCCGCCCGTCGAGCGGGTTGCAGCTGCCCGCGCGTAGCCCGACCTCGGCCACCAGGACCGGGGCGTCGACCTCGTCGAGACGCTGCGGCAGCCAGGCGGCGTCGTCGTAGTCGTGGTACTGGAGCACGTCGACGAACGGCGAGTCGGCGAGCAGCGTGTACCCGTCGCCGGCGATGCCGCACTGGTCGCCGCCGATCACGCCGGCGGTGATGAGCCGACCCGGATCCTGTCCACGGATCACCCGGCCCACCTCGTCGGTCCACTCACGGAGGACCCGGTCGGAATCCGCGGGGCAGGTACGTGCGGCGAGCGAGCAGTCGTCGCCGCTACAGACCGACGGCTCCGGCTCCCCCACCGGCTCCCAGGCCGCGATCACCGGCGATCCGGACCAGCGCCCCACGGCTGCGGCCACCCAGTCGCGGTGGCTCAGCGGAAGCGCGCCCGGCCGGGTCCACCCGCCGAGGTACCAGTCCCGCTGTTTGAACACCTCGTCGTCACACGCCCCGTCCTGGCCGGCGAGTACCGGCAGGATCATCTGGTCGTGGCGCTCGGCGGCGGCCACGACCCGGTCGATGGTGGTGAAGTCCAACTCACCCGTGTGTTTGTTGACCGCAAGGTTCTGGAAGGCGTTGAAGCGGGTCAGGGACCGGTCCGGCAGCGCAGAAAAGTAGGCGTCCAGGTCGACCTCGGCACCACATCCCGCGTTGATACCCCAGTCGGTGGCCAGCTGGTAGGCGTTGAGCCCGGTCGGCCACCACGGCCGCCCGTCCAGGAACAGGACCGAACCCACGGCCGTCGCGCGGGGGGCCGCCCGGGGCTCGCCCCGCGGCGGCTGCGGCGGCGCGCACGACGACCCCGACAACACCGCCGCCAGAGCGGCGAGCAACCCCACCGTCCCGGCGCGGCGGGCGGCCGACCACACGGCGGTACGCCTCACGATCCGACCACCCGCCACAGGCGCCAGGTAGGCCTGTCGTGTCCGGAGTTGACGACCTCCGCCTCCAGCGACGCGAAGCCTGAGCCGTTTTCGTAGATCGTCGGGTAGCGCAGGTTGAGTGCGTCGGCGGCGCCGCGCCCCTCGTCGGGGACGGTGAGCAGGTACTCGATGCCGTGGGCGCCCGGATCGTTGAGGGCGGTGACGAAGTCCCGGTCCGAGGGGATGACGTACGTCTGCGGGTGGCTGGTGGAAGCGATGATCGGGAACCCCTGCATGGTGTCCAGGATGACCGATCCGTCATCCAGGCCGAGCGAATCGAGATACTCGGCGATGCGACGCTCGGTGTCGAACGAGGCGATGATCGCCTCCTGTTCGCGGCGGAGCTCGGGGTCCGAGTATCCGAGCCGGGGCAGGATCGCGGCGTGGAGGGCGTGTTGTTCCTGGGAGAGCTCCGGGGAGAGCATCGCCGCAGCGGAGACGGGGAGACCGGCGACGACGGCGAGGACCGCGATGGCCGACACCGGGGCCGTCCACCGGGAGGGGTCGTCCGCGCGGTCGACGGGTCGTGGGCCGGGCCGCCGGGCCCGCATCCGGCCGTGTCGGGGCGCGAGGAACACCGCGCACAGCACGAGCAGAGGCACCGCGATGATGTAGAACCGCAGGAACGGGAACGTCAGTCCCCGCAGGTAGGCGAGGGTGGCGAACGCCAGGACGGCCAGCGGGAGCAGCAGGGCGAGCGGCTCCGGATCGCGTCGGCGCGCGGCGAGGGTCACGCAGACCACGCCCACCAGGGCCAGAGCCGGCGCCGTCACGATGATCTCGGCCGCGGAGAACGCGATCGCTTCGAGTCCGCCCGCCGAGCCGCCGCCGGATTGCTCGAGAATCGCCGCATTGCCGTAGCGGGAGGAGAACTGGGCCAGCGCGCTGCCGGTGATGAGCCAGCTGGTGGCCGACCACACCACAAACGCCAGCACGGTGGGCGCCGCCACGAGGAGGCCGTCGAGCACCGCCACCGCACCGCGCCGGCTGCGGTACCACGCGACGGCAGCCACGAGCAGCGTGGCCGTGCCCGTGGCGGCGAGGGCGTCGTAACGGGTCAGGTAGGCCAGGCCGAGGGCGAGGCCCGCGACGATGAGGTCGTGCACGTCGTCGGTGGTCATCCACCGGACCAGTCGACGTACCGCCCACACGACGAAGAACACGAACAGCGCCTCGCTCATCCCGTTCGCCCCGTAGTAGATGATCATCGGGTGCAGGGCGAAGGCCGCCGTGAGCAGCCACGTCATCCAGGCGGGGCAGCGGCGCTCACGGGCGATGGCTTGGACCTGCACTACCGCCCCCGCCATTGCCGGTGCGCTCACGGCGATCGAGGTGAGACCCCAGCGGGTGAGCTGCGGGAACCACTCGGACAGCCACACCAGCGGGAGCTGAGCCAGCGCGGTGAGCGGGGTGAAGATGAACCCGATCGCGGCCAGGTGTGGGTCGCGGGAGAGCAGCGCGGCGCGGGTGTCCGCGACGCGGCTCAGCGCGTCGCCCTGCAGGTAGCCCACGCCCAGCGCGAGGTACAGGCCGACGGCGAGATAGCCCGCGGCTGCGAGCAGGAACAGCGGCGTGGCGCGCGGGATGTGCAGGGAACGCGACCTCATGACGCCAACCCGTGGACGGTCTTCTCCCAGTAGGAGGGGTTGGCGAACAGTTGGTAGGTGCCCTTGATGGCAGCGACCGACATGAGCAGCCAGTACAGCGGCACGGTAAGACAGGCCCACCACAGTCGCGGGTTCTCGGTCTCCCGGACGGCGACGAGGTTCGAGTACAGGATCGTGGCGTTGCCGAGCACCAGGCAGACCAGCGCCGGGAAGTAGACGTACGCCGGGAACACCTGGGCGACGAGAGCGGGCTGGCCGAGGATCCACGACAGGGTCACCAGCCAGAACACCATGTTCAGGCAGGCGATCACCGGCGTGCCGGCGAGCAACGTGGTGAATCGGAACATGCCCACCGTGCCGAGGGTCCGCCACAGCGCGACCGGCCGGCGCATGTGCACCAGCCACGTCTGCAGGTACCCCTTGTACCAGCGGGAACGCTGCCGGATCCAGTTGATGGGGTCGGGGTTGGCCTCCTCGAGAGTGGTGGAGTCGAGCACGGCCGTGCGATAGCCGCGGGCGGCGATCCGCACGCCCAGGTCGGCGTCCTCGGTGACGTTGTGCGGATCCCACGCCCCGATCTCCGAGAGCACGTCGGCGCGGATGTGGTTAGAGGTGCCGCCGAGCGGGATCGGTGAGTCCGACCGCATCAGGCCGGGCAGCAGGAAGTTGAACCACAGTGCGTAGTCGGCGGTGAACCAGGCGGCGAGCATGTTCTGCGACCCGTTGTGGAAGGCCAGCTTGGCCTGCACGCAGGCCACGTCGTGGTCGAGATCGGCCAGTGCCGCTACGACCCGGCGCAGTTGGAGCGGGTCGGGCCGGTCCTCGGCGTCGAAGATCGTGATGATCTCGCCCGTCGCGTAGTGCAGGGCGTAGTTGCACGCCTTGGGCTTGGTGCGCGGTTGGGCGGGCGGGATCCGCAGGATCGTGCACACCTCGCCCAGACCGGCGGCCTCGGCGGCGTCGATCGTCACCTCGTCGTCGGCCTCGAGCAGGAGGAGCACCTCGAGCTTGTCGGCCGGGTAGTCGATCGCGTCCATCGCGCCGATGAGGTCGCCGATCACCTCCGGCTCGTTGTAGGCCGGCACGAGCACCGTGTAGCGGGGCAGGTCCGCGTCCGGCACCGAGCGGGCCCGGTCATCCGGGATCGTCATGATCGCGTCGCGCGCCAGCCCGCGGGAGAGCAGGAGGACCCGGTCGGCGAGTGTGACGAGGTAGGCGACCGTGCACAACGCGGTGAGGATGATGAGCGTGCCGGTGGTCGCCGCCACCAGCGCGACGACCAGGACGACGACGGCCACGGCGCCCACCCACTTCTGCCAGGGCACGAACGGCACCGCCGCCGAGGCCAGCGGATCGCGCTCCCGGAGCCCGTGTACGGAGTCGTGCAGGGCCGCGTCGCTCCGGGCCTGCTCATCCGGGGCCGGGGCCGGGATCACTGCGTCTGCCACTGTGCCTCCACCAGGTTGGTGCCGAGTTCCGTGAGCATCGCGAGATCCTTGTCCTGGGGGCCGCTGGCGGTGACCGACGCCGATCCGCGCAGCAGCAGGGACAGCATCCGCCCGAACGTCGAACCGGCCACGTGGACGGTCTCGGGGAACTCCGCGTCGTACTCGTGGTCGTCCACGGTGAGGACCGAGACCCGTTGGACGTGGTCGGACGAACGGGTCCAGGTGAACGTCAGCAGGCTCCAGGTGAGGAGCCGGTCGTCGTCGACCACCGTGCGGTACCGGCCGGTGATCCCGTGGCCCAGGTCGACGGGCTCCGGGTCCCCCACTCGAGCGTTGGTCAGGTCGTAGGTCATCTCCAGCGGGTAGACGTCGAGCTGTCCGGGATCGGACACGGTGAGG
This sequence comes from Dietzia aurantiaca, assembly GCF_021033825.1. Classification (GTDB taxonomy): domain Bacteria; phylum Actinomycetota; class Actinomycetes; order Mycobacteriales; family Mycobacteriaceae; genus Dietzia; species Dietzia aurantiaca. The sequence goes on from NZ_JAIFXZ010000012.1 coordinate 83,537, forward strand.
GTCTGCACCACCGCCTGTCGGGGCCGCATCAGCTGGTCCCAGTCGGCGCGCGGGGCATCGGCGCGCAGCAGCTGGCGGTAGAGGGTCGCGGACGGGCCGAACATGCGCGGCGCCCACTGGAAGTCCTGCACCGACCGTTCGGTCCACCCGGCGGGGACGTTCTGCCCGGGCCCGGCGGGGCCGGACGGCCCGTGGCCGAGTCGGGTCTCCGCGCCGCCCGGCAGTGGGGCGAGCCACAGGGCCACGCCGACCACGAGCAGCAGTGGGACGCTACGCCAGGCCTGGCGGGCGGTGACCGCGGGCCCGGCCCACTGCACGCGGGCGGACGGTCGACCCCGCCGGACGCCGCGGACGATGACGACGACCGGGCCGGCGAACACGACTGTGGCCACCACCGCGGCCTCCGCCCACGGCCCACCGCCGAGGAGGTACATGACCAGACGCATCGCACCCGGAGAGGCCACCGCCAGAACGAGCCACGTCGCCCAGAAGCGGCCTGTGCGGCGGAGTCCGAAGGCGAAGATGCAGCAGCCCAGCAGATACGCCCACGCCGCCATCACGTCGACATGCAGCAGCACGTACGCACCGGCGTAACGCGGGACGAGCAGCCACTGACTCATCAGGGCGATGAGGAGGACGACCGTGCCGACGATCGCATCGCTCTGGCGGTCGTGGATCGGCAGCTCGGGTCGGCGACGCCACGCGAGCGCGCTCACGGTGAGCAGCCCGCCGAGCGGTGGGGCTAACACCACCGCGCTGCCCGCCCCCACGGCGGTCTCGTCTGCGACCCGCCCCCAGGTCGACCAGAACGCGAGAACGACGAGCGTCAGGAGAAGAACTCCCCGCGCGGTGGACTCGGCGACCGCGGAGGTGCGCGGCGTCACGGCCGGCGGCGGGAGCGGCCGCGACCGGTCGCCAGCCAGGCGATCCCGGCGAGCGCGATCCCGGCGACCGCGGCCACCGACCCGACGATCAGCGCGGTCCGCACCGTTGCCGACCCGCTGTCCTCGTCGGCGCCGACCGTACCGGTGGCCTCAGCGGTCGACAGCTGGATCGGCTCCCTGCCCGGGGCGGTGAACAGGACGTCACCGCGCAGTCCGGCCCAACGGTCCGGATCGGCCGACAGCCACTCGAGGGTGCGGTCGAGCTCGCCGGACCCCGACGAGGTCGAGGCGACCAGGATGGCGCGGTCGGCGTCCTCCACCACCTGAAGGGACGCGAAATCGATGTCCTCGGAGAACTGCATGGTCGCCGACTCACCGTTTTCGGTGCCCACCACCTCGAGTGTGCGGCCGCCGGTCAACTCCAGTGGCAGCGGCAGTCCGTCCGCGGCGCCGTCGGAGGACACCAGCAGCCCCGGTGCCTCGCCTTCGGTGAGCTTCTCGACTGTCACCCACTCCGGTCGCAGCAGACTGGCCGAGAGCGCCTGCAGCTCCGCCAGGATGGTTATCGCCCGCCGGGTGTCGTCGAGTGACGCGGAGCCGGTGGCCACCTGCACCCGCGGCATCATCGCCTGGGGCATCGAGTCGAAGCCGCGGGGCGCCGGCGAACCGGATTCGCCGATCCGGAGGACGGAATCTCCGGAGACGACCATGCTCAGCGGCTGCACGACCCCGCACGCGGCGCCGGCGCCGGAGGTCTGCAGCGACACGGAGACGTCGGTGTAGCGGCCCAGGACGCCAGCCGGGACGACGACCGTCCGGTCGATCAGCCCGGACTGGTCCGCCACCCACGAGTCGATCACCGTGCCGCCCGCGTCCACCACCACCAGCCCGCTGCGCTCGGACGGCGGCGGGGAGTACACACCCGACAGTTCGAGGGTGACGTCGCCCGCGACCGTCGCCAGACGCGTCTGGTCGAGCCCGAACGTCGCGGTCACCGTCCCCACTCCTCGGGAGGAGACCGGGCCGGTTCCCAACTCGTCCAGCGTCGCCGCGGTGATCAGCGCCCGCGGCGCCGGTAGGTTCGACTCGACGGTGACGGAATCGGTGATCGCCAGATCCCGCAGGTCCGACGACACCGACCGCGCCTGGTGGGCCAGGGTGCTGGCGTCGCCGACGATCTCGACAGTGGGCACCGGGGCGTCGACCAGCGTGATCCGGGTCTGCGGGTCCTCCCGCATCTCCACCCGCCGGGTGAACGGGGAGGCGGACGTGGCCCGGACGCCGTCGGCGGGCAGGACCGCCACCTCGAGATCGCGGGGGCCGAACCGGGCCGACGCGGCGAGCGCCAGCTCAGCGGCCGCCTCCGACTCGACCGTGCTCGGATTGGTGGGCAGGTAGATCTCGAGCCGTTCCAACACCGGCGGGATGAAATCCGCCAGAACGCGCGGTACCTCGGGCTCGCCGTCGAAGATCACCTCGCTGTCACGCAGCTCCAACGATCGCTCGGTCCAGTCCGGGCACGCCTCGCCCTTGGAGGTGAGCACAGTCCGCAGCGTCACGTCGGCCACGCCGTCGCGTACGCGGGCCCGGTCGAGCGGGATCTCGACGGGCATGAATTCGCTGGCGCCGTCGACGGCGAGTCGGGCCAACAGCAGATCCCCTGACCACGCCTCGAGGTGGCCGCTGTCCAGGTCGACGGGCGTCTGTACCGTGCCGGCCAACGTCTGCGGGGTCAGCCCTTTCGGCACCGGGATCGGGAAGGCGACCTCGTCGGTGCGCTCGCGGAACCCGATCTCGTCCGCCATCCCCAGCGGGGTCGCCCCGATGACAGTGCGCGCACCGGCGGGCGCCGGAAAGGCGAGCGCGATGACAAGCAGGCCTGCGGACACACGACCGAGAGGTGCTAAACCGGTTTTCACGTGATGAGACGCTACCGCTGAACACCGGTGATCAGGAATCAGACTCCGCCCATTGGCCAGGCGGGGCACCCGTCAGCGGGTGGTCGCTCATATGCCGAGCGGGTCCCGGCTCACGGTGACGGAGCTCAGCGGAGGTCCGAAGCCCCGTCCGGGTCGTCGATGGGAACCCCGGACCGGTCCGTGCCCTCGTCGGCGAGCTGATCCGGCTCCGGGTGCTCGGCGTCGAAGCTCTCCGGCAGACCCTTGATGTGCTTGTTCATGTTGCGGATCAACAGGATCGTGGCGATCAGCAGGAGCAGTACGATCGGGATGCCGATCGGCGATGCCTTACCGAACTCCGGTCCGAGCGGGTTGTCGTTGTACCCGGGCGTGCCCGGCGACTGGTTCTGCGCCAGCACCATCGCCGACTCGTACGCCAGAATCTGGACGTCGGGCCCCAGGGTGATCATCGCGGGTCCTCACTCGTGCTCGGTCCGACGGGCAGGTCGACGTGCGGGTCGACGCCCTCGAACAGGTCTGCCTCGTATTGTCCCTCACCGAGCTCCGGCGAGCCCACACGGCTGGCGGCCAGCTCGAACTCCTCGGTCGGCCAGACCCGCTGCTGCATCTCCACCGGGGCCGCGAAGAACCAGCCGTTGGGGTCGATCTGGGTGGCATGCGCCAACAGCGCCGAGTTGCGCTGTTCGAAGTAGCCCGCACACTCCACGCGCGTGGTGACCCGCTCCATGATGTCCGGACGGTCACCCCAGCGCGACAGGAACTCCTCGAAGTGGCGGACCCCGTCGCGGGCGTACAACTCGTCGTCCAGCAGCTGCAGGCGGCTCTTGGGAAAGCCGTGTGTGTAGTAGACCTTGGCGATCGCCCACGGCTCGCCGGCTTCCGGATAGCGGGCGGGATCGGCGGCGGCCTCGTAGGCGGCCATCGACGCCGAATGCACCTTCAGATGATCCGGGTGGGGATATCCACCGTTCTCGTCGTAGGTGATCATCACGTGCGGCCGGAACTCCCGGATCCTGCGGACCAGGGCCTCGGTCGCCTCGTCGTCGTCGACCAGGGCGAAACATCCCTCGGGCAGCGGCGGCAGGGGGTCACCCTCGGGCAACCCCGAGTCCACGAACCCCAACCAATGCTGGTCGACGCCCAGGATGTCGGCCGCGCGCGCCATCTCGCGGCGCCGCACGGCGGGAAGGTCCGCGGTGATGTCCGGGCGGTCCATCGCCGGGTTGAGGATGTCGCCACGCTCACCCCCGGTGCAGGTCTCCACCAGGACACGGACACCCTCGGCCGCGTACCTGGCCATGGTCGCGGCCCCCTTGGACGCCTCGTCGTCGGGATGGGCGTGAACCGCCATCAGCCGGAGACCGGCCATCGTGGCACCTGCCGTTCTGTGCTCGCGCTAGTGTGACCGCCCCATTCTAGGGTCGTCCGCGCCGGAGATGCCCCCGGGCGGCCCCGCCGACCCGCCCCCGATACCCTGGGGGCATGAGTGAGCCGAGGTCGGACGCCACGTCGCCGCGTCCCCCTGCCCTCCCCGAGGGGCGATACGACGGGGTAGACGAGCGGTCCGGGTTCATGGGCAAGGTCGTCGCCGGGTTCCTCGTGGCGCTCGTCCTCGCGCTCCTGGTGGCCGGTGGGTTCACCATCTACCGCCTCAACGCCACGCCCTCCATCACCAGCGAGGTGATCGGCGTCGAGGTGATCGACGAGCAGTCCATGCGCATGTCGATGACCGTCACCCGCGACGACCCGGGCGAGGCCGCCTACTGCATCGTCCGCGCGCAGGACCAGTCCAAGGGCGAACTCGGCCGCCGTGAGGTCTACGTCCCCCCGTCCGACAACGGCACCGTGCAGGTCGATGCCGAGATCGCCACGACCGGGCGCGCGTACATGGGCGACGTGTACGGGTGTGGCAACGACATCCCCGACTACCTGCGGCGCTAGCCCGTTGGGCGCCCGCCCCTGTGTTAGCATCGGTTGCATCAGCACGGCTCCCTTTGGCGGGGCCGTGTTTTTGTTACCTGCACGGCGAAACACAGATTGGAGTGCGCCCCATGGCGAACGACACCCAGGTCCACTGGCTGACCCAGGACTCGTACGACCGCCTCTCGGCCGAGAAGGAGGCGCTCATCGCGAACCGCCCCCTGATCGCCGCCGAGATCAACGAGCGGCGCGAGGAGGGCGACCTCAAGGAGAACGCCGGCTACCACGCCGCGCGCGAACAGCAGGGCCAGGAAGAGGCCCGGATCCGCACGATCGACGACCTGCTGGCCAACGCCCAGGTCGGTGAGGCCCCCACCGAGTCCGGCGTCGCGCTCATCGGATCCGTCGTCCGCGCCTACTACAACGGCAACGAGGACACCAAGGAGACCTTCCTCATCGGCACCCGCGGGGAGGGCTCCGGCAAGGACGACCTGGAGATCTACTCCCCGGAGTCGCCGCTCGGCAAGAACATCCTCGGCGCCAAGGTCGGCGAGACCCGCGAGTACACCGCACCCAACGGCAAGACCGTGTCCGTCACCGTCGTGACCGCGGAGCCTTACCAGAGCTGACGGTCTCCGACCGCCTCCCGGTGGTAGGTTTTTCACGAATGTCGGGCCGGATGATCGGACCCGATTCCGCGCCGGTGTAGCAGGAGTTCCACGTGTCAGACGGTTCCCACGACAGGCCCCTCGGCCCCGCGCCGAAGATCGAAGCGGCGGCCGGGCGGGTTCTGGGTCCGGCGCTGCGCACAGGCCTGTCGCCGTTCGAGGACGACCTGTACACGTGGACCCCTGAGGTCGCCGAGGAGCTCGCCCGCCGACTCGACGCCGATCCGGACGAGTCGGCGGGCGAATCCATGCGCTCTCCCGTCATGCAGGCGTTGCACGACCAGCTCGAGGGCGCGCCACGGCCCGTCGTGCTGCTGGCCGCCGAGCTGCTCTACATCCAACAGTTGCCGCTGTCCACGGTGACGGCCCGCCTCAAGCGGGGTCGCGTCCGCGATGTCCTGTCGTGGACCGAGAACCCCCCGGAGATCCCCGCGGACCTGGACGAGGTGCTCACCGAGCGGGGACCGCTGACCGGCGGGCTGGGCTTCAACGTCCAGATGCGCGAGCACCTGCGTTGGCTGTGCTCGTTCATCATCCACTGGGCGGAGCTCGATTCCTCGGTCCGCGACGCCGCGCTCAGCGACCCGTGGGAGTTCCAGCGCGCCGCCCGCTCCACGCCCGGCGACTGGCGGGCGATCCGTTACAGCCTGCAATACCTGGTGTGGCCCGGCCACTTCCAGCCGATCGTCAAGCACGAGCACAAGACCCGCATCCGCGACGCCTTCGCCGACCTCATCAGCGGCCCGTCCGGAATCGACGAGCTGGACATCGACCAGGACCTGCACCGGATCTCCGAGGTCCTGTCCGCCCAACTCGGCCAACCGGTCGACTGGTACCGGGGCTCGGTGGCCAACCAGTGGCAGCGGCACCGCGACGACCACTCCCGGCGGGCCTGGCTAGTGCGCCCGGGCCGCGGCGGGGTCGGGCAGGCCGGCCAGTGGGTGACGCAGAACCGCATCGCCCTGCCCGCCTCCCATCTCCCGCGGATCCCGGCCCACGCCAGTCGCCTCGAGGTCTCCCAGGCAGTCGAGCAGGGGTACCCGCACCTCGACTACCAGGCCCGTTTCCAACTCACCGCCGAACTGCACACCTTCCTGTCCCGGATGAGCCCGCAGGACGTGGTGGCCACCGTCGCCGACGCCCGGCTGCAGCTGGGCACGCTGACCGACGATCTCGGATACGTGGAGGACGGCGGCCAGCAACTCGAGCGGTCGGTGCTGTGGAGCGAGGTCACCCTCGACCTCGACTCGCTGCCCAGCCCCCTGTCGGAGTTGATCGGCGAACCCGGAACCGTCGTGGACCTCACCGACGGGCTCGACGCGCTGCTGTCGGCCATGCACCCGGGGAGCCACTCCTCCGAGTCCGCGATCGCCGAGGCTCCCGCCGCCGGCGCCGTGCCCACACTGCCCGCGGTGACCGACGAGTTGGCCGACGGCCTGCACATGCCCCGCGAGGAGCTGCAGGAGATCGTCGACACTCTGCAGTCACGGCAACAGATCGTGTTCTACGGCCCGCCCGGCACCGGTAAGACCTACCTCGCCCAGGAGCTGGCGCGGTTCCTGGCCGGCGCCGACGACCCGAGCCGGGTCCAGCTGGTGCAGTTCCACCCCAGCTACGCCTACGAGGACTTCTTCGAGGGCTACCGCCCCACGCTCACCGAGTCCGGCCAGCCGGGCTTCGCGCTGCAGGCGGGCCCGCTGCGCCGGCAGGCCGCGCGTGCGACGTCCGAGTCCGGGCGGGACCACCCGAGCTTCCTCATCATCGACGAGATGAACCGCGCGGACCTGGCGCGCGTGTTCGGCGAGATGTACTTCCTTCTCGAGTATCGCGACCGCACCGTGTTGCCGCAGTACAGCCCGGACACCTCGTTCCGGCTGCCGCGCAACCTGTTCATCATCGGCACCATGAACACCGCGGACCGGTCCATCGCGATGGTCGACGCCGCCATCCGCCGTCGGTTCGCGTTCATGGAACTGCACCCCGACACCCCGCCGGTCGCGGGCGTGCTTCGCCGGCACCTCGAGGCGCGCGACGCGAGCACGGAGCCGGCAGACCTGCTCGAGGCGCTCAACTCGGAGATGGACGACTCGGACCGCGACCTACGCATCGGCCCCTCGTATTTCATGAAGGACGAGGCCACCGAGCCCGGAGGCCTGGAGGCCATCTGGCGCTTCGACCTGCTCCCCCTGCTCGAGGAGCACTACTACGGTCGCCTCACCCGCGCGGAGGTCCATGAACGGTTCGGTCTGGCGGCGCTGCGCCGGAAGATCGGCCGGGCATGACCGCACCCTCGACGGGCTCGGCGGCGACGTCTCTGGCCCTCGAGTTCGACGAGTTCGACCGCCGCGGAAAGCTCGTCACCCTGAGCTGGGAGGGTGCCCACCACCTCTCCCAGACGCGACTGGTGGAGGTCCTGCCCGCCGGTCGCGACACCTGGCGTCTGATCCCCAGCGGGGCCGTGGGCTCGGTGCGCGTCGAGGGGCTGTCCGTGCGGGTCATGCCCGCCGCGAGCCTGGGGCTGACCCAGCTGTTCTTCCTCCTGGACCACGCGGCCGACGACGCCTTCCTGCCGTCGGCCGTCCAGGCACGTGACGACGACGAGCTGTGGGTCTCCGTCGCCGAGTCCATGGCCCGGTTGGCGCACCAGGCATTGGCTCCCGGACTGCTGCGCGGGTACCGCCGCGTCGACGAGTCGCTCACGACCGTGCGGGGACGGATCCGCCTGGGCGACCAGATCCGCCGCCGGCCGGGCATGGCGATTCCGCTCGAGGTCTCGTACTCGGAGTTCACCCCGGATATCGCCGAGAACCGGATCCTGCGCACCGCCGCGCATCGACTGCAATTCCTGCCGGACCTGCCGGACAACACCCGGCGCCGCCTGGCGATGGTCGACGCCCGACTGGCCGACGCCTCGCTCATCCCACAGGGGGCGCCGGTGCCCGCCTGGACGCCGTCGCGGCTCAACGCCCGCTACCAGGACGCACTCGCGCTGGCGGACCGGATCGTTCGACGTATCTCGGTGGAGGTCGAGGACGGACACGCCTCCTCGGCCGCGTTCGTGACCGAGATGCCGGCCCTGTTCGAGCGCTTCGTGGAATCCGAGTTGACCGCCGCGCTGCACGGTCACGGTGGGCGTCTGCTGCAGAACCCCGTCGTCGACCTGTCATCCGGAACCGAGGCGGACACCGACGACACGGGCGTGGCCGGGGACGGAACCGACGAAGGCAGCGCGGGGCGCCACCGCGCCGCCCCCGGCCGACACCGCGCGCCCGCCGACGACGGCGACCACATCTCCGTGCGCACCGGCCTGGTCTACGAGGTCGACGGCGACCCGGTCACCACGTTCGTCGCCACCTACCCCACCGACCGGCGGGCCCGTGCCGCCGAGCACTACCGGCTCCTGGCCGCCTGTACCGCACTCGGCGTGGGCCGGGCCTACCTCGTCTACCCGGCGCAGCGCCGCGACGACGCTCCGCAACCGCGGCGGATCGTCCACACCGACATCTCGATCGTCGAGTACCCCGTCGACCTGTCCGGGGGCCCCGCGCAGAGCCGCCGGGCTATCGTCGAACTGGCACAGCAGGCCCGGGCGCTCGCGGCCACACCGGCGGCCCCGGCCGCGCGCCACCGCACCGGAGCCCGGCACCACACCGCGGTTCACCACCACACCGCGACCCAGATCCGCGAGGGGAGACGACACGCGCGATGAGCGAGACCGACGATCCGGCCCGCCGCCTCGTGGTGAGCCTCGCGCTGGTGGCCGTGGGGACGGTCGGTGCCTACCGCGGCGCCTACGAGGTCCTGGCGCAGCAGGCGCGGATCGCACGCCGCGTGATCCCCAAGCCCACCGGTCGCCCCTTCGAGGGTGACGGTCTCTACCGGCCCGGCGCCGCGACGCCCGAGCCGTGGCGGCCCGGCATGGAGTGCGACGTCCACATGATGGTGTTCGGCGACTCGCTCGCCGCCGGCCTGGGCGCCGACTCGGCCGCCGAGCTGCCCGGCGTGCTGATCGCGCGCGGCCTGGCCGAGGAATCGGGCTTGGACGTGCGGCTGAGCATCAAGGCGATCGTCGGCGCCACCTCCAAGGGCCTGCCCGGCCAGGTGGAGGCCATGCAGATCGCCCACGGCGACCCGGACATCTCCGTGATCCTCGTCGGCGGCAACGACATCACCGCACGCAACGGGATCGGCCCGTCGGCGCGGCGCGTCGGTGAGGCCGTGCACGCGCTACGCGAGGGGGGCTCACACGTGGTGGTGGGCACCTGCCCGGACCTGGGGATCATCAAGCCGGTCCCCCAGCCGCTGCGTTCGGTCATGGCCACCCTCAGCCGGCGACTGGCGTCCGCGCAGGCCGTCCAGGTCCGCAAGGCCGGGGGCGTGCCCGTGTCCCTGGCCGAGACCCTGGCGCCCGAGTTCCACCGACGCGGCGAGAGCCTGTTCTCCCCCGATCGCTTCCACCCCAACTCGGCTGGTTACGAACTCTCCGCAGGCCTGCTGCTGCCCGCGGTGTGCGTGGCGCTCGGCGTGTGGGACGAGGCGCCCGAGGAGTCGGCGCCGCAGGGCGCCGAGGAGGCCGCCGCGGCGCTGACCGAGACCGAGGCCGCCGCCGAGGCCGGCCCGCACCGCGACTCCGTGGTCGCCCGGCTCACCACGCGTTTGACCGACTTCGTCCGCAACCACGAGGACGCGGGCGATCAGGACGAGAACACGTTCCTGCATAATGAGAACGTGGACGGTGACCCGGAGAACACGGGGGACGCCCGCGAGGCCGCGGACACCCTCCGACGCCGGAGCCGCATCCTCAGGTTGGCCCGCCCCGCGCGGGAGGACCCTGGTCCCGCAGACTGACCCGACCGCACGGTGCTCTCACCAGATACAGAGCACTCACCTGACAAAGAAGGAGCCTTCCATGCCGGAAGCCGTGATCGTCTCTTACGCCCGTTCTCCCATCGGACGCGCCAACAAGGGTTCCCTCGTGGGCATCCGTTCGGATGACCTCACCGCCCAGATGGTCAAGGCGGCCCTGGCCAAGGTGCCCGAGCTCGACCCCACCCAGATCGACGACCTGATGCTGGGCAACGGTCTGCCCGGCGGTCAGCAGGGCTTCAATATGGCCCGCGTCGTCTCGGTGCTCGCCGGCATGGACACCGTCCCCGGCACCACCGTCAACCGCTACTGCTCGTCGTCGCTGCAGACCACCCGTATGGCGCTGCACGCGATCAAGGCCGGCGAGGGCGACGTGTTCATCTCCGCCGGTGTGGAGACCGTCTCCAACTTCCAGTACGGCACCTCGGACCACATCCCGAACACCCACAACCCGATCTTCGCCGACGCCGAGGCCCGCACCGCCAAGCGCGCCGAGGGCGGCGCCGACGTATGGACCGACCCGCGCGACCAGGGCATCCTGCCGGACGTATACATCCCGATGGGCCAGACCGCCGAGAACGTCGCCCAGATCACCGGCATCACCCGCGAGGAGCAGGACCACTGGGGCGTGCGGTCGCAGAACCGCGCCGTCGAGGCCGTCGAGCGTGGCCACTTCGCCAACGAGATCACCCCGGTGACCATGCCCGACGGCACCGTCGTCACCGCTGACGACGGCCCGCGGCCCGGCACCACCTACGAGAAGATCTCGCAGCTCAAGCCGGTCTTCCGTCCCGACGGCACCGTCGCGGCCGGCAACTGCTGCCCGCTCAACGACGGCGCCGCCGCCCTGGTGATCATGTCCGACACCAAGGCCAAGGAGCTCGGCCTCACCCCGCTCGCGCGTGTCGTCTCCACCGGCGTGTCCGGCCTGTCGCCCGAGATCATGGGCCTCGGGCCGATCCAGGCCGTCAAGAACGCCCTGAAGATCGCCGGCAAGCAGATCTCCGACATCGACCTGTTCGAGATCAACGAGGCGTTCGCCGTCCAGGTGCTCGGCTCGGCCCGTGAGCTCGGCATCGAGGAGGACAAGCTCAACGTCAACGGTGGCGCCATCGCGCTGGGCCACCCGTTCGGCATGACCGGCGCCCGCATCACCGCGTCGCTCATCAACAACCTGCAGGCCGAGGACAAGCAGTTCGGCGTCGAGACCATGTGTGTCGGCGGCGGCCAGGGCATGGCGATGGTGCTCGAGCGCCTCAGCTGATCCCCAGCGCGGCGGGCAACCTGCGACCCGCCATCGCGAAGAGCGTTCCGCTCACGTTTCCCGAGAATGCGTGAGCGGAACGCTCTTTTCGTTGTATCGAATCGCTGCCGGTCACGCTGCGCGCGGCACATGACAGCGGCCCCGTCTCCCTGTCTCGAGGGGGCCGGGGCCGCTCCCCTCGGCCGTCGGCCGTGGTGTCGTCAGCCGCGCTGCCGAGGCCGCCCGTGAGACGCAGCCGAAGCACCCAGGCCACCGCTCGAACGCAAGGCCTCCCGTGAAATGGCGCACGGCCCCAGCCCCCTCACGAAGGGGCCGGGGCCGTGGATTCGTCCGGGCCGGAGCCGAGCTCCGAGCTGGATCGCCGGCCGCGTACGAGGTCAGTCGCGGAAGTAGCTCATCAGGCGCAGGATCTCGATGTACAGCCAGACCAGGGTCACGGCCAGACCGAGGGCGACGCCCCAGGCCATCTTCGCGGGGGCTCCGGCGCGCACGAGGCGGTCGGCATTGTCGAAGTCCATCAGGAAGCTGAACGCGGCGAGGCCGATGCACACCAGCGAGAAGATGATCGCGATGGTGCCGCCGTCACGCAGCGGGTTGAAGCCGAAGAACATCGCGCCGACGAAGTTGCCGAGCATGAGTACCAGGACGCCGATGATCGCGGCGGTCATGAAGCGCGTGAACTTGGGGGTCACGCGGACGGCGCCGGTCTTGTAGACGAACAGCATGCCGGCGAACACGCCGAACGTGCCGAGTACGGCCTGGCCGATCACGACCCCGGCGCTGGCACCCGCGATATCCATGGTGAACACGTGCGAGACGGCGCCGATGAACAGGCCCTCGAACGCCGCGTAGACCAGGGTGACGGGCGCGGAGTCCATCTTGCGGCCGAAGGTGGCGACCAGAACGGTGATGAACCCGCCGATGCCGCCGACGAGCAGCAGCGGCATGGCCAATCCCGCCGAGATCGACAGCCAGTAGGCGATGATGCCGATCACGCCGATGACGCCCAGGGTGATCCCGGTCTTGGAAACGACGTCGTCGATCGTCATGGGGCGGTCGTCGGTGGCGAACTGCGGCTGCTGTGCCGCATAGCCGGGCTGCGCGCCGAAGCCCTGCTGGCCATACTGACCCTGCTGGAAGGCGGCCTGCCCGGCGCCACCGAACTGTGTGGCGCCCTTGGCGCTCGACTCTGACAGTGAGCTGAAGACCGGGTTGCTGCTCTTGCGCATCGGGGTCCCTTCGGGTGTGTCGGGGGAGGTCGGTTGTCGAGAGGCCCCGCCGGGATACCGACGAATCACTCGTAGATGGTTAACGCACGGTCATCGTCGCTTGTTCCCGCAGGCGGATACTGTCCCGCCCGTTCCGGCAACCAATCCCGCTGACGCCATTTAACGATATGTCGTTGACATTCTTATGATAGTCGTTGATACTCGTGTCCAGCCGGGTGCCACCAGGGCACCCAGAACACGAGAGGAGACGTTCGATGCGAAGCAACGACGTCATGTTCAACCCGGAGGGCTTCGGCCCGTCCGAACACGGCGATGGAGGCGGATTCGCCGGCCACCGCCGGGGCGGCCACCCACGCCGCGGCGGCCGTGGCCATGGCCACGGGCACGGGCGGCCGCACGGCCACGGTGAGCACGGGGGCCCCGGCGGTCCCTTCGGACCCGGTGGGCCATTCGGCCCGGGCGGCCCGTTCGGCCCCGGCGGGCCGTTCGGACCCGAAGGCCCCTTCGGTGGCGCGGGCCGGTTCGGCGAGGGCCACGGTGGGCGCCGCGGGCCGTCCAGGCGACGGCGCCGCGGAGACGTTCGCCATGGTGCACTGCTGCTCCTCGCGGAGGGCCCCATGAACGGCTACGGCATCATCCGCCAGCTCGCGGAGCGTAGCGGCGGAACCTGGCGGCCCAGCTCCGGGGCTGTGTACCCGGCCCTCGCCCTCCTCGAGGACGAGGGACTGATCGGCCCCGCCGAGGACGCAGGGCCCAAGCACTACCAGCTCACCGAGGCCGGCCGCGCCGAGGTCGACGAGCTGGCGGACCGCCCGGCCCCCTGGGACGACGCCACGGAGGAGGCCGCCTCGCGGCTCGGCGGGAATGCGGAGCTGTGGAAGGCCTTCGGCGATGCCGCGATGGCGGTTCGCGCCGTGGTCCAGACGGGCGATGAGACGATCGGGGCCGCGGCCACCGACGAGCTCGTCGCACTACGCAAACGGCTCTACGGGCTCCTGGCGAACGGCACCGACTGACCGCAGTCCGCCGCGCGATCCCACGCCTCGCGACCTCCGATCTCGCGTGAACACAGCCACAGCCGCCCCCGCATGGGATATATGTGACATCCAATACAGATGCGGGGTGGTGGTCACATGGCCGGAGTGGCCGGGGTGTGGGTGGCGAAGCTCGTCGTCGTCGCGATGGTGGCGACAGTCGGAGCCGCGCCGGCAGCGGCCGGGGACCCACCGGTCCCCTACTCGGCGCCGACCGCGGCCCCGCTCGACGTGGTCGAGGACAATCCTCACGGGGAGCGGGGGGGCGGCTTCGCCTCGTCCCTTCCCACTGACAGCGCGACGTTGCGGCCGATGCTCGACCGCGCACGCGCGTCGGGAGTCGACCCCGCGCGCTACGCCACGCTCGCGCGCCAGTACTGGCTCGCGGTGGGTGCCGAGAAAGCCGGGATCGACCTACAACACTGGGTGCCTGAGCGCGGGCTCGCCGCCAACCTCGAGAACGTCGACAAGGTGTACGTGAACTACCTGCGGCTGGCGAACTCGCGCGACGACTACTTCTGGACGGGGATGGCCGGGCTCGCGGGGATGTCGTTCGCCGCCGGCTTCTGGGATCTCGAGGAGGTCGGACAGCTGCTCACCGTACCGGCCGTGCACCAACTGGGCACCGCCGTCGGCGGCGCGCTCCACGACCTTCCGTGGGAACTCGCACGCGAGATGCCCGAGGATGTCCGACTGCTGGCCACGGTCGGTCCCACGCTCACCCGCGCGGACATCGACTGGTACCTGCACCGCCTGTTGGTGATGCAGCGGCACATCTTCATGGACATGATCCCCGCGCACGAGGCGTACGCCGCCGAGGGGTTGCCCGCCGTCGAGGAGCTCGCGGCCGGCGGAGCCTATGACGAGTACGTGGTCGACGCCTGGCGCATGGTCGACGCCGGTGGTCCCGCGAACCTGGCCGAGGTGCTGGTACGGATGGCATCGCGCGAGCAGAACCAGATCATCGCCGACCAATGGGACGACACCGCGGCGGGCCGCGATGATGTGGGGCGCGTGCTGACCTACATCACGACCGTCGGGGGCAGCCCCGACATCCCCGGCGCCCGTAGTCTCGGGCAGTTCCGGCCGCTGACCGTACAGGCGGAGGTGGACGGGCGGCCGATGACCGCCCACACCCCGTTGCCGGCGTTCAACTGGGCTGACCGCGGGCCGCGCTGGGAGTACATCGAGCAGGATCTCGTGCCGCGCTATCGCGAGCTGGTCCAGGACCGGCCCGCGGAGGCGGAGCAGGTGCTCGGCGTGGTGTTTCGCGAGCGGGCCGAGCAGAACCGGATCCTGCGGCGGCTTCCGGAGTTCCTCACCGAGATGACCAGCGGCTGGGCGGTGGTGGCAGAGTGATCGCAACGGCCGGCCTGCAACAGGAGGAGACCCCGATGCCCGAGCACCTGTTCGTCTACGGAACCCTTGCGCCGGGTCGGCCGAACGCGCACGTCCTGGCTGATGTGCCGGGGACCTGGCGGCCGGCGACGATCAGCGGCTCACTATACGAGCGCGGCTGGGGCGCGAGTCACGGGTTTCCCGGCATCGTCCTGGGCTCGGGAGGCGAGGTCGCGGGCTTCGTGTTCTCGTCAGACGACCTCGTCGAGCAGTGGACCATGCTCGACGAGTTCGAGGGAGACGAGTACTCCCGGGTGACGGTAGAGGCCCGGCTGGACGAGGGCGGCGCGGTCGCCGCGCAGGTCTACGCGCTGCGCGACTGACGCCCCAGCAACGCGAAGAGCGTTCCGCGCACTCCCCTCTCGGGCGATGCGGGCGGAACGCTCTCGGCGATGACGGGACCGGCCAACGCACGGGTCAGCGCAGGTCGAATCAGCGCAGGTCGAATCAGCGCAGGGCGACCTTGTGATTCCAGGATCGAACCGTGCGCCAGGCGCAGAACACCAGGATGAGCCCCATGGTCGCCAGGAACCCGATGGGCATCGCCTCGCTGGTGGCGGTGCCCACGGTCATCTCGTCCAGGACGTTGAACGAGACCAGCCCCAGGCGGTCGCCCTCCATCCCGATGCCGAGCGGGATCGCGACCATTCCGAGGAGGGACGCCACCTGCATGCCGACGTAAAGCACGACGAACACCACGATCGGGCCTGCGGCACCCATTCCGGCGAACCGGTTCTCGTGGCCGACGGAGACGGCGAAGTAGTAGTAGATCGGCCACACCAGGAACGAGGCGAGCATCAGAATCGCACCCGCGACGATCATCCAGGCGGGCGCGATCTCCGCGAGGTCCGCCATGATGTCGCCGATCACCGCGACCGACGGCGATGTGACACCCGAGTTGATCGCCACGGCCCACCACACGACCCAGCCGAGCAGGGCGGTGAGTACGACAGCGGCGAGCGAGACGAGCACCGCCCAGAGGAGTTTCGCCCGGAAGATGGTGGCACCGCGCACCGGGATCGACTGCGTGAAGTACCCGGTCCGCCCGTAGCCCGACCGCCAATAATCGGCGACGAGCAGGAGCTGGACGCCTGGCACCAGCACGAACACCGCGAGGAAAGCGAGCAGCAGCCCGAGCACGGACAACACCGACCAGCCCGACGCGCCGAGCAGGCTTCCGAAGAGCCCCACCAGGACGGTGATGCCGAAGTACATGCCGAGTGCCCCGCGCGTACGCAGCCACTCGTGCTTGAGCAGTGTGGTGGTCATCGGTACGTCTCCTTGAAGATCTGGTCGAGGCTGGCGGAGTGGTTCTGGCGCAGGTCGTCGGCATCGCCCTGCAGGAGCACCCGGCCGTGGCGCATCATCACCGCGGCGTCGAGGATCGGCTCGAGGTCGTGCACGAGGTGGGTGGAGATCAGCAGCAGCGAGTCCTCCGAGAGGTTGCGCACGATGCCGTCCACGATCAGGTCGCGCGCGGCCGGGTCGACGCCCGAGATCGGCTCGTCCAGCAGGTAGACGCGGGCGTCACGGGACATGGCGAGCGCGATCTGCACCTTCTCACGCATACCCTTGGACATCTCCTTGAGTCGCGAGGTCTCGCTCAGGCCGAAGAAGCCGATGAGATCGCGCGCCTTCTCGAGCTGGAAGTCTGCGAAGAAGTCGTTGTAGAGGCCCAGACAGTAGGTCACCCGGGCGGAATCGGGCAGGAAGCTGGTGTCCGGCAGGAAGGACACGAGCGCCTTGGACTCGGGGCCCGGGGCATGGCCGGCTATGCGCACGTCGCCCGAGTATCCGGACAGCACGCCGGCGAGGATCTTGAGCAGTGTCGTCTTGCCGCAGCCGTTCTCGCCGAGCAGCCCCACGATCCGGCCGGGCCGCAGTGTCATGGTCAGCTCGTCGAGGGCGCGGGTCGGGCCGTAGCTCATCGTCAGGCCGGAGACCTCGATGAGTGCCTCGAGACCGGCGTGGGGGGAACGGTCGGCGTGGTGGGCGGTGTTCTCGCTCATGTCAGGCTCCTCCGCCATCCGGAATGTCAGTGGTGTGGTGCTCATGGCTGTCCCATCTCTTGTCGAGTAGTGCCCGGGCCTGGTCGTGCGCCATCCGCAGGCCGCGGACGCGGCGGACGAACTCGTCGGCGGCGTCGGTGGCGAGGTCGGCGCGGACCTCGTCGATGCGGGCGTCGTCGTGGGTCACGAACCGCCCGGTGGCCCGCTCGGAGCGGCACAGCTCGAGCCGTTCCAGTTCCGCGAGTGCCCGCTGGGCGGTGTTGGGGTTGACGCCGAGGTCGGCCGCCAACTCGCGGACGCCGGGCATCTTCTCGCCCGCCGCCCACTCCCCTGTCACGATGCGCCGCGAGAACTCCCCGACGAGCTGCACCCAGATCGGGGACGAGGTGTCGAACTGCATCGCCGCTCCCCTCCGTGTTGCTGTATTAGGTACTTAATACAGTGACACGAAGGCGTGGCCGAGTCAAGAAGTGAGAAAGAAAAACCGCGACGACGACGACACCAACGGGGCCGCCGCCCGGACGTGCGGCGGCAGCATGGACGGCGTTGATATCGCGCGCGGCCCCCGGGCTCAGCCCAGAACCGCGTCAGCCGTCAGTCCGGTATGTTTCCCGATCTGCCGACCTGGGGGAACGATGACCGAACTGACGGCTCGTGGAATAGGCAGGGCTCGTGGGAGAAACAGAGCGCCGGGAGCGATGGTCCCCCCGGCTCCGAACTGTGCGCCGCCCGGGACGTGACCGCCCCGTTCGCGTGAGGGCTCAGCGCAGCCCTGGGCCGAGACGCCCGGCGGGTTACCTCCCCGAGTCGGCAGGGGTTGCGTCGTCGGCCAACGCTTCCGCGGCCAGTGCTTCCTCGGCCAGCGCTTCTGCAGCGGGGGCCTCGGTCTGGGCGGTGTTGCGCAGGAACCACACGCCGATCACGGTGATCAGCGAGATCGCGGCGCCGGCGATCAGGGCGTTGTGGACGCCGTTCATCTGAGCCGCCAAGGCGTCCTCGCCACCCTCGCCGCCAGCGACCTGACCGAGCGTCATCACGGTGATGAACAGGGCGGTACCGGCCGCCGCGGCGACCTGCTGCAGCGTGGTCAGTAGCGCCGAACCGTGGGAGTACAGGTGCGGCGGGAGGGACCCGAGCGCCGAGGTCATGAGCGGCGAGAACAACAGCGCGAGGCCGAACGTCAGCGTCACATGGAAGGCCACCACCATGCCGAGCGAGGAGTCGGCACCGAGGGTCGTCATGCCCCACAGGCCGGCGGAGGCCAGTATCGAGCCGGGGATGATCAGCGGGCGCGGACCGACCTTGTCGTAGCGCCGTCCCACGAACCAGCCGAGGATGCCCATGACCAGGCCGCCCGGCAGCAGCGCGAGGCCGGCCTCGAGCGTGGTCGAGCCCAACACCTGCTGCATGTAGATCGGCAGCAGGATCAGCACGCCGAACAGCGACATCATGGCGATGAGCATGAGCACCAGGGCCACGGTGAAGGTGGGTGAGGCGAACGCCCGCACGTCGAGGAGCGCATTGTCCTTGAGCGCGAGCTGGCGCCACACGAACACCGCGAGCGAGAGCACACCGACGATCACCGGGATCCACGGGGAGATCAGCGCATTGCCCGTGGCGGCCTCGCCGATCGAACTGAGGCCGTAGATCAGGCCGGCGAAGCCGAGAGCCGACAGGACGCCCGAGAAGATATCGAGCGGGACGTCGCGGTTCTCGGTGACGTTGCGGATCAGCGCGCCGCCGGCGATCAGCGCCAGCACGGCGATCGGCAGGACCGACCAGAACATCCAGCGCCAGCTCAGCGAGTCCAGCACCACGCCGCCGACGGTCGGCCCGATGGCGGGAGCAACGGCGATCACGATGGAGATGACGCCCATCGTCCGACCGCGGCGATCAGCGGGCACGACGTTGAGGACGGTGGTCATGAGCAGCGGCATCATGATGGCCGTGCCGACGGCCTGCACCACGCGCCCGGCGACGAGCATGGGGAACACCATCGCCAGCGACGCCAGCACCGTCCCGGCGGTGAACGTGCTCATCGCGATGACGAAGACGGTCCGCAGCGGCAGCCGCACGAGCATCCACCCGGTGAACGGGATGACCACGGCCATCGTGAGCATGAAGGCCGTGGTGAGCCACTGCGCGGTGGCCGCGGTGACCTCGAACTCGACCATCAGGTCGGGCAGCGCCACGGACATGATGGTCTCGTTGAGGATCACGACGAACGCGGCCGCGACGAGCAGCGCGATGAGCCGGATCGTGGCTGCAGGCAGTCGGGTGGATTCGGAACTGCTGCTGTGGTCGGCGGCAGTGGACTGAGACGTCACGGGTCGTCCTTATGAAATACGAACTGCGGAAAGAGTACAAAGCCCGGGCGGCACGACGCCGCGCGCGGGAACCAACGCACCCTACCCGACCACCATCCCCGGGCGCGCGTCAAGTGATGCGCGTTACCCGGACCCATGCCCGGCGAATGACAGCACCGAGATCGCGTCTCCACATACCCCGTCCCGTATCTTGCGGATACCCATAGGGGTATGTAGGTTCGTTGTTGTCACCACCCCGACCACCGGGTCGGCCCCGACGCCGCCCGGCCCACCCCACGGAGGACGCGATGCTTCTCGAACGGATCTATGACGACGACCTGGCCCAGGCCGGGTACCTGATCGGCTGCCAGGCCACGGGCGAGGCACTCGTGGTGGACGCCCGCCGCGACATCCGCGCCCATCTGGCGCTGGCGGCCTCCCACGGCATGACCATCACCGCGGTCGCCGAGACGCACATCCACGCCGACTTCCTGTCCGGCACGCGCGAGCTGGCGGCGGCAACCGGCGCCCGGATGTACGTCTCCGGCGAGGGCGGCGAGGACTGGCAGTACGGGTTCGATGCCACCCGCCTGCACGACGGCGACGAGATCACGCTGGGCAACATCACCGCCCGCGCCGTCCACACGCCGGGCCACACCCCCGAACACCTGTCCTTCCTCATCACCGACGGCGCGTTCGCCGACGAGCCCGGCTACATGCTCACCGGCGACTTCGTGTTCGCCGGCGACGTCGGTCGTCCGGATCTGCTCGACGAGGCCGCCGGCGGTGTCGACACCCGTTTCGGCGGCGCCGCGCAGATCTTCGACGGCCTCAGGCGCTTCGTCGCGCTGCCCGACCACGTCCAGGTCTTCCCCGGCCACGGCGCGGGCAGTGCGTGCGGCAAGGCGCTCGGGGCGTTGCCGTCGACCACGGTCGGGTATGAGCGGCGCCACGCGTGGTGGGCGGGGTATGTCGCCGACGACGACGAGGAGGGCTTCATTTCCGAACTGCTGGACGGCCAGCCGGACGCGCACGCCTACTTCGGCCGGATGAAGCGGCAGAACACCCAGGGCCCGGCGCTGCTCGGGCAGTTGGAGGACCCCGTCCTGTTGGACCCGGACGAGGTCGCGGGTGCCGTCGCCGCGGGAGAACTCGTCGTCGTCGACACCAGGGCGGCCGACCGGGTGCACGGCGGCACCGTCGCCGGCTCCCTCAACATCCCCGGCCCCGACAAGGCCGCCACCTACGGCGCCTGGGCCTACGACCCCGAACGCGAGTCGCGGCCGCTGGTCCTGCTGGCCGCCGACGCCGACGAGGCCGCCGCGACGCGCGACCACCTGGTCAGGGTAGGCATCGACGCCGTCACCGGTTACCTCACCGGCCTCGACGGGCTACCGACGGTCTCCCCCGAGGTCATCACGGCCGACCAGCTGGGCGCGCCGGGCCAGGCGCTGTTGCTCGACGTGCGCAACGCCAACGAGCACAGTGCGGGCCACATCCCCGGCTCCGCGCAGCTCAGCGCCGGCCGTGTGCTGTGGAACCTCGACCAGCTACCGGAGGACGGACTCATCGTGACCTACTGCCAGAGCGGCACCCGCAGCTCGGTCGCGGCCAGCGCCCTTCGACGGGCCGGTCACCGCGTGGCCGAACTGGAGGGCAGCTACGCCGGCTGGCTCGCCCGCGACACCGTCCGCGCCTGAGCCCGGCCATGGACCCGATGCTCATCCTGGTGGTGGCGCTGTCCGTGCTGGTGGGCCTGTCGTTGGGCCTGCTCGGCGGCGGAGGCTCGATCCTGCTGGTCCCGCTGCTCACCTACGTCGGCGGGCTCGCACCACACGAGGCGATCCCCACCTCACTCGTCGTGGTGGGGACGACGTCCGTGGTGAGCCTCCTCGGGCACGCGCGCAAGGGGCACGTGCGTTGGCGGGCCGGACTGGGATTCGGGGTGGCGGCCATGGTCGGTGCGTTCGGCGGCGGCCTGGCCGGCGGGCACGTCCCCGGCACCGTCCTCATGGTCGCGTTCGCGGCGATGATGCTGGCCACCGCCGTCGCGATGCTCCGCGGACGGCGCGACGAGCCGGGCCGAACCGACAGCCCCGTGAGAGCACCGTGGCGCGTGCCGCTCTACGGCCTCCTCGTCGGCGCCGCCACCGGGCTCGTCGGGGCGGGCGGCGGCTTCCTCGTCGTCCCGGCGCTCGCCCTCCTCGCAGGGCTACCCATGGCCGCCGCCGTGGGGACCTCACTACTGGTGATCAGCATGCAGTCCTTCGCGGGCCTCGGCGGCTACCTCACCTCGGTGAGCCTGGACTGGCCGTTGGTCGCGGCGATCGCCGCGGCGTCGGTCGTGGGATCACTCGCCGGCGTGGCGATGAGCTCGCGCGTCTCGGAGCGGGCGCTGCGCCGGGCCTTCGGCTACGTCGTCCTGGCGATGGGCGTGTTCGTGCTGGCCGAGGAACTGCACGGCGTCGCGCGGACGGTTCTCGTCGCCGTCGTCGTCGCAGCGGTACTCGTCACGGCCGCACTCTGCCTGTTCACCACCGACCACTGCCCGCTGCGGCGGCGACCCACCACACAACCATCAACCAAGGAGAAACACCATGTGTAGAGCTGTGAAGTGCCGCAAATGCGGCAAGACCACCTGGGCGGGCTGCGGAATGCACGTCGACCAGGTGATGGCCGGAGTACCCGGATCGGACCGCTGCCAGGGCCACGCCGGGGAACCGAGTGAGGGCGGCTTCTTCGCGCGACTGTTCGGGCGGTAGCCGCCCGACGGGAACCGCTCCCCCGCGCCGGTGGTGCAGAATCAGCGCATGGCAGTAACACGCACCGCAGAACGGCCCGGGGTCGACAGACGGACGCTGCCGGCGTACGCGGCGGGCGAGACAGCGATGCCGTTCGTGATCACCGGGATGGACGAGCTGGTCGACCGGGACACCGAGTGGGAGCCGCATTCACACCCCACGCACGAGCTGCTGTGGAACCGGCGCGGCGCGTCCAGCGCCACCATCGGGTCGCGCACGTGGACCATCACCCCGTCGGTGGGACTGTGGATCCCGGCGGGAATGATGCACTCCGCGCGGGCGGCGGCGGGCACGTGGTACCGGACCGCGCACGTGGACGTGCGGACCGCCTCCCCGCTCCCGACCGATCCGGTGGCGGTGGAGGTGACCCCGCTGCTCACACTCGTGCTGGAACGCCTGGTCGACACGGCGCTGCCGGCCGACTCGCGCGATCTCACCGAGCGCATGGTGTTCGACCTGCTCGAGCCCTCCCCGGACGCCCTCCTGGTGCAGAAGCCGACCAACGCACTCCTGCGTCCGATCGTGGCCGCCCTCGAGGCGCACCCCGGTGACAGCCGGACTCTCGCCGACTGGGCCGCGCGGCTCGACGTGAGCGAACGGACGGTGACCCGCGCGTTCCGGGCGGAGACCGGCCTGAGCTTCGGCGCGTGGCAGGCGGCACTACGCGCACAGCACGCCGCCCTACTGCTCGGCGGCGGCATGACGGTCGACGAGGTGGCCCTGCGGGTCGGGTACCGCTCGGCGAGCGCGTTCGGGGCCTCGTTCCGGCGGACGACCGGCCTCACCCCGGGCCAGCTGCGCTCACCCGGCAGCTCACCCGAACCTGCCGTGTCCGGATCGCGATAGGCGACGTCCGGATCAACTGATTGCGCACGGACGCAGGCCAGTCGTAAGGTTTTAGGCCAGCCTCACCTAACACCCCCGGGGTGTGTGGGGGCCGTGTCCCATCTCCTGAGAGTGAGAGAGCCGCCCTATGCGTTCTCGTCGTCTTGTCCCGTTCCTGATCTCCGCCACGGCGGCCCTGGCGTTGTCCGCATGTGGCGCCTCCGACGCCGACCAGTCCGACAGCGCGTCCGCGGCCGGGTCGTCGGAGAACTACCCCGTGGTGATCGAGCACGCGCTCGGAACCACCACGATTGAGGAGCAGCCGGAGCGTGTGGCCACGGTCGCGTGGGCCAACCACGAGGTGCCGTTGGCGCTGGGCGTCGTCCCCGTCGGGATGGCCGCCGCCAACTTCGGTGACGACGACGGCAACGGCATGCTCCCGTGGGTCGAGGAGAAGCTCGACGAGATGGGCGCGGAGCCGCCGGTGCTGTTCGACGAGACCGACGGGATCGACTTCGAGGCGGTCGCCGACACCGACCCGGATGTCATCCTCGCCGCCTACTCGGGCCTGACGCAGGAGGACTACGACACCCTCAGCGAGATCGCGCCGGTCGTGGCCTACCCCGAGGACCCGTGGGCCACCTCGTGGCGGGACGTGATCCGGTTCAACGCCCAGGGACTCGGGCTCGAGGCCGAGGGTGATGCCCTCGTGACCGATCTCGAGACCGAGATCTCCGAGGCCGCCCAGCAGTACCCGGACCTGGCCGGCACCAAGACCATGTTCCTCACGCACGTGGATCCGACCGACCTGAGCACGGTGAACTTCTACACCGCCAACGACACCCGCGCCGCGTTCTTCTCCGACCTCGGCCTGGATACGCCCGCCGCGGTGGCCGAGGCATCCGAGGCCGGAGGCTTCTCCGGCAGCATCAGCGCCGAGCAGCTGGACCGGTTCGACGACGTCGAGCTGATCGTCACCTACGGCGACCAGGAGCTCGTCGAGACCCTCCGCGCCGATCCGCTGCTGTCGCAGATGCCGGCGGTCAAGAACGACGCGATCGTGTTCCTCGACGGCAACGGCCCGATGGGCACCGCCGCCAACCCCACGCCGCTGGCGATCTCGTGGGTGCTCGACGACTACGTCGCGCAGCTCGCGGAGGCCGCCGGCACCGGTAAGTGACCGACCGGTGACCGTCACCCGGCCGGCGCCCGCAGCAGGCAGCATCACGCCGCCGTCCGCTGCGGGCGTCGCCGCCGTCCGCCGCCCGGCCCGCGTGCGCCTGTGTTGGCTCCTCGTCGTGATCGCGGTCCTCGTCGTCGTCGTCATCCTCTCGGTCACCATCGGGTCGCGCGCGGTGACGTGGGACGAGATCAGCGCCGCGCTCGGCGGCTCCACCGACGGCCTGGGCGCCGCGGCCGTGACCAAGCGCCTGTCCCGCACCGCGTTGGCCCTGCTCGTCGGCGCGGCGCTCGGCCTGGCCGGGGCGGTGATGCAGGGCGTCACCCGGAACCCGCTCGCCGACCCGGGCATCCTCGGCGTGACCATGGGCGCCTCCCTCGCGGTGGTGACCGGCATCGCGTGGTTCGGGCTGTGGACCTACTCCGGCTACATCTGGACCGCGATCGCCGGCGCCGCGATCGCGGCTGTGTTCGTCTACATCGTCGGTTCGCTGGGGCGCGGCGGAGCCACCCCGCTCAAGCTGGTCCTCGCCGGGGCCGCGACGTCGGCGGCGGCGTCGTCGTTCATCAGCGCCGTCGTGCTTCCGCGCGGGGACATCGCCGGCGGCGTCCGCTCGTGGCAGATCGGCGGCGTCGGCGGCGCCAGCTCCGAGGCGATCGAGCAGGTCCTGCCGTTCCTCGTGGTGGGCACGGCGATCTGTCTCCTCGCCGCGCGGCCGCTCAACTCGCTGGCCCTGGGCGACGATCTCGCCGCCGGACTCGGCGAACGCGTCCTGCTCGCGCGCGCGCTGGCCGCCCTGGGCGCGGTGCTGCTGTGCGGCGCCGCGACCGCCGTGGCCGGCCCGATCGCCTTCGTCGGACTCATCGTCCCCCACGTCTGCCGCCTGCTCGTCGGCGTGGACCACCGCTGGCTGCTGCCGTTCTCCGCGCTCACCGGCGCGGTGCTCGTCACCGCCTCGGACGTCCTCGGGCGCGTGATCGCCCGGCCCGCCGAGATCGACGTCGGCATCATCACTGCACTCGTCGGGGCGCCCGTGCTCATCGCGATCGTGCGCCGTCAGAAGGTCAGGGAGCTGTGACCACGCTGACGCCCATGCGCCCGTCGGGCGTCGAGATCGTGGCCGGCGGCCGTCGCAGTCGAGGGCGCCGCCGGCGGATCGTCCTGTGCGCGATGGTGCTCGTCGCCGTGGTCCTGTTCGCCACGACGTTGATGGTCGGCAAGACGTTCTACTCCCCCGCCGAGGTGCTCGGTGTGATCCTCGGGCAGGACGTGGCCGGCGCGTCGTTCACCGTCGGGCGCCTGCGCCTGCCGCGGGCCGTGCTCGCGGTGCTGGCCGGGATCTGCTTCGGCATCGGCGGCGTGACCTTCCAGACCATGCTGCGCAATCCGCTCGCCTCGCCCGACATCATCGGGATCAGCTCGGGCGCCAGCGCGGCGGCGGCATTCGCGATCGTCATCCTGGGGCTCGGCGGTGCGCAGGTGTCGGTGTTCGCGATCGTCGTCGGCATCGCGGTGGCACTCCTCATCTACGTCCTGGCGTACCGGGGCGGTGTGGTGGGGACCCGGCTCGTGCTCATCGGTATCGGGATCGCGGCGACGCTGGACGCCGTCACCAACTACATCCTCAAGTCCGCGCCGCAGTGGGAGTTGCAGGAGGCAATGCGCTGGATCACCGGCAGCCTCAACGGCGCCTCGTGGGACAGCGTCGTCCTGGTGCTCGCGGCGTGCCTGGTGTGCGTGCCGATCCTGCTTCTCAAGGCGCGCGACCTGTCGATGCTCGGCCTGGGCGACGACACCGCCTCTGCGCTCGGCGTCCGGACCGAACGCACGCGGATCCTGCTCATCGTGGCCGCCGTGGGGCTGATCGCGTTCGCCACCGCCGCCACCGGCCCGATCGCCTTTGTGGCGTTCCTGTCCGGCCCCATCGCCGCCCGCATCGTGGGCCCGCACGGCTCGCCGCTGATCCCGGCCGCGCTGGTGGGGGTCGTGCTGGTGCTGGGCGCCGACCTCGTGGGGCAGTTCGCCTTCGACACCCGGTTCCCCGTCGGCGTGGTCACCGGCGCGCTCGGCGCCCCGTACCTCGTCTACCTCATCGCCCGCACCAACCGCACCGGAGGCTCACTGTGACCGCCGACCACACGCTGCACGCCGAAGAGCTCACCCTCGGCTACCGCGAGCGCACCGTCATCCACGATCTGGATCTCGAGGTGCCGGCCGGCCGCCTCACCGCGATCGTCGGCGCGAACGCGTGCGGCAAGTCCACGCTGTTGCGGTCGATGTCGCGGCTGCTCACGCCGAGCGCGGGGCAGGTGCTGCTCGACGGCAAGAGGGTGCACCGGATGCCCGCCAAGGAACTCGCCCGCACGCTCGGGCTGCTCCCCCAGTCGCCCCTCGCGCCGGAGGGGATCACGGTGTCCGACCTGGTGGGACGCGGCCGCAACCCGCACCAGGGGATGTTGTCGCGGTGGAGTAGAGACGACGACGAGGCCGTCGCCGCCGCTCTGGAGGCCACCGGATCGCTCGAGCTGGCGGACCGGGCGGTCGATGAGCTCTCCGGCGGGCAGCGCCAGCGCGTGTGGATCGCGATGGCCCTGGCCCAGCAGACCGACCTGCTGCTACTCGACGAGCCGACGACCTTTCTCGACGTGGCGCATCAGGTGGAGGTGCTCGACCTGCTGGTGGACCTCAACCGCGACCGTGGGACGACCATCGTGATGGTCCTGCACGACCTCAACCTGGCCGCCCGCTACGCCGACCACCTGGTCGCGATCGCCGACGGCCGCGTGCACAGCGCCGGTCCGCCCGACGAGGTGCTCACCGCCGAGACGGTCCGCGCGGTGTTCGGGCTCGAGTGCGAGGTGATCCCGGACCCCACGTCCGGCCGGCCGCTCATGCTGCCGCTGGGGCGGCACGGGACACTCGACGAGTTCGCCGCCGGGTCACGAACGGCGACCTGCCCGGTCACCTGACGGCCGTCGGTGACCTATGCCACACTCCGACCATGGAGCGATTGTCGAGCGCGATCATGGCAACCTTTCTCCGGAACAGGCGAGCCGCCCGCTCCCCGATCCTGTTGTATCGGTACGGGCTGGGGTGGCTACTCGGTTCACGGCTGATGCTGCTCGAGCACACCGGCCGCAGATCCGGCCTGCCCAGACAGGTCTGCATAGAGGTCGCCGAGCGGCCGGCACGCGATGTCCTGGTGGCCGCGAGCGGTTTTGGCCGATCCGCCCAGTGGTACCGGAACCTGGAGGTCGATCCGAGGTGCCGAGTCAGCTCCGGCACCATCCGCCGCCGCCCCGCCACGGCCAGACTGCTCTCGACAGCCGACTCCGAGGCAGCGCTCGCTCGCTACAAAACACTGCATCCGACGTCATGGAGACTTCTGCGCCAGGTACTGGTGGACGACTTCGGCCAGGATGCGGACTCCATCCCGATGGTCGAGTTCCATCTCCACTGACGCGCGCAGGGCTCAGTCCCTCGGAGCACCCGCCCAGCCGGGTCCGCGAACGAGGTAGCTGGCGCGGTCCCGCCAGGTGCGCGACCGGAACACGTCGCGGGCTATCGCGCCCCACTCGTGCGTGGCGATCCTCAGCGGGTTGAACGTGTCGATGTTGGTGGTCAGCCCGTAGACGACCCGCTCCCCTTCGGGCTCGTACGTGCCGAAGAGGCGGTCCCACACGATGAGGATGCTGCCGTGATTGCGATCGAGGTAGCGGCGGTTGCTGCCGTGGTGCACGCGGTGAGCCGCCGGCGAGTTGAACACCTTCTCCAGCGGCCCGATCGACCGCACGGCCTCGGTGTGGATCCAGAACTGGTAGATGAGGTTGACCGCCCGCGCGTCCTGCACGATCGCCGGCCGCACCCCCAACAGCGACAGCAGCCCGTACGGCACGGACACGGTCAGCGCCTCGGCCACCGGCTGGCGCAGCGCGGTCGACAGGTTGTAGCGCTCACTCGAGTGGTGCACGACGTGCATGGCCCACAGCCACCGGCTCTCGTGCGACAGCCGGTGGTTGCAGTAGTAGATGAGGTCCCATCCGAGAATCGCGGCGGCGTAGGCCAGCGGCCCCGACCCCAGGTCGAGGGGGCTGCGGGCGAACAGCTTCTTGGCGGCGGTCTGCGCGCTCCACAACGTGGACGCGGTGACGACGGTCGAGGCCACCGCCGCGACCGCGGAAGCGCCGGTGATCCGGCGTAGTGCGGGCGGAAGCGCCGCGGCGGGCTCACCGACCGAGGCCGGGGCCGGGGCCGAGCCGGACGACGACTCCGTCACCGACCCCGCCTCCAGCAGCCCGGTGCTGCGGTTTCGGCGGATCACGTCGCCGGCAGTGGTCGCGGCGGCGGCGGCCACGGTCAGGCCCATGAGGGCTTTGGCGTACCGGCCGGTTCGCGGGGTGAGCGGCGCCAGGACCTTGTCGGTGATGTACGGGGCGAACAGGCTCCCGATTCCCATCGACAGGCTGGCCAGGGTGTCGGCGAGTTCGTAGTCGCCGGCACGCGCGTCCTCGGCGGGGTGGCGCTTCTGCCACGCGTATTCGGCGACCATCGACCCGACGAACCCGGGGATCGCCAGCACTGTCAGATCCAGCTTCATGGCCACAGGATAAGCGACGCGTGACGGCGGTCACGGCTCGGCGGCGGGAGCCGGCACGGGCCGCGTCCCGACCACTTCCGAGTTTTACCCGTCTCCCTGCCGTAGGGCGGGTCTATCATCATCGCTACCACTCCAGATAAGCTGCGCCTCATTAGCCCGCCGTCTCTGGAGATCTCCCTCGACAGCTCTCGACTAAGGCGCGCCATGCTCTCTCGGATGACCGCTGCGGCAGCGGCATTGGCATTTCCGCTTCTCATCCTATCGGCATGTTCCTCCGGAGACCCGGAGCCCGTGGAGGTCACGGTCACCTCGACGGTCCAGCCGTCCACAACGACACCGTCGAGTTCGGTCACGCCTAGTTCCACCACCTCAAGCGCCGACCCCACACCGAGCCAGGAGCCGGCGGCGGCTCCAGCCTCGGCTGCATGCGGCGCGGTGGGATACACGGCGGCCCCGGGCCACGAGAGCCCGCATTGCCTCGGCAAGCAGATCGCGTCGTGCGGGACGGCGAACCACCAGACCGGAACCACCTTCTTCACGGACGGCACCAGCGGCTGGACGCAGACGTGCCAGGACCAGATGCAGGCCGCCTACGTTCCGCCTGCTCCGGACCCGGTTCCGGCATTCGACCAGGACGCCTACAACGAGCAGTTCGCCGAGGAGTACTGGCGCACGCACCCCAAGCCGACGTTCGATCCGGATTCCGCTGACGGTTACGGCCCCGACCAGGAACTGCCGCCGGCCTGCCTGCGGCTGGAGGGCGTCGACTGCTGACGGCTCCGGAACCCGCCCCGACAGCCCGGGCGGCACGCGTTAGCCAGCCGGGATCGGACGCCATCCTGTCAACCCGCCAGCCTGAAAGGCACTCACAGCCAACCCGAAGGTGACATCCAGTCACCCCGCAGGCGCCGTTCATAGTGTCGCGTCCATGGAGCACACCACCACATCGACCAGAGCCCGCCGGCCACGCCGCCGGGGCGCCCTCCGCCTCGCCTCGCTCGCGCTGATCGGCGGGCTCACACTCACCGCGTGCGCCCCGGGAGGCCCCGGCGATGCCGCGTTGGCGGCGACGGCACAGGCCTCCACTGAGCAGACGTATGTATCGGGGGCAGGCGTCTCGTCGTCGTCTTCCGTGGACGCGACCACCACGACCGAGACGATCTCCGCCACCCGGACCGCCGCGGAGGCGTTCATGGCCACGCTGTCCGACGAGCAGGTCGAGACGCTGACCTACGACTACGACGACGAGACCAAGTCCACCTCCTGGTCCAATTTCCCCGTGACCTTTGTCGAGCGCGCCGGGTTGAACCTGGCAGACCTGACCGACGAGCAGAGGTCCGCCGCCCTCGGCGTGCTCGAGGGCCTGCTGAACGACGAGGCGTACCAGACGGTCGTGGGCATCATGAACGGCGACCAGTATCTGCTGGACCACAGCACCAGCTCCGAGGATTCGCTGGGCCAGTACTACATCGCGGTCTTCGGTGACCCGTCCGGCACCGAGGCCTGGGCGGTCCAGTTCGGTGGCCATCACCTGGGGATCAACGCCGACCTGAACAGCGCCGAGAACTCCATCACCTTCGCGCCGACGCACCTGGGCGTGCAGCCCGCCGTGTACACGGACGCCAGCGGGCAGGAGATCCAGCCGTTCGACGCGATCTACTCCTCGGCGTTCGCGTTCTTCGACAGCCTGACCGACGAGCAGCGCGAGGCGCTCTACCAGGGCGAACAGGTCGAGTCGATGGTGTGCGCACCCGGCGGCACCTGCGACTTCCCCACCGGCACCGGTCTACTCGGGGCAGAACTCACGGACGAGCAGAAGAGCCTGCTGCTGGAGGTCATCGCGAACTGGGCCGGCATGGCGGACGAGGAGACCACCGCGGCGACGCTCACCGACATCGAAGCCACCCTCGACACCACGTACATCAACTGGTCGGGCGCCACCGAATACGACATGTCCACCGGCGACGGGATCTACTTCCAGATCTCCGGCCCGGACGTCTACATCGAGTTCGCCGCCCAACAGGGCTCGGCCGGGGCAGATGTCGAGGGCGTGACGACATCGGGCTGGGGCCACGTCCACACCATCTACCGCGACCCGACCGACGACTACGCCGGCAGCGTGACCCAGCAGCAGTCCTCCGGCCCCGGCGGCGGTGGCGTGCCGGGGGCCAGGGGTGCCGGGCGCGTTCCGCCGGAGGCACCGTAATCCGCAGCGCGAGGGGCCGCCGCGTTACCCAGGAGCCGTAGCGTAGGTGCCGTGACCACCCGGGAGCCGTCGTGCAGCCGCTGATCCGCGCGGCCAGCCTGCGCGGGTTCGGCGCACTTGTCACCGAACTCGGCGGCGACCCCGCCCGCCTGCTCGAGAGATTCGACATCGCGGCGGACGTCCTCGAGCACGACGACGGGCTACTGTCGATCACAGCGCACGACCGGATGCTCGACGCCGCCGCGGCCGAGCTGCACTGCCCGGACCTGGGCCTGCGGCTGGCCGAGCGGCAGGACCTGACGATCCTCGGTCCGGTGGCCCGCGCGGTGAGCACGTCGGCCACCGCGACCGAGGCGCTCGACGCGGCCGCCCGCTTCCTGTTCGTCCACAGCCCGGTCCTGACCATCGGCGTGGACGACGACCCTTGGGGTCGGCGCGGGGTCGTTGCCCTCACGTACCGCAAGGAGATCTCCGAGTCGCCGTACTCGCCGCAGGCCGTCGAACTCGGCCTGGGCGTGTTCTACCGGGTCGCCGTGCAACTGCTCGGTCGGTCCACCGGGTTGCGGTCGGTCGAGATCCCGCACGGGCCGCTGTTCCAGGTGAACCGATACCTCGATTTCTTCTCCGCGGACGTGAAGTTCGACCGGCCGGTGGCCGCCCTGTGCGTGGACGCCCGCGTGCTGGACTCGGCCTTCGAGACCGCGGACGAGGAGATCCGCCGGGCTGCGGTCGACCACCTCAGCGGCGCCTATTCGGACCCCGCGGACTCGATCGCGAGCCAGATCCGCCGGATTGTGAGCGAGAGCCTTCCCGGCTCCATTCCTTCACTTTCGGAGGTGTCGAGGACGCTTCATCTCCATCCGCGGACTCTTCAGCGGCGCCTCGTCGTCGTCGGCACTTCTTTCGGACAGATCGTCGACGATCTGCGCCGCGACCGCGCGCACCGGTACATCACCACCACCGACCTGTCCTTCACACAGATCGCCGACCTGGTGGGCTTCGCCGAACAGGCCACGCTCAGCCACGCGGTGCGGCGGTGGTTCGGCGTCTCCCCCAGGCGGCTCCGCCACCAGGCCAGGTTGTCGCGCTGACACAAGTTTTCTGTCGGCGGCCGTCCGATCCTAGAACGATGACCACGCAGCAGCACACCCCGCAGGCGGGCACCGCGACGAGGCTCGAGGAGATCGGCGCCCGCTCCATCCCCGAGTTCGACGGGGTCCACGACATCTGGCCCCGCGGCGAGCGTCTTCGCGCGATCCGCGCCGCCGCGACCGAGTACAAGCAGCGCTTCGCCGCGCAGGGGCAGGTGCGCGCCGTGAAGTCCGTCGACGTGGCCGGTGCGCCGTACCCGGTCAACTACGCGTTCGACAACGCCGTGTCGGTGCCCAGCCTGCCGCTCATCACGATGATCAACCGCATGGTCGTGGTGCAGTACGACGATTTCAACGGCCGCCCCCGCACGCTGGTGTTCGAGCCGACCGTCCCCGCCGGCTCGGCCGAGGCGCCGTTCTACAACAACCTGCAGAAGATGGTCGACAAGATCCCCGGCGGCCAGCTCGCCAGCAAGGTGATCCTCAAGTACTTCAACGAGCCGGACGTGGCGTTGGCCAAGGTGGGCCTGACGCCTGCGGATGTGGACTTCTGCACGTTCGACCACCTGCACGTGCAGGACCCGCGGATGATCCTCGGCTCCACCGAGACGATCCGCGGCGACTCCGCCCCGCGCGAACCGCTGTTCGGCGACGCGAGGATGCTCGTGCACCGCCGCGAGCTGGCGACCCTGCAGGACCTGCACCCGATGCAGTGGGCCTGGTACGTCGAGGACGGTCTCGGCGGCGTGGACATGGACAAGTTCGCGCTGTTCGACGGCGACATCGAGCTCGGCCCCGGCATCGCCCTGCTGTGGACGCCCGGCCACACCGACGGCAACCACTCGCTGGTCATCAACACCCCGGACGGCGTGTGGGTGTCCTCGGAGAACGGCATCTCGCTGGACAACTGGCAGCCGGAGCTGTCGAAGATCCCGGGCGTGCGCCGCTACCACGAGCAATACGGCCGCGAGATCTGCCCCAACGCCAACACCCTCGAGGACGCGCTGGACCAGTACGACTCCATGATCAAGGAGAAGACCATGGCGGATACCTGCCCGGCAGATCCGCGCTGGCTACAGATCCTGCCGTCGACCGAGCTGGCGCCGTGGAAGCGGTTCTGGCCCGTGGTGCCGACGTACTGCCACGGCGGGATCTCGTACGGCCGCATCGAGTCGGGCCTGAAGGACGAGAAGTGACGACGACGACAACACCGCCCGGCGCCCTCGTCACGGGCGCTGGTCGCGGGCTGGGCCGGGCGATCGCCGAACTGCTGGCCGATCACGGATACCTGGTCATGGTCACCGATCTCAGTGGCGAGGCCGCCTCCGCCGCGGCTGCCGAGATCGGGCGTGGGGCGCTCTGGGCCGAGGTCGATGTGCGCGAACACGCGCAGGTCGAGCGGGCGCGCGACGAGCTGATCGCCGCGGCCGGGTCGCTGAAGGTCTGGGTGAACAACGCCGGCGTGCTGGTCACGGGGCCGGCGTGGGAGCAGTCGGAGGAGCTGCGCAAGCTGCACCTGGACGTCAACGCGCTGGGCACGATCAACGGCACGGTCGCGGCGATCGACGCGATGCGGGAGGGTGCCGGCTCGGGCCCCGGCGGCCACATCATCAACATCGCCTCGCTCGCCGGTATCTCGGCTGTTCCCGGCGAGGCCGTGTACGCGGCGTCCAAGCACGCGGTGATGGGATTCTCCAGCAGTACCGTGGCCGATCTGCGGCTGGCCGGGGTGAAGGACATCGACATCTCGTGCGTGTGCCCGGACGGAATCTGGACTCCGATGCTCTACGACAAGCTCGAGGATCCGCAGGCGGCGCTGTCCTTCTCGGGTGTCCTGCTCCAGCCCGAGGACGTGGTGCGGGCGGTCGGCAAGGTGCTCGACAAGCCGCGGCCAGTCACGGCGATCCCGCATTGGCGCGGGGCGATCGCCCGACTGGGCGCGGCGTTCCCGCGACTCGGTTCGTCGGCGCTGCCGCTGCTCGCCGCGCAGGGCCGGCGGGTGCAGAAGAAGCTGCTGCGCACAAACGGGCCCGCCCGGCGATGACCCTGACGACCCGAGACGCCGTCACCACCCACCGCTACCCCAGCCCGACGGCGCGGTTCCTCTACTGGGGATCCCGCGCAACGCTGCGGCACGTGTACCGGGCATGGCCGTTGACCGAGTCCGGCATCCGCGGCCTGGGAGCCGTCGAGCGGGGGTTCGCCCGGCTGCCCCAGGCTCCGGGTGTCGCGGTGGAGTCGGACTTGCTCGGCGGGGTTCCGGTGGTCACCACGACGCCGCAATCGGGTGCTGCCGGCTCCGACGTGTCGGTGCTCTACCTCCACGGCGGGGCGTTCGTGTTCTGCGGCCCGGGCACGCACGCCCGGCTGTGCTCGAGTCTCGCCGTCCACCTCGACGCCCCGGTCCACGCGGTGCGGTACCGCAAGCTGCCCGAGGTGGACCTGGCTGCGCTGATCGACGAGGTCTACGCCGCCTACCGCTGCCTCGCCGAGCAACTGCCCGACGATCATCGGATCGTGGTGGCCGGTGATTCGGCCGGCGGGTTCCTCGCCGCCAAGATCTGCGAACTGGCAGCGCTCGACGGCGTGCGGGCGCCTGCCGCGATGGTGGGGTATTCGCCGTTGTTCGATCTCGATCGCGAGGTCCGCGACGGCTCGTGGCTCACCCGCGATGCCTACCAGCCGGCGAGGACCGTGCAGCGCGCCCAGGCCCTGTGGTCGCGCGGGCCGGCCGGCATCCGGGGCGAGCGGTCCATGCTCGCCGTGGACCCGGAGGCCTTCCCGCCCACGTTCATCACGCTGGCTGCGGGCGAGCTCGTCGAGGAGGGCGCGCTCGCGCTGACCGAACGCATCCACGCTGCCGGGCGCACGGTCGAGACGCACCGCTGGCACACGGCCGTCCACGCCTTCCCCGTGCTCGACGGGCTGGCACCGGAGAGCCGGAGGGCGCGCGAACTGACGGTGGAGTTCCTCCGGAAGGTGCTGGCGTAGACCGCGACCTCCTTGACGTCATCACGGCCTGAGAGTCTCTCCGAAACCAGCTCGCCGAGTGGTCTCACCGACTCACGTTCGCCCAGCACACGCGCTGCGGAAACCCGGATCTCCGACCGATCGTCACGGGGATTCGGTCGCGCGGGCCTACGCTCGACCGGCGGGAGGCGGTACGCCTTCGGGAAGGAGTAGGCGAGATGCCCGAATGGCTGGCGGCCGGCGGTGCCGGACTCCTCGCCGGCGGCGCACTCCTCCTCGGGAGCGCGATCGCCTGGCTCGTGGCAGTGCCCGCGCGCGTGGTCGCCGTGGTGATGGCCTTCGGCTCGGGCGTGCTGATCTCCGCGTTGGCGTTCGAGCTCGTGGAGGAGGCGATGGACCAGGGCGGCCTGGCCGCCACGGCGCTGGGATTCCTCGTGGGCGCGCTGATCTACGTGGGACTGAATCTGTTGCTGGCCCGCCGCGGCGCGCGACACCGTAAGCGCTCGGGCGGGCAACAGCCGTCGGATTCGGACAGTGGCGCGGCGATCGCCATCGGCGCCCTGATCGACGGCATCCCCGAGTCGATGGTCCTCGGCCTGAGCTTCCTCACCGGCGGTGGCCTCAGCGTGCCGATGCTCGCCGCGGTCTTCATCTCCAACGTCCCCGAAGGGCTGTCCAGCACGGCAGGAATGAAGAGGGCCGGGCGCCGGCCCGGCTACGTGTTCGGCGTGTGGGGCGGTATCGCGGTCGCCTCGGGACTGGCTGCTCTGGCCGGCTTTCTGCTCCTGGACGGCGCGCCCGCCAGCGTGCTGGCCTTCGTCAACGCGCTGGCCGCGGGGGCGATCCTCGCGATGATCACCGACACGATGATCCCCGAGGCGTTCGAGAACGCCGCCGTTTACTCGGGACTCATCGCCACGCTGGGCTTCCTCGCCGCGTTCAGCCTGCACTCACTCGGGTGACTCTCCCCTGCCCGCGCACGGTCGGTCCCGGTCGTCGCCAAGCTGCTGCAGTACACGGCGCGGCCGGTCGATGCCGCCGAGGCGCTGCGCATCGGCCTGGTCGAGGCGGTGTCCGAGGACGACGATCCGCTGGGGCTGGCACTGGAAGTCGCCGGGCAGATCGCCGTGAACTCTCCTCGCGCGATCCGCAGCGTCAAGCAGTGCGTCGACCGCGGGCTCGACCTGGACCTACCCGCCGGTCTCGAGCTCGAACGCGAGCTGTGGATCGACCTCATCCCCGACGGTGATCTCACCGAGGGCGCGGCCGCCTTCTTCGACAAGCGGGATCCCGTCTACCCCGACTGACCGCCGGGCCCGCGCACCGCTGCGCCGACCTCGCCCACGAGCTGGTCGGCCAAGGGGTGCGCGGTGTCGATGAACGCCGCCGGACTGCCGATGGGTCCCGCCACCGTGATCGCCGAGTCACCCTGGTAGACCTGCCCGGTGATCAGGTGCCGCCAGGTGCCCGGCGGCAGAGACACCGTGACCTCGGTCTGGCCGGGCGCCATCACCGGCGCCACGAGCAGGGAGCCGCCCAGCATGAACTGGTCATCCGCTCCTGCAGCGGCGGTGCCGGGGTGGGTGAGCCACATGTGCCGGATCGCGGGGACCCCGGTGCGGGCGGCCTCGTCGAGGACCTCGGCCCGATACGGCGCAAGCGCCGCGAAGATCCGGCTGTTTCGGGCGAACACGTCGATCTCCTCGGGGTCGTAGACCTGACGGTTGACCGCCGGCCGGTTGCCCTCGTGGCTGCGGAACATCGGGCCGAAAGCAGCGTACTCCCCCCAGCGGGCGAGCAGCTCCTCATCGCGGACGTAGTCGGTCAGCTGCAGGTTCACCGAGGTGTAGCCGCCGATGTCGGAGTGCACGACCGGCCAGCCCGACACCCCGGCCGCGAACGTCCCGGCGAGCGCCGAGGCGAGACCGTCCTCTTCCGACCAGCCGACCATCTGGTCGCCGTTCCAGAACGCCGGGCTCTGCGAGTCCATCCCCGAGGTGCCGGCGCGGAACCAGGTCACGCAGTCGGGGCGTCCCGCCTTCTCGCAGCCCTCACGCACGACCTCCGACCACAGGCGGGGCCAGGCGTTGTGCATCAGCGTGGCGTCACCGTCGTGAAGGACCGCATCCATCGGCAGCGCCTCCCCGAAGTCCGCCATGAATCCATCGACCCCATCGGCCAGCACCTCTTCGGCGATCACCGTGGACATCCAGTCCCGGCCCGCCGGGTTGGTGAAGTCCACGAGCGCCGCCGAGTACCCGCCCTGGTCGACCATGTAGGGGCTGCCGTCGGGCGCGCGCACCAGCAGCCCGGCGTCCCGTGCCTCCGCCCACAGGTTGCGGATCCCGGGGTCGTCCTTGGGAGCGGCGTCGACGAGCCACGGGTTGACGTAGGTGGTGGTCCGGATGCCGCGATCATGTAGCTCACCGACGAGCTGCTCCCACCCCGGGTACCGCTGCTCGTCCAACTGCCACGTCCACCACAGGCGATCGCCGAAGTCCGTGGTGCGCTGCCCCGTCCAGTCCTGGAGCCATACGCCCGCCACCTCGGTACCGGCGGCCTCCAGCCTGTCCACGGTCTCCCGCACCGTGTCCGTGCCGCCCTGGATGCCGACGATCGCGCCCTGCTGGGTCCAGTCGGCCAGCCGCGGCCGCTCCACCGCGCCCTGCTGCGTGGCGATCAGGTGCGCCGGGGTGTCGCCGCGGGTGAGCTCGAGCCGCATCGACGGGGCCCACACCTCGAGGCCGACCCGGTCGGGGTTGCGGGTGTCGCCCACCGCGAAGGCGTGCGCGGCCTCGTCGTCCGGGTCCACCCGAACGCCCTGCAGGTCGCCGGTGACATACGACGGCCACGCCGCGTAGGTCATCGAGGTGGTCCCGCCGGCCCCACCGTTGGTGACGTCGGCCAACAGCGTCAGTGGCTGTTCGCCGCGGCCGACGCCCTGTTCGCGGGCGACCACGGGGACGAGCCGGCCGTCGAGGTTGAAATCGTCGAACTGTTCGCCGAAGCCGTGCACGCCTGCGCCGACAGACCGGCCGCCGGTCCACTGCAGGACCGGGTCGTCGCCCCCTGCCGAGGTGGCGCCGGTGTCGACGTCGGCCGCTACCCCGCCGTCAGCGCGCTCGGTGAAGCTCACCGTGAACGGGACCGCACCGTCCGCGGAGACGAGGTCGCCGGTGAGAGTGACGGATCCCGGGGCGGCCTCCACGCCGGTCAGTTGCTGGGCCGTCCACTGCTGAGAGTGGTTCACGTCGGCCCAGAAGTACCCGCGGTGCTCCTCCCAGGAGACGTGCCCGG
Source organism: Dietzia aurantiaca (assembly GCF_021033825.1). Taxonomy (GTDB): domain Bacteria; phylum Actinomycetota; class Actinomycetes; order Mycobacteriales; family Mycobacteriaceae; genus Dietzia; species Dietzia aurantiaca. The sequence goes on from NZ_JAIFXZ010000012.1 coordinate 122,001, forward strand.
TCCCGGCGGACAGAAAGGCTGCGCCCGGGGCGTTCGACCACACGGTCTGCTCGCCCTCGACCACCCGCACCGCCCCGTCCTCGACGACCACGGAGTGCGCGCCCAGCGGGTGCACGCCGACCGCGCCCGGGTCGACGGTGAGCCCACTGGGAGACATCACCTCGAGGTGATCGGTGGGCACGCCCAGGAGATCGACGCTGGCCGCTCCCCCCACCGCGAGAGATCCGGTCACTGCGGTGCCGACGGCGCTCAGCGCCCACCTACGAATTGTGTCGCCCATCACACCGGGCACTCTAGCGGCCGATCACGCCTATGAGAAACTATCCATCATTCGTCCAGCGCACAGCTTCCCCTGCGCCGGACGATCAGGCGCGCGAGTCCTGGCCCGGCTGGCTGGTGACCGTGGTCAGCAGGAACACGCTGTCGGCCAGCGCCAGCACCGAGTGCCGCTCGTGGGTGAGGATCCAGAGTTCGCCCTCGCCGAACTCGCCCTGGGATTCGTTGTCCAGGTCCACTCGGACCCGCCCCTGGAGGACCTGCAGGCTCGCGGCCGGCGGGGAGTTGTGCTCGGCCAGCCGGACCCCGTCGCGCAGGGCGATGACCGACTGACGCAGGGGTCCGTCGTGGGCGACGAGTTCGGCGCTGCGTCCGTGCTCCTCGGCGCGTGCGGTGGCCAGGTGGGACTCGGCCAGTTCCTTGAGATTCGCCATGATCGACCTTTCCGAAGCCGGACAGAAGGGGCGCCGTCCGCTCGGCCGCGGAGGGCGTGTCCTCAACGTACCTACGCCGGACGGCCCTGGCTTCCGAAGCGATCAGTCCTCGTCCGCCACGACCCCGCGCAGGCCGTCGGCCCCGAACAGCGGCTCGAGCATCGAGGAGAAATCGGGGCCGCGGCGTAGCATCTGACCGCCGTCGACGTTGATCACCTGCCCGGTGATCCACGTCGAGCCGTCGCCGAGAAGGAACGCGGCGGCCTCCGCGATGTCCTCGACCCGGCCGATCCGCGGGAGCGGGGTGTTGACGCGGTAGTCCTCGGCGATCGCCGGGTCGGACAGGATCGGCGCCACCAGATCGGTCTCGATCAGCCCCGGGCGGATGCCGTTGACGCGCACCCCGCTCGCGCCCAACTCGTCGGCGGCGAGCCCGACCAGGTGGTCGACGGCCGACTTGGTCACCCCGTAGGCGCCGAACCACCGGTGGGTGTTGCTCGCGGCGATCGAGGAGATCGCGACGAACGAGCCGCCGCCGCGGGCGACCAGCGCTCGCGCCGAATGCTTGAGGGTGAACATCATGCCGTTGACGTTGAGGTCGACGGTCCGCTTCCAGGCCTCGGTGTCCATCTGGGTGAGCGGGCCGATCGTCTCGCTGCCGCCGGCGCAGGCCACCACGCCGTCGAGCGCGCCCCCGTGTTCGACCGCCGCCGCGACCGCCGCGGCCACCCGGTCCTCGTCCGTGACGTCGGCGGCGTGCGCACGGACGGCGTCGGCGCGGCCGGAGTTCTCCGCGATCCGCTGCGCGGTCTCCGCCAGCCGCTCGGCACCCCGGCCGACGATCGTGACCTCCGCGCCGCGGCGCACCAGTTCCTCTGCCACCCCGGCGCCGATGCCGCTTCCCCCGCCGGTGACCAGGACGGACTTCCCCTCAAAGCTCATGCCCGCAGCGTAGAACGCGTTCCAGTTCAGTGGGGGCGGTTCGACACCGCAAGCGGTTATTGCGAGACCGCGGATTCCGTTACCTCCCATTCACTGAAGCTTCCATTGCCGTACCGCCGGTCTCGTAATGCCCGGCAACCTTGCCCGCCTTGAATGGCTGTCGTTCCCGCCCCTGTCACGAAAAGGCCATCCCATGAAGTCACGTCTGCTCCCCGCACTCGGCGGCGCCGTCGTCGTCGGCACCCTCGCCCTCACCGGCTGTTCCTCGTCCGCCGACGCGGCGCTGGACGACCGCACCATCCGCTTCGCGACCCTGCCCGTCAGCGACGACCCCAACGCCGAGACCCCGGTCGAGGAGATCGCCGCCCTACTGGCCGAGGAGACCGGCTACGAGGTGGAGATCACCGACGTCCCCAACTACTCGGCCGTGATCGAGGCCATCCGATCCGGGCACGAGGACATCGGGATCATGAGCGCCTTCCCCACCGCCATGGGCGTCAACACCGGCGAGGTGGATCCGCTCGTGGCCTGGCCGGGTGACGACTCCCCCGTCGCACGGTGCGTCGTGCTGGCCGACTCGCCAATCCGCACCCTCGAGGACATCACCCCGGAGGACACCGTCGCGTTTGCCGACCCGGCCTCCAGCTCCGGCTACTTCATGCCGGTCTACATGCTCGACCGGGCCGGACTCACCCAGGACGAGGACTACGAGGTCCTGTTCTCCGGTGGACACGACCGCAGCCAGCTCGCCCTGAAGAGCGGCCAGGTGGACGTGACCTGCACCGCCGCGATGTTCACCGACATGGCCGGACAGGGCAGCCCCTACTTCCCGTTCGAGGAGGGCGAGACCCGCGTGATCGGCGAGAGCCCCGCCATGCCGGTCTCGCTGGCCGTGCTGGGCAACCAGAAGATGAGCGAGGACAAGCGCGCCGCGCTGCTCGAGGCGCTGCCGGTGGTGTTCTCCGCCGCGAACGCCGACGCGCTCGGCACCTACGGCGAGGCGCTACCGGAGGGTGTCGAGCCGATGATCGAGCCCGGTCCGGAGACCTTCCAGACCCTGGTCGACATCGCGGCCGTGGCCGGCGTGGACATCTCGGACCTCGAGTGATCGGGACAGGATCCGCCGCCATGACCTCCCCCAACCCCGTCCTCACCAGACCCGCCACCATCCCGACGACCTCCGCCTCCTCCGCCGCGCACACGCCCCTCGGCCCGCCGCGGGTACGCGTGCGCGAGCTGTCCGTGCGCTACACCCCCGACGCCCCGTTGGTTCTCGACCGGGTCGACCTCGAGCTGCACCCCGGCGAGACCGTTGCTCTGCTCGGCTCCTCCGGGTCGGGAAAGTCGACGCTGATGAAGTCGCTGACAGGCTTCGCGCCGATCACCTCCGGAACCGTGACGATCGACGGCGCCGACGTCGCCGACCTCACCGGCCGCGGGCTCCGGCAGCTGCGCTCCAACGTCGGTCAGGTGTTCCAGCAGTTCAACCTCATCGGCCGACTGTCGGTGCTGACCAACGTCCTGCTCGGATCCCTGCACCACGCGGGCCCGCTCAACCGGTTCGGCACCTTCCGGGCCGCCGACCGGCAGCGTGCCTACGAACTCCTCGAGCGGGTCGGGATCGCCGACAAGGCCCTGGTCGAGGCGCGGCAGCTGTCGGGCGGCCAGCAGCAGCGGGTCGCGATCGCGCGCGCCCTCATGCAGAAGCCCCGGTGCATCCTCGCCGACGAGCCGGTCGCCTCGCTCGATCCGCGCACCAGCCACACCGTCCTGCACCTGTTGCAGTCGATCGCCCGGGACGAGCAGGTCCCGGTCCTGGTCAGTCTCCACGTGCTGCCGCTGGCGCTCGAGCACTCCGACCGGGTCATCGGGCTCCGCGGAGGCCGGGTCCTCATCCAGGGCCGGACCGCCGACCTGGACGCCGAGGCCCTGTCCGCGGTCTACGACCACGATCACGAGGAGGAGCAGGCATGAGTCGGCCCCAGACGTTGACCGCCAAGCCCGGCGGCACCCGCGCACCCGAGGACACCGCCGAGGTCGAACGCCAGCTACAGGCGTTCCGAATCCCCCGGGCCCGGTTCACGGCCGGCGTCGTCGTCGCCGTGATCATCTTCCTCTGGTCGGCCGACGGCGCGCAGTTCAACTTCCTCCAGCTCGGCGACGGCGCGGCCAACATGGGTGAGTACCTCGCCCGGCTGTTCCCGCCGGACTTCTCCCAGTTCCCGCTGATCGTGGAACTGCTGGTCGAGACACTGCAGATGGCGATCGTCGGCACCGTCCTCGGATCGTTCCTCTCCCTGTTCATCGCGTTCGGTGCCGCCAGCAACATCGCGCCCCGGTGGCTGTACTACCCGTGCCGCTGGACGATGAACATCATCCGCTCGGTGCCCGACCTCGTGCTGGCGCTGATGTTCGTCTCCGCCGTGGGCCTGGGGCCGTTCGCCGGCATCCTCGCCATGACGCTGGGCTCGCTCGGGTCGATCGGCAAGATCTTCGCCGAGGCCATGGAGTCGGTCGACCGCGGGCCCGTCATCGCGATGGAGGCCGTGGGGGCGTCCAAGCGGCAGATCATCCAGTACGCGGTTCTCCCCCAGGCCATGCCTCTGCTCACCAGCTACACCCTGCTCATGTTCGAGGGCAACGTCCGCGGCGCCACCATCCTCGGACTGGTGGGCGCCGGCGGCATCGGACTCGAGCTCACCACCGCCATGAACCGCTACGAATACGGCCATCTCAGCGCCATGGTCCTGTGCATCATCGTGCTTGTCACGGTGATCGACCAGGCCAGCGCTCTCATCCGGAAGAGGATCCAGTAATGACCGCCACCGCACCCGTCACCGCAGCGACCGCAACCACGCCGGAGGACTCTCCCGCACCCGCCGCTCCGGTTGCCACTACCCTGCCGCTGTCCCCGCCCGCCAACCTGCGCGATCTGGGTGGGATCGCCATCTCCGGCTGGACCACCCGGGCGGACTTCGCCTGGCGCGCCGACGACCTGTCCGTGATCGACGACGCCTCCGCGACCCGCCTGATGTCCGCAGGCCTGAGCACCGTCATCGACCTGCGCTCGATCGCCGAGACCGAGATCACCGGCCGCGGCCTGCTCGGCGCGTACCCCGTCGCCTACCACCACGTGCCGTTCATGGCCTCGATCAGTTCGGCCGTGGACCACGTCGCCGACCCCTCGGAGATGTGGGACCAGTCCCGCTTCGCGCAGATGTACATCTCGCTGTTCGAGAACGCGGCGCCGCAGATCGTCACGGCGTTGGCCGTGATCGCCCATGCGCCCGGCGCCGCGGTGTTCCACTGCGCGGCCGGCCAGGACCGCACCGGTGTGTTGGCCGCGGCGCTGCTGCTGGCGGTGGGGGCGGACAACGACGCCATCGTGACCGACTACGCCGAGACCGGCCGCAACATCGCCGCGGTCTCGGTCCGGGTGCGGCCGGTGATCGAGCCCATGATGGCCAGACTGGGCCTGCAGATGGACGTCGCAGCCAGGGCCGCCGTACGGACCGAGTACTCCCGAGCGCCCATGCTCGGACTCCTCGAGCACCTGCGCACCACCTACACCGATCCGCTGCAGCCGCTGTACGACGCCGGCCTGACCACGGGCCTCGTCGACCAGCTGCGCCGGCGGGCGCTCGGGGCGTGACCATGACTGCCACTCAGGCGGCCGGGCGGCGTTCCGGGCCGGGCCGCCCCCCGGAGCCCGGACACGACGAGAAGATCATCCAGGCCACGCTGCGACTGATCGACCAGGGCAAGCCCGTCACCGTCAACGCGGTGGTGACGGGCAGCGGGGTCTCCCGCGCCGCCGTCTACCGGCGGTGGTCCTCGCTGACCGACCTGGTCTCGGATGCGCTCGACCACGGCCGCGCCATCCCCGAGGTGGATATCAGCGGAGACCTCAGGCAGGCGGTGCTCGAGATGCTCTTCGAGCGCCAGGAAGAAGCGCGCGGGGTGACCTACCCACAGCGCCGGTTCCGCAAACGGCTCGAACTCGTGATGTCCGATCAGGAACTGCAGTGGGCGTACTGGGCTTCCCACGTCAGTCGCCGCCGGCGCGGGATGATCGAGGCCCTGCGCGCCGGGGTCGACCGCGGCGAGTTCCGGGCGGACCTCGACGTCGAGGCGGCCCTGGACGCCCTGCTGGGGGTCATCTACTACCAACTCGTGGTCCGCGGCGCGAGCCTCTCCGACCGCGAGACCGAACTGCGCTGCCGGCACGCCCTTGACACGATCTGGCGGGGTATGCAGGCCTGACGCCGCTGATTCGACCCGGTGAGGGCGGGACCGTGGTACTTCAGGAGCCATGGACTTCCAGGAATCAATCGAGATGGTCGGGCAGGTGATCGACGCGGCGGGTGTCGCGGCGATCGTGATCGGCACGGTCGCCGCCACCGTGCTTGCCGGGTGGCGGCTGCTGCATCGCGAGCCCGGTGTGTACCGCCAGTTCCGGCGTTTCCTCGGCCGGTCCATCCTGCTCGGCCTGGAACTGTTGGTGGCCGCGGACATCATCAAGACCGTGGCCGTCATGCCGACACTCAACGACATCGCGGTGCTGGCCGCGATCGTCGCGATCCGAACTTTCCTCAGCTGGTCGCTCGAACTGGAGATCTCCGGCCGGTGGCCGTGGCAGAAGGAGAAGGACGAGGCAAACGAGCAGGAGAACGCCACGAGCCGGTGATCGCGCGGGGCGGTCACCGGCTCGTGGCGTCGGTTTGGGGTGGTGCGGGTCAGAGGGCGTAGGCGCCGCGGTTGCTGGCGGTGCGGCCCTCCTTGAGGACCAGGAGGATGTTGTTGTGGTCGGCCAGGGAGTCGATGTCGGCGAGGGGATCGCCCTTGACGACGACGACGTCGGCCAGCTTGCCCGCCTCCAAGGTGCCGAGCTTGTCGCCCAGGTCGCACAGTTCCGCTGACGTGCGGGTGCCCGCGACGATGGCGTCCATCGGGGACATGCCGCCGAACTTGACCAGGGCGCCCAGCTCACCGAGGGTGGCGCCGTGATCGGGGACCAGACCGGCATCGGTACCGACAGCGACCTTGATGCCCGCCTCCACCGAGGCCTGCAGGGACTCGTGCGCGAGCGCGTGCCACTTCTCGCTCTTGGCCTTGGCCTGCGGGGTGGCGGTGTCGGGCTTGAGGGTCTCGATCAGCGTGGGCACGAGGAACTGGCCGCGCTCGACCATCTCCTGCCGGAGGTCGTCGTTGAGTGCGTAGCCGTGCTCGACACTGTGCACGCCGCCCTGGACCGCGGCCTGGATGCCGGCGAACCCGATCGCGTGGGCGGCGACCTTGCGGCCCCCGTAGTTGTGGGCCTCCTCCACCAGCGCGGAGACGATGTCGACACGGGCGCCCAGCCAGTCCGGGTCGTCCGAGGGGGAGGTGACGCCGCCGGAGGAGGCGACCTTGACCACGTCGATGCCATCGCGCAGCAGCCCGCGCACGTGGCGGCGGGCCTCGTCGACCGAGTCGACCAGCAGGCCACCGACCAGGCCGGATCCGTCGATGCCCGAGGGGATGTGGAAGTCGGCGTGCCCGCCGGTCTGGCTGAACATCTTGTCGGCCACCAGCAGACGCGGACCCTCGACCAGGCCGTTGGCGACGGCCTCACGTACGCCCACGTCGATGCCCATGAGGTCACGCACGGTGGTGACACCGGACTCGATGGTGACCTTCAACCGATCGATCAGCTCGAAGTAGCGGTAGGACGGCGGGACCATGGCCGCCATGATCGGCGAGCCCTTGGTGCCGGGAAGGGAGAGGTGGACGTGGCAGTCGAAGAAGCCGGGGGTCACGGTGTTGCCGCCGACGTCGATCTTGGTGGCCGAGTCATCGGACTGCGGCGCGCCGTCCGCCGTGCCGGCGTAGGTGATCTTTCCGTCGTCGATCACCACGACAGCGTCGGCAACCGGGTCGGCGCCGGTGCCGTCGATGAGGCGGGCGTTGTGCAGGATAGTGGTCGTCATAAAGGCCAACTTACGTCCTCACCGGCCCCTCCGATGCCGCATCGACGAAGTGGCCCCGCGCAGGGGCTGCCGGAGCGACGGCCGGTGTCAGGACGCGATCCCGAACCGGCTGGCCAGGAACGGGATCCAGCCCATGCACTCCGGGGTCAGCGCCATGCAGGTCATCTCGTCCGGGCCGGGGCCGAACAGGAATCGCATCGGGTTCTCGAGTGAACCTTCGGGGAACATCAACCTCACTCCTTACGGTGAACGTGTTGTCCTACAAGGCTTATCGTCGTCACCGCGGGTGTGTGTTACGCCACTGCGGGGATCGTCAGCCCGCGAGCGTGGCCCGCGGGCCGTCTACCAGGACCGGGTTCAGGCAGGAGTCGGGGATTTTGGAGAGCGAGCACCAGCCGCCCGGGAGGACGGGACGGTAGTCGGGACCGACTCCCCCGCCGGCGATGATCTCGCGGTAGGCGTCCACGCCCGAGGTGGGCGTGCGGTCGAGTGCGGGGTCGGTGAGCACGTCCACCTGGTAGAGCCCGAAGCGCGGCGAGTAGCTGCCCCACTCGTAGTTGTCCACGAGCGACCACTGGTTGTAGCCGATCACCGGGTAGCCGTCGGCCACGGCCCGCTGCAGCCAGAACGCGGTGTCTCGCAGGAAGTCGCCGCGGTCCACGCCGTCGGCCCGGGCGCCGTTGTCGGTGGGGAACCCGTTCTCCACGATGTAGATCGGCTTGCCGGGGTACGACTGCGCGTAGTGCTTGATGGCCTCGTAGATCACCTCGGGTTGCGGTCGCACGGCGGCGAAGTCGTCCCAGGCCGCGTTGATCGTCGTGAGGTTGTTCAGGGCGACGCCGTAGTAGTAGTCGATACCCACGTAGTCCACGACGTCGGCCACGCGGTCGCCGATGAGCGTGTCGGTGAAGTCGGTCGCCAGCGGCAGGTACGCCTCGTTCATGGTCACCATCGCGTCCGGGTCGGCGCGGTGGGCGGCCGCGTAGCCCAGCCGGTGCGCGGCCTCGATCTGGTCGAGGAACCGAGAAAAGTCCTGGAAGCCGACCCGGCCGATCGTCATCTCGTGCTTGAAAAACACGAGAGGCTCATTGAGCGTCACCCACATGGTCCCGTCGCCGGCCCACCGCTCGGTGATGAGCTCCGAGAACCGCCCGAAGGCCTCCGCAGCGTCGCCGGAGAGCATGCCGCCCCGGTCGGCCAGCCAGCCGGGATAGGTGAAGTGGACCATGGTGATCATCGGGACCATGCCGTGGCCGCGGATGGAGTCGATGATCCGGTCGTAGTGGGCGAGCGCCTCGTCGTCGTACTCCCCCGGTGCCGGTTCGATCCGCGCCCACTCCACACTCAACCGGAACGTGTTGACGCCCATCGCGGCGGCGCGCGCGATGTCCTCGGGGTACCGGTGCCAGAAGTCCACCGCGTCACCCACCGGATCCACATCGCCCCCGGGCGAGGTGGCGTCGACGTAGCGCTTCCAGTTGGAGTCGGGGTTCGAGCCCTCGACCTGGAAGCCGGAGGTGGCCACGCCCCAGTGGAAGCCCTCCGCCACGGGCGCGCCCGCGCCCGCGCCCGAAGCGTCGGCGCCCGCGCGTGGCACCTGCGGCAGCACGGCGACGAGGACCACCGCGGCGAGCACCGCCGTGATCCTGGTGATGATCGACCGGCCCCCGACTGCTCTGCTCCCCCGACTCATGCGCGCACTGTACGCAGATACGCAGGCCATTCACGCGAAAAGTAGGTACTTAGCGGCGGAACCCTGAGCGGCAGGATGGTTGTGAACCGGGATCAGGGAGTTGATGTCAATGAGCGTGACGGTCGAACCTCGACGGTT
>NZ_JAIFXZ010000013.1 GCF_021033825.1 Dietzia aurantiaca
GCGGGATCGATCTTCTTCGGCATACAGCCATCCTCCTCGACTCGAAAAGGAGGCGGCGGGAAACCTGGGGCGGTTCAGAGTTCGACGATGTCGATCCCGAAATGAGCGACGCTGCGACACGTGTCGTGTGGCCGTGCCCGACGGTTCGCGCTGTGACTACCGCTCTCGGGGAGGCGTGATGTGCCAGACGTGCTGGCAATGCCCCGACTGCGGGGAACGGATGCTCGCCCGCCACCAGTGGGGGCCCAATGCCAGGAGGCTGTCCAGGCATCTAAGCGGCGCAGGCTACTGCCGTTGTCTGACCGCCCAGAAGTGACGCGAATGCTCGAACAAGCGGGACTCACTCTCCGCATCAATCGCAACGGCCAGGAGGCCCGTCGTGACCAGTGACGAGACAATCCGCAAGGTGGCACGGGTGCTGTTCCTCTCCGACCGAGGCGACACCCTTCCGGTCGGGTTCGCGGAAAGGCAGTGGGACGAGGGGTACGCGGTCAGGGACGACTACATCCGTCGCGCCCGCGCCCTGGCCGATGAGGGGCTGCTCGCGCCCGCGCCGCTACGGGAGGAATGGGCGTTCCGGTACGTCAGGAGCACGGGCCAACTCGTGCACTGGGAGTGCGAAACAGAGGCCGATGCGCGTGGCTCGGCGGTGAACGATGGCGATCAGGTCGTCCACCGGTACGTGACCGACTGGGAGACACCGTGACACCTGCTGAGCATCGGGCCGCGGCGGAGCAGGCCCTCACCGACGCCTGGGACGACACCACACTCCACACACTCCTACGCGCCCTCACCCACGCCGTACTCGCACTCGGAGAGGACCCAAAATGCCCGAGGTAGACCGCGAACCCACCACCATCGCCGAGAACCTGCCGTCCGGAAAGTCACGCGGTAACGAGGTCAACCACCGCCAACTACGGGCCCTCGAGCTCAGGTTGACCGGCATGCAATATGAAGACATCGCCAACCAGCTCGGCTACGCAGACCGTGCCGCCGCATACGGCGCCGTCCGGGCCGTAATCGCCCGCCGCGAGCACGAGGCCGTCGACGAAATGCGCACCATCGAAGGCGACCGCCTCGACGCGATAGCCGCCACCCTCTGGCCCCTCGTCGAAACCGGTGACCTCGCCGCGGTCGACCGCATGCTCAAACTCATGCAACGCCGCGCCGCTCTATTCGGACTCGACCTCGCCGGCCGCGTCGACGTCATGGCCGCCACCGAAGTCGACCTCGAAGGCGCATTCGCCCGCATGGTCGCCGTCGCCCGCGGCACAACCAACCCCCACCCGGAACCCGCGATCGAACAGGAGGAGCCATGACAGCATTCGAAACCGGGTGGGAACCAGACCCCCAAATCGTCGACGCCGTCCTCGACGGGCGGGCCAGCCTCACAACCCTCGACGACGCGGACCGGGCCGTCGTCGTCGCCGAACTGTCCGAACGCGGCGAAAGCGTCGAGCAGATCGCAGACCGACTGGGATGCTGCACCCGCGTCGTGAAACGGGTCCGCGCCCAACCACTGACCCGGACACTGGTGCGGGCAATGCGCGCCGAAGCCGAGAGGCAGGCCGCCGAGAACATCACCCACCACGCCCAAACCGTCGGCGCAACGGAGCAGGCCGCCCACGCCCGCCGCGCCCAGCAGCTCGCCGCCCAAGTCGACGCACTCGTGGAGTCCACCCGCAAGCTCCGGCAAGAGCTCGCCACCGCCCGCAGCGCCCAACGCCCGGTGACGATGTGGGTGTACCGCCGCAAACCCGGCCCCCGCCAAGCCGAACAACAGATGCCGCCCCTATTCGACGTCGACGGGCAGGTCACCAGCCGCGGGTAAACCTCAAGGCCACCCGAGCAAGGAAGGCCACCACCCATGGCATCTGGAGACACCCCGATCACGATCGTCGGCACCCTCGTCGCCGACCCCGAACTGCGGTACACCCCATCCGGCGCCTCAGTTGCGAATTTCCGTGTCGCGTCCAATCCGCGCCGCTACAACTCCCAAACACAGCAGTGGGAGGACGGTGACCCCCTGTTCCTGGCCTGCAATGTGTGGCGGCAAGCGGCGGAGAACGTCGCCGAGACCCTGTCCAAGGGGATGCGGGTGATCGTCAATGGCCGGCTGCGGCAACGCTCGTACGAGAACCGGGAGGGCGAGAAACGCACCGTCTACGAAGTTGAAGTCGACGAGGTCGGACCTTCCCTGAAGTACGCCACCGCCCAGGTGACCCGCATTCCGTCCCAGGGCGGCGGGGGAGGGGCACCGACCCAGCAGCCTGCCGGCTCCGGCGAGTGGGGCGGCCCGGCCGACAACGACGAACCCCCGTTCTGAGGCCGCCATGCGAACTGTGTCGATGCTGTTGCCGTACACGAAGCCGCCCCTGTCGCTGAACGACCGCGGGCACCACATGGACCGCGCCAGGGTGGTGGCGGACGTACGCCGGTCGGTGTTCCTCATCGCCAGATCCCACAACCTGCCGACCGGGCTCGAGCACGTGACCGTCCAACTGCACTACCGGCCCCGCGACAACCGGAGGCGTGACACCGACAACCTCACCGCCACCCTGAAACCGGCCTGCGATGCCCTCGCCGCCGGGACGAAAAAACACCCCGGCTATGGACTCGTCCCCGACGACACCCCGACCTACATGGCCAAGCCAGAGCCAATAATCCACCCCGCCGAGAAAGGCCGGGCCGGCCAACTCTGGCTCGACATCACCTGGAACGGAGAGCCGCAATGAGGTACTTCTACGACACCGAGTTCGTCGAGGACGGCACCACCATCGACCTCATCTCGATCGCATTCGTGGCCGAGGACGGCCGAGAGCTGTACCTACACGTCGACGGCTACGACCGCGACAAGGCATACCGGCACGAGTTCGTTGGCCAGCACGTCATGCCCTACCTCGACGGCAAGCCGACCACCCCGCGGGACGAGACGGCCCGGCAGATCGCCGAATTCATCCAACCGGGTGCCGATCTGTGGGGCTACTTCCCGTCCTACGACCACGTCGCCCTCGCCCAGCTGTACGGAACGATGATGGACCTGCCTCGGCATATCCCGATGCGCACGAACTGCATCGCCCAGCTGGCGCAGATGGGCCGCGTCGGGCGCATCCCCGTCCCGAACGACGCCGCCCACGACGCCCTCGCTGACGCCCGATGGACCCGCGACGCATTCCACTGGCTACTACAGCACGGGGGCCGCTGACGTGGTGGATGAGCTGATGGCGATGTCGTTCTACACCCGCCGCGGTAACCGGGTCCACGCTAGGAAGAGCGGCGCGAATGAAGTGCGACTGCAGATCGGGCTTCCAGGTGAAACCGCTGTACGCGCCGGACTCGACCCGTCACAACGGCGTGAGCTCGCCACGTTCCTCCTCGACGGTCTTGAGGCACCGTGAGTCTCGCGTCCGAGTTCGCGGCGGTCACCGACGGCTGGTCCCCAGCCCAGAAGGCCGCCCTCGCCGAGCGGCTGAACCGCGAAGCCACCCGCATGACCGTCGACCGCGACCACCCGTCAGCCGGTAGTCTCGCCCAATCCATCGACAAGACGACGGTCCAGACACCGGCGATGGAAGCAATCGACGAAGCCCTCGAATGGGCACTCACCACCCCAGACGCCCGCCTCGTCGTGTCCGTGCCACCTCAGCAAGGGAAATCGACCCGCCTGTCGGTGTGGGGCGTCATCCGCGCCCTGGTTCAAGACCCCGCCCGCCGCATCGTCGTCGCGTCCTACTCCGACGCCCTCGCCCGCAACCACGCCCGCGCCGCCCGCGACCTCGTCCGCAGCAACGGCTCCACAGCCCAAGACCCACTCACCGGCGCCGACCTCCCCGACCGCCTCGGCATCGCACTGGCAGCAGACCATGCCGCATCCGGATCGTGGCGTCTGGCCGGGCACCGCGGCGGCTGCTATGCCGTCGGCGTCGGCGGCTCACTGACCGGCTCCCCGGCCGACGTGCTGTTCATCGACGACCCACTCAAAGGCATGGCCGAAGCCGACAGCACTGTAGAGCGGGACAAGGTCGTCACCTGGTGGGAGACCGTCGCACAGACCCGCCTCGCCCCCGGAGCGCCAGTGGTCCTGATCCTCACCAGGTGGCACGAAAAAGACCTCGCTGGCCACGTCTTGACCCAAGATGCAGCCCGCCCACAGGGGGAGCGGCGATGGCGAGTGGTGAACATCCCCGCGATCGCCACGCCGGGCGTGCCGGACGCTCTCGGTCGTGAACCAGGGGAGCCGCTCGAGTCCACCCGCGGTCACACCCTGCAGGATTGGGAACGAATCCGCGACGAAGTCGGACCCCGCGCCTGGTCGGCCCTGTACCTCGGCACCCCGACCCCCGGCGAGGGTGGCCTGTTCTCGCAAGACTGGTTCGACCGCCACAGACTGCCCGAACTCCCCGCCACCGCGGTTCGGATCGTGTCGATCGACCCCGCCGAAACCGGGCGTCGTGACGAAGCCGGGCTCGTGGCGATGGCCGCGACCACCGACGGCAGGGTGTGCGTCACCGACGACTGGTCAGCGCGGATGCAGTCAGACGTGTGGGCGCGTAAGGCTGTGCTGCTCGCGCTGACGACCGGGGCGACCGAGATCCTGTTCGAGGCGTTCACCACAGGCCCGACCTACGAACGAGTCATCCAGCAGGCGTGGCGCGACGTCCGAGACGACGCCCGTGTCCTCCGCGCCGCTGGCGGGAACATTGACACCGCGATCGCCACGGTCGCCGGTCGCACTGACCCCCCGACTGATCCGCGTCAGGCGATCCTCGACGTTGACGGCCTTGCGGTCCCTGACCAGGACGCACCGCCGTTCCACATCAAGCCGTGGCGAGCGAAGGGTGACAAGACCGCGAGAGCCGCCGGGACACGTCAGGCCGCCTCCACCGGACGCCTGCGGATGGTCGGCACCCATCCGACGCTCGAAGCGCAGGCCGTGCACTGGCAGCAAGGCCAAGACTCCCCGGACCGTCTGGACACGATGGTTAACGGCTACGAACGCGTAATCCAACTCGTAGGCGGGCAAGCCACCATCGCCGTCCCCGGGATCCCGACCGGAGGCCAGACCCCCGCGGCTACCAGCCCGGCCCCTTTCTCGTTCAACGCACCCATGCCCAACGGGCTATGACCGCTCCCCGTTTGCCTTTCGGTGAAGTGACTCGACAGAAGCACAATCGATCTCCTCGCCGGTTACCTTGACGGTTCGAAACAGATCAACCCGACTGCGCATCCAATCTCCAAGGCTGTTCGAACTGCCGATCCACGTCCCGAAATGCTCGGCGGCTGTTCTGAATTGCCCCAGGTCATAGAACGCTTCCGCGGTCGATTCGGTCTTTCCAGCTGGGTCGAACACCAATGTCAGCACCCTGTCGGCGAACTGCACATCGCTGATTGCTCGAAAAATCAAAGCGTCACTGTTGGCTCGATCTTCTATCCAGTTCCATGTCTCTTCGATGACGAACTGCGAATCTTCGGTGGCCATTGGGGTGCTCCTGGGTGGGCTCGGGTGGTCACCGCAGGTCCGTACGGTGCGGCGCATGGTCGAGCTTATCGTCGTCTTCGCCCTCGTCACGCTGGCTTCAGCGCGGGTGACGCGTGTGATCGTGTCGGACAAGATCGGCGAACCCTTGCGGGCCCGGATCGTCAGGTGGCGCGGCGAAACCTCGATGCTGACGTACCTCGTTCACTGCTCGTGGTGCACCGGCTTGTGGGTGTCCGCCGCCCTCGTTGCCGCGGTGTGGTGGCCCGCCGCAATTGCCGACCGGATCGGCGTCACCACCTGGCTCACACTCCCACTCACCATCCTGGCCGTCGCCCACCTCGTTGGCCTCATCCTGACCCGAGGGGAGCGATAGGACATGGCCCGCGTATCCCGCCGAACCGTCACTACCGGCACCCTCTCCATCGCTTCACCCGAAACGCTCACCGCCGCCGCGCACCGCATCAACCTCAAAGCGTCGACCACCCAGGCCCGGCAGACCGGCGGCGATGAAGGCTGGAAAACCGAAGCGTGGCAACGGTTCGACGAGATCGGTGAACTCCGCGCCGTCTGCCAATGGTTCGCCGGCAGCCTCTCGCGGGTCCGGCTCGTGGCGTCCGACATCAACCCCAAAACAGGCCGGCCCACCGGCGCCACCAACGACCACGAAGCCTCCACCATGGTCGCCGACATCGCTGGCGGACCAGCAGGACAGGCAGCCATGCTGTCCCGCCTCGCCACATTCCTCACCGTCCCCGGAGAGGGCTGGGTCGCCATCGTCACCCGCCGGCCCAACCCGGAAGAAGCCGAGGTCGAGGAGTGGCACATCCTCGCCGACGACGAAATCACCACCCAGGCTCAAGACGTCGTCATCGAGCTCCCCGACGGGGCGAAGCACCACCTCGACCCGGATCGCGACTCACTGTTCCGGATCTGGAACCCGCACCCGCGGCACACGAAACAGTCCGACTCCCCGGTGCGGGCAGCGCTGTCGATCCTGCGGGAGATCCGCCGCTGCGAGCAGACCATCGAGGCCGCCTCCCGCTCCCGAGTCGCTGGCAACGGCATCCTCGCGGTCCCGTCCGAGATTTCCATCCCGTCGGCCGCGGCACCGGTTGCCGCACCCGCAACCGATCCGGACGCCCCCGAACTGCCAGCGCCCCCGGTGCCGGCCGACGTCCCCGTCTCCGCCACCGACCTCATGGCGTCTCTACAGACCGCCATGACCGCCGCGATCCAAGACCAGTCGTCGGCGGCGGCGATGGTGCCGATCGTCCTCAAAGCCCCAGGAGAGCATCTGGACAAGATCCGGCACATCACCCTTTCATCGGAGGTGACCGAGACCGCGGTCAGAACCCGCGAGACGTCCATCCGACGGTTGGCGCTGTCGCTGGACGTGCCGCCCGAGGTGCTGCTCGGTGTCGCCGACGCCAATCACTGGTCCGCGTGGGCCTCCCAGGACCAGGCGATCAACCAGCACATCGCCCCGATGATGACCACAATCTGCGACGCGCTCACGGAGTCGGTGTTGCGGCCGCTGCTCGAATCGAAGGGCCACCCTGACCCCGAGTCGGTGGTGGTGTGGTTCGACCTGACCGACCTGGCCAAGAGGCCCGACCGCGGCGCCGATGCCCAGGCCGCCTACGAGGCCGGGGCAATCTCACGTGAGGCCTACCTGCGGGAACTCGGGTTCGACGCCAAGGATGCACCGGACCCCAACTCAGACGAAGGGAAACGTGAGCTCGCGGTGCAGATGGTGTCCCGCGCCCCGTCCCTGTTCCCGCTGTTGGCTGACGTGCTCGGGTTCGACATCCCGGCCGGCGCCCAGATGCCCGGCCAAGCCCCGGGCCAGCAGCCCGCGGCGCAGTCCAGGCAGCCAGTGCCAGACACCATCGAGGAGGCCCGCCGTGGTTGATCCAGATGATCTGGACGCCTGGGATGCGGTGATCGAGAAGGCGATCCTCGCGACAGCACGTGAGTGGTCGCCCCTCGTCCTCGACGCCGCCCTACCCTCGCTCACCGCGGATGCTCTACCGCCGGACCCGGACCGCATGGGCGACGAGCAGGGGTCGTGGTGGCGCCTGTTCGTCGCCAACGTCCTGCCGGTCCTGACTGGGCTGATGGCCGCCCGCACCTCGCGGACCCTGCGAGCCCGCGGTGTCACCCCGCCCGAACCACCAGCACTCGAGGCCGCGTCGGACGCGGTCCCATGGCCCACCGACGTGCTCGGCGCCCTCACCGCGCAGGACCGGACCGCTCTCGTGTCGTCGTTCTCGGAGCTACGCGAACTCGTTGGAGAGCTCCTGCCCAACGACGCCGAACTGATCGTGCGGATCCCGTCATGGCGCGACCACACCGAGTCGTATCTGTCGCAGGTATCGAACCGATGCAAGGACATGCCCGACACCGTGTTCGACCAGGTGCGGCGAGCGATCACGGAAGGAGTCGACGCCGGCGAAGACGCCGCCGCGCTCGCAGTGCGGGTCCGTGAACACCTCGACATGGCCACCGAAGGCGGCCGCGAAGCCTGGAACGTGCGCGCCAACCGGGTCGCTCGCACCGAGACGACCGGCGCGTACAACGCCGCCTCGTTGGAAGCTGCACGCATCGAGGCAGACGAGACCGACCAGGTGATGCAGAAAGCGTGGGTGTGCACCACCGACGGCCGCACCCGCGACTCCCACTTCGCCGCAGACGGCCAGCGCATCGGCCTCGACGAGACGTTCCTCATCGGCGCCCATCGCCTCCGCTACCCCGGCGACCCTCAAGGCCCCGCCTCCGAGATCGTCAACTGCCGCTGCACCACCATCATCCTCGCCGCAGACGAGCCGCTACCGGGGGAGACGGACAGGCAGACCGAACGAGCCCGCTCCGACGGCACCCGACGCGACCCGGCCGCCGAGGTCGCCGCCCGGTCAGCCGACGGGGTCACCAGAGCACGTGAAGATCCGGCAGGCGTCGGGTACATCGCCGCCGCCGCAAACGAGGAGGACACGATCGTGAGACGACCGTTCAGCGGGGTGTTGGCCCCCATCGGAAAGCCGACCGGGGACGGCCGCATCCTCGACGAGGACGGCGCGTTCCGGTTCCGCGACTTCCCCCTCCCGCTGATGTGGCAGAAGTCGACCAGCGAGGGGCACGATCAGTCCGTCATCGTCGGCCGCATCGACACCGCCACCGTCGAAAGTGGCGAGATTGTCGCCACCGGTGTGCTGTTCGAGTCCGACGAAGCCGCCGAGGCTGGCCAGCTTCTCGTCGACGAGGTGATCCGCCCCAGCGTGGACCTATGCGACATGGTCGCCGACTTCCTCATCCTCGACTCGGATGGTCAGCCGATTGATCCGGACGAGATCACCGAAGACATGGTCGACGGACTGTCCGAAATGACCGTCGTGCGTGAGGCCACCGTCATGGCCGCCACCCTCGTAGCCAAGCCGGCGTTCGCCGAAGCGAAGCTCACCCTCGCTGACCCTGCCGCCGACGACGGGGTTGATGCTGAGGCCCTCACCGCGTCGGTCTCAACCCCGGCACCGCTGGTCGACTCTGGACTGTTCACCGACCCCGGCCTGTCCGGGCCTTCCGCGATCACCGTCGACGACGACGGCCGTGTGCGCGGCCACCTCGCCCTGTTCGACTCGTGCCACGTCGGTATGACCGACCGGTGCGTCACCCCGCCCCGCACCGGCTCTAACTACGCGCACTTCCACACCTCCACCATCGACACCCCAACCGGGCCTGTCTCCGTCGGCAGGCTCACCGTCTCCACTGGGCACGCCGACGCCCGTGCCGGCGCCAACGCCGCCGCATCCCACTACGACAACACCGGCACCTGCTGGGCCCTCGTCAAGGCGGGGGAGGACCAGTTCGGGATCTGGGTGTCGGGTGTCGTGAACCCCGACGCCACGGAGGCAAGCGTCCGTGCCGGGGCATCCGCCCCACTGTCGGGGGATTGGCGCTCCATCGGTGGCCGTCTCGAGCTCGTCGCAGCCCTGAGTGTGAACACGCCCGGCTTCCCGGTGCCGCGCACCTATGCCGCCGACACCGGACGGTCCATGAGCCTCGTCGCCGCCGGCGCCGTGCAGCCCCGTGCACCTCGCGCCCGACTCAGCCAGTGGGAGGTGCAGTCCGTTGCGGAGGCCGCGGTCGACGCATACGTGGTGCGGCAGCAGCGGGCCGCGGAGGCCGCCCAGATCCGGCAGCGTCTCGCCCGCTCCGAGGCCGCCCGCCTGACCGCCCGACACAGGGGAAATCAACTCGACGCACTCGCCTACGTCAAGAAAGGAGCTTGACCATGGCCTGTGGAGCGTGCGGCGGGGCCGCGGGGCAGTCAACGAAGTGGGAACTCACCACCGCCGACGGGACCACGCGTGTGTTCCTCACTGAGGTCGAAGCGCGCGTCGCGGCGACCTCATCCGGCGGCGGCACCATCCGCCCCATCACCTAAGTCACCCCCCACAACCACACTGCTGCGAGACCGGCCGGGGACACGCTCCGGCGGCAGCCCACACACCTGTGAGGAGCAACCATGGACACCACCGCTGAGATGGCGTTCGAGCTGCCGGACACCCTCCCCGAGGATCTGACCGAGCTCGAAGAGCTGCGCAACGCCGCCGTCGCCGAGCTCGAGAAGATCGCCCCCGCCGACGGCGAGGCCCCCTCCCAGGAGGTCCTCGACCAGATGCGGCGCCTGGACGAGGCGATCACCAAGATCGACGGCCAGATCGAGCAGGTCCGAGCCGATCTAGATGAGCGTGCCGGAGAGGCCGCCAACATCCGCGAGCGCGTGTTCGGCACCAACTCCGACGACGACACCGACCCGGGCGAGTCCGACGAGGACGACAACGCCGACGAGGACACCCCAGACGAGGAGGAGTTCTCCAACACCTCCGACGACACCAGCCAGGACGAGGCAGAGGAGCCCCCGGTGGACGAAGACCAGCCCGACGCGGTCGTTGCCGCAGGGGCCCGCCGCAAGACCCGCTTCGCCGGCGCCGCCCGCGGCCGCAAGCCCGAGACCCCGCCCGCCGCCAAGCCCACCTTCGGGTACGTGCTCGACGCCAACGTGCGGGACTACAAGCCCGGCTTTGTCGACGACCTCGAGCTGGCGAAGGCGTTCGGCGACCTCGCTAAGGGCCGCGGTAACCGCATCACCGGTGCCAACGGCCGCTCGGAGACCACCTTCGCCTCGTTCGTTCGCCCGACCGACGAGCGGCGTGAGGTCACTGACGAGGCCACCGCGATCGACGCGCTCGAGTTCGCCACCAACGAGAAGAACCTCGAAGGCGGCTCCCTCGTCGCGGCCGGCGGCTGGTGTGCCCCCTCGGAGACCGTATACGACTTCCTCGGCACCGAGGCCGCTGGAGATCTGCTGTCCCTGCCGGAGATCTCGGTGAAGCGAGGGGGCGTCAAGTTCCCCGTCGAGCCCGACTTCTCCACGATCTACACCGACTTCCCGGGGTTTCATCAGACGGAGGCCCAGGCACAGGCCGGTACGGAGAAGGCGTGCCAGGAGATCCCCTGCGGCGACTTCACTGATCTGCGGCTGGATGTGATCGGCCTGTGCATCACCAACGGCATCCTCGCGGACAAAGCGTGGCCCGAGCTGACCCGCAAGTACGTCGGCGAGATCATGAAGGCCCACCAGCACCGGATCTCGAAGTTCCGCATCGACAAGGTCGCCGCCGGATCCACCAGCGTGGCGATCCCCTCCACGACTATGCTCGGCGGCGCCGGGGCGCTACTCAACTCCGCGGAGCTCGCGGTGCAGGACATCCGCGTCAAGCACCGCATCCCGGACGGCACCACCATCGAGGGCATGGCCCCGGTGTGGGCCCGGGCGATCCTGCGATCGGACCTGGCCTACCGCGACGGTGTGCTGCCCGAGCAGGTCACCAACCAGATGATCGACCAGCACTTCGCGCTGCGTGGTGTGCGGCTGCAGTTCGTTGTGGACTGGCAGGACGACGTCATCGGCGGCACTACGCCCGCGACTGCGTTCCCCAGCGAGGTGAAGATGGCCTTCTACCCGGCGGGTACCTGGTACTCGGCCCTGGAGCCGGTCATCAACCTCGGCATCATCCACGACATGAGCCTGCTGAAGGTGAACAAGCAGACCCAGATGTTCACCGAGGACGGCATCGCGGTCGGCAAGCGGAAGAACGACTCCCGCGTCTACACGATCCCGGTCGCCGTGAACGGCCAGGTCGGCCTGCGGGCCCCCCTCGGTGGGCCGGTCGAGGCACCGACCGAGCCCTGACCCTAGGGGTCACCAAATGCTCAGGGGGCGTCAGGAGAAGCACTCCTGGCGCCCCCTGACCACATAGAGGAGTGTGGACAATGACTGCAGCTGTTGGACTGCCGCCGATCACGATCAGTGAGGCCGCCGGCGTCCCCCACACGGGCGGCCTCTACTCGGCGGCCACCATGGATGACCGAGGCGATGACCGCGTCGCTGGCGGCGTCCTGCTGGAAGACGTCGACGACGGTGCGCACGGCATGTGGCCCGCCGGATGCCTCCCCGCAGAAACCGATGAGCCTGAAGACCCGGACGCGCCCGCCGAGCCGGAGAACGTCAAGGGCGGGCTCGAGGAGTGCCCGCCCTTGACCCCGTTCCCCGCCACGGTGGTGTGGGCGTCCGATCACCGAATGCTCGTGGGAGTGTCGGAGGAGGAGGCCCGGCTGGCGGCGGCCCGCACCCTCTACGTGACCGAACAGGTCGATACCGAGACCCACACCGCGGCGCTGCTGGCCGATCGCGCCGGCACCCCGGCCACCGCTGTCGGCACGGGCGGGGACGCTCTCGTCGCCGCACTTGGTGCTGTGGAGGCCGGACTGGAGCAGGTCGGGGTGGTGCACGCCCCCCGCTCCGCCGCGGCGCTTGCCGCTTCCAAGGGGCTCATCACCGAACGATCGGGGAAGCTCTACACCCCACTGGGAAACCGGTGGGCGTTCGGTGTCGGCTACCGGACCGATCTCGCCGGGCTGCTCGTGGCGACCGGGCCGGTACTGGTGACCCGCTCCCCGGTCACGACGTCGATGGCCCTCAATGCACGAAAGAACACCCGGCTGGCCGTGTCGGAGCGGCACATCGCCGTCACGTGGACCGGCCCGACCGTGGCCGCCGCAATCGCCTAGGAAGGACCGCCATGTCAATGAAGGTCACGGCCACCGTTCGCGGAGATGCCGTCGAGATCGTGTCAGCCGGATCAACACCCGGAGAGATCGCCGGAGCACTCCTGGCCGCGGCGAAGGATCCGGCCCAGGTGCGGACGGTCACCACAGTCACCGGTATGGGCTGGCAGGTGCCCGTCGCGGTCGCCGAGACCGCAGGGATGCTCGCCAAACCGACCCCCGACCCGGCGCCGACCAAGCCCGCGACTGCCGGGCGCAGGTCCCGCAAGAAGTAACCGATACGGGCTGGTCACCCCCGGCCCTTACCGTCCCGTGTCGAAGCCCCCGAAGGGCGGGGCCGCCACAACCTCTGGAGGAGGCACACAATGGCCACTCAGGCATTCCCCGTCGTGAAGGGCAAGCGGATGCGCGTGACCCGTGTCGGGCACTGCGGCCTGCCGGAAGCAGGCGAGGCATCGTCCCTGGTGACGAAGGGATTCATCACCGCGAACTACACCAAGGTCACCAAGGACGCCGAAGACCTCGAAGCCACAAACGCCGAGGGAGAGGTGTGCGTCGCCGACCGCACCCCGCCCGAGCTCAAGTGGTTCGAGGTCGCGATCACCATGTGCGACGTCGACCCCGACATCCTGTCGTTCTTCACCGACGACCCGGTCGTGCTGGACTACCTGGACCGCCCGGTCGGTTTCCGGTCGGCGAAGGGCGTCAAGGTCACCGGCGGGGCTGGCCTGGAGATCTGGACCGGCATCGGGGGAGCGGACTGCGACATCCCGACCGACGATTCGGCCCTGACCGGCGCCGGCGCGGTGGAGTCGTACGGCTACTTCCTGACACCGTGGATCCGCGAAGCCACGATCGGTGACATCGAGATCGGGGCGTCGGTGATGAACCTGACGCTGACCGGCATCACCGGACCCCCGACCCGCTGGGGCAAGGGCCCCTACGACGTAGTCTCGGCAGACGCCGACAACACCCCGTCACGCCTGCTCACCCCGATGGGGCACGAGCACATGCATGTGCAGCGGACCACCATCGCGCCGCCCGCTGTGACCGACGGCGCCGTCGCCCTCGAGCTGCCGGAGCCGTACTTCGCGGCGGTCCCGACGCCCTGACCCGCCCGGCAAGCCTGACTGTGCCCCCACCCTTGGGGAAGAGGGTGGGGGCACCGTTGTGTCACCGCCCCGCTCTACGGTCTCGTGCTGTGCCGCTCGTCTCGGGTGGTGGCGGCACACCTTCGGCCCCCAGCCGGTTCCGGCGTCCTGCCACTCTCCGGTAGTCGACCCAGGAAGACCGCTGGGGGCCGTCACCCACCCCACCTACCGTGCGGGCATGACAAACCCGTGCACCTGGCCCGTCGCACGCCACTGCCTCCCCACCACTTCCGAGGAGTCGCTGCTCGCCGGGTCCATAGACGCCGCTGTCGGCGTCCTCTGGGCCTTGACCGGACGCCGCTTCGGGGTGTGCCCCACCGTGGCCCGGCCCTGCACCAACACCGCCGCCAGCACGGTCGTGGCCCCGCACGGACCGTGGATGGTGCCGATCATCGACTCCGGCGTATGGCGCAACATCTCCTGCGGCGACCGGGCATGCCGACGCGAATCCCCATCCACGGTCCTGCTCCCCGGCCCCGTCCACGAAATAACCGGGGTGGCCGTCGACGGCGTGAAACTCGACCCCGCCTCGTACTCGGTGGAGGGGGACTGGCTGTACCGCGCCGACGGCACCGCATGGCCCGACCAGGACCTCACCCGGCCGCTCGGCACGCCGGGCACATGGTCCGTCACCTACATGCGCGGCACACCACCGCCCGCCGGCGCCGACACAGCGGTCGCAGCGCTCGCCGGCGAGTTCTACAACTCGTGCACTGACCCCGAAAAGTGTGTGCTCCCGCGCAACGTCACACAGATCACCCGGCAGGGCGTGACGATGCAGATGGCTGACCCCCAGACCATCATCGAGCAGGGTTCGACCGGCTTGCCGGAGGTCGACCTGTGGGTACGCGCACACAATCCGCATCGGCTCGCTGAACCATCGCAGGTGTGGTCTCCGGACATGGAGGTGCAGTGATGGCCCGCACTGACCGCCTGATCGTCGCCCTTCTGGAGCAGCTCCGGGAGGCGTTCAACAACGAGGCTAAACCGCCGCGGGGAGGGGTCACTGGCCCGCCGCAGCTCCGGGCCGGCGACGGGATCCCCGCGCTGGACAACTTCGGCAAGGATTGTGCGCTGCTGTTCGTCAACGTCACCCGCCGTTACCGCACCACATCGTTCCCGGAGGCGACGGTGTCCACGGCTCGGTGCGGGGCCGCGATGGCCGTCGAGCTTCAGATCGGTGTCGCACGCTGTTCCCAAGCACTCACCCACACAGGCGGCCTGCCCTCAGCCGAGGTTATGGCCGCAGAGTTCGCCACCCAGGAAGACGACGCCGACCGCCTCGACGCGGTCCTGTGCCGCCTGGGCAATGCCGCCGAAGACGCTGACCTCATCCACGACTGGCTACCTACTGGAACCGACGTCCTCGGCCCGGAGGGCGGCACCGTTGCTGTGATCGCCCAAGCCGTATTTCACCTCGCACGCTAAGGAGCGCCCCATGTCCCAGATCACTATCCGTGGCCGCATCGCCACCACTCTCCTCGCACGCGGGGAGACCGTCACCGTCGAGCACACAGAGCGGATCGACCGGCTGATTGCCGGCGGGCTCGTCGAGCGCATCGTCCGCAAGCCCCACCGCGTCATCCCCGCGCCGCAGACCGCCGCCGAGTCCGCGGCCAGCGCCACCGGGACGGCGGAAGAGTCCGCGGCCGCCGCCGAGGAAACCACCACGGTGGTAGACGAAACCTCGCCTGCACCGAAGCGCAGCACACGGAAGAAGACCTCGTGAAGTTCACTGCAAAGCCCACGTTCGCGGTCGACAAGGCCGGGATGCAGCGTGAGCTCACCGGACCCCAGTCCCAGATGGTGCGGCTGTTGCGCGACACCACCCGACAGACCGTCAACACGGCGAAACTCCGAGCCCCCGTCGACACGGGGCAGCTCCGCAACGCACACCGGGCCGAGGACGTCCGTGTCGTCGGCATGACAGCCCGGACCGCGGTGGTGGCGGACAAGAATTACGCAGCCGCCGTCCACGACGGATCCCGACCGCACCTGATCCGACCCAAGAACAAGAAGTCTCTCGCATTCAAGGTCGGCGGCAAGACGGTGTTCGCTCAGCAGGTCAAGCACCCCGGAGCCAAGCCCCGCCCGTGGCTACTGAACGCCACCCGCGAAGCGGCGGGCCGCAACGGCTTCATAGTCACCCCCAGCAGTTAGAACACAAGCCACCCGAGACGAAAGGACACCTATCGTGCCTGCACCTGACACCACCGCCGCTTTCAACTCCGAGGCCTCCGCCGTCGACAAGGACGCCGAGATCGCACGCCTCAAGGCCCAGCTCGAAGAAGGGAAGCCCCTCGAGGGAACGATCGAGGTCGCCGACAACGGCCCCGCCGAGGCGTGGACCCTCAATGCGGCCGGGCGTGACTGGCGCTACCACCTGCCCACCGAAGGGCAGATGATGCTGTTCGGCATGTCCTCCGCACGGCGCGCAAGCGGCCAGCGGCGAATCAACGCCATCTACAACTTCCTCGACGCCACCCTCACGGACGAGTCGTACTCGCAGCTCGAGGACTGCATCAACGACCCAGACGCCAAGTTCGGAGTGGAGGAGATGATGGCCGTCATCACTGGCATCATCGAAGCCGCCAACGACACCCCGGCAGCGAAGGCACCGAAGAACGGTCCGACCCTGCAGTGACCGGACTGGTCTGGCACGGTCGAACCTGGGATTTGTCCGTGCCCGGCCCGACCGCAGCCCGTCACCTCGCCGCACTCTCCACGCGGCGAGGCATGGAGGCCACCGCCCCGATGCTGTCCACCCTTCACCTGATGCTGGGCCAGGCTCAGCTCGAAGCCCTGGAGGACGGTGTCGCTGATGGTCGATACCCGCCGGACGCGTTCTCGGAGCTCCTGTCGGCAGGGGTGGAGCACCTGTCAGGGCGTCCTCTGCGGGCCGTCGTCGCGCTTTCCGGGTCGGCGGTGTCGCAGTGGTCAATCATCCGCGGGCGTCTAGTCCGAGACGGCATCGCGGATCCGCTCCGAGAGCTCCCGACCCTATGGGCGCTGTTGGACGCGGTCGAGTGGATGATCCTCGAGTCGAAGAAGGACGAGAAGGAGACAGACGCCTATTGGCGGTCCGTCTACGGTCCGGAGCGAGGCTGGTCCGACGACGACGAAACCGCTTCCGCTGACGCATTCATGGACGCGTTCAGCTAGCCCTCTCGCAGCCGCTGCAGCCTCTCTGTGGCGCGCTGCTGCCCGGTGTCGCCGCCTTCGGGCTCAACCTGCCGGTACCTGACTATGGCGTTCAGGAACCGTTCCAGTTCTGCGATCGCCCGCTCGGTGTCACCGCGCTGCTCGTACAAGTCCGCCAGTGAGAGTGTGGGGCGCGGCGCGAGGGTCCACCCTGCCAACTCGGAGCCGCGCTCGGTTGCGTCCCGCATCTCACACAGCAGTGCCTCGTAGTCGCCCCAACGGCCGGCATTCGCGAGCCGATCGACCTCGGGCCACCACACGGTGAAGTGCTCGCCCCGAACCTTCTCAGCGTCCTCGGCAGCCGTGACCAGATCCAGCTCATCGTCCATGCCGACCACCCTAAGCGTTAGGTGACACCGGTTATGCTGCCTGTGTGTCTTCCAGCGTCGTCACCTACCGGGGTCTCGGCTCTGTGGTGAGCCTCGACCTGGCGGACGGGACGGTGACGATCGAACATGGCCCGCCCTCGGAGCACACGGGTCGGTGGGTAGTGCCGCTGCTCGAGATCGAGGATGTCCTCTACCGCGAACGCAGCGTGGAGCATGAGGGGTGGGGGCAACTCCGCACCGTCACCGGCCAGCACCCGGACGAACCCGCTCTGGATCCGTACGCGTTCCGCAACGGCGGCGAGCAACTCAAGACGTTCTGCGTGCTCATCTCAATGGCCGTGACCCATGCCCGTATGGGCGTGGAAGGCCGCGCTGCCCGCGCCGTGATCGGGCAAGAAATGTCGAGCATCCGCGACATGCTCGGACGCCTTCGCCGCGACTAAACCTGGTCACCGCCTGCGCATACGGTGCGCGGCATGTCGACGGGTCAGGGGCGGGCACGCATAGAGTTCGAGGCCGACGCCTCAAAGGTGTCGGACGAGCTCGTCTCCAAGATGACCGCTGCCCTCGACAAGATTGTCGGCATCCTCGAAAAGGGGTTCGCGCAGGGCGCGTCGAAGGCCGAAGCCGCGGTGGACGGGGTCGGCGTCGCCGCCCAGAAGACCGCCAGCGACGTCGAGTCCGCAACGAGCAGGGCTGCCGCCTCGTTCGATGATGTCGGCTCCGCGGCGTCGAAGGCCGGGCGCGCCGCATCCTCGGAGATGTCCGACTCTATGTCGGATGTGTCGAAGGCCGCCGCCGATGCAGGGGCGGCCGCGTCCGATTCCCTGACTGATGTCGCCGGCGCCGCCTCACAGTCCGGCGCTGCGGCATCCTCGGCCATGGCTAGCAGCATGGCCGACATCACGCAGGCCGCCGCATCCGCTGGCGCCGCGGCCACGGACTCACTGTCCGACTTGGGCGGTGCTGCATCGCAATCAGGTGCCGCGGCCTCATCAGCAGTTGCAGGATCGATGTCCGAGATCTCGGCTTCCGCCGCGGGCGCGTTCTCGTCAGTGTCGGCATCCGCTGCTGATGCTGCAGCAGGGGTCGCAACGTCGGCGGCGAACATGTCGTCCTCGATGACCTCCGCCATGTCGGACATCAGTTCAACCAGCGCCGGAGCGGAAGGCGCCGTCGGTGGGATCGGCGGAGCACTCGGCGGGCTCAGCAAGAAAGCCATCCCCGTAGCTGCCGGGCTCGCCGGGGTCGCCGGCGCCGGCGCCACCCTGCAGGCCGGGTTCGGGAAGCTCACCAGCATCGAGGACACCACCGCCTCCCTGGGGATCATTCTCGATGACGCCGTCGCGGCGCAGGACCTCATGGCCCAGCTCCAGGCCGACAACCAGGCGACCCCGTACATGTTCGACGCTTACGCCGCAGCGGGTAAGACCCTCGCAGCGTTCGGCGCCGACCTGGAGGGCATCCCGCAGCAAGTTTCGGCTCTTGGTGAGGCCGCCGCCGCCTCGGGGGGCGGACAGGAAGTGTTCGACCAGATGGCTCGCGCCTCCGGGCAGGCCATGGCTACCGGAAAAATGTCCCTCGACACGATCAACCAGCTCGCGGTTGGCGGCGTCCAAGGCCTACAGATCCTGGCGAATCACTTCGACGTCCCCACCGACGAGATGCAGAAAATGATCTCCGCCGGCATGGTGCCCGCCCAGGAGGCCATGGACATCCTCACCCAGGGGATCCTCGAGGGCTCCGACGGCATCGCGGGTTCCACGAACGCCATGTCCGGCGTCATGCAGGAAATGTCCGAGACCACCTCCGGCTCCATGACAAGCCTGCTCGCGGCCTTCAACAACCTCGCCGCCGCAGGCATCGAACCGCTGGTGCCCATCATCACAATGATCGCCGACGGTCTGACCGATTTCGCGTACGTGATCATCGACCTCATCAACGGCGAAGCCGACCTCCCCGGATGGCTCCAAACCGTCTTGCAGGTCCTCGAGCCCATCGCATGGATCGCCGGCGGGGTAACCACCGCGTTCGTGGCCATGAAAGTCGCATCGCTCGCTCTTGCTGGTGCTCAGAAGCTCGTCGCTCTAGCCACCGGCGGCATATCCAAGGCCTTCGGACTGCTGATGGCCCACCCCATCATCGCGGCGATCGCGGCGATCACCGGCGGGCTGATCTGGTTCTTCACCCAGACCGAGACCGGAAAAAAGATCTGGCAGGGGCTCATGGACGCCCTCGGCGCCGCGTGGGAGTGGCTACAGGGCGCGTTCGCCGGCGTGTGGTCCACGATCTCCGACGCCGCCGTCGCCGCGTTCGAGTGGATCTCCGACGCCTGGAACACCATGTGGTCGTTCCTCCAGTCGGCGTGGGACACCGTAGGGCAGCCCATCATCAACTTCATCGTCGCCGCCTTCAACCTGTGGTGGGAGGGAGTCCAGCTCTACTTCCGTCTGCTCGGTGCCGCGTGGGAGGTCCTGTGGACCGGCCTAGGCATGGCGTGGGACGCGGTCGGCCAGCCGGTGGTGGACTTCATCGTCGCCGCGTTCCAGATGTGGTGGGACGGCATCAAAGTCATCTTCAGCTGGCTCCAGGCCGGCTGGGATCTCCTCTGGGCCGGGGTGAAGGCCGTCTACGACACCGTCATCGCCCCCGTCGTCCGCTGGGTGGTCGACCGGTTCAACGACCTCAAGGCCGGCGTCGGGGCAGCCCTCGACCTCGTGAAGTCGGCCGTCCAGTCCGTCGCGGACCGGGTCGCAGAGTTCTACGGCACCTACGTGCAGCCGATGGTCGACCGCGTCATCCGCGGCTTCGACCGCATCCGAGACACCCTCACCGGCTGGAAGGACCGGATCATCGGGATCTTCTCCGGCGCCGGTAGCTGGCTGTGGGACGCGGGCAAGAACATCGTGCAAGGTCTGATCGACGGCATCAAGAGCCTCGCGGGCACCATCGGAAACGCGTTCCTCAACACCATCCCCGGGTGGATCAAGGACCCCTTCAAGCGGGCCCTCGGGATCGCGTCCCCGTCGAAACTGTTCGCCGACTATGGCCGCAACATCGGAGAGGGGCTCATCTCCGGAATCAAGGGAATGCAGGGTCAGGTCGCCGCATCCATGGGCGGACTCACCTCGACTGCGGCCGCGGCTGGCGAAGAACTCAGAGACGCGTTCCATGGCGGGGATTCCGGGTATGCGGCGCTCGGGTCGGTAATCGGCGACCAGCTGGCCCAGCAGGCTATGGATGTGACGGCCGGGGCGGGACAGGTGGCCGCGCCCGTCGTGGCAGCTGGTGACGAAGTGGGCGCCGCGTTCCAGGGCCGTGACATGGGATACGCCGCGACAGGCGCCTTGATCGGTGACGACGCGGCAATGCAGGCACTGGATGTGTCCGCCCAGATCGGTGACGCGTTCGCAGCGGCTGGTGCCGGGATCGATGCAGCAAAGACGGGAATCATCGATCCCGCTCTCGCGGGCATGAGTGGCAACCTGGCGAGCCTCGGGGCTGCAGCGGCAGTCCAGGGGACCGCGATCACTACGGCCTTGAACACGGCCGGTGCCGGAGTGGCGAACGCAAAGACCACCCTGGTCGACCCCGCGCTGGCCGGAATGCAGGCCGGACTCGCCCAGACTGCCCTGACCACGCAGCAGCAAATGGTCGGGCTGGCCCTCCCAGCGATGCAAAACGCCGGGTCGGGGATCGCGGCGGTGCAGACCGGCACCGTCGACCCGGCCCTGGCTGGAATGCGTGGAGCCATCGGCAACACCGCCACCGCGACGGCCGTTGGCGCAGCGAACATCAACGCGGAGTGGAACAAGGTCCGCGAGGGAACCGCCGCACCGGTCCGCTTCACCATCGGATCGGTGTTCAACGACGGTCTCGTCGGTATGTGGAACGGGGTCGCCGACATGATCGGCGCCAAGAAGATGAACCCCTACCCGGTCCGGTTCGCTTCGGGAACCTCGCATATCGGCTCGGTGCTGCCCGGGTACACACCGGGTGTGGACCCGTACACATTCGTCGAGCCACGGACGGGCATGACGATCGGTCTTGGGGGCGGCGAAGGTATCGCTCGACCTGAGGTCGTGCGGGCTCTCGGACCAGACCGGTTCGATGGACTCAACGCTGCAGCCCGTATGGGCGGAGTCAACGCTGTCAGAAAGCACCTCGGCCAGTTCGCCGACGGCGGAGTCATCGGCTCGATCACGGGGCTCGTCAACAAGTACTTCCCCGGAATGACGATCACGTCGACGAGGCGGAACTCGAACGACTACCACGGCCAGGGCTTGGCCGTGGACTTCTCCAACGGCACCGACACCACCCCCCAGATGCAGGCCGCTGCCCGGTTCTTCCACCAGAACTACGCGGCCGGGCTGCTCGAGCTAATCCACTGGCCGCTGAACGGCTGGCAGAACATCAAGAACGGTGCCCCCCTGGACTACGGCGCCACCACGAACGCTCAGCACCGCAACCATGTGCACGTCGCTGCCGCCCGACCCCTGCCGGAACCCGGCGGGCTCGTCATCCCCGTCCCGTCCGGGGCAGGGGCAGCCCCCATCGACTGGGCCGCCATGGTCGGCGAAATGATCAAGCCCCAGGCAGATGAGATACGGGGCCGGATCGGCGGCTCTCAGTTCCCCGGCATCGTCGGCGACGTGCCAGGCAAGACGTTCGAGTCGATGCTCAAGCCCATGCAGGCGACCATCACCAAGAAGATGGAGGAATCCGGCGGCAGCACGGGAGGTGGCGGCGGCGCAGAGCAGTGGCGTGGGCTGGCGATGCAGGCCTTGGCCCGCCATGGGTACAACCCGGCGCAGCACATCGACGCGATGCTGAAGCAGATCCAGATCGAGTCTGGTGGTGTCCCGAACGCGATAAACAACTGGGACTCGAACGCGGCGAAGGGCACACCATCGGGTGGTCTTCTGCAGGTCATTGAGCCCACCTACCGGCGAGTGCGCAACGCCTATCCCGAGGCGTTCGTCGGACTGCCGGACAACCACATGATTCCAGCCACCAACCTCGTCGCGGGTGTGGGCGCAGTGCGGATGGATTGGGGCGGACCGGCTGGGCGCTGGCCGACCACGGCGGGTTACGACAACGGCGGCGTCGCGTTCGGTGAGGGGTTCCTCGCTAAGAAGATCGTCGACCCCGAGCGGGTGCTGAACCCTGCCCAGACGAAGGCGTTCGAGGCGTGGATGGCGGCCGGGCAGCGATTCGACGAGATCAACGACCTCGTCACGTCGGTGCAGGCGATGCAGCTCGACTCGCCGGAGGTCATGGCCGACGACATCGGGCGTCGTGTCGCCCAGTGGATCGGCGACGAGCCCGCCGACGGCAGCCTCAGGGCGTTGGCCGCGGCCCTGCAGTCCGGCGTCGAGTGGGAGCGCGTAACCCAGGGCATGGCCCGGTCTGCCGAGGCGTGGGCCAATGGCGATTGGGTTCGCGTCGCCGACGACAAGCGGCTCGCGACTCCGGACGAGATGCGCCGCCAGGTCGAGGGCAACTTCCTGTCTGAGCTCGCCGACGAGTTCGGTGGCCTGATCGGGCTTAAGGGTCTGCTGCCGGCGCCGGACATCGTGGGGGAGACGGGTCTGGTCACCCTCCCGAAGGAGACTGCCGACAAGCTCGACGCCGCAGTGTCCACACCCGAGGGACTGGCCGGTGGTGAAGACCTGACCAAGGTCACCCGAATCGCCACCGACACCGACACCACCACCGGCGGCGGCAGCAACACCGATGGAGAGAAGGTGATCCAGGTGGACATGACGATCAACGTCAACGGAGCCACTGACCCGATGGCCGTGTCCAATCGGGTCGTCTCGGAGATCTCTCGCGGCTTGGAGTCGGCGATCGGCGGGCAGGTGAGATCCACGTGACCTGCCCACCGCAGCAGACAGGGCGGCGCCGGGTATGGCTGATTGCCCGCGACGTCCACGGCCGGGAGGTCGACTCGATCGAGGTGACCGGCCCCAACGCCGGCACCGACGGCACACAGTCCGGCGTCGAGATGGGCGACGGAGAGCTCAAAGAGATGTGGCACGCCGCCCGCAGCTTTGAGGACAACGAAGTGGTCGGGATGCCGGGCTCTGTCCCCGGGTACGGGCATGTCGGCGTGCGCCGCTGGACGATGAAGCTCACCACGAAGGCCACCGACATACGGTCTTGGTCTCAGGTCGAGCGCCGCTTGTGGACACTCACGACGCCGGACCAGCACTCCGGCCGCACGGGCCAGTTCTTCATCCGGTTCCAGGAACGCAACGGTGAAGCACGAGAGATCCAGATCCGTCGTACCGGCACCCCGGAGCCGGAGAACAAGACCTATGCGGGGCAGCGGGGCTGGGAGACGTGGACGTTCGAGGTCACCGCGTATGACCCGTGGTGGTACGGCGACCCCTCGGAGGACGAGTGGGAGAACACCGATGGCGCGGGCTCGGCGGTGCTGGAGGTCGAGAACCATGGCGACCAGCCCGGTTACCTGATCTGGACCATCCCCGCTGCGGCGACCGCGCAGACATGGACCGTGCCGGACGGGCAAGGCGTGTACCCAGTGGGTCACGAGAAGGCCGGGCAGCGGATCATGCACACCTTGCCGGCGGTCGGGGCGGGGGATGTGGGGGAGGCCGACACGAGACCGTACCGGCTCCCGTTCCGGATCCTTGGCCAGCCGATGAGCTTCGGCCGGATGCGACAGACCCGGTGGACCCACCCGATCCCTCCCGGCAACGGCCCTGACAGTGGCCCGGTATCTCTACCGGTGTCTGTCGTAGGCGGGCTGGATGCGGGGATCAAGGTGTCCCTGCGGCCAGCGTTCGATAGGCCGCACTCATGACCGCCCCCGCCCTCATCGACCGGTTCGACCAGGCGCGGGCCTTACTGGACGCCGAGTGGCTCGAGTGGGAGACCTCAGCGCAGGCCCCGCCGGTGGTCGAGGTGTACGACAAGGACTGGCAGTTCGTCTCCTACGCTGACGCCGCACTCGACGGTGACGCTGAGTGGATCAAGAACGACGCCGGTGAAGCCAACGTGGCGTGGCTCGGGGACCATCCTGTCGGGCGGTGGATGGCCGACGAGGTAGCCGAAGCCGAAGACGTGCACCTGCGCATCGTCCAGGACGGCAACGTCTGGACCGGCAAAGGTCAGGTCATTGAAGACGCGATGCTCGAGTCGGGCGTCGAGACCGTCACCTTCGAGGGGCTGCACGACTACCAGCACGCCAAGAAGGTGTACTGCTACCCGAACCCGTGGGCGCCGATCACCCTGCAGTGGCCGAAGATCTACATCTACTACGGCCCGGCGATCACCGGAATCAAGCAGCTGCTGCTGGTGAACCTGATGCGCCGCTACCAGCATGGTTGGGCGCCAGCGCCGGACATGTTCTCGACGTTCTCGTACCGGAACCTGCAGCCCGATCGGTGGGCGCAGATCGTTAACCCACTCGGTGCCGGCTTGCTGCACGACACCTCCATGCACACGGTCATCGTCACGCGCATGGGCCAGTTCCACGAGATTGTGAAGCCGATCCTCGAGGATGCCGGGCTGATGCTGACCGCCGAGCGGTGGCTGCCAGGGGATCCGCAGCCGTTCCCCGACCACGCCATTTTGAGGATGCCGACCCTGATCTGGGATGTCGTGGACACCTCGGGTGTGCGCGGCCCGACGGGCACGTTGGTGGACGGGTTCATCGGTCTGGTGCGGTCGATCGCCTCTGACGGGATCACCGAGACCACTCAGGCGATCCCTTGGGAAGAGCCCGTGGAGTACTCGCAGCCCGACTTCTGGGGGACCGTCACCCGCAAACCGGCGGTCGTGTTCTACCGGCAGCAACGCTGGACTGGGGCCGAGGGGTCCGGGCAGGTGGGGGTGCGGTCGATCAAGCGTCGCGTCCACAAGGCGCTTGGCCACGCAATCATCACCGGTGGCCGGTCTCCGGGCTGGGTCAACTCCGGCATCAAGATGCTGGTGAACGCCGCGTTGGGGTGGATCGGCATGATCTTCCTCAACCCCGGGCTCACCCTCGGTTTGCTGGACGACCAGGTCGAAGACGTCGTGCTCGCGTTCGCCCGTTGGGACTTCGACGCCCGGGAGGCGTTGATGGGCCGGGATGCTTACGGCGACGTGTGGGAGCCCTCCGGCGGTACCGGCTTCTCGCTGTCGACGGTGGGGGCTATCCGGACCGGGAAGCAGGCCACCCAGCCGTACACGTCATTCCAGGTCGAGGTCGTCAACGCGATGCCGTACATGATTGGCCGCCACTTCGACATCGCCTCGCCCATCTCAGCGGAGGTGGGACGGTCTGGGCGCCTTTACACCGACGAGCTGCGCCGCAAGAAGCTGTCGTTCGGTCCCCGTGGGATCGGCTGGGACTTGGCGATCGGTGTCGACTCGGAGGAACGCACCCCGATCGCCCGCCTGGGCCGGCTACTCGAGTCGACGAAGCAGATCGTGCAGAACCTGTCCGTCCAGAGCTAAGAGGAGAGAGCGATGGTTGAGGAGTATCGGGCGCAGGGGGCGCCGCCGCCGATCGAGGTGGATCAGCAGCAGGCGGATCCGTCGGGTCCGCACAAGTACAAGTGGGTGTTCCATGCGCCGCCGGTAACGGGGCCGGGCGGTCATGTGCCGATGCAGATGCCGGAGGAGTGGTCCGACGACCTCGGGAGGCATTTGGAGGCGCTCGGGTTCATCACCCGTGCCGAGCTCGACGAGTTGGCAGGCGAGGACGGGATGGTCGACGTCAAAGCGGTGCCGGCGGCGAGGATCCGTCACGATCCGCCTCAGACCGGGCCCCGCAGCTGGTTGAACCCCGGACAGTGGGTGCCGGTGTCGGCTCCTGCACCGGCCATGCAGCACGGGGAGGTGGACCTATCGGCACTGTCGGATGAGGAGGCGGAAGCGGTACGGGTGGAAGCAGAAGCGATCCGGGAAGCACTTCGGCGCCGCGAGGTGTGGAAGGCCCGACTCGCAGATGAGGGGGGCGAGCGGTGACTACACCGAATGGTGGGAGCGTCCCGGGCGGTCGCGGCCCAGGGGAGATGTTCGAACTGGCGACGGTCACCCCGCCAGCGCAGGCGAACCCGGACATGTGGAACATCGCGGAGATGGCCCGCAACGGGTTCTTCGGGAACATCCTCTCCGGGTTCCTGTCTATCGGCGCGGCCGTCGGGCAAGCGCTGGAAGACATTGCGTCTGCCCTGTTTGGTGGGCTGATCGCCAACGACCACCCGGCGCTGGACAAGATCCGCGATGGCCAGCTCGACCTCGTCGCCCGACTCGATGATGTGTCGGGGTATGGGGTCGCGTACATGACCTACAACCGGTACAAGGACCGGAACCGGTGGGTGCGAATGGAGTTTGACGGCGCGGTCATCACCAACCCGAAGAATGCGTCGTACGTGGACCACGGAATCCAGCTCGCTGAGGGCACTTGGTTCATTGACGCGCAGATCACGCACGATCATCACGTGGACCGTCTGACGTCACGAGTCCGGATCGTGGTGTCCCGACCGGACGGGTCGGTGTTTTCGATCAAAGAGGCGTACGGCGAGGTGTTGACGAACAAGTACACAACGCTGTCGGTGCGCCATTCTGTCGCTGTTCCGGGTCCCGGCTATCGGGTGCACGTGTGGGCGTTCTACAACGTGGGGACCGCTGTCGGAATCTACAACCGGCTGCTGTACCGGGGCGGGACCGCGCTCACGCACCTCATGGTGGATCGCATCAATCTGGACGCGACTGAGTCGACAGTCGATGAATCTGTGCCGACAACGGGCGGCTCGTCCGGCAACGACGGATAAGTCACCGCGCACGGCGACACTGCAGATGTTGACGAGCGGGGAGGTTCTGGGGTGCCGCAGATTACGGGCAGTGTGTATGACGTCGGGTTGACTGGGTCGAAGGGCACCTTGTGGATCTCGGCGGGGTTCCGGACCGGAACGTCAGGCGTGATCGCCCCGCGGAGGGTGCCGTACTCGATCATCAATGGCCAGCTACCGGCGAATGTTGTGGTGGAGCCGGGGCCGGCGGTGCTCGAGATTGATGTTGGGGTGGATGCCCGCGGCGAGTGGCCGGTGGTGATCCCCGAAGGGGATGTGACTCTTCGGGAGCTTTTCGCGACGGTCTACCAGTGGACGCCGGAGGAACTGTCGACGTTTGCCCAGCTCCGTGCCGACGCGATCGCCGCCGCCGAGCGGGCCGAGACCGCGGCCGAGGGCGTCGACGCAGCAATCGAGGGCGCGGCCGATCAGGTGGTGGCGCGGGTCGAGGGTGACCGTGTGGCGGCTGAGACCGCTGCTTCGGCTGCGGGGTCGTCGGCGTCCGCTGCTGCGGGGTCTGCGTCGGCGGCTTCGTCGAGTGCCTCGGATGCCGCGGGTAGTGCGTCGGCTGCGGAGGCGTCGGCTGGCGTGGCGTCCGGGTCGGCTGGGGACGCTGCCGGGTCCGCCACAGCGGCGGCTGGTAGCGCGTCAGCTGCCGCCGATAGTGCCGCTACTGCATCCGCTGGTGCGCAGGTCATCACCGACAACCTGCCCGCTATCGAGGCCGCCCCTGGCCATGCTCAGGCCGCCCAGACAGCCCGCACGGGTGCCGAGGACGCCCGGGATGCGGCGGCCGGGTCTGCCAGCGACGCGGCAGGTAGCGCCTCGGCTGCTGCAGGGTCGGCGTCGAATGCGGACGAATCGAAAGTTCAGGCGCAAGCGGCCCGCACGAGCGCTGAGGCGGCACGGGACGTTGCGCTAGACAGTCGGCAGGTTGCGCAGTCTGCGAGTACCACGGCGCAGAACGCTCGGGGTCAGGCGCAAACTGCTGCGTTCGAGGCTTCCGGGCACGCTGACGCGGCAGCTGGTTCGGCGTCTGCGGCGTCGGGGTCGGCGGTCACCGCGAGCACAAAGGCCGGTGAGGCCGCGGGGTCTGCTACGGATGCTGCTGCGGCTCTCGCCCAGGTCCTCGTCGAGCTGTCCAACACGCAGGCCTACCAGGATGTGCTGACCGCGATCGGCGACATGTCGTCGAACTGGCAGGGGGATATCGCTGCGGCGATCGCCGATCTGGTGGGACAGGCGCCGGAGACGATGGACACCATCGCAGAGGTCGCAGCCGCGCTGGGCAATGATCCGAATTTCTTCACGACGGTGATGACGGCGATCGGTGAGCGGGTCAAGAACGACGACCCTCGCCTGTCGGATGCCCGCACCCCGTCCACCCACGACCACTCAATGTCGCAGGTGACGGGCCTGGACGATGCACTGGACGGCAAATCGGACGTGGGCCATGGTCACGAGTGGTCGCAGATCAGCAAGAAACCGCCGACTTATCCGCCCACGGCGCACGACCACACCAAGGCAGAGGTCGGACTCGGGAACGTCGACGACACCAGCGACGTGGACAAGCCGGTGTCGACGGCGCAGTCCGCAGCGATCGGCGCGAAGGCGGATAGGACGCTCGTGGAGTCCCGTCCGGCGATGTGGTTGTGGTCCGGCACCGGGACCTGGTCGCCTCCCGCCGCGGCGAACAACGGCGACAGTGTCCTCAATCTCGACTCGGGCGAGATCCACTCGATCACGGAGGTATAAGCGATGACACTCACCCTCGGGCCGGTCATCGGCCAGGTGGGCGGCGGCGAAGTGGAGGAGATCCCCGTCTCCATGTCGGGTGCCGGCGGGGTCAACCCGGTCACATACCCGCTCACCACCGTCGATGCGGGCAGCGGGTCGCTGATTGTGGTCGCGGGGGCACTGGACGGGCCCACGACTACCGCCTCACGGCCCCACTTGAGAGTCGGCACTGTCGAGCACGACAACGCGCGCAGCACACTGGCCGGGCCTACAACAGCAATCATCACAAACGCCACTGGCACGGCCCAGATCGCGATCGTAGCCCGGAACAGTACGGTCGTAACCTTCACCGGCACCGTCTACGTGGCCCGCTTGTAGCCCCGCCCGTTCACACTCTCCCCCGCCTAGTGCGACTCGGGTCCGCGCCCGCGCAGAACAATCACTCTCGGCTTCTGGCCCCCGCACGTTAACCCGACAGTCGTCGGGTCGTTGCCGCCGTGCTTCTGTGACCTCCACCCCCCAGGAGTCCTCTACCGTCTGAGTCAGACCGACTCGAAGGGAAGAAGCCAATGCAGGAAACCTGTCCAGACCTCAGACTTGAATGGATCGTCGAGGGCGTCAAGCTCGAAGGCGGCTCAGTCATCGGATACGAACGTGTCGAAGACGACAACAGTCCAGGATGGATCGTCCACGTCTCGGAGCCAACGCTCCCCGACACTGCGATGGTCCGACACCTCGTCCCAGACAGTCACCTCGACGAGCCTCATCTTCGGCAGAGAGCTCACGACGGAATCACGAGCAAGTACCGAATGGGACTCATGCCCTAACTCGACCGTTTCACCGGAACCCCTGCCTCAGCTGCGGGGGTTTCGTCATCGGGTCACTACCGGCTACCACACTCACCCCCACCCGCCAGTGGGGGTTTCGCCATTTCAGGAGGCAAAAGCATGAAACGGACCGTGGTCGCGTTCGACGGTGTCGGCACGGACGGCAGGGTCGACGGGTCGGTCCTGGCGCCGTGTGTGGACCGGCTCGCGGCGAAGATCGGCGCCGACTCGCGCTGGTTCCCTTGGGGTGGGTCGACGATGCTCGGCATGGGTGGTGGCGGTACGTGGGCCGACAACTCCCGCGCCGGCGTGCGGGATTTGGTTGAGTGGATGGACGCCCATCCCGACCAGCACATCGTGCTCATGTCGTTCTCCGGTGGGTCCAAGCCGGCGCACGACTTCCTGCTCAAACACCCGCGGTTCCACGGCCGGGTACTCGCGGCGGGGTTCCTCTCGGACCCGTGGCGGCCGCACGACCGGTGGCAGCACGGCCTCCCGGACCCCGCGCCGCGCTACGGGGTGATGGGAGAGCGCTACACCCCGATCCCTGACCGTGCGTTCTGGACGGCGGTGCCGACAGACCCGATCCCAGCCGCCTGGCCAGACGCGCTGATCCGGTGGGTCGGCGATACCAGCGACGGCCGCATGGACGAGATCATCGTCAAGGCCATCGAGAAGGGACGCCTCGGCAACTTCCAGTTGGCGTGGCAGCTCGGCATTGTCCAACGCGATCCGATCGGATGGATCCTCGGCTTCGGCGGGCGCGTCGGGCAGCTCGCCGCCGACGTGCGCGCCTACATGAGCGGCGACCACACCCGCGCCTACCTCGAGCCCGTTCACACCCCCGACGGCAAGACCGGCAGCTACGCCGACCGCCTGGCCGACTCGATCGCCTGGAAGATTAACCACCCGAAGGAGCGGTGACCATGGCCAGACAGTGGCCGCTACCCCGCGGCACGTTCACGATCACCTCGCGGTTCGCCGGCCGCATCAACCCGGTCACCGGGCGGCCCGAGAGCCACTCGGGCACCGACTTCGCCGTCCCGGACGGCACCCCGTTCTACGCGTGCGCCGGCGGCACCGTCCAGTACATCGGCGCCGCCACCGGGTACGGGCAGTGGCTCGTGATCGACCACCCGACCAGCGAGGGCGGCGGTTGCACCGAGTACGGGCACATGTGGGACGCCTACGCGACCGGCCTCAAGACCGGGGACTGGGTGAACGCGGGCCAGCTCATCGGCTACGTCGGCTCCAACGGCCAGTCCACCGGGCCGCACCTGCACCTGACGGTGTGGGAGTACGGGCACGGCGGCCGCCGGATCGACCCGGAGACGTGGCTGGCGGGCGCCGGCTACCCGGGCGAGGCAGCTCCCGCGCCCGCACCGTCG
This sequence comes from Dietzia aurantiaca, assembly GCF_021033825.1. Lineage (GTDB taxonomy): Bacteria > Actinomycetota > Actinomycetes > Mycobacteriales > Mycobacteriaceae > Dietzia > Dietzia aurantiaca. Next base: position 31,050 of record NZ_JAIFXZ010000013.1, read on the forward strand.
GACGGTCCGCTGTTCGGAGTGGACGTCTCCGAGCACCAGGACGGCATGTCCCTCCGGCAGGCCAAGGCCGAGGGCATGGCGTACGCGATCATCCGCACCACCGACGGCACCTACCGGGACCGGACGTACCGGTCGCACCTCGACGATGCCGAGTCCGCGGGGATGCTCACCGCCGCCTACCACTACCTCCGCAATCCGAGCGAGGGGACGACCGTGGCACAGCAGGTCGACGCCTCCCTCGCGGTGATGGGCGACGCGCGCCGGCCGGTATGGATCGACGTCGAGTCCCCGGCCGGGCTGCACGTCGACCACATCCGCGAGTGCAAGCGCCTCTACGAGGCCGCTGGTGTGCGGGTCATCGGCGTGTACTCGTACGTCCCCTACTGGGAAGGCCGGGTCGCCCCCTCGGAGCCGGACAGCCACGAGTTCGGGGCGTTCTGGGTGGCTGACTACGGACGGGACCTCCGCGGCACCCCACGCGCTCTGTACCCCGGCAACGGGCACGCCCGCTGGGACTACCCGCTGGGCAACCAGAAGCCCGTCATCTGGCAGTACGGGTCGAACGCCGAAGTGGCCGGGCGGCTCGTCGACATCAACGCGTTCCGCGGCTCGCGGGCGCAACTCGAGGCCCTGTTCACGGGCCGGACACTGGGAGAGGACTGGTTGGCAATGGCATCAGAAGAGGACGTGCGGCGCATCATCCGCGAGGAGGTGTGGCCGGTCACGCACGACACGAAGCGGCTGTGCGTGCAGATGGGCATGGACGCCGACGACGACGGGTTCGCGAACGTGCCCGGGTGGGTACAGGGCGGCCACCGCTCGTTCTACGACCTGCTGGCGACCGCGGTGTCGATCCTGGAGGCGATCGCGAACAAGATCGGCCTGAGCGTCAAGACCCGGACGTTCGACACCCTCGTCGACCCGCCGAGCAACCCCCGCAATCCCAAGCTGAAGGGTTGAGACCGATGAAGCATGTTGACGTAAGGTTGCGTATCTCCCTCTACTTCGTGGTCGTGGCCGCGGGCGGCGCACTGGTGACCTGGGGAATCCTGACCCAGGACGTTGTTGATGCAATCCTGCCCGTCGTCGGCGGACTGCTCGCCGTGGGCGGCGGCGCGACCTCCCTGCGGAACATCACTCCCGAGGTTCGTGCCGAGAGCCCCGAGCTGATGGAGTGGATGCTGATCGCGCGGCAGGCGCTGCCGCAGATCCTCGACGAGCTGGCTCGCCTGCGCGGCGATGTGGCCGCGCGCAACGCGGCGGACGCTGCGCTGCCCGCGCCGCAGCTGGTGGAGTACGTGCCTGACCGGGCGCCGTGGCTCCCCGCTCCGGAGGCGTACGTCGGCGAGCACCGCGCCGAGTGAGTCCCACCCCGACGATCTAGGAAGGGGCACCGCATGGCCGATCTTGTCGCCGCGGTCCCAATCGGCCAGCTCGGAATCAACGGGCTCCTGGTCGCCATGGTCGGCTGGTCAGCCTGGGGGATCCTCACCGGGCGGCTCGTCCCGCGCAGCGTCGTCCGGGACCACCTCGATGTCCGTGACGACCGCATCGCCTACCTGACCAAAGCGCTCGACTCCGAGCGGGACGGCCACAACGAAACCCGCCACCAAGTGACCTTGCTGTCGAGGTCGAGCCAGACCAGCGCACACGCCCTCGAAGAGATGCGACGTGAAGCGGAGGGATCCGGATGAGGCTTCCACAGTGGCTACGACGGCGCGGAAAGCTACCGCCACCGCCTCCCGCCGGCGGCTGCCCCCGGCAGCGTCTGGCCGAAGCCGAGCAACGCCGCGGCGAGGCATACCGGCGATGGCCAGCCGTCGAGGCCCTCGCGGCACGGCTGGACAACGAGCATCACCGCAACCACTTCGGCGAGACCATCGACACGATCTACAGGAGGCGACATGCGTAACCCCCTCGCGCCCCGATACGACGAACACCGGTGGGACCGGGCCGCGTTCACGCTCCTTGTGGTGGTCGGTCTTGTGTTGACGTTCGTGACCCCTGGGGCGATCTACCGGGGCTGGTTCGCGCTCGCCGCGTTTCTCACTTCGGGCGTGTTCGTTGTTGTGTACTCGCGTCGGCGCTGGCGCTCCACCTATGCCGGGCGGGCGACGATGCTCGCCATGTGCGTCACCACCGCCTACAGCGGCAACGCCGCCCTGATCCTGTGGTGGCCCGGCGAAGAGTACGGCTACCCGGGCTGGGAGAACGTGGTCGAGGTGATCTACCTCGGTCTCGCGATTGCCGCCCTGTACAAGCTGCGGGCACTCACCCGCGCATCCCCGCCACCGGACCCCACCGTGTGAGCCGTACCGGCCTCGCCCCGCACCCACTCACCACACCCGGTGAGCGGTGCCTGTCCGGCGTTTCAGGCAGGCGATACCGCAAGCCTCCGGAATATGTCGCACCGTTGGGGCATTATCCTGAACACAAGGAGGTGTGGACATGGCCGAGTTACTTTACCAGCGGGCGCGTCGAGAGGCGCAGCAGATTAGGCGCTCTGCCAGAGTTGGCACCAGTGGACTCCGCGACCTGATTGACATCGCTGAAACGTGGGGCGCATCCGTCTCGGTGGATGCCATGGAGCCGGGACTGTCCGGGTTCATCATCAAGAACGCTGGTGATCCCGCCGCGCGAATCTACGTCAACGGCAACGACAGCGCCGAGCGCCAGAGGTTCACTCTCGCCCATGAAATCGGCCACCTCGTCGAACGCGACAGCCTGGCCAAGGACAACGAGTATTCGTTCATGGATTACCGGAACGCCAAGAACGAGTACAACCTGCACGAGTTCTTCGCTGACGAGTTCGCTGGCGAGCTGTTGATGCCAGCTGGCCCGTTCATTAGGACGGTTCGAGACCACGGCGAGTTCACCGCGGCAAAGAGGTTCGGAGTATCCGTCCCTGCTGTCCAGAAGCGCCTGCGTCGACTGCAGAAGAATCCTCCCCCGGTGGCTCACAGGTGAGCGAGGAGCCATCGGAACCAGAGGAATACTGGCACGCCTCCGGGGCCGAGCCTGGTGAGCCGCCGGACTACTGGGAGCCGGACGAAGACACGTTGGCCGAACTCGAGTACCAGCGACACGCGCCGGACGACTGGGAGTTAGATGACGACGAGATCGCGTGGCTCCAGTCGACCGTCACCCCGCTACCGGCTGGAGACAAGTCCAATCCCGGCAGGCAGAGTGCCGCAAAGGCAGCCGCAGACGTTGTTGTCGAGCCGAGCGCCACGAAACGGGAGCAACAGCTTGCAGACGCTCGAGACGTCAAGCTGGAACGAATGCGCGCAGACAACAAGCGCCGAACGACCCTCTTTCGATTCGCGATCGGCGCCACCGGGGCGCCGGTAGTTATCAGCTCGCTCGTGATTGGTTGGCTGGTACTGCACGGACGCGAGACTGAAATCATGATCGCCGCCTACTTCGGCAGCGTGGTGATACAGGTGGTTGGGTTGGCAGTCATCATCGCCAAGAATCTATTTCCGGAGGCAGGCGACAACGGGCAACTACCGACGGAGTAGCGGGCACCCCAAACGCCGCCGCCCCCACCGTCAAACGGGGGCGGCGGCGATCCGTTCTAGACTGTCACCGCCACGACACGGTCTCGTCCAATGGGTTCGAACGAAAAGACAGCGAGGCGCGCAGTCTCTTACTCGATAAGCTCTCCGCGCTTAGCTGCCGCGACAGCCTCCTCTTCAGTGGGCCAAAAGTCACGGGTGACACGCTCATTTCCAGTGTCTGGATCTATCACGTAGGCCACCCAGCCCTGATCCAAACATTGCGTTCTACTGATCTCCATGGAGAAACCATACTCGTGCGGATCATCTGACGGACCGTGTTCATCGCACCGGTCGAAGACCCCGCCAATCGCCGGAAACTTCGTGCCGACAAACGGCTTTCCGAAGTGGCCGAGCACAGCACCGTTCGAGAGTTGGGTCGCCGTCTTGTCGCAACCAGGAATGCCGCAACGAGGCGGCTCTTGATCGGCAGTTCTTAGATTCGCTAGTTCACCTGTCATGGCAGTAATACTCCTCGGCCCGATCAGAACGCACAACGAAGCGCCACTCCTCAGATGCAGGTGTGACGACTTTCGTTATCGGGTCCTGCTGGTCGGCGCGTTCGGTACTGGGGATCCGGGCCGGGCGGCGTGCCAGGTGCGGATGTCGGTGGCGCGCCAGAGTGGCGAGCGTTCGAAGGTTGCCACGGGTCCGGGGGTGCGGCCGTGGGAGACGTAGCCCCTCCATGTGGCGGGTGTGATTCCGCAGTGTTCGGCGCACCGGGCGGCGGGCCACAGTTCGTCGCCGGTGTCGGCGTCGGTGAGGATTACCCTCATGGCCGCTTGGTGGCCGTGCGCGCGAGCGCGGACGCGGCGGCGGCCGCGGGGATGAGTAGGGACCAGGTGGGGGCGCCGAACCAGAGCAGGGCGGCTCCGATGCCGGCGTAGACCGCGAGGTCGATGGCGGGCCTGTTCATGGCTTCTCCGTTCCTTGGGGAGGTTCTATGGTGGGGGTGGAACCCCCGGCCTGTTAAGGGCAGGCCGGGGGTTTCACTCGTCGGTGTCGTCTGGTTTGTCCGGCTCCTTGTGGAGCAGTTCGTACCAGGCGCGCCCTTCTCGGCTTGCGGCGTAGAGTGCCGCTCCGATCATGGCGAGGACTTTTTCCCAGTCCATTCGTTCACCTCCTCTGTGCTGTTGTACCTACATCATAACACGCTAGAGCTGCATGGGCAAGTAGGTTGAAGGCAACAGAACTACCCAGACCTCGGCACGAGGCAGGTGCGACATCCCGATCTCGAGGGGGGGGGAGCTACTGGATCGGGGATCTGACTGCGGCACACAGCTCGACGTCGGTGATGTATCCCTGCTCGCAGCCGTGCTGGGTCTGAATCTCGCCCGAGGTGGGGTTCCGGTTCCCTTGCTCGTCGTGACCGTACCCACACAGATACGCGGGGCAGGTGCCCCCGTCAGCGATGGCGACGCCATCGTGGGCAGGCTGCTGGTTCTGCTGCTCAACCATCCCGTAGAACTCGTTGGGGTCGATCACGCCGTTCGACGGGTTGCAGTCGGCGTAGTCCCAGACGAACGCGTCCGTGCCGGGGCACTGGATGCCTTGTCCCGCAGGGGCCCAAATCGATCGCTTCGCCGTTGTCGCGGCGTTGTCCGGCACGACAGCAGGCTCAGGAGCCGACTCGGAGGTTGTCGTTTCGGACGTGGTGGGCGAGGCGCTCGTGCTCGGCGACGTGGTTGTAGCGGCAGCGGTTGTCGATGTCTCCGTCTCGGAGGGGGCGGGCTCGGCAGCTGAGCAGCCGGCGAGGCCGAGAACAAGAGCAGCAGATAGTGCGAGGAGGGGACGCATCGAGGGGCCTTCCGTCAGGTGTGGACATACTTATAGCAGCGGTGTGCGACATCCGTGAAGGGCGTTCACTTCCAGCTGCACGTCGGTTCCCATAGCGTGACCGCTCCGCACTCGCGGCATTCGTGGGTGCGGGATCCCTGCTCGAGCGTGCCCGCGCGCGGAGCGAGCCAGCCGACTAGTACTCGGTTGGGTCCAAGTTTGTGTCCGTTGGGGCAGTGGGTGGGGGCGTCTTCGGTCCAGAGCATGCGAGGAGGGTAGCGGCGGGGTGCGACATCGGGTGGCCACATTTTGGCCACGTTCAGCATGGTTATGGGCCGAATCTTCGAACACTTGTTATCGACAGTGAAGTCTCGGAGCGGCCTTCGACCAGTACATCTACCAATCGAGCAGGTCGGCTGTGTTCGAACCCTAGACTTCAAGTCTCCCCGGGCGCACCACCCACTGAGCCCCCGGGTCTAGGTCACCCAGGGCGCGAACGGCGCGACCGGGAAGCACTCGACCGGCGCCGTCTCACCGGGTTCGAGAGCGTTCAGGGCGTACCGCAGCGCGCGCTCGCTGTAGAGGTTCGAGACGGGCTCCGAGTGGTCGGCCTCGCAGCCGTCCTGGAGGAGGATGTTGGTGACGCCCGGCCCGGCGTAGTACTGCCGCACGAACGGGGTGACGACCTCGTCGTATTCGCTGATCACGGAGTACATCTCGACACCCGGCACCCCGGCGGCACCCTCCGGGTAGATCTGCCGTGCGATCTCAGAGTCGTACACCTGCTGGGTCAGACCGGGCGTAGTGTCCTCGATGCTGCCGTACACGTGCGGCCCGATCACCGGGATCAGCGAGCGCAGCCACACTGGGGGAGTGACGCGTGATTCGATCCGACTGCCGTCCTGCCACAGTTAGCGGACCCGGGCGGAGGCGGCTCCGCGAGATGACGCGGCCCCGGCACCCCTAGCGGTGGGGTGTCGGGGCCGGGTTCTCTGTCGTCGTGGGTCGGGTCAGGTGTCGCGCGCGGTCACGGCGCGCGGCTCGTCGATCACGTCCGGGTGCGTGACGAAGTGCCAGATGCTGAGCGCGAGTCCTCCCCAGATAACGAGCAGGAACAGCACCATCATGATGATCGCCGTGGTGTCCATGGCTCAATCCTCCTTCGGGCGGTCGGTCGGGGGCGTGACGCGGGTGGCGCCGCCGTTGGCGGTGCCCGCTGAGGTGTCGGCCGAAGCGGCGACACCCGGGTCGAGTTCGTCCTGGTAGCTGAAGTCGCTGGGGTCGTCGTCGGTCGCCGGCGGGCCGTCGAGATGACGTGCCCCGCGCCAGGGCAGTAGCGACAGGATGACCGACAGCACGAGGATCGCGGCGATCATGCCCCAACCCCACACTCCCAGAACGGCGGCGTCGTAGCCCTCGTACGGCTCGGAGACGAGGCTCCGGATCTCGCCGAAGAGCGCGTAGGCCAAGACGATCGGGGTGACGACTGCCATGCAGATGATCCAGATCGGGCCGACCTTGAACGAGGAGACCGAGTTCAGGTGGTCGCGCAGCGTCGGACCCAGGCGCAGGGCGAACATCACCACGATCAGTGCGATCAGCGCGATGCCGACGATCCCGATGCTGTTGGCGAACTTGTCCATGATGTCGAGGTTCTGCAGGCCGGTCTCGGTGGGCATGAGCAGGACCGAGATGACGGCCATGGGGACGCCCACGGCGAGGACGGCGGTGGTGCGTGAGACGCCCACCTTGTCCTGGAACGACGAGATCACCACTTCGACGATCGAGATCATCGAGGTCAGTCCGGCCAGAATGAGGCAGATGAAGAAGACGATGCCCCAGATCGGGCCGCCCGGCATCTGGGAGACGAGTGCGGGGAAGGCGATGAATGCCAGCCCCGGCCCGCCGCTGACGTCGTCCCAGCCGGCCCCGGCGGCAGACGAGACCAGGAAGCCGAGGGTGGCGAACACGCCGATGCCGGCCAGGACCTCGAACGCCGAGTTGGAGAAGCCCACCACGAGGCCGGAGCTGGTGAGGTTGGACTTGCGCTTGACGTACGAGGAGTAGGTGATCATGATGCCGAAGCCGACCGAGAGCGAGAAGAAGATCTGGCCGTACGCGGCGATCCATACCCCGGGGTCGGACAGCACGCCCCAGTTGGGCGTGAAGAAGGTGTTGAGGCCGTCCAGCGCGCCCTCGAGGAACAGCGAGCGGATCACCAGGGCGGCGAACAGGACCACCAGAAGCGGGATGAAGAACAACGCGGTCCGGCCGATGCCCTTCTGGACGCCGGCGATGAGGATCCCCAGTGTGACGACCCAGACCACGACCAGCACGATCGTGATCAGCGGGACGAAGTCCAGGCCGAAACCGGATCCCGCCTGCAGGAACTCCTCGGCGAAGAACGAGGACGTCTCTTCGTAGGTTTCACCCCAGCGCATGTCGACCGAGAACCAGGCGTAGCACGCCGCCCACGCGAGGATCACGCCGTAGTAGATGGCGATCACAAGGGCGACGAGGACCTGGATCCAGCCGACAGGCTCGGCGAACCTGTTCATTCGACGGAAACTCAACGGCGCGGAGCCGCGGAAGCGGTGGCCGATCGCGTAGTCGAAGAACAGTAGCGGGATGCCCGCGGAGAGCAGGGCGACCAGATACGGGATGAGAAAGGCGCCGCCCCCGTTGTCGTACGCGACAAAGGGGAATCGCCAGATGTTGCCCAGGCCGACGGCCGAGCCGATCGCGGCGAACACGAATACGGAGCGCCCGGAGAACGCCTCCCGTTTTCTCGTACCGCCTGTGGTGGCGGGTGTGGACATGAGTTCCTCCTCGGCGGGGATGGCGGCATTTCGGTGCCGTAGATCCCCTACTTCTAGTCCGGTAGTTGCTGATTGGTGACCATTTCGACGCAAGTCGGGTATCGAGGCCACGTGACTGGTGGGATTAGAGTAGGCCCATTAGGCCTCCTCGTGGTGGACAGACGGCAAGACGCGCGGTTCTCGCCGCGGCGCTCGTCGTGACCACGGCCGGCGCTGCGGCTGTCGCCGCACCGGGCCCGGCTCTTCCCGGGGTGCCGATCGAGGTCTCCGCGCAGTCGGGGATCGACATTGTCCCGCCGCCAGCGGAGGCGGTCCGGGAGACCGGTTCGTGGTTCGCGCACGGCACGACTCTCGAGCTTCTGCCTGACGGCTCGGGCACGTTCGCCAGGTGGGTCGGGGCATTCGACGGTGACAGGATCGCCCTGCGTCTCATCCCGGCGCCGGGAGAGCCGACCGTCGCGGAGATCATCGGGATCGAGACCGTCGGGGAGGGCGCGCTCGCGCCCGGTGCCCGGCCGGGGATCGGCGGGCTCGTCACGATCTCGTTCGGAGAGGGCGTCCGAACCGCCCACGTCGAGTGGACGTCCGGCCCCGAGCGCCTCTCGGTCGATCTCTGCCCCGCGGAGGGGCTCGACGCGGCGACTATGGAAACACTGCGCTGCGGCGCCTGACGTCGATTCAACGTGAAGCGTCGCCCTCGGCAACACGCCGTGAGGGTGGGTTGCACGCCTGAGAGAGACGTAACGATTCGATAACGACGTCAAGTGGAAACCTGAGGGGGCCCTCACCTGTGGATATGAGGTAACCGTCACGTCTCACTGTGGTGAGCGTCACCGCTCCGAGGGGGGTTCGAACCCGTCAAATGGTCGGGTGGAGGCTGTCAATCTGAGGGGTGCCTCAACTTTCTGTGGCAATCTGTGCGCTGCGCCGTTCCGGGACACCGTTCTACGGCGCTGCCACTGACGAGAGTGCCAAGGAGTTCCCCACGTGACGATCGATGACCGCGACCTCACCCCCCGACCGCTCGAGACCGGACTCGCGGCTCGCCGTGCCTCCCGCGCTCTGGCGGACGAGCTGCGTGACGGCACGGCCTATGCTCTCGCCTTCGGCGGGCAGGGGATCGCGTGGCGTGACGCACTCAGCGACCTCATCGACGGCACCGGCATCGGCCCGGACCTGCAGGAGCTCGTCGACGCCTCCGTCGCGCTGACCGAACCCGTCCACGACGAGATCGCCGTCGTGCGTACCCACGGCTTCCGGCCCATCGAGTGGGCCAACACCACCACCGGCGAGGACGAGGACCACGGCAGCCTGCCCGACGACGCCTCTCTCTCCTCCGCGGCGGTCTCGCTGCCGGCGGTCCTGCTCACCCAGATCGGTGCCCTGCGCGCGCTCGCCGCCGAGGGCTTCGACACCAATGACACCCCGCCCGCGGCCGCGGTGGGCCACTCGCAGGGCATCCTCGCGGTCGAGTCGGTGGAGACCTTCGGGTCCGTCGACGACCGGCTGTTGGCCGTTGCCGAGCTCATCGGTGCCGCCGCGACCCTGGTGGGCCGCCGCGTGGGATTGTTCCGCAAGGGTGAGGCTAGCCCGATGACGGGCGTGTCCGGCATCGACGGCGACGAGCTGCGCACTCTCGTCGACGAGCTGTTCTCCGAGGTCGATGCCTCGATCCGTCCCCGCGTCTCCATCCGTAACGCCCAGCGCCGCCACGTCGTGGTCGGCCGCCCGGACGACCTCGACGACCTGCGCCGTCACTGCGCCGACCTCGAGGCCGGGTCCCGTCGTCGTCGCGAGGCCAAGCTCACAGGCGGCGAGGTGTTCGCCCCGGTCTTCGATCCGCTCGACGTCGAGGTGGGATTCCACCACCCCGCGATGGCCCCGGCCGTCGACGTCGTCTCCCGCTGGGCCGCCCGCTGCGGCCTGGACGTGGACCGCGCCACCGAGCTGGCCCGTCAGATCTTCACCGAGCCCGTCGACTGGGTCGAGGATCTGGCCGAGACGCTGCACGCCGGCGCCGAGTGGGTCCTCGACATGGGCCCCGGCGAGGCGCTGACCCGCCTCAACCGCTCGATCGTCCGCGGCCAGGGCGTCGGCGTGGTCGCCGCCGCCACCCGAGGCGGTCTGCGCAACCTGTTCACCCCGGGCGCCACCCCGGAGATCGAGCGCCCCTGGACCGCGTTCCAGCCGCAGCTGATCACGCTTCCCGACGGCAGCGTCCACGTCGAGACCTCGTTCACCCGCCTCACAGGCTGCTCGCCGATCCTGTTGGCCGGCATGACCCCGACCACCGTCGACCCGGAAATCGTCGCGGCCGCCGCCAACGCCGGCCACTGGGCCGAGCTCGCCGGCGGCGGACAGGTCTCCGAGTCGATCTTCGCCGAGAACACCCAGCGCATGGCGGAGCTGCTCGAACCCGGCCGCAGCGCCCAGTTCAACTCGCTGTTCCTCGACCCGTACCTGTGGAAGATGCAGGTCGGGGGAAAGCGCCTCGTCCAGAAGGCCCGTGCGGCGGGCATCCCCTTCGACGGCGTGATCGTCACCGCCGGAATCCCCGAGCTCGACGAGTCGGTCGCCCTCATCGAGGAGTTGACCGAGGCCGGGCTGCGTCACGTCAGCTTCAAGCCGGGCACCGTCGCCCAGATCCGCCAGGTCGTGCGGATCGCCGCCGAGGTCCCGCACATGCCGGTGATCGTGCAGGTCGAGGGCGGCCGCGCCGGCGGCCACCACTCGTGGGAGGACCTCGACGACCTCCTGCTGGACTCCTACGCGATGCTGCGTGAGCGTCCCAACGTCGTCCTGTGCGTGGGCGGCGGCATCGGCACCCCCGAGCGGGCCGCCGACTACCTCACCGGCTCGTGGGCCAACGCCCACGGCTACCCGGCCATGCCGGTCGACGGCATCCTCGTCGGGACCGCCGCCATGGCGACCCTCGAGGCCACCACCAGCCCCCAGGTCAAGCAGCTCCTGGTGGACACCGTCGGCGTGGACGCCTGGGTCGGAGCCGGTCAGGCCGAGGGCGGCATGGCCTCCGGCCGCAGCCAGCTCGGCGCGGACATCCACGAGATCGACAACACCGCGGCCCGCACCGGCCGCCTGCTCGATGAGGTCGCCGGCGATGCCGAGGCCGTGGCGGCGCGTCGCGCCGAGATCATCACCGCGGTCGACGGCACCGCAAAGCCGTACTTCGGCGACCTCGACTCCATGACCTACGAGCAGTGGCTGCGCCGCTTCGTCGAGCTCTCGCTCGCCCGCGGTGCCTCCGCCGACGGCTGTGTCTCGCGCGACGGCAACGGATTCGACCTGGGCGGCGATTTCGCCGGAGACGTGGCCGACGGCACCCGCTCGGTGTGGCTCGACCCCACCATCCGCGACCGCTTCCACCGCATGGTGCAGCGCACCGAGGCCCGGCTCGACGAGATCGACAGCGGCGCGATCGTCTCCGCCTACCCGCGCGTGGAGTCGATGGAGCGTCCCGCCGACGTGATCGACGCCCTCGCGGCCCGCTACGCAGACCTCGGTGACGCGGTGCTGCACCCGGCCGACGCCGCCGAGTTCCTCGACATCTGTCGCATGCCCGGCAAGCCCGTCCCGTTCGTCCCGGTGATCGACGCCGACGTGCGCCGCTGGTGGCGCTCGGACTCGCTGTGGCAGGCCCACGACGCCCGCTACGACGCGGACGCCGTGTGTGTCATCCCCGGCACCACCTCGGTCGCGGGCATCACCCGCGTCGACGAGCCGGTGGGCGACCTGCTCGACCGCTTCGAGTCCGCCACCGCCGAGCGCGTCCGCGGTTACCTGCCGACCACCGAGGCCGTCTCCAGCCGTCGCCGCGGTACGGTCACCGCCGCCAGCGGGCCCGTCGCGGACGTGCTCAACAGCCCGGACGTGACCTGGGCCGGACGCCTCGTCATCAACCCCGTCCACCGCCTGGGCGTGCTGCACGCATGGGAGATCGACGCCGAGGGCGTCGGCCGCCACCCAGTCTCCGGTGCCGCGCTCACCCCGGCCGCCGACGGCCGCACCGTGGACCTCACACTGCCCATCGGCGCCGCCGAGATGACCATCGAGATCACCGTCGACGCCTCTGTCGCCACCGGCGCCGCCCCGGTCGTCACCGACGAGGCCGCCGAGGCCGCCATGCGCACCCTGCTCGCCACCGCCGCCGGCGTCGGCCGCGGGGGAGCGGGTGGCGTCGAGATCGCCGAGCTGCCCGAGGTGAAGGACGGCGTCGCCACCGCCCGCTTCCTCTTCGAGCCGACCCTGGCCTCCGACCACACCGGCGTCACCGCCGGCAGCCTGCCCACCACGCTGGTGGCGTCCGCCGGCGTCCCCGACGCACTCGTCGGTGCCGCCTGGCCCACCGTGTTCGCCGTGCTCGGCGAGACCCGTCGCCCGAGCGGTCAGGGCACCGTCGTCGAGGGACTGCTCGACCTCGTGCACCTGGACCACGGTGTCCGCATGCACGCCCCGCTCCCGCAGACCGGGGCCGAGCTCGTCGTCGTCGCCCGCTCCGGCGGGGTTCGTGACACCGACCTGGGCCGCGTCGTCGAGGTGACCGTCGAGATCGCCACCGAGTCCTCCGACGGCACCCGCACCCCGCTGTGCACCCTGTCCGAGCGGTTCGCGATCCGCGGCCGCACCGGCCGCGCCGAGGTGGGCGACCCCCGTCCGGCCGGTGGTGCCCTCGTCAGTACGTCCGGTGGCGTCGTGGAGCCGGCGGAGACCAGCCGCCAGCTGCGCGTGTCGACCTCCCTCACCGCCCCGCACGACATGACCGCGTTCGCGCTGGTCTCGGGCGACCACAACCCGATTCACGTCTCCGACACCGCGGCCGATCTGGCCGGGCTGGGCGGCGTGATCGTCCACGGCATGTGGCTGTCCGCCGCCGCGCAGCACGCGGTGCAGTCCTCCGACGGCCGTGACCCCGCCCTGCGGATCGCCGGCTGGACCGCCCGCATGCTCGCCCCGGTCCGCCCGGGTGACCGCATCCGCGTGCGCGCCGTGCAGACCGGGCGCCATGCCGGCGGCCAGGTCCTCGAGGTCACCTGCACCGTCGACGGCGCGACCGTCATGGCGGCGACCGCGCTCACCGAGGCGCCGCGCACCGTCTACGCCTTCCCCGGCCAGGGCATCCAGGCCAAGGGCATGGGCATGGAGGGCCGCAACCGCTGCCCGCGTGCCCGCGAGATCTGGGACCGCGCCGACAAGCACACCCGTGCCGCGCTCGGCTTCTCGATCCTGGCGATCGTGCGCGAGAACCCGACCGAGGTCACCGTGCGAGGTCAGGTGCACCGCCACCCGGACGGCGTCCTCTACCTGACCCAGTTCACCCAGGTCGCCATGGCGTGCCTCGCGGTGGCGCAGCGCGCCGAGCTCGAGGCCGACGGGCTGTTCATCGACGACGCCTACTTCGCCGGCCACTCGATCGGCGAGTACGACGCCCTTGCCGCCATCTCGGGCGTACTCGAGCTCGAGCCGCTGCTGGAGATCGTGTTCCAGCGTGGTTCGACCATGCATCAGCTGGTCCCGCGCGACGAGCAGGGCCGCTCGGACTACCGGATGGCCGCGATCCGCCCGTCCCAGATGGGGGTCTCCGACGACGAGATCCAGCAGTGGGTCGCCGACGTCGCCGCGCAGTCCGGTGAGTTCATCGAGATCGTCAACTACAACCTCGCGGGCTCGCAGTACGCCCTGGCCGGCACCGTCGCGGGCTGCGAGGCGCTGGAGAACGCCGTCAACCGCGAGCTGGAGACCTCAGGCGGCAAGAATGCCTTCATCCTGGTCCCCGGCATCGACGTGCCGTTCCACTCCACCGTCCTGCGCGGCGGCGTCCCGGACTTCCGGGCCACCCTCGACGCGCTGATCCCGCACGATATCGACATCTCGGTGCTCGTGGGCCGTTACATCCCGAACCTGGTCCCGCGCCTGTTCAGCCTCGACCGCTCCTTCGTCCAGGAGATCGCCGACCTCGTGCCGGCCGAGTCCCTGACCGAGGTGCTGGCCGACTGGGATGCCTGGTCGGCCACCCCGACCCGCCTCGGCCGCCTGCTGCTGGTCGAGTTGCTGGCCTGGCAGTTCGCGAGCCCGGTCCGCTGGATCGAGACCCAGGAGCTGCTCTTCACTCCCGTGGAGCGTGGCGGGCTGGGCATCGAGCAGTTCGTCGAGGTGGGCGTGTCGAATGCCCCGACCGTGGCGAACCTGGCCTCCAAGACCCTCGATCTCCCCACCCACCGCGGCCCCCGCGCCCGGGTGCTCAACGTCGAGCGCGACTCGGCGACGCTGTACGGCACCCTGCCGCCCAGCGTGGAGGACAGCGACGACGACAACGACACAGTGAGCGCCGCAGACGCGTCCGGCGCCACTGAGTCGTCCACCCCGGCCGCCGACCAGGCGGCCCCCACAGACCCCGCACCGGCCGTCAACACCCCCGGCACGGCCGGTGCGGACCGATCCACCGCACCCGGTGCGAGCAGCGCGGCCCCGGCCGCAGCCGCCCCCGGTGCGCCCCGCCCGGACGACCTGGAATTCGGCGCCCCCGCGGCCACCCGCATGCTGGTGGCGCTGCGTACGAAGGTCCGTCCCGAGCAGATCGCCCCCGGCGACTCCATCGAGACCCTGTGCGACGGCGTCTCCTCGCGCCGCAACCAGCTGCTGCTGGATCTGGGTACCGAGCTGAGCCTGGGCGCCATCGACGGCGCCGCCGAGGCCGATTTCCCGACGCTGTCCGACCAGGTCTCGCGCCTGGCCCGCGGCTACGCCCCGTTCGGGCCTGTCCTGTCGGACGCGGTCGGCGAGGGACTCCGTGCCGTGCTCGGTCGCACCGGCAAGCGCCCGGCGTATATCGCCGAGCGAGTGACCGGCCCGTGGGAGCTCGGCGCCGGCTGGGCGCAGCACGTCACCGCCCAGATCGCCCTGGGCACCCGTGACGGTGCCTCGATCCGTGGCGGCGACCTCGCCAGCCTCGACGCCTCCGGTGTCAAGGACTTGGCAGGGCTCGACGCCCTCATCGACGCCGCCGTCCAGGCCGTCGGTGCCGCGAACGGCATCGCCGTGGCCATGCCGGCGTCCGCCTCCGGTGGCGGTGGCGTCGTGGACTCCGCGGCGATGACCGAGTTCGCCGACGAGATCACCGGCGCCGACGGCGTCCTGGCGCAGGCCGCCCGCGGCCTGCTCACCAGGCTCGGGCACCTCGAGCCCGAAGCCGTCGACCTGCTCGCCGAGGCCGACCCGGACTTCGAACTGGCTGACCTGGTCGCCGCCGAACTCGGCACCGACTGGCGCCGCGTGGTCGCCCCGGCCTTCGACTCGGGCCGCGCGCTCCTGCTCGACGACCGCTGGGCCTCGGCCCGCGAGGACCTGGCCCGCCTCTGGACCCGCACCGAAGTGCCGGCCGATGCCGCGGAGGCCTTCCGCGGCGCCGGCGAGATCGTCGCCGAGCAGGCCCGCTGGTGGGCGGCCCGGGCGGTCGACGCCCGACGCGATGCCCTCGCGTCCGCCTACCGGGAGATCGCCGAGACCGCGGTCGAGGAATTCGTCGGGGAGTACGCCGGCGACGTCGCCGTCGTCACCGGCGCCGGCAAGGGTTCCATCGCCGCGGCGGTCACCGGACGCCTCCTCGCGGGCGGGGCCACCGTGGTGGCCACCACCTCCAACCTGGACCAGACCAAGCTGGCCTTCTTCAAGGACCTCTACCGCACCCACGCCCGTGGCGGCGCGGCACTGTGGGTACTGCCCGCCAACCTCACGTCCTACTCGGACGTGGACGCGTTGGTCGAGTGGGTCGGCTCCGAGCACTCCGAGTCGGCCGGTGGCCAGACCACCGTGCTCAAGGCGCCGCTCACCCCGACCCTGCTGTTCCCGTTCGCGGCACCCCGCGTCCAGGGCTCGATGGCCGATGCGGGCCCGCGGGCCGAGACCGAGATGCGCGTCCTGCTGTGGGGCGTGGAGAAGCTCGTCGCCGGCCTCGGCGAGATCGGCGCCGACACGGACGTCGACTCCCGCCTGCACGTTGTCCTGCCGGGATCGCCCAACCGCGGCATCTTCGGCGGTGACGGTGCCTACGGCGAGGCCAAGGCAGCGCTGGATGCCATGATCGCCAAGTGGTCCTCCGAGAAGTCCTGGTCCGAGCGCGTGACCTTCGTCCACGCGATCATCGGCTGGGTCCGCGGCACCGGCCTCATGGGCCACAACGACCCGCTCGTCGAGGCCGTCGAGGCCGCCGGCGTGTCCACCTGGTCCACCACCGGGATCGCCGGTGAGCTGCTGCGCTGGTGCACCCCCGAGTTCCGCGAGGCCGCCGACAACGCCCCCGTCACCGTCGACCTCACCGGCGGACTCGGCACCGCCGACCTCGACATGTCCGCGCTCGCCGCGGACCGGCCGGGGACGCCGACCGAGGCCGTGGCCGACGAGGCCACCGGCACGATCGCCGCGCTGCCGTCGCTGCCCACGGTGGCCGCCGACGAGCGCCCCGACTGGGGCGAGGTCACCCAGCAACTCGAGGACATGGTCGTGATCGTGGGCGCCGGCGAGGTCGGCCCCTACGGCAGCGCCCGTACCCGCTTCGAGGTGGAGACCACCGGCGAACTCACCGCCGCGGGCATCGTCGAGCTGGCCAGGTCGACCGGGCTCATCACCTGGGAGGACTCGCCGCGCGCCGGCTGGACCGTCACCTCCTCCGGCGACCCGATCGACGAGGCCGAGATCGCCGAGCGCTTCGGAGACGAGGTACTGGGCCGTGTCGGCGTGCGCCGCTACGCAGACGACACCCGCGCCGAGATGTTCGACAATGCGGCTCCGCAGCTGACCTCGGTATTCCTCCCGGAGGACCTGTCCTTCGTGGTGGACGACGAGGCCCAGGCCCGTGCCTACCAGGAGGACGACCCGGAGAACACGGTCGTCACCCGTGGTGAGGGCGGCGAGTGGACGGTCACCCGCAAGGCCGGGACCGAGATCCGCGTGCCGCGCCGCACCATGCTGACCCGCGTGGTCGGCGGCCAGATCCCGACCGGCTTCGACCCGACCACCTGGGGCATCCCGGCCGACATGGTCTCCGGCATCGACCGGGTGGCGGCCTGGAACCTGGTGGCCACCGTGGACGCCTTCATCTCGTCGGGCTTCACCCCGGCCGAGCTGCTGGCGCACGTCCACCCGGCCGACGTCGCCAACACGCAGGGCACCGGCATGGGCGGCATGACCAGCATGCGCTCGCTGTACATCGACGGCATCCTCGGCCGCAGCCGCGCCAACGACACGCTGCAGGAGGCGCTGCCCAATGTGGTGGCCGCGCACGTCATGCAGTCCTACGTCGGCGGCTACGGCCCGATGGTCCACCCGGTCGCGGCCTGTGCCACCACCGCGGTGTCCGTCGAGGAGGGCTTCGACAAGATCCGCGCGGGTAAGTCCGACTTCGTGGTGGCCGGCGGATTCGACGACCTGTCCATCGAGGGCATCCAGGGCT
The DNA here is from genome assembly GCF_021033825.1 of Dietzia aurantiaca. Taxonomy (GTDB): domain Bacteria; phylum Actinomycetota; class Actinomycetes; order Mycobacteriales; family Mycobacteriaceae; genus Dietzia; species Dietzia aurantiaca. The sequence goes on from NZ_JAIFXZ010000013.1 coordinate 48,665, forward strand.
TCGCCGACATGTCCGCCACCGCCGATTCCGCGGCCATGGCGGCCAAGGGGATCGACGAGCGCCACTACAGCCGGGCCAACGACCGGCGGCGCGGCGGGTTCGTCGAGTCGGCCGGCGGCGGCACCATCCTGCTGTCCCGCGGTGATGTCGCGGCCCGCATTGGGCTGCCGGTGCTGGGCGTGGTCGCGTGGGCTGGCTCGTACGCCGACGGTGCGCACACCTCCATCCCGGCGCCCGGCCTCGGCGCCCTGGGCGCCGGCCGTGGCGGTAAGCGCTCGCCGCTGGCCCGTGGCCTGGCCCAGCTGGGTCTGACCGCCGACGACCTGGCCGTGGTGAGCAAGCACGACACCTCGACCAAGGCCAATGACCCCAACGAGTCGGATCTGCACGAGCGGCTCGCGGCGTCGATCGGCCGGTCGGCCGGGAACCCGCTGTTCGTGGTCTCGCAGAAGACCCTCACCGGGCACGCCAAGGGCGGCGCCGCCGCGTTCCAGCTCATCGGGCTCACCCAGATGCTGCGGTCGGGCACCATCCCGCCCAACCGCGCGCTGGACTGCGTCGACGACGTGCTGGACAAGCACCCGCACCTGGTGTGGCTGCGCGAGACCCTGCAGCTGGGCGGTGACATGGCACTGAAGGCCGGTCTGCTCACCTCGCTGGGCTTCGGGCACGTCTCCGGCCTCATCGCCGTGACGCACCCGGAGGCCTTCCACCGGGCCGTGGCCGCCGCCTACGGCACCGAGGAGGCCGAGCGGATCCGCGTGGCCGGCATCGAGCGCGAGCGCTCCGGCGCCCGCCGCCTCGTGGACGCCCTCTACGGCGGAGACCCGCTCTACGCCCGCCCCGAGGCTCGTCGACTCGGTGAGGGCTTGACCGACGAGGTGAAGGAGCGCGAGGCAGCGGTGCTCCTTGACCCGGCCGCCCGGATCGACGACGACGGTGTGCTGTCCGCGTCAGCGGGCGACACCGCTGCTGACGCGTGAGCGGGCCGTGTGGATGAGCAGGCCGTGTGGGTTAGAAGGATCGAGCGGATGAACGTACTCGGGAGCGCTGAGGAGTGAGCGGGGGCGTTCGGGGCGTCGGGGTCGACACTGTCGACCTCGGCGCCTTCGCCGCGTCTCTGGCCGAACCCGGCACGCGGTTCGCCGATGCGTTCTCGGCCACCGAGCACCGGCAGTGCCGCGAGCGGGCCGCTGCCCGCGGGGCCGATACGGGCGCGGCGGGGGAGAACCCGCTGGCTCGTCATCTCGCGGGCCGGTGGGCCGTCAAAGAGGCGGTCGTCAAGGCATGGTCGGCGGCGTTGTACGGTTCGCCTCCGCCCATCGCACCGGATCTGCTGCGATGGTCGGAGATCGAGACGGTGTGTGACGCCTGGGGCCGGCCCGCCGTCCGGCTCAGCGGGGAGGTGGCCCGTCAGGTCGCCGCGACGCTGGGGGAGGACGCGCGCTGGAACGTCTCCCTCAGCCACGACGGCGATGCGGCCGTGGCGTTCGTCGTGCTCGAGGCTCCCGCCGCGCGGTAACGGTGTACGCGCGCGATCGATCGGCGCTTCAGATGGCCCTGTACCCCCCGGCCGCCGGGAGCGCGACGCAATGTGAAGTGCTGATCGGGTGGTGCGAGCCAATCGGAGGGGCGGATCGCCTCGTGCCCCTCGGTTCGGAGGGCGGATCGGAATCGGCCCCTCGAATTGGAGGGAGTAACGAGGAGCGGGGCCGATCTGAGCAGAAGGTCGTCTGACTGAAGGGCAGATCGGTTTCCGGCGCGGCCGGGCCGTACGTTGCTCGTCCATCAGCCATTGGTCCGCCGCCATGATCCACGGAGTTCCGGAACCCGAGACCAAGGTTGACGTTCTCGACGGGGAGGGCAGCTTCATCGGCCGGGTCGACTTCCTGCGGCGGGAGTTCGGCGTCATCGGTGAATGCGATGGGTCCGGCAAGTATCTCGACGGCGCCGACGCCGCGGAGGCGCGTCGCAGGCGTGGTGCCGAACAAGGATCGTGACGCCCGTCTGATGGCTCTCGGATACCGGCTTAACCATTGGCGGTGGGCTGATCTCGAGCGGCCGTGGACGTTGATCCAGCGGATCCGGGGTGGGCTGACCGCGGCCGCCGCGTGAGTGTGGCGATCCGACCAGACTTGCTCAGCCCGACTGGGCTTCTTTTTCCGCCAGCCACAGGTAGGCAGTGAGCATCCGCTTGAGCTCCCTGACTGTGGCGTCATGGAGGGCCTCGCCGTCGTCCGCGCCCGCGCTGGTGCCGTGGCCGGCGCTGACGGAGAAGTTGAGCATCGAATAGGAGGCGTGGACCAGGACCTCGGCCATGAATGCGCGGCGCTCCCGGTCGGTCGCCGGCATGAGCGGGGCCAGGACGCTGGCAATCATGCGGGCGATCTCGCGCTCGTTGACCGCAGCGGTGGCCCGGGTCGCCGGAGTGGCCTGAGTCGCCAGCCACACGGCGCGGCGGGACGGGTCACGCAGCCACATGTCGGCCAGGTGATCCAGGAAATCATTGAGCAGCTCGGGCCAGTCCAGGGCGGGGATCTTCTGCGCGAACCGCTCGATCTCCTCGATCACCCCGTGCGCATCCTGACGGTCCAACTCGCACACCAGCACGTACTTGTTGGCGAAGAACTGGTAGAGCGTGCCGATCGGGACACCGGCGCGAGAGGCGACCTCCTCACAGGTAAACGAGTCGAAACCCACTTCGACGAGGACCTCGCGGGCAGAGGACAGCAGCGCCTGGAACTTCCGCCTGCTCCGCTCCTGGATGGGGCGGCGGCGGGGGACCAGGATGTTGGGTTCGCTCTGGGCGGACTCGTCCTCTGAACCTGTCGTCGAGCTCAGAGAGTCCTCGGTCGGCTCGAATGTCATCCGCGGTCTCAGCCCCCGGCGGACGCGGGCTCGGGCAGCTCCACGCCCAGCAGCTTGGCGACCATGGCGACATGGCCCTTGGCGCGGACGTTGTACCGGGCCATCGACAGTGTGCCGTCCGCATCCACGACGAATGTCGAGCGGATCACGCCCATCACGACCGTGCCGTAGTTCTTCTTCTCACCGAACGCGCCCCATTCGGTAAGCACCGTCTTGTCCGGGTCCGACAGCAGCGGGAACGTGATCCCGTGCTTGTCGCGGAAGCGCGCCAGCTTCTCCGGCTTGTCGGGAGAGATGCCCACCACGCCGATGCCGGCGTCCTTGAGTTGCTGGAGGGCGTTCTCGAAGTCCACGGTCTCCGTGGTGCATCCGGGCGTCATCGCCGCCGGGTACACGTACACCAGTACCTTGCCGTGCTCCGCGATCAGATCGGCGAGCGCGATGGGCGCCCCGTCGGCGTCCGGGAGGGTGAAAGCGGGGGCCGTCTGGCCCACCTCGAGCCGTGGTGTACTCACCGGTGCTCCTGGTGTCGAGTCTGGACTTCGGACCCCACCAACCTATCCGATGCGTCGGCGCACCGGCGCGGATCCTTCCCGGGTGCAGTAGCGTGGGCGGGGTCAGAAACCCGCGGGGTGGCCCGCGGTCGTGCGATCGACGGAGGTCTCGTGTCCAGGAGTTACGACAGCATCGAGGGCGATATCGCCAAGGCCCGGGACGATCTCGCCACGACCTTGGACGAGCTCGCCGACCGGGTAAACCCCAAGAATCTCGCAGCCGAAGGCAAGGATCGCGCCACCGCAGTCCTCAAGGACCCGCGCGTGCTCGCGGCCATCGGGGGCGTCGCAGCGCTGGTTATCGGCGGGATCGCCTTCTCCATGGCCAACAAGCGCAAGGAGCGTCAGCGTATCGAGGCGTATCTGGCGGCCCGCCGGGGCTGACCTGCCTCAACGGTCGGCTTCCACCGGCTCCACGAGTGATGTCAGGTGGGCCAGTTCCCCGGAGATTCCCGTGAGGGGACCATCGGGCTCGGAGGAGTTGATCTCCGCCGGGGGCCGGTCGGGGGCACCGCCGGCCTCGGAGATCTCCCAGGCCATCTCGGTGCCCGAGATCGGATCGGCCGGGATCGCGTCCTCACGGCGTTGACCGGCATAGGCGGTCACGAGGTCGGCGAGTCGATCGGCGGCTGAGACCGCCGGAATCCAGGCCGCCGCGGTACGTCCACCCACTCCCGGCTCGGCGAGTGCCCGCCGGAGCCGGAACTGCAGGTCGGACAAGGCGCTGTAGGCGGCTCGACGTGCCTCCACCAGATCGTTGTGTCGTCGTGCCGCGTCGGCGGGGGTGTCAGGGATCGGGCTCGCCGCCAGCTGGAGATGGTCGGCGATCCGGTTCATGGCCGTTGCGAAGGTCTCGGAGATCCAGACCCGTCGGCTGTGTGGCCAGATGAGGTAGCCGAAGACCAGGACTATCGCGCCACCCACGATGGTGGCGCCGATGCGCTGGATGCTGAAGTTGGCCGAGGCGTCCCCGGGCTGGATGACGTCGACCAGCAGGATGACCGCCGGGGCTATCGCGACGGCCTGTAGGGCGTAGGACCGCATCATGAGATACGGAACGCACGCCGACAGCAGCCCGATCACGAGTCCGATCGCCCAGCCCTTCGGTACCGCCAGGAGCACCACAGTCGCGATGGCCGCGCCGACGGCCGTGCCCAGCACGCGCAGCACGGCTCGGGAGAACACCGAGCCGAAGTCGGGTTTCATCACCAGGCAGACGGTCAGCGGAACCCAGAACCAGTGGCTGAACGGGAAGTACATCTTGGCGGCCACCGCGATCGCGTAACACAGCGATAGTCGGCACGCGGCCATCATCACCTCGTGACTGAGCGTCATCGTCAGCAGCGGCTCGTGGGGGGTCTTCGCCGGCCCGCCGGAATGCAGCAGTCTGTCCAGCTCATCGATGTGCCGGCCGAGTAGGTCCACCGTCGAACCGCCGTCGGCGGGAGGCGTTGTCGGTCGGGTGTCGCGACGGCGTGAACGCGCCGTGGCCGCCACTTCGGAGGCCAGGGCGGCCAACCGGGCTCGGGCAGCCGCTACCGCTACCGCATCGGAAGCTGCCACGAGGAAGGCCTGGACGCGGTCGGCGGCGGACAGTACCTCACCGTCCATCACCCACACCCGCGTAGACCACGACGGCCGGGCGGCGAGCTCCGAGGCCCGGCCGACCGCGTTCTGATACGCCGACGTCGCCTGTCGGCGCGCCGCGACGGTGCGGGCGCCGCCGTCGGCCAGGTCTGCCGCGCGAGCGGCCGCGAGGTCGGAGAGTGCGCCGAGTAACGAGACCAGGACGATCCGCTGTGGACGACGCGGGACGATGAGCATCTCGATCGCCAGCAGTAGCGCGTAGAACCCACCTCCGACGAAGTACAGCCCCATCGCTGTCCACCAGTCCACGTGGGGGACACCGAGGGCGATGGCGGCGACGAGGAGAAACTGCATGCCGGCAACCGAGAACGCGGGCCCGAGGCCGGCGATCGCCCCGGCGGCGAAGGCGACGACAGCGGCGATCAGGACGAGTGCGGGTAGGGGGAGGTTCTGTGCGAATCCCAAGAGATAACCGCAGGCCGCGATGGGTGTGGAGACCGCGATGATCGAGAAGTTGAGCCGGTAGCTGCCCTCGCGCTCGCCCGCCGCGAGGAGAAGCGTGGCCAGTCCCACCCACATTCCGTTGAGCGTCTGGCCGAGTAACGCGCCAACCACGAACGGCAACCCCACGGACAGTCCGGCACGGAGACTGTGTCCGACCGGGAACTGCGTTGGCGCGACGCGGAGGACGGCGCGGATCCAGTCCGCGGGAGCGCGATTCGCGGGGATGGTGGGAGCGGTCACGAGGGGCCCTTCTGGATGTTTGCTCCACCTTATGAGGGCAGGCCAGCGAGGGGGCCGGATCGCCGACACCGGTGATTGCCGCCGCCGGCACTCGCGGAGGGGACAGCGCGGACGAGCTGTCCCGACCGAACGAGAAGACCCCCGGCCCGCATTCCTGCAGACCGGGGGTCTTGATTGTGCGCCATCAGGGACTCGAACCCCGAACCCGCTGATTAAGAGTCAGCTGCTCTGCCAATTGAGCTAATGGCGCTCGCCTTGCTTGCTTGGTGCGAGAGAAACAGTAACAGGGCGTCCGTCGAATCACGAAATCGCCTGCTCAGTGCGAGGGTCCTACAGGTAGTTGACAGGCCACCCTTTACCGTTTCGATATGGAATACAAGCATTCTCCCAGGCATAATGGCGGAGGACATCTGCTCGACCGTGGCCGCGGTCGAGGGGAGGCGATATTCGGAAGGGGCCATCAGTGAACCTGCGCACATCGGATCGGACGGGTCGACGATCGACCGGAAACCGGTCCCGGGCTCGTCTCGCGCTGGCCGCTGTGTTCACCGGGGCGCTCGTGCTCACCGGCTGCACCATCGGGGACGGTGGGTCGGGCCCAGGAGGAGAGCAGGCCGCCGAGGCCCCCGCGGGGCCGGCTGCGGTGATCGACCTCTCGGTCGCGGACGGCGCGCGCGACGCCAACCCGGCCGAGCCACTCGTCCTGACGGCCGAGAACGGTCGGCTGGATTCGGTCGTCGTCCGCAATCCGGAGGGCGTCCAGGTCCAGGGCGAGTTCAACGCCGAGCTGACCGAATGGCGGTCCACGGAGGACCTGGGGTACGGGCGGCAGTACACGGTCGAGTCCACCGCGTTGGACGAGGAAGGTCTGGTCACCCGGAACAACGTCACGTTCAGCACGCTGACGCCGAGCATCATGACGGCGGCGTACCTCACGGTGGGCGAGGGCTCGGTCGTGGGGATCGGTCAGCCGGTCGCGGTGATGTTCGACGAGCCGATCAGTGACCGGCAGGCCGCGCAGGACAACATCCACATCACCACCACCCCCGAGGTGGAGGGCGCGTTCTACTGGGTGTCCAACCAGGAGGTGCGGTGGCGTCCGCAGAACTACTGGGCGCCCGGCACCGAGGTCGAGGTGGATGTCGACATCTATGGCGAGGACCTCGGCGGCGGCATGTATGGCCAGCAGAACAACCAGGCGACCTTCGAGATCGGGGACGCCGTGATCTCCAAGGTCGACGATTCGACCAAGCAGATCGTGATCGAGCGTAACGGCGAGGTCATCAAGACCATGCCCACCTCGATGGGCAAGGCCGGGACGCCGACCCCCAACGGCACGTATGTGATCGGCGAGAAGCACGCGTCGATGATCATGGACTCCTCGACCTATGGCGTGTCCGTCGATTCGGCGGACGGTTACCGCACCCCGGTGCAGTACGCGACGCGGATGTCCTACAGCGGCATCTTCATCCATGCCGCGCCGTGGTCGGTATGGGCGCAGGGCTCCCAGAACACCAGTCACGGCTGCCTCAATGTCACCACCGCCGATGCGAAGTGGTTCTACGACAACGCCAAGCGTGGTGACATCTTCGAGGTGTCCGGGACCGTCGGTGGCACGCTTCCCGGTTGGGATGGCCTGGGCGACTGGAACGTCCCGTGGGAGACCTGGAAGGCTGGCAACGCAGACCAGGGTGTCGCCTGACGGACGGACGTCAGCCGGCGTGCGAGAGTGCTCGCATGACCGTCGAGCGCGAGATCACCAGCATCACGGACCTGGCCCACGGCCGCCGTCTCAACCCGGCGGCCGTGGGCTGGTCCCGTTCTCCGGTGTTCCGGACCGCGATCTCCGGGTGGGGCCGCACAAAACGGTGGGAGTACTGGGGCATCGTCACCGACCGCTTCGTCGTGGGACTGACCGTCGCCGGGTTGGACTACCTCGCGAACTGCGCCGTGTACGTCCTGGACCGCAGCACAGGCGTGGAGACGGTCCGCAGTGGCATCCAGCCGTTCGGGGCCCCGGCCTTCGGCGACCAGCCGGGCGACGGCACCCTCCATTTCGCGGCGGGTCTCGGGTCGACGCGAGTGACCATCACGATCGATGACGACGACAACGCCGCCGGCGCCACCACCACGATCCGCGTGCGGGCGAAGGGTATGGAGGTGGATCTGGCGGTCTGTCGTCCACCCCACGACAGCCTCGGCGTGGTGGTGCCCTGGGGCGAGAAGCGCTTCCAGTACACGCTCAAGGATCTGGCCAACCCGGTCGGCGGCACTGTGACGATCGACGGCCGACGCCACGATCTGGGGGAGGGCTGGGCGGTCCTCGACCGGGGGCGTGGTCGCTGGCCGTACTCGAATGTGTGGAACTGGGGTGCGGGCAGCGGCGTGGTGGGCGACTCGGTCCGCGCGATCCAGGTCGGCGGGAAGTGGACCGACGGTACCGGGTCGACCGAGAACGGGATCCTTGTGGACGGCCGGATGCACAAGCTCGGTGACGACCTCGAATGGACGTACGAGGCGGATACGCCTACGTCGCGTTGGCGGGTGCGGGGTGAGCGCCTGGATGCTTCGCTGACGCCGTTCCATCTCCGCCGCGACATCACCGAGCTGGGCGTCCTGGCGGTCAAGACGCGGCAGGCTTTCGGGACCTGGAACGGCAGCGCGGTGCTGGACGATGGCGCGACTGTTTCGTTGAACGGGCTCGTGGGCTGGGCGGAGGAGTCTCGCAACAGGTGGTAAGCGCTCGCTCCGTACACGGGGTCGACGTATCGCCCACGGCATCCCGCTGCCGCCACACCGTGCCCCACCACGTCCCGCCGCGGAGATTTCAGGGGGTTGACGCGCCATTGCGGAAACGTTCTCGTAACGACCGAGTAGGCTAAGCAAGGTTTCATCCCTGTGGGCGAGGCGAGGCCCGCGCGGATCGCTTTCCGGTCCCGGGGATCGGCATGTCGCCTGGCCGTCTATCCACGGTGCGATCCGCGTGGGTGCCCCTCGAGCAAAGCGGGAGAATGTGTATGCGCAACGCCTTCAGGGTGCTGGGTCGTGACCTCACGAGGATCCGCCGGGCACCGAAGTCGTGGGCCATCATCATCGGGCTGCTCGTGTTGCCCTCCCTGTACGCCTGGGTCAACATCGTGGCGTTCTGGGATCCCTATGGAAATGCTGATCACATCAAGGTCGCCATCGTCAATCAGGACGAGGGGGCGAGCACAGAGCTCACCGGTGAGGTGAACGTCGGCGAGCAGGTGGTCGAGCAGCTGAAGACGAACGATCAGCTCGGCTGGCAGTTCATGGATCACGACGAAGCCATGGAATCGGTCAGGTCCGGGGCGAGCTATGCCGCTATCGTCATGCCGCCGGATTTCAGCCGTGACCTCCTGACCATCACGACCGGTGACTTCGTGCAGCCGGAGCTCGAGTACTACACCAACGAGAAGGCGAACGCGATCGCCCCGAAGATCACCGAGGTGGGCGCGTCGACGCTGGACACGCAGATCAACTCGAACTTCGTCGCCACCGTTGCAAAGACGATCGCCGAGGACGCCGAGCAAGCGGGGGTCGATGCGGGAGATCGGATGATCAACTCTCGCAGTGAGACGTTGTCGGCGTTGGACCAGGCCCTCGCCACGGTTCAGTCAGCACGCATGAGCATGACGGAACTGGACAGCGCGATCGGCCCCGGAGTGTCGGCCGTCGCTGATGCCAGGCGAGCTCTCGAGCGGGTGGACGCCACGATCGGCGACGTCACCGATGCGGTCGATGACGCCCAGGGGCTCGTCAACGAGGTCCAGCGGGACCTTGTCGGCTTCTCCGAGACGTTGACCGGCGCCTACGTCTCCGGCGCGGCGAACCTGACGGGCGCCACCTCCCGCCTGCAGGAGAGCATCGGGCAGGTCTCCGGCGGTGCCGATACAGCCCGGTCCGCGCTCACCACGGCCCAGCGTGATGTGCAGGCTGTGATCGACGCCAACCAGGCGCTGCTCGGTGCGCTCCGTCCCCTCGCGGCCGCATTCCCCCCCGGAGCGCCACTCAAGGGCCAGATGGAGCAGGTGATCGGCCAGCTCGAGGCTCAGACCGTCCGTGATCAGGAGCTTCTGGGGACGCTGAGGGCCGCGCAGACCACTGCGTCAACGGTGACCGATCAGGCGGCTGCGGCGTCGGAGGCGATGAGCGCGGTCGGGAGATCGTCCGCTGCCCTGCACGGCGTGATGACCGGTACGTTCCCGGGCCTCAACCAGTCCATGTCGTCGCTGTCCGCCAGCGTAGGTGCCTTCTCCTCGGCGCTCGATTCGCAGCGAGTGCTCGTCGGTGAGGCCGTGGACATGCTCACCGAACTCGAATCGCTGCTCGGTGAGACCGGCACCGCCGTGGCCTCTCTGGACGGCAATCTCCAGGACGTGCAGTCAGACCTTCAAACGTTGCAGACCGACCTCAATGCGATCACCGCCGCAGACATCTGGGACCAGGTGAGCGCGCTGACATCGCTCGACCCCGATTCGATCGCCGGGTTCATGACCGGCCCGGTGACTGTGCACGAGAACGATCTGTTTCCCGTGCCGGCGTACGGCTCGTCTATGGCGCCGTTGTTCACCAACCTGTCCCTGTGGATCGCCGGGTTCGTGCTCATGGTGCTGTTCAAGTTGGAGGTCGACACCGAGGATGTCGAGGGGTTGACAGTGCGGCAGGCGTACTTCGGCCGATGGCTGCTGTTCGCGGTGATGAACCTCATCCAGGCGCTGCTGGTGAGCATCGGTAACGTGGTGATCGGTGTCCAGACGGTCAACCCGGTCATCTACGTGGCGACGAGTGTATTCATCGGACTCGTATACATGTCGATCATTTATGCCCTCGCCGTCTCGTTCGGCTATATCGGCAAGGGTATCGCCGTTCTGTTGGTGATCATGCAGATCCCCGGTGCTTCCGGCATCTACCCGATCGAGATGATGCCGGACTTCTTCCGGTCGCTGTTCCCGTTCTTCCCCTTCACATACGGCATCGACGCGATGCGCGAGACCATCGGCGGTTTCTACGGCCTGAACTATCTCCGCTATATGGCGGTTCTCGCTCTCTTTGCCGCGCTGGCTTTTGCCCTCGGCATCTTCTTGCGTCAACGTCTCGGGAACTTTGCTCGCCTGTTCAACAAGAAATTGGCCGATACCGGCTTGTTCCTGAGCGAGGACGTGCAGATTCTGGGTTCGCGTCGCCGTCTGACCCAGCTTGTGCGTGCGCTGACCGACCGGGAGAAGTTCCGTGCGGACAACGCCCGGCGCCGACGGTGGATGGAGATGAATCGCGTCAACGCTAAGCGTGCCGCTCTGGTCCTCGGAGCGATCGGGACCGTGGTGCTCTTCGTCGTGGGGAGCATCTTCCCGGACGCCAAGGCCACGGTTCTCGGCCTGTGGGGGCTGCTCTGCCTCCTCGTGATGGCCGCGATCGTGGTGGTCGAGTACATCAATCAGAGCATTGTCTATGGTACCGAGGTCAGCGACCTCCCCGACGATGAGCTGAAGCGAGCGCTGGCGGAGGAAGAGGCTGCGATCCGGTCGGATGCCCGACTTGATCAGCTGGAGATGCGGGGGCAGAACGCGTGAACAACATCGGCACCCTGATTCGTCATGATTTCAGACAAGCCACCCGCAATACGATCTCGGCGATGGTGCTGGTGGGGGTCGTATTGATCCCCTCCTTCTTCGCATGGTTCAACGTGCTCTCGAGCTGGAAGCCGTTCGACAACGTCGACAACCTCAAGGTCGCGGTTGCCAGCGCCGACGAGGGGTTCGAGAGCAACCTATTCCCGATGCGATTGAATGTCGGCGAGCAGGTGGTATCCCAGCTGCGGGCCAACAGCGACATCGACTGGCAGTTCGTTTCCCAGGACGAGGCCATCGAGGGCACCAAGTCCGAGGAGTACTACGCGGCGATCGTGCTGCCTCCGGACTTCAGTCAGAAGATGATGACCTTCCTCTCGCCCGGCGCCACGCCGGTGGAGATCGACCTCTACGTGAACGAGAAGAAGAACGCACTCAACTCACTGATCACAGGTGAGGCAGCCTCGGACGTCTCGACCCAGATCAACACTAGCTTCACGCAGACCCTCGACGAGGTCGGACTTGCGCTGGTGTCGTCCCTGGCCACGCATCTCGAGGACTCCGATGCGCAGGAGACCATCACAAGTCTCGAGTCGGCGGTCGGTCGGATCTCGGTGCAGTTGGACTCGGGAGCGGACACCGCAGAGGTCTTTGCGGGATTGCTCTCGTCCGGTGAGACACTCCTGTCGAGTGCGGGCTCGCTCGCCTCGTCCTCATCCGACGCCCTGCGCGACACCGCCGGTGCGATCGGCCAGGGTGCCGGAGCCGTGAACTCGGCACAGGACGTGCTCGCGCAGGCCGCGGAGCGACTGTCCACGGTGTTCGCGATGAATGCCGAGAGCTACGAGACGCTCCGCGCCGAGATCAATCGGATCTTCGGCAACACCGCTACTGCGCCGTCCGGGGCCGGTCTCTCGCAGGCCTCCGGAATGGTGGACCGACAGGTCGCGGCGTACACGCAGCTCCGCGATCAGTTGCGTGACCAGGCGGCGACGCCGGGCCTCGACCCGGTGACCAGGAATGCGGTGAACCTACTGGCGGACCAGGTCGATGGAGTGATCGCGCGCCAGGAAGCCCTCAAGCAGCGACTCGACGCGGCTGCGTCGCCCGCTGTCCAGGGCACGGTCGACCGCGGGGCGACGCGAGATGCGATCCTGCAGGACGTGGATGCGGCCCAGGCGGCGATCCTCGGTGCACGTGACCAGTACACCAATAGCCTGCGCCCGAAGCTCGAGAGCCTGGCGGCAGACCTGGCGTCGGTGCAGGGTAATTTCGCCGGGATCGGTCAGGACCTGCGCGCGGCAGAACAGTCATTGGCCGACGGCTCGGGTTCGTTGAGTGCCGGCCTGGCGGACGGCGAGACCGCCGTCCGGTTGCTCGCGAGTGACCTTCGCGACTCCGCTGACACCTTTGCAGAGCTCGAGACAGCCCTAGGTAGCGCCGCGAACACCGGCGATCTGAGCAAGGTGCAGGAGATCATCGGCTCGAATCCGGCGACGTTCGCCACGGAGCTCGCCTCCCCGGTCAGTCTCAAGACGATCCCCGTGTTCAAGGTCGACAACTTCGGCTCCCAGATGGCGCCGCTGTACACGGTGCTCGGCCTGTGGGTGGGGGCACTGCTGCTCGCAGTGCTCATCCGCACGGAGATCGATCGTGACGCGCTCCCGTCGCTCGCACGCCCGCTGAAGCCGTGGCAGGAGTACTTCGGGCATTACGCGATCTTCGGTGGGCTCGCGTTCCTGCAGAGCACCATCCTGTTCGTGGGCCTCATCGGCTTCGTCGGGGTGCGACCGGCACATCCGTTCCTGCTGATACTGGCCGGTTGGGTGATGTCGTTCGTCTTCTCGTTGATCACCTACACGCTCGTGTTGACGTTCGGTGAGGCGGGCAAGGCGATCGGCGTCCTTCTTCTGGTCGTGCAGATCTCCGCTGGCGGTGGAGCATATCCGTTGTCGGTCCTGCCACAGTGGTTCCAGAGCATCAGTCCGTTCGTCCCGGTGTCGCATGCGACGACCGCGGTTCGCGCGGCCATCGGCGGGATCTACGAGGCCGATTATTGGAAGGCTCTGGGCTGGTTGCTCCTGTTCACTGTGCCGTTCCTGTTCATCGGACTCGTGTTGCGCCTGGCGGTGAGGAAGTTCAACGACGACCTGAACTCCTCACTGGAGGGCACCAAGCTCATGAGCGTGTGATCGAATTCCGCACTGGTATCAACTGACGAGATCAGCCGCCTCATTCGGGGCGGCTGATCTCGTGTTTCAGGCCGGCACCCGCGATCGGGTGTCGGCGGAAAAAAGAAGGGTCAGGTGGGAACTTCCTCCAAGGGCTGACCCTCGGCCTGAAGTTTCCACCTGACCCGGGTGGGGTGGCTGACGGGGCTCGAACCCGCGACATCCAGAATCACAATCTGGTGCTCTACCAGCTGAACTACAGCCACCATCGCCGTCCTCGCGGACAGCGTCATCGACCTTACCCTGCGGGGGGTCGAGTCGGGAAATCGGCTGGTGGGCGTCAGTCGGCCGGGGACAGCCCGGCCGCCGCCTGCTTGACCTCGTCGGTGGTGGGTCCGGGCTGGGACACGAAAGCAGTCGAGCGGTAGTACTGCAACTCGCGGATCGATTCCTTGATGTCCGCCAGTGCGCGGTGCGACATGCCCTTCTCGGGCTGGCCGAAGTAGATTCGCGGGTACCAGCGCTTGCACAGTTCCTTGATGGAGCTGACGTCGATCATCCGGTAGTGGAGGTAGCTGTTGAGCTCCGGCATGTCCCGGGCGATGAACCCGCGGTCAGTAGCGATCGAGTTGCCGGCCAGGGGAGCGGAGCCGCCCACGGGCACCCACTGGCGTACGTAGTCCAGCACCGCCTTCTCGGCCTCGGCCAGCGTCACGGTGGATTCGCGGATCTCCTCGGTCAGGCCGGAGGAGGCGTGCATATCGCGGACCACGGGAAGCATCGCGTCGAGCTTGGTGTCAGAGGCGTGGATGACGATGTCCACGCCCTCGCCCAGGACGTTGAGCTCGGAATCGGTGACCAGCGCAGCGATCTCCACCAGCGCGTCGGAGCCGGTGTCCAGGCCGGTCATCTCACAGTCGATCCAGACGATCCGGTCGTTCTTGGACTCCTGGTGGGGCGTGGCCGCGGACGACGGACTTGACGGCTGGGAAGAGGTCGGTTCTGGCATTATTCGACTATATCCGCCGACCACGGACGTCCCTCGTCGTGCAACAGGCCGATCGTCAGCCGGCAGGTGAATCGGGTGCCCAGGGACCGATCAGGCCTCGGCCTGGCCCTCGCCCAGCTTGGCGTAGAAACGGCCCACGACGGGCGCCATGATCCCGCGCGGGGTGTAGTTGCCGGCCACGGACATGACCTGCCCGAGCGGCCCCGGTACGACACGCATCTTGTTGCGCGCGAGGGCGTCGAGCGAGAGCCGGGCCGTGTATGCGGTGTCGACCCAGAGGCGGTCGGGGACCAGGCGGTCGACGAAGGTCTTGTCCTCCTCGACGATCTCCTCCGTGCGCACCGGCCCGGGCGCCAGCAGCGTGACGTTGACGCCGGAGCCCTTGAGCTCGCCTCGCAGCGATTCGGAGAAGGTGTTGAGGAATGCCTTGCTGGCCGCGTAGGTGGCATTGTTGGGGACAGGCATGTTGCCCGCGGCCGAGCCGACGTTGAGGATGGCACCGGAGCGCCGCGCGACCATCCCCGGCAGCACCGCGAGCACGAGGTCGTGGCAGGCCACGGCGTTGACCTGGACCTGGTGCTTCTCGTACTGCGGGTCGAGCGAGGCGATGGGCCCGAACGTGGCGATGCCGGCGTTGTTGCACAGGATCGAGATCTCGCGCTCGGCCAGCTCGTCGAGCAGCGGCTGCCGCGCGGCGGGGTCGGCGAGGTCGCAGGAGCGCACCTCGACGGACACGGTGAACTCGGCCTCGAGCCGGGTCTTGAGTTCTTCGAGCACTTCGCCGCGACGCGCTACCACGATGAGCGAATGTCCGCGGCGGGCGAGTTCGGTGGCCAGCGCCATGCCGATTCCGGAGGAGGCGCCGGTCACGACGGCGCGGTTCGACGCGGTGGGCAGGGGCAGCGACATGGTGCGTCCTCGGTTCTCGGGAATGTGCGGGGCAGTGCCCGAGCGTACCGCCAATGCCCCGTCCCGCCGGATAGCGTGGCCCCTGTGAATCAATCGAAGCCCGCAGGATCGTCGCCGGTGACCGCGCACTCCGCCGCTGCCTCGTCGTCGTCGACTCGCCCCCACGCCGCGACGCGCGGTCAGGTCTTAGCCTGGGCGATGTGGGACTGGGGTTCGGCCGCGTTCAACGCGGTGATCGTCACCTTCGTGTTCTCGGTCTACCTCACCGATTCGGTCGGAAAGGACCTGGCGGAGCCGTTCTCGGCCGCGACGTGGCTGTCGATCGCCATCGCGCTGGCGGGCCTGGTCATCGCACTCACCGCGCCGGTGATGGGGCAGCGTGCCGACCGCGGCGGGCGTCGACGCCGGTCGTTGGCCCTGTGGACGTACCTGACGATCGCGCTCACCGCGCTGATGTTCCTCGTCGACTCGGGCTCGCCCCATCCGTGGTTCTGGGTGGGACTGGTGCTGCTGGCGGTCGGATCCATCACCTTCGAGTTCGCCGAGGTCTCGTACTTCGCCATGCTGCGGCAGGTGTCCACACCGACCACTGTCGGGCGCGTGTCGGGCTTCGGCTGGGCGATGGGCTACTTCGGCGGCATCTTCCTCCTGCTGGCCGCGTTTCTCGGCTTCATCTCCGGCGAGGGCGACGAGCGCGGCCTGCTCGGCATCCCCGTCGACGGTGGCCTCAATGTGCGGATGGTGTGTCTGATCGCCGCCGTGTGGTTCGCGGTGTTCGCGCTGCCGGTGCTGTTCAGGGTCCCCGAGAACCGGCCCAAAGAGAAGAACGACGACGACAACGACGCCAACGCCGGCTTCCTCGAGTCGTATCGCATCCTCTGGGCCGATCTGAAGACGCTGTGGGCGCGCGATCCACGGACGGTGAAGTTCCTCATCGCCAGCGCGATCTTCCGGGACGGGCTCGCGGGTGTGTTCACCTTCGGGGCGATCCTCGCGGTGACCGTGTACGGGCTGGCCCCAGGGGATGTGCTGATCTTCGGAGTGGCGGCTAACGTGGTGGCGGCGCTCGGGGCGGTGGCGGCCGGTTACCTCGACGACCGGGTCGGGCCCAAGGCCGTGATCGTCGGCTCGCTGGTGGCGATGCTGGTGACCATGACCGTGCTGGTGTTCGTCGACGGCGCCGCCATGTTCTGGATCTTCGGCCTGCTCATGTGCCTGTTCGTGGGGCCGGCGCAGTCGGCGTCGCGCTCGTTCCTCGCGCGACTGGTCCCGCCTGAGAGCGACGGCCAGATGTTCGGGCTCTACGCCACGACGGGGCGCGCCGTCTCGTTCCTCGCGCCGGCGCTGTTCGGGCTGTTCACCTGGGCGTTCAGCGCCGACCGGGCGGGCATCGCGGGGATCGCGCTCGTCCTTCTGGTCGGCCTGCTCCTGCTGCTGCCGGTACGCACCCCGACCAGTGTCGAGACCTCGGAGCACTGGGCCGAGGACCCCTCGACGCCGTCGGTCTGACAGTGCGCCGCCTCGTCTGGCCTGCCGCTGCCAGGGCCAGCGAATGTCAGCCGAGGTCGTCGAGGCGGGCGAGGACAGCCGCGGCGTCGTCGACGATGTCGGAGAAGCCCGCTGCGCGGAGTTCGTCGTCGCCGATCCCACCGGTGCGCACCGCGATCGAGCGAATGCCGAGCTTGGTGGCCGCGATAGCGTCCCAGGTGGCGTCGCCGACCATGACCGCATCTGAGGCGTCGACGCCCGAGCGCTCCAACGCGATCGCCACGATGGTCGGATCCGGCTTGGCCTGGTCCACGTCCTCGCCCGTGGTCACGGCGTCCACGAACTCGTCCACGTCCAGCAATGTCCGGGCGGACTCGAACTCCGACGGCGGAGCGGACGTGGCCAGCACAGTGATCCATCCGCTTTCCCTGGCCTCGCGCACGAGATCGCGGGCCCCCGGCAGCAGTCGCAACGATTCGGCGGCCTCGGCGTAATACCGGCTGTGCAGATCCTTGGCCCGGCTCGCTATGCGGTCGCGTTCCTCGTCGTCGTCGACCCCCGCCAGCTCGAGTAGCTCGGCGACGAGCGTGCCACCGTCCTTACCCACGCGGCGGTGGACCTCCACGTGGGGCACCGTCGCGCCCGCTTCGTCGAGGGCGCGGTGCCACGTCGACACGTGCACATATGTGGAGTCGACCAGGGTGCCGTCGACGTCCAGGAGGAGAGCGCGGTGACGCGCACCTCGGGACACAGTGGGCGCTGACTCTGACATGTCACGACCGTGCCTTCGCGCGGGGCCGGCGGCAACCGGTGGAGGACTGGTTCGGCGGCGACGTTGCCGCGAGCGGCAGCCGAGCTGGATCAGGGCCGACCGGTGGCAGGGGACCGGCGGCGCGCGCACGCTCGGGGCATGACACGTTTCGGCTACACCCTCATGACCGAACAGTCCGGCCCCAAGGAGCTCGTGCGCTATGCCGCGGCCGCCGAACAGGCGGGATTCGATTTCGAGGTGGCGTCCGACCATTACTTTCCGTGGCTGTCCTCGCAAGGACACGCTCCGTACGTCTGGAGCGTGCTCGGGGCAGTCGCGCACGTGACCGAGCGCGTGGACCTGTGCACCTACGTGACGTGCCCGATCCTGCGATACCACCCGGCCGTGGTGGCGCAGAAGGCCGCGACCGTGCAGATCCTCGCCGACGGACGGTTCATGCTCGGGATCGGCTCCGGCGAGAACCTCAACGAACATGTGGTGGGGCAGGGGTGGCCTGCGCTGGATGAGCGGCACGAGATGACCGTCGAGGCGTTGGAGATCATCCGCGAACTGTTCGACGGCGGTCTCGTCACCTACTCGGGCGAGCACTACCGCGTCGATTCGGCCCGCCTGTGGGACCTTCCCGAGAAGCGTGTGCCGATCGGGGTAGCCGCGGGCGGGGAGAAGGCGCTCGAACGGTTGGCGCCTCTGGCTGACCACCTCATCGCCACCGAACCCGAGGCCGCGTACATCGAGGGATGGAACGCGATGGAGGAGCGGCCGAATATCGGGGACGGCGCACGGGCGATCGCCCAGATCCCGATCAGCTGGGATC
The DNA here is from genome assembly GCF_021033825.1 of Dietzia aurantiaca. GTDB lineage: Bacteria > Actinomycetota > Actinomycetes > Mycobacteriales > Mycobacteriaceae > Dietzia > Dietzia aurantiaca. The sequence continues at coordinate 67,172 of NZ_JAIFXZ010000013.1, forward strand.
CGGACTCCGAGAAGGCGGCGGTCGAGCGAGCGCACGACCAGTTCCGGTGGTTCGCCGGCGGGTGGGCGGCCAACGCGGATCTGCCCACGACTGCCGGGTTCGCCGCGGCGACGAAGTTCGTGCGGCCCGAGGACGTTGCGGATCAGCTGGCCTGCGGACCGGACCTCGATGCGATCGTGGAGAAGGTGCGGCCGTACTGGGAGGCCGGGTACACCGATATCGCGCTGATCCAGATCGGGGACTCGACGCTGGACCGGTTCCTGGCCGAGGCGGCGGAGCCTCTGCTCGCGCGGTTACGGGAGGCGTCGCCGACCTAGGCGGGCCGACGCGGTGCGCGAGACCCACGGGCCACCGACGGCAGGGGCGAGGTGCTCTGGCCTGGCCGAGACCGGGCGCGCCTGAGTCGGCGCCTCACCGCCCTCGGTCCGGGGGCGCCGCGCTGAACACGCGACCGCCGGGCTGGCCCCGTCGTCCCGCCTGCGACCGCAGACGATGGAGCTTGAGACCGGCGTGCACCTCGAACGCCCGCGGCTGGTCGCGCCAGCCCGGACCGAGGAGTCGCGAGATCCGGCCGGCGCGTTGGGTGATGGTGTTGGGGTGCACGTCGAGGTCGGCGGCCGCGGCGCGGACCCCCCCGGCGTGGTCAAGCAGCGCCAACGCGGTGGCGGCCAGAGCGGTGCCGTGGCGGTCATCGCTGTCGAGCAGGGGGCCCGCCTGGGCGCGGATGAAGTCGTCGAGGTCCTCAGCGGTGGGGTCGGTGAACAACATGGAGAACACGCCGAACTGCTCGACGCGCACTACCTCGCCGGTGTAGCCGAGGGCGTGGGCGAGGTGAAGCGAGCGAAGCGTGTGCGTGAATTCGGGGCGGATGAGTTCAAGGTCCACCACTGCGCGGCTGAGCACCACGATCTCGCCCAGCTCTCCGGACAACTCGGTGGCCAGCGTCGCGAGCGGCCCGCCGGATTCGGCGGGGGCGAGAACCACCGCGACCTCGTCCACGACGGCTGCCATCCCGTTGTGCTGCTCCGTCCACCGCGTCAGCCGCCGCTCCCGTGACGGATCGCCGGAATCGCACAACAGGATCCGCAGCCCGTCGAGCCCGATGCCGGATCGTTGCAATTTACGACGCAGTTCGGGTGATGACGACGAGACCAATTTCCGCACCACTTCAGTGGCAGTGCGCCGCTCGGCGTCCGCGAGGGCCTGTGTGGACAGCTGGCACAGGGCGACCGCCTGCGAGGTCCACTGGAGCAGCCGGGCCGTGGCGGGGTCCTCAAGGGCCTGCGTGCGGGTGACGAGGTGGCCGACCGCGCGGTTGTAGGCCACGACGTCGATCACGGCCCACCGGCGGCGGCCGACCTGCACCTCGCGAAGTTCCGGGCGGGGCAGTTCGCCGCGCGGGGTGGCCAGAACGGACGGCTCGGGCAGGGTCCAGGAGGCGGCGGTCGTCGGGGTGAGCGGGGTGCTCGCGACCACGGCGGTGCCGGTGGTCCGGTCGACATAGGCGACGTCGGTTCCGGCCTCCTCGCCTACGGCGGCGAGGACCTCGGAGACACCGGCACCGTCCAGGACCACCGCGTTGAGGCGGGCATGAAGGCGGGACTGGCGCTCCTCCTCGGCTCGCTTGGCCTCGCTCTGTTCCGCGGCCACCGACACTTCGCGCAGTGCTCGTTCGCGGCGTTCATCCAGCTCGGCGTTCTGTAGGGCGATCGCCGCGTGGCGGGCGAGCGCGGAGAGGAGGAACACCTCGTCGTCGGAGAACTTCTCCTCATGGGTGCGGGCGGCGAACAGGAGGCCGGTGATCCGGCCGCCCACCACGAGGGGAGTGGCCAGGAGGGTGGAGATCTGTTGGCGGGCAAGCAGTTCGGCGTAGTCGGCCGGGGTGTCCGCCGGGCGGGTCGTGGCGTAGTCCGCCACCTGGTACGGCTGGCCGGTCTGCAGGACCACGCCGCCCACCCCGAGACCGGGGGAGACAGGGATGCCGAGGAACTCCGGGGCGAGGTCACCGCTCCACGCCCGAATCGCGTAGGAGACCGGCTCGGCGGCGGGCACGCTTGAGGTGACTCCGGCGCCGGCCGGCGAACCGCGTCCGCCCGGTGCCGTGTCTCCCGCCGGCTCGGGGGTGTTGAGGTACACGTAATCGCAGTCCAGCAGGCGGCGAGCTCGGGAGGTGATCTCCCTGAGCACCGCGTCGACATTGTGGACGGCCACCAACTCGCCTGTGGACTCGATCACCTCGAACAGCCGCGCGACCCGTCGCCGTTCCGCCCGGGCCGTCGCCCGCGCGGCGTGCGCGGCGGCCCGGATCCGCGCAGCCATCTTCGCGTCCAGCCCGGCCTCGACTGCCCGCAGGCGCGCGTCGAACTCCTCGGTGGGGCTTATCTCGACCACGCCCGAGAGCAAACTGGCGATGGCGGATGGGTGAACAGCACCAGCATCGCTGTGTGTAGAGATCACATTTTTTAGTCTACGGGAGTGGCCTCAGCACATTGTCTACCTGTGATGACGGTCATAAGGTCGCGACTACGAGCGTCGGGACCTCAATGCGGGGTCTCGGGCGCGACCCCGTACAACAGCGAAGGTGTGACTGACGACATGGTGAACAGCCGGATTCCCGGGCTCAAAGACCTGACTCTTGACGAGCGGCGCGAGATCGTCGCCACGAACTCCCCGCTCAGCGCGGACGACTTCGCCGCGTGGGACCCCGCCACGGCGCTGACGCTAGAGCAGGCCGACCACATGATCGAGAACGTGGTGGGGGTACTGCCGATCCCGATCGGCTTCGCCGCCAACTTCACCATCAACGGCCGCGATGTCCTGGTACCCATGGCCACCGAGGAGCCCTCCGTGGTGGCCGCGGCCTCCAACGCCGCCCGCATCGCCCGGGCCTCCGGCGGCTTCACCACCAGCTCCTCCGCGCCGATCATGCGCGCCCAGGTGCAGGTTGTGGATGTGGCCGACCCGCAGGCTGCTCGCCTTCGTCTGTTCGAAGCCCGTGACGAGCTCATCGCTGCAGCCAACGCCCAGGACCCCATGCTCGTCAGCCTCGGCGGCGGTGTGCGCGACATCGACGTGCAACTCGTCGAGGCCGCGAACCAGACCTACGTGGTCCTTCACCTCATCGTGGACGTCCGTGACGCAATGGGTGCCAACGCGGTCAACACCATGGCCGAGGCCATAGCCGCCCGCGTGGGCGAACTGGCCCAGGGTCGCCCGGTCCTGCGTATTCTGTCCAACAAGGCCGACCTGCGCGTGGCCCGCGCCCGCGCCGTGTTCTCCGCCGAGCAGCTGGGCGGGGAGGAGATCGTCGACGACATCGTCCACGCCGCCGCCCTGGCGAACGCCGACCCGTACAGGGCCGCAACCCATAACAAGGGCGCCACCAACGGCATCGTCGCCGTGGTCCTGGCCACCGGTAACGACACCCGCGCCGTCGAGGCGGGCATCCACTCCCACGCCGTGCGTGAGGGCCGCTACACCGCGCTGACCCGGTTCGAGAAGGACGCCGGCGGCGACCTCGTGGCCTCGCTCGAGATCCCTATGGCCGTCGGCCTGGTGGGCGGCGCGACCAAGGTGCACCCAGGCGCGCAGAAGGCCGTCAAGATGCTCGACGTATCCACCGCGTCTGAACTCGCCGAGGTGATCGTGGCCGTGGGCCTGGCCCAGAATGTCGCCGGTCTGCGCGTGCTGGCCACCGAGGGCGTCCAGCGCGGCCACATGTCGCTACACGCCCGGAACGTCGCCGTGGCGGCCGGGGCCAGCACACCGGAGGAGATCACCGCCGTGGCCGAGAAGATGGTGTCCGAGAAGGCCGTGCGCGCCGAGCGTGCCGCCGAGATCCTGGAAGAGGTGCGCGGTGATGGCAAGTAACCCTGAGACTCCCGGCTCGCACGCGGGTGCGGTCGTACCCGACGGCGACCCGGAACTGGTCAGCGTCTGGAACGAGACCGTCAAGACGCGCAACCTCGGCTACTCCCTTCTCATCAGCGTCCCGGCGACGCTGATCGGCTTGCTCGTGGCCGAGAACCTGCTCTCGCGTGTGATGGCCGACGCGGATATCGCCAAGACCTACTCCCTGCTCATCGGCCTGGCGATCGTGGTGACCACCGCCGTGATCAATGCCCGTCTGTTCAAGCCCCAGCGAATCGTCACTACTGAGGAGCCCGGCGAGAGCACCACCTTCGAGGAGACCCTTCGCGAACTCGCCGACGAGCCCGCAGGCCTGGGCGACACCTCCGCCGTGCCCGAGGAGGTCCGCCAGGAGATGCGCGAGCTCGGACTGTACGACGCGTTCGTGCGCGCCGAGAAGCGTGTTGCCGCTGAACGCGCCGGGGCGACCGGTGCGGGTACGGCCGGCGCCGACCGCACCGCAGGGGAGGGTGATGCCCGATGATGCTCATCCAGGATCTGCCCACCGCGCTGCTGTGGGCGCTCATCGCCGCCGTCGTTTTCGGTGCCCTCGGCCTGGTCTCCGGTACCGACGAGACCGCCACCATCACACCCATCACCCTGCTCGTGGTGCTCCTCGGCGTCCCGCCGGTGGGGATCTTCGCCTTCTTCATCGCGGCGGTGGTCTCCAAACACCTCACCCACGCCATCCCCACCACCATGTTGGGGATCCCCGGCGACACCATGGCCATCCCCTTGCTCGAGGAGGCCAACTTCCTGCGCAGGCTCGGCGTGCCGCACATCGCGCTGCGCAAGGCGATCAGCGGCGGCATCATCGCCGCCCTCATCTCCGTCCCGGTCTCCGTGGGTATCGCCGGTCTGCTCAGCCCGTTCGCCGACGCCGTCACCTCCGCCGCGCCGTGGATATTCCTCGCCGCAACAGTGCTCATCGCGTACTTCTCGCCGGCACGCATTGCCGGTGTGCTCGTGATCATCCCGTTCGTCATGCTCGTGCTGGGTCTGCGCGCGATCGGCGCCGACTTCGGAGGGCAGACCCTCACCGTGAGCTTCTTCCTCGGCATCGCGGCCGGGCCGCTCATCCTGGACCTGCTGCTGGTCTCGTCGCCGGCCGGTCGACGCGAGGCGCGTCGGGACCAGGTGGAGACGCGTCACATGTCGGTGTCGCAGACCTCGTCGTCGTCGTACTTCCCCAACCCACTCAAGATCCTCGACAAGCGCCAGGTGGGCCTCACCGCGGCGGCGTCGGCGGTCTCGTCGAGCACGTTCGTGTTCAGCCCCGTCGCCATGACGGTGATGGTCGGCGAGGCGATCCGTCGCTTCCCCAAGAACGCCTACCACCGCCTCACCACCCGCATGGCCGTGAAGAACGGCACTACGGAGTCGACCTACCTGGGCGAGACCCTCATCCCGCTTGTCGCGTTCGGCCTGCCACTGAGCCCCATGTCCGTGGGCCCGGCGGCGCCGCTGTTCAACGCCCCGCCGCGGTTCACCGTCGACACCGAGACGGGTGAGGTGACCAACCTCCACACGTTCATGACCAGCTGGGAGTTCCTCGTCTTTGGTCTGGTCGGCGTGCTGGTCGCGGCGGTCGTCGTTTACCCGTTGGCGATGAAATTCGCCGCGCCCGCAGCGTCGTTCGTCATGCGCAAGGTCAGCCACGAGGCCGTGGTCGCCGCGTTCACCGCGCTCATCCTCATGGTGGCGGTGTGGGAGGGCGGAATCTACGGCGTCCTCGTGGTCATCACCGTCGGACTGGTCGGCGGACTGCTCTCCCGCGCCTTCAAGCTCCACGCGGGTGTGCAGTTCATGGCCTTCTACGTGGCCCTGCTCACCGTCCCGGCGATCTTCGCCCTGTTCTGATCCACAATCGCGCCCGGGGACTCGCACGTCGGGACCCCGGGCGCGCTCTTCTAGGAAGGACTCGACCCATGACTGTGCGTATCGCCAACTGCAGCGGCTTCCTCGGCGACCGCCGGACCGGCCCCCGCGAGATGCTGGAGGGCGGCCCGGTCGACTACCTCACCGGCGACTGGCTGGCCGAGCTCACTATGAGCATCCTCGCCAAGCAGCGCAGCCGCGACACCGAGGCGGGGTTCCCCACCTCGTTCGTGGACCAGATCTCCGACGTGCTCGCGCTGTGCCGTGAGAAGGGTGTGAAGGTTCTCGCCAACGCCGGCGGCGTCAATCCGCACGGGTGCGCCGCCGCGGTGGCCGCCGCAGCAGCCGAGCGCGGCGTCGACGTGCAGATCGCCGTGGTCGACGGTGACGACGTGGTGGGCCGCGTCGATGAACTGCAGGCCGACGGCTGGACCGCCGAGCACCTCGATACCGGCATATCCTTTGCCGAGACCGGGTTGACCCCCGCGGTGGTCAACGTCTACCTGGGCGCGTGGGGGATCGTCGAGGCCATCAGGGCCGGCGCCGACGTGGTGATCACCGGCCGCGTGTCCGACGCTTCGCCGATCGTGGCCGCGGCAGCCGCCCACCACGGCTGGACCCCGGGCGACCTGGACCAGATCGCGGGCGCCGTGGTGGCCGGGCACCTCATCGAGTGCAGCGCCCAGGTCACCGGCGGCAACTACTCGTTCTTCACCGAGATCGACCAACCCGAGCACCCGGGCTTCCCCGTAGCGGAGATCGAGGCCGACGGCTCCTGTGTCATCACCAAGAACCCCGGCACCGGCGGCGCGGTGACGCGTGAGAGCGTGATCGCGCAGTTGCTGTACGAGATCAACGGTCCCGACTACGCCAATCCCGACGTCCTGGCCCGCTTCGATCGCCTCGAGGTGGAGCAGCAGGGCCCCGACCGCGTCCGCGTGACCGGTGCGTTCGGCGAGGTCGTGCCCGCCACGCTCAAGGCAGGCATCGTGGCCGACTACGGCTGGTCGGCCGAGATGATGGTGCTCGTCACCGGCGACCGGCGCCGCGCCAAGGCCGACTACTGCCTTCGGCAGCTGTGGGCTGAGTTCCCTCAGGGGCGCGAGACGTTCGAGGATGTGGTGGTCAATCTCATCGGCGAGGAGGTCGAGAACCCGGCCACCCTCGACCAGGGCACCAGCATTCTGCGGATCGCGGTGGCGGACGCCGACCGCGCCCTGGTCAACCGCTTTCCACGCGCGCTCGTGGAGATCCTGCTCGGCGGCTTCCCCGGCATGGCGCTCACCTCGCCGCCGAGCCGGGCGCGTCAGCGGCAGCTGTTCTGGCCCACGCTGCTCGACGCGCGGAAGGTGCCCGAGCGGGTGACATTCGAGGGTCGGACATGGGAGGTCGATCGCGCCGCCGTGGCCGCTCCCGCCGAGCAGACACCGCTGCCGGAGGTGGGGGCCGGCGCCGCGACGAGGGGTGACGACAACGACGCCTCCTCGGCCGGGAACTCCGACCTGGTCTCCGTACCGCTCGGCAGGATCGCCGGCAGTCGCTCCGGCGACAAGGGCGGTAACGCCACGGTGGGAATCTGGGCCTTGTCGGACGAGGCGTACGCGTTCCTCTCCGACTGGTGGACGCAGGAGAACGTGGCCGGTCTGCTGCCGCCCGAGGAGTACTCAGGACTGAGGCTGTGGGCCATTCCGAGCCTGCGTGCGCTCGGCGTGACCGTCACCGGCTGGCTCGGCCTCGGCACCGCGAGCAACGTCGCCCTGGACACCCAGGCCAAGGGCCTCGGTGAGTTCTTGCGGGCCCGGCACCTGCAGGTGCCGCAGGCGGTGCTGCACAGCATCGGGTCACGTTGATACGCACTATCGAGAAGGGTGCCCCGCACATTTCCCGAGCGGAGGTGTGCGGGGTCCTCTTGTCGTTGGCACGGTCGCTGACGCTCTCGGTGAACGTCGGCAAGGGGAATGTGGGCAAAATGTGTGCACGGCGACCGGTTGAGGTGCGGTCGCCATGCCGAAAACACGCCCTGAGCTGGGCGCCCCCGAGAGGATTCGAACCCCTGACCAGCCGGGTAGAAACCGGATGCTCTATCCACTGAGCTACGGAGGCATGCGGCGCCTGCAGCAGGCGTCGCCGGAAGAATGGTAGCCGATGCAGGGGGACCGCCGAGAAGGAGCGAATCGCCGTCGAGGCATCGGGCTTCCTACGATGGAGGTCATGACGTCGTCGAAGTCCGCTCCCGCCATTCTCGGTCGGCTGGGAGCCCGCGGTGCGGTTCTGCTGGTGCTGCTCCTCGCGGCCGTCGCCGCGGCGGTGGTCGTTCCGCTGTCGGCCATGTCCACCGACGTGGCGCTGGAGTTGATCGGCGTGCCCGACCCCGGGGTGCTGACCACCGCCGGGCTGCCGGCGATCCGCGCGATCGGTGAGTTGCTCGCGTCCGTCGCGGTGGGCACCGCGTTGTTCGCGGCGTTCTTCACCCCGCCGCAGAAGGACAAGACGCTCGACGTCGACGGGTACCGCATGCAGCACATCTCGTCGTGGGCGAACATCGCCTGGGCGGTCGCGGCGGCGCTTCTCATCCCGCTGACCCTGTCCGATGTCTCAGGTCGGACCTTCGTCCAGTCCCTGCCGCCGGACCAGTGGCTGGTGGCGATCAATCAGATCGACGTCGCGTCCTCCTGGCGCTGGGCCGCCGTGATCGCGGTGGTCGCCGCCATCGGCCAGCGACTCACGCTGAGTTGGCGCTGGTCGACGATCTGGTTGGCCGTCACTGTGCTGTCTCTGCTCCCGGTGGCCGCCACCGGCCATGCCTCCGGCAGCACGGCCCACGACATCGCCACCAACTCGCTGATCATCCACCTGTTCAGCGCCGCGTTCTATGTCGGCGGTCTCGTGGCGGTGATCATCCACACCATGCGCGGCGGCACCCGGGTGGCGTTGGCCCTGCGCCGGTACTCGGTGGTCGCGACCGTGGCGATCGCCGCTCTGGCGTTCACCGGTGTGATCAACGCGATGGTCCGCCTGCACCCGGCCGACCTGTTCTCCTCCACCTACGGCCTGCTGGTGGTGGCCAAGGCGCTGTTGCTGTGCTTGCTGGCCCTGTTCGGGCTCGCGATCCGGCGTCGCATCATCGCCAAGATCGAGTCGACGAATGCCAATGCGCCGGTCGACCGCGGCACGCTTCTGCGGATCGTCCTGGTCGAATCGGCCGTGATGGCGGGAACCATCGGCCTGTCGGTGTCGTTGGGCCGCACCCCGCCGCCCGCGCCGTTGTACGTGCCCACCCGTCAGGAGGCGCTACTCGGCTTCGAGTTGCCGGGTCCGTTCTCGTTCGAGACGGTCTTCGGACTCTGGCGCTTCGACCTCGTCCTGGGCCTGGTGTCCGTGGTGCTGCTCGGCCTGTACCTGTGGGGCGTGATCCACCTGCGCAGGCGCGGGGACTCGTGGCCCGCGGGCCGGACGTTCTTCTGGGTGGCGGGCTGCGTGACGCTGTTCATCACCACCAGCTCCGGCCTGGGGATGTTCATGATGGCCGACTTCGCCAGCCACATGGTGGGCCACATGCTCATCTCGATGCTGGTTCCGGTCCTGCTCGCCCTCGGTGGTCCGCTGACCCTGGCGCTTCGCGCGCTCCCGGCCGCCGGTCGCGGCAATCCGCCGGGCCCGCGCGAGTGGATCGTCGAGTTCATCAACAATCCGCTCTCGCGCTTCCTCACCCACCCGATCGTGGCGTCGATCCAGTTCGTGGCCGGCTTCTACCTCATCTACTTCGGTGGGTTCTACGAGACGCTGGCCTCCGAGCATCTGGGTCATATGTTCATGAACGTGCACTTCCTGATCAGTGGCTACCTGTTCTACTGGGTGATCATCGGGGTCGACGCGGCGCCGCGGCAGTTCACGTCGATGTACATGATGATGGTTTTGCTGTCCTCGCTGCCGTTCCACGCCTTCTTCGGCATCCTGCTCATGAACTACCCGACGGTCCTGGCCGAGGGCTGGTACTCCGGCATCGGACTGCCCTGGATCCCGGACCTCCTGCAGAGTCAACGGGTCGGCGGCGGCGTGGCCTGGGCGATGGGGGAGATACCCCTGTTCATCGTCATGATCGCGCTCGCCTGGCAGTGGTACCAGAGCGATATGCGCGAGGCGCGGCGCTCGGAGCGGCAGGCCGAGCGCGACGACGACGCCGAGCTCAAGGCCTATAACGAGATGCTGGCGCAGATGGCCAAGGCGGACCGCCGGCACTGAGGACGCGCTCCTCGTCGTCGTCGGGGTCCGTTCTTCCACACCCGTCGTCCCTGTCCACAGGGACGTCACAGCGAGCGGTGAGGGCAAGGGATGACGACGACGACGTCGTGCACTGTTGCGGACAGGTGGCCGGCGCCCGGTCGGTCCCGACGACACAGGAGAGTCCCCATGAACGAGACCCAGACGACCGTCCGCGGCACCATCATCACCGACCCCGTCACCCGGCGCGTGGGCGACGACGAGGTGTTCACCTTCCGCGTCGCCAGCAACACCCGCTACCAGGACCGTAACTCGGGGGAGTGGAAGACCGGCGGCACGCTGTACTTCTCCGCGAACTGCTGGGGCAAGCTCGCGCAACGCACCGCGGGGCGGCTGTTCAAGGGGGACGCGGTGCTCGTCCACGGGCGGCTGCTGACCAACGAGTACGAGCGCGAGGGACGTGTGCAGCGGGACCTGGAGATGCGGGTCAGTGCGATCGGGCCGGACATGTCGCGCATGGACGTCTCGGCCCGGCGGATCCGGTTCGATCCGGTCGAACCCGGGGCCGGTGGTCCCCGGGATGGTGGCGAGACCGGGGCGGATGCGATGTCGATCGGGTCGGTGTCGAGTGACGAAGTGGACGGTGAGTCGTCCGGTGATGCGGAGGTCGACGGCCTGCGCGGGCTGGACGGTACCGATTCGGACCTCCTGGGTGAGCGGTCCGACATGAACGAGTTGGCGGTAGCCACACCCGCCTGACTCCGCTGTGCGAGCCGGGCCGCGGGCAGCCACGTAACATGGGGGTCGTGCCCGCGGCCCACCCGCGGCGATGAGAACTGTTTTCGCAGGTGAGAGGGTAGAATGGCCGAGTTTATTTACACCATGAAGAAGGTCCGCAAGGCGCACGGGGACAAGGTGATCCTCGACGACGTCACGATGGCCTTCTATCCCGGTGCGAAGATCGGCGTCGTGGGGCCGAACGGCGCCGGTAAATCCTCCATCCTCAAGATCATGGCGGGGCTCGACCAGCCGTCCAACGGTGAGGCGTTCCTCGATCCGGAGGCCACCGTCGGCATCCTCATGCAGGAGCCGGTTCTCGACGAGTCCAAGACCGTCAAGGAGAACGTCGAGGACGGGCTCGGCGAGACGATGGTCAAGCTGCGCCGGTACAACGAGGTCGCCGAGGAGATGGCGACCAACTATACCGACGAGCTCATGGAGGAGATGGGCCAGCTCCAGGAGTTCCTGGACGCCGTCGACGCCTGGGAGGTCGACTCGCAGATCGAGCAGGCCATGGACGCCCTGCGCTGCCCGCCCGGGGACTCGCCGGTCACCAACCTCTCCGGTGGCGAGATGCGCCGCGTGGCGCTGTGCAAGCTCCTGCTGAGCAAGCCCGACCTGCTGCTGCTCGACGAGCCGACCAACCACCTGGACGCCGAGTCCGTCCTCTGGCTGGAGCAGCACCTGGCCTCCTACCCGGGCGCCGTCATGGCCGTCACACACGACCGCTACTTCCTCGACCACGTCGCGCAGTGGATCTGTGAGGTCGACCGCGGCAAGCTGCACCCCTATGAGGGCAACTACTCCACCTACCTGGAGAAGAAGGCCGAGCGTCTCGAGGTCCAGGGCAAGAAGGACCAGAAGCTGCAGAAGCGCCTCAAGGCCGAGCTCGAGTGGGTGCGCTCCGGCGCCAAGGCCCGGCAGACCAAGTCCAAGGCCCGTCTGGCCAAGTACGAGGAGATGGCCGCGGAGGCGGAGAAGCACAGGAAGCTGGACTTCGAGGAGATCCAGATCCCCACGCCGCCGCGCCTGGGCAACGTCGTGGTCGAGGTCAACGACCTGCAGAAGGGCTTCGACGACCGAGTCCTGATCAAGGACCTCACCTTCACGTTGCCGCGCAACGGCATCGTCGGCGTCATCGGCCCGAACGGTGTCGGTAAGACCACGCTGTTCAAGACCATCGTGGGCCTCGAGGAGCCGGACGCCGGCACCGTGCGCATCGGCGACACGGTCAAGCTCAGCTACGTCGACCAGAACCGCGCCAACATCGACCCGGAGAAGTCGGTGTGGGAGGTCGTCTCCGAGGGTAACGACTTCATCGAGGTCGGCCAGAACGAGATGCCGTCGCGTGCGTACGTGAGCGCCTTCGGTTTCAAGGGCCCGGACCAGCAGAAGAAGTCCGGCGTCCTGTCCGGTGGTGAGCGGAACCGCCTCAACCTGGCTCTGACCCTCAAGGTCGGCGGCAACCTGATCCTCCTGGATGAGCCGACGAACGACCTGGACACCGAGACGCTCGGCAGTCTCGAGAACGCGCTCGAGGACTTCCCCGGCTGCGCCGTCGTGATCTCGCACGACCGCTGGTTCCTGGACCGCACCTGTACCCACATCCTCGCGTGGGAGGGCAACGTCGAAGAGGGCCAGTGGTACTGGTTCGAGGGCAACTTCGAGGGTTACGAGAAGAACAAGGTCGAGCGTCTCGGCGCGGACGCCGCACGCCCGAGCCGCGTCACCCACCGCAAGCTCACCCGGGACTGAGCGCGATGAGTGCCCCCACCGCGGCCGACGCGGACGGAACTAACACAGCCGACGCCCCGGACGGGACGTCGGGCCCTGTGCACCGGGTCCGGATCCCGTTGCGGATCTCGGATTTTGTGGGGATGCACGTGAACAACGTGCGTTTCCAGGAGTTCTCGCAGGACGCCCGGCTCATGTGGTTCCGCGAGAAGTTCGACGTCCCCGGTTCGCGCGTGCCGATCGCGTTGGCCCGGTGGATGGAGATCGACTTCCGGCGCGTCATCGGCATGGGCGTCCCGGAGGTGTGGGTGGACGTCCAGGTGCTGCGGGTGGGCCGGACCTCGTTCACCATGCGGACTGCGATCGGCTCGGAGTACACCGGGTCCGAGCCGTGCGCGATCGTCGACACGGTTCTCGTGGTCGCGGCCGCCGACGAGGTCACGACAATGGAGATCACCCCCGAGGAGCGTCGTGCGCTCCTGGGGGCAGGCTAGGAGGCGGGTATGAGTACCGGCGACGAGGCGACCGACAACGGGGTGTTCCGCTGCACCCTGCAGGTGCGGTGGGCTGACTTCGATCAGTTCGGTCACGTCAACAACGTCAAGTACATCGAGTACGCGCAGGAGGCGCGGATCCTGTTCTCGCGCAGCCGCTTCAGCCCGTTCGGGCTGGGCAACCTCGCCCAGGTGGTGCGCCGGACCGAGATCGACCATCTGCGCCCGGTGCTCCGGGACTCCGCCACGGTGGACGTGGAGATCGAGGTCGTGCACGTCGGGACCTCCTCGTACCAGCTCCGGCAGACGATCCTGGATGCCGCGGGCGACGTGTGTTGCACGTTGCACGTGGTGATGGTCGCCTACGACGTCGCCTCGTCGTCGTCCGTCGAGATCCCGGCCACGGTGCGCAACGTGCTCGAAGCGGCCCGGCAGCGGGCCGCGATCACCGAGAAGGAGTCGGCCGGATGAGCGAACAGCTCGTCTTCGACACCGGCGGACCGCTGGGCGTCTCGGGCGAGCCCGGCCGCATGGTCTACACCGCCGCGATGCCCGTCCGGTGGTCGGACCAGGATCTCTATCACCATGTCAACCACGCACGGATGATCACGCTCATCGAAGAAGCGCGCATTCCGTGGCTCTTCGAGGAGGGCACCCCCACGTCGACTCTCGCCGCGGGAGCGGTGATGACCGATCTCGCGGTGAAATACCGCGGGCAGATCAAGCACGCCGACGGACCGATCCGCGTGCGCATGTGGTGCGAGAAGGTCGGGGGAGCCCTGTTCGTGGCACGCCATGAGGTGCGCGGACGTCACACACCCGACTCCGAGCCCCCGGAGGTGGACTGCACGGCGAGGATCGCCGCGTTCGACCTGCAGACCCAGCGGCCCCGGCGGTTCACCCCGGCCGAGCGCGAACACCTACTGCGGTTCCATCACAAGGATCCCTCGTGACGGAGGCCGGCCTGCGAGACGGCATGATCCGTGTTCCCGCGCCCGCGGACCGCGACGACCTGCGTACCCTGCTGCGACGGGTGCTGAGACTGGACGAGGCGGCGGTCGTCCGGCTCACCACAGCCGGGGACGGACGGATGCGCGTGTGGGCGCGCACTCCGTTCGGGCCGCTGGTCGTGCGTGTACTCGGTGGGGAATGTCCCGGTGGTGACGTGGTGTGCGGCGCCGACCACCTTCTCACCGAGCTGGACCTCCTGCCCCGTGGGGACAGCGAAGGCCGGGTCGACCCCGGTATGCCGTTGCTGTCCGCCTGGCAGGGGCTGCTGCCTCCGACGGACGGGTTCCAGTTGGTCGAGGACGTACCCGCCCAGGTATTGCTGGACCTCACCGAGTCGGGCCGCACCGTGGCGCAGGAGAACGCCGGGCCCGCCGGGCTGCCGCCGTCTTTGCTCGACCAGGAGGCGCTCACGGTTCGCTCGGACGGCAGTACTCCTCTGGGCATCGACATGCGAACCGTGTTCTCCCTGGTCATGTGTGGCTTCGTCCCCGAGCGAGGTGGCCGTGCGCCGGAGGGCGAGCCGGTCAGGGTCAGCGAACGCGGGGCGTGGCTGCGCATCGACGCGCGCTACGGCACGGTGTACCGCCGCACCGACTCACTCACTCTCGAACCGCTGAGGTGACTCCGCAGGGGTTCTCGGTCTCCTGGCCGGGCCGGGGTGAGCCGTCGCCACCGGGCGCGCACGGGCCCGCCCCGCGCCTTCGTGCTGCCCTCCCGGCGCAGGTAGACGGCCCGACGGGCCGTTCTGCCGAACTATCCGCTGCACCGGCTCGAGGGGCCGTGCTCGTGGGCGACGGTGCTCGGCTCGCCGAGGCCGCCGGTGAACTACAGGAGCTCGGGCTGGGGCCGGTGGGCACCACGCAGCTGGCATATCTCGACCCGCCCTATAACCGCGGCGGCAGCTTCAACGGTTATGACGACAACATGCCCCGGCACGAGTGGCTCGCCTACATCGAGGAACGCCTTGTCGTGGCGCGAGAACTCCTCGCCGAGACCGGGACCATCTGGGTGCACCTCGACGACGCGGAGGCGCATCGGGTGAGATGCCTGCTCGATGAGGTGTTCGGTGTCGAGGCGTTCATCGCCGACCTCACGGTGGAGAGCAACCCGAAGGGCCGCCAACTCGATCGATTCTTCGCCGGCTCCCACGACCGCCTGATGGTGTACGCGCGGAACCCGGAGAAGGTGGTACTGGACGGGGGGATCGCCGCCGCGGTCAACCCGGCGGACTTTCCGCACGTGGATTCCGACGGGGTGAACTTCCGGCTGTTGCCGCTACGAAACACCAATAAGCGCTTCAACCCGCTGACCACCCCCACCATGACGTACCCGCTCTACGGGGATCCGGAGACCGGCGCCGTCGCGGTGGACCCCGGGCCCGGAAAGGTCGAGATCCTGCCGGTGTTCGGCGACCTCACACCGGCGGTGTGGCGTTGGTCCCGGGATCGCGCCGTCGAGCGCGTGGACGAGCTGGTGTGCCGGACGGTGCGAGGCCGCTCGGGCACACGCATCGACATCTATCAGCGGGATCGGCACGAGGTGGGTCGGATCAAGAAGCTCAAGACCATCTGGCTGTCCCAGGAGGTGGGCTCGACGGACACCGCCCGCGCCGAGTTGCGCGCGGCCGGCGTCGATGGCTTCCGCACCCCCAAGCCCGAGGCGCTGATGCGGCGCATCATCGAACTGTCGACCGGGCCCGATGACCTGGTGGTGGACCTGTTCGCCGGATCGGGCACGACCGCGGTCGCCGCCCGGGACCTCGGCAGGCGCTGGGTCGTGGTCGAACGTAATCCGGACACGGTCCGCGACGTCGTCCTGCCGAGGCTCGGCCTCACAGGCTCATGACCGGGCTCAGCGGAGCATGACGCTGCCACCGTCCACCATCATGGTCTGCCCCGTCATGTAGGCGGCATCCTCGGATGCGAGGAAGACGGCCACCCGGCCGATGTCGCCCTCCGGGTCACCGAACCGGCGCATGGGGGTGCCGGCGAGGAGCTTCTTCTCGATGCCCGGGTTGGCCTCGATGTAGCTCTCCACGCCTTCGGTGAGCGCCAGCGGCGAGATCACGTTGACGTTGATCCCGTCCCGCGCCCACTCGTTCGCCGCGACGCGGCTGATGGCACGGATCGCCTCCTTGGCCGCTGCGTACGAGCCCTGGGTGGGATGGCCGTTGATCCCGGCGCCGGAAGCGAAGTTGATCACCGATCCACCACGCTCCGCCAGCTGGGCGTGAGCTGCCTTCATCAACCAGAACGTGGGGTAGAAGCCGGTGTTGAATGACAGATCGAGCATGTCCTGGGTCGTCTCCAACAGCGGGGCCTGCTGAGAGGCGTGCGCGTTGTTGACCAGGATGTCGACCCCACCGAACGCCTCGACCGCGGCGGTGACGATCTTCTCGGCGTTCGCCTCGACCGAGATGTCGACACTCAGGAAGCGGACCTTCTCGCCGAGCTCGTCGGCGAGCGCCGCGCCGGCGTCGTCGTTGATGTCCACAGCGAGGACGGAGGCGCCCTCCTTGACGAACGCGCGGGTGATGCCGCGGCCGATCCCGCCGGCCCCGCCGGTCACGATGGCGGTCTTGCCCGAAAGTCGCATCTCTCGATTCCTTCTTCGTCTCAGTTCCGGAGCCACACGGCGGTGTCCGGTGGCAGGTGGTCCCCGTCGAGCGGTCCCGAGGACAGGACCACATCGCCGGTCGGAAGCGGCACCGATCGACGGGATGTGTTGATCATGCACACGATCGGGCCGTCTTCGCGCCGGAATTCCAGACACCCGTCAAGTTTGCTGGTCCAGTGCACAACGGCTGTGGTCGAGGCGGCCCAGGAATGTCGGATCCGGATCGCCTGCCGGTACAGCGCCAGCGTCGAGTCGGGGTCGGCGTCCTGGGCCGCGACGGTGAGACCCGCCCAGGTCTCGGGCATCGGCAGCCACGTCTCGTCGGCGGCGGAGAAACCGTAGGGCGGACGCAGCCCGGCCCAGGGCAGTGGCACGCGGCAGTGATCGCGTCCCAGCTCGGCGTGGCCGGTGCGTTCCCAGGTCGGGTCGGTGAGGCGGTCGTGCGGGATCGAGAAGTCGCTGGGCAACCCGAGTTCGGCACCGTTGTAGACGAACGCGATGCCGGGCAGTGCCAGCGTGACCAACAGCATCGCGCGGGCCCGGGAGAGTCCCACCTCGCCGTTGCCGTAGCGGGTCACCTCGCGCACGACATCGTGGTTGGAGAGCGCCCACGTCGGGGCCGCCCCGGAAGCACGCGCGGCCTCGAGGCCGGAGTCGATAGCCGTGCGGATGGCATCGGCCTCGAACGGCGCGTCGGTGAGGGCGAAGTGGAAGGCGAAGTGCAGTTCGTCGGACCGGAGGTAGCGGGCGAACCTCTCGACTGGGCCGACCCACACCTCGCCGAACGCGGCGGTGCCGGGGTACTCGTCGAGGACGCGACGGATGTGGCGGTGCACGTCGTGGACGCCGGAGCGGTCCCAGCGGGCGTCACGGGCGTCGACGACGAGCTGGGCGATCTCCAGATCGTCGGGCAGGTCCGCGAGTTCCGCCGGTTTGGCGAGTCCGTGGGCCACATCGATCCGGAACCCGTCCACCCCCAGATCCAGCCAGAACCGCAGAGTGCGCTCGAGGTCGTCGGCGACCTCCGAGCTCGACCAGTCCAGATCCGGCTGCTGCGGGGCGAAAAGGTGGAGGTACCACTGCCCGGGCGTGCCATCCGGTTCGGTCACGCGGGTCCAGGCCGGTCCGCCGAAGACTGACGGCCAGTTGTTGGGCGGCTGTGTGCCGTCCTCTCCTCGGCCGTCGCGGAAGATGTAGCGGGCCCGCTCGGGGCTGCCCGGTCCGGCGGCGAGCGCCTCGATGAACCAGGGGTGCTCGGAGCTGGTGTGGTTCGGTACCAGGTCCATGATGAGGACCATCCGCCTGTAGTGCAGGGCATCGACGAGGCGGCGCAGAGTGTCGACGTCGCCGAACAACGGGTCGACGTCACGGGGATCGGAGACGTCGTAGCCGTGGTCGACGCCGGGGGAGCGCATGATCGGCGAGAACCACACGCCGTCCACGCCCAGGGACTCGAGGTGGCCGATGTGGTCGATGACGCCCTGCAGGTCGCCGACCCCGTCGCCATCCGAGTCGGCGAATGACCGTGGGTAGATCTGGTAGAGAACCATCTCTTCCCAAAGACGCGGCGCGTGGGGCACGTGATTCATGCGATGTCGGGGCTGTTGACCAGCATTGCGGCGGCCCGCGTGAGGTAGTCGACCAGCGCCGCGCGGTGCTCGTCATCCAGCGTCTCGCTGTCGATGGTGTCGACCGCGGCCATCATGTGCTTCAGCCAGGTGTCGTGCGCGGTCCGGTCGATCACGTATGGGTGGTGCCGCATCCGTAGCCGTGGGTGTCCGCGCTGCTCGGAGTAGGTGGTGGGCCCGCCCCAATACTGCTCGAGGAACATCCGGAGTCGGTCCTCGGCGGGTCCGAGATCCTCTTCCGGGTACATCGCCCGGAACGCCGGATCTTCTCCCACGCCCCGGTAGAACTCGTGGACCAACTTGCGGAAGGTCTCCGCGCCGCCGACCTCGTCATAGAACGTGCTGCTGCTCATGGGCTCCATTGTCCAGATCGGGAGCGGAACGGGGTCGGACGCCCGTCCCGGGTGGGAAGTGTCCGGGGGCGGGCTACTGCGGAACTCCGGCGCATTAGTCGTACGAAGAGTTCACCGAAGGTGCATCATCGTTGCAGGCGAGGTTCATCGCGGGCCCGGTCGACCATGATGCACTGGGCTCGAAGAGACGAGCGGAGACCACACATGGGCACTGCAGTGCGCGAGAACTCGGAGTACCGACAACGGGTGTCACGACGCCCCGGCCGGCTCGAACCCGTGCCCGATGCCCGCTCCGAACCCTCTGCGCGCGCCCGGCCGGTCACGCTTGCGGCAGCCCCTCGCGTCCTCCTGCTGAACGCGAGCTACGAGGCGCTCACCGCGCTGCCGGCCCGTCGCGCGGTCGTGATGCTGATCGGTGGCAAGGCCGATGTGGTCCATGATCACCCGACCGAGGTCGTGGTCCGGTCCGTGGAGACGTCGGTGAAGGTGCCCTCGGTGATCCGGCTTCGCGAGTATGTCCGGATCCCGTACCACTCGCAGATCCCCATGACGCGCGCGGCGCTCATGCACCGGGACTCACACCGCTGCGGGTACTGCAACGCCCGCGCCACCACGATCGACCATGTGATCCCGCGTAGTCGGGGCGGGGCACACGGCTGGGAGAACTGCGTGGCCTCGTGTGCGCCGTGCAACCACCGCAAGGCCGACAAACTGCTCTCGGAACTCGGCTGGGACCTGCGGGCGCCGCTGGTCGCACCCCGCGGTCGTACCTGGCGACTGGTGTCCCAGTTGCGGGAGATCGGCCCCCACTGGGAGGACTACCTCTACCTCGACGCCGCCTGACCCCCGCGGCGTCCGACGGCCCCGGGCCGGATCAGTCGGACTCGGCGGTGTCGACCGTGCGCGCTGCCAGGGCCCGGGTCATGTCGGCGGTCTGCTCGGCGATGATGCGGCGTAACGCGGCCGGCTTCGTCTCATCGGTGATCACCGATTCGAACCGTGCGACGGTCTGGGTGTCCACGGCCCACGACGGGAAGATCCCCTCGGCGACGGTCTGCGCGAGATCACCCGGGCGTGCGGCCCACAGTGCGGTCACGTCCTCGAGATAGCGCTCGCACAGCCCGGACAACAGGTGCTCGTGCCCGGGTAGGTCGATGCCGAGCAGCGTCGCGCGCACGATCGCGTTACTCGGAGCGTCGACGCCGGTCGCCAGCAGCAGCTGCTCGGCCTCCTCCTTGGCCCCGACCGTGGGCCGGGCGGCGCGCGCGGTGGCGGCCCGCCGGGCGCCGCCTGCGGTGTCATCGGCCGTGAGTTCCGCATCGATCCGCTCGGAGTCCTCTGCTCCCGCGGCCACCAGCGCGGTGAGCGCGGTCCACCGCAGGTCGGTGTCCACAACGAGACCGGGCAGTCCTGCCTCATCGGCACCGGCGTCGAGGAGCGTCTCCAGAGCCCGGCACTGGTCGGCCCCGATGGGACAGGCGCACAGTGCGGTGAGGAACGCGAGCTGATGGTCTGACCCCGGCTCGGCGGCCCGGGCGGCCTCGAGCATAGCGTGGGAGAAGGTCTTCCAGCCGGTGGCCGCGGCCAAGTCGGGGTCGGCGTAGCGCGCCAATGCGGTCTGCGCCTGCGTGAGCACCCGCTGCACCACGCCGATGTGAGGTTCGCGCGGTGCGGCACGGGAGACCACCTCGACGAACCTGCGCGCCGGCAGTCGTGCCTCGCGGGTCATCTCCCACAGCGACGACCAGCACAGCGTGCGGGCCAGGGAATCGGAGATGTCTTCCAGCGAGTCGAGGACGGTGGCCACCGAGCGATCGTCGAGGCGGACGGAGCAGTAAGTGAGGTCGTCGTCGTTGGGCAGGATCAGGTCGGGGACGGGCTCGCCGGCGAGGTCGGCCACGATCGTCCGCTCGTCGTGGATATCCAGCTCGGCGCGGGCGGTGCGAATCAACTCGCCGGAGTCGTTACGGCTGTAGAGGCCGACGCCCAGCCGGTGTGTGCGCAGCTCCCCGGCGCCGGGGGCGGCCGGGCCCTGGATCACGGCGAGCTCGGTGATGGCGCTGTCGGAGTGGGCGACCTCCACCGAGATCGGGTTGATGCCGGTGGTGCGCAGCCACTGGTCGGCCCAGCCGGACAGGTCGCGGCCGGAGGACTTCTCGAGCGCCGACAGGAGGTCGTCGAACCGGGCGTTACCGAAGGCGTGTTCGGTGAAGTACGCGCGGATGCCGGTGAGGAACGGCTCGCGGCCCACGTACGCCACCAGCTGCTTGAGTACCGAGGCGCCCTTGGCATAGGTGATGCCGTCGAAGTTGGCCTCGACCGTCTCCAGGTCCGTCATGTCCGCGGCCACCGGGTGGGTGGACGGCAGCTGGTCCTGACGGTACGCCCACGACTTCTCGACGTTGGCGAAGGTGGTCCAGGCGTCCGTGTACTGCGTGGCGTCGACCTGGGCGAGCACCGAGGCGAAGGTCGCGAACGACTCGTTGAGCCACAGGTCGTCCCACCAGCGCATGGTCACGAGATTGCCGAACCACATGTGGGCCATCTCGTGCAGCAGTGTCTCGTTGCGGCGTTCGTAGCGGTAGCCGGTGACCCGGGACCGGAAAACGTAATCCTCGAGGAACGTCACCGCGCCGGAGTTCTCCATGGCGCCGGCGTTGAACTCGGGCACGAAGATCTGGTCGTACTTGCCGAACGCGTACGGCAGTCCGAACTCGCGGTGATAGAAGCCGAAGCCCTCCTTGGTCTCCGCGAACAGTCGGTCGGAGTCGAGGTGTTCGGCCAGCGACGCCCGGCACAGCAGCCGTAGAGGGATGGTTCCGTGCTCGTCGCGGTAGGAGTCCTCCACCACGTGATAGGGGCCCGCGATGAGCGCCACCAGATAGGTCGACATGATCTCGGTGGGCGCGAAGCGGTGCACGACGCCGCCGCCGTCGGCCGGCGACTGCTCGGCCGCGGTGTTGGTCACGACGACCCAGTTCTCGGGCGCGGTCACCGTCAGCGTGTAGCGGGCCTTGAGGTCCGGCTGGTCGAAGCAGGCGAAGACCCGCTTGGCATCGGCTGTCTCGAACTGCGAGTAGAGGTAGACCTCCCCGTCGGCCGGGTCGACCATCCGGTGCAGGCCTTCGCCGGTGGTCGTATACGTCAGCTCCGCGTCCACGACGAGCTCGTTGTCCGACTGCAGGTCCGGGAGCGTGAGGCCCACCTCGTCGTCGTAGTTGTTCCCCTCCCCGGCCGGGAACAGTTCCCGGCCGTTCAGTACCGCCGACCGGATCACCGCGGAGCGCAGGTCGATGAAGGTCTCTGCGCCCGGGCGGTTGCAGGAGAACCGCACCACGGTGCGGGAACGGAACCGGTCCGATCCCGGTCCGCCGCGGCCGTCGGTCAGGTCGACCTCCACCTCGTACGACTCGACGGAGAGCAGCTCCGAGCGGGCGGCGGCGTCGGCGCGGGTGAGGTTGAGCGAGCGCATGGTGGGGATCCTCGGTTCCTTCGGAAGACGGCTACGGCATCAGGTCTACCACTCGCCCCCGAACGAAACCGGTGGTGGCGGCGACCGGGGTGGACGGGGAAGATGGGGTCATGACCACCAGCACGCAGTCCGCGCCCGTCTCCGTCGACTTCTGGTTCGACCCGTTGTGCCCCTTCGCCTGGGTGACCAGTCGGTGGATCCTCGAGGTGGAGAAGGTCCGCGACATCACGCTGACCTGGAACGTGATGAGCCTGTCCGTCCTCAACGACGGGCGCGACCTGCCCGAGGACTACCTGGAGAAGATGAAGCTCGGCTGGGGCCCGGTGCGGGTGGCGATCGCCGCCGCGCAGCGGCACGGCCAGGGGGTGCTCGGCACGCTGTACACCGAGCTCGGCACCCGCATCCACGACCAGGGCCGGGGGATCGCGGACCCGGCCGTGATCGCCGAGGCACTCGAGGCGGCCGGCCTGGACGCCGACCTCGCCGCCGCAGCGGGGACCGACGAGTACGACGACGAGCTGCGCGCCTCGCACCACCGGGGCATGGACCCGGTCGGCGACGAGGTCGGTACCCCGGTCCTGCACGTGGACGGAACGGCCTTCTTCGGCCCGGTGCTCACGCGAATCCCGCGTGGCGAGGAGGCCGGCCGGGTCTTCGACGGCGCCGCGCTGCTCGCCGACTTCCCGTACTTCTTCGAGCTCAAGCGCAGCCGCACCGAGGACCCGCGGTTCGACTGACCGGGCACGCCGGGACCGCGGGGAAGGACCTGCTCGCCGGGGATACCGGTTATCGGCCTCCGCCCCTGAGCGCACCGGGCGTCGCCTCCACCGCGCGTTCCCGGCGCGGCAGCACGTGGCAGAATCTCCCGCATGCGCATCTACCTGGGAGCGGACCACGCCGGCTTCGAGACCAAGAACGCCATCGCCGAGCATCTGAAGGCCTCCGGGCACGAGGTGATCGACTGTGGCGCCCACATCTACGACGCCGAGGATGACTACCCGGCCTTCTGCATCGACGCCGCCGCCAAGGTCGTCGCCGACCCCGGCAGCCTCGGCATCGTGCTGGGCGGCTCCGGCAACGGCGAGCAGATCGCCGCGAACAAGGTGCCCGGCGCCCGCTGCGCTCTGGCCTGGAGCGTCGAGACCGCTCGACTGGCCCGCGAGCACAACAACGCGCAGCTGATCGGACTCGGCGGCCGCATGCACTCCCGCGAGGAGGCGCTCGCGATCGTCGATGCGTTCCTCGACCAGGGGTGGTCCGGGGTCGAGCGCCACCAGCGCCGCATCGATATCCTCGCCGAGTACGAGCGCACCGGGGTCGCTCCCGAGGTCCCGTCCGCGCCTGGAGCCTGAGGCCCGGAGACCGAGAACCGGAACCCGATACGCCGTGCCAGAGGGTCATACCCTCCACCGACTGGCCCGCCTGCACACCCGGTACTTCGCAGGCGGGCCCGTCCGTGTGTCCAGCCCACAGGGGCGGTTCGTCGACCATGTCGTCGTCGACGGACGGTACTTCGACCACGCCACGGCGACGGGCAAGCACCTCTTCCACCACTACGAGGGGGGCCTGGCGGTACACGTCCACCTGGGCCTCTACGGCTTCTTCGACACCCACCTCGTCGAGGACGGCGCCGAACCGCCCGCGCCTGTCGGACAGGTGCGGATGCGCGTCGGTCGGTCGGGGGAGGCAGCCAGGGGCGGGCCCGCCCACGTCGTGGACCTGCGGGGCCCCACGAGGTGTGAGGTGGTCGACGACGACGGCGTCGCCGACGTCCGCGACCGGCTGGGCCCCGACCCGCTCGACCCCGACGCCGACCCGGAGCGGGCGTGGGCGCGGATCCGCCGCAGCTCTCGCCCGATCGGCGCGCTGCTGATGGACCAGAAGGTGCTCGCGGGCGTGGGCAACGTCTACCGCGCCGAGGTGTTGTTCCGGGCGGGACTCGATCCATTCACACCGGGGAACCGGGTGCGCGAGGACGATTTCCGTGCGATCTGGAACGACCTGGTTGCGCTGATGGCCGTCGGTGTCGACACCGGGGCGATCCACACGATCCGGCCGGCGCACGACCACGGTGACCTCCCGCGGCGCGGCGCCGACAGGCCACGGAACTACGTCTACCAACGCGACGGCTGGGAGTGCCGGGTCTGCGGGACGGAGATCGCGCTGCAGACGATGGAGGCCCGCACGCTGTTCTGGTGCCCCACCTGTCAGGCGGGGCGGGGGAGCGCGTCCAGATGACGGATGCCCCGCGCGGTCGGCGATCGACCGGGCGGGGCATCGTGTGGAGCGGGTGACGGGAATCGAACCCGCGTATTCTGCTTGGAAGGCAGAGGCTTTACCATTAAGCTACACCCGCATCGGCGGCGTGACCTGGTGTTTCATCCCCGGTCCCGCGCGTGCTCCGCCAACACTACCGGACGGTCGCGAAGCCCCCAACTTCCGGGCCGCGAACTCGGAATCGGCGCCACGTCGGGCCTGTCGTACACTGGGAGAGTTGGTTTAACGGCCCGGCAGGTTTCCCGCGCGCGACGTGGGGTGGCCGGCCGCGCGACTCACCGGGATGTGGCGCAGCTTGGTAGCGCATCCGCTTTGGGAGCGGAGGGTCGCAGGTTCGAATCCTGTCATCCCGACCAGCGGAGAACGACGTACGAATCCCCAAAGACTTTCTAGGAGAACATCACCGTGAAGAGCACTGTCGAGCAGCTGAACCCGACCCGGGTCAAGGTCACCGTCGAGGTGCCGTTCGCGGAGCTCGAGCCGGACTTCGACAAGGCGTACAAGGCGCTCGCCGGTCAGGTCAACATCCCCGGTTTCCGTAAGGGCAAGGCCCCGGCCAAGCTCCTGGAGTCGCGGATCGGCCGCCCGGCCGTCCTCGAGCAGGTCATCAACGACATGATCCCCGCCCGCTACTCGGCGGCCATCGAGGAGCACGACCTCAAGGTCCTGGCACAGCCGGAGATCGAGGTCACCAAGCTCGAGGACAACGACGTCGTGGAGTTCACGGCCGATGTCGACGTCCGCCCGGAGATCACCCTGCCGAAGTACGAGGAGCTCGAGGTCACCGTCGAGGCACCCGCGGCCGACGACAGCGCGGTCGACACCGAGCTGGACAACCTGCGCGCCCGGTTCGGCACCCTCAAGGGTGTCGAGCGTGGCGCCGCGGAGGGTGATTTCCTGTCGGTCGACCTGGCCGCCACCGTCGACGGCGAGGCCGTCGAGGAGGCCTCCACCGAGGGGCTGTCCTATGAGCTCGGTTCCGGCACGCTCGTCGAGGGACTCGACGACGCGGCGAAGGGCCTCAAGGCCGGCGAGTCCAAGGAGTTCCCCTCCTCGCTCGTCGCCGGTGAGTTCGCCGGCAAGGAGGCACTCATCACCGTCACCGTGCAGTCTGTCAAGGAGCGCGAGCTGCCCGAGGCCGACGACGAGTTCGCCCAGATGGCGAGCGAGTTCGACACCCTCGAGGAGCTGCGCGCCGACCTGGTGGAGAAGGTCGCCCAGCAGGCCAAGGCCGGTCTGGCCGGCGAGATCCGCGACAAGGTGCTCGACGCCCTGATCGAGGCCACCGAGGTCCCGACCCCCGACGCCGTCGTCGACGCCGAGGCCCACGCCCAGATGCACCAGCTCGTCGACCAGTTCGGTGGCGACACCGCGATCCTCGACCAGGCTCTGGCCGCCGAGGGCACCGACCGCGAGACCTTCGAGTCCGAGACCCGCGAGGGTGCCGCCCGCGCGATCCGCAGCCAGCTCCTGCTGGACGCGGTGGCCGAGGAGGCCTCGACCGAGGTTTCGCAGGAGGAGCTCACCCAGCACATCCTGTTCCAGGCGCAGCGCTACGGCATGGACCCGAACCAGTTCGTCCAGCAGATCCAGCAGGCCGGCCAGCTCGGCTCGCTGTTCGCCGACGTGCGTCGTTCCAAGGCCCTGGCCGACGTGATCGAGAAGGTCACGGTCAAGGACACCGAGGGCAACGCCGTCGACACCAGCGAGTTCTTCGGCACCGGCGAGGACGCCGAGGGCGAGTCGGCCGAGGCTGCCGCCGAGGCCACCGACGAGCAGGCCTCCGAGGACTGACATCCGCCGGACGGGCCCGAGTGATCGGGGCCCGTCCCGTGCCGACGGCCGGCCACCGTGAGACGGTGGCCGGCCGTCGGCTATTTGGTCGGGTCCGCGGGGGAGGGTGGCCGGTTCGGGTCGACGCTGAGAGCGAACACCCGCCCCGGCGGGACGGTTCCGTCGGTGTAGTTGGTTAGTGTTTGACGTAACGGTTTCCCGGCCACCGGTCGGCCGGGCGCCGCGGTAGCGGCGAAGACGATGAGCGAAGGTAGGTTCCCCGTGGCACAGAACGGTTCAGCGGCTACGCCCAGTTCGACGCAGCCCGCCCTCAACTCCCCGGGTTCGCACGGGCTCACCCTCGGCGACTCGGTGTACGAGCGCCTCCTGCAGGAGCGGATCATCTTCCTCGGCTCCCAGGTGGATGACGACATCGCCAACCGGCTGTGCGCGCAGATCCTCCTGCTGGCCGCCGAGGATCCCACCCGCGACATCGCGATGTACATCAACTCGCCGGGTGGCTCGGTCACGGCCGGCATGGCGATCTACGACACGATGCAGTTCGTCGAGTGCGACGTCGCCACGTACGGCATGGGCCTCGCCGCCTCGATGGGCCAGTTCCTGCTCGCCGCCGGCGCCAAGGGCAAGCGCTACGCGCTGCCGCACGCCAAGATCATGATGCACCAGCCCTCCGCCGGTGTCGGTGGCTCCGCGGCCGACATCGCGATCCAGGCCGAGCAGTTCGCCGCCACCAAGCGGGAGATGGCCGAGCTCATCGCTCAGCACACGGGCCAGACCTTCGAGCAGGTCACCGAGGACTCCGATCGCGACCGTTGGTTCACAGCGCGGGAGGCCAAGGAGTACGGCTTCGTCGACCACGTCATCGCGCGTGCGTCGCAGTCCGGCGGAACCTCCCCGTCGTGATCGATCCCGCTCCCCGCGGGTCCGTTCCCGCCGACCGCCCATTCCAGACCACGACCACGGAGTCCCAGATGACCTCAATGCCGTCCTCACTGCCGACCTCCCGGTACATCCTTCCGTCCTTCGTCGAGCACTCCAGCTACGGCGTCAAGGAGTCCAACCCGTACAACAAGCTCTTCGAGGAGCGCATCATCTTCCTGGGCACCCAGGTCGACGACGCCTCGGCGAACGACATCATGGCCCAGCTGCTGGTCCTGGAGGGCCAGGACCCGGACCGTGACATCACGATGTACATCAACTCGCCGGGTGGCTCGTTCACCTCGTTGATGGCGATCTACGACACGATGCAGTACGTCCGCCCGGACGTCGTGACGGTCTGCCTGGGCCAGGCGGCCTCCGCCGCCGCCGTCCTGCTCGCCGCCGGCACGCCGGGCAAGCGCGCCGCCCTGCCGAACGCGCGCATCCTGATCCACCAGCCCGCCACCGGCGGCATGCAGGGCCAGGTCTCGGACCTAGAGATCCAGGCCGCCGAGATCGAGCGCATGCGTCGTCTCATGGAGACCACGCTGGCCCGCCACACCGGGCGTGATGCCGATCAGGTCCGCAAGGACACCGATCGCGACAAGATCCTCACCGCCGAGGAGGCCAAGGAGTACGGGATCATCGACACCGTCTTCGACTACCGCAAGCTGTCGGCGACCAACTGAGGCGGTGGCGGCGCGCCGCTACGGGTAGCGGCGCGCCGTCGGGTGCAATGAACTGACCGCGCAGGGGTCGGCTTTTCGATCTGCTGCGCGTACCGTCGACTTGGGGGTGTGCATCGGCGCCCCTGGATTGCGAGGACGTAGAACTCATGGCACGTGTGGGTGAGAGCGGCGACCTGTTGAAGTGCTCCTTCTGTGGGAAGAGTCAGAAGCAGGTCAAGAAGCTGATCGCCGGTCCCGGGGTCTACATCTGCGACGAGTGCATCGAGCTGTGCAACGAGATCATCGAATCCGAGGTCGAGGACGCGCAGGAGTCCGGCCTGGAGGAGCTGCCCAAGCCGGCGGAGATCCACTCGTTCCTCGACGAGTACGTGGTGGGACAGGACGCCGCCAAGCGGAACCTGGCCGTGGCCGTCTACAACCACTACAAGCGCATCCGCGTGGGGGCGACCCTCGGCCGCGGGGACAGCGTCGAGTTGGCCAAGTCCAACATCCTGATGCTGGGCCCCACGGGTTGTGGCAAGACGTACCTCGCGCAGACGCTGGCCAAGATGCTCAACGTTCCGTTCGCGATCGCCGACGCCACCGCGCTGACGGAGGCCGGCTACGTGGGCGAGGATGTCGAGAATATTCTCCTCAAGCTCATCCAGGCCGCGGACTACGACACCAAGCGCGCCGAGATGGGCATCATCTACATCGACGAGGTCGACAAGATCGCCCGCAAGGCCGAGAACCCGTCGATCACCCGTGATGTGTCCGGTGAGGGCGTCCAGCAGGCGCTGCTGAAGATCCTCGAGGGCACGCAGGCCTCGGTGCCGCCGCAGGGTGGTCGTAAGCACCCGCACCAGGAGTTCATCCAGATCGACACATCCAACGTGTTGTTCATCGTGGCCGGTGCGTTCCAGGGGCTGGAGAAGATCGTCGGCGACCGTGTGGGCCGCAAGGGCCTGGGTTTCGGCGCCGAGGTCGCGAGTAAGAACGAGCTCGACACCACGGCCAACTTCTCCGAGGTCATGCCGGAGGACCTGGTCAAGTTCGGGCTCATCCCCGAGTTCATCGGCCGGTTGCCGGTGGTCGCCACCGTCACCAGCCTGGACCGCGAGGCGCTCGTCAACATCCTTGCCGAGCCCAAGAACGCGCTGGTCAAGCAGTACGCCCGGCTTTTCGAGATGGACGGCGTGGAGCTCGAGTTCACCCAGGACGCGCTCGAGGCCGTGGCCGATCAGGCGATCCTGCGCGGCACCGGTGCCCGCGGCCTGCGCGCGATCATGGAGGAGGTCCTCCTCCCCGTGATGTACGACATCCCCGGTCGTGACGATGTGGCCCGCGTCGTGGTCAGCGGCGAGACGGTCCGGGACAACGTCCTGCCCACGATCGTGCCGGTCTCCGACGAGGAGCCGCGCGAGCGGTCTGCGTAGGCTTCCGCGCGTCACGCACCTCAGACCCCGGGCCGTCCCGCATCGCGGGGCGGCCCGGGTCATTTCCGGGTTGTCTCCCGGGGAGCGCAGGCGGCCGACATTTCCGAACGGCCCGTCCCGCGACGGGCCGTCAGGACATCGAACGGCGTTCGAGCAGCGCGGTCACGAGCATTCCCAGGACGATGCCCCAGAACGGCGCCGAGATGCCCATCAGTGAGACGTCGGCGACGGTCACCAGGAAGCAGACCAGGGGGCCGAGCGCGCGGTCGGTCCGGAACGCGGTGACGAACGCGCCCTGGAGCGGGGCGAGCATCGCCAGCCCGCCGAGGGCCGCGATGAACGCGGCGGGGGTGCCCAGGATCAGCCCGACGAACGCCGGCGAGAGGATGCCCACGACCAGCGCCAGCGCGCCGTTCGCGATCGCGGCCGCGTAGTGGCGCTCGCGCTCGCCGGAGGACACGAGCAACGCGTTGGTCGGGCCGGTCAGACATGTGGAGACGGCGCCGATGGAGGCGACCAGCAGCGACCACACGCCGGAGGCGGTGGCACACGCGGACACCGGCGGGTGATGGCCGCGGGCGCGCAGGACCGCGATGCCCTGGCCGTTCTGCACAACCAGCACGGTGATGGCGAGCGGGACCACCAGTTCGGTGATCGCGCGGAGGGTGAACTCGGGTGTCTGGAACACGGGGGCGGCCACGAGGCCTCCGTCGAGTACCCCGCGGGACAGGCCGCCGGTCAGAACCACGGCGATGATCCCGGCGACCATCGCCGCGAGGATCGGGGGGAAGACCCGGGCGAGCCGCGGTACGGCGCCGACGAAGACGAAGGCCATCGCCATCGGGAGGGCCACGGCCAGGGAGGTCCACACGGCGTCGACCAGTCCGAGCCCGAACTGGAGGAAGACACCGGCGACCATCGCCATGATGATCGGAATGGGGATCCAGTCCATGAGCCGTCGGGCGAGCCCTGACAGGCCGACGGCCACGATCAGCAGTCCCGTCACGACGTACGCGCCGAGGACCTCGGACCAGCCGAGGTGTCCGAGGGAGTTCCCGACGATCACGGTGCCGGGAATGGTCCAGAAGAACGCGAGCGGGGTGCGGTAGACCCAGCTCATGAGGATCGTGAGTAATCCGTTGGCGAAGAACACGCCGAAGATCCACGACGACAGCTGCGCGGGGGAGAGTCCGCCCTGGGCGCCCGCGGTGAGGATGACCGCCACGGGCCCGGTCGCGGAGAAGATGAGCGCGATGAGGGCGTTGGCGAACTCGCGGGGCCCGAGATCGGTGAGGACCTGACGGGGCGAGGGCCGGCGGGGCCGGCCGGGCCGGGCGACCGGGTCGTTCTCCCCGCCGGGTGCACCGGTGGGACTTCCGGGCGCGCGGAGGTCGGGGCTGTTACTCATTGGTCTCCCGGGGGGTCGGGTCTGAAGGGCTCAGCGTTGCGCGAGACGTAGACCGCGAGTTCGGTCCGGCCGCTGATGCCGAGCTTCGAGTAGATGCGCGTCAGGTGGTACTGCACGGTCTTGACGGAAAGGAACAGTTCCTCGGCGGCCTGGGCGTTGGTTCGGCCGTCCGCCACGAGCGTCGCCACGGCCCGCTCCTGAGGGGTCAGCGTGCTGTTGCCGCCGGTGCGGGTGACGTCCACGCCACCGGCGCGGCGTTCGCGGTCGCACCGCTCCACGTAGGCGCGGGCGCCGAGCTGCTCGTAGATGTCGCGGGCGGTGCCCAGTGCCAGGTGCGCCTCACGACGTCGTCCCGCCCGGCGCAGGGTCTGCCCGTAGCCGAAGTGCATGCGCGCCGAGTAGTACGGCATCGCCAGGCCGTCGAGGTGCTCGAGGCTGCGCCGGAAGATCCGGTTGCACTCGTCGACGTCCCCGCGCACCGCGGCGATGCGGGCGCGGACGGCGCCGAGGCGGGCGAGGGTGGAGCGGTGCCCCTGGGCCTCGGCCCGGGATTCCGAAGGGCCGATGAGCCCCTCGGCCTCGTCCAGCCTGCCGCCCAGCACGAGGGCGTGGGCGTACAGGTCGTGCCAGGGCCAGAACCCGGGCTGATCGATGTCCATCGCATGGGACAGTGAGACGATCGGCTCGGCGGCCAGCCGGACGGACGTGTAGTCGCCGCTCGCGGCGGCCACCTGCATGCGGGCCATCGCCGACGGGATGATCTGCATGGGGTAGGCGTCGCTGCTGGTGGTGAGGCTGCGCAGGTGAGCGGCGGCCCCGAGGTGGTCGCCGCGCATCGAGCGGACGACGGCCCCGGACCAGTGGATGACCGGGGCGAGCAGATCCAGTTCCAGGTCGTCTACCCGTCGGGCGGCGGTGTCGACCACCCGCAGGGCGTCGTCCCATTCCCCGCGGATCGTGAGCGTCCGGGCGAGCCATGCCTGGGCAAACAGGGAGATGCGGGCCGACCCGGAGACGTCGGCGGTCGGGACGGCCGAGCCGAGGTGCCGGCGGGCGGTCTCGAGATCGTCGCGGGCAAGGGCGATCCAACCTGTCGCCATCTCGAAGCGCTGGGCCACGGCGGGGGCGAGCCCGGCCAGCCGGTCGTCGATCGCGGGGCCGGTGTAGGTCCCGCCGTCGATCGCACTGCCCAGCAGTTCGACGGCGCGGGCCTCCTCGATCTCGGGGCGGTCCCGGGCGGGGCTGGAGATGACCACCGCCGCCCAGTGCCGGATCCGGTCGGGACGCCATTCGCACAGTGAGTGGACGACGTACTTCTGCGCGAGTGCGAGCGCGACGGACGGCTCTGCCGGTGCGTGCTGGTCCGTGTCAGCACCCGCGGTGAGGGCGCGGCCCAGCTGGGCCTCTGCCTCACGTGCGTGGCCGAGATGCAGGGCGAGCGACCCCAGGACGGCGTCGCGCCGGGCGTCCTTGCGTACCCGCTCGAGGGCGTGGGACAGGGCGCGGGCCTCGCTGATCCGCCCGGAGTTGATGAGCGCGTCGATACCGTCGATGTGCAACTCGCGTGCGGCATCGGCATCCGGATTGAGCGCCGCAGCGGTGAGGAAGGCCCGACCGGCGTCGCTCCAGTGGCCGGCGCGGGCGTGTTCGAGCGCGCGGATGCGCAGCCTCTCGGACAGGTCCGGGTCCGGCCCGGTCGACGCCGACGCCCGGTGGTCCAGCGCCGCGTCTGTGTCGTGGAGCTGTTCGGCCACGCCGGCTGCCAGAGTGTGTAGTTCCAGCAGGAGGCTCGGCGCGAGGCTGCGCAGCACCGACGTGCGCAGGAGGGGCGATCGGAAGAGGATCCCGGCGGCACCGGGGGACAGATCCATCCGCATCAGGCCGGCCTCGTGGGCGGCGTCGAGCGCGGCCGAGACCACGGTCTCGTCAGGGGCGTTCCCCGCCCGTGCGGTGATGAGGGCGGCCAGGGTGGTGAGCGTGACCGGGGGCGCGAGCACCGCGGCGGCCTCCAGTACAGCTCGCTGGTCGGGGTCCATGTCGGCGAGCAGCGCGACGGTCTCCCGCTCGACGGAGGCGGGTAGGGGAGGCACGGAGAACGGGGAGCCCCACCACGAGTCGGGGGCCTCGTCGACCACCGTCGCCACCGCGCCCGCCTCGCCACCGGTGAACTCGAGCAGTTGACGGGCCGCGGCGGCGGAGGGCTCCCGGCCTGTCCGGGTGGCCACCAGTTCGCGGATCTCGGACTGATCGAGTGGGCCCAGCCGCACCGTCTCCCGGGCTAGCTGTGCGCACAGCGTCGCAGACGGGCCGCGGGCGGGGCTTCCGAGGGTGAGGACGAGCAGCACCGGGGTCGGGCCGGCCGCCTCCAGTGCCGAGGTGAGCACCCGTAGGGAGTCGGGGTCGCAGTACTCGGCATCGTCGATCACGATGACCGTGCCGGCACCGGCAGTGGTGAGAGCGCGCGCCAGGGCGTCGACCAGGACGGCGAACCCGTCAGGCGCGCCACCGGGTGCGTCACCGGGCGCGACAGACTCCGGCTGCTCGGTGGCAGGGGGATCGGAGCCGGGCTCGGGCCGACGCGGCAGATCGGCCTCCGGCCGTGGCAGCCGGTCCAGGACGCGGGCCGCCACCACCCATCGCGCGTCCTTCTCCCACGGCAGAGCCCGGACCAGCACAGAGGTGATGCCGGTCAGCTGGACGAGCACCGAGTCGACGAGATGACTCTTGCCGCCGCCGTCGGTGGCGGACACCACGACGATCGAGGAGGTCGAGCGCGCCACCGCGCCGTGGATCGCCCGGAGACGGTCCACGGCGCGGTGGCGGCTGTGACGCGGGAGGGAGGTGGTCATTCCGTCAGCCTAGGGTCGACTCCGACCGCGAGTCCGGTGTCGCGACAGAGTCGACCGAGGCGGTCCCGGGCTCGAAGACCAGCGGCGCCTCGGGCTCGGCGGGGGCCGCCGGCTCCTCCGTGGCCGGCGAGCGCGGGACGGCCAGGGTCAGGCCGGCGCCGACCAGCGCGATACCGCCGAACACCAGGAAGGAGGTCTCCGCCCGGAGACCACCGGCGACGAGCAGCCCGCCGATGACCGGCCCCAGGATGCCGCCGAGGCGACCGAAGCCGGCACACCAGGCCACCCCTGCGGCGCGGGCACCCGTCTCGTAGTAATTGGAGACGAAGCCGTACAGCAACACCTGGGTGCCGATCGTGCCCATCCCGGCCGCCGCGACGAGCAGCACCATGAGCGCGAACGGCGGGGAGATGGTGATCGCGACCAATGCCAGTGTGGCCAGGACGAACGAACAGGCCACGATCACGCGCGGGCCGTGACGGTCAGCGAGCCACGAGGCGGCCAGTCCGCCGATGATCGCACCGCCGTTGAGGACCAGCAGGAAGCCGAGCGAGCTCGTGGCGTTGATACCGTAGGTCTCCATGATCGTGGGTAGCCACGTGTTGAGTCCGTAGGTCAGCAGCAGGCCGGCGAAGCTCATGAACCCCAGCAGAAGCGTGCCGAACCGGTAGTCGGGGGACAGCAGGGCGGCGAAGCCGGTACGTGAACGGGCCCGGGTGGGAGCGTTGTCGTCGTCGCTCCCGGGTGCGGTCGGCTCCACGGCGCCCGGTGCCTCGACCAGGGCCATCGCCCGCGGCAGACCGTAGGCGTCGCACACGGTGCGGGCGCGCTCGACACGGCCACGGGAGGCCAACCACCGCGGCGACTCCGGCAGCGCGAACCACGCGTAGGGCAGCACCGCAACCAACGGAAGCGCGCCGATGAGGAACAGCCCGCGCCACCCGATGTGGTCGCGCAGGATCATCGCCAGCGCCGAGGCGACCACACCACCGGCGGGGATGCCGCTGTAGACCACGGCGTTGAACAGGTTCCGTCGCCCGGCGGGCGCGAACTCGGCGATCACCGCGCCGGCGGTCGCCACGATCGCACCGATCCCGATACCGGTGAGCAGGCGCAGGATGCCGAACGTCGTGATATCCCGCGCGAGGGCGGTGGCGGCCATACCGACCGAGAACCAGGCGACCGCACCGAGCATGATCCTGCGTCGGCCGATCCGGTCACCGATCGCACCGGCGCTGAGTGCGCCGATCATCACGCCGACCAGCGCGTACGAGCCGAGAGCGCCGGCCTGGGCCGCACCGAGCGCGCCGATCTGCGAAGGGTCGTTCATCAGGGTCGGCAGCACGGCACCGTAGACGACGAGGTCGTAACCGTCGAACAGGATGGACAGCGCCACGACGGTGAGCACGCCGTACACGGTGCGCCGATGCGCGGGGGACTCCCACACTGTCTGGGCAGGGGCGATGGACACGGAAGAGCTCCGTTCGGTGGGGTACGGGGAGGGCGGGGCGACGGCCCGGGTCGGGGTGAGGAGTTGTCAGCCCTGGTCGCCACCGGCGACGGGCAGGACTGATCCGGTGATGTACGAGGCCTCGTCCGAGGCGAGGAAGCAGATGGGCGCGGCCTGCTCGTGCAGCGTTCCGTAGCGGCCCAGCGCGGTGGACTCGACGGTCTGGTCGACGATCTGCGAATACCAGGCCTTCTCCTGCTCGGTGCGGGCGTCACCGCCGCGGGAGACCCGACGCTCGGGCGCGAGCGTGCCGCCGGGGGCGGTGGCCACCACCCGGACTCCGTGGGGCGCGGCCTCGAGCGCGAGTGCCGAGGTCAGCCCATTGACACCCCCCTTGGACGCCGCGTACGGCACGCGATTGACACCGCGTGTGGCCACGGATGAGACGTTGACGATCGTGCCGACACCACGGTCGACCATGGCCGGCAGTACGGCGCGACACATCCACAGTGTCGGAAACAGCGAGCGCCGCACCTCCGCCTCGATCTGGTCGGCGGAGTACTCGTGGTACGGGCGCGCCCAGATCGTCCCGCCCACGTTGTTGATGAGCACGTCGATCCGGCCGTGCGCCGTCAGCGCGGCGTCGGCTGCAGCCCGCGCGCCCTCGAAGGTCTCGAGGTCGGCCTCCACAGGTGTAACACGGATCGATTCCGGCGAGACGGTGGTCAGCTCGTCCGCGACGGAGGCGATGAGGTCGGCGCGGTCCACCACGGTGACGGCGCCGCCCTCGCGGACGACCCGGTCTGCGACCGCGCGGCCGATGCCCTGCACGGCGCCGGTGATGAGGACCGACCGGCCGGCGAATCGGCCCGGGGAGAGGACCGGGGGCACGGCATCGTGCTCGCCGACGGGCGCGCTCACGACGCCGCCCCCAGCCCCTGACGGTCCATGGCGGTCCGCATGGTGGCCTTGGCGTGCGCGCTGTGCCGCCGGATCAGGTAACGGGCCGCGTCACGGTCGCCCGTCTCGAACGCGTCGACGATCTCGAGATGCTCGGGGACGATGTCCTGCGACACCCAGCGCGCGTCAGGCAGGACGCTGTTCATCACCTGCGTCACCTCCAACAGTCGGTAGGCCTGCAGCAGCGAGTCGTTGCCGGTGCAGCGGAACAGGAACTCGTGGAACTGGGAGTTGGCGGCGGTGAACTTCTCCGGGTCGAGGAAGCGGTCGCCGTCGATGTACTGGTTGGCGGATTCGGCCAGCATCCGGAACTCGGACAGCCGCGCCCGGTCGAGGCGCCCCATGGTCAACTCGACCACACCGAGCTCGAGCGCCATGCGGGCGTCGAACTGGGCGTCCGAGTGGCTGATCGCGGGGTGGATCTCGCCGCTGACGACGCCGGGCCCGGACGTGATGGTCTCCGAGCGTGGGGCCGCCTGTGTCGCCGCGGTGGGGAGGATGACCGGCGGCGGGGTGTACCCGTCGGGACGCGCGGCGATGGGCGCACGGGGCTCGGCGACAGCACCCGCGGCGGGGAACAGGCCGGGAGCGGGCGGGGTGTGGCCGTCGGGTCGCGCGGCGATCCCGGCGAGCGTGTCGGGCGTGTGGGCGGCGGCCGGGTGGGTTCCCGGGGCGGGCGGGGTGTAACCGCGCGGGCGGGCTTCGATCGAGGGGATCGGGTCACCGGGCAGCCGCGAGACGAGCCTGGCCCCGGCGGACGGGAGGGGCGTGACAGGTGCGGCGGCCGGGGCGGGAGCCGCCGGCGCCGCGGGGGAGGACCCGCCGACCGGGGTGTCGACGACGAGAACGGCGTCCACCTCGGCTTCGTCCGCGGGGACGACGCCGGTCTCGGAAGCGGCGACCTTCGCCGGAGCGGCCTGCTCACCGGCCGGCGCGCTGGCCGGGGTGAACTTCTCGTAGTAGAAGTGCGTGACCTCCAGGCCCTCGGCGTCCAGGTGGCCGCGTACCGCCTCGACCATCGGGGGAGGACCACAGAGGTAGATGTCGGCGGTGCCGCCGTGGAGGTGATCGGGAGTGATCAGGCCCGTCACATAGCCGGAGTTGGGGTGCACGGTCTCCGGGTCGGCCACGACGAGGTCCCACGTCATGCCCGGGATGCGGGTCGTGTACTCGTCCAGCAGATCCGTGTACACCACGTCGGTGTCGAAGGAGGTGCCGTAGACGAGGTGGATCGGGCGGCCGGTGGTGCCGGCCGTCGCGAGGGTCTCCAGGATCGACAGGACCGGCGCGAGGCCGGTGCCGCCCGCGAGAAGCAGCAGGGGTCGGGCCGACTCGCGGAGGAAGAACGAGCCCATCGGCCCGGTCAGCTCCAGCCGGTCGCCGACCGCGCACCGCTGCGCGAGGTACTCCGACATCGCGCCGCCCTCGGCGTACTTGATGAGGAACGACAGCCGGGCCGCATCGGCGCCGGTGGAGAACGAGTAGGAACGCGTCTGGTCGGTGCCGGGGACCGAGATGTTCACGTACTGGCCCGGCAGGAACGCCAGGGCCGCGCGGTCATCGAGCTCCACGGTCAGGGCGAACGCACCCTCGGCCAGCCGATCCACGGCCGTGACCGTGGCGGGGTGCGCGGCGGCCGTCGTCTTGGCCACGTCCGAGGTGGTGGGGATCTGCACCACCAGGTCGGAGGTCGGGACCATCTGACACGGCAGGCAGTAGCCTGCCGCGGCCTCGTCCTCGGTGAGGGCGTCGTCGATGTAGTCGCCGCCGTCGAACTCGCCGGACTCGCAGAGGGACTTGCAGGTGCCGCAGGCTCCGTCACGGCAATCGAGCGGGATGTTGATCCGCGCCTTGTACGAGGCGTCGGCGACGGTCTCCGTCGGGCCGCAGTTGACGAAACGCGTCACTCCGTCCTCGAAGCTCAGGGCCACCTTAAAGCTCATGGTTTCACTCCTGGTCACTGGCGATATCGGCCGCTGACGTGCGGCCCCTGGTCGGGGAGCCGGCCCGGAAGACGACCGGGCCGGCGCCGGGGTGGGTCACACCATGTAGACGTCGACGATGTGATGGATGTAGTCGTTCTTCAGCACGACCTTCTTGTACGTGATCAGCGGGGACTCGCCGGTCACGTCGAGCGTGTAGAAGGAGGTGCCGAAGTACTGGTCCGTGGTGTTGTACCGGAAGTACGCCGACAGCCAGTTGAAGCGGATGTCGACCTCGCCCGGGCGGCGCTCGAGAACCTCGATGTTGCTGATGAGGTGATTCGTCCTCGGCTCGGGAAGGGACGTGGCCGAGGATCGCTCGGTCCGGATCCGGAACACGCGGTCCTCGATGCCGGCCCGATTGGGGTAGAAGATCAGGCTGATCTCGGAGTACGGATCGGTGGTGAGCTCACCGTCGTCGTCCCAGGCGGGCATCCAGTACATCGCGTCCTCGCGGTAGCACTCGATCCACTGCTCGAACTGCCGGTCATCGAGCAGCCGGGCTTCACGGAACAGGAAGGCGGAGATCTCGTCGACCGTGATCGACGCCGTCGCAGGTGCGGACATGGTCAGTCCTTTCTCGCTGTAGTGGGCGGGGATCAGGCGTCGGCGGTGACTGCGGGGCGGTCGGCCACGCCGTTGGCGGAGGGGGCCTTCGCCGAGAGCTTCTCCTCCGCGTCGACGGCGCGACGCATGGTCTCGAGCCAGTAGCCGTGCTGGACCGGGTACAGGCCCTCGTCCTCGGTCTTGGCGCCGGAGGACAACACGTTGTTCATGCCGAGCCCGCGGGCGGTCTCGTCCGGGCCGTTCAGCTGGTGGGTACTGCCGCGGGTCATGTCGTTCCACGGGGCGGCCTCGGCGAGGTAGGTCTTCTGGCAGGAGCGGAACTCCTCCAGGTCGTCCGGGGTCGCCATGCCGGTCGCGTTGAAGAAGTCCTCGTACTGGCGGATGCGCGCGGCGCGGGCCTCGGCGCTCTCGCCCTTGGGGGCGATGCAGTAGATCGTGACCTCGGTCTTGTCCACGGAGATCGGCTTGAAGTGCCGGATCTGGCTGGAGAACTGGTCCATCAGGTAGACGTTCGGGTACAGGCACAGATTGCGCGAGGCGCCCACCATGAACTCGGCCTTCTTGGTGCCGATCTGGTCGGCCAGCTCCTGACGCCGCTCCCACAGGGGACGGTCCTCGGGGTTGCCCCACCACATCCACAGCAGGAGGTGGCCATGGTCGAAGGACCAGTAGCCGCCGCCCTGCTTGCCCCAGGTCCCGGCGTCCATGGCCTTGGTCTCGTTCTTGGACTCGCCCGAGCCCCGTCGGGCGGTGGTGGCGGCGTAGTTCCAGTGCGTGGCCGACACGTGGTAGCCGTCCGCGCCGTTCTCGGCCTGGAGCTTCCAGTTGCCGTCGAAGGTGTATGTGGACGAGCCGCGGAGCACCTCCAGGCCCTCGGGTGACTGGTCGACCATCATGTCGATGATCGTGCGGCTGTCTCCCAGGTGCTCCTCGATCGGCAGCAC
Organism: Dietzia aurantiaca; assembly: GCF_021033825.1. Classification (GTDB taxonomy): domain Bacteria; phylum Actinomycetota; class Actinomycetes; order Mycobacteriales; family Mycobacteriaceae; genus Dietzia; species Dietzia aurantiaca. The sequence continues at coordinate 106,521 of NZ_JAIFXZ010000013.1, forward strand.
GTCCGGGTTGAGGCTGCCGAACAGGAAGCCGCGGTAGTTGGCGAACTTGGCGACGCGCCGCAGGTCGTGGGAGCCGCCGGAGTTGAACTGCTCCGGGTAGCCGGCGTCGCGGGGGTCCTTGACCTTGAGCAGTTCACCCGAGTTGGAAAACGTCCAGCCGTGGAACGGGCAGGTCAGGGTCGTGCGGTTGTCGGTCTTGCGGCGGCACAACATCGCGCCGCGGTGCGAGCAGGCATTGACGAGGAGGTTGAGCTCCCCGTCCTTGCCGCGCGTGATCACCACGGACTGGCGACCGATGTCGGTGGTGAAGTAGTCGCCCACCTCCGGTAGCTGGCTCTCGTGGGCCAGGTACACCCAGTTGCCCTCGAAGATGTGCTTCATCTCGAGTTCGAAGATCTCCTCGTCGGTGAAGATCCGACGATTGGCGCGGACGATGCCCTCTTCGGGGCGGTCCTCGAGAGCGGTGTCGAGGGTGTGCTGCAGGTGATCGAGTCGCTCCGACATCGAATTCTCCTCGCGGGGTCGGGGCCGGCCGATGGTGGCCTGTTGCCGGTTTCACACAACAGTGCCCAATTGTGGGTCGGGTCACACTAGGGCAATGCCTAGTCGTGCCTAGGTATCCGGCGTTCGGTGGGCGAACACGCGCGCAACCTCCGTACTTCCACCTGCGGAAACGATCCTTTACGGTTCGACATGCGCACAATGAGCGCTCTACTTTTGTAGATTCAGTGATTGACGACACAGATGCGCAGGGGCACAGTGTGGGCATCGGTCAGACGGAGAACAGCGCCGGCCAGGCGAGGTCCCTCCGGTCCGATCCACCTCATCCCCACGTCACCAGGGAGCGTCATGTCCACCACCGCAATCCCCAGCGCCGCCGGCTCCGGTAGCGCCGCCACCGACAAGTTCAAGGGCAACCGCGTCAGCTCGGACACCTCGAAGGAGCGCGCAGCTGCGATCTACAAGGACGTGCTGATCAAGCTCGGCGAGGTCATCTTCGAGCACGAGGTCACCTACGACGAGTACCGCGTCCTCAAGCAGTGGCTCATCGAGATCGGCGAAGGCGGCGAGTGGCCGCTGTGGCTCGACGTCTTCCTGGAGCATTTCATCGAGGACTCCAACAGTCGGATCTTCACCGGCACCAAGGGTTCGATCGAGGGCCCGTACTACGTGCCGGACGCCCCGAACCTCGGCTCGAAGGGCACCATGCCCATGCGGGAGGACGAGAAGGGCACCGCGTTGGTGTTCAAGGGGCAGGTCCGCGACCTGGACGGCGCCGGCATCGAGGGCGCGACGGTCGAACTCTGGCACGCCGACTCCGACGGTTACTACTCGCAGTTCGACGACGGCATGGGCATCCCTGAGTGGAACCTGCGCGCCACCTTCTCGACCGACGCCGAGGGCAACTACGAGATCACCACGATCCAGCCCGCGCCGTACCAGATCCCCCACGACGGGCCGACCGGCGAGTTCATCGCCAGCTACGACGGCCACCCGTGGCGTCCCGCGCACCTGCACCTCAAGGTCACGGCCCCGGGCAAGCGCCTGATCACCACCCAGCTCTACTTCCAGGGCGGTCAGTGGGTCGACGACGACGTCGCCGGCGCCGTCAAGCCCGAGCTCACCCTGGATCCGAAGCCGAACGCGGCCGGTGTCGACGAGGTCACCTACGACTTCGTCCTCGACCCGGTCTCCGACGCCCGGTACGTCGCCTGATCAGGGCGCGCGCCCTACCCACGACCCTGTGACGGGGTCTCCCACCGTCCGCCCCGGCCGCCACACGCGGTCGGGGCGTCGGTGCCAGCAGCGAAACGAGGACCGATCCATGCCCGATATGACCATCCGCTCCGTCGAGACCCGCATTCTCGACGTCCCGCTGATCCGGCCGCACAAGTTCGCCACCACCACCGCGACCAGGCAGTCGATCCTGCTCGTGTCGGTGACCACCGACGACGGCGTGGTGGGTTACGGCGAGGGCGTCACCCCCGGCGGGCCGTGGTGGGGTGGCGAGTCCGCGGAGACCATGCAGGTGCTGGTGGAGAAGTACCTCGCCCCGGTCGCGGTGGGACGTCGGGTCGACGAGGTGCCGGCGGTGCTCGAGGCGATGGAGGGCGTGGTCGCGCGCGGCCGGTTCGCCAAGGCGGCTCTCGAGATCGCGATGTTCGACGCCTGGGCCCGCACGCTCGATGTCCCGGTCCGGTCGCTACTCGGCGGCGCGGTCCGCGACTCGATCGAATGCACCTGGGCGCTCGGAGCGATGCCGCTGGACGAGATGGTCGAGGAGATCGACGAGCTCCTGGCGTCCGATCGCCACCGCACCTTCAAGCTGAAGATGGGTGCCCTCGACCCGGCCGAGGACGTGGCCCGGATCGCCGCTCTCGCCGAGCGTCTCGACGGCCGCGCCGGCCTTCGGGTGGACATCAACGCCCGCTGGGACCGCTTCACTGCCAACGTGCACCTTCCGGCGCTGGTGGAGGCGGGTATCGAGCTCATCGAGCAGCCCACGCCGACCGAGCAGGTCGAGGTCCTGGCAGAACTCAACCAGACGCTGCCGGTGCAGTTCATGGCCGACGAGTCCGTGCAGTCGCCGCACGACGCGCTCGAGATCGTCCGACGCGATGCCGCCGGCGTCATCGCGGTGAAGACCACGAAGCTCGGCGGCCTGACCCGGAGTAAGGAGGTCGTGGCCATCGCGCGCACGGCCGGCGTGGCGTGCCACGCGGCGACCTCGCTCGAGGGCCCCATCGGCACGATGGCCTCGCTGCACCTGGCATGCGCCGAGCCCGGCTTCAACTACGGCTCGGAGCTGTTCGGCCCGCTGCTGTTGGCCGAGACGTATGTGACCACCCCGATCCGCTACGAGGCCGGTCGCGTGCACCTGCCGGAGGGACCGGGCCTGGGCGTGGAGCTCGACCACGACGCCGTGGAGAAGTTCACCCGCCGCTGATCACCCGGGCCGCGGGCCGAGCAGGCCGTGACCCCCGACGGACATCACAACTCAACCCCAGGAGAGAAACGACATGGCACTGTTCCACGTACGCATGGACGTCAACATCCCGCACGATCTGGACCCCGAGGTCCGCGCCGAGACCGTCGCCCGCGAGAAGGCCTACAGCCAGGAGCTACAGCGCTCCGGCACGTGGCGCGAGCTCTGGCGCATCGTCGGCCAGTACTCCAACATCAGCATCTTCGACGTGGAGTCGGCCGACGAACTGCACGAGATCCTCCAGGGCCTGCCCCTGTTCCCGTACATGGACATGGAGGTCATGGCACTGACCCGGCACCCGTCGCGGGTCGACTAGGTCTCGAGTGGGAAGACCAGGAGACTCCCGGACGCGGTAGCGACGACCTTCCCGGCCGCATCCATGACCTCGCCCTCGGCGAACACGACGCGCCGGCCGGGCTTGACCACCGTGCCGGTGCACAGCATCGGCCCGCTGCCGGCGGGGACCGGACGGAGATAGTTCACCTTGTACTCGATCGAGGTGTACCCGGTCCCCGCCGGCAGCGTCGTGTGCGCTGCGCAGCCCAGGGCGGAGTCGAGCAGGGTGGAGACGAGCCCACCGTGGACCATCCCGATCGGGTTGTAGTGCGACTCGTCGGGGTGGCAGCGGAAGGTCACGGTGCCGGGGTCGGCCGCGATGAGCTCCATGGCGACGTGGGAGGCGATGGGGGCCTGCGGCACCTCGCCCGCAGCCATGCGGCGGAGGAAGTCGAGTCCGTCGAGACGCGGTAGCTCGGCCAACCCCACGGCCGGGTCGACCCATCGCACGGTGGCTTCGCGTGCGTTCATGCGTGTGGCCGTGATCTTCGCCTCGCCGCCGGTGCGGAGGGGGTCGTGGCGGAGCTTCTCGTCGCCGGTCACGGGAGCGGGACGTTCTGAAGTCGGAGCTGTCCGCGGGACAGGGCCTTGGAGGTCGCGGTGTCGGTGATGACGACCTCCCACAGCTGTTGCGTGCGGCCCTGATGTAGCGCGGATGCGGCGACTGCGATCCGCGCGCCGGTGGAAGGGCGTAGGAAATCTGTCGCATTGTGGATGCCCACGGCGAACTCGCCCCGGTCGGCCACGGCATGGCTGGCCGCGATACTCCCGGCGCTCTCGACGATCGTGGCGTAGACGCCGCCGTGGACCACCCCCCATGGCGTCAGGTGGTGCTCGCCGAGGTCGGCGTGGCCGCTCAGGGTGGTGGCGGTGACCTCGTCGACGACGAAACCGGAGGCGGCTACGAAGCGGCTGGCGGCCTCGAGCGAGACGTCCGGAACCGGATTCGGGATGGGCATGTGCAGTGGTCCTTCCGGGACGGGGTCGCGCGGCGGTCGGTGTGAAGTGACGCGCGCTTCTGGCTATTAAAAACGAAGTTAGCCTATGCTTGAGGCGCGCGTCAATGGCGTCGCCCCGGGCGTCGACGGCGTACGTGCCAGGCAAGGAGGTCCGACGTGGACTGGCTCAGTTATGACTCCGCGGTCTGCTCGATCCGACGAACCCTGGATGTGGTCGGTGAGCGGTGGTCGCTGCTGATCCTGCGAGAGGCGTTCAACGGTGTGCGGCGTTTCGACCAGATGCGTGATCATCTGGGGGTGTCGGACGCGGTGCTCTCCGCGCGGTTGAGACGCCTCGTCGAGGCGGGGGTGCTCGAGGCGGTCCCGTATCAGGAGCCCGGATCCCGCACGCGCAACGAGTACCGGCTCACCTCCCGCGGACACGACCTGTATCCGGTGATGATCGCGCTGCTGAACTGGGGCGACGAGCATCGGGCAGGTTCGGACGGGCCGCCCCTCGAGGTGGTGCACGACGGCTGTGGCGAGCCGGCCCGCGTCGAGGTCCGTTGTGCCGCAGGTCATGTCCTGGATTCCGCGCGGGAGAGCCGTGTCTCACCCGGGCCGGGGGCGCGTCTGAGATGAGCTGCGGCGGAGCGCCGTCGGGCACGCGGGAGGGCCGGGCGTCGACGAGCCCTTCGACGCCGCCCGCCGGGGTCAGACGCGCTCGAACACCGCAGCCAGGCCCTGCCCGCCGCCGATGCACATGGTCTCCAGGCCCCACTGCGCGTCGCGGCGGACCATCTCTCGCGACAGTGTGGCGAGTATGCGGGCGCCGGTCGCGCCGACGGGGTGGCCGAGCGAGATTCCGGAACCGTGCGGATTGAGGTGCTCCGAGGTCGGGTCGATGTCCCACTCGCGCATCACGGACAGCGCCTGCGCCGCGAACGCCTCGTTGAGCTCGATGACGCCCATGTCGGCGAGCGTCAGGCCGAGGCGCCCGAGAGCCTTGGCGGTGGCCGGGACGGGCCCGATTCCCATGGTCTCCGGCGCCACGCCCGCGACGGCCCACGAGGCGAGCCGGACGAGCGGGGTCAGGCCCAGCGCGGCCGCGTTGTCGGCGGTGGTGACGATGCACATCGCCGCGCCGTCGTTCTGTCCGGACGCGTTCCCCGCCGTCACCGTGGCATCGGGGTCGGTGTGTCCCATCATGGGGCGGAGCCTCGCGAGCGCCTCGACGGTGCTGTCGGCGCGGGGGTGCTCATCGGTGTCGACGACGACGTCGTCGCCCCTGCGCTGCGGAACGCTCACCGGCACGATCTCGTCGGCGAACACGCCGGACCCCTGGGCGGCGACAGCGCGCTTGTGCGACTGCACGGCCAGCTCGTCCTGCTCCTCGCGGCCGATGCCGTACTCGCGGCGGAGGTTCTCGGCGGTCTCGATCATGCCGCCCTCGATGACGTGCGAACGGCCGCCCACTGTGGTGCGGGCGCGGCCGAGACGGTCCACGAGCGAGACGCCGTCCCCCTTGATGCCCCAGCGGGGGGACGGGGTGGCGTAGAACTCGACCTGGCTCATGGACTCGACGCCGCCGGCCACCACCAGGTCGACGCCCCCGGAGGCGACCTGCAGGGCGCCGGTGATCACGGCCTGCAGGCCGGAGCCGCAGCGGCGGTCGAGCTGCATGCCGGGAACGTCGATGCCGAGCGGCGAGTCCAGGGCGGCGATCCGGCCGATCGCGGGCCCCTCGCCACTCGGCGAGCCCTGACCCAGGATCACGTCGTCGACGTCCGCGCCGGTCAGCCCGGTGCGTTCCACCAGGGCGGTGAGCAGTCCGGTGGCGAGGACGCCCGCGTCGAGGTCGCGGAACACGCCGCCGAAGCGGCCGACCGGGGTGCGTAGGGGTTCACAGATGACGACGTCACGCATGGTTTCTCCTGAAGTCGGGACGGGGACGGGGACGGGGACGGGGTCTGGGGGTGGGGCTCGGGGTACGGCGGGGCCGGCAGCTTCCGGGCCGGGGCGAGCTAGCGGTTGACGGTGCCGAGATCGGCGGACAGGGCGCGCGCGGCGTCCAGGATGACGGGAACCAGGTCGTCGTGGAGCTGCTCCAGGGAGTATCGGGCGGCGTGGGTCGAGACGTTGAGTGCGGCGACGACCCGCCCGTCACGGTCGCGTACCGGCGCGGCCAGTGAGCGGAGTCCGGGCTCGAGCTCCTGGTCGACCAGTGACCATCCGCGCGCGGAGATGACGGCGAGCTCGGCCCGCAGTGCGGCCTCGTCGGTGAGACCATGCGGGGTGATTGCGCGCATATCGGTTTCCGCCAGGTAGGCGTCGAGCTCGTCGTCCGGCAGCGCGGCCAGCAGTACCCGGCCCATCGAGGTAGCGAACGCCGGGAATCGCGTGCCGATGGTGATGCCGATGTTCATGATGCGCCGGACCTGGACGCGTCCGACGTAGACGATGTCCGACCCGTCGAGCACGGCCACGGACGAGGACTCGTCGAGGCGGGCGCTGAGCTTCTCCAGGTGCGGCTGTGCCAGTTCGGACAGCGGCATCGAGGACAGGTAGCTGTAGCCCAGGTCCAGCACGCGCGGGGTCAGCCAGAAGCTGGTGCCGGCGGTGTCGACGTAGCCGAGCTCGACGAGGGTGTGCAGGAACCGACGGGCCGTGGCGCGGGTCAGTCCGGTAGCGCGGGCCACCTCGCTGAGGGTCTGCCTCGGGTGGTCCGCGTCGAAGGCGGTGATCACGGCGAGACCGCGCGCCAGGGACTGGACGAAGTCGGGGGAGGCGGACCGCTCGACGGTCGACGTGTCCGCGGGCTCGGAGGTCGCGGCGGGTTCGGTACTCACTGCGCCTGCTCTCTCGGTGCTGGAGGCGGTCATACCCGGCCCGGGGCGGAGGCGGCGGTGAGGTGGTCACGCAGCACCTCCGTGACCCGGTCGGGGATCTCGACGGTGGGGACGTGGGCGGCGGGGGAGAGCGTCACGAAGCTCGACCCCGGGATGCCGTCCGCGATCTCGCGGAGCACGCCGGGCGGGGTGGAGGGGTCCTCGTCCCCGGCCAGGACCAGCGTCGGGCAGCTGACCCTGCCCAGGTCGGCGCGGTTGTCCCAGCCGGACAGCGCGTCGCACGCGGCGGCGTAACCCTCGGCCGCGGTCCCCACGACCATCTCGCGGAGTCGCGCCACCAGTTCGGGTTCCGCCTCGGCGCGGGCGGGGGTGATCCACCGGGCGACCACCGCGTCGGCGACGGCCTCCGTCCCGCCCTCGCGGACGGCCGCGGCGCGTTCGATCCACGCGGACGGCTCCCCGAAGCGCGCGGCGGTGCACAGCAGCGCCGCCGAGAGGATCCGCTCCGGCGTGTTGACGGCGAGCCACTGGGCCACGGCGCCGCCCAGCGACAGGCCGGTCACGTGGAATCGGTCCACCTCCAGCGAGTCGAGAAGTGCGAGTACGTCGCCCGCGAGGTCGGCGATGGTGGCCGGGCCGGGCACGATCTCCGAGCCGCCATGACCGCGATGGTCGGCGGCCACGACGGTGTGGTCGACCCGCAGGTCTCGCACCTGCGCGTCCCACATGCGCCGGTCGGATCCCAGGGACCCGAGCAGTACCACGACGGGAGTCTCCGGTGAGCGGGGGCCGCTGACCTCGTACGACAGGGTGGCGGGCATGCATCCGTCCTTTCGTGGGCGATCGGTGATGGGCACCACGATACGTCCAATATGTGCGAATTGCGAACGCTTGTGCAATCTGCGAACACGGACTACGGTGCGTGACATGACCAACAAGATCTTCGCCTCGGCCGCCGACGCGGTCGCGGATATCCCGGACGGCGCCTCCCTCGCCGTGGGAGGTTTCGGTCTGGTCGGCATTCCCGCCGTCCTCATCGACGCGCTCCTCGAGCAGGGTGCAACCGATCTGCGCACCGTCAGTAACAACTGCGGCACGGACGGATTCGGCCTCGGCAAGCTCCTCGAGGCCCGGCGTATCTCCCGGACCACCGCCTCGTACGTGGGCGCCAACAGGGAGTTCGCCCGTCAGTACCTGAACGGCGAGCTCGAAGTGGAGCTCACGCCGCAGGGCACCCTCGCCGAGCGCATGCGTGCCGGCGGCGCCGGGATCCCTGCCTTCTACACCCCGGCCGGTGTCGGCACGATGGTCGCCGACGGTGGCCTTCCGCTGCGCTACGACGGCCAGGGCGGGGTGGCCGTGGCCTCCGAGCCCAAGGAGGTCCGCGAGTTCGACGGTGTGCCCTACGTACTCGAGCACTCCATCGTCACCGACTTCGCACTGGTGCACGCACGCAGGGCGGACACGGCCGGCAACGTGCAGTTCTACGGCACCGCCCGCAACTTCAACCCGGATGCCGCCATGTCGGGTCGCGTCACCATCGTCCAGGCGGAGGAGATCGTCTCCGCCGGCGAGATCAACCCGGCCGACGTACACCTGCCCGGCATCTTCGTCCAGCGTCTCGTCGAGGTCGGTCGCCAGGAGACCGGTGTCGAGATCGAGAAGCTCAGCAGTAAGGGAGAGGACCGGTCATGAGCTGGACCCATGAGCAGATGGCGGCCCGCATCGCCGCCGACTTCAGCGACGGCCAGTACGTCAACCTCGGTATCGGCATGCCGACCCTCATCCCGGACTATCTGCCCGAGGGCGTCCAGGTCACCCTCCACTCGGAGAACGGAATCCTCGGCGTGGGCCCGTATCCCACCAGTGAGCAGCTGGATCCGGAGATGATCAATGCCGGCAAGGAGACCATCACGGCCGCGCCGGGCGCCGCGTTCTTCGGTTCCTCGGACTCGTTCGCGATGATCCGCGGCGGCAATGTCGACGTGGCCGTGCTCGGTGCGATGCAGGTGTCGCAGGCCGGCGACCTGTCCAACTGGATGATCCCCGGTGCGATGGTCAAGGGCATGGGCGGCGCGATGGACCTCGTCCACGGTGCCGGCAAGGTCATCGTGATGATGGACCACGTCACCCGCAAGGGTGACATCAAGCTGATGGCCGAGAACACGCTGCCCTACACCGGTCGGGCCTGCGTCCAGCGGGTCGTCACCGACCTCTGCGTCCTCGACATCACCGACGAGGGCTTCCGTCTGGTCGAGCTCGCCCCGGACGTGACGATCGACGAGGTCCGTGAGAAGACGGGCGCCCCGGTCCACGCCTGACGGGCCCGGACGCCGGGTGTACGTCGCGTCGAGCGCCCGACACGGGGTCGGATCCTCATTAGTGTGAGGTCCGACCCCGTCGTCGACTCCGGAAGGCCTCCGCGAATGAGCACCCCCACCCCGGTCACCGTCACCGTCACCGGCGCCGCCGGCCAGATCTCCTACGCCCTGCTTTTCCGGCTCGCGGCGGGCGGCGTCTACGGCAAGGACACCCCCGTCGGACTCCGGTTGCTGGAGGTCCCCTCCCAGACCGGCGCGGCGGAGGGCGTGGCGATGGAGTTGGAGGACTGCGCTTTCCCGACCCTGGCCTCGATTGACATCACCGACGACCCGGCCGTGGCCTTCGACGGGGCCGGAGCCGCTGTCCTGGTCGGTGCCCGCCCCCGCGGTCCCGGCATGGAGCGCGCCGACCTGCTCACCGCCAACGGTGCGATCTTCCGGGACCAGGGCCGGGCGATCAACGACCACGCGGCCGAGGATGTGCGCGTGCTCGTGGTGGGTAACCCCGCGAACACCAATGCCTACATCGCCCACCGCCACGCCCCGGATGTGCCGGCGGAGCGGTTCACCGCCCTCATGCGGCTGGACCACAACCGGGCCCTGAGTCAGCTCGCGGCCCGGCTGGACGCCCCGGTGGGGGAGCTGGACCGGGTGGTGGTGTGGGGCAACCATTCGGCCACGCAGTTCCCCGACGTCAGCTACCTGACCCGCGGAGGTGTCCCCGTCGCCGACGGTCTCGACCGGCAGTGGCTCGAGCACGATTTCATCCCCCGCGTCGCGCGCCGGGGCTCGGAGATCATCGAGGTCCGGGGCTCGTCGTCGGCGGCGTCCGCGGCGGGCGCATCGATCGTCCACATGCGGGACTGGGTCCGCGGTACCCCCGAGGGGAGCTGGGCCACCGTCGCACTGCCGTCGCGGGGCGAGTATGGCACCGTCCCCGGCGTGGTCACCGGCCTGCCGTGCCGTAGTGACGGCGGGGAGTGGCAGGTCGTCGAGGGCCTGGAGATCGACGACTTCCAGCGTGCGCGTATCGACGCCTCGGTGGCCGAGCTGGTCTCCGAACGTGACGCGGTGCACGGCCTGGGACTGGTCGACTGATCCGGTATCGCTGATCGGCGCGGGCCGGCGCGCCTGTGCGGGTGGGCCGGCGTCGACGGCGTGTGTCGGCCCCGGGCGCTCACGGCCTACGATGGGCGGGTGACGACTCCAGCCTCCCCCGCCCCGAACACCGACCGCGCGGACGCCCTGCCCGCCTCCTGGAACCCAGGTGAGGTGGAGGCGGAGTTGTATCAGCGCTGGGTCGACGCCGGGTACTTCGAGGCCGATTCCGCCAGCGCCAAGCCCGCCTATTCGGTGGTGCTGCCGCCGCCCAACGTGACGGGCAGCCTGCACATGGGCCACGCGCTCGACCACACCCTGATGGACGTGTTGACCCGACGCAAGCGCATGCAGGGTTTCGAGGTGCTGTGGCTGCCTGGCATGGACCACGCCGGTATCGCCACCCAGACCCTCGTCGATCGCAAGCTCCGCGAGGAAGGCATCGACCGTCACGAGATCGGCCGTGAGGCATTCATCGACAAGGTCTGGGAGTGGAAGGCCGAGTCCGGCGGTACAATCGGCGAGCAGATGCGCCGACTCGGCGACGGCGTCGACTGGTCGCGCGAGCGGTTCACGCTGGACGACGGGCTGTCCCGCGCCGTGCAGACCATCTTCAAGGAGCTGTTCGACCAGGGCCTGATCTACCGGGCCGAGCGTCTGGTCAACTGGTCGCCCGCGCTCCAGACCGCGATCTCGGACATCGAGGTCAAGTACGCGGACGTCGAGGGCGAGCTCGTGAGCTTCCGCTACGGCTCGATGGACGATTCCCAGCCGCATCTGGTGGTGGCCACCACCCGTCTCGAGACGATGCTCGGCGACACCGCGATCGCCGTGCACCCGGAGGACGAGCGTTACGCCCACCTGGTGGGCACGCAGATCCCGCATCCGTTCCGCGAGGGCTGGACCATGCGTGTCGTGGCCGACGACTACGTCGACCCCGAGTTCGGCACGGGCGCAGTCAAGGTCACCCCGGCGCACGACCCGAACGACTTCGCGATCGGCCAGCGCCACGGCCTCGAGATGCCCACGATCATGGACGCCACCGGCCACATCACCGGCACGGGCACCCGGTTCGACGGGATGGACCGCTTCGAGGCCCGCAAGGCCGTCCGCGAGGAGCTCGCCGCCCAGGGTCGCATCGTCAAGGAAGTGCGCCCGTACCTGCACTCCGTGGGCCACTCCGAGCGCTCCGGCGAGCCGATCGAACCGCGCCTGTCACTGCAGTGGTGGGTCCGCGTCGAGGAGCTGGCGCGGATGTCCGGCGACGCCGTTCGCGACGGCGACACCGTGATCCATCCGACGAGCCAGGAGCCGCGCTGGTTCGACTGGGTCGACGACATGCACGACTGGTGCATCTCCCGTCAGCTGTGGTGGGGGCACCGGATCCCGATCTGGTACGGCCCCGCCGGCGAGGTCGTCTGCGTCGGGCCGGACGACCGGGCGCCCGCCGGTTACACACAGGAGTCCGACGTGCTCGACACGTGGTTCTCCTCGGCGCTGTGGCCGTTCTCGACGATGGGCTGGCCCGGGCGCACCGCTGACCTGGAGCGGTTCTATCCCACGTCCGTGCTGGTCACCGGATACGACATCCTGTTCTTCTGGGTGGCCCGGATGATGATGTTCGGCACCTTCGTGGGGCAGCGGCTCACCGGTGACAAGTCGGCCCCGGGCAGGGTTCCGTTCACCGACGTCTTCCTGCACGGCCTGGTCCGTGACGAACACGGGCAGAAGATGTCCAAGTCCAAGGGCAACGGCATCGACCCGCTGGACTGGGTGGACCGCTTCGGTGCCGACGCGCTGCGTTTCACTCTCGCCCGCGGTGCCAACCCCGGCGGCGACCTGTCGGTGGGCGACGACTCGGCCCAGGCCTCGCGCAACTTCGCGACCAAGCTGTTCAACGCCACCCGCTTCGCGCTGATGAACGGTGCGACAGTGGGGACGCTGCCGGAGTCCTCCGCGCTCACCGACGCCGACCGCTGGATCCTCCGGCGTCTCGGCGAGGTGCGCGTGTCCGTCGACGACGCACTGGAACGCTACGAGTTCTCCAAGGCGTGCGAGACGCTCTACCACTTCGCGTGGGACGAGGTCTGTGACTGGTACCTCGAGCTGGCAAAGGTCCAGTTCGGTGGCGACGACGAGGCCCGCTCCTCCGATCGGGCCGGATACACCAGGCTTGTCCTGGGCCACGTTCTCGACGTCGTGTTGCGGATGCTGCACCCGGTGATCCCGTTCGTGACCGAGACGCTCTGGACCGCGCTGACCGGACGGGAGTCGCTCGTCGTCGCCGAGTGGCCCGCCGATGTCGTCGCCACCGGCGACGCCGCGGAGTCGGTCCGCCGCGTGGGCGATGCCCAGACGCTCGTCACCGAGATCCGCCGGTTCCGCTCGGATCAGGGGCTCAAGCCCGGCCAGCGGGTCCCCGCCCGCCTGTCGCGGACCGGCGAGGCGGACCTGCCGGCCGACCTGCTCGACCAGGTCACGTCGCTGGCCCGGTTGGCCCCGGCGGAGGCCGACTTCACGGCCACCGCGTCACTCGAGGTCCGCCTGGGCCTGTCGACGGTCGGCGTGGAGATCGACACCTCCGGGACGATCGACCTGGCCGCCGAGCGTCGCCGGTTGGAGAAGGACCTCGCCGCCGCGCGCAAGGAGTTGGAGACCACCGGCGCCAAGCTGGGTAACGAGGCGTTCCTCGGCAAGGCCCCCGACCACGTGGTGGACAAGATCCGCGCGCGCCGCGACCTGGCCGAGGCCGAGGTCGAGCGCATCGGCGCCCGCCTCGAGGCGATGCCCGCCGGGAGTGGATCGGCGTGAGCGATCGCAAATGGCTCCCGCCGCACGACCCGGAGGAGGGGTGGGACACCCCCACAGAGGAGGACGTCGCCGACATGCTCGGCGAGGACGGCCTCGTGGCCGGCGTCTCTCTCGGCGGGCCGCTCCCCGGTGACGAGGAGGGCGACGGCGACGACCATCTGCCGCCCCGCCCGATCCCCGAGGTCGGCAGCCCCGAGTGGCAGGCCGACACGGCCGAGCTCGCCGCGGTCGAGGAGGAGTTGTCCTCCCGGTGGCCCGAGTCCCGCCTCGAGCCCAGCCTCGACCGGATCAGCGAGCTGACCTCGGTCCTCGGCGACCCCCAGCACGCGTACCCGGTCGTTCATGTGGCCGGCACCAACGGCAAGACCTCGGTCACCCGGATGATCGACGCCCTGCTCCGCGCACTGCACCAGCGCACCGGTCGCAACTCGAGCCCGCACCTGCAGACCGTGACCGAGCGCATCGCCCTCGACGGCGAGCCGATCACCGCCCGGTTGTTCGTGGACACCTACCGCGAACTGCAGCCGTATCTCGAGCTGGTCGACCAGCGGTCCGAGGCGGCCGGTGGCCCCCGCATGAGCTACTTCGAGGTGCTGACCGCGATGGCGTTCGCGGCGTTCGCCGACGCGCCCGTCGACGTGGCCGTGATCGAGACCGGGATGGGCGGCACGTGGGATGCCACCAACGTGGTGCGGCCGGCCGTCGCCGTCGTCACCCCCGTCGGCCTGGACCACACCGACTATCTCGGCGAAGACCTCGCCACCATCGCGGGGGAGAAGGCCGGCATCATCCAGCCCGCCCCCGCCGACGACCTGCTGCCCCGCGACCCGGTCGCGGTGATCGGTCGCCAGGAGCCCGAGGCGATGGAGGTCCTGCTGAGGCGGGCCGTCGAGGTGGGCGCTGTCGTGGCCCGTCTCGGCTCGGAGTTCGACGTGATCGACCGCCGCCTGGCCGTCGGTGGGCAGCAACTCACCCTGCGCGGCCTCGGGGGCGAGTACACCGACGTCTTCCTTCCGCTGTTCGGCGAGCACCAGGCCGAGAACGCCGCCACCGCCCTCGCCGCGGTCGAGGCCTTCTTCGGCGCCGGTCCCGGGCGGACGCTGGATCCCGAACTCATCCGCGCCGGGTTCGCCGCGGTCGACAATCCGGGGCGTCTCGAGCGACTCAGCTCGAGCCCCACGGTCCTGGTCGACGCCGCCCACAACGGGCACGGGGGTCGCGCTCTCGCGCAGGCCATCACCTCGGAGTTCGACTTCAAGCGGCTGGTCGCGGTGGTGGCGATGCTCGACGGCAAGGATGCGGACGCGTTCCTCGCCGCGCTCGAGCCGGTCGTCGAGGACGTCATCGTCACCCGGGCGGCCTCGCCCCGGGCGATGGCGCCCGAGGACCTCGCACAGATCGCCGAGGAGCGGTTCACGTCCCAGCGTGTCCACGTCGTGGACACGCTCCCCGACGCGGTCAGTGCCGCGCTCGACCTGGTGGGGGTCCCCGACCCGACCGCCGACGACGACGTCTCCGGCGTCGGCGTACTCGTCACGGGGTCCGTGGTGACCGCCGGGGCCGCACGCAGCCTGTTCGGAGAGGACGCACAGTGAGCAAGCCCGAAACCGGCGGCTCCGCCGGCCCCGCGCTCGACGGCACCACAGCACACGCGCCCTCGGTGGATCCGTGGAAGGGGCTGCGCGGCATCATGGCCGGCACGCTCTTCCTCGAGGCCATCGTGATCGGGCTCGTGCTCACGGTGATCGCGCGTCTCGATGACGGCGCCCACTTCCAGTCGTGGAAGGTGTGGTTCGTCAGCCTGCTGGCCGTGGCGATGATCGCGGCGGCGGGTCTGCAGCGCAGGCCGTGGGCCATCCCGATGAACATCGTCCTGGCCACACTCGCGGTGATCCCGGGGTGGATCGTGCACTGGTCGATGGGCGTGTGTGGCCTGATGTTCGCCGCGGTGTGGGCGTACATCCTGTACCTGCGGTACGACCTGAGTCGACGGATAGCCGGCGGGTATCTGCCCAGCCAGCACGACTGAGCCCGCAACGCTGCTTGTAGCATTGCGTTCGTGACCGAGAGAACCTTCTTCCTCATCAAGCCCGACGGCGTCGAGCGCGGCCTCACCGGCACGATCCTCGCCCGCATCGAGGCCAAGGGCCTGACGATCGCGGCAATGGATCTGCGGCAGGTACAGCGGGAGACCGCGGCCGAGCACTACGCCGAGCATGCCGAGCGCCCGTTCTACGGTGACCTGCTCGAGTTCATCACCTCCGGTCCGGTCGTCGCCGGCGTCCTCGAGGGCCCCCGCGCCATCGCCGCGTGGCGTCAGCTCGCGGGTGGGACCGACCCGGTCGAGAAGGCCGCCCCCGGCTCGATCCGTGGCGACTTCGGTCTCGAGACGCAGCTCAACCTCGTCCACGGTTCGGACTCCGAGGAGTCCGCCGCCCGCGAGATCGCCCTCTGGTTCCCGGGCCTGGCCTGAGGACTCCGCACCTCCGGGTTGCTGCATCGACCCGACCCCCTCACGCGCCCGTCGGTCCCCGGATCGGCGGGCGCGTTCTCGTCTGTAGTGCCCGCGCGGCGACGCTTGAGCGCCGGGTGTGGGAGAATGGCCGAAGCTCATCCTGACGAGTGGTCTACCAGTCCGCCCCGGAACGAGCGCCCGCCACCGTGGCCGGTTCCGATCGGTACCGCGGACCAATAGACATCGCCCCGCCTCGGCGGGGCCGAGACCAGAAACGCCCGACCCCGTGCGGCGGCGTGGGTCACCGTGATCGGTGACGTGATCGCGCCCGGAGTCCGGCCAGAGGAGACACGTGTCGGATCCGAACCTGACCATCGACCATCTCAACGCGCTTCCCGAGAGGATGCGCGCACACGCGGCCGCCAAGGCCGTGGGCATGACGAGCAAGGAGTTCCTCGCCGCCATGTCCGGGATCGGCGTGGAGATCAAGAGCGCCCAGTCAGGCGTGACCCGCGAGGTGCTGCTCACCTGGTTCGAGGGCCGTCAGAGGGGTACCGGAGCCGCGACGGACGCAGCTGCGGCGCCGGCGCCCACAGCGGCCGAGCCCGAGACTGCCAGCGACGCTGGCGCCGGGGCCGGGGCCACTGCGGCACCGGCGAAGAAGACCTCTGCCAGGAAGGCCGCGGCGAAGAAGGCGCCGGCGAAGTCCGCCGCGAAGAAGGCCCCGGCCCGGGAGTCCGCCCGGTCACAGGACCCGGCAGCGCAGGCCCCGGCAGCGCAAGACTCGACTGCGGCGGGATCAGCTGCGGATACCGTCGCCACGGGCTCGACCGACCAGGTCACAACCGAGCCGGCGCCGGCCGCGAAGAAGGCCCCCGCACGCAAGCGCAGTCCCAAGAAGTCGACGGCGCCGCAGGCTGATACCGCGGCCCCCGCCACGTCCTCGGAGCGACCGGCGCTTCCCGAGGCGATCGTCACCGGTGAGGTCGGCTCGGCCGAGTCCGGCAACCGGCGCCGTCGGTCGTCGGCGAGCCCGTCGTTCTCCCCACTGTTCCTGTCGCCCGAGGAGTCGGAGGCGCAAAGCAGTCGGGCGTCGGGTTCCGACCGTCCCGGCAGCCGCGATTCCGGCGGCCGCGCGTCCGGGAGCGGTGCGGCCGGCGGCGACACCGCTCGTGGCACCGACGGTAGCGATGCGGGCGGCGACGAGACGGATCAGGACGGCACCCGCGACGACGACGATCAGTCGAGCCAGGGCGAGGGCGGAAATCGCCGCCGCAGGCGTGGTCGCCGTGGCCGCGGCCGCGGGCGTGGCGAGGGCGGCGACGACCAGAACCAGAACGCCGACGACGACGCCGCCGACCAGTCGGGCGGCGGCTCGGGCACTGGCTCCGGCTCGGACACCGACGGACGCGACGATGCCGACGGTGGGGACGACAAGCCGACCACCGGACCCGACGGCTCCGCCGGCACCGCGCCCGGCGCGAGCGACGACGCGGACGGCGGGACCGACTCGAACGACCCCGACTCCGACGACGATTCCGACGGCTCGGATTCGTCGCCCTCGGGCTCGCGTCGCCGACGCCGTCGTCGTCGTCGCAGTGGGGGCTCCGGCTCCGGTTCCGACGACAACCAGGGCGCGGCCGACGACCCGCCCAACACCGAGATCCACGAGCGCGACGGTCGCCGGCGCTCCGGACGCGGGGGACAGAGCTCAGGCACCGCCTCCGACGAGGTGCAGGGCATCACCGGTTCGACCCGCCTCGAGGCCAAGCGCCAGCGTCGCCGGGACGGCCGGGAGGCCGGCCGCCGCCGTCAGCCGATCCTGTCCGAGTCCGAGTTCCTCGCCCGGCGCGAGTCCGTGGACCGCGTCATGGTGGTGCGCGAGAAGCCTCGCGTCGACGGCAAGGGGATCATGACCCAGGTCGGCGTACTCGAGGACAAGGTGCTGGTGGAGCATTTCGTCACCACCGAGTCCGCGCGCTCGATGGTGGGCAACGTCTACCTCGGCCGCGTGCAGAACGTGCTGCCCAGCATGGAGGCGGCGTTCGTCGACATCGGGCGCGGCCGCAACGGCGTGCTGTACGCCGGCGAGGTCAACTGGGAGGCCGCCGGGCTGGGCGGCAAGGCCCGCCGTATCGAGCAGGCGCTCAAGCCCGGTGACATGGTTCTGGTGCAGGTCACCAAGGACCCGGTCGGGCAGAAGGGTGCCCGCCTGTCCACGCAGATCTCACTGGCCGGCCGCTTCCTGGTGTACGTGCCGGACGGCAACTCCGCCGGGATCTCGCGCAAGCTCCCGGATACCGAGCGCCGTCGCCTCAAGGCGATCCTCAAGGACGTCGTCCCCGAGGGTTCGGGCGTGATCATCCGCACGGCCGCCGAGGGCGTGAGCGAAGAGGAGATCGGCCGCGACGTCGAGCGTCTGGCCGGGCAGTGGACAGAGATCTCCGAGGACGCCGCCAAGCGGACCTCCTCCGGCGCCGGCAACCCCGTCGCGCTCTACGAGGAGCCCGACCTGCTGGTCAAAGTCGTGCGTGACCTGTTCAACGAGGACTTCACCAAGCTCGTCATCCAGGGCGAGACGTCGTGGAAGACCGTCCACGACTACGTCTCCCGTGTCGCTCCCGAGATGGTGGAGCGGCTCGAGCGCTACGACAACCCCGAGGTCGACGTGTTCGCCACCCACCGCGTGGACGAGCAGCTGGCCAAGGCGCTCGAGCGCAAGGTGTGGCTGCCGTCCGGCGGCTCGCTGGTCATCGACCGCACCGAGGCCATGACGGTCATCGACGTCAACACCGGCAAGTACACCGGTTCCGGCGGCAACCTCGAGGAGACCGTCACCAAGAACAACCTCGAGGCGGCCGAGGAGATCGTGCGGCAGCTGCGGCTGCGCGACGTCGGCGGCATGGTGATCATCGACTTCATCGACATGGTGCTCGAGGGCAACCGCGACCTCGTGCTGCGGCGCCTGACCGAGGCCCTCGGCCGCGACCGCACGCGTCATCAGGTCTCCGAGGTCACGTCGCTCGGACTGGTGCAGCTGACGCGGAAGAAGCTCGGTACCGGCCTGGTCGAGGCCTTCTCCACCCCGTGTGAGCACTGCCATGGACGCGGTCTGATCGTGCACGCCGACCCGATCCACACCGAGTCGCACAACGCCGACGAGCCGGGCACCCGCCGTGGCCGGCGCCGCGGCGGCAAGGGCGGCGATTCCGCGTCGCCCTCCTCGGAGCCGGCCGCGACCAAGCAGGCTCCGCGCAAGGAGGGACCGGCGCCGTCCGCGCACCCGGCCGCCCTGGCCATGGGGCGGCAGACGCCCGAGGCTGACGGAACGGCGACCGACGACGGTCGCGCGGAGAAGCCCGCGGCCGCGGCGTCCACGGCGGCGGAGAGCACTCCGGCGGTGGACGAGGCCACGTCCGCGACGGCGACGACGCCCGCGGACACGAGCTCCACGGACACGGCTACCGACTCCGCAGACGCGGCTGCGGCTGCGGCTGCGGCCGGGTCGGCTCCGGCGACGGAGAAGGCCGGCGAGTCCGACGACTCGTCCGTTGCGGAGTCCTCGGACGCCGCGGGGGCCACGCGTCCGTCTCGTCGTCGTCGAGCGACCCGCCGGTCGACCTCGAGCGCACCCGCGCGGGGCTCACCCTCGTCGACCGGGCGGTGGTTCATCGCCGGGACCTGGCCCTGGACGGACTC
>NZ_JAIFXZ010000014.1 GCF_021033825.1 Dietzia aurantiaca
CCGCGCCGACGCACCGGTGCCGCCCGGCGCCGAACGGGATCCAGGTCCACCTGTTGACGATGTCCTCCTGCCGCGGCCCGACCGGAGGTCGGCGGGGCGGCACGCAACGGCAGCGTCGACAGGTCGTCGACCACCCGCTCCCCCACGCCCTCGCCGGCCGCGGCGTCCTGACGATCCGACGACGGCCCGTCGGGAACCGTCTCGCCCCGGGCCGGCGGGCCGCCGCCGGTAGCTGCCCGCGCCTGCGCACCGATCGTGATCCGGTTCGGCGGCGACTGCTCCTCCCGCTCCCCCGTGCCGGCTCGCTCGGCATCGGTCTGCCCGGGCCCCGCGGCCGACCGGGCCGGGGGCTCCGGGGGCGCGACCGAGGCGTCGGCGGCCGGACCGGAACGCAGCCACGGCGGAACGGTCACTTCCGGGAGGACGGGGGCGTTGTCGTCGTCGTCCGACCCTGGTCGACCAGCCACGTCCTCGCCCTCCCCGCCCGACTCGTCCCACGCCGGGTGACGCGGTGATCCGTGAGGATCCTAAGCGGCGACGCGCCCCGCCGGGGGCCGCATATACGAGCGGACCGCGCCGACACGATGGTCGGCGCGGCCCGGGGCCGGCCCGTGGGGCCGGCGGGATGTCAGCGGAGAGTGACCTGCCGAGCCCGGAGGCCGTCGCGCGAGGAGCGCTCCTCGGACGTGAGCGGGGCCTCGTTCGCCAGCGCCTCGCCCAGACGCGCGTCGAGAGCCTTCAGCCCGTCGGCCCACTCCTGGTGGTGCATCTCCGGATCCAGGTCGAACACCGGGACCAGCAGGCCGTGGGTGCGGAACGAGCCCGCGAAGCGCGAGCCCTCCCCCAGGTCGAGGGCGCCCGCGGAGTGCACGCGGGCGAGGGCCTCGAACAGCGCCTCCTCGTCCTCCGGGCGCACCCAGCGGATGTGGGCCTTCTCGCCGGCGTCGACCCACCACGCCGCCTCGATACCCTCGGCCGACACGCGCGCCGACGGCATCATGACCTCGTTGGCGTTGCGGATCGCCTGCTCGATCTCCGGGCGCACCTCGACGCCCTCGGCGACCCACCAGGAGAAGTCGTTGTGGACCTCGATCTCCAGCGGGGCGTCGGCGACCACGACGTCCCCCAGGGCCGGGGTGGAGCCGTCCGGATGCGCGGCGCTCAGGGTCTCGCCGTGGCCGGCGCGCGTGGCCCACTCCACGGCGTACGCGAGGTCCGCGGCGACATCGGGGCCGTGGACCTGCACCTGCAGTCCGACGAACGCCTCGCCACCCAGTTCCTCGTCGCGGACCAGGCCCGCGATGGCGCCGGGCAGGACCGTCGCGATGGTGACATCGCGGCCGTCCGCGACCGTGGTCAGGCGCCCGGTGGCCGACGGCACGAACTCGCGCATGGCGACCATGTCGCACTCGCCGGCGAAGCCGACGAACGGACGCGGATCGACGCTCAGTTCCTCCCGCTCGGCCGCGCGTGCGGCGATCTTGGCCTGGCGATTGCCGCCGGACTTGGGCTCGTTATGGCGATTCCTTCTACCCACGGCCACCACGATACGGTGCGCCACCGCTTCCCGCGCCCCCGGACCTCGGAGTTCTCCGTCCGGCCCGCCCGGGCCCGTCCAGCACGGCGAGCGCCCGCGACGGCACGTTGGTGCCCACCCAGTCCACGCCGAGATCCCGGCACAGCAGCAGGTCGGCCGGGTCGTCGACGGTCCAGCAGTAGGTACCCATCCCGCGCGAGCGCCAGTAATCGACCAACCACGGCCGCGCCCGGATCGCCGCGATGCTCGGCCCCATCAGCTGGGCCCCGAACCCCTCGGCGGGCCACGACTTGAGCACGTTGCGGCGCTCGCGCAGCTGCACCGTCGGCACCGCGGGCGCGAGCTGCCGGAACCGTCGCACCGCCATCACGGAGAAGCTCATCATCACGGCCCGCGAGTCGGAGAAGGAGGCGGGCCGGTCCAGGCCGAAGTACGCGAGCTCGTCGCGCAGCGCGACCTCGACCCTCCCGCCGGAGGGCACCGGGTGCTTGGTCTCGACGAACAGCCTGACGTTCGGGTACGCCTCGGCCAGCACGAGGAAGCTGCGGAGCGTCAACACGGGCTCGGGCGAGGAGTGGACGGGGTGCCACGACCCCACGTCGAGGCCGGAGAGCTGTTCGAGGGTGCTGGAGTGCACCCACAAATCGCGGTCACCGACGCGGGTGGTCCGCGGATCGTGCAGCAGCACGGGGACGCCGTCGGCGGTGAGTCGGACGTCCACCTCGAGCGCCTCGGCGCCCTGTTCGAGCGCCTGCTGGTAGGCGATCAGGGTGAGTTCGGGGAACTCGGCGGAGGCGCCACGGTGGGCGACGACCCCGCTGCGCGTGGGCACCGGGGACGGCAGGTGGGTGGCCTCGTGGACCGTCACGTCTCACTCCTTCCGGGATGCGGACTCCGGCTCCACGATCCCCGCCGCGATGAACCGGCGGGTGAACCGAGGGGAAGGGTCGTTGAAACTCCGCATGACACCCCGTGTCTCGCGGAACGCCCAGGCGGCGGTGAGCGCCGCGACCACGGTGAGCAGGACGGTGTCCGCGGCGGCCTGGGGCCCGTCACCGGTGCTCCTCCAGTAGGCCACCGCGACGGCCCCGACGTTGACCGCCCAGGCCGCCCACCAGCGGCGCAGTGCGGATCGGGACGGGGCGCGCGGGGACGCCCGGCGCAGTTCCTCCAGGTAGACGGGGAGGCGGAAGAAGTTGACGACGACGACGAGGCTGCCCGCCCATACGCCGATCCGCGACCGGGGGTCCGTACCGGGCTCGTACGCCCGTCGGCGTGCCTCGACGAGCCAGGCCGTGGCCGTGACGGCCGCGCTGACGGCGATCGCGATCGCGACGGTGCCGGTCACCCACACCAGGGCGGTGGTGACCGCCTCGATCCACCAGGGCGCCACCCGGTCGGCGTACCAGGCCAGGGCGAGGTAGCGCAGGCCGTGCGCGACGGCGGTGGCGACGAACCAGGCGATGGCCGCGCCCGCGATGCCGGGGGCCGCGTCGGCCATCCGGGTCCGTCTCGCGGCGGCGGGCGGCTCGAGCTGCCTGGGGATCGCGACCAGCGGGAGTCCCCAGCGCGGGGTGGCCGGGTAGTGGGGCGTCCGCTGCCCCCACGCCGGCCCGGCGCGGTGCCGGGGGATCGGCGGGCGGGCCACCTGAGTCGGGGGGCGCCACGGCGGGTGCGCGACCCAGCGCCACTGCCCCTGCCGTCGCGGTGTGGTCATGCGCCCCATGCTGGCACAGCGCGGGCTGGCGCCGTCGACGCTGGCCCCGAGGCAGGTAGGAGGCGCAGGATGGACACATGGCCGTGACGTGCATCCGAGTCCACGACCTCGTCTCGGGCGAGGCCGATCCCGGCGGCGCGAGCGTGGTGCTCGTGGACCGCCTGTGGCCGCGGGGCGTGCGCAAGGACGCCTTCGCCCACGACGAGTGGTGCAAGGACGCCGCCCCGAGTCCGGAGCTGCGCACGGAGTTCCACGGCGGGGACCTCGATTTCGCGGAGTTCTCCGAGCGCTACCGGGCCGAGCTCGACAGCGGCGAGGGTGCGGAGGCCGTCGACCACCTGGCCGGGCTGGCCGCCGATCCCGGGGTCGTGCTGGCATATGCCGCCAAGGACACCGAGCACAACCACGCGCTGGTCCTCGCCGAGGTGGTGCGGGCGGCCGCCCGCGGAGGCCGACACCACTAGTTCATGTACGCGTCATCACGAAGACGTGACGTAGCGCCTCTTGGTATGTAGTGTCATTGCCAGTAGTTGAAACAGTACGTTGTATTTCTGTAGACCACCGTCCTCTCGGGGATGATGCGGCACCGCAGGGAAACACAGCTCGCTCTCTGCTGCATCACCTGGTGTCCCGACAAGCGGGGCACCGACTCTCGAAAGGACGCCACTATGGCTACCGGTACCGTGAAGTGGTTCAACGCTGACAAGGGCTTCGGCTTCATCGCCCCCGACGACGGCTCGGCCGACGTCTTCGCCCACTTCTCCGCCATCCAGGGCTCGGGCTACCGCTCGCTCGAGGAGAACCAGCAGGTCTCCTTCGACGTCGCGCAGGGCGCCAAGGGCCTGCAGGCGGAGAACATCACCGTCATCTGATCCGAGCATCCGGCCCCGTGACCTCACGGTGAGCTGAACTCGCAGGATCCGACAGAAGGGCCCCGCCCGGGAATTCTCCCGGCGGGGCCCTTCTGCATCCCTCCGGCCGCGATCAGGCCGGGCAGGCGACCCCGCTGCGCACGTGGCAGTCGTAGCCGCCGGGGTTCTTGACCAGGTACTGCTGGTGGTAGTCCTCGGCGAAGAAGTACCGCCCCGACCTGACCTCGTCCAGCATGCCGAGCTCGGTGGTCACCGACCCGAAGCCGGCATCGGCGAGCTTCTCGCCGTAGGCGTCGGCGATCCGGCGGGCCGCCTCGAGCTGTGCCGGGGTCGAGGTCAGGACCGCGGAGCGGTACTGCGTGCCCATGTCGTTACCCTGACGCATCCCCTGGGTGGGATCGTGCCATTCGAAGAACGTCGCCAGCAGCTTCTCGACCGACAGCACCCGGGGATCGAACACCACCCGGACGACCTCCGTATGGCCGGTCCCGCCGGTGCAGACCTCCTGATACGAGGGGTTGGGGGTCCAGCCGCCGGCGTACCCCACCGAGGTGGTCCAGACGCCGTCGAGTTCCCAGAGCACCTTCTCCGCACCCCAGAAGCAGCCCAGCCCGAGCACGATCGATTCGTGCCCGTCCGGGAACGGAGGGGTCATGGGATTGCCGGTGACGATGTTCGCCGGCGCGACCGGGACCGGCTCATGCCGGCCCGGCAACGCCGATTCGGCGTCGATGACCTCGGTCGCCGTACGCATCGCGGAAAGTCGGATCGCATCCTGTAGCCAGCCCATGTCGCCAGGGTAACCCTGTTCCGCGATCGTGACCCGGATGAGATGTGACGAGTGCCATAGTTCGCGTTAGGCTGACGCAAGTACGAGCGAGGGGGTCCCGACGTGTCAGGTTCCAAACCCGTCGCGCAGCAACTGCGCGACATCCTCGACGGCGAACAGAACCAGCCGTTCGAGGGTTCGGGATGCAGCGACCACGTCCGGCGCCGCAACCTGCGGATGACCGTGACGGCCGCCCTCGTCCTCCTGGTCCTCCTCGTCGCGCTCCTCGCCGTCTGACCACGGCCGGCAGACACGGCGGTTACGTGAGGTGGTCGCGGGCCACGCGGACCAGCAGCGGAGCCCACGGCGCACAGTCCGACTCGTCGCGCGCGGCGATCTCCGCCATCTGACCGGTCGTCACCCACCTCGCCTCGGCGATCTCGGCCTTGGGTCGCTGATGTCCGTCGACCCCTGCCGCGAAGACCTCCGACACCAGCCGGAAACCGGGTTCGTTGGCGGTGGCCGTGGTGAACCGGCCGAGCGGCGTGAGCTGCCCGGGTGACAGCCTCACCCCCAGCTCCTCGTCGAGCTCGCGGATCGCGCACTCGAGCGGAGATTCGTCGCGCTCCCATTTCCCACCGGGGAGCATGAAGCGGTCGGTGCCCGCTTTGCGCACCGTCACCACCGCGCCGTCGGGTCGGGTCAGCACCACCGCTGAAACGGTGATGACACGGCCGGCTGACCTATCCGAGTGATTCACGCCCCCGATCATGGCAGTTCGTCCCGCATCCGCGAACCCGCACACCGACGGGCCGGGGCGCCGCCCGGCGGAGGGAGCCGGAAACCGCGGGGACGGGGCCGACGCGACGGCTGCCGGATCACTATGGTGGGTAGCGGACGTCGTGACGGGCGACACGGGCGAGACCCGAGCGCAGCGCGTCACCCAATTGAAAGGACACTCCACTATGGCCGAGTACGTTCTTCCCGATCTCGACTACGACTACGGCGCTCTCGAGCCCCACATCTCGGGCGAGATCATGGAGCTCCACCACTCCAAGCACCACGCCACCTACGTCAAGGGCGCCAACGACGCCCTCGAGCAGCTCGCCGAGGCCCGCGAGGACGGCACCATCGCCGCCAAGGCCCCGCTGCTGAGCAAGAACCTGGCCTTCCACCTGGGCGGCCACACCAACCACTCGGTGTTCTGGAAGAACATGTCGCCGAACGGCGGCGGCCAGCCCGAGGGTGAGCTCGCCGCTGCGATCGACGCCGAGTTCGGCTCGTTCGACAAGTTCCAGACCCACTTCAACGCCGTGGCCACCACGCTGCAGGGTTCGGGCTGGTCCGTCCTGGGCTGGGACCACATCGGGCAGCGGCTGGTCATCCAGCAGCTCACCGACCAGCAGGGCAACATCTCCGTCAACATCACCCCGCTGCTCATGCTGGACATGTGGGAGCACGCCTTCTACCTCCAGTACAAGAACGTCAAGCCGGACTACGTCAAGGCCTGGTGGAACGTCATCAACTGGGAGGACGTCGCCCAGCGCTACGCCGCTGCCAAGGGCTGACACCGCTCGCCTGACCCGGGCGGCGACGCCCCGCGCACGATCGAGCACCCCGGAGGCCGGGGTAGGACATGCTCCTACCCCGGCCTCCGGCCGTGTGGAAGGCAAGCCCTGACAGGGGGCTGCAGGCCAGTCGACCTGCAGAGAGAACCGCCGGACGAGCGTCCGATTGGGTACCGTCGCCCTGAACGACGTGACCTCGATCGCCGGACCCGGGTCACCTGCCGCCCACGCACCCGGGGAGCCCCGATGACCGCCGACCAGACCCACGGCAGCCCGAGCACCGCCGACCCGATACCCGCACGCCCGGGCGCGGTCAGCCGCCGCACAGTACTCGGCGGGGCGGCAGCGCTCGGCGGGGTCGCAGCCCTGCAATCCGTCCTGCCACCCCTGGCGAACGCTCAGCCCACCGCTATGTACGTCGGCCGCGGTATCGGCGACATGACCGGAGAGCCACTGGGTGCCGGCTTCAACGGGTACGCGGACACCGAGCAGATCTCGGTCGGCCTGCATCTGCGGCAGCGCGCGCGGGCATTCGTCTTCGCGGACTCGTCGTCGTCACCCCGGTTCCTCCACGTCACGGCGGAGATCGGGCTTGTCTTCCAGTCCATCCAACAGGAGGTCCTGCGCCGCCTGGCGGCCGAGTTCGGCAGCACCTACCACGAGGGCAACGTGGTCATCACGGCCACGCACACCCACGTCGCGCCCGGCGGCACCTCCGGCCACCCGATGGTCGACCTGTCGATGCTGGGCTTCCGCCCGGTCACCTTCGAGGCCAACTGCGCCGGCATCGTCGACGCGGTCCGCATGGCGCACCACGACCTCGCCCCGTCGACCGTCGGGGTGAGCACCGGCGCCCTGCACGACGCCGGCGTCAACCGCTCGCGTGGCTCGTTCGACCGCGACACCGACGAGGAGCGCGCACACTTCCCCGAGGGCATCGACCCGCGCTCCCAGTCTCTCCAGATCACCCGCGGCGGCCGGCTCGTCGGCGTGCTCAACTGGTTCGCCACCCACGCCACCTCCATGACCTCGCACTCGTTGCTCGCGTCCTCCGACAACAAGGGCTACGCCGCCTGGCACTGGGAGCGGGAGGTCGCCGGGCAGGACTACCTCGCCGGCGGCACCCCCGGCCTGATCACCGCGTTCGCCCAGACCAACCCCGGCGACATCAGCCCCAACCTCGACCTCCAGCCAGGTAAGGGGCCGACCGCCGACGAGTGGCTCAACACCCGTATCAACGGCGAGCGGCAGTACGCCGCGGCGCGGGACCAGATCGGCCGCGGCGTGCGCGGACTCGGCGGCGGCATCGACGTGCGGCACACGTGGGTCGACATGTCCTCGGTGGAGGTGCGCCCCGAGTTCACCGGTGACGGCCGCACACACCGGACCGCCGTCGCGGCGCTGGGCGCATCGTTCGCCTCCGGCAGCCAGGAGGACGGCGGCGGTGGCGACGAACTGCCCTTCGCCGAGGGTGATCGCGGCGGCAACCCCGCGATCAAGTCCATCACCGATGTGGTGATCCCGGCCTGGCTCCGCGAGGCGCACGCCCCCAAGGACGTCCTGCTCCCCATGGGGCTGGTCCCGAACGCCATCCAGCGCGTCTTCCCGTTCCACCTGGTGCGGCTCGGCGGGCACCATCTGTTCGCCCTCGGGTTCGAACCCACCATCGTGGCCGGGCTGCGGCTGCGGCGGACACTCGCCGCGGAACTGCGCGTGCCCGAGGATCACGTCACCGTGCAGGGCTACTCCAACGCCTACGGTCACTACGTCACCACTCCCGAGGAGTACGCCGCACAGAACTACGAGGGCGGCGCGACCATCTTCGGCCCGTGGACCCTGCCGGCGATCCAGCAGGTCGCCGCCGACCTGGCCCGCTCCATGCGCGCGGGCACGCCGCTCGACCCCGGCTCCCCGGAGCGTGACCTCACCGGCCGGGTCCCCACCTCGCCGCTCGGCAACCCGCTCGTGGACACCCCGGCCCCGCTGCGGAACTTCGGCGACGTGCTCGATCCGCCGCAGACCGAGTACCGGATCGGCCAGCGGGTGACGGTCCGGTTCAGCGGCACCCATCCCAATTCCGACCTGCGCCGCGGCGACACCTACCTCGCTGTCGAGCGCAACGACGGCGGCCGCTGGGTGCGGGTCCACGACGACGGCGACTGGTCCACGATGATCGTGTTCGAGGGCCTGCTCACCGTCACGAACGCCCTGATCACCTGGGATATCCCGCAGGGCACCCCGGGCGGCGAATACCGGATCGTCTACACCGCCTCCGGCCGTGGAATCGACGGCCGCCTCTTCCCCGTGCGGGGGGAGAGCCAGGCCTTCCACGTCCGCTGACGGCGGTTCTGGGACACTGGTGGGCGTAATCACTTGCACTGCCTAGTAATTGCACTTCCCCAGTGCTTGACCCCCCCAAGGAAAGGACATCGCCCGTGGACATCAAGGGTGCATCCGTCATCGTCACCGGCGCCGCCTCCGGTCTGGGCAACGCCACCGCGCGGTCGTTCGCCGAGAAGGGCGCCACCGTCTTCGGCCTGGACCTGCAGCAGTCCATCGACAAGGCCGTCGAGCAGGGCATCGACGAGGGCATCACCCTCATCGCCGCCGACGTCACTAGCGAGTCCGACGTCCAGGCCGCGATCGCCCGCGCCACCGAGGCCGCCCCGCTGCGCGTCGTGGTCAACTGCGCCGGCATCGCCCCGGCCGCCCGCATCGTCTCCAAGCGCGGCGTGCACGCCCTCGACCTGTTCCAGACCTGCATCTCGGTGAACCTCGTGGGCACCTTCAACGTCATGCGTCTGGCCGCCGAGGCCATGTCCACCCAGGACACGGTCGACGAGGACGGCCAGCGCGGCGTCATCATCAACACCGCCTCCGTCGCTGCCTACGAGGGCCAGGTCGGCCAGATCGCCTACGCCGCCTCGAAGGGTGGCGTCTACTCGATGGGCATCTGTGCCGCGCGTGACCTCGCCCAGTTCGGCATCCGCGTCAACACCATCGCCCCGGGCACCATCGAGACCCCGATGCTCAAGGGCCTGACCGAGGAGTTCCAGAAGTCGCTGGAGGCCGCGATCCCGTTCCCGTCGCGCCTGGGCCGTCCGTCGGACTACGCGCAGCTGGCCAACGCGATCGTCGAGCACGACTACCTCAACGGCGAGAGCTTCCGCATGGACGGCGCCCTGCGCATGGCCCCGCGCTAAGCAGCATGGCCCCGCGATAAGCGTCGCTCGCAGGCCCCCCGCGGCCGCGTGGCGCGCCGCCGCCTCGGGTTGCACGACGTGTCACCGCAGTTGCACGACAGAATGCGCGAATTCCAGCCGGGATCTCGCGCATTCTGTCTTGCAGCCCGAGGGCGATGTCGTGCAACCCGCGGCGCGGTCCGGGCGGTGGCTGACGCGGCGGGCCAAGCGACAGCGGACAGCGGCAGCGGGCAGCGGGCAGCGGGCAGCGGCGGATCACGGCATCCGCGAAATCCACTCCCGCACCGCCCGCGTGGCCCGCACGTCGTCCTCGTTGTAGGCCAGGATCCGGGCCCGGCCCGAGTCGCGCTCGACACCCCGCGCAGCCTGTGCGTCGCGGTACCAGCCGATGGAGGCCTCGCCGCCGGCCTCGGGGTCGCGCCACGTGAACCCGGCGACCGGCGCCACGACCTTGAGGCCGAGCCCCGAGGTGGAGACGAACTGGCCGGTCACCGCCTCGTGCACGTCGACCCACTGCGGGGAGGACAGGAACCGCCGCACCTCGGCGACCGACGGCACCCCCTTGACGACGGCCCGCGTGCCCTCCGGCCCGAACCTCGACGCCGTCGACAGCATCCAGCCGTTCTCCGCCGACTTGGAGTAGCAGTAGGCCCGGAACGTACGCCCCTGCCCGGCCGCCCGGTCCCGGATCGCGGTGAGCCAGCGCCAGAATTCGGCGAAGGACCGGCCCTCGTCCGGATCGGGCAGGCGGGCCCATGTGGCGAACGGGCGGTACCCCTCCTCCTCGAGCGGCCGCCCGTCGCGCAGCGTCAGCAGCGTGCCCCACAGGTAGGCGCCGTCGTCGAGGTGGCTCTCGAGATCCACGTCGACCTCGATGTCGGCGCGCGGGATGGACGGCCGGGCGACCTTGGGCACCACTACCTCGCCGTCCCGGTGCGCCCGCGCGCGCAACACGGCGTCCGCGAACGGCTCGCCGTTCCAGTCGGCCGGCCGGTCGGGACCGGCGTCCGCGAGCTCGGCCACGGTGCGGATCCCCACCGCGTGGAGGGGGCCGACCTGTCCGCCCCCGACGACGAGGCTGACGTCATCCGCCACGACCAGCCGGTCGCGACAGCCCGTCACCGGCCCGTCCCGGCCCGCCCATCCCTCCCACCAGGGGCAGGTGCGACATTCGCCGATCCGGCTCGGGACGGTGTCCAGCTCGCCGCGCACGACCGCCAGCCGCGTGTCATGCGCGCGTCCCGCCGACTCGAGGACCGGCCGCAGGTCGTGCACCACCGACCGGGACGACCCCAGCCCGAGCACCGCCCCCACCGGCTCCGCCGCGGCGTGGCCGACCGCCTCCAGCAGGTGCCAGGCGTGGACCAGCCGGTCCAGGTCCCCGGGGTGCCGCCGCACCCGCAGGGTCGGATCCGGTGCCGGATGCCAGTCCAGGAGCCGGGTGACCAGCGCCCGCGAGGAGCTCCCGCCGCGTCGCGGGTCGACCACCTTGTGATTGACCACCAGCACCGGGGCGTACCCGCCCCCGGGCACCGCCGCCAACGCACAGCGCATGCCCTCCCGACCGGTGACCGGATCAGCGGGCAGGGCGGCACCCCACACCAATGTCGCCCCGTCGGTGAGCGCGTGCAGGGTCGCGGCGACGTCGTCGTCGTCGGGCTGATCCCCCGGCAGGTCCGTCCAGTGGTCCCCCACCACATCCACCACATACGCGTCCGAGGCCTGGTCGCCCGGACCCGCTCCGCGCAGCGCCCGCTCCCGCAGACCCGCGCGGCGATCCGCGGCCGCCATCGCACGCAGCCGCACGCCCTCGTCCACCGGCGCCCACCGCCACCAGCCCGGGCCCGCGTCCCGCTCCCGCGCCACGCGGTGCAGACAGCGGGCCCCGGACGCCGGCCCCACCACCGCATCGTCGGGGGACCCTGGCGTGGCGTTCGCGGCATCCTCCATCACGGTCCATCATGGACCAGACAGAGCCGAACTCCCGCTTCCGGGCGACCGTCCGGTCCTGCGGCACCGGCAGTTCGCCTAGGCTGGTGGCCTGATGTTCGCGACGAGAGAAGGATCGACGCCCATGGGCAAGCTGACGACCTACCGCGACAAGCGTGCCGAGCTGAAGGCCCACGCCCGGGCCCTGAAGTCCACCGCGATGACCGAGGCGAAGCTCGCCGCCAAGGAGACCCGCGAGAAGGCCCGGGAGGCCCACCGCGTCGACCTGGCCGAGACCAAGGAGCGGGCCAAGCTCGCCCGGCGCAACGCGGACCGCAAGGCCCGGCGCGAGGAGAAGCGCGCCAAGAAGATGGACAAGCTGTCCCAGAAGTCCTCCAAGCTGGACCGTAAGGCCGAGAAGGCGCTGGCCAAGCAGGAGCGCGCCACCCTCAAGCGCGAGGGGAAGGTGCTGGCCAAGGACCGCAAGCTGGCAGAGAAGATCGACGCCGCCGGCCGCAAGCACGAGTACCAGCTCGCCGAGATGGAGCTGAAGAAGCTCGACGGCACCAAGATCGGCAAGGAGGACCTGCAGCGTTGGCTGGGCCTGGCAAAGATCGCCACCCCGGTCCTGCTGCCGATGATCTACAAGCTCGTCTCCAACGCGCAGTCCTCCGACTCGGGCTCGACCGCCGGCGCCGTGGACCTCAAGTCGGCCGGCATCAACGCCACCGGCCCGGGTGCGGCGCTCGGTGTGCGCATCGTGCGGCTCGAGCAGACCCTCGACCAGCTCGAGGTGACGCGCGGCGGCGAGCGGGAGGTCACCGACTTCGTCGCGTCCACCCGCACCCGGCTCCGGGATCTGCGTGCCGCCGTCGAGGCCGCCGAGACCACGCCCACCTCACAGCGTCGCGAGGTGCACTCCTCGATCTCCGGGGAGCTCGACCGGATCAACAAGGACGTGTTCGCGCGTCTCGGGGTGAAGCCGTGAGCGGATTCCGTAGGAGGCTCGGGGCCGTCGCGGCGGCCACGGCCCTGCTCGGAGGGGCGAGCGTCCCGGCCGTGATGATGGCGCCGGTGGCGGCGGCTCACTCGGTGCTGCTCTCCGTCGATCCGGAGGACGGTAGCGAGGTCGCCGACTCACCCGAGCAGATCGTGTTGACCTTCAACGAGGAGATCAACCAGAACTTCGTGACCGTCGCCGTGACGTCCGCGGAGGACACCACCAATCGGGTGTCCGGCGAGCCGACCGTCGCGGGCGAGACCGTGACCGCGCAGGTCGAGGACCTGGCGCCGGGCAACTACACCGTCGGCTACCGCGTGACGTCGGCCGACGGGCACGTCGTGAGCGGGTCCTCGGTTTTCAGCGTGATCGACTCGGGCACCGGCGAGGGTGCCGACTCCACGGGCGCCGCCGGGAGCGAGGCGCAGCCCGGGAGCGGCGGTGACCGGAGCGCGGAGACCGAGGCCGGAGAGGCCGAGGTCGACGCAGCCGAGGAGTCGGCGTCCGACGAGGGCGTCAACCCGGTGATCTGGGTGGTCGCCGGCCTGGCGGTCGTGCTGATCGGCGGAGCGTTCTTCCTCCTGCGCCGCGGCGACTGAGGCCGTCCGGCCAACGTTGTGGCTGCGTGGCTGCGTGGCTGCGGCTGCAGAACCTGAATAGAGCAGAGGGGCAGCGCAACCGGCGATGGTTACGCTGCCCCTCTGGCTTGCGCTGCCTCAATGGTCCATTTCGGGCGCGTAACCCCTGCAAAAGGGTGCATTCTCCCAGCGCAAGTCAGCAAGCCCTCAGGTCACCGGGTCGGCAGGAACCGCATCGCGTTGGTGGCCGGCGCGAGCATCTGCTGCCAGCGCTTGCGCGGCACGAAGCCCGGCCCGCTCATGTTGATCAGACGCTGGGTGGCGATGGTCTGCGCCTCGGTGTATTTGAGCAGGCCCTCGTCGCCGTGGCGGCGGCCGACGCCCGAGACGCCCATGCCGCCCATCGGACCCGCGACGGAGCCCCAGCCGGCGACGTACCCCTCACCGACGTTGACGGTGCCGGTCCGCAGCCGGGCGGCGATCTGCTCGCCCTCGGCATCCGAGCCGGCGAACACCGACGAGTTGAGTCCGTACTCGGTGTCGTTGGCCTTGGCGATCGCTTCCTCGACCGAGTCGACCGGGTAGATCGACACGACCGGCCCGAAGGTCTCCTCCTCGTAGCAGGTGGCGTCCTCGGGGACATCGGTGAGCAGCGTCGGCTCGTAGAACAGCGGCCCCAGATCCGGGCGGGGACGCCCACCGGCCAGCAGGCGGGCGCCCTTGGCCACGGCGTCGTCGACGTGCGTGGTCACCACATCGAGCTGGTCCCGGGAGATGAGACTGCCCATCTCGGCCTCGAAGTCGTAGCCGGGCCCGACGCTCATCGCGCGCACCCGCGCGGTGAGCGTCTCGATGAGCTGCGGCGCGATCGACTTCTCCACGTACACGCGCTCGACCGAGATGCACAGCTGCCCGGAGTTCGAGTAGAACGCCCGGGTGGCAACTTCGGCCACCTCGTCGAGGTCCGCGCCGGCGGTGACGATCATGGCGTTCTTGCCGCCGAGTTCGGCGGAGTAACCAATCAGCCTCTCGCCGCACTGACGCCCGAGCACTCGGCCGGTCGCGGTGGAACCGGTGAACATCAGGTAGTCCACGTTCTCCACGATCGCGCCGCCGACGGTCCCGCCCGATCCGGGCACGACCTGGAACAGGTCCCGGGGCAGGCCGGCCCGGTAGAACATGTCGGCCGCGGCGAGCGCACAGAACGGGGTGATGGACGCGGGCTTGATCACCACGGCGTTGCCGGCGGCCAGCGCGGCCAGGGCGTCGGTGGCGGCGAGGTTGAGCGGGTAGTTCCACGGCGCGATCACGCCCACGACGCCCTTGGGCTGGCGGTGCACGACGGCCTTGGTCAGGCCCGGCAGCATGCCCTGGACGCGCTTGGGCGCGAGCAGGCCGGGTGCGACCTTGGCGTAGTGACGCGCGGTGATGAGGCAGTCGAGCACCTCCTCCTGCGCGGAGGCGCGGCTCTTCCCGGTCTCGGCCTGGACGATGTTCATCAGCTCGTCGCGGTTCCGCATGACCAGCTTGGCGAACCGCTCGAGGACGGCGACGCGGTCCTTGGGGTCGCGTTCTGCCCACGCCACCTGCGCGGCGCGGGCCCGCTCGACGGCGGCCACCACGTCATCGGCCGTGCCGGCGGGGATCTCGGCGAGCGGGTCGCCGGTGAAGACCTCGTTGATCGCCGAGACGGGGCGGCTCGTGGGGTCGGTACGGAATTCGGGGATCGCGACAAGGTCGAGAAGACGGTCGTACACGCGGGTGGTGGGTCGGCTCATGCGCACGAGGCTACCGGCGAGTAGCAACGGATGCGTGTCCGAGGTCACGTGGGCGCGCCGCTTGCGGCCTTGACCCTGACGTCGCGTCAGGCCCGAACCTCGTTGATGTGAGAGATGCTGGAGGAATGACGACTGGCGAGGGCCTCACCGTGGGCGCGGTCGCCGAGCTCGTAGGCGTGAGCGTCCGGACCCTGCACCACTGGGACCGGATCGGGTTGGCACCGGCGAGCGGGCGGACGTGGTCGGACTACCGGGTGTATGACGACGACGACGTCGCCCGCATCCACCGCGTACTCGTCTACCGGGAGCTCGGATTCGCACTGGCTGAGATCGGCGAGCTCCTCGACGATCCCGCGGTGGACGAACACGCCCATCTGGTCCGCCAGCGCGAGTTGCTCCTCGGGCAGATCTCTCACCTGCAGGAGATGGTCTCCGCAGTAGACCGCCTGAAGGAGGCGATCACCATGAACGCTCCGTTGACCCCCGAGGACCGGGCCGAGATCTTCGGCACGGACTGGAACGAGGAGTATCAGGACGAGGCTGCCGAGCGGTGGGGGAACACCCCGCAGTGGGAGCAGTCGCAGCGGCGTGCCGACGGCATGTCCAAGCAGGACTGGCAGCGCATCAAGAATGAGGGCGAACAGTTGAACGCCGACCTGGCCGCGGCAAAGCGGGCCGGTGTGGCCGTCGATTCGCCGGAGGCGGCGGCCATGGCCGAGCGGCATCGGGCTTCGATCGCGCAGTTCTACGACTGCACGCACTCGATGCAGGTGTGCCTGGCCCGGATGTACACGCAGGACGCGCGGTTCACGGAGACGTACGACAAGGTCGAGCCCGGCCTGGCCGTATGGCTGCGTGAGCTCATCGAGGCCAATGCCCGCGCGCACGGCGTCGACCCGGAGACGGCGACCTGGGAGTAAGGCGGGCGGGTTCGGGAGCTCGGCGGCGGTTGGCACCACATCGGTCGGCGTCGCGTCCGTACGCTGGCTCGCATGAGCCGATGGACCACCGCCGAGATCCCCGACCAGACCGGGCGCACGGTCGTCATCACGGGCGCCAACTCGGGCCTGGGCCTGCAGGCCACGGAGGCGCTCACCGCCGCCGGCGCCCGGGTCATCATGGCCTGCCGGGACACCGCCCGCGCCGAGTCGGCACGCGCCGGGCTCGCGCAGCCGGAGCGGGCCGAGGTCGCCCAGCTCGATCTGGCCGACCTCGACTCGGTCCGTGCCGCCGGTGAGCTGCTGGCCGCGCGCGAGCCCGACGTCCTGATCAACAACGCCGGCGTCATGAACATCCCGCTGGCCCGCACCCCGCAGGGCCACGAGATGCAGTTCGGCGTCAACGTGCTCGGGCACTTCGCGCTCACCCGGAAGCTGGCCCCGGCCCTGTCCGACCGGGTGGTATGGCTGGGCTCGGCCATGCACCGCTTCGGTTCGATCGATCTGGACGACCTGGACTGGACCCGCCGCCGCTACATCCCGATGGCCGCGTACGCCGCCTCCAAGCTCGCGTGCGTGATGCTCGCCTACGAGCAGCAGCGCCGGCTCGACGCACAGGGGTCACACCTCAAGGCGGTGGCCGCCCATCCCGGCTATTCGGCCACCAACCTGCAGTACCACAGCGGCAGCGGCATCCAGGACCTGTTCATGCGGGCAGCCGAGAAGATCCCGTTCCTGGTCCAACCCGCTGAGCGGGGCGCCCTCCCCGAGCTCTACGCCGCGACCGTTCGCGACGTGCCGGGCGGCGCCTACATCGGCCCCGACGGGCCGGGCGAGCTCACCGGTTATCCGAAGATCGTCGGCTCCACGCGCACGTCCCGCGACGAGGCCGTGGCCGCCGCACTGTGGGACCGCTGCGAGGAGATGACCACACAGGCCTGACGGCACTCCGCGCCGAGGCGCCCGCCCGGGTCGCTGACGGAGGGCCGCCGCGCGGGATCACCCCTCGGCAGCGCCGTTCGCCTCGGCGGCCGCCGCGGCTGCCTCGGCCTCCACGCGGCGGCGCTCGTTGTCCGCGTGGGGATCCGACTCGGCGGCGATCTGCACCGCATCGATGCTCCCGGTCAGCGGACCGGGCAGTTCCGCCCCGGCGGCGTTGGCCGCGTCCTCGATCATGGTGCCGCCCTCGGCGGAGCCCTCGACGACCCCGTGCCAGAAGTTCAGCTCGCCCTCGTTCAGCTCCCCGCGCTCCTGGCGCGCGCCCATCTCCGCGGTGACGATGCCGGCGACCTGCACGCTGAGCACCGGGAAGACGTACTCGGGGATGACCACCGAGCCGAGCCCGATGGTGCCCGAACCGAGCGAGCCGACCGCGTTGACATAGGTCGATCCCGGAACGAGGCCCGAGGAGGCCACCGAGGCCACCGCGGACCCGCCCGCGGAACCGACCGCCTCGAGCGGGGCCACCGAGCCCAGCGTCTGGCCGACCGACAGCGCCGTGCCGACGAGCTCGCCGCTACCGGCCGCCTCCAGCCCCGCGGAGCCGAGGGCCGGGCCGCCCACGACGATCTCGTCGGGAACCTGCTCGATCAGCGTGTCGACGCTGCCCTCGCCCGAGCCCTGGCCGATCTGCTCGACCGACAGCGCGCCCGCCTCGGTGTCGGCATGGGCGATGGCCGGAACGCCGACGATCGTCAGCGTCATGGCCGCGAACGCTGCGCCGAGGCGCTTGACTCGGGTTCCGACGACACGGTTCAGGGACATCGTGAAAGGCCTCTCGTTACACCTCGGACTCCGATGGTCCGTGCATTCCAGCAGGGTACTACTGCAGCGCGGAGGTGAGCCGGGCAACGTTGTCCACGTAACGTCCCGGCCACGGTCGATTCATCCAGGTATCGAGATCCAGAGTGCTGCTCTCCAGGAGATACCTCTCCACCACGTCGTTGAGGTCGGCCACCGCCGCGCCGCCCAGGACGAGCATGCTGACCTCGAAGTTCAGGTTGAACGAGCGCAGGTCCATGTTGCTCGAGCCGACGATGCCGCCGTAGTCGTCCACCAGCATCATCTTGGTGTGCAGGACGGCCGGTGACCGGAATCTGTGGATGATGACGCCCGCCTCGAGCAGCGCCCGGAAGTAGGACCGCTGCGCGTGGTGGACCATGAACTGGTCGGCCTTGTCCGGCACGAACAGCTCCACCTCCACGCCCCGGTAGGCCGCCGAGGTCAATGCGTGCAGCAGCGCCTCGTCAGGGACGAAATAGGGGCTGACGATCCGCAGTCGCTCGCGTGCCTGCGAGATGAGCTGGGTGAACATCCGGAGATTGGGCTGCGTGCGGTACCCCGGCCCCGACGGCACGAGCTGGAAAGCACTCACCGGATCACCGGCCGTGGGGTCGCCCCCCATCGACCCCGCGGTGGCCGGCAGCCCCTTGGCGAGTTCGCCGACGGTCTCGATGATCTCCCCGCACTCGGAGTACCAGTCCACGGCGAAGACGGCGTCCATGGAGTGGACGATCTCGCCGCGGACCTCCATCATCAGGTCCACCCACTCCCGCCCGAGCTTGGCGTTGCGCGCGCTGCCGTAGTGCCGTTCGATGAGATTCTGTGAACCCACGAACCCGTGGTCACCGTCCACCATGAGCATCTTGCGGTGGTTGCGCAGGTCCGGGCGACGAAAACGGCCGACGAACGGGTTGATCGGAAGCATGAGGTGGAACTCGACCGGCGTGTTCCGCAGGCGGCGCCGCAGCACCTTGAACCCCTTGTACTTCCCGGAACCGAGATGGTCGGCCAGGACGCGGACCGTCACCCCGCGTTCGGCGGCCTCCACGGCGGCGGTGAAGAACTCGTCGGTCTCGTCGTCCCAGGACTGGGCGTAGAACTCGATGTGCACCCGGTCCGTCGCCGCACGGACGGCCTCGGTCATGGCCGCGAGCGACTGCTTGTAGTCCGAGTACAGCGCCACGAACTCACCCGACATGCACGGGATCTCGGTGAGCTTGCGGTTCATCTCGAGGATCGTGTGCACCCCCGGCGCGACCCGGACTCCCACCGGGACCGTGGGGCGGTTCTTCAGCGCGCCCTCGTACAGCTGGTTGGCCTGGGCCTGGATGACGTGCCTTCGTCCCGTGATGTACGGGTTACCGAACAGCAGGAAGAGCGGCACGCCGACAACCGGGATGAACAGGATGGCCAGCAGCCAGGCCTGCGACGACCCCGGCTGGCGGTTCTCCGGGACCATGCCCAGAGCGAGGATCTTGATCGCGTATTCGGTGATGAGGATGGCCGAGGTGAGGCCCTCGGGCATGTGCAGGAGCGCGAGTTCCTGGGTTCCTGTGTTCACCCGTCCGCCTTGCTCAGCACCGCGCCCACGGGCAGCGTGCGTGGGTCGATCACCCCGCCGCGACGCATGGTCCACCGCACCACACCGGCGAGTGCCCGCTGGGTGTAGACCGAATCCGCCCGACCGAGCTCGCGGGCGCCGGGCAGGACGATGAACGCCTCGTCGTCCGCGACGACGGCGAAGTCGGCCCGCAGACCCTGCCGGATCCCCCCGCGGTCGTCCAGACCCACGATCTCGGCGGGCCGGCCGGACATCCACCGCGCCACGTCAGCCAGATCGAAGCCGCGTCGCCGTGCCTCCGTCCACACCACGGACAGACCCAGCCGGGCCGAGGCGACGGCGTCGATCGTGCCGTCACGCAGCGCCTCCCACAGCAACTCCCGGTTCGCGGCATCCCGGACCGGCGGGTCGAGGGTCGCCGCGGCGGCCGCACCCCGGGTGATCTCCGAGACCAACGCCAGCATGTGGGGGTTCGTCGAGGCGGTCACGGCCAGGCCGTCCCGCGACGCCGCCCGAAGCATCGGCAGCTCCTCGTGGTCCGCCACCGAGCGGACATGCATCCGGCCGCCGGTCCGGCGCAGAACATCGAGCAGGTCGGGCAGCACCTCCACACCCGCGTCCACCGC
Organism: Dietzia aurantiaca; assembly: GCF_021033825.1. Classification (GTDB taxonomy): domain Bacteria; phylum Actinomycetota; class Actinomycetes; order Mycobacteriales; family Mycobacteriaceae; genus Dietzia; species Dietzia aurantiaca. The sequence goes on from NZ_JAIFXZ010000014.1 coordinate 19,859, forward strand.
GAACAGGGCACCGCGGCCCATGACCTCCTCGGCGGCCGCGACCAGCCGCGCCCGGTCGAGCGTCGGCGCGCCCGCCACGCCCTTACCCTCCGCGACGGCCGACACCCCGAACACTCCCCGGTCCAGCAACTCGCCCAGCCGACCCACGTTGCCCGGCACCGCCGCGCCCCACAGGCCCACGTCGACGGCCGCCTCCCCGGTGACCTCGTCCCGCCAGGTGTCGACCTCCGCCGGAGTGGTGGCGGACGGCTCGCCGTCCGTGCCGTAGTCGATCACCGAGGTGATGCCACCCTGCGCGGCCGAGCGGGTCCCCACGGCCACGTCCTCGGTGCTGACGTGCGGGTCGACCAGTCCCGGCACGAGCACCACGTCGTCACCCAGATCGATCGTGTGATCGCCGGCCAGACCGATGTCCCGCGCCTCGGACCCCGTGCGCACCGACGAGATCACGCCCCCGTCCACGGTCACCGCCGCCTGCTGGATGCGGTCGTCGACCACGGCCCGGCGGGCGTGAATCAAGAGTTCGTACTGGGCCACGGCAGGTTCCTCCCCGTAGTGCGGACATCGGGCGGCGCTGTTCTCCGGCCATTGTCCCCCACGGGTGGGCCGACCCGTGGTCGGCTGGCCGGATAGCGTGAGGGGTGTTGACCGCATCGTTCAGGAGGACACGCATGACCGACAGCCCCACCGGATTCGTCCCCACGGCGGACCTCGTCGACGAGATCGGCGAGGACGTCCGCAGCTGCGACACCCAGTTCCGCGACCTGGGCGGACGCACCGAGTTCTTCGGCCCCGTCTCCACCGTCCGGTGCTTCCAGGACAACGCCTTGCTCAAGAGCGTGCTCGGCGAGGCCGGCGAGGGCCGGGTGCTGGTGATCGACGGCGGCGCGAGCGTCCACACCGCCCTGGTGGGCGACCTCATCGCCGAGCTGGGCCGCTCCAACGGGTGGGCCGGTGTGGTGGTCAACGGCGCGATCCGCGACTCGGCGGTCGTCGGCGGCATGGACTTCGGCTGCAAGGCCCTGGGCACCAACCCGCGCAAGTCCACCAAGACCGGCGCGGGCGAGCGCGATGTCACGGTGAGCTTCGGCGGGGTCGACTTCGTGCCCGGCGACATGCTCTACGCCGACACCGACGGCATCGTGGTGCGCTGACGGCCTCGTCAGAAGGCCCCGCCGAGGCTCGCGAGCGGCGCAGTGAGGAGCTGCCCGACCGACGCCTCCGGCCCGTAGCTACCGGTCGATCCGGGCGCGTAGGACCCTGTCGAGTTGGGCACGCCCACCGACAGCACCACGGATCCGGTGTTGATGAGCCCGCTGATCAGGTCCGCCAGAGAGCCGGTGCCCAGCGAGCCGTATCCGAAACTCCCGGCCGCGAGGGCGGCGGTCGCCGCGTCGAGGGTCATGCACCGCACCACGCCGGTGTAGGTGTGGATGAACACACAGCCTGCCGGGGTGTCCAGATCGACAGGGGGAGCCGGCTCGCCCTCCTCGGCGTGAGCGGCCCCGGTTGCGGCGAGGATCGTGGCCGCGGCCAGAGCCGACGCGGCAGAGACGAGGGCGGTCTTGCGCATGGGGGCATCCTCCGGAGTCGCTGGCCCGCGCCACGGCGGGACTACGCAGCGTATGTTAACTCTCTTTCATCCGGATTGTGCGCTGCACCCCGGCCGGCCGGACGGACCGGCACAGCCTGCCCGCGAGGGGAGTCAGCTCAGGCCTCCCGGCGAATCCAGCGCAGCAGCGGACCGAGCGAGACCCTGTCGGTGAGATCGAGCCCGCCCAGCTCGAGCATCGCGTCCTCCTCCGGAGTACGGTCCGACTTCCGGCGGAGTGCGGCCAGCGCTGTCTTGATCCCCAGGCGCTGGCGGAAGCCGAGCTGGTCCGGGGTCACCACCCCGCGCAGCTGGAACAGCTTGAGCTTGCTGAGCTGGTCCGCGGAGAACTCGGTCGACATCAGCTCGATCCGCGCGTCGTCGGTGACGGGCGTGCCGCCCACCATCACCACCGAGACCCGGCGACCTGCCTCGACCAGCGCCTCCCAGTTGTCGGTGATGAACGTCGAGCCGCCGAGACCACCACCGGGCTGCATGCCGGTGAACAGCACGACCGTGCCGGCGACCACCATCTCGCCGGGGTCCGCCTCGTCATAACGGGTGGCCCGCGTCTCGAAGTCCTCCGCCAACCACTCGGCATACCGACGGGCGCCGGCGTCGTCGTCATGCAAGATCACCGGGGCCGGAACCGACCCCTGTGCCCCCACGCTCATCGGTTCCCCTCCGCCCCGGACCGGGCCACCACGCGGGCCGCGCGACCACCGGTGGCCACCACGTCCCCGTCGACCATGCCGCGGCCGCGCCGCAGGTCGACCTCACCGTTGACACTGACCTCGCCGGCGGCGACGGCGTCCTTGGCGTCGGCGCCGGAGTCCAGCAGCGAGGACAGCTTGAGGAACTGGCCCAGCGTCAGTTTGCGGCTCAGGTCGCACTCGACGGCGTCGACCGGCGGACCGGCCGGCGCGGGTGCGGACCGGCCGGCGCGTCCTCGTCCTGCGATGTGGCGGCTCATGCCGCTGAGCTTATCGGGCGACCGGCGGCGGGGTCGGAGCGCGCCGCGGCGCCTCCTCCGGCAGGGTCCCCCGGCCGCGCCGCGTGACCAGCGCCAGACCTGTCCCGCCTGCGACGAGGGCGCCCACGGCCAGCACGAGCGCCACCATCTGCACCGCCGACATGCCAAAGGTCCCCTCATCGGGCGCCTTCTCCTCCACGACGTCCTCTCCCCCGGCGGGCAGCGGGGGCAACTGGCTGAGCGCCGGCAGGTCGGTGAGCACCACCCGCGGCCCCGGCTCGAGGACCTGCGCCGTCGCCGCCGGGGCGCCCTGCAGCGCGATCACGGCGCAGAGTGCACCGATCACGGCGAGAGGGCGACGGCGGACCATAACCTGCCTTCCGTGACGGCGGCCGGGCGGCCTGGAATTGTGATGCGCCCAATCTTAGGTTCGCCTCAGGTATTACGCCACGGCGCCCCTCGAGTCGCAGTGCTCAGGGGCGCCGTGTCGCCGTCAGCGCTGGGCGAGGTCCGTCGGTCGGACGGGAGACGGCAGCGCCGTCTCGCCCATCAGGTACCGGTCCACCGCGGCCGCCGCCGAGCGGCCCTCCGCGATGGCCCACACGATGAGCGACTGGCCGCGGCCCATGTCGCCGGCCACGAAGACGCCGTCGACGTTGGTCGCCCACGTGCCGTCCCGGTCCACGTTGCCGCGGTCGGTGAAGTCGACGCCCAGGTCCGAGCACAGGCCGGAGCGTTGCGCACCGGTGAACCCCATCGCGAGCAGCACCAGGTCGGCGGGGTACTCGAAGTCGGAGCCGGGCACGGGCTCGAACCGGCCGTCGACCATCTTCACCTCGGAGCCCTTGAGCGCGGTCACATGCCCGTCGGAGCCCACGAACTCGGCGGTCGACACGCTGTACACCCGCTCACCGTTCTCCTCGTGCGCGGAGGCGGTGCGGAACATCAGCGGGTACACCGGCCACGGCGTCGAGGCCGCGCGGGTGGCCGGCGGGCGGGGCATGATCTCGAAACTCTTCACCGACCTCGCGCCCTGGCGGGTGGCGGTGCCGAGGCAGTCCGCGCCGGTGTCGCCGCCGCCGATGATGATCACGTGCTTGTCGCGCGCGTGGACCTCCGGCAGCCCGTCCGCGTCCACCACCGGATCCCCCGCGGCGGCCTTGTTGGCCAGCGGCAGGAAGTCCATCGCCTGGTGGATCCCGTCGAGCTCACGGCCGGGGACCGGCAGGTCGCGGCGCAGGGTGGCGCCGCCGCACAGCACGATCGCGTCGAACTGCGCACGCAGCTGGGCGGCGGTGATGTCCTTGCCGACGTTGACGCCGGGTCGGAACACCGTGCCCTCGGCCTCCATCTGCGCCAGGCGGCGGTCGAGGACCGCCTTCTCCATCTTGAACTCCGGGATCCCGTACCGCATGAGCCCGCCGATGCGGTCGTCCCGCTCGAAGACCGTGACGGCGTGCCCGGCACGGGTGAGCTGCTGGGCGGCGGCCAGCCCGGCCGGGCCGGAGCCCACCACGGCGACGGTCTGCCCGGTACGGAACGACGGCACGACCGGGTCCATCCCGCCCTCGGCCCACCCGGCCTCGGCGATCTCGACCTCGATCTGCTTGATGGTGACCGGTTCCTGGTTGATGCCCAGGACACACGACCCCTCGCACGGCGCCGGGCACAGCCGACCGGTGAACTCGGGGAAGTTGTTGGTCGCGTGGAGCCTGTCCACCGCCGCGTCCCAGCGTCCGCGGTGCACCAGGTCGTTCCACTCCGGGATGATGTTGCCCAGCGGGCAGCCCTGGTGACAGAACGGGATGCCGCAGCTCATGCACCGGGAGGCCTGCGTCCTCAGGTGGTCCTCGGGCAGGGTCGTGGACTCGTAGACCTCCTTCCAGTCCATGATCCGGAGGTCGACCGGCCGGCGCTTCGGCAGCTCGCGCTCGGTGTGCTTGAGAAAGCCCTTCGGGTCAGCCATTTGCGGCCTCCATGATCGCCTCGTCCACGTTGCGTCCGTCCTTCTCCGCCTGCTCGATGGCCAGCAGCACGCGCTTGTAGTCGCGCGGCATGACCTTGGCGAAGTGATTCACGTTCTGGGCCCAGCCGCCCAGGATGTCCCGGCCCCGGGCCGAGTCGGTCTCGGCGACGTGCCGCTCCACGATGTCGTGGAGGAACTTCACGTCGTCGGCGTCGAGCTCCTCGATGTCGACGAGCTCACCGTTGAGGTTCTCGGCCAGCGCGCCGTCGGGGTCGTAGAAGTAGGCCACGCCGCCCGACATGCCGGCGGCGACGTTGCGGCCGGTGGAGCCGAGCACCACGACCTTTCCGCCGGTCATGTACTCGCAGGCGTGGTCGCCCACGCCCTCGACGACCGCGGTGACGCCGGAGTTGCGCACGCAGAACCGCTCGCCCACGATCCCCCGCAGGAACACCTCGCCGGCGGTGGCGCCGTAGCAGATCACGTTGCCGGCGATGATGTTGTTCTCGGCCACGAAATCGGGGGCCGCGTCGTGTGCCGGGCGGACCACGATCCGGCCGCCGGACAGGCCCTTGCCGACGTAGTCGTTGGCGTCACCGAAGACGCGCTGGGTCACGCCGGAGGCGAGGAACGCGCCGAAGGAGTTGCCCGCCGATCCGGTGAAGGACAGGTCGATGGAGCCGTCGGGGAGTCCGGCGGCGCCGTGCGCCCTGGAGATCTCGTGGCTGAGCATCGTGCCCACCGAGCGGTTGACGTTGGCGATCGGGTAGGCGCCGGTGACGGGCCCGCGCGAGGGGTCGACGACGACGTCGCGGCAGTCGTCGATCAGCGTCCGGTCGAGCACCTTCCCCAGCTTGTGGTCCTGCTTCTTCGTGCAGCGCAGGTCCTGGTGCATGAACGGCGAATCGGCCTGGGCGAAGATCGGCTCCAGATCGAGTCCCGCGATGCGCTTGTTGTGGGCGAACGCCCGGGACTTGTCGAGGCACTCCGAGTGGCCGATCGCCTCGTCGAGGGAGCGGAAGCCCAGCTCGGCGAGATACTCGCGGACCTCCTCGGCGATGAACTCCATGAAGTTCACGACGTACTCGGCCTTGCCGTTGAACCGCTCGCGCAGCACCGGGTTCTGGGTGGCCACGCCGACGGGGCATGTGTCGAGATGGCAGACGCGCATCATGACGCAGCCGGCCACCACGAGCGGGGCGGTGGCGAAGCCGAACTCCTCCCCGCCGAGCAGGGCCGCGATGATCACGTCGCGCCCGGTCTTGAGCTGCCCGTCGACCTGCACGACGATGCGATCACGCAGGCCGTTGACCAGCAGGGTCTGCTGGGTCTCGGCCAGGCCGAGCTCCCACGGCCCACCGGCGTGCTTGAGGGAGGTCAGCGGGGAGGCCCCGGTGCCGCCGTCGTGACCGGAGATGAGCACCACGTCGGCGTGTGTCTTGGACACGCCCGTGGCCACGGTGCCGACGCCCTGCTCGGCGACCAGCTTCACGTGGACCCGCGCCTGCGGATTCGCGTTCTTCAGGTCGTAGATGAGCTGCGCCAGGTCCTCGATCGAGTAGATGTCGTGGTGCGGCGGCGGCGAGATGAGGCCGACGCCCGGCGTCGAGCCCCGGACCTCGGCGACCCACGGGTACACCTTGTTCGGCGGGAGCTGGCCTCCCTCACCGGGCTTGGCACCCTGGGCCATCTTGATCTGGATGTCGGTGCAGTTGGCGAGGTAGTGGCTGGTCACGCCGAACCGGCCGGAGGCGACCTGCTTGATGGCCGAGCGTCGCCAGTCGCCGTTCGCGTCCGGGGTGAAGCGGTCCGTCGACTCGCCGCCCTCGCCGGAATTGGACCGCGCGTGGAGCCGGTTCATGGCGATCGCTAGGGTCTCGTGTGCCTCGGCGGAGATCGAGCCGTAGCTCATGGCACCGGTGGAGAACCGCTTGACGATCTCCGAGACCGGCTCGACCCGGTCGATCGGTATGGGCGGGCGGTCACTGCTGAGTTCGAACAGGCCGCGCAGGGTGGCCAGTCGCTCGGACTGGTCGTCGACCAGGCGTGTGTACTCCTTGAAGATCTCGTAGCGGCCGGACCGCGTGGAGTGCTGGAGCTTGAACACCGTGTCCGGGTTGAACAGGTGGTACTCGCCCTCGCGGCGCCACTGGTACTCGCCACCGATCTCGAGCTCCCTGTGCGCGGCCTCCTCGGGCCGCGGCAGGAAGGCGAAGCGGTGACGGCGGGCCACGTCCTCGGCGATCTCGTCCAGGTCGATGCCGTCGATGGGGCTGATCGAGCCGGTGAAGTACTCGTCGCACAATTCCTGCGACAGACCGGTGACGTCGAACAGCTGGGCGCCGGTGTACGAGGCGAGGGTGGAGATGCCCATCTTGGACATCACCTTGAGCACGCCCTTGGCGGCCGCCTTGCGGTAGTTGGCGTAGGCCACCTCGGTCTCGACGCCGGTCAGGTCGCCGGTCTTGACGAGCTCGTCGATCGACTCGAACGCCATGTACGGGTTGATCGCCTCGGCGCCGTAGCCGAAGAGCACGGCCATGTGGTGGACCTCGCGGGCATCGCCGGACTCGATCACCAGGCCGACGCGGGTCCGGGTCTTCTCCCGCACCAGGTGGTGGTGGACGGCCGAGGTCAGCAGCAGCGACGGGATCGGCGCGTTGCGCTCGTCCGACTCGCGATCCGACAGCACGATGATCGACGCGCCGTCTTCGATGGCGCGGGAGACCTCGCGGCGGATCCGGTCGAGCGCGATGCGCAGGCCGCGACCGCCGTGGGCGACGTTGTACAGGCCCCGGACGACGACCGACTGCAGGCCGGGCCGGACCCGACCGGCCGCCATGAGCGTGGTGAGGTCGGTGTTGCTGAGGATCGGGTTGTCCAGTCGGACCTGCCGGCACGAGTCCGGCCCCGGGTTGATGAGATCGCCCTCCGGGCCCAGGGTCACGCCGTAGCTGGTGACCAGTTCCTCGCGGATGGCGTCGAGCGGCGGGTTGGTGACCTGGGCGAATCGCTGGGCGAAGAAGTCGAACAGCATCCGCGACCGCTGGGACAGCACCGGCAGCGGGGTGTCGGTACCCATGGATCCGATCGCCTCGGCACCCGTTGCGGCCATCGGCGAGACAAGTATCCGCAGCTCCTCCTCGGTGTAGCCGAAGACCCGCTGGCGCAGCACCACGCGCTCGTGGCTCATGATCTCGTGTCGGACCTCGGGCAGGTCCTCGAGGCGGGTGATGCCCTCGTCGAGCCAGGTGCGGTACGGGTGCTCGGCGGCGAGGGAGGTCTTGATCTCCTCGTCGTCGATGATCCGGCCCTGCTCGGTGTCGACCAGGAACATCCGGCCCGGCCGCAGGCGGGTCTTGGTGACCACCTTGTCCTGCGGGATGTCGAGCACGCCCACCTCGGAGGCCATCACGACGAGGCCGTCGTCGGTCACCCAGATGCGCGAGGGGCGCAGACCGTTGCGGTCGAGCACGGCGCCGATCACGGTGCCGTCGGTGAAGGTGATCGAGGCCGGTCCGTCCCAGGCCTCCATGAGCGAGGCGTGGTACTCGTAGAACGCCCGCTTGGCGGGGTCCATGGTCGCGTGCCGCTCCCAGGCCTCGGGGACCATCATGAGCACGGCGTGCGGCAGCGGCCGCCCTGCCAGGGTCAGCAGCTCGAGCGCCTCGTCGAAGCGGGCGGTGTCCGATCCGCCGGGGGTGCAGATCGGCAGCGCCGCCGACAGGTCCTCGATGTGCTCGCTCGACATGAGCGACTCGCGGGCCCGCATCCAGTTCTCGTTGCCGCGCGCGGTGTTGATCTCGCCGTTGTGCGCGACGTAGCGGAACGGGTGGGCCAGGGGCCACGCCGGGAACGTGTTGGTGGAGAACCGGGAGTGCACGATGCCCAGCGCCGACTCGACGCGCTCGTCCCGGAGGTCGACGTAGAAGTCCGGGAGCTGCTTCTCGGTGAGCATACCCTTGTAGACGATGGTCCGCGGGCTCAGTGAGGGGAAGTAGACCGTCTCGGAGCCGATGTCGCCGCGGCCGGGGCCCTTGCTGCCCAGCTCGTGCTCGCACCGCTTCCGGACGACGAAGCACTTGCGCTCGAGTTCGAGCCCGGTGAGCAGCCGTCCGTCCGGGCCGGCGGCCTTGACGAAGATCTGGTGGATCGTGGGCTGCGCGTCGCGGGCGATCGCACCGACCGAGGAGTCGTCGACCGGGACCTCGCGCCAACCGATCACGCTGACGCCCTGCTCGGCGCCTATCCGCTCGACCATCCGCATGGCGTCCATGGCCAGCATCCGGGACTGCGGGAGAAAACAAAGGCCGGTTGCATACGCACCGGCCTCGGGTAGTTCTCTGTTCTGCTCCTCACGCAACACCTCGCGGAGGAACCTGTCAGGTATCTGGATCAACAAGCCCGTGCCGTCGCCGGTGTTCACCTCGGCGCCCACGGCGCCGCGGTGCTCGAGGTTCACCAGCGCGGCGATCGCCTTCTCGACGATGTCCCGGGACTGACGTCCGTACATGTCCACCACGAACGCGACGCCACAGGCGTCGTGCTCGTACTCCGGGCGGTACAGGCCTTGTGGGCCGGGATTCGTCGTCATCTGTTCGCCTTCGCTTGTCGACGGGTCGACTCCGTGGTTGTCGGAACACCCGCACACAGAGAACCGAGGCTCTCTGGCTGGAAAATAATATGGGGAGAAGGGGTTACCCACACAAGTCGCGCAAGTCAAACCACCGCCCCTGACGTGGGAAAAAAATTCCACCTTGTGAGATTTCTCTCAGGGCTGGCACGTACTCCGGGGCCCGACGGCCGTCCCCGGCGACCCGGGTCAGCGAAGAATGCCGCGGCGGTCCCGCCCGGGACCCCCACGGACCCGGCCCACGGCGAGGCGGCGAAAAGGAACGGAGGACTTCACCCTCTCAGCCTACTGTTATCCAGATCACAGTTCCAGACCTGTTCGCCGCCGACCGGGGCCGGTGCACGTCAACCGGGCATCGCCGTCGTCGTCGTCCTGCCAGAGTGGGGAGGATCGGGGCCGCCACCCACCGCGGCGCGGAGCCCGATCCCCACGATCAGCAGGCGGTGCCCCGGCACCGGGGAGGCGGGACGACGGTGACCGACGCCAGGGCGGCCGAACTCATCGCAGGCGACGAGACACTGCATCGCCGCGGCATCGGGTATCTGCGGGAGAGGGAGGGGGCGTCCGAGGTCCCGGGCACGCTGGCGCGCCGCGGCGCCGTGTACGCGCTCAGACGCGCCCTGCCGAAATTCAACTCGGACAACTGCATGGACATGGCCTCCGGGCTGACCTACCACGCGGTGCTGTCGCTGCTGCCGACGATGATCGTGCTGGTCTCCCTGCTCGGCGTCTTCGGCCGCGGCGACGAGACGGTCCAGGCGGTGATGCAACTGCTCAACGATTCGGTTCCGCAGGCGACCGTCGAGTTCCTCCGCGGCCCCGTGGAAAGCCTCGTGCGCACGAGGGCCGCCGGCTTTGCGCTGGTGGTCGGCCTGCTCGGCGCGCTCTGGACCGCCTCGAGTTACGTCGGCGCGTTCGGCCGCGCCCTCAACCGCATCTACGGCGTCGGGGAAGGTCGCCCGTTCTGGTGGCGACGACCGGCGTTCGTGCTGCTCACCGCGTTTCTCGTGGCGCTGCTGGCGTGCGCGGCCCTCATCCTCACCCTCACCGGCGGGCTGGCCGAGAGCGTCTTCAGATTCGTCGGGCTGGGTGATCTCGCGCTCACGGTGTGGTCATTCCTCAAGTGGCCGGCGCTGGTGGCCATCGTGGTGCTGGTGATCGGGATCCTCTACCAACTCACCCCGAACGTCCGCCGGCCGCGTTTCCGCTACCTGTCCCCCGGCACGATCGTCGCCCTGGTCGTGACCATCGCCGGCGGCTGGGGCTTCACCTTCTACGCATCCCACTTCAGCAACTACAACGCCACCTACGGCTCGCTGGCCGGCGCCATCATCTTCCTGTTCCTGATCTGGATCTCGAACAACGCGCTGCTGCTGGGTGCCGAGATCGATTCCGAGCTCATTCGCGCGCGCCTGTTGCTCGCCGGTGTCGAGGCCGAGGAGGTGATCCCGCTGCCGCTGCGCGACGGGACCTCGGTCATCAAGGCCCACCGCAAGACCGCGGCCCTCGTCGCCGACGGGGCCGCGCTGCGTCTTGAGGCCGAGCTCGGCGACGGGGCCGAGCTGCGCCACGAGGTCGCCGGGGCGGGGGCCTGACCCCCTCGCACGGTCAGTCTCCTCGCAGCTAGCGCTTAAGCAGCTTGCCCGCTCGCCGCCCTGCGTCTTGGTGGCCTCACTGCGAGGATTTCACGAGAACATCGCAGTGACGCCGACAAGATCCACGCTGATGGCGACAAAACGGCCGAGGGCGGCGGGCAGCGGCCGGCAGCGAGAAACGGGGAACGGGCGGCGACTGCGGTGGTCGACACCGTCGCCGCGGCCGCCCCGGCCTACTCAGCGGCGGCGCACCGCGCGGGACTGGAGGGAGCGGGTCACGGTGGCCTCGCGGATCCCGGGGACCGAGGCCGGGATGACGACGGGGCCGCCGACCCTGGGGTCCAGCACCATGGCCGTGGGTGTCTCCTCGGAGCCACGGTTGATGCTGCGGCACAGCTCGTAGGCGTCCTCGTCGCGCCAGATGTTCACCCAATGGACCTCGAGGCCCTCGCGGGCGGCCCGGCGGCGCAGCGCCGACGAGTAGGCGCAACCCGGACGCCAGAGCACCACGACGGCCTTCTCGGAGTTGGAATCGGCCCGGCTTCGCACCGAATCCAGTGGCACGTGCCCGGTCGCCCGGAGCGGGGAATTCCACAGCGCCACGGCGGCAATGGCCGCGAAGACCGCGATCGCCAGCGGGACGCCGTGCCCGAACCCCACGACGGTCAGAGCGAGCGCGCACCCGAGGGCCAGCACGGCGGCGGAGCCAAACCAGTGGCCGGGGACGAGTTCCCTCCCGGCCCGCGCGAATGGGTGGGTCACGAGCAAGACCATACGCCTCCGCAATCGACATGTGTGGACTGCACTGAAAATTTCTGTGACCCGACAACGACCCCCGCCTCCGGCCTCGGAGGTCTCCGTTCGACGCCTGCAGCCCCGCCGACCACCCCCGCCGGACCTCGGCCGGTGTCGGTCCCCGTCACGCCGTGGCGCGGTAGCGTCTGCTCCATGACGGAGACGCCGCAGGCCCCCGCCGCGCCCTCGACCGCGACCCGCAAGGTCCGTGACCTGAGCGGGCCGGGGATCACCACCCGGTTCGGCATGGAGGGCACAGACCTGGGAATCGTCGCCCGGACCCCCGCCGGGCGGTTGCTCGCCGTGTTCGGGGACACCTTCGCCGGTGCGGGGATGGGCGCCCCGCACGTCGGCAAACCGCATCCGGGGATCGCGCAGTGCGCGCCCACGACCGACGACCGGCCCGGGCCCGGCAACCCGGACTGGCGCTCCCCCGTCGGGCTGTTCTCCGACACCACCGATCCGGCCGCCGGCATCGAGTGGGCGGACGCCGCCGGCCCGGGCCCGCGCGACTACGCGTCGCAGCTCCTCGGCTACGTGCACGGCCGCGGCTGTTCGACCGTCCTGCCGAGCGACGTGCTGACCATCGACGACACCATGTACCTGCACGTCATGGTGAACGAGGGACTCGGCACGGTCACCCGCACGCAGATCCACCGATCCACCGATGACGGCCGCACGTGGGAGCCGACGGGCGCGGAGTTCTCGCCCCGACTCGAGGGCGGACACCGCCAGCTGTGGACGTGGGAGCGGGGCGGCGACGGCTGGGTGTACGTCATGTCGACGGGCTTCCAGCGCGACAAGGGCGCCATCCTCATGCGCGTCCGCGAGGAGCACCTCGACGACCCGAGCACCGGGCGCTGGCAGACCTACGGCTACAAGGACGGCCACTGGGACTGGGGCAACCCCACCACCATCGTCCTGCCGGGCCGCATCGGCGAGATGTACCTGCGGCGATGCGAGGACTTCTGGACCCTGACCTACTTCAACGCCGAGCACTACCGGATCGACTGCCTGACGTTCCCGCGGATCGGGGCGGACCTGCTGGACCGCTCGGTGACGGCCCACGCCACGCTGCTGCCGGGCAGCGCGTGGGGCGACGAGTCCGACGGCACCGACCCGGCCTCCGGCCCCGCCCGCGTGGCCCAGTTGTACTGCGGCTGCCCGATCCCGGGCTCCACGCCGGAGCAGTGGCACGTCGTGGTGAGCCAGTGGAACACCCACGATTCGGCGGCCGGGCCGGCCGGCTGGCCGTACCGGTCCATGCAGTTCGTGACATCCATCCCCCGCCCGCCCGGCCAAACGCCGTCCCCCTGACGGGCACCGGCGGCAGATCGTCTGACCCGGCGGATCACGCCCAGGGCAGCGGACCCAACTCGCGCTCGGCCCACCGTCGGACCGCGTCGCCGTCGCGGCCGTCCAGCGCGGTGGTGTCCAGCTCGATGGCGTCGGGCCACGGCGCCCTGTCCGCGAGCTGGGCGTCGAGCACCTCGACAGTCGCCTCGGACGGGTCCGTTCCCGCCCGGGCGCGCTCGGTGACCCGGCGCGCGAGCTCGTCGCGGGGTGCGGTGCACGAGATCTCCACGAGCTCGGCGTGGGCGTCGGCGGCCACGGTCTCGGCCTCGGCCCGCCGCCGCGGCTCGAGCCACGTGGCATCCAGCACCACGCTGCGTCCCAGCGCGAGGTGGCCGGCCGCGCGGTCGAGCATCTCGGCGTAGACCGCCGCGATCGCCTCCGGCGAATAGCGGCCCTCCGCGCCCTCGCGTCGCGCCACGTCCGATCGCACCAGGTCCGAGCGCACCAGCTCGGCGCTCAGCGCGGCCGCGAGGGGCGCGGCGACCGTCGACTTACCGGAGCCGGAGGCCCCGCCCACCAGCACCAGCCGCACGCGCGCCCGCAGCAGGCCGTCGACGGCCCGGGCTGCCAACTCCACCGCGAGGCGGGCGTCAGCGCCGCCGGAGTCCGTCTGCGCGGCGCGGATCGCGGCGACCTTGGCGCGCACGAGCGCGCGATACGCCATGTAGTGGTGCACGAGTGACGCCGGCGCGTCGTCGCCGGAGGCCTCGCGATAGGCCTCGAGGACGACGACGGCGAGGTCGGTCGCCCCCGACCGGTCGAGATCCATGGCCAGGAACCCGATGTCCAGCACGGCGTCCCCGAAACGGAGCCGGTCGTCGAACTCGAGGCAGTCGATGATCCGCGGGCCGTCGCCGGTCAGATAGACGTCCGCGGCCAGTAGATCCCCGTGGCCGTCCACGACCCGGCCCGCCTCGATCCGCGATCGCAGCAGCGGACCGCGGCCACGCAGGTAGATGCCGGCGAGTTCCGCGATGTCGTCAACGATCCCCGGCGCGTCCTCGCCCACGCTCAGTCCGCGCAGGTGCTCGAGCGACTCCGTCCACAGACCGGCCACCACGCCCGGGTCGCCCGCCGCGTCGATCTCCGGCGTGCGGTGGCTGTCCGCGTGCAGACGCGCGACCTGCCGGGCCACCTCGCCCAGGCCGCCAACGATGTCCGTATCGCCGACCCGGGACGCGCCGGCCTCCCGCTCCCGCACCAGCCAGGCGAGGCTCTCCCGCTCCGGGAGTCGACGCATCTCCACGACGTGGTCGATGACCTCGTCGTCGTTGTCGTCCTGCCCATCGGACGAGCGGGGCCGGCGCACCTGCAACACACCGAGATACACGTCCGGGGCGAGCCGACGGCCCAGTTCCACCTCCCGGTGGCTCTGCTCCGCGCGCGCCTGCACGGTGCGGTTGTCGAGGAAGCCCAGATCGATCGGTTTGCGTACTTTGTGAGCCTTGTCACCACAGAGGAAGATGAGCGCCCCGTGGGTCTCCACCACGACGGGAGGCCCCCACGACTGGCGGTCCGGACGATCGGAGGTGTCCATGGACCCACCCTAGGCAGGCGCGACGCCTCCCGCCGCCGGTTGGGGCACACGCTACAAGGCACCACATCACCGAACTGTTACCTGAAGCGCCACTGAACAAATCGGGGGCTGACATGGCCTGATGTCACTTGTAGGGTCGCCGACGCACCCCAGCCACACGGCCGGGGTGCCCGCGATGAGACACATCGTGGTCAATGCAGATCGGAGACGTTCAGCAGTGACGAACACCCACCGCAAGACCACCAACCGGACCACCGCGAAGATCGCCGCCGTCGGCGCGTTCGGCATCGGTGCCGCCATCGCATTCCCGGGCCTCGCCGCCGCGCAGGACGCCACCACGCCCGAGGGCCCCACCGCCAGCCTCGAGAACCTCGCCGGCGAGGAGGGCAGCCTGTCCGACCTGACTGGTGAGGACGGCAGCCTCGAGGGCGCCCTCGGCACGGACCTCGCACTCGACGCGGGCAGCCTGGCCCTCAATGTCAATCTCGACGCCGAGACCCCGAACCCGGGCTCGGTCGAGCTCGGCAGCCTCGGCGTCTCCCCGAACACCGGCAGCGACCTGGTCGACGGTGGCACCGGCTCGGGCTCCGCGGACGAGGACGCCACCGACGACGACGCCGCGGAGACCGGCTCGCTCGACACCGGCTCGCTGCCGGGCAGCAGCGAGGATAACGCCGACGTGGCCGCCGCGACCGCGGCCGAGGCCGACACCGGCTCCGCCGCGTCCTCCGAGAACGACACCACGGCCACCGACGACGAGGCGGAGGAGACCGGGTCGATCGACACCGGCTCGCTCGCCGGCCTGAGCTCCGGTGCCGATGAGGTCGCGGTCTAAGACGACCACCGGCCGGTTCGGCCGACCTCATCCCCGCACTTCCCCGGTGCCACACGGCCCGGGATCGCGACCTCCACTTTCGGTCACGATCCCGGGCCGTCGTGTGTCCGCCGACACGCATGGGGGATGATGCAGGGGTGACGATCGTCGTGGCCTGCGGAGCCTTCAAGGGCTCACTCACCGCTATCGAGGCCTGCCATCACGCGGCCGAGGGCGCCCGCCGTGCGCACCCCGACACGGATGTGGTCGAACGCCCGGTCGCCGATGGTGGCGGGGGCAGCCTCGAGGTGATGGTCGCCGGCGGTGCTCGGCCGATGCCGGTGACGGCGTCCGGGCCCACCGGGGATCCCGTGGAGACCTCGTTCGCCGCCATCGACCCGGATACCGCGTTCGTGGAGATGGCCGACGCCTGCGGGCTGCTCCGACTGCCCGGCGGCGTCCCCCGACCACTCAAGGCGTCCAGCCGTGGCGTCGGAGAGGTCATGCTGGAAGCCCTGCGCTCCGGCCGTGGCAACATCCACCTGGGCATCGGTGGCAGCGCCTCCACCGACGGCGGCACCGGCATGCTGTCCGCCCTCGGCGTGCGGTTCCTCGACTCAGACGGAAACGAGCTCCCCGACGGCGGCGGCGCGCTCCGGCGGCTTGCGACCGTCGACCTGGACGGCCTCGACCCCGCGGTGCGGGCCGCCCGCGTCCTCGTGGCCTGCGACGTCGACAACCCCCTGCTCGGCCCACTGGGCGCCGCCCGCGTCTACGCGCCGCAGAAGGGCGCCTCCCCCGAGGAGGTCGACAGCCTGGAGGCCGGGCTCGCCCGGCTGGTCGAGGTCCTGCGGAACCAAGGCCTGGACGTCGACCCGGACGCCCCCGGCTCCGGTGCCGCCGGCGGGGTGGGGTTCATCGCCCGCGAGCTGCTCGGGGCATCACTCGACCCCGGATTCGAGGTGCTCGGCACCCTCACCGGGCTGGAGGACGTGGTCTCGGCCGCGGACCTGGTGGTCACCGGCGAGGGACGACTGGACGACCAGACCATGCACGGCAAGACCCCGCTGGGCGTGGCCGCGCTCTGCCGCACCCACGGCGTGCCCGTCGTGGCGGTGTGCGGCCGCCTGGATCTCGAGGCCGACCGCGTGGCCGCCGCCGGGTTCGTCACCGCCGCCGCGCTCACAGAGAAGGAGCCGGACATCAAGCGCTCCATAGCCAACGCCGGTCCGCTGCTTGAGGCCGTCTCCTCCGAGGTCGTCTCCCGCGTCCTACCCTGAAGCTCGCCGAGCCGGTCCCGCGAGCCGCCGGACAGGGCCCCTCCGAGTGGGCCAGAATGAGGGCTCGTCGTTCCCGGACCCCCCTCCAGGAGGCTCCCTTGCGCAAGTGGCTCCTCGGCGCCCCGCTGGCCGCGCTGGCCGCGGTCGCGGCCGCAGACCTGCGGCAGACGCGGTATCCGATCCTGCGGACCTTCCCGATCCTGGGCCACGCCCGCATGGCACTGACCTCGATCGGACCGGAACTGCGGCAGTACATCGTCGCGGGCAACGACGAGGAGCGGCCGTTCACCCGCAACCAGCGGGACTGGGTCTACGAGTCCGCCGAGGGCCGGGCCACCACCTTCGGATTCGGTACGGACAACGACGTCGAGTTCCTCGAGGGCTATCCCCTGGTCAAACAGCGGACCTTCAGCGACGTCTCGCTGTCCGCCCACATCCACTCCGGCGAGTTCCTGCCCACCCCGCCCGCCAAGATCCTCGGCGGGGCCCGCGGCCGCGCCCGTGCCTTCCGCCCCGACTCCTTCGTGACCATCTCCGGCATGAGCTACGGCGCCCTCTCCGCCCCCGCGGTGGAGGCGCTCAACCGCGGGGCCGCACTCGCCGGAGCCCTGCACAACACCGGAGAGGGCGGGCTGAGCCCGTACCACCAGAACGGCGCCGACCTCATCTATCAGATCGGCACCGCGTACTTCGGCTGCCGGGACGCCGACGGGCGCTTCGACATCGACAAGCTCGTCGCGGTCACGGAGAAGAACCCCATCCGGGCGATCGAGATCAAGCTCAGCCAGGGGGCCAAGCCGGGCCTCGGCGGGCTGTTGCCGGCGGCGAAGATCACCGAGGAGGTCTCGCAGCTGCGCGGGATCCCCATGGGCGAGGACTGCGCCAGCCCGTCCCGCCACACCGCCTTCCACGACGTGGACTCGCTCCTCGACCTGGTGGAGGACATCGCCGACCGCACCGGGCTGCCGGTGGGCATCAAGTCCGCGGTCGGCGACACGGGGTTCTGGGAGGATCTGGCCGACGCGATGATCCCTCGCGAGCGTGGCGTCGACTTCATCACCATCGACGGCGGCGAGGGCGGGACCGGCGCCGGCCCGCTCGTGTTCTCCGACGCCGTGTCACTGCCGTTCCGGCTCGGATTCCCCCGTGTCTACTCGATCTTCGCCGAGGCCGGGCTCACCGACGACGTGGTGTTCATGGGCTCGGGCAAGCTCGGCATCCCCGAGAACGCCGTGGTCGCGTTCGCGCTCGGCGTCGACATGATCAACGTGGCCCGGGAGCCGATGCTCTCGGTGGGGTGCATCCAGGCCCAGCAGTGCCACACCGGCGGGTGCCCGACCGGAGTGGCCACCCAGAACCCGTGGCTCATCCGGGGCGTCGATCCCACCTCGATGGCCGAGCGCTGCGCCAACTACATCCGTTCCCTGCGCCGTGAGCTGATCAAGGTCGCCGGTGCAGTGGGCGTTCCACATCCGTCCCTGATCGGCCCGACCGACGTGGAGCTCGCGCGCGGCACCCGCGACTCCACCACTCTCGCCGAGATCTACGGCTACCAGGACGACTGGGGGCTGCCCAGCGAGGCCGACGCGGAGGCCATCACCGAGATCATGGTCGCCAACGGCGTGGCCGAGTACATCGACGCAGCCCGGCCGCCCGGGGTCTGACCGGCGGCCGGGATCCCGCAGCCATTCGTCGCGAAGAGTCTTTTGCACGCGTTTCCCGAGAAGCGAGTGTACGAAAGCCTCTTCTCGACGGCAGCCATGCGCTGGCTGGGATCAGTCCTCGCCGAGACCCGCCCGCAGCAGCCCGAGCTCGCGATTGAGGTTGGCGTGCGCCTGGCGCTCCCACGCGTCGCGCCCCGCCCGGGTCAGGTACACCGACCTGCGTTCGAGCAGGCCCTCCAGCGCGGCGATCCGCCCCGCGACGAACCGCTCCCCCGGTACGTGCGCGTACTCGTGCCGCACGTCGTGGGTGTAGGCGTCATAGGTCTCCGGGTCCGACCCCAGCACGACCAGGTCGGCATCCGACAGGACCGAGCCGTTGGGATCTCCGGCCTCCACGCGGTGCCCGCCCATCAGTCGCACGAGCCGCGCGACCTCCTCGACGGGCGCGGCCGGATCGAGCTGCCGCTCGACCCACACCGCCGACTTCTCGTTGTTCTCCGACTCCGTGGGATCGAACTCCGCGGTGTGGCACCACGCGGCCAGGCGGACCGCGGTCCCGTCGAAGGACTCGCCGTCCGCCTCGAGGGCGTCGATCGCCCGGAGCACGGCACGCAGGTGCGTCTCGTTGTGGTAGCGCCGCTGCGGGTCGTTCCAGCGTCGCAGCAGGTCGGCGCGCAGGTCGGCGGTGAGGAACTCGACATCGACGTCGAGCGGGTCGGCAGCGTTCACTCGGTCGGTATCCATGAATGGACTCTACCGCCGGAAGCCGCCCGGCCCGGGCGGATCGGCCCGGGCCGGTGCGCCCCCGGCGGCCGCGGCACGGGGCTCTCAGTCCTCCAGCTCGCCGCCCAGCTTCGGCGGGAACTCCTCCAGCAGTGCCAGCTCCCGCTCGTCGAACGTGCGCGCCCGCGACAGGAACCGCTTGCCGGTCGGGTTCTCGAGACTGAACCCCGAGCCCCTGCCCGGGACCGCGTCCAGCACCAGTTGCGTGTGTTTCCAGGTGTCGAACTGTGAGCCCGAGATCCAGAAGCGCACCCGGGTCGACGACGACGACGAGTTCAGGCGCGCCTCGTCGTCGTCGCCCGCCGGTACGTCCCGGTCGCCCTGCGCCAGGTCCACCTCCCCCACGAGGACATCCCGCTGACCTACGCGGAACTCCCCGTCCGGGTAGCACATGGGCGCCGAACCATCGCAGCACCCGCCGGACTGGTGGAACATCACCGGGCCGTGGCGCTCGACCAGCTCGCGGATCAGCTGCGCGGCCGGCTCGGTGACCACGACCCGCGCGGGCAGCTCGGCCGGCGCGCCCTCGGGTGGGAGGGCCCGCGCCGCGATCGGCACGCTCCCGCCCGAGGGCAATCCGCAGACGTCGTCCATGGCCGGACTCCTCTCAGAAGAAGCGCTGGATCAGAAGAAGCCCTGCGGCTTGCCCGAGTAGCCCACGAGCAGGCACTTGGTCTGCTGGTAGTGGTCGAGCATCATCCGGTGGTTCTCGCGCCCGATGCCGGACTGCTTGTAGCCGCCGAACGCCGCGTGGGCCGGGTACTGGTGATAGGTGTTGGTCCACACCCGGCCGGCCTGGATGGTGCGGCCGGCCCGGTAGGCGGTCGTGCCGTTGCGCGACCACACGCCGGCGCCGAGACCGTAGAGGGTGTCGTTGGCGATCATCATGGCGTCGTCGAAGTCGGTGAACGAGCTCAGGGAGAGCACGGGACCGAAGATCTCCTCCTGGAACAGGCGCATCTTGTTGTGACCGCGGAAGACCGTCGGCTCCACGTAGAAGCCGCCGGCGAGATCGCCGTCGAGCTCGGCGCGGCCGCCGCCGGTGAGCACGTCGGCGCCCTCCTGCTTGCCGATGTCGATGTAGGACAGGATCTTCTCGAGCTGGTCGGTCGAGGCCTGGGCGCCCATCATCGTCTCGGTGTCGAGCGGATTTCCGGTCTTGATCTGCCTGACCCGCTCGATCGCGAGGTCGGTGAAGTCATCGATGATCGACTTCTGCACCAGCGCGCGCGAGGGACACGTGCACACCTCGCCCTGGTTGAGGCCGAACATCGCGAAGCCCTCGAGCGCGGACTGACGGAAATCGTCGTCGGAGTCCATGACGTCCTCGAAGAAGATATTGGGGCTCTTGCCGCCGAGCTCGAGGGTCACCGGGATGAGGTTCTCGGACGCGTACTGCATGATCAGCCGGCCCGTGGTGGTCTCGCCGGTGAAGGCCACCTTGCGGATGCGTGGGTTGGACGCGAGCGGCTTTCCGGCCTCGGTGCCGAAGCCGTTGACCACGTTGATCACGCCCGGCGGCAGCAGGTCGCCGATGATCGACATCAGGTACAGGATCGACGCCGGGGTCTGCTCCGCCGGCTTGAGCACCACGCAGTTGCCGGCGGCCAGGGCCGGGGCCAGCTTCCAGACCGCCATGAGGATCGGGAAGTTCCAGGGGATGATCTGGCCGACCACGCCGAGCGGCTCCTGGAAGTGGTAGGCGACGGTGTCCCCGTTGATCTCGGAGATGCCGCCCTCCTGGGCGCGGATCGCGCCGGCGAAGTAGCGGAAGTGGTCGATCGCCAGCGGGATGTCGGCCGCCAGGCACTCGCGGATCGCCTTGCCGTTGTCCCACGACTCGGCGAGCGCGATCTTCTCGAGGTTGGCCTCCATACGATCTGCGATCCGGAGCAGCACCAGCGACCGCTCCGTGGCGGAGCTCGCGCCCCACGCCGGCGCGGCGGCCCAGGCCGCGTCCAGCGCGGCCTCGATGTCCTCCGCGGTACCACGGCCGACCTCACAGAAGACCTGTCCGGTCTGCGGGGCGACGTTCTCGAAGTACTCGCCTTTGACAGGCGCGACCCACTCGCCGCCGATGTAGTGGTCATAGCGGCTCTCGTAGGACATCACCGCGTCGGCGGAACCGGGCTGGGAGAAGACGGGCATGTCGGCACCTCTCGCGTTCTTCGGGACGCCGACCCCTGCGGTCGACGACTGTGAGCCACGACACTATTCCCGGCGGGGTTGCACCGACGTTGCACTCACCGTGCCGGGCGCCGGATCACGCTCCCAAACGTCCGTCCAGAATGTGGGTCATCGACGCCGCCGCCGACCTGCTCGCCAGGGGCGTTCCCGGCGCGAGGGAGAGGGCCCGCCACGCCTCCGGATCGTCGCGACCCGGTCCCGCGACCCAGTCCTTCAGGTCCCCCGTCGACCCGACCGCGAGCACCGCCGCCCGCACCCGGGCGTGTAACTCCTCGCGCAGCTCCACCACCCCGGGCGCATCCGAGGCCGGGAGCAGGGGCCCGCGGTAGGCGGCCACCGCGGCCGAGACGTCGCGCCCCAGCAGGTCCTCGACCTCATGGGCATCGGTGCCGAGCAGCCCCGGGTCGAGCCGGTACGGCCGCGAGTCGATCGACTCCGGACCCAGCACGCGCCGCAGCCGGGACAGTTCCGCGCGGACACTCACCTCGTCCAACCTGCCCTCCGCGAGCAGTTCCGCGAGCGCCCCGCCGGACAGACCTTCGGGGTACGCCGCGAGCAGAAGCAGGATCTCGGCGTGGCGGCCGGTGACGGGCCCGTGGCCCTCCAGCGTGGGCCGGTAGGTGCCGAGCACGGACAGGCGACGCGACGATCCGGACATACGCCCGGTCCACGCCAGTGTTCCCGACATCACGGCCCGCAGTTCCGACTCCACGAGCAGCACAGTCGCCCTGACGAGGGCCAACATCTCGTCCGACGCAGCGGAATCCCGGCCCGTGACATCGATGCCGCCGATCACCCGGCCGGTGATCGGGTCGTGCACCGGCGCCGCCGAACAACTCCACGAATGGGCGGGCGCCAGGTAGTGCTCCTCGCCCCGGACCCGCACCGGGACGTCGTGACGAAGCGCCAGGCCGGGCGCGTTCGCACCCACGACCTCGTCACTCCACAGTGCCCCGGGCACGAAGGCCATGCGTTCGGCCCTCGTCCGGACGCCCCGATTGCCGTACATCCACAGCAGGCGCCCGTCGGCATCCGCCACGGCCACGAGATGGCCACTGTCCACAACCCCCGAGACCAGGACCTTCTCGACGATCGGCAGCACTGTGGACATCCGGTTGCCGTCCCGATGCGCGGACAGCGCGGCACCCTGGAGGTCGACGACCGGGTCCGAGCGCTCCGGATCGATCCCCAGTCGCCTGCTTCGCTCCCATGACCGGGCCACCATCGTGGCGGTCGCGGGCCGTACACCTGCGGACATGTCGCCAGTGTAACCGTCGTCACAACAACATGATGCGCGCCTCATAAAAGGTTTCCGATAGACCGTGCTCGACACAGATCGTGAGCGGGCCTCTACACTTGCCAGTGACACAGGCCACAAAGACCTAAAGGATCGCGATGACGACCGAGTTCGCCAGCCCGCCCCCCGCCAAGCCCTTCCCCGATCAGAACCTCGGCCGAATCGTGTTCACGAACGCCGCGGAGGCACCGAACGACGTCGCCGTGCTGCGGCTGGTCGGCAGCGACTGGAAGGAAGTCACCTGCGCCCAGTACCTCGAGGAGGTCAAGGGCGTGGCCAAGGGCCTCATCGCAAAGGGCGTCAAGACCGGTGATCGCCTCGCCATCATGAGCCACACCCGCTACGAGTGGTCGCTCATCGCCTGGGCCGCGTGGGCCGTCGGCGCCGTCACCGTCCCGATCTACGAGACCTCCTCGTCCGCCCAGTGCAACTGGATCCTCACCGACGCCGGCGTCTCGCTCGCCGTGGTCGAGGACCTCGAACTGCGCGAGGTGCTCACCGCGGAGACCGACTGGAAGGGCGACATCCTCGTCATCGAGAACGACCTGATCGCCCAGCTCAGCGAGGCCGGGGCCGGCGTCTCGGACGAGGAGCTCGAAACGGCCTCGCTGTCCACGGGCCACGAGGACACCTGCGCGATCATCTACACCTCCGGCACCACCGGCAACCCCAAGGGCTGCGAGATCGTGCACGGCGGCTTCGGCGGTGTCGTCGTCTCCGTCGAGGAGCGCCTGCAGGACGCGTTCGTCCCCAACAGCCGCACCCTGATCTTCCTCCCGCTCGCCCACGTGCTGGCCCGCATCCTCGAGGTGGCCTGCTTCTACAAGCGCGTAGCCGTGGCCCACGAGCCCGACACGACCAAGGTCGTCGAGCGCCTGTCCGAGATCCACCCGACCTTCCTGGTCTCGGTCCCGCGCGTGCTCGAGAAGGTCTACAACTCCGCCGCCGCCAAGGCCGAAACAGCGGGCGGCGCCAAGGCCAAGATCTTCAAGGCCGCCGTCCAGACCGCGATCGACTACTCCATGGCCCTCGAGAACGGCGGCAAGCCGTCGACCGGCCTGGCCCTCAAGCAGAAGCTGTTCGCCAAGCTCGTGTACTCGAAGCTGCACGAGGCCCTCGGCGGCGAGTGCAACCGCGTCATCTCCGGCGGCGGCCCCCTGGGCGCCCGGCTCGGCCACTTCTACCGCGGCGCGGGCTTCGACCTGCTCGAGGGCTACGGTCTCACCGAGTCCTCGGGCGTGCTCACCGTCAACCCGATCAACGCGGCAAAGATCGGCACCGTCGGCAAGCCGATCCCGGGTGTGACCATCCAGATCGCCGAGGACGGCGAAGTCCTGGCCAAGGCCAAGACCCTGTTCAAGGGCTACTGGCAGAACCCGCAGGCCAACGAGGACGCGTGGACCGGTGACTGGTACCACACCGGCGACATCGGCGAGCTCGACCCGGACGGCTACCTGTCCATCACCGGCCGGAAGAAGGACCTGATCGTCACCGCCGGAGGGAAGAACGTCTCGCCGTCGCAGCTCGAGGACCTGCTCTCCTCCGATCCGCTGATCAGCCAGGCCGTCGTCGTGGGCGACAACCGCAGCTACATCGCGGCCCTCGTCACCATCGACCCGGAGACCTTCCCGGGCTGGGCCGAGAAGCACGGCAAGACCGGCTCGGTGTCCGATCTCATCCAGGACGGCGACCTCGTGGGCGCCGTGCAGGACGCCGTGGACCGGGCCAACAAGTCCGTCTCCCGCGCCGAGTCCATCCGTAAGTTCAAGATCCTCGCGGCCGAGTTCTCGGTCGAGAGCGGCGAGCTCACCCCGACGCTGAAGCTCAAGCGCAACGTCGTGCACGAGCGGTTCGCGGGCGACATCGAGAACCTCTACGCCACGTAGGACCCCCGAACGCCGGAGCGCCCGGACCCTTTCCAGGGCCCGGGCGCTCTCGCTTTGGTCAGATCAGGCGTACATGCCCTCGATCTGCTCGGCGTAGCGCTCGGCCACCACGTGCCGCTTGACCTTCAGCGTCGCGGTCAGCTCCCCCGACTCCTCGGTGAAGTCCCGGTGCAGGACCGTGAACTTCTTGACGCCCTCGGCCTGCGAGACCTGCCGGTTGGCGTCGTCCACGGCGAACTGGATCTCGGCCTGCAGTGCGGGGTCGGTCACCAGGTCCTCGGCCGGCTTGCCACCGTGGCCGTTCTCCGCGGCCCATGCCTCGAGCTCGGCCTCGTCGACCGTGATCAGCGCGGAGACGAACTTGCGGGCCTCGCCGATCACGACGGCGTGACCGACCAGGCGGTGCGCCCGGATCCCGTCCTCGATCGGGCCCGGGGCCACGTTCTTCCCGCCCGCGGTGACGATGATCTCCTTGGCGCGGCCGGTGATCGTCAGGTACCCGTCCTCGTCGAGCGATCCGAGGTCGCCGGTGCCGAACCAGCCGTCGCGGAGGGCTTCCGCGGTGGCCTTCTGGTTGTTCCAGTAGTGGTCGAAGATCAGCGGCCCGGCCAGTTCCACCTGCCCGCTGTCGGTGATCCGGACGCTGGTGCCGGCGACCGGCCGACCGACGGTGCCGATGCGCTGGCAACCGGGCCCGTTCACGGTGGCGGCGGCGGTGCTCTCGGTGAGGCCGTACCCCTCGTAGATCGGCACGCCGAGTCCGCGGAAGAAATGCGAGATGCGGTCGGGCAGGGCGCCGCCGCCGGAGATGGCGTACTCGCACCGGCCTCCGAGCGCCTCACGGACGGCCTTGTAGACCGCCACATCGAGAGCCTTGTACTGAATGGTGTGCACCAGCGAGGGGCGGCGGGCGTCGCCCAGCCCGTCGCCGCCGCGCAGCTCGCTGGCCTCGACGGCGATCGCCTCCGCGCGGCCGAAGATCTCCTTCTGCAGTCGACCCTTCGCACCGGCCTTGGCGGCGATCCCGTCGCGGACCTTCTCGAACACGCGCGGGACACCGAGGATCATGTGCGGCCGGAAGTCGGCGAAGCGCGGCAGGATGGTCGAGGTGTCGTCCCAGAACCCGACGGTGGCCTCGCCCAGGAACACGGTGTAGGTCACGGCGCGGGCGAGCACATGGGCGAGCGGCAGGAACATGAGCGTCTTCTTGCCGTGCTGCGCCATCGTGCCGATGGGGTGGTCGAGCAGCGCGTGGCACTCCGACAGGAGGTTGCGGTGGGTGATCACGCAGCCCTTGGGCCGTCCGGTGGTGCCGGAGGTGTAGATGATCGACGCGGGGGCGTCGGGGTCGAGGGTGGCCAGCGAGGCCTCGAGGG
This sequence comes from Dietzia aurantiaca, assembly GCF_021033825.1. Taxonomy (GTDB): domain Bacteria; phylum Actinomycetota; class Actinomycetes; order Mycobacteriales; family Mycobacteriaceae; genus Dietzia; species Dietzia aurantiaca. Next base: position 45,592 of record NZ_JAIFXZ010000014.1, read on the forward strand.
TCTCGGCCGCGACGGGATCGCCGTCGGCCTCGAGGGCCTCGAGCCCGCCGTCGTCGAGGTAGAGCACGCGGGTACAGGTGGCGGGGACGTCGGTATCGCCGACGACGACGACGTGGGCGTCGGTTTCGGCCACGAGCACCTTCGCCTCGGAATCGGTGAGGATCCACTCGAGCTGCCCGGCCGAGGACGAGGGGTAGACCGGCACGGTGATGGCCCCGGCGGTCCAGACGGCCAAGTCGACGAGGACCCATTCGAGGCGGGTCCCGGCCATGAGCGCGACCCGGTCGCCGGGTTCGACACCGGAGGCGACGAGCCCGGCCGCGATGCGGTCCACACGGGCGACGAGCTCCGCGTTGGAGACGGATCGCCACTGGTCACCGTCGTGATACTCGAACGGGACGGACCGTGGGTTCGTGGCGGCGCGTCCGCGCGCCACCACCGGGATCAGGTCGGAACCGGTGAAGGTTCTCTGGGTGGGGACGGTGATCTCGCGCATGCCGGTTGCGGCCTTTCGGACGACGTCGAAATGGAGCGCAGTCGATTATCGACCGGGCACGGCGCCTGTGGCAATCTCTCAGGATTTCCCGATCGCACCCTCGTGCCTTGTCGCCGCATCACGTAGACTGCGCAATAGACAGATCGGTTCATTCTCTGCAGAACGGAACACATCATGGCGCAGATCTACTCCGACATCACCGAGACCATCGGCCGTACCCCGCTGGTCCGTCTCAACTCCCTGACCGAGGGCATCCAGGCCACGGTGCTGGCCAAGCTCGAGTCCGCGAACCCCGCCAGCAGCGTCAAGGACCGCATCGGCGCGGCCATCATCGACGATGCGGTCGCCTCCGGCGGCCTCAAGCCCGGCGGCACGATCGTCGAGGGCACCTCGGGCAACACCGGCATCGCCCTGTCCATGGTCGCGGCCGCCCGCGGCTACAAGGCCGTCATCGTCATGCCGGACACCATGTCCGTCGAGCGCCGCGCCATCATGCGCGCCTACGGTGCCGAGCTCATCCTCACCCCGGGTTCCGAAGGCATGAAGGGCGCCGTCGCCAAGGCCCAGGAGGTCGCCGACAGCCGCGAGAACGCTGTCCTCGCCCGCCAGTTCGCCAACCCGGCCAACGTCGACGTGCACCGTCGCACCACGGGCCCGGAGATCTGGGAGGACACCGCCGGTGAGATCGACCTGTTCGTCGCGGGTATCGGCACCGGCGGCACCATTTCGGGCGCCGGCAACTACCTGAAGTCTCAGAAGTCGGACATCCAGATCGTCGCCGTGGAGCCCAAGGACTCTCCGCTGCTCACCGAGGGCAAGGCCGGCCCGCACAAGATCCAGGGACTGGGCGCCAACTTCGTGCCGGAGATCCTCGACCGCGAGGTCTACGACGAGGTCATCGACGCCACTCTCGAGGACTCGTTGGAGGTTGCCAGGCGCCTCGGCAAGGAGGAGGGCATCCTCGCCGGCATCTCCTCGGGTGCCAACGTGTGGGCCGCGCTCGAGGTGGCCAAGCGCCCCGAGAACGCGGGCAAGACCATCGTCGTGATCGTGTGTGACTACGGCGAGCGCTATGTCTCGACGATGCTCTTCGAGGACTACCGCGACTGATGTCAGGTTCTTCCGACCGCCCGGTGGGGCTCGTGCGCACTCTGCGCGAGGACCTCACCGCGGCGCGTGCACACGACCCGGCAGCCCGGGGCGACGTCGAGAACACCGTCGTCTACTCCGGCCTGCACGCCATCTGGATCCACCGACTGTCCCACCGCATGTGGCACTCCGGCGGGGCCGGCCGCACCGCCGCGCGTGTCCTGTCGCAGTTCGCCCGCTTCCTCACCGGGATCGAGATCCACCCCGGCGCGGTGATCGGCCGGCGGTTCTTCATCGATCACGGCATGGGCGTCGTGATCGGTGAAACCGCGGAGATCGGCGACGACTGCATGATCTATCACGGGGTCACCCTCGGAGGCGTCTCGCTCAAGCAGGTCAAGCGGCACCCCACGCTGGGGGACCGCGTGACCGTCGGGGCCGGGGCGAAGATCCTGGGGCCGGTCGAGATCGGCGCGGACTCGTCGGTCGGAGCCAACGCCGTGGTGGTCAAGGACGCCCCCGCCGACTCGATCGTCGTGGGCATCCCGGGCGTCGCCAAGCCCGCCAGGTCGACCAAAGAGGAGCTGCGCGAGGCGCAGTTCTATATCGACCCGGCCATCTATATCTGAGTCCCGGGCCCCGGCCCGGGAGGGACGCGGAACCTACACCGTCCAGTCCCGATGAGGCCGTCACGCCGCCGCCCCGCACATCAGCGCGGGGCGCTCCGGCGGTGACGGCCTCATTATTCCCTCCACATTTTCTCGTACCGCTGGTCTAGGCTCAGCCCCGATGCGCTCGTTACCCACCACCGTGTGGCTCCGGGGGCCGCTGGCGATCCTGGCGCTGTCCTCGGTCTTCATGGTGCTTCGCTTCCCGGATGAGCGGACGCCGTGGTGGGGCATCTACGGCAATCTGCTCGATGTCAACGTCTACCGATGGGGCGGGCATGCGGTCCTCGGATCCATCCCGCTGTATGAGGGTCTGCTGTCCGGCGCTGACTCGGGGCGGTTCTACGCCCCGATGCCGTTCACGTATCCACCGTTTTCGGCCCTGCTGTTCACCCCGCTGACCCAGGTCACGCCCGGCCTGATGGAAGCCGGCTGGACCGCGCTGACGGTGGGGCTGCTCTACCTCGCGATCCGCATGTGCCTGCGCACCCTGGGATACCGGTCCGACCGCGTGACCGTGCAGGTCGCGGTGTGTCTGACCCTGATCTCGCTCTCGCTGGAGCCGGTGCGCACCACCGTGTGGCTCGGCCAGATCAACGTCCTACTCCTGGTGCTGGTACTGGCGGACCAGCTCGCCTCGCGGTCCGGTCGCCGCTGGGCGGGCATCGGCTCGGGGATCGCCGCCGGCATCAAGCTCACCCCGGCGTTCTTCTGGGCTCACTGGGTGCTCACCGGCCGGTGGCGGATGGCCGCGGTCTCCGGGCTCACGTTCCTCGGCACCGTGGCGCTCGGCTTCCTGGTCATCCCCCGTGACGCCATCCGATACTGGTCGGGGACCCTGCTCGATTCGCAACGGATAGGGCAGGACTCCCTGGTCGCCAACCAGTCTGTGCGCGGGGCCATCGCCCGTATCGCCGGGCTGGAGATGGCCCCCGCCTGGGCCTGGTTGATCGGCGCCGTCCTCGTGGCGGTCGTAGGCCTGACGGTCGCGGCGTTGACGCATCGCGCCGGGCATCAACTCCTCGGTCTGACCCTGGCGGGGATGACCATGACCATGGTCTCGCCCTTCACCTGGGGTCACCACTGGGTCTGGCTGGTCCCGCTCCTGGTTTTGACGCTGCACTACGCGATCTCGGCCGGTCGATGGTACGTCTGGCTCCTGCCGCCCCTGGTGTGGGCGGCGGGAGCCAACTGGGTCCAGAGTTTCCCGGACACCAACTTCCCCGACGACCGCTGGGTGGGGATGGGCCTGTTCATGCTCGGCGGCGATATCCCGTCGGTGGTCTTCTCCACGATCACCAACGTGTATCCGCTGATCTGGCTGGTCACGGTGGCCCTCACGGCGCTATACCTGGGAAAGGGATCGGCGGTGACGGCTAGGCTGGCCGACTATGGGACGGCGGACGACTCGTCACCCCGCGCTGAGGATCATCGCCGGGGCTGACACCAGGCGAGAGGTGGCGACCCTCGCTGTCGAGGAGCCGCTCGAGATCCGTGTCGGCGGTGCGCCCTTCGTCGTCACGATGCGGACCCCGGGCGACGACATGGATCTGGCCGCCGGCCTCCTCGTCTCCGAGGGCGCCATCTGGGATCGCGAGCACCTGCCCACGATCCAGTACTGCACCACCGTCAGCGGGCGCTCCGAGCAGGACTACAACACGCTCTCCCTGACCGTCTCGCCCGATGTGCCCGAGCCCGGGTCGGCGCGAACCACCACCATGACCAGCGCGTGCGGTGTCTGCGGCGTGGACTCGATCGACGAGGTCCGCCGCACCACGCACTTTCCTCTCGGCCCGGTCGAGCCGCTCGTCGCGGCCGAGGTCCTGTTGTCGCTGCCCCGGCGACTCCGCGAACACCAGCGTGTCTTCGACCGGACCGGAGGAGTGCACGCGGCCGGACTGTTCACCCCGGACGGGGAGCTGCTCTGCCTACGCGAGGATGTGGGTCGACACAACGCGGTCGACAAGGTGATCGGCTGGGCCCTCCGCGAGGATCGACTTCCGCTCGGCGACACCGTCCTCCAGGTGTCCGGCCGGGCGTCGTTCGAGCTGGTACAGAAGGCCTCGATGGCGGGGATCCCCGTACTGTCCGCGGTCAGCGCGCCCTCGTCGCTCGCGGTGGATCTCGCGGTCGACGCGCGCGTGACGCTCGCCGGCTTCAGCCGCGACGACAGGGCGACCGTCTACGCCCACTCCGAGCGCATCCGCGCCTGACCACCTCCGCGACTGGCTGGTGCACCCCGATGCCCGTGGTGATCTCGAGGCCCGGGGCGTAGCGGCACCCGGTGCAGCTGCCGGGTCGGCCGTACCATCGTCGAATGCCGCCTCCCCTGCCGCAGCCCTCGGACGCCGGGCCGCTACCACCCGACGAGTTTCGACGTTGGTATGGCGGTTGGGATCCACTCGATCCCTCGACAATCTCGGACTTCCTCGACGGATTCGACCGTCCGTGGTGGATCGTCGGTGGGTGGGCGCTCGAGAAGTTCACCGGAGTCTCCCGCGAGCACGAGGACATGGACATCTCGATCGATGCCGGCGATGCTGAGAACCTCAGGGTGTTCCTCGCCAACCGGGGGTGGACCACATGGAACGCGGATTCGGGCTGGTTGCGGCCGTTTGACCACCGCTTTCGCGACATCCGACCGGCGAGCGGGATCTGGGTTCGTGCGGACGCCCGCTCCCCGTGGGTCCTGGACGTGCCGCTGACTCCGTTCCGCGACGGATTGTGGGTCAACAAGAAGTTGCCGGAGCAGGTGATGCCGTTGGAGCGGGCGACCTGGGTCGACGACGACGGGCTGCGCTATCTCCAGCCTGAAATCGTCTTGTTCATGAAGGCGGCCCAGGTCCGGGACAAGGACGTGTCGGATGCGCACACGCATCTACCGCTACTGGACGCGTCCCGTCGGGACTGGCTGCGCGAGTCCGTCAGCCGGATGGATCCCTCGCACCCCTGGGCCGACCGCGGGGCTCAGGACGCCTGGTAGTCGAGCATCGGGACCGGGAACTGGCGGGCGATCCCCCGCAGCGCGGCGTCGTCGGTCAGGTCCACCAGGTCGGTCGGGATGGTCAGGTACGAGGCGCAGATCCGACACCGGCCCGCTGCACGTCACCCTGCGGCACGTACCCGCGGCCCGGGGCCACGAACAGCAGCAGGACCGCCGCCCCCGCCGCGACCAGCCCCAGCGCGACCAGCGAATCGGAGATGCCGGCGGCGAAGATCTCGGCGGCGGCGTCCACGATCGGCCGGGCGGCCGGCCCGGCTGCGTTGCCGAACTCGATGGCCCCGGCGAACGAGCCCTCCACCGCCGGCCGGCCCTCCTCGGGCACGCCGGGCAGCACCTCCACGATGTCGGAGGCGTACCGCCCGGCGAGAATGCTGCCGCCGATCGCGATGCCGATCGCCGCGCCGATCTCCCGCATCGCGTCGTTCACGGCTGCCGCGACACCCTGCTCGTCAGCGGGGATGTCCGACACGATGGCCGAGGTCGCTGGCGCGGTGGACAGTCCGAGCCCGGCCGCGGCGATGCACAGCGGCCACAGGACATCCCAATACCCGGAGTCCACCGTGAGCCTCGAGAGCAGGAGCATGCCCACGGCGATCCCGCCGACGCCCACCACGGACACGACGCGCAGTCCCACGACGTCGGTGATCCTGGGCGCGATGACCGACAGCACCATCACGGGCACCACCATGGGCGCCAGGGCCATCGAGGCGCCGAGCGCGTCGTAGCCCTGTACCAGCTGGAGGTACTGCACGATGAGCAGGAAGAACCCGAAGATCACCAGGAACTGCAGCGCCACCGAGACCGACCCGGCGGAGAAGCCGCGGCGCCGGAAATAGCGCACGTCCAGGAGCGGGTCCGAGGCGCGCAGCTCGACGCTGATGAACGCGACGAGGCTCACCACGGCCACGACGAGGGCCACCACGACGAAGGGCTCGCCGAAGCCGGTCTGCGCGCCCTCGATGAGCCAGAACACCACGCCGCCCACGGCCAGGGCCGAGAAGATCGCGCCCGCGACGTCCGGCCGACCGTGCCTGGCCGCGACCGATTCCCCGATCGTGAACGCGGCGAGCAACACCAGGAGGCCGATCACGGAATAGACGAGGAAGATCGACTTCCAGGACCACACCTGCAGCATCAGCCCGGAGCCGACGAGACCCACGATGCCGCCGATCCCGGCGAAGCCCGCCCACATGCCGACGGCCATCCCGCGCCGCTCGACAGGGAAACTGGCGGTGAGCAGCGACAACGTGGACGGCATGACGAACGCGGCGCCCAGCCCGGCGACGCCGCGCAGGATGATGAGCCACGTGGGCGAGTCGAGCAGGAGTGGCAGCGCGGAGGACACCGTGAACAGGGCGAGCCCCACGATGAGGGTGGCGCGGCGTCCGAATCGGTCGCCGAGGGCGCCGGCGGTGAGCACGAGTGCGGCCAGGGCGAGCGTGTAGGAGTCGACGATCCAGGTGAGCTCGGCCTGGGTGGCGCCGATCGCCACCGCGATGTCGGGCAGCGAGGTATAGAGCGCGGACATCGTGGCCACGACGATCGAGACGGCCACGAGGCTGACGAACAGCAGCCAACGCCGCCGTCCTGCGGACAGTTCGAGCACGGGCCCTCCCGGGGTCGTCGCGGAAACGCTACCGATGGTATCGCTTCCTTCCGGACACCGTAACGCACGAGCCGACCGACGCGGCGGGCCACAATGGTCACCATGCCCTCCCCCACCGATCCCCGACGCGCCCGCTCGCGCGGCAAGCTCCTGGACGCCGCCGCGGACCTCCTCGTCTCGGGCGGCGCGGCTGCGGTGACGGTGGAGGCGGTCACGCGCCTGTCGGGCGTCGCGCGGACCACGCTGTACCGCAATTTCCCCTCGACGGACTCGCTCATCGCCGCGGCGTTCCGGCGCCTGCTGCCCACCCCTGAGCCGCCGCCGGCGGACCTGCCGGTGCGCGAGCAGCTGGTCCACCTGTGCTCCGCCCTGACCCGGCTCATCCAGACCGTGCCCATGCAACAGTCGATGCTCGGCTGGCTCGCCATGGGGCGCGGCGCCTCCGACGACGACGAGGTGGGCGAGCTGCGCCGCAGCGTGGTCGAGTCCTACGCCGCGCCCCTCCACGAGGTCCTCTCCGCCGCGGAGGCCGACGGCACGCTCACCCCCGGCGACCGCGACCTCGCCGTGGCCCAACTCGCCGGCCCCGTGGTGCTGGCCCGCATCATCGGCCTGCGCCCGTTCACCGAGACGGATGTCGAGCGACTCGTCGACGACTTCCTGCGCGATCGCCTGGCCGCCCCGGCGGAACGGCGACAGGAGAGCCTGCAGTGAGGGGCACCGTCGGCGCGATCATCCTCAGTGGCGGCCGGGGCAGCCGGCTCGGCGGGGTGGACAAGGCCCGGCTCCCGGTGGCCGGTCGGCCAATGGTCGAGACCGTGCTCGGCGCCGCCCGGGCCGTCGCGGGGCCGGCCATCACGGTGGGACCGGGTGGTGACGCCCGCGAGGACCCGCCCCATTCCGGACCGGTCGCGGGGATCGCCGCGGGACTGGCGTGCCTTCCGGACGGTGTCGACGTCGTCGTCGTCGTGGCCTGTGACCTGCCCCAACTCGACTCCGGCACCCTCCGCGCGCTCGTCGACACCGTGCGCACGTCGGGCGCGTCGGCCGCGCTTGGCGTGGACGCCGCCGGTCACGAGCAGTACCTCCTCGCCGCGTGGGACCGTCGCGCGCTCGCCGCGCGCCTGGCGCGGCTCGAGGCCACGGGCGGCGTGGCCGGTCGAGCGGTGCGCGCCCTGTATGACGACGACGACACCGTCGCCGCCGGGTTCGTCCACGTGCCCGTCGGCGCTCAAGCACTCGACGTCGACACATGGGCCGACCTGGCCGGGCGCGGGCCGGTGGCGCTCGCGCACGTCGGCGCGATCCTGGCCGCGGGCCTGGATGCCGTGCCGGCGGCCCGGCTGGCGCCGCTTTACGCGGTGGGCGCGGTGCTGGCGGCGCCGCTGATCGCGGCCGATCCGATGCCGCGCGGGCGGGTGTCGGCGATGGACGGGTACGCGCTGGCCGGGCCCGGCGACTGGCGGCTGACCGGGGCCGCGCGGCGGGCCGGCGACGGTTCCGCGGCGACCCTGGAGCCCGGATGCGCGGCGCCGATCGCGACCGGCGCGCTCGCCCCCGCCGGAGCCGACCGGGTGCTGCGCCATGAGTTGGTCGAGGTCTCGCCTTCCGACGGCGGACCGGCACTGGTCACCGCCCTGGGCGCGGCCGAGGGCATCGACGACCTGCGGCCGGTCGGCGAGGACTGGCCGGCCGGGCACGTCCTCGCGCCGGAGGGCGCCACGCTCGACGCCGCGCTGGCCTCGGCGGCGCTGTCCTCGGCACTGACCGGGGTCGTGGCGCGGGGGCCGGTTCGGGCGACCGTCGTGACCACCGGCGACGAGGTACTGCCCGCCGACACCCCGCCCCCGCTGCCCGACGGGCGGATCCGCGACACCATCGGGCCGCTGCTCGGCGCGGTGCTCGAGCGCGCCGGCTTCGGACCCGCCACCGCCGCGGTGGAACACTGTCCGGACACCGAGGCCGAATTCGAGGCGCTGCTGCACCGGCCGCGCGGGGCCGGGGAGGTGCTGGTGCTCGTCGGGGCCACCGGCCGCGGGGTGGCCGACCACCTGCGACCGGCACTCGAGCGGGCCGGCGCCCGGATCGTGCTCGACGGCGTGCGGGTCCGACCCGGCGGCTCGCAGATCGTCGCAGCGCTACCCGGCGGTGGCGTGCTGCTGGGACTGCCGGGCAACCCGCTGGCGGCGGTGTGCGCTGCCGCCACCACCGGCCGCGCGCTGGTCGACGCCCTCACGGGTCGACGGCGGACGCCTGTGCTCGCGCCCGTCCCCGACCTTGCGGAACTGGCCGCCCCGACCCGATCCCGGATCCTGCCCGCGCGACCCGACGGCTCCGGCGGCTGGTCCGTGGACGAGCGGGTCCGCACCGCGCACCTCGCCGATCTCGTGGGGGCGCCGTCGCTTGCCCTGATCCCCGAGGACGGGGCCGGGGCCGGGGCCGAGCTGGTCGAGTTGATCGACTGGATCTGACCCCAAAAAATGCGTTGTCCGAATTCGCATTATGGGATCATGGACGGGTGAACATCTCCCGCCACTCCGACCTCGCGCTTCGCACCCTCATGCTGCTCGCGGTGGGCGACCGGGACGGCGAACGGATGACCGCGGGCGCCATCGCCGGTTCGGTCAACGCCTCCCCCAGCCACGTCGCCAAGATCGTCTCCCGCCTGGTGGATCTCGAGGTCATCGCCTCGCGCCGCGGCCGCGGCGGAGGGCTACGGATCACCGACGCCGGACGGAACCACTCCGTGGGCGCCCTGCTCCGCACCCTCGAGGGCCCGGGCGAGGCGGTCGACTGCGAAGGCGAGCAGCCCTGCCCGCTCGCCGGGAACTGCCGACTGCGCCGGGCCTTCGCCGAGGCCCGCGAGGCATTCTTCGCCACCCTCGATCCGCTCACCGTCAACGACATCGTCCACTCCCCCACACGGCAGATCCTGCTCACACTGGAGCCGAGATTCGCCCCGACGGTCGCGGACAGCCCCTGACGTGCACTTCCTCAGCACTACGTACGTAGAGCACAAATATCCAGTTCAGGTGGGTATTCGAACTCACACGGCGTGAATGCGCATATCGAGGTCGCATTCTGGCAGGCTCGGATTCAACGCCTCCACACCCGTAGGGGCCGGTCCGGAAAGGCTGCCATGACCACGTCACTGATCTCCCTCGAGTCGATCCTCGCCCGCCCCCGGGCGCTGTCCCCGCACAACGTCCCGGTCATCCGCGAGACACTGCCGGTCATCGGGGCCCACATCGACGAGATCACGCCGCTGTTCTACACGACGATGTTCGACAACCACCCCGAACTGATCCGCGACACCTTCAACCGCGGCAATCAGAAGCTGGGCGCCCAGCAGCGCGCCCTGGCCGCCTCGATCGCCACGTTCGCCACCATGCTCGTGGACGGCAAGAGCCCGGTCGACCTGCTCTCGCGCATCGGACACAAGCACGCGAGCCTGGGCATCACCCCGGACCAGTACCAGATCGTCCACGACAACCTGTTCGCCGCGATCGCCCGCGTGCTCGGCGACGCCGTCACCCCCGAGGTCGCCGAGGCGTGGGACGAGGTCTACTGGATCATGGCCTCCGTCCTCATCGACTTCGAGAAGGGGCTGTACGCCGAGGCGCAGGTCGAGCCGGGTGACGTGTTCCGGACCGCCACCGTCGTCGCCCGCGAGGACGTCACGGACTCGGTCGCCGTCTTCACCCTCGCCGGGCCCGACGGCGAACGCCTCCCCGACTTCCGCCCCGGCCAGTACACCTCGGTCGGCGTGGTGCTGCCCGACGGCGCCCGCCAGCTGCGCCAGTACTCACTCTCGACCGCCTCCGGCGACGGCACCTGGCGGATCGGCGTACGCCGCGTGGACCCCGCCGCCGGCGGCTGTCCCGCCGGCGAGGTCTCCGGCTGGCTGCACGCGACGGCCGCGGTCGGTACCACACTGCAGGTCACGCTCCCGTTCGGCGACCTGGTCCTGGACCAGGCCGACGCCGAGACCGCCTCCGCCCCGGTGGTGCTGTGCTCGGCCGGCATCGGCATCACGCCGATGCTCGGCATGCTCGCCCAGCTCGCCGCGGAGGAGACCTCGCGTCGCGTGCTCGTCCTGCACGCGGACCGCTCCCCCGACCAGCACGTCCTGGCGGGCGAGGTCGCCGGCGAGGCCTCCCTGCTCGCCGACGCCGAGGTGCACTCCTGGTACGAGGACGGCGCCGACACCGCTTCCGGCCCGGGCACCGTCCACCACGGGCTCATGGACCTGTCCGCGGTGCCGCTGCCCGCCGACGCGCACGTCTTCCTGTGCGGCTCCGCCGGGTTCCTGCAGGCGGTACGGCCGGCCTTCCTGGCGGCCGGCATCCCGGAGGATCGGCTCCACGCCGAGCTGTTCGCCCCCAATGACTGGCTCGTCTGAGCCACTCTCTGTTGACGCTGAAAACATTGCTGCGGCGAATATTTGTCCGGTAACGAACCCCGCCACATTCGCCGAACCGCCCACGGCGCGGTGACGGACTGTCGCACACTCGGGATTCGGGCCCGTTCCCCTGTCGTCCGTGCCCGACCCGCGAGACTCTGACGTGAAAGGGCCACCCGTGTCCTCAGGCTCCGACCCCGTGACCACCGACCCCTCCGGCGCGCCCGCCATCGATCCCAAGAAGGCTAACCTCGCCCTGGCCCTGTGCTTCGCCGGGTTCCTGCTCACCTTCTGGGCGTGGGCGCTCATGGGCCCCCTCGGCGCCACCTACAAAGAAGACCTGGGGCTCTCCTCGTTCCAGCAGTCCCTGGTGGTGGCGCTGCCCGTGGTGGTGGGATCGCTCGGCCGGATCCCGGTGGGCGCGCTGACCGACCGGCTCGGCGGCCGCACGATGTTCCCGCTCGTCGCGGCGTTGACGATCATCCCCACGCTCTTCGTCGGCTTCGTCGACAGCAGCCTGATCGTCCTGCTCATCGGCGGCTTCTTCCTCGGGATCGGCGGCACCTCCTTCGCGGTGGGCGTCCCCACCGTCAACTCGTGGTTCCCGCCGAACCGGCGCGGCACGGCGATCGGCATCTTCGGCGCCGGCATGGGCGGCACCGCGGTCGCGGCGTTCACCACGCTGCGGCTCCGCGACGCTCTCGGCGACCAGGCCCCGTTCATCCTGGTGGCGGTCCTGTTGGCGATCTACGCCGTGACAGCCCGGATGCTGCTGCAGAACTCGCCGGCCTGGGCACCGGCCCAGGGCAACTGGGTGGTCAAGGCCGCCAGGACGCTCGCCCGACCCGTGACGCTCAAACTGTCGTGGATGTACGCGATGGGCTTCGGCGGGTTCGTGGCGTTCTCCGTGTACCTGCCCACCTACCTGCACAACTTCTACGAACTGGACATCGAGGACGCCGCGCTGCGCACCGCGATCTTCGTGGTGGTCGCCGTGGCGTGCCGCCCCCTCGGCGGTGCGCTGGCGGACCGGTTCGACGGCGGGTGGGTCCTGGTCATCAGCTACGTGGTCACCGGCCTCATGGCCGCGGCCGCGTCCGAGCGCATGCCCCTGATCGGGATCGACGACGGCAGCTTCTACCCGGTGGGCACGGCCGTGTTCCTCGTCATGGCCGCCTCGCTGGGTGTCGCCTCCGGCGCGGTGTTCGCCCTGGTCGCCGAACTGGTCGAGCCGTCCTCGGTCGGGTCGGTCACAGGCATCGTCGGCGCCGTGGGCGGGCTCGGCGGGTTCGTCCCGCCGCTCCTGCTCGGCTACTTCTGGACCGCCGACAGCAACTACCGCACCGGCCTGCTGCTGCTGTTCGCCCTCTCGGTCATCACCGCGGCACTCACCTGGCTGTGGTTCCTCCGCACCAGTCGCAGCGCGTCCACCGCCACGGAAAGGACTCCGGCATGACCAGCACAGACCCCCGCCTGGACGGCCCCGCCTCCGAGGCCATCCTCAAGGCCGGCCGGTTCTTCCGCCGCGGCACGGCCTCCGACGATCTGCGCACCGTGACGATCGAGGGCGGCCGCGAGGCGGACGTGTTCTACCGCGACCGCTGGAGCCACGACAAGGTGGTCCGCTCCACGCACGGCGTCAACTGCACGGGCTCGTGCTCATGGAAGGTGTACGTCAAAGAGGGGATCATCACCTGGGAGGCGCAGCAGACCGACTACCCGGACATCGGTGACGACATGCCGGGGTACGAGCCCCGCGGCTGCCCGCGCGGTGCCGCCTTCTCCTGGTACACCTACTCGCCCACGCGGGTGCGCTACCCGTACATCCGCGGTCGCCTGCTCGAGTTGTGGCGGGCGGCGCGCGCCGAGCACGCCGACCCGGTGGACGCCTGGGGGTCGATCGTCTCCGACACCGCCAAGACCGCCTGGTACAAGCGCGCCCGCGGCAAGGGCGGCCTGGTCCGCTGCCGCTGGGAGGACGCAGTCGAGATCGCGGCCGCGGCCCACGTGTACACCGCCAAGACCGCCGGCCCGGACCGGGTCGCGGGCTTCTCCCCGATCCCGGCGATGTCCATGGCCTCGTTCGGGGCGGGCTCGCGGTTCATCGAGTTGTTCGGCGGCTCCATGCTCTCGTTCTACGACTGGTACGCCGACCTGCCGGTGGCCTCGCCGCAGGTGTTCGGCGACCAGACCGACGTCCCCGAGTCCGCCGACTGGTTCAACTCCTCCTACCTCGTGATGTGGGGTTCCAACGTCCCGGTCACCCGCACCCCGGACGCCCACTTCATGACCGAGGCCCGCTACAAGGGCCAGAAGGTCGTGGTGGTCTCGCCCGACTACGCGGACAACACCAAGTTCGCCGACGAGTGGCTGCACCCGCACCCGGGCACCGACGGTGCGCTGGCCATGGCGATGGTCCACGTGGTGCTCACCGAGTTCTACGCCCGCCGGGCCACGCCCGAGTTCGAGCGCTACGCCAAGCAGTACACGGACCTGCCGTTCCTGGTCACGCTGCGCACGCGCTCCGACGGGACGGTCCTGCCGCACAAATTCGTCACCGCGGACATGGTCGGTGCGGGTGTGCTCGCGGAGGATCCCGGCGAGAACGCGGCCAACAAGACCGTCCTGCTCGACGCGGTCACGGGTCGGCCGGTCGTCCCGAACGGCACGCTGGGCCACCGGTTCGGCGAGCAGGGCGCGGGCGACTGGAACCTGGATCTCGGCGAGGTCGACCCGGCCCTGTCCCTGCTCGAGGAGAGAGAGGGAACCACGGAGGTGGTGCTGCCGCGCTTCGACACCACGCGCGGCGACGCCGGCACCATCACCCGTGGGGTGCCCTACCGGACCATCAGGGGCCGCGACGACGACAACCCCACGGACCTCCGCGTCACGACCGTCCTCGATCTGATGATGGCGCAGTTCGGCGTGGGCCGGGAGGGGCTGCCGGGCGACTGGCCGACCGGGTACGACGACCCGCAGCCGTACACACCTGCCTGGCAGGAGGAGCACACCGGCGTCCCGGCCGCGCAGGCCGAGCGGATCGGGCGGGAGTTCGCCCGCAACGCGCTGGAGTCCGGTGGGCGCTCGATGATCCTCATGGGGGCGGGCACCAACCACTGGTTCCACTCCGACCTCATCTACCGGGCGTTCCTCGCGCTGACGATCCTCACGGGCACGCAGGGCGTCAACGGCGGCGGCTGGGCGCACTACGTGGGCCAGGAGAAGGTCCGCCCGCTGACCGGGTTCCAGCAGGTCGCGATGGGCCTGGACTGGTCCCGGCCGCCGCGGCAGATGATCGCCACCGCGTTCTTCTACCTGCACACCGGGCAGTGGAAGTACGACGCGTACGGCGCGGACACCCTCGCCTCCCCGACCGGCGAGAACCGCTTCGCCGGGATGAGCACCCCGGATCTGGTGGCGATGTCGGCGCGACTGGGCTGGATGCCCTCGTTCCCGACCTTCTCGGCCAACCCGCTCGACCTGGGGGATGAGGTCGCCGAGGCGGGCGTGTCCGCGGCCGAGCACGTGGTGGACCGGATCAAGGACGGGTCGATGCGCTTCGCCGCCGAGGACCCGGACGGCCCCGGCAACTCCCCCAAGGTCCTCACCGTGTGGCGATCGAACCTGCTCGGCTCGTCGGCCAAGGGTGACGAGTACTTCCTCCAACACCTGCTGGGCACCGACTCGTCACTGCGCGCCGACCAGGCCCCGGAGGGGCACCGGGGTCGGGACATGGTGTGGCGCGAGGACGCGGAGGACGGCAAGCTCGACCTGCTCGCCACGCTCGACTTCCGGATGACCTCCACCACGCTGTTCTCGGACCTCGTGTTCCCGGCGGCCACCTGGTACGAGAAGCACGACCTGTCCTCGACCGACATGCACCCGTTCGTGCACTCGTTCAACGCCGCCATCGACCCGCCGTGGGAGACCCGGACGGACTTCGACACCTTCCGGCTGCTCGCCGAGAAGGTGTCGGAGTTGAGCCACGGGCACCTCGACACCCGCACCGACGTCGTGGCGGTCCCGCTGGCGCACGACACCCCGGATGCCCTGGCCAACCCGGGCGGCACAGTGTCGGACTGGAAGGACGGCTCGTGTGAGCCGGTGCCGGGGCGGAACTTCCCCAAGATCGTCACGGTCGAGCGCGACTACCGGCTGATCGGCGAGAAGTTCGGCTCCCTCGGGCCACTCGCCGAGAAGGCGGGGATGCCGGTCAAGGGATTGCTGCTCAAGCCGGACGAGGAGATCGGCATCCTGCGGGGGGCCAACGGCGAGACCCGCACGGGCGCCGGCCGGGGCCGCCCGCGCCTGGACACCGACATCCGCATGTGCGAGGCCATCCTCACCCTGTCCGGGACCACCAACGGGCGACTCGCGACCCAGGGTTTCGAGCAGCTCGAGGCCCGCACCGGCCGGGAGCTCGCCGATCTGTCCCGCGGTGAGTCCGGCAAGCGCATCAGCTTCGCCGACACCCAGTCCCGCCCGCAGCCGGTCATCACCTCCCCGGAGTGGTCCGGCTCGGAGCACGGCGGCCGCCGGTACAGCGCGTTCGTCATCAACGTCGAGCGGCTCAAGCCGTGGCACACGCTCACCGGCCGCATGCAGTTCTTCATGGACCACGACTGGATGGCCGAGGTGGGCGAGCAGCTCCCCGTCTACCGCCCGCCGCTCAACATGCACGAGCTGTACGGCGAGCCGGTGCTCGGCAGCACCGACGGATCCGGTGGCGCCGGCGCGGCGCTGACGGTCCGCTACCTCACCCCGCACAACAAGTGGTCCATCCACTCGGAGTACCAGGACAACCTCCTCATGCTCAGCCTGTCCCGCGGCGGGCCGACCATCTGGATGAGCAGGGAGGACGCCGAGCTGATCGGGGTGGTCGACAACGACTGGGTGGAGGCGGTCAACCGTAACGGCGTCGTCGTCGCCCGCGCCGTGGTCTCGCACCGGATGCCGTCCGGCACGGTCTACATGCACCACGCCCAGGACCGCACGGTCGACGTGCCGATCGCGGAGGCCTCCGGTAAGCGCGGCGGTATCCACAACTCGGCCACGCGGATCCTCATCAAACCCAGCCACCTCATCGGCGGGTACGCCCACTTCACCTACGCGTGGAACTACATCGGCCCCACCGGAAACCAGCGCGACGAGGTGACGGTCATCCGCCGTCGCTCGCAGGAGGTGCAGTACTGATGCGCGTCATGGCCCAGATGTCCATGGTGATGAACCTGGACAAATGCATCGGGTGCCACACGTGTTCGGTGACCTGTAAGCAGGCCTGGACCAACCGGTCCGGCACCGAGTACGTGTGGTGGAACAACGTCGAGACCCGCCCCGGCCTCGGCTATCCGCGAACCTACGAGGACCAGGAGCGGTGGAAGGGCGGCTGGGAGCTCGGACGGAGCGGCAGGCTGCGCCTCAAGGCCGGCGGGCGGATGAAGAAGCTGCTGGAGATCTTCTCGAGCCCCACCATGCCGTCGCTGGACGACTACTACGAGCCGTGGACCTACGACTACGACATGCTGGTCTCGTCCCCGCTGCAGGAGCACACCCCGGTCGCGCGGCCGTACTCGCTCATCAGCGGCGAGCCGATGAAGATCTCGTGGTCGGCCAACTGGGACGACGACCTCGGCGGGTCGCCGACCCACATGTCCGGCGACCCGATCCTGGCCAAGGTGGGCGAGGACATCAAGGCCGAGTTCGAAGAGACCTTCATGTTCTACCTGCCGCGGATCTGCGAGCACTGCCTCAACCCGTCGTGCGTGTCCTCCTGCCCCTCCGGGGCGATGTACAAGCGCGTCGAGGACGGAATCGTGCTGGTGGACCAGGACCGCTGCCGCGGCTGGCGCCAGTGCGTGACCGGCTGCCCGTACAAGAAGGTGTACTTCAACCACCGCACGGGCAAGGCCGAGAAATGTACGTTCTGCTTCCCGCGCGTCGAGGTGGGCATCCCCACCGTGTGCTCGGAGACCTGCGTCGGCCGGCTGCGCTACATCGGCCTGGTCCTCTACGACGCGGACCGGGTGCTCGAGGCGGCGTCGGTGCCGGACGAGCATGACCTGCTGGCCGCCCAGCGCGAGTGCTTCCTCGACCCGAACGACCCCGAGGTCATCGAGGCCGCCCGCGAGGCGGGCATCCCGGAGGACTGGATCGAGGGCGCGCAGCGTTCGCCGATCTGGCAGCTCATCTCGCGGTTCGAGGTGGCCCTGCCGCTGCATCCGGAGTACCGGACCATGCCGATGGTCTGGTACGTCCCGCCGCTGTCGCCCATCGTCGACCGCGTCGCCGCGGACGGCGGCGACGGGGAGGACTCCGACACGCTGTTCGGCGCGATCGACACGATGCGCATCCCCATGGAGTACCTCGCCGAGCTGTTCACCGCCGGGGACGTCGACACCATCCAGACGGTGCTCAACCGACTCGCCGCGATGCGCACCTACATGCGTGACATCAACCTCGGCCGCGAGCCGCGGGGCGAGATCTGTGAGGCCGTGGGCATGAGCGAGGAGGACGTGTACGACATGTACCGGCTCCTGGCCCTGGCCCACTACGACGAGCGGTACGTCATCCCCACCGCCCACCAGGAGCAGGCGCATTCCCTCGAGGAGCTGGTCACCGACTGCAGCCTCGACTACAACGGCGGCCCCGGGATGATGGGCGACTCCGGCCCGTTCGGGGAGGGCTCGGGCGATCAGGCGCTGCCCATCGCGGTGGAGAGTTTCCACGCGTTGAAGCAACGCCAGACCTCGGACACCATCGCCTCCCCCGCGGACAAGGGCCGGCGGGTCAACCTGCTCAACTGGGACGGCCTCGGCACCGGCGGCCTCTTCCCGGGAAAGAAGGGCTGAGCCGTGGCGTCGCAGTTCCTCGCCGGGACCGGCTTCGGCACCGATCTGTTCTCCCGGGTCCGCAGGGCGGTGATGCCCGGTTCCTCCCCGGCCGTCGGCCGCGGGTCGCCGGAGGACCGCTCGCTCTATCAGGCTGTCTCGCTCCTGCTGGACTACCCGACCCCCGAGCTCCTCGAACGGCTGCCGCTCATCCGCGAGCTGGTCGACGACCGGGGTGAGGCCGCGCGGCCGCTGCTCGGCCTGGTCGAGCACCTCGAGTCGACGCCGCTGGGCGAGGCGCAGGAGGAGTACGTCGAGACGTTCGACCTGCGTCGTCGCTGCTGCCTGTACCTGACCTACTTCCGCTACGGCGACACCCGCAAGCGCGGCACGGCGCTGGTGGACTTCGTCGAGGCCTACAAGTCGGCCGGGGCCCGGCTGGACGCCGCGGAACTGCCCGACCACCTGGGCGTGCTCCTCGAGTTCGGGGCCCAGCACGACCTCGACCGGTGCCGGGCCCTGCTCGTCCGGCACCGCCCCGGTCTGGAGTTGCTCAGGATCTCCCTGACCGACCGGGGGTCCGCCTGGGCCGGCGCCCTCGAGGCGGTCTCGGGCACGCTCCCGCCGATCGGCGGCGACGACCGCGATGCCGTCCGCCGACTCGTCGCCCAGGGGCCGCCCGACGAAGAGGTCGGGCTCGAAGCGTTCACCTCCTCGTCCTACCTGGAAAGCGGGGCCCGGCCATGACCGAGACGACCACAGTCGACGCGACGATCCTGGACATCGTCCTGTGGGTGGTCCTGCCGTACGTGTGCCTGGCGATCTTCGTGGTCGGCCACTGGTGGCGGTACCGCTACGACAAGTTCGGGTGGACGACCCGCTCGAGCCAGCTCTACGAGTCCCGCCTGTTGCGGTGGGGGAGCCCCCTGTTCCACTTCGGCATCCTGGCCGTGGTCGCGGGCCACTTCATCGGGCTGGTGATCCCGGAATCGTGGACGCACGCGATCGGCATCACCGAGACCGGCTACCACTGGATGGCGGTGTCGCTGGGGGTCGTCGCCGGGTTCTGCACGCTCGTCGGCCTGGCGATCCTCATCTACCGCCGTCGCACGGTGGGGCCCGTCTTCTCCGCGACCACCGCCAACGACAAGCTGATGTACTTCTTCCTCACCGTGACGATCCTCTTCGGACTTGCCAACACGGTCGTCGGCAATATCCTCAGCAGCTACAACTACCGCGCCGACCTGGCCGTGTGGTTCCGCGGCATCTTCTGGCTGCACCCGGACCCCGTACTCATGACCGACGCGCCCTTCACGTTCAAGGCCCACGCGATCCTGGCGTTCCTGCTGTTCGCGATCTGGCCGTTCACCCGTCTGGTGCACGTGTTCTCCGCGCCCGTCGGGTACCTGTGGCGGCCCTATGTCGTGTACCGCTCGCGCCCGTCGGGCCAGTTCGGCAACCGCCCCTACCGCCGCGGCTGGATGCGCGAGGACGTCGGCGACGTGAGCCGACAGGTCGGCGAGGGCCGGGCCCGGTCGGGTTCGAGCCGTGCCGCACGACACTAGGACATCGCCCGGCCGACGCTTCCCGACACCGGAGCGGCTGTCCCCCGGCTACTTCGCGATGGTCATGGCGACGGGCATCGTCGCGATCGGGGCGGATCTGCGCGGGTGGCACACGCTGTCCCTGATCCTGCTCGTCCTCACGGCGGTCGAGTACGTCGTCCTCGTCGTACTCACGCTGTGGCGGTTGCTCGCCTATCGCACCGAGGTCGCGGCCGACCTCCACGACTCCCGCCAGGCCTTCCTGTTCTTCACCTTCGTGGCCGGGACCAATGTCCTGGCGGCGGGGCTCGCCGGCCAAGGTCTCTACGTTGTGGCCGCGGTCCTGCTGGTCGTCGCCACCCTCGCCTGGCTGATCCTCGGCTACTCCGTCCCCTGGGTCGCCGTCCTGGCCCGCACGGAACGGTCCGTGCTGACGGAGGCGAACGGCACCTGGTTCATCTGGGTGGTGGCCGCCCAGTCCGTGGCGGTCGGCGCGGCCACCCTGGAACCCCACTTCGAGGCCGGCCGCGACGCGCTCGCGATCCTCGCGGTAGCCGCGTGGTCGGTCGGCGTCGTCCTCTACGTGGCCTGCGCTGTCTACGTGTCGCTGCGGCTCATGGTCTACCCGTTCGACCCGCGGGAACTCGACCCGCCGTACTGGGTGTCGATGGGCGCGGTGGCCATCACCGTGGTCGCGGGGGCACGCATCGTGGAGATGTCCAGCGCGCCGATGGTCGACGCCGTACGCGGCCTGGTCGCCGGCCTCGTGGTGGTCTTCTGGTGCTTCGCCACCTGGCTCATCCCCGTCCTCGTGGCGGTCGGCTACTGGCGGCACCGCGTGCGCGGCGTGCCATTTCGCTTCGAGCCCACCTGGTGGTCGATCGTCTTCCCGCTGGGCATGTACGCAGTGGCGGGCATGTACCTCGGTCACGCCGATCAGCTGCCCATCGTCGCCTGGATCGGTCAGGCCTGGATGTGGGTCGCGGTCACGGCGTGGATCATCGCGTTCGCCTGGATGATCCAGTCCCGTCTCCGGCGAAGGTAGGACGGATGACGGGGGCGGAACCGAGGAGTCGACACCGTGGCGGATGGCCCACGCCAGCACACATGTCCCCCGGGTACTTCGCGCTGGTCATGGGCACCGGCATCATCACCATCGGCGCCGGCCAGCGCGGCTGGCACACCCTGGCCGAGCTATTGCTGACCCTCACCGCCCTCGAGTACGCCGTGCTGGTGCTGCTCAGCCTGTGGAGGGTCGGCGCGTACACGGACCTCGTCGTCGTCGACCTCCGGAACCCCCGCGCCTCCTTCCAGTTCTTCACATTCGTCGCCGGCACCAACGTCCTCGCGGCCGCCCTCGCGGCCCACGGACACCTCACGGCGGCCACCGTCCTGCTGTACGTCGGCGTGGGGGCCGTGACCGTGCTCGGCTACGTGATCCCGTGGCTCGTGCTCCTGGCGCGCGGGCCCCGCTCGGTGCTGCCGGAGGTGAACGGGACCTGGTTCCTCTGGTCGGTGGCCCTGCACTCCGTGGCGATCGGCGCGGCGCTCCTAGAGCACCACGCGACCGCCGGTGAGGACGTCCTGGCCGCGGTCGCGGTGATCTCGTGGTCGGTCGGCGTCGTCCTCTATGTGGCCACCGCCGTACTCGTGATGATGCGGCTGATCATGCTGCCGGTCGGACCGGAGGACATCGACCCGCCGTACTGGATCCTGATGGGGTTGTCGGCGCTCGTCGTGGTGGCCGGCTCGCACATCGTGGGCATGACCGACGCGCCCCTCGTCGACGACGTCCGCGGACTCGTCTCCGGTCTGCTGGTCCTGTTCTGGGGCGTCGCGGCATGGCTGCTGCCCGTGATGGTGGCGCTGGGAGTGTGGCGGCACGGATTCCAGCGTGTGCCCCTGCGCTACACGCCCATGCTGTGGTCGATCGTCTTCCCCCTGGGCATATTCGCCGCCTCGGGCATGTCGCTCGGGGGCACCGACCGGGTTCCGCTCGCGACGTGGATCGGCCGGGAACTGATGTGGGTGGCGCTCGCCGTGTGGGCTCTGACCTATCTCGCGATGGCCTGGTCCGGGGTGAAACGACTCCACGCCGTGCGCGGCTGACGCGCCTGACGCCCACCCCGCGCCGCGACCCGCATCCGGAGCTGCGCCCCGGGGTCACGACTCGGCCGCGCACCCGCCGTCCAGCGAGGCCGAAGCGGTGGACCCGGCCGCGCTGCCGGCCATGCTGCCGGTCGACTCGCTGCCCGTACTGCCCGCGGCGCTGAACAGGCCGCTCATCGGGATCCCGCCCTCGCACTCGCCGGGCTCAGGCTCCGGCTCGGGCTGCGGCTCCGGCACGGTGAGCCGCCACTCGATGGCCGTCGAGACACGCGCCCCCTGGGCCTCCCTACCCGCATCGGGGTGCAGCCCCACGCCGTCGACGATCCGCACCTGCTCCCGCGGCGCCAGCTCCACCGAATTCAGGACGGTGCCCACCTCGACCGCCGGGCCGTAGGTGTGCTCGGGGAAGTCCTCCCCGTAGTACGTGTAGCGCACACCGACATCGTCCCCGAAGTCCGACTGCACGGTGAACAGCGAGTTGGCGGACGAGGACCAGTCACCGATGAACGTCTCGAACCTCCCGGGCACCGAGTCGGCGTTGCGGACGAAGTACTCGCGTTCGATCACCTTTCCCGGAGAGAGGTTCCCCCCGCTGAACGGGGGCAGCACGGCGTTCGGGTCCTCAGACCATGTGATCCCGTCGGCGGAGAACTCGAATACGCCCTGCGTGGGAGCCGGCTCCTCCGTCTCCTGCGCCGAGGCGGTCCCCGCCCCGGACAGCAGCATGGACACCGCGAGCGCGAGGGTGCTCACGATCGCCGCGAGTACCGCCGCCACCTGTGCCCTGCCACTCACGATTACCCCGACACCACGTCGATGGACGTTCACCCGACATCACCTCTCTGCGCCGCCGACCGGCCGGACGCCGAGTCAGTCCTCCCCCGACGCTAGGTCAGAACGCCTGTCCCGGGGCCGGTTCGAGCTCAGGCACCCGCGGGAGCGACCTGGATGAGGGTGCCCCACGGGTCATCGAAGCGCAGTGTGTGACCGTCGTGCCGCACCTCGATCCGATGATCGACCAGACGCTGCTGCAGCGCGGCGACGTCGTCGTCATCGGGCAGGTCGATGTTCACCTGCCCCAAACCCAGGGCAGCGGCGCGGGGCCCGGCTCCGGCAGTGCCCCAGGTGTTGACGGCGACATGGTGGTGGTACCCGCCGGCCGCGATGAACAGCGCCGTCCCGAGGTCACTCATGACCTCGAAGCCGAGCGCGTCCACGTAGAAGTCGCGCGCCACGCCGATGTCGCCGACCTGCAGGTGGACGTGCCCGAGAGTGGCCGGCGGCGGCGCGACCGGCTGCTGCGGGAGATGGGCGCGCAGGAACGCGTCGGGGTCCAGGGCGTTGGTCGCGGTCTGGAGCAGGCCGTTGCCGTCGCGCTGCCAGGTCTCCCGGGGGCGGTCCACGTACAGCTCGACGCCGTTGCCCTCGGGGTCGTCGAAGTAGAAGGCCTCGCTGTAGAGATGGTCGGAACTACCGGTGAACGACCGCGGCGCGAGACGGGCCACCGACGCCGCGGCGAACGCGAGCGACCGACGGTCCCCGAAGAGCACGGCGGTGTGGAACAGCCCCGCCTCCCCGGGTCGCCGCGGCGGCAGATCGGGGGCCCGGCGCAGGCGGACGAGCGGCTGCCCGCCCCGGCCGAGCACCGCGGTATCACTGACGTGCTCGAGCACGTCCAGGGTCACGCCGCGGGAGTAGAAGGCCATCATCGCGTCGAGGTCGCGGACCAGGAGTTCCACGGCGCCCATGCGCGCATCGGCGGGCAACAGGCGGTCGGCGGGGCGTTCGACGAGGCTGCGCGGATCGGGGTTCTGGACGAAGACGGGCATGACAACTCCTGCGTTACGGACGACTGCGACTTTTGATGACGTATCACCTAATACAACCGGCGCCCCCGCCCCGCCTATTCCCGGCGCACGAAACTTCCGAGTCGCCCATCGAGCAGAGACTTCCGCACGCATCGCCCGAGTGCCGACGTGCGAAACCCGCTTATCGATGCTGTCGTCGCGCGGGTCGATGCTGCCGCCGCGCAGTCGCGAGCGCGGATGCCGCTGTCGGGTCAGCCGGTGACGTCGATGAAGCCCGTGGCGCCCTTCTCGGCGTCGGCGAAGGAGTGGTCGACGAACGTGTAGCGGCCCGGCTCGACGAAGGTCATCTCCACGAACCCGCCCTGCGCGGGCGACAGGTCCAGCGCCTGCGCCCCGCCGCTGCGGCCGCCGAACGCGTCACGGCCGTCGCGCAGCAGGTAACCGCCCTCTTTGTAGACGGTGTCGAACTGCGAGCCCACCACGTGGAAACTCGTGCCGTCGCTCGGCCCGGCCGCCACCACCCAGATCCGCACGGTGTCGCCGACGCGCGCGGTGAGCGGGTCGCGGCGGTACTGGGTGGCGTGCCCGTTGAACATCACCAGATCCGGCTGCCGGGCGGCGATCTTGTCCATGTCGAACGGCTCGTCCGGCCCGCCGAGGTACGACTCGGATTGCACCAGCACGTACTCACGGTCGACCGGCGGCAGATCCGGCGGATCCACGATGAGCGCGCCGAACAGCCCCGCGGCGACGTGTCCGGTCATCGGCATGCTGGCGCAGTGGTAGAGCCAGGCACCGGCACGGTTGACGGTGAACCGGTACTCGAGTTCCTCCCCGGGCGGGATCGTGCGCATCACCTCGTCGGGACTCACGTCGCCGGCATGGAAGTCGATCGAGTGCCCCATCGTGCCCTCGTTGCGCAGCGTCACCACGAACTCGTCGCCGACCCTGCCACGCAGCGTCGGCGCCGGTAGCCCGCCGTTGTAGGTCCACACGGGCCGCACCACCCCGGGGGCGAGCTCGTCGGTGGTCTCGGTGACCGTGAGCGTGACGCGGTGGACGCGCCCGGGCGGGGCGGCGGCCAGAGCGGGGTCGCGGGTCACGACGGCGGCCGACGGCGGCGCCATCACGTCGATGGCGTCGGTCGGGCCGGTCGTGCCGGAGGCGACATGGTCACCGTGGTCACCGGTCACCGCCGGATCGTCGCCCTCGACCAGCACACTGAACGTCATGCCCATCGCCTTGTGCCCGGCGATCGTGCACCAGCCCTCGATCGAGCGACCGATCACCCCGGCGTCGAACGTGACGGTCTCGCCCGGGTCGACCCGGCCCGAGTCGGCGCCGTTGGTCAGGTACAGGTCGTGGATGTTGGTCTCGTCGCGGTTGGTGAGGGTGATCTCCAGCCGGTCCCCGGCGGGGACCGTCACGGTGTCGGGAAGGAACCGCATCCCGTCCGCGGTGACCTCGACCGACGTGGTGTTGCCGGTGGGGGTCACGGCGACGGCCTCGCCGCCGCGGCGCAGCGGGGAAGAGGGGTCGACGACGACGGCGGCACCCGTGGCGAGCACCACGACCAGGACCGCGGCCAACGCGCCGGTCAGATTGCGCTGCTTCCCCGGCGCGATCGGTGGCCGGGGCGTGTCCGCGCTGACCCGGGCGGGCTTCTCCCCCGCCTCGCGCGCCGCCGCGGTCTCGCGGATGACCCGCAGCTGGGCGCGGACCGCGCGGATCATCACCGGCAGGAACAGGACGAAGCCCAGGAATGTCAGGGACGAACCCACGACCCGGGTCCAGCTCGTTCCGCCAGGGGCGAGGAACACAAGCAGGCCGGCGTTGACCAGCACCAGCCGGAACACGGCCAGGCGGTTCATCTCGATCATGCCGGCCCGCACCGCGGCGGGACCACCTCGCATCACGGTGGGCATGAGGAAGCTCATCGCCCCGAACAGGATCTGGGCGGCCGCCCCGGCCAGGAGCGGCACGGTCACGGCGCCGAGGTCCTCGACGCGGTCGGCCGCGACCAGCAGGGCCGCCCAGCCCACCGCGACCGGGAACCAGATCAGGCCGCAGCCGATGCTCATCGACGCGAACTCCCGCGGCGGCGTCCGGCGCGCCATGCGGACGAGATAATAGAGGTGCCAGAGGACGGCCCCCAGGTACACGGCCATCGCCGCGGCCGTGACGATCCACGCACCGGCCAGCGAGGCCGCGGCCACCGCGACGACGGAGACCGACAGCACGACGAGTGACTGGGTGGCCGCAGTGTCCTGGCCCTCCGCCATGAGCGCCCGCAGGACCGTCGCCCAGAAGGTCACCAGGGTGGTGAGCACGGTGATGCCGACGAAGCCCAGCACATTGACCGCGAGGTGGAACGCGTGCAGCCGGACGGACCACTCCGCGGGGACGCCGACCCCCATGAACGCGCCGGCCACCGCACCGGCAGGAAGGAACGCCGCCGCGATGGCGTAGTACTTCACGATGGGCCGGAAGCGGGACGGGGCGGCGGCCCGAATCTGCCGGGCCAGGTCCACGATGTACCAGCACACCGCCCCGCCGACGACGGCCGCGCCCGCGATGATCGCCACCGGGAACGCGGCGATCATGCCCGCCACCAGCACCACGATCCCGGCGTTGAGCACCATGATCCGGCGCACCTGGACGCCCCGGGCACTCTCCGGGGGCCGCCGGTGCAGCAGTATCTCGGTGAAGTGTTGCCCCCACACGAGGATCGAGTTGGTGATCAGACCCAGCGTGAACATGTGGACGAGGACCCACGGGGAGGCCGGAACCCAGCGGTGGACCACGCCCAGGATCACCAGGGCGATCATCCACAACTGGACCGGCCGGGTCGCCCGCCGGTGCCACGATCCCCTACGCCGAGACCCGGCCTGCGGTTCAGCGGTGCTCATGGGCCCCCAGTCTAAGTTCTCGTTGATACCGGCTCAGCCGGAGACCGCCTCGAGCCCCGAGTTGAGGAGCGCGCTGCGTCCGCGACTGGAGAGCACCAACTCGACGAATCTGTCCGAGGCGGCCGCCTTCACCTCGGAGGACTGGCCGTCCTCGCCGCCGGGCACCCTGGCCAGGACATAGCTGGTCGTGCCTGAGGCCTGCTGGAGTTCGCGGTCCCTCGGGTCGACGTCCACCTCCTCGACCCAGCCGTGCGAGCTGGCCACGTCGGTCCGGTAGATGATCCCCACGTCGGCGTCGTTGTCCGCGAGCTGGGCGGCGAGCGCCCGGGACCCGGCGATCCGTTCGACGTCGACCGGGTCCTCGCCCGCCGCCGTCAGAAGGATGTCGGCGGCCTGACCGCAGGGCACCTCCACATCGCAGAGCCCCACCCGCAGGCCCTCCCGGTCGAGATCCCCCAGGCCGGAGACGTCCTTGGGATTGCCCGACGGCACCGCCAGCACCACGTGGTTGCGCGCGAAGACGCGCGGGTCCACCGCCGCCCCCTCCGCCACCACCTTCTGCATGGCCTCCTCGCTCGCGGAGGCGAACACGTTGATGTCCGAACGTGAGCCGAGGCTCTTCGCGATCTCGTTGGACCTGCCCAGCTCGATGCTGACCCGCACCCCGGGATTGTCGGCCTCGAAGACGCTGATGATCTCCGTGAACGCCGCAGACAGCGACGGTGCGGCCGCCACGCCTATGGTGACGGCCTCCTCCTCGACTCCCCCACTCGCGCAGGCCGCGGCGCCCGAGCAGGCGAGAACTGCGGTCAGGACGGCGAGGGCCGGGCGCTGGCGCACGAGTCAGCCCCCGGCGAACGGCGGCAGTACGTCGACATCCGAGACACCGGCGATCGAGGCGTGCGGGTCCCGGGTGGTCTCCTCGCCGACCAGGAAGGAGGACACGGTGACGATGCTCGCCAGCGGCTCGCCGTGGCGCTCGCAGACCTCGCGGGCCAGCTCGCCGACAGTGGCGGCGTGCGTGTGCAGCCGTTCGCGTGCCGTGCCCGCCGCGTCTTCCGCCGCGGCGTAATAGCCCACGGTGATCACTCTCGGATTACTGCTCACATCGCCGATGTTATCGCCTGACTCGGACACGTCACCCACCGATAGCTCCCATCGACCGCCGCGGCCGGTGGAACGCCGTGCCGCCGATCCCGTGGCCGGCCTGCTTGCCCCACATCGCACCGCGCCACGCGTCGGCGACCTCGCGGTCCGGCGCCCCGGAGCGCAGGACCCCGAGCACGTCCGTCTCGTCGTCGCTGAACAGGCACGACCGGACCGTGCCCTCGGCGGTGAGGCGCGTGCGGTCGCAGGCGGCGCAGAAGTTCCGGGTGACCGTGGCGATCACGCCGACCGTCGCGGGCCGGCCACCCACGGTGTGCCCGGACACCTCCCACAGTTCGGCCGGCGCCGACGGGTCGTCGCGCCCCGCGGGGATCAACTCGTACCGGGTCGACAGCGAGTCGAGCACCTCCTGCGCGGTGACCATCTCCACCCGCGACCAGGTGTTGTCCGCGTCGAGCGGCATCTCCTCGATGAAGCGCAGTTGGACGCCCTCGGCGAGCGCCCACTCCAGCAGGTCGGGCGCACCGTGCAGCGTGGCCCGCATGGGCACGGCGTTGACCTTGACCGGGTCGAGCCCCGCGGCCACCGCCGCCCGCACGCCGCGCAGCACCGACGGCAGCCTGTCGCGCCGGGTCAGCTCGGCGAACTCGGCCCGGTTGACGGTGTCCAGCGAGATGTTGATGCGGTCCAAACCGGCGTCGACGAGCCCACCGATGCGGTGTTCGAGGCCCACGCCGTTGCTGGTCATGGCGATCGGCAGGTCCGGACACTCGACGCGGGTGCCGGCGATGATCCGCTCGAGGTCCTGCCGCATGAGCGGCTCCCCGCCGGTGAACCGCACCTCGTGGACGCCCAGCTCGCGGTGCGCCAGGGCCACCAACCGGATGACCTCCTCGGTGGTCATCCTCGCCTCATCGGGGATCGGGGGCAGCCCCTCCTCCGGCATGCAATAGGTGCAGCGGAGCGAGCACTTCTCGGTGAGGGAGACCCGGAGGTCCCGGGCCACTCGCCCGAACGAGTCGACGAGCAGCGGAGTGGCGGGGCGCGGTGAGCGCGTTCCGATCTCGGACTCTGCCACGGCGACACCTCCAATCTTCGGTCGCTGCGGCCAGTCTAGGCCGGACCCGGATCCTCGACCTCCGGGTTGGGCCCGAGCAGGGTCATCTCGTGGGTCTCGTCCCGTTCAGCCTGTGCGCGCAGCTGCGGCGCGATCACCCGGCCGAGGTGGTAGCCCAGCACCACGACGAGGGTGCCCAGGGCGATGCCGCCGAGCTGGAACGAGTCCGTGATGTGCAACGTGGTGTCACCCACGGCGATCACCACGCCCGCCGCCACCGGCACCAGGTTGAGAGGATTGCCGAAGTCGACCCGGTTCTCCTTCCAGATCTTGGCGCCGAGCAGGCCGATCATCCCGTAGAGCACCACCGTGATCCCGCCCAGCACGCCGCCCGGGGTCGCGGAGATCACGGCGCCGAGCTTGGGGGAACATCCCAGCACGATCGCGGTCAGCGCGGCCACCACGTAGGCGGCGGTGGAGTACACCTTGGTCGCGGCCATCACGCCGATGTTCTCGGCGTACGTCGTGGTGGCCGACCCGCCGAACGAGGTGGCCAGCACGGTGCCGGCACCGTCAGCGGCCAACGCCCGCCCCATGAGCCCGTCGGTCTCGGTGCGCGTGATCTCGCCGATCGCCTTGACGTGCCCCGCGTTCTCGGCGATCAGCGCGATCACGCCGGGCACCACCAGCAGCACGAACGCCAGCGAGAAGTCGGGCGCGTGGATACCCACCACGCCGGCGGCCTCGTCGGTCATGGGCGGCAGCCCGATCCAGGCGGCGTCGGCCACCCCGGACCAGTCCACGCGCAGGTGCTCGGCCACCTCGCCGGCGGTGGCGCTGAACGACGTGATGGGCCCGGTGAGCACGTCCAGCACCCAGGACAGGACGTAGCCGAAGATCAGCGCCAGAAAGATCGCGATCCGCCCCGCGAAGCCCTTGAGCCCGACGGTCATCCCGATCAACACGATCATCACCACCAACGCGACCCACTGGTCCTGCGGCCAGTACGTCTCCGCCACGACGGGTGCGAGGTTGAAGCCGAGCAGCATCACCACGGCGCCTGTGACGACCGGCGGCAGCACGGCCGTCACCACCCGGCCGCCCACGAAGTGCACCACCAGGCCCACCACCAGCAGCGCCGCGCCGGCCACGAGCATCGCGCCGGTCACCTGGGCGCTGGTGCCGCCCTGCGCCCGGATCGCGGCGACCGCGCCGACGAACGCCACGGACGTGCCGAGGTAGCTGGGCACCCGCCCCTTGACCACCGCGAGGAACAGCAGCGTACAGACGCCGGAGAACAGGATCGCCAGCTGCGGGTTGAGCCCCATGATGATGGGGAACACGAACGTCGCGCCGAACATCGAGACGACGTGCTGCGCGCCGATGCCGATCGTGCGCGGCCAGCTCAGCCGCTCCATCGGGGCCACGACCTCGCCGGGACGGATGTTCTTGCCGTCCCCGTGGACCGACCACAGGCCGGTGCGGGCGGACGTCGTAGCTGGCGTTGTCGTCGTCCTACCGTCGTTCTTCTTCTCCGCCACGTCCCACCCGTCACCCTTCACCGTCCGCGGACCGCCGCGCGCGGGCCTTAGGCACACTACAACGCGGTTACCGTGGTGGCATGGCTTCCTCCCACAGCGACACAGCGCGTCCGTCCCCCGACGGCTACCGCGACCTCGTGCGCACGCACTTGGCGCCGATGCTGGCCCGCGCCGCGCAGTCCACCCGACTGCCGTTGGTGGCGTGCCCCGATTCGGTGCTGGCTCGCGACCTGCGCGCCGCGGTGGACCTGCCGTTGTTCGTGAACTCGCAGATGGACGGGTACGCGGTGCGGTCGGCGGATGTGGCCGAGGCGAGCCCCGACGTGCCCGCGCGCTTGCGGGTGGTGGGGGCGGTGTACGCCGGCCAGGGGCCGGGGCCAGGGGTCGACGACGACGAGGCCTGCAAGATCATGACCGGGGCGCCCGTCCCCGAGGGTGCGGACTGTGTCGTTCCCGTGGAGGACACCTCGCCGGACCCGGACGACGACTCGGTGGTGCTGGTGCGGGCACCTCGCGCGCGGGGCGAGTTCGTCCGGAGTCCCGGCGACGACGTCCGTGCCGGCGACGTGGTGATCCCGGCGGGCGTACAGCTCCGGGCGCGGCACCTGGCGGCGGCGGCCTCGCTGGGGGAGTCGGCGCTGGACGTGCGGCCGCGACCCCGGGTCGGGGTGGTGGCCACCGGTTCGGAGCTGGTCGCGCCCGGGCGGCCGCTGGGGCTGGGGCAGATCTGGGAGTCCAACTCGCTGACCCTGACGGCCGCGCTCAAGGCCTGTGGTTGCGAGGTGACCGCGACGTTGACCAGCGGCGACGACCGCGACGAGTTCACCGCGGCCCTCGATTCCGCGGTCTCCGACGCGGACCTGGTGGTGACCGTGGGCGCGGTGTCGATGGGCGACGCCGAGGTGGTGCGGCAGGTGCTCGACGGACGCGACGGATCCCGGTTCGCGCCGATCGCCATGCAGCCCGGTGGCCCGCAGGGGATGTCGACGTGGCGGGACACGCCCGTGGTGTGCCTGCCGGGCAATCCCGTGAGCGCGTTGGTGTCGTTCGTGGTGCTGCTGCGGCCGGTCATCCTCGAGGCGGTGGGCCGGTCGCCGGTGCAGCCCGTGCGGGCCCGGCTCTCGCGTGACGTCACCTCCCCCGCCGGGAAGGTCCAGTTCCTGCGGGCGGCGCTCGGCCCGGACTCCGGTGCTGGCATCCCCGTCGCCGAGCCGGTCTCCGGCCCCGGCTCACACCTGGTGGCCTCGATGGCCCGCGCTGACGTGCTGGTGGAGATCCCCGCCGACGTGACCTCGCTGGCCGCCGGGACCGAGATCGAGGCGATTCCTCTGTAGGGTCCGCCCTGCCCGACCACCCAGGGGACTCGCGCACCCTCTTTGCGCAGTTCCGCGGCACCTGCGCACCCATATTGCGACATTCTGGGCGCGTAGCTCCAGTCCACTTCCGGCCCTGCCTATCCCGCTCGACCAAGTGGTCGCGATCCGTGAGATCACGTCGCGATTCGTGAAACCCGGTCGCGTTCCTGCAGGCCTTCTCTCGGCCGATACCTGCAGGAATGCGACCGATTTGCGGGCCTCATGCGGCTGGCGGGAGCAGAACTCCGGTACGGCCAGAAAGCGCGTGACCAAGCACACGCTTTTGCATTGTCTGCAAACTTGCACAGACTGCAACTTGTGGCGCATCATCGTCTGGTGAACACCGAGGATTCCTCCACCGAGCCGGCGCCCACCGGCCTGCGTGAGGCGAAGAAAGCCCGCACCCGTGCCGGTCTGGCCCGCGCCGCGCTGCAGCTGGTCGCCGAGGAAGGCCTCCACGCCACGACCGTCGAGTCGATCGCCGCCCGCGCCGACGTCTCACCCCGGACGTTCTTCAACTACTTCGACTCCAAGGACGAGGCGGTCGTTCACCTCGGTGCCGATCGGTTCCGCCGGCTGATGCTGCGCCTCTTCGCCGACACAACCGAGGCCATCGCGCCCCCCGCCGCCAATCCGGTCCTGCGGATCCGCGACGTCATGCTGGACTTCCTCCGCGAGTCCGAGTCCGACCCGGACGCCTCCGCCGATGACGACCTCGTCCGGGAAGCCCTCGAACGCGATCCCTCCCTGTTCGGAACGCTGCACACGTCGATGGCAGCGGTCGGCGCCGAGTTCGAGGCCGCACTGACCGCGCACTACGCCTCCGAGGCCGACCGCGATCTCGCCCGCGTGGGCCTGAGCGTCGCGCTCGGCCTCACCCAGACGGCCATGCAGAGTGCCCGCGCCGGGCTCACCGACGCCCCCCTCGCGGAGCTGGTCACCCACTACTTCGATCTCCTACACACCGCATTCACCGATGAAAGGCCACTTCCTTGACCAGCACCTCCACGGCGCCACCCGCGCCTGCCGGGGACGACCCGATCACGCTCACCCCGCGTTCGGTCTGGATCATCTTCGGCGCCCTCATGGCGGGCATGTTCCTCGCCTCCCTCGACCAGTCGATCCTGGGCCCGGCCCTGCCGACCATCGTCGGCGAGCTCAACGGCGTCCAGCACCAGGCATGGATCATCACGATCTACATCCTCGCCGTGGCCATCACCATGCCGCTGTACGGCAAATTCGGTGACCTCATCGGCCGTCGCAACCTCTTCCTGCTGGCCATCGCGATCTTCACCCTCGGGTCGATCGGCTCCGGCTCGGCCGGCTTCTTCACCGACCCGGCCACCGAAGCGGGCTTCTGGGAACTCGTCGCCTGGCGCGGCGTCCAGGGTCTGGGCGGCGGCGGCCTGATGATCCTGTCTCAGGCGATCATCGCCGACATCGTGCCCGCCTCCGAGCGCGGCAAGTACATGGGCCCGATGGGCGCCGTCTTCGGCATCTCGGCGGTCGCCGGCCCGCTGCTCGGCGGTTTCTTCACCGACACCGCCCACTGGCGGTGGTGCTTCTGGATCAACGTGCCGGTCGGCATCATCGCGTTCGCGCTGGCGTGGAAGTACATGAAGCTGCCCACCAAGCGCAGCACGGCCAAGGTGGACTACCTCGGCATCCTGTTCATGGTCCTCGGCACCGCGGGTCTGGTCCTGGTCACCGACCTCGGCGGCGACCAGCTGGCCTGGGACTCGCCGGGCATGATCGTGATGATCGCCGGAACCATCGCCAGCATCGTCGCCCTCGTGGTGGTCGAGCGTCGCGCCGAGGAGCCGATCCTGCCGCTGCACCTGTTCACCGGCCGCGTGTTCATCGTGGCCACCGCCATCGCGTTCGTGCTGGGTGTGGCCATGTTCGCGGCGATCGGCTTCATCCCGACCTTCCTGCAGATGGCCACCGGCACCTCGGCCGCGGGCTCGGGCCTGCTCATGATCCCCATGATGGTCGGCCTCATGGCCACCTCGATCGGTTCCGGTATCGCCATCACCAAGACGGGCCGCTACCGCATCTACCCGATCGTCGGCATGGCGCTGACCACGGCCACGGTCGCGGTGATGACCCAGATGACCGGCTCCACCCCGATCTGGCAGATCATGGGCTTGCTGCTGTTCTTCGGCGCCGGCCTGGGCCTGGTCATGCAGGTGATCGTGCTGGCGGTTCAGAACGCGGTCGATCCGCGCGAGGTCGGCGTGGCCACGAGCTCGAACAACTACTTCCGTGAGATCGGCGCGGCGATCGGCACCGCCTGGTTCGGCTCGCTGTTCACGGGCCGGCTGATCGAGAACCTCACCGACACGGTGGCCGCCAACCCGGAGCAGGCGATCGCCTCGGGGCTGAACCCGGGCGCCGTCACTCCGGCCTTCGTGGCGAACCTCCCCGAGCCGCTGCACCAGGGGATCGTGGACTCCTACGCGAATGCGTTGGCTCCCGCGCTCTGGTTCGTGGTGCCGGTCCTCGCCGTCGCCCTGCTCTTCGCGTTCTTTCTCCCCCAGGTCACGCTCAGCACCGAGGCCGGCATGATCGCGCGCGGCGAGGCCGTGTGGGACGACGGCACCCTCGTGGAAGAGGGACCGACGGAGGGCGCGGCACCCGGCGCCGAGGTCGACGACGACGACGCCACCACCGCGACCGCGCCCACACCGACGGGCCCGCCCGGCTCGTGACGCGCGTTCCTCGATCGGTGTCCGCACGCGCGCGGAGGTCGTAGGGTCGGCGGCATGGCACGTACCACGGTCGCTCGACACATCATCGACACGCTCAGCGCCTCGGGGGTCCGGCGGGTCTACGGACTACCCGGCGACTCGCTCAACGGCGTCACTGACGCCATCCGCGAGGTCGACGGCGTGGATTGGATGATCACCCGGCACGAGGAGGCGGCCGCGTTCGCCGCCTCCGCAGAGGCCGCGCTGACGGGGGACCTCACCGTCTGCGCCGGCTCCTGTGGCCCGGGCAACCTGCACCTGATCAACGGCCTGTTCGACGCCCAGCGCTCCGGGGTCCCCGTCCTCGCGCTGGCCGCGCACATCCCGTCGGAGGAGATCGGGACGGGCTACTTCCAGGAGACCCATCCGCAGGAACTGTTCCGCGAGTGCAGCGTCTACGTGGAGCATGTCTCGTCGGCCGAGCAGGCGCCGCGGCTGCTGCGGATCGCGATGCGTGCGGCCATCGAGAGGCGCGGGGTGGCCGTGCTCGTCCTACCCGGTGACGTGGCGTTGGAGGAGATCACCGCCGAGGTGGCCGCCGTCCGCCCCACCACCAGTGAGGTGGTCCCGGCCGAGGAGGATCTCGCTCGCGCCGCCCGGGTCCTCGACGGGTGCGAGGACGTGACGATCCTCGCGGGCGCCGGCTGCGCGGGCGCCCACGACGAACTGCTGCAGATCGCGGAGACGCTCAAGGCGCCGATCGTCCACGCGATGCGCGGCAAGGAATGGGTGGAGCACGACAATCCCTACGACGTGGGGATGACCGGCCTGCTCGGGTTCTCCTCGGGCTACCGCGCCATGATGGCCGCCGAGACCCTTCTGGTTCTGGGGTCCGACCTGCCTTATCAGCAGTTCTATCCCGAGGCCACGGTGATCCAGGTCGACATCCGGGGCGAGCGGATCGGGCGACGCACGCCGGTCGAGGTGCCGCTCGTCGGCGGTATCGCGGAGACGATACGGGCGCTGCTCCCCAAGCTGCGTGCGCACTCGGGCCGCAAGCATCTCGACGACGCCACGAAGCACTACGCCAAGACGCGGCGCACGCTGGACGACCTCGCCACGCCGTCGAAGCGGACCATCCACCCGCAGTACCTGACGCGGTTGATCGACGAGGCTGCAGACGACGACGCGGTCTTCCTGCCCGACGTCGGCAGCCCCGTCATCTGGGCGGCCCGTTATCTGACGATGACCGGGCGCCGACGGATCGTCGGGTCGTTCACCCACGGGTCCATGGCCAACGCGCTGTCGCAGTCGATCGGCGCCCAGGCCGCCTCGCCCGGCCGACAGGTGATCGCGCTCGCGGGCGACGGTGGGCTGTCCATGCTGATGGGCGAGCTGCTCACGCTCGTCGAGCACGACCTGCCGGTGAAGGTCGTGGTGTTCAACAACTCCTCGTACAACTTCGTGGAGGTGGAGATGAAGGCCGACGGCTTCGTGAACTTCGGTACCGAACTGTCCAACCCCGACTTCTCGAAGGTCGCCGAGGCCTGCGGGCTCGCGGGGTTCCGGGCGGACAAGTCAAAGGATCTACCGAAGACCGTCAAGCAGTTCCTCGCCCACGACGGGCCCGCCCTGCTCGACGTGGAGGTGGAGCGTCAGGAGCTCACGATCCCGCCGTCCATCAGCGCCGCCCAGGCCAAGGGATTCACGCTCTACTCGCTGCGCACCGTGCTGTCCGGCCGCGGCGACGAGCTGGTGGACCTGGCCAAGGCGAACCTTCGGCAGCTCTTCTGACCGGTCGGCCCCGCGCTCAGTCCGCGCTGTCGAGGGCCTGCTGCCAGAAGTCGGCCTCCAGGCGCGTGGCCGTGCGGAACACCTCGGTGAGCTCGTCCAGCCGGCGATCGGACAGCCCGCCCTCGGCCAGCGCGTCGAGCTGTGCGACCGCGGCGCGGGACGCGGCGGTGAACTCCTCGCCGGAGTACTCGCCGATCCACTCGCGGTACGGGTGCTCGCCGCCCTGCCCGACGTGCTCGGCCAGCCGCGGCTGCAGCCTGGCGCCGATCTCGGCGTAGCCGATCGTGCACGGGGCCAGCGCCACGCTCAGGTCCAGCAGGTCCCCGGCCATCCCCGAGTCCAGGACGTAGCGGGTGTAGGCGACGGTGGCCTGCTTCTCCGCTGCGGCCTCGAGCTCGGCGCGCGGAATGCCCCAGCGCTCGGTGAGCGTCAGGTGCAGCTCGGTCTCGGCGAGAATCGCGCCGGTCGCGGCGTGCGCGGCCTTGAGGTCGGCCAGCGTGCGGCTCTTGTACGTGGCCAGGGCATTCGCGCGGGTGAACTGGACGAGGAAGTGGAAGTCCTGGATCAGGTAGTCCTGGAAAACCGGCAGCGGCAGGGTGCCGGCGCCGAGCCTCTCCACGAAGTCGTGCCGGGTGTAGGCGTCCCATTCGGCGGCGCAGCGCGTCTTCAGGGTCTCGAACAAACTCAACGACTTCTCCTCGGTAGTGAGCTCTGGCGTCTCAGGGGCACCCGCGGTCAGACCAGGGCGGTGCGTGCTCATCTTCCCCGAGATCCTGACTTCCACAAGGAACTGGTCCGGATCAGTTCCCTGACAGGTCGTTCCCCGGCGGGATCGTCTCGCAGTTGTTGGTCACCGGGGCGCCCGCGAACCGACCCTCGAGCCACATCTGACCCTCAACCACCCACGGGACGGCCGCGAGCACGTGACTGAGGTAGGGGTACTCGCGGTACTCGATCTGCGTTCCGCCGGCGCAGTAGTCCCGCATCAGGGTTCGCACGTCGCCCGCGACCATCACGCCGTCGCCGTCGCCCACGCCGGGGCCACCGGGCGGGGTGCCCTCGAGGAACCCACCGGCCCCCTGGAAAACGAACATCGGCAGCGCGTGCGCCGGCCGGGTGCCCATGTTGATCTCTCGGATGACCTCCATGATCTCCGGCGCGTCCTGCGGGGTCGGGTACTCGGGCCGGACGATGTCCGACCACCGCAGATTCTCGTAGCGCCCGAACGCCTCGATGATGGACAGTTCTCGTACATCGGCCAGTACCCGCTGACCGTATTCGGTGAGGTACTGGTCCACGTCGATCTCGTAGGCGCGGGACAGCCCTACGAGCGCCATCCCCACCACGCCGCTCCACAGCGGCCCCTCGCCCGCGTATCGGAGGTTGGTCACCGGGTTGACGAACAGCCCGCCCTGCGCCACACCCACGATGCGGTCACGCAGCTCCGGGGCGTAGTCGGCGAGAAGGATGGCCGCCCAGTTGGAGGCGATCGCACCACCGGAGTAGCCGAACAGCCCGATCCGGGAGTCCGCCCCGACGGCGGCCGTCGGCGAGGCGGTCGCCGCCCGCAACGAATCCAAGGTGGCCGCGCCGTATCCCGGCCCCGCGGCGAAATCCGCGTCCGGGCCCTGGGTATCAGCCAGGACCACCGTGTGCCCGGCGAGGAGTGACGGAGCGATGAACGTGGTCTCGAACGCGGGGATGAGACCGCCCAGGGACCGATTACCCGCGATCATCCGTGACGGATTGTCCAGGGGGTTCAGCGAGTCGTAGAACGACTGGTACGACACCACGTTCCCCGTCGCCGGTCCGGGCGGGTGGATGACACTGGTGACGTTCTCCTCGATCCCGCCACGTGCGTTGGTCGTGGCGTAGAGGATCTGGGTGACCTGTACCGGCGTGGGCAGAGCGGCGACGTGATAGCTGATCTGCCGCTCCCTCAGCACCGTGCCCGGCGCCGTCGAGGCGAGGTCGACTCCGTCCGGAACCTCATAGAACGACTGGTCATCGTGCGGCGCGGTGTGGTCCACCACGGGCCGGACCGAGTCCCACACCCCGCCCACCGACTCGGTCTGCACACTCTGCGCGTTCGCGACCGGCGCCGCCATCCCCATGGCGAGCACCGCCACCACTACGGCCTGCGCCCCTACACTGAGCCTCATTCGTCTCCCCCTTGATCCGATGTGACGCAAGCTACATGACCCGGGTGGCCCCAGTCACAGATGACGGTTTCCTCAGGAAATGCCTGATGAGGCAGCTAATCAGCGCGGGCGACGATCGCCCCGTGTGGCCGGTACCCACGGCCCGTCCGCGTGGCGGTCTCCACGACATCGAACCCCACGGCCCGCACCCGCTCGGTCAGCGCCCCGATCGACCAGCGATATGCGGGGGTCACCGCGTGGTCGAAACGCTCGACGGGCTCGCCGTGGAAGAACCCGAGCAGCAGTTGCCCGCCCGGCCGCAGGACCCGGGCGACCTCAGCGAGCGGTATACCGATCCCCTCCGGTTCGTGGTGGATGAGCGAGTACCAGGCGAGGACTCCGGACATACTCGCATCCCCGAGCGGCAGCGCATCCAGGTCGGCCTCCTCGAAACGACACCCGGGATGAGCCGCGCGGGCGTGATCCACGAACTCGCTGACGCCGTCGACGCCGCGGACGTCCACTCCCGCTCTCGCCAGATGCGCCGTCCAGTGCCCGGGCCCGCACCCGGCATCGAGGACCGGACCGCCCACCTGACGCGCCCAGCGGCTCACCAGCTCGAGGTCGGCGGGGTGGACGGTAGAGATGGCCCCGAGGTGTTCGATGTACTCCCCCGCCCGCCGCGCGTAGGCCTCGCGCGCCTCCCGCGTCACAGGCCCCGCTCCCGGGCCTGGCTCGGCGGCACGCCCTCCCAGCGGGTGAACGACCGGGTGAAGGTGGCGGTCTCGGAGTACCCGAGATCTCGCGCGATCTCCGCCACCGCCGCGCCCTGGCCGAGCAGTTCCAGGGTCCTGCCGTGCCGCACCTCGTCGACCAGTCGCCGGAACGACGTGCCCTCCGCGGTCAGCCTGCGCCGGAGCGTGCGCTCGTCGAAATGCAGGTCAGCGGCCACGCCCGCCATGGACGGCCAGTCACCCCGCTCGTGTCGCAATCGGCTGCGCACCTGCCCGGCCACCCCGACGCGGGCTACCCGGGCGTCGAGCACCTCCCGGCACTGCTGCTCGAACAGTCGCGCGGTGTTCTCGTCGGCCTGCGGCAGCCGCTCGTCCAGGCGCTCGCGCGGGATGACCAGCCGGTTGGTCGCACAGTTCGGAGCCACGGCCGCCGACTCGAGCCGCCACGCCTCCGCCAGCAGCGCCGCGCCCGCGGGCCCGAGCGTGGTCTCGATCCCGGCCAGCTGTAGGTCGATCTGCGCTCCACGAAACGCCGCCGCCAATCCGGCCAGGTCCCGTTCCACCACGAAGGCGCGCACGTCGGGCGGGATCTCGTCGTCGGCGGCGACCGCGTACACGACCCCGTCGGCCTCCTCCAGCGCGAAACGCAGGTGCGTCGGCGACAACGCGAGGTAGGGGATCGCCCGCTCGAGCGCCGCGCGCACGGTCGGTCCGGCGAGCATCATGAACCCGATCACGCCGGTCCGTCCGATCGTCGAATACGCCCCGATGCCGGCCCCCAGCCCGGGCAGGTCCCCGAGCTCGGCCAACAGATTGCGGATCACCGCGAACTCCTGAT
This sequence comes from Dietzia aurantiaca, assembly GCF_021033825.1. GTDB lineage: Bacteria > Actinomycetota > Actinomycetes > Mycobacteriales > Mycobacteriaceae > Dietzia > Dietzia aurantiaca. The sequence continues at coordinate 85,311 of NZ_JAIFXZ010000014.1, forward strand.
GTGCCCAGATCTGCGCGTTCTCATCCGCGAGATCGGGCGGCTGAATTCCAGTGCCGGCGAGGCACCTCGTCGTCGTCGTCATCCCCTGCGCCACGGCGCCTTCCACCATGATCCGCACGCCCTCCGTGCCGCGCGGCACGGCCCACACGGGCGACCCCGACGACGACCGCGACGACGACAACGACGGCTCGGACATCGCCCGAACCTATCAACCCACACACCCGGTTGTCCGACGGTGCGTATGTCCGAAAGTGCCAACTTCCCGACCGAAAGCGCCATTCCGCCGGCGCGGATGCGTGGCTACGGTCACATTCATGACGCTCGCAGGCTCCCCTGACACCGCCACCGACACCGGGCTCGCGGCCGAGCTCGGTGCCCTCTACCTCCGCGCCAAGGCCGCGGTCGGCGCCGAGGACCTGGCGCACATCCGCAACGTCACCGCCTACGGCGAGGCGATCGACGCCCGCCGTCGCGAACTGCTGCGCGAGGGCGGCCCGCGCGCGATCCGCCGCGCCACCGCACTGGAGATGGCGTACCGGCTCATGCAGTTCTCCGAGCTCGGCCACAACATCATCCACGGCAGCTACGACCACCTGCCGGACTGCGGCGAGTATCACTCCGACCGCTACCACTGGGACTTCAACGTCGACACCGACCAGTGGAAGACCATGCACCACGTGGGCCACCACCCCAACACCAACATCGTCGGCAAGGACCACGACCTGGGGTACAGCCTGTTCCGCGGCAGCGCCGGCCAGGACTGGTACGGCCATCACCTCGGGCAGGTCGCGATGATCTCGGCACTGGCCGCGATGGCCCCGATCGCGGCGCCGTTCTTCCTGGCGAACATCGCGCGCAAGGTCGAGGGACACGGGCTCTTCAGCTCGTACATGCTGCGGTCCCCCGCCCGGATCGCCGGCCGCGACGCCCGGCGTCGGTTCGTCGACGAGCCGTTCCGTTCGGGCTGGAAGCCGCTGCAGACGCTCGCCGCGAACTACCTCGGCGGGGTGACCGGCTACATGTCGGTCCTGTTCCTGGTGTTCATCGAGCACCACGCCGGCGAACTCGAGCTGTTCACCGACCCCGGCCCCGACGAGACCGCCGACCAGTACTACGAGCGCCAGATCCGCGCGACCCGCAACTTCCTGCCCAGCGCGAAGATGGACGACGCCCTCGCGCGGCTGCTCGAGGAGGAGGTGCCGTTCTCCGGCCGGCCCGACTTTCGCATCTTCTACGGCGGCCTGGACACGCACGTCGAGCACCACCTGTTCCCCGACCTGCCGCCGTCGATGCAACGCGCAATCGCGCCGGAGGTCCGCGAGATCGCCGCGCGGCACGGGCTGCCCTACCACGAGACGCCGCTGCTGGAGACGGTGCCGCTCATCGCCAAGACGCTCACGGGACTGTCGGTGCCGTTCGGCGAGCGCGAGTTCCCGCGGCCCGGCCGCCTCCTGCGCGACCCGGCCGGCCTGGCGCGGCGCATCGCCGCGGGGCTGCGCTACCGGAAACTGCCCGAGTCGCCCTACCTCGACAAGCCGCAGTTCCACAACGTGCCGACGCGGGTCGTGGCGGCCACCCCTGTCGCGGACGGGCAGGCCCTGTCGGTGCGCCTGGCCCGCCCGCGCGGATGGGAGGACGTGCGGTGGGACGCCGGGGCGTACGTGTCGGTGCGCCAGATGGTCGACGACGACGAGCTGGTCCGCCAGTACAGCCTGGTCCACGACTCGGTCGGGCAGACCGAGCTGTCCGACCTGGAGTTCTGCGTCAAGCGCGTGGTCGATGGCCGCGTCTCCAATCGGATCGCCGACTCACTGCGTGCCGGCGACTACGTGACGCTGGTGGGTGTACCGCAGTCGACCGGTGACTTCGCGCTGCCAGCAGAGCCTGTCACTGCCCGCCCGGCCCCCACCCTGCACATCGCGGGCGGCGTGGGCATCACGCCGATCATCGCGCTGCTGCGCCGCCTCGCCCGCGACGCCGCCGACTCCCCCGGCGGGGCCGGCCCGGACGCGACGCTGCTGTACTTCAACCGCGACGAACGCTCGATCATCTTCGAGTCCGAACTCCGCGAGCTGACCCGCGACGCCGGGATCACGCTGCACCTGTTCACCGACGCCCCGGCCACCCGCGACGACCTGCGCACCGGCCGGCTCGGCCCGGAGCTGCTGGCCGAGCTGGTGCCGGATCTGGCCGAGCGCGAGACCTACGTCTGCGCCCCGGTGGCGGTGATCGACCTGGCCCGCGGCTGGCTGCGCGAGCTGGGGCAGCCCGTAGAGCGCTGCCACGCCGAGTCGTTCACCGCGCCCGAGCTGAACCGCCCCGCCGACGACGGCAGCCGCTACACCGTCAGTTTCGCCCGCACGGGGACATCGGTGGAGATCGACGGCGGCACCACGCTGCTCGAGGCTGCCGACCGCGCCGGGATCGCGGTCCCCACCGGCTGCGAGCGGGGCTTGTGCAAGGCGTGCGTCACCACCAAGCTCGCCGGCACCACCAGCGCCGAGCAGCCCGGTGTGCAGCGGGAGCGGATCACGGTCTGCAACTCGCTGGCCTCCTCGGACATCGAGCTGGATCTGTAGCTCAGTCCCACTTCCCTCGCGTGTACTGCGGCGGGTATGGGGCCTCGCGCCAATCCAGGCCGAGCTCGGCGGCTGCCCGCTGCGGCCAGGCCGGCTCGCGAAGGGCGACGCGGCCGAGGAACACCACGTCGGCGCGGCCGTCGACCAGCAGGCTCTCGGCGTACTCCGGGTCGCTGATCAGCCCCACCGCCCCGGCCAGCACCGCCCCGGACGCCCGGACCTCCTCGGTCAGCGGCACCTGGTAGCCCTGCTCGAGCGGCACGGGCGGCCGGTCGGGGGTGTTGGCGGCGGAGGAGACATCGACCAGGTCGACGCCGTGGTCGGCCAGTCGGCCCGCCAGCCAGCGCGAGTCCTCCGGTTTCCAGCCGCCCTCGACCCAGTCCGTCGCCGAGATCCGGACGAACAGGGGCTTGCCGCCCGGCCACATTTCGCGGACGGCGTCGCAGACCTCCAACAGCAGTCGGGCCCGGTTGTCGCGCGAGCCGCCGTAGGCGTCGGTCCGCTCGTTGGACAGCGGCGAGAGGAACTCGTGGAGGAGGTACCCGTGGGCTGCGTGGATCTCCACCACGTCGAATCCGGCCTCGTCGGCGCGCCGGGCGGCGTCGGCGAACGCCGTCACCACCTCACGGATGCCGGCGGCGTCCAGCGCCTCGGGGGTCGCCATGTCGCCGAACGGGATCGCCGAGGGCGCGACGGTGGGCCAGCCGCCCTCGGACACGGGCATCGAGCCGGGGGGCTGGCCGGGGAACGCCTTGTAGGTCGATGCCTTCCGCCCGGCGTGCGCCAGCTGGATCCCCATCGCCGCGCCCTGCGAGTGGGCGAAATCCACGATGGGCGCCCACGCATCCCGCTGCCGGTCGTTCCACAGCCCGGCGTCCTCGGGGCTGATGCGCCCCTCCGGCACCACGGCGGACGCCTCGGCGATCAGCAGCCCGAACCCGCCCTGCGCCCGCGCCCCGAGGTGCACGAAGTGCCACGGGGTGGGCACGCCGTCACGGGCGTCGCACGAGTACTGGCACATGGGCGAGAGCCAGGCACGGTTGCGGATCTCGAGGTCACGGATACGGATCGGGTCGAAGAGCTGCGCCATGCCCGCGATTAAACCCTCGGTCGCCTGAACGCCGCCGGTGGCACCCCCGCTCGTCTACTGACCGACGCGCCGCCCCGACCTGCACCGGGACGACTACCGTGGAGGCCATGGCAGACCCGCAGCTCACCCACCTCGACGCCGAGGGCCGCGTCCGCATGGTCGACGTCGGCGACAAGGCCGTGACCACCCGCACCGCCACCGCCGAGGGCGTCTTCCGCACCCGCCCCGAGGTGGTGAAGATGGTCGACGGCGACGCGCTGGGCAAGGCCGACGTGCTGGCCACCGCGCGTCTGGCCGGGATCGGCGCCGCCAAAAAGACCTCCGAGCTGATCCCGTTGTGCCACCAGATCCCGCTGAACTCGGTGAAGGTGCATTTCGACCTCGACGCCGACGCGGGCGAGATCCGCGTCTCCGCCACCGCCAAGACCACCGGCCGGACGGGCGTGGAGATGGAGGCGCTCACGGCCGTGTCGGTGGCGGGCCTGACGTTGCACGACATGGTCAAGGCCGTGGATCCCCTCGCCACGATGGACGGGGTCCGACTGGCAGCCAAATCAGGTGGAAAGCGGGGCGACTGGACCCGGGAGTCCGACGACGACAACGCCGCCACCGACCAGAACGCCCACCCGGCAGAACCCGCCGCGATCGATGAGGACCGGAGCGCCGTCGTCGTCGTCTCCTCCACCGCCGCCTCGCGCGGTGAGCGCGAGGACTCCACCGGTCCCGCCATCGAGTCCTGGCTGGTCGACCGCGGTTTCTCCCCGGTCGAGGTGCACGTGGTGGCCGACGCGGAGATCGAGGTGGCCGTCACCGAGCAGGTCCGCCGCTCTCCGGCTGCACTACTGACCACCGGCGGCACCGGCGTGGCCCCGGACGACCGCACCCCCGAGGCCACGGCGCCCCACCTCACGCTGCAGCTGCCCGGTGTGGCCGAGGCGATGCGGGCACGCGGCATCGCCGCCACGCCGACGGCCGCGATGAGTCGCGGGGTGGTGGGCTTCGCCGGCCGTACGCTCGTGGTGAACCTGCCTGGCTCGACCGGAGGCGTGCGCGATGGCCTCGCCGTGCTGGACGACCTGCTCGAGCACCTGCTCGAGGTACATGCGAATGGAGGTGGGCACTGATGACCACATCTGTGCCGCTGGCCCGGATCACCGACGGCGTGATCGACCCGCGTGCGGTCGAGCAGGAGGTGTGGACCACCGCCGACGGCGCGATGGTGACGTTCTCCGGGATCGTGCGCGATCACGACGGGGGGCGCTCCGACGTCCAGCACATCGAGTACTCGGCGCACCCGACGGCCGCGAAGATCCTCGGCCGACTGTGCGAGGAGATCGCCACCGAGACGAGCGGGCCGGCCGGCCGGGTGCGGGTGGGCGCCGTGCACCGGGTGGGAGTCCTGCCGGTCGGCGAGGTCGCGGTGGTCGTGGTGGCGGTTGCGCCCCACCGCGCGGAGGCGTTCGCCGCGTGCTCCGAGTTGATCGAACGGCTCAAGCACGGGGTGCCGATCTGGAAGCGGCAGTTGTTCTCCGACGGGCTGTCGGAATGGGTGGGCGTCGGCGACTGCTGACGTCTCAGGCGGGTCGGTCGTGTCTGTCGGTGCCGGGTGGGTTGGTGAGGTATCCGTCGGGTGAGAAGAGTCTGTCGGCCAGGATGATGTCGACTTGTTCCTGGATGCCTTCGCGTGCCCGGGCCAGTGGGCCTTTGGGTCTGGTTCGGTGTTGGTGTCCGGTGTCGGTGGTGATGATCAGCTCGCCCAGGGGCCCGGGCCGGTAGGAGTTGGTGCCGAAGGTCTTCTCGCGGTGGTGTTTGCGGCACAGGCACACCAGGTTCCACTCCAGGGTCGGCCCGCCCAACTCCGGGCTGGCCCGGTCGAACGCGATCACATGATCAATGTCGCAGTCCCGGGCATCAACCGAGCAACCCGGGTGGCGGCAGGTGCCATCACGTAGCCGGATCCGCTCGGCCAACGCCGGGGAGATCACGTACCGCAGTGCCCGCTCCGGGGCGTCCAGGGCGCCGGGGGCCGGGTCGATGATCTCGAACCGCACCCGCGCGTCATCGCCCTCGAGCAGTTCCTGACACAGCCAGTCGAAGCTGGTGTACGCGCCGGTGACGAACTCCACCCGATCCGGCAGCCCCCGCGCGGCCGCGGCGATCACACTGATCCGGATCGCCTGACCGCCAGCGGCGGCGGCGTTACCGACCGTCGGGCGCGGCAGGTCCGCCCCGACCTGCACCTGGCCGAGCTCGATACCATCAACGACCTCGGCAGGCCCGGCCGGGGAGTACACCGCCAACGCCGACAGTGCGTCAGCGCGTAGCTGGTCCATGGGCCGCGGCACCCCGTCGGCGGCGGCCGCGGCGGCATCGGTCTCGATCCTGCGGCGCAGCATCTCCGCGTCCCCGATCGGCAGCGTGGCCCACATCGAGGCCATCCCACCCCGGCCCGGGCGAAACCGCACCGTGCGCGACTCTGCGGCCGCATCGACCGCGTCCTGCGCCGCCCCGGGATCCAGACGCTCCACGGCCCGGTCGATCATCGCGTCCACCGCCGACCGCGACGGCCGGTCACCACCGTCCAGATCGTGCCCGACGCGGGCCATGACCGCATCCTCCACATCAGAGACGATCCCATCCGGCACCTGCGCCAGCCGGCACGCGATATCGATAGCCAACTGCTCCGGCACCAGCCCCCGCCCGACCATGGACAGCATCCGCGGCAACCGGGTGTGGATCTGCACCCCGGCCATCACCAACCGGCCCGCATGCCAACACGTCAGCTGACACGCCGCCGCCATATGGTCACGCGCCCGCGCCTGCGGATCCAACCGCGCATACCCCGGCCGCCCCGAATCGTCGGCCTCAGCAGCCCGAGCCATCTGCCGCACCAACAGATGAGCAGCCTCCAACCGCGTGGCCCCGGCCCGGTTCTGCGCCAACGTCGCCGACCGCGCCGCCTCGCTCACAGCGGCAAGATCCTCGCAGCAGGAGGACTCTGGAACCGCAGACAACGAACCCGCCGACATCGTCGTCAACATCGCCACCCCCGCCGCGCACTAGTAGAACGTACGTACGACCGGACCCACCGTTCCACGATCGCGCAAGTGTTCGAATCAGATCGGGCACCGGGGCGGAGGAGGGCGCTATCAGAGCCGCGTTCCGACCCATTCAGCCAGCACGCGCGCACACGCGTCGACGCCTTCGACCCACGTGTCGCCGGCGCCCTCGTCGGCCGGATCGGACACGTACTTGACCAGTCGCGTCGGCACCCCGAGGGCCGTTCCCGCCGCCGCGACGGCGTAACCCTCCATGTCGACCAGGTCGGCGATCGCGACGAGCCGATCCCGCAGCGGCCCGCCCGCCACGAAGCGGTCGCCGGTCGCGAGCACCGGCGCGGTCGTGCCGCCGGGAGACGACGGCAGCAGCGATCGCGGCGCCGGGACAACCGCGCTGACCGCGGACAGTTCCAGGGGCGGCCCGTCATGCCGACCGGTGACGGCGTGGAGGGCCGGGTCGTCGAAGTCGTGCTGGAAGACGGTGGCGATCTCGTGCGTCCCCTCCATCCCGGGGTGCAGGCCGCCGGCGGTCCCGACGTTGACCAGTTCGCGGGGGCGCGCGCCGCCGCCGAGGGCGTTCGCGACCGCCAGTGCCGCCCGCACCTTGCCGACGCCCGTCACCAGGACCGGGAAGTCGGTGACGAAGTGCCGGGCCTCCTGCTCGAGTGCCACGACGACGAGCGGATGTGCCGGGTCAACAGTGCCTATGAGTTCCACGGCGTCCACGCTAGCCTGCTGCCAGATGGCCACAGAGCCCCCGCCGAGCCCCGAGGTGATCGAGATGATGTCCGCCCATCCCCGCCCCAGTGTCGTCCGACCCGGCACCGACCGGGCCGCACACCGCAGAGCCCTGCTGGCGCTGCCGGTGGCCGCACTGCTCGTGTCAGCCGGCTGCGCCTCCGGCTCGAACGACCAGGCGTCCGACCAGGCCACCGGTGCCGAGCAGCAGACCGTCACCGCGACCGTGACCGCTCCGACCGGGAGCACCCCGACCGAGAACACCCCGACCGAGAACACCCAGACCGGGAACGCGCCTGCCACCGACGGCTTCGACCCCGCGAACTGCGACACCGACCGGACCGGCCAGGACATCACCGGTGACATCGTCGTCCGTAGCGGACAGACCTGCCTGCTGGCCGATCTCACGGTCAACGGCGACCTCGACGTCCACCACGGCGGCAGCGTTGAGCTGCGGGGCGTTCGGGTGACGGAGGACGTGGAGGCCGAGGGCCACGCGTTCGTCCTTGTCAGCGGCGGTGAGGTGTCCGGGTCGATCGAGCTCGACCAGGGCGGCGAGGCGGTCGTCGAGAACGTCCGCATCGGCGGCACCCTGGAGTCGGAACAGAATTCCGGCCCGCAGCGCTTCGAGGGCAACACCATCGGCGGCGATCTCGAATGCGAGGACAACGCCCACGTCCCGACCGGCGGCGGCAATCAGGTCGCCGGCGAGCGCGAGGGTCAGTGCGCTGCCCTGTGAGGCCTGGCCCACCAGCGATGATCCTCGGGACCGAGCGGTAGCCGGGCGACCACCTCGTGGCGGGCCCGGCCGCGGGGTCCCTCGCCGAGGAACGAGTCGACGAGCGCGATCTCGGTGACCTCCCAGTCGGTGCTGCCGAACGTGTCGAGGACACGCAGCCAGGCGGTGGCGTCGTCGCGGCCGCCCAGCCTGGCCAGGGTGAGGTGCGGCCTGAACCGAGCACCGTCCGGCACACAGCCCGAGGCGTTCGCGGCCGATCGTGCGCCGGCGGCGAGAGCGTGGAGCGGCTTGTGGTCGGGCTGGTCGACGCCGGCCCACAGCACCTTGGCCCGCTCCACCGAAGGGAAGGCTCCGGCCCCGGCCAGCCGCAGGCGGAACGGTTCGTGCTTGCGCGCCACGGCGCCGAGGCGCTCGGTGAGTTCGTCGAGCCTCCAGTCGTCCACATCCGGGCAGAAGGTAAGGGTGAGGTGCCACTGCGACGGCGGGGTCCACGTCAGACCCGGCCGAGGCTCGAGGAACCGCTCGAGCTGCTCGCGGACCTCCTCCGGCGGCAGCACCGCCACGAACATCCGATGCCCCATGCCCCTACCGTGGCCCACCGGGACGCGGTTCACAACCCGCCGAGCCACAACCCCAGCAACGCGGCGCAGATCGTGGCCAGCATCGTGCCCACCGCGTAGGCGAGCGCGGTGACGCCCCGGCCGGCCAGGGCCAGCCGCACCGCATCCAGACTCGCGGTGGAGAACGTCGTGTACCCGCCCAGGACGCCGGTGCCGACCAGCGCCACCCACCCGGCGGGCGCGGCGGCGGACGCGACCGAGGGCGTCGTGAGTCCCACCAGTACACCGAGCAGCAGCGAGCCGGTGATGTTGACCAGGAAGATCCCCAGCGGGAAGTCACGGTGCCAGCGCGCGGTCACCCACTCGTCCACCGCGTAGCGGGCGGCCGCGCCCACCCCGCCGCCGAGCGCGGCCCAGCCGACGAGCACCGCGGTGCTCACGCGGTCCGCTCTGCAGCGTCGCGCCGCGACACGGCCACCTCTGCCACGGCGAGCCCGGCGAGCGAGGCCAGTGCCCCGAGCACGAGCGTGACCAGCGCGTACCCGGCCGCGCTGAGAGGCGCCGAATCCCGTACGAGTTCGGCCGTCTGGAGCGCGACCGCCGAGTAGGTCGTGAACCCTCCGCACAGGCCGGTGCCGAGGAGTAGCCGGGCCCGGCGCTGACGGTCTCGTCGTCGTGGCCCCGCCCCGTCCAGCACCGCCACCAGCGCGGCCAACACGAACGCCCCCACCACGTTGACCAGCAGCGTCGCGGCGAGCGGTGTCTCGGGGAGGGCGAGCGTGACCGCGGCGCGCCCCGCCGATCCGGCCGCCCCGCCGAGGGCGACGAGCAGCAGTGCCGACACGGCCGCGCGCATCAGATCGAGAGCCCGGCCTCCAGGGCGGCGTCGAGGCCACCGCGGTCGCCGGTGATCTCCAGGCCCTCCGCTTCCGGCCCCACGCGCCCCCACAGCAGCAGAGCCAGCGCCTCGGGTGGGCCGGTCAGCCCGACCTCGGGCGCGGCCTGACCGTCCTCGCCCTCGGCACCCGGCAGCACCCACTCGCGCTCACCGGCGCGCACGCGGATCGTCACCGGCAGCGGCGGCAGCGCGGCGGACATGATCGGACGCAACGCGGTGCAGAACTCGTCGATGGTGTCGAGGGCGACGTCGTCCATCAGCGGCGTCGTGCCCGCCTCGCCCGACAGCGCGCACTCGAGATCCCAGCGGTGGATCGCCGTCTCGTGCAGCTGCCGGCGCAGCCAGTAGTCCGCGCGGCCGGGCCCGGCGAAGGTCCAGACCGGCGCGTCCGGCTCGGTCTCGGCGTAAGTTTCGATGGCGCCCTCCGCGAGCCCGGCGTACCACCGGGCTAGCGCGCCGGCTCCCTCGGTGGCCGGCGGTGCGGACTCCATCACCGCGCGCATCCCCCGGGCCCGCGCCTCGGGATCCGCCTCGCGGACGTTGGCGCCGCCCCACCAGTTGGCGGTCCCCAGGTGGGCCACCAGTTCGTGCACCGTCCAGCCGGGGCACGCCGCGACGGGCGCGGACAGGTCGGCGCCCTCGCCACCGGCGCCCTCCAGCGCGAACCGGACCAACCCGGCCTGCGCCTCGATCGCGTCGAACAGCCGCTCGCGGCTCAGTTCCGTGCTCATACCCGCGTTCCCTTCTCCGGGTCCGCACCCGAGCCGGAACCCGATCCGCCGTCGCTCCGGCCCTTGACCAGGCCGCGCTTGGAGAAGTCGATCTGGCGGCCCGCGTTGGAGACCGCCACGACGGTGCCGGTGCCGAACATGCCGTCGCGGTCGAACAGGGTCGCCGTACCGACGGCCACCCCGGAGTCGCTGATGTGCTCGTCGGCCTCGATCCCGATGTCGCCGCTACGAGGTAGCCGGGCCAACGCCACGGTGAGGTCAGCGTTGATGAAGCCGATCCCCTCGGTCCCCCAGTGCGCCATGAGACTCGTGGACTCACCGGTGGTGACGGCCCGCTGGAACGGCGTCGCGTCCTGACCCGAGACCACATCCAGGGGATGGATCCAGAACCGCTTGCGTCCGGCGCCCTGGTGGGGGCCCATCGAGGGGCTCCACGGTTCCTCGGCCCCGTCGCTGCCGAACCATGCGCGGGTCCCGGCGCCCAGCGTCACGCTCTCCACTCCCGGCGGCGGGCCCATTTCCCGGCCCGAGAGCCACACCTCGCCCGGCGGCTGCTCGCCCCGGCGCAACTGCACGAGCGTCGCGCGCGCGACGGTCTTGCCGCCCTGTTCCACGAACGCGTCCGACACCACGATGCGGTTGCCGCTGCGCACCGCCTCGGTGCGGACGGTCATGGATTCGAACCGCACCTGGGCGAACAGGTCGACGGTCAGCCGCGACGGCTGGAAGCCCTCGACGCCGTGCTCGATCTCGAGCGACCGCGCCGCGGCCGCCACCACCGACGGCCCGTTGAGCAGTCCTTCCGACCAGGCGCTGCGCGCGTAGCGGGTGGGGACGTAGGCGCCGCCCTCCCCGAGTGTGAAGAAGGCGAACTCGCTCCTGTCGGCCACGTCGCTCACCCCGCCACCGACGACCGCAGCCGCGACTCGCCGGCACCGCCCGCCGCCCACGACCGGAGGATGGCCGCGAGCTGGGTCTCGAAGTACTGCTCGGCGCTCGGCGAGTCGCGCCAGACACTCAGTTCGAGCGACACCACGCCGTGCAGCGACGCCCAGATCGCGGTGGCGGTCTCGTGCACGTCAGCGGTCCGGAACACCCCCTCGTCGACCAGGGCGTCGACCACTTCGAGTAGCGGCTCCCGCCACTGCTGGTCGGCGTCGGCGTCGCCCGCTCCTCCCCCGACGCCCGGCCGCGGCGAGCGCACCGGCTCGCCCACGACCAGCCCGTACAGGCCCTGGTTCTCGAGCGCCCAGTGCCGGTAGGCGCGGCACAGCGACCGCATGTCGCCCTCCACGCTGTCGTGGCGCAGGGAGCCGCGCAGTTCCCCGGCGAGCTGCCGGTCGGCCTCGTGGGCGACCGCCGCGAGAAGTCCGGCCTTACCGCCGAACATCGTGTAGATCGCGGTGGTCGAGGTGCCCTGCGACGACGCGAGCGGCCGCAGCCCCAGGTTCTCCGGTCCCCCGTCGCGAAGCCGGTGCATGGCCTCGTCGAGAATCCCCCGCCTCAGCGCGGCGTCGTACTGCGCGTGCGTGGAGGCGGGTGCGGTGTCGCGGCTGGCGCGGGTCGAGGCGGGGGTCACCCGGGTGAGATTACGACGACGACGACGAAATGGCGTCATAGCACCGTGGCGTGTCGGTCGACGGCTGTGTCATCACGCTGTTGTCCCACCGCGATCACGGATGTGGAACGTGGTCTGAAACACCGTTTGGTCTGTGGCGATGTGATCATCGTGGCCGGGAAAAGACCGCGGGCCCGCACTTCCTCTCGGAAAGTGCGGGCCAGCCGGTTCGTGGTTCAGTTGGCGGCAGCGTAGGCATCCATGATGTCGGCGGGGATACGGCCGCGGTCGGATACGTCGTATCCGTTGCTGCGGGCCCATTCCCGAATGGCCTTGGTCTCGCCGGAGGACGAACGCGAGGCCGACTTGCGCGCCGGCTTGGCCTTGGTCCCGGTCACCCGATGGCCATTCTCCACATAAGGCGCCATGACCTCGCGGAACTTATCGGCGTTCTCATCGCTCAGATCGATGGAGTACTCCCTGCCATCGAATGCGAACGAAATGGTGTTGGCCACACTTCCGAGATCCGATCCGTCCAGATCGTCGATGTACTGAACCTGAAATTGCTGCGCCATCTCACACTCCCCTATCCCGATTTCCCTCTTCGGGACGTCATTATGCACCCATCCATCATCGAATGCACCTTACTAATTCAATGCAGATCTCATTGACGTGGCAATACCGGGATATGCGCGCCCGGATTGTGGCCGGGATTACCGGGACAATTCACCGGACCAGTTGTGCGGAGAACTCCCGATATCTCCGGACGATCAACTCGACGATCTCCGGATGCGCCCCGAGCGGTTCAGAGGTGAGGTCCCCGCCGGCGGAGGCGATCCGGTCCGCGAAGAATCCCGGAGCCAGGAGGTGCGTCGCCACCGCCACTCTCGTGTGCCCGCCCGCCCGGTACGCGGCCACCGCATCGGCCACGGTGGGGGCCGCGGTCGACGCGAACGCCGCCGTCACCGGAACGCCGAGAAGCCGACTCAGGGTCTGCGCCAGTTCCCGGGTCTCCGCCAGCGACGACTCGTCCCGGCTTCCCGCCGCGCCCAACACCACCGCGTCGGCGCCGAACGCCCCCACCGCGCCGGCCTCGGCGAGACGTTGCACGACCGCGCGCACGAACTCCGGTTCGTCGCCCAGGTGCGGGGTCTGGACGACCGGCCCCGGCGCGTTCCGACAGGCCTGCGCAACATCGTTCGTGACATGGAATCCGCGGGCCAGGAAGACCGGGACCACGACCGCCGGCACCCCGTCGGCCAACACCCGCGACGGGCCGGGCGCCTGGACGTCGACCCAGGCCAGCCGGCAATCCACCCCGTCGAGCTGCTTTCGGGCCTCGAGCAGGAGTCGGCCCACCACCCTCCGGCCGGTCGCCGAACGGGTCCCGTGCGCCACCAGTAGCAGGCGTGGTCGCGTCGTCATACCCCCGAGCATGCCGCAATCCGTATGCAGTTCCGCATCCGCTGGGCGAGACTGGTGGGCATGAGTACCGACGGGGCACGGCGGCCTCGACGGCCCGAGGTGACCGTGGCCAATTACGACGCCGTCTACGACTTCTACGGCCCCGGCCGTCGGCGCGACTGGTTCACGTATCCGCTCCTGCGGGTGATCGACGCGATCTACCGTCCCCGGGTCCGCATCCCCGAGGAGACCGTCGCCGAGCTCCACCGCCTCCACCGGGCGGGAGTGGGCGTGCTGGTGGCCGTCAACCATCCGTCCAAGCAGGACCCGATGGTGCTGGCCGCCAGCCTGTTCGACAAGCGGATCCGGTTCCTGTGCACCGGCACCGGCCTGACCAAGGACCCGCTCTTTCGGAGCCCGCTGCGGCCGCTGTTCGAGTACACCGGCACCATCCCGGTGTTTCGCGCGAAGAACTACGAAGGGACGGCGTCCGAGATCTATGACGGTGCCGCGGCCCGCCTGATCGACGTGTGTGTGAGCCGGATCGTCGAGGGCGGGGTGGTGCTGACGTTCGTCGAGGGGACCAACTCCTCCGCCGACGACCTGCGCACCCTGCGCCTGGAGTCGGTGAAGAAGGGCGTGGGCCTGATAGTGCGGGCTGTCCGCGAGGCCGGCGCGCCTGTCGCCGTGTTGCCGCTCGGCCTGTCCTACCACGGCCGCGAGCACAACACGCTGCCCACCAGACGGGCCGTGGCCGCAGCGGGCCCGGTCATCACGTGGGACTCGGGGGCGGCCCCCACCGTCAACGAGGTGCGCGCGGCCGTCCGGGACGGGATCGACGCGGCGCTCACCACAGCCTGGGCCTAGACCACGCCGGGCACGAGCTGGAACTCGACCCCGGCGCCCTCGAGGTCCAGGGCCGCCGCCGCGAGTGTCGGAGCCGCGACGATCCGCACCACCCCGTGGCCGGCTGCACGTCGAGTCGCGATCAGGTCGGCCACCCGGGCGGCGGGCAGCCCGGGGCCGACCTCGACCACCTCGACGTCGTCGTCGAGCTCCGCCACCAGCCCCACGTCGGCGGCACCGTCCACGACCAGCACGTCCGCGGCGTGGACCAGGCGACGCGCGCGGACGGTGAGGAGGTCGCCGTCGCCGCAGCCACCGACGAGTGCCACCCAGCCGGCCTCGGGGCGGCGGCGGGCGCGCAGACCTGCGGGCGCGGTGGCCAGGGAGCGGGCGACGTGCCGGCCGACCCGCACCGACCTGCGCGGATCGCCCGAGTCGACGGCGATACGCACCAGCCCGGCGGGGGTCGCGACCGCGGTGCGCGCGGGCACCCGCACCGAGCCGAGCGCGGCGTCGCCGGCGGTCACGCACCAGATGCGTCGCGCCTCGCACAACGCCGCGATCTCCGCGTCGACCTGCGCATCGCCGGTGGCGACGTGCACCATCCAGGGCGTGTCCAGGTCGGCGGGGGTGAAGGGCCTGACAACGACGACGACGCCGTCGCCCGCGCCCGCCATCACGTCCGCCATCTCGGGCGCGAGGGCCGGCGCGACCACCCGGAGGTGGGCGCCGGCCTCGAGGAACGTCCGCGCCCGCCGGGCCGACACCGGCCCGGCGCCGACGAGCAGCACCTCGCGGCCGGCCAGCCCCACGGTGAGCGGGAGGCCGTCCAGGGCCGGGGCGGGCGCGGCCGTGGGTACAGCGAGGGCGGCAGTCACAGGTGGATTCCGCACTCGGTCTTGGACGAGCCCGCCCAGCGGCCCGAACGCGGGTCCGCGCCGGCCTCGACGCGGTGGGTGCACGGTTCGCAGCCGATCGACGGGTAGCCGTCGTCGAGCAGCGGGTTGAGCAGGCAGCCGTGCTCGTCCGCGTAGTTGTGGACGCGCTCGAGCGTCCACGCGACCAGCGGGTTGATCTTGACCATGCCGTGCTTGGCGTCCCACTCGACGATGCCCGCGCCGGCACGGTGATCGGTGTCGACGCGGCGGACGCCCGTGATCCAGGCCTCGTAGCCGGACAGCGCGGCGTCGAGCGGCTCGACCTTGCGCAGGCGGCAGCAAAGCTCGGGATCGGTCTCGAACGGCCTGTCGCCCAGGACGGCCTTGTGCTCGGCGATGCTCGCCGGGCTACGGACGTCCACCACGTTGAGACCCGGCGTGGCCGCCAGTGCGTCGCGGACGCCGACGGTCTCCGAGAAGTGGTAGCCGGTGTCGAGGAACAGCACGTCCACGCCGGGGGCGTGGGGCGCGGTCATCTCCGGCACGACCGTGTTGGCCATGGAGCAGGCCACGGCCAGGGCGTCTCCGAAGGTCTCGCCGGCCCAGGCCAGGACCTCGGCCGGGTCGATCTCGGTGTGGTTGCCGTAGAGCCCGCGGTCGTCGAAGCGGCGCGAGGCCTCCTCGGCGATCGCCTTGAGCTCGTCGGCGCTGCGCTTCCGGCCGGGGCCGGGGGTCAGCACGGTGCTGCGGGGCAGCAGCTCCAGGCCCACTGCGGTCATACGAGGACCTCCTCATCCACCCGGTGTGCCCACTCGGCGAAGGTCTCGCCGGACTCACCGGACTCGACGTACTTACGGATGACACGCTCGACGTAGTCGGCCAGGTCCGACGTCTTCACCCGCAGGCCGCGGACGGTGCGGCCGAGGCCACCCTCCTCGCGGTGGCTCGCGGCCAGGCCGCCGCCGAGGTGGACCTGGAAGCCCGGTGTGTCGCCGTCGAGCAGCTGGCCCTTGAGCCCGATGTCGGCGGTCTGGATGCGGGCGCAGCTGTTGGGGCAGCCGTTGAGGTGGATCGACAACGGCGTCTCCAACGGGGCGTCACCCGCGAAGCGCTTCTCCAGCTCGGCGACGAGCTCGGTGGCCGAGTCCTTGGTGTCGACGAAGGCGAGCTTGCAGTACTCGATGCCGGTGCAGGCCATGGTCCAGCGGCGGAACGAGCTGGGGCGGGCGTGCAGGTTGACCGCGGCGAGTCCCTCGATGAGCTCCTCGACCTTGTCCTCCTCGACGTCCAGGACGATGACGCCCTGGTGCGGCGTGAAGCGGATGCGCTGCGACCCGGCGGCCTCGGCGAGGTCGGCCACCTTGGTGAGCACGTCGCCGCCGGCGCGGCCGACGGTCGTGGTGGCGCCCACGAAGTAGCGGCCGTCCTTCTGCTCGAACACGCCGATGTGGTCGCCGGGGGCCGTTGCCTTGGCGGGGGCCGGTCCATCGTTGAGCGCGCGTCCGAGGTACTCGTCCTCGAGGACCTGGCGGAACTTCTCCACGCCCCAGTCCTTGATGAGGAACTTCAGGCGGTTGCGGGTGCGCTGGGCGCGGTAGCCGTAATCACGGAACACGCTGGTGACGCCGTGCCACACCTCGACGGCCTCCTCGGGCCGGACGAAGGTGCCGAGACGCTGCGCGAGCTGCGGGTTGGTCGACAGGCCGCCGCCGACCCACAGGTCGTAACCGGCGCCCAGCTCGGGGTGGACCACGCCGACGAAGGCGATGTCGTTGATCTCGTGGACCACGTCCAGGCTCGGGTGGCCGGTGAACGCCGACTTGTACTTGCGCGGCAGGTTGGAGAACTCGGGGCTGCCGATGTACCTGGCCTTGATCTCCTCGATCGCCGGGGTCGGGTCGATGATCTCGTCGGCCGCGATACCGGCGACCGGGCTGCCCAGCACGACACGCGGGCAGTCGCCGCACGCCTCCATGGTGGTCAGGCCGACCTCGTCGAAGCGCCGCCAGATCTCCGGGATGTCCTCGATCCGGATCCAGTGATACTGGACGTTCTGCCGGTCGGAGATGTCCGCGGTGTTGCGGGCGAACTCGGTCGAGACGCCGGCGACGACGCGCAGCTGATCGGTCGTCAGCGCGCCACCATCGATGCGGACACGCATCATGAAGTACTCGTCCTGCAGCTCATCGGCTTCGAGCTTCGAGGTCCGTGCCCCCGAGATGCCCTGCTTGCGCTGGGTGTAGAGGCCCATCCAGCGGAACCGGCCGGACAGATCGTCCGAGGGGATCGAGGCGAACCCCTCACGCGAGTAGACGTCGAGGATGCGCTGCTTGACATTGAGCGCGTCGTCCTCGGCCTTGAACTCCTCGTTGTGGTTCAGGGTGAGCTTGCCGTCGATCTTCCACTGACCCTTGGGCTTGGGAGCGCGCGCAGGACGAGCGGGGCGAGACGGGGCGGCGGTGTCGGTCATGCCCGCGACCATAATTTAGAACAGACCAGTCTGTCTATTGAGGCAAGCCTAAGTGCCGGTCGATCCGTTCGTTCGCCCGGTGGACACGGCGCCCCCACGGGAGGAGGATGTGTGACGCAGCCCACACCGGGTGGGCATAACGTGGAAGGACACGTGATGTTCTCTGACTTCTGGGGAAGTCTCGCGAGCGGGTCCGCAGAGATCACCCCGGGGCCGTTCGGCTCCGCCGCGATCGACGGATTCCTCCACCTGCCGGCATATATCCTGAGCACCCTCGCCGGGGGCGCGGCGCTCTTCGGGTCCTAGAGCCCGCAGAACTCCCGCCACAGATCGACCTCTCGCCGGGCCTGCTCCCTGCCCAGGGAGTACGCCTCGGCGAGGCGGTCGACCTTGCGCTCGTAGCTGCGGATCTTCACCTGCTCCGGGCGGAAGACCACGGCCTGCCCCGCCTCCTCGAGCGCGTCGATCTCGTCCAGCGTCTCGTTGTAGAGCGCCCACCGATGCAACAGCGCCTCGCCGACGGCGGGGAACCGGCGGAAGTACGACCGATAGAACGGCGTCAGACGACGGGGCGGCACCTTGCGGAAGCCCTCCGGCTGGGTGAGCACCACCAGGAACTTCTCATACCCGGCGTCGCGAGCGGCGGACAGCGGAACGCCGCCGTCGTGCCCCAGTGCGCCGTCCACGTAGTACTCGCCGTCGATGAGGACCGGCGGCATCCACACCGGCATGGTCGAGGACGATCGCACCATCTTCATCAACTCCGGCATCGTGGCGGCGTCGTCCTCGGTCCAGAACAGCGTCTCGCCGTCGGAGCACCGGAACGTCCCGATCCGCGCGGCGGTGCCGCTGGCCGCGAAGGTGTCGAAGTCGAACGGCAGGACCTGGTCCGGCAGACCGGTCTGCTCGTAGATGTACTCGGCGTTGAACAGCCCCTTGCCCCGGGCGAAGCTGCGCCAGTTGCCGAAGTTGGGGTCCCCGGCGAGCTCCACGAAGCTCTTGCGCGCACGCACCGCGTCCCTCGACAGGTAGTTGGCCAGGTGCGTGGAGCCCGCCGAGATTCCCGCCACGAGCCCGGCGTGGATCTCCGCCTCGATGAGCGCCTCCACCACGCCGGCGGTGTGCACGGCACGCATGCCGCCACCCTCGAAGAGCAGGGCGACCTCCGGCGCGGTGGGCGCCAGGTCGCTGTCAGCACCGACGCTCGATTCGACTTCAGCCACCCGCCCAGATTACGTGCCGACGCGCCCTCCTCCCCACAAGCGGGTGCGGACCCGGGATATCGCGGCGAACCATCCGTTAGTGTCGATTCGTGACCCACCTCACCGACCTCGTCGCGAATGTCAACGACATCTACTGGTACGGCGTGATCGCCCTCCTGGTGTTCGCCGGCCTGTACTTCTCCGCCACCACGCTGATCGTGCAGATCCGGATGTTCCCGGAGATGCTGCGCACGATCACCGAGAAGCCCTCGGAGATCGACACCGGCAAGAAGGGCATCTCGGCGTTCCGCGCGTTCACCATTTCCGCGGCGTCCCGCGTCGGCACCGGCAACGTGGCGGGCGTGGCCATCGCCATCACCGTGGGCGGCCCCGGCGCCGTGTTCTGGATGTGGCTCATCGCGATCATCGGCGGCGCCACGGCGTTCATCGAGTCGACGCTGGGCCAGCTGTACAAGGTCAGGGGCAAGGACTCCTACGTCGGCGGTCCGGCCTACTACATCCGTGACGGGCTGGGCTGGAAACCGCTGGCCGTGGCCTTCGCGGTGATCATCACGGTCACCTACGGCTTCGTGTTCAACGCCGTGCAGGCCAACTCGATCTCCGAGTCCATCCGCAACCAGTTCAGCCTCGACGGCGGCACCTCGAGCCTGATCATCGGCATCGCGCTCGCCGTGGTCACCGGCCTCGTCATCTTCGGCGGAGTACGCCGCCTGTCCGCGGTCACCGAGATCCTGGTCCCCGTCATGGCGTCCGCCTACGTCGTGGTGGCCCTCGTCGTCGTCGCCATCAACATCACCGAAGTACCGGAGATGGTCACCCTCATCGTCGGCCAGGCGCTCGGCTTCAAGGAGGTCGCCGGTGCGACCATCGGCGCGGCGATCATGCAGGGCATGCGGCGCGGCCTCTTCTCCAACGAGGCCGGCATGGGCTCGGTCCCCAACGCCGCGGCCACCGCCTCGGTCTCCCACCCCGTCAAGCAGGGCCTCGTCCAGTCCCTCGGCGTCTACTTCGACACCCTCGTGGTGTGCTCGGCCACCGCGTTCATCATCCTGCTCTCCGACCCCGAGTTCGGCGGCGACAGGGAGGGCATCTCCCTCACCCAGAACGCCCTGGCCTCGCAGGTAGGCGACTGGGGCGTCCCGTTCCTCACGGTCGTGATCTTCTTCCTCGCCTTCTCCTCGATCCTCGGCAACTCGTACTACGGCGAGGCCAACATCAACTTCCTGCGCGACAGCCCCCGCAGCATCACCGCCTTCCGCGCACTCGTGCTGCTCGCGGTGATCGGCGGCGCGTTCGGCTCGGTCGACCTCGTGTGGGGCCTGGCAGACCTGTTCATGGGCTTCATGGCCACCATCAACCTCGTGGCGATCATCCCGCTCGGCGGCCTCTCGGTGGCGCTGCTGCACCACTACCTCAAGCAGAAGGCGGCCGGCCACAACCCTGTCTTCCACCGCGACGACCTGCCGCAGGCCAAGAACATCTCCTGCTGGGACGGTTCCGATCCCCTCACCCACCAGGACGTCGCCGACGACGCGCGGGGGCTCCGGGACGACGGATGACCGATCCCTTCCGGAACCATTACGTCGCGCTACCGAAGGCGCACCTGCACGTCCACCTCGAGGCCGCCATGCGCGAGACGACGCTGCGACAGTGGTGTGCCGAGGACGGGATCGCGGTGCCACCGCTGGTCGAATTCAGCGACTTCACGCGGTTCCTCGACGCCTACGGTGTGCTGATCGGGCTGTTGCACACGCCCGAGCGGGTCGGGCGGCTACTCGACGAGGTGGTGGCCGACGCCGCCGCGCAGGGCGTGGTGGCGCTCGAGTACGCGTCGATCCCCGAGAAGGCGGCGGCGTTCGCCACGGCTGAGGAGGCGCTGGAGTTCATCCTGCCCGCGGCCGCCGAGGCGGGGCGTCGGCACGGGGTCTGGACCGGGGCGATCCTCAGCATCGACCGCGGCGCCGGGCCGGATCACGCACTCGCCGGCGCCCGCCTGGCCGCACGCTTCGCCGACCGTGGCGTGGTGGCCGTGGGATTGGTGAACGACGAGCGCGACAGCTCGGTGACCGCGGCGGCGGAGGCGTTCGCGATCGCGCGCGACGCCGGGCTCGGGGTGGTGCCACACGTCGGCGAACTGGCCGGCCCCGAGGAGGTACGGGCGGCGGTCGAGCTGGGCGTGGACCGCATCCAGCACGGGGTGCGGGCCGTCGAGGACCCGCGCGTGCTCGACCTGCTCGCCGAGACCGGGACCTGCCTGGACGTATGCCCGACCTCGAACGTCATCCTGGGCGTGTACCCCTCGCTGGAGCAGCATCCGCTGCCGACCCTGCTGGAGGCGGGCGTGCGGTGCTCGATCGGCGCCGACGACCCGCTGCTGTTCGGCGTGGACGTGGTGGACGAGTACGTGCTCGCCGAGGAGCGGATGGGGATCGCGTCGGCACATCTCGCCGAGTGTGCACGGTCGTCGGTCGAGGCGTCGTTCGCACCGGATGAGATCAAGCGCGACGCCCTCGCTCGGCTGGCCTGACGCTCAGTACAGGTAGACCACCGCGTTGTCGCCCCCGCGGCAGATGATGCCCCCGCTGTTGTGGTTGTCGATACAGCCCATCTCGTAGCTCTGGCCGGTCGTCGGGCTGACCGCCTCGACCATCGCGGGATCCCCCGGGCGGGCGGTGCGGAAATAGGCGTCGCGCACAGCCACGGCGAACGCGCAGCTGGTGGCCTCGGTTCCCCGACCCGACCGGGGCAGGACCGCCTCGCCGGAGTCGCTGCACTCCTCGATGAATCCCGGCGGCCCGTCCACGACGCTCGTCGTGGCGGTCCCCGACGTCGATGTGGCGACCGTTTCGGCCCCGTCCCCGGCCGGGCCGCGCACCATCAGGAGGATCACCACGGCCAGCCCGACGACCAGGATCGCCGAGCCCGCCGCCGCCAGGACCAGACCCACGCCGGGGCCCCGGCGCCCGCCCGCGCCGGGGTCGCTCACGCGTCGCGGCGGATCTTGTCGGCGGCCATGATCATCGGTATCTGCAGCGGCAGCCGCCCCCACGCGATCACCTGGTACGGCCAGGCCGGCTTACCCCGCCACGCCCGCGCCATCTGCAGGTTGCCCGGAAACACGCCCACGAACAGGGCCGTCGCGGCAGCACCACCGAGCGCGCGCGTGCCGCGGTTGGCCAGCAGCCCGGCCACTGCCAGCTCGACCACGCCGGAGCCGTACGTCCAGGCCCGGCGGCTGCCGGGGAGCTCGGGCGGGATCAGCCCGTCGAACGGCTTGGGCGCCACGAAGTGCAGCACGCCCATCGTGCCGAGCGCGGCGGGCATGGCCCAGTACCGGACAGTCTTGGAGGTGGCGTATCTCATGCGCAGAGACTACGTCCACGGGCCCCGACGCGGCACCGGGTGCGTTCAGAGAATGTCGCCCTCGGCGTACCGGGGCGCGAGCGCCTCCATCTGCTGCATGACCCGCTGGATGGCCTCGGGCTGCTGGTCCGGCGGGTAGCCGTGTTTGCGCAGGCTCCGCTTGACCGATGCGCGGAGCTTGGCTTTGACGTCCTCACGGACCGTCCAGTCGGTGCGGATGTCGCGACGCATGGTGGCGACGATCGAGCGGGCGATCTCGGCCAGCACGTCGTCGCCGAGGACGTCGACCGCGGACTCGTTCAAGGCGACTACGTCGTAGAACGCGAGTTCAAAACTCTCCAGCGGCGGCTCGAAGCTCTGTCCACGGTCGGCCTCCGCGCTGACCTCCTTGGCGAGCTCCACGAGCTCGGCGATCACCTCGGCGGCGGTGAGCTGCTGGTTGGTGTAGCGCACCATCAACTCGTTGACGCGCTCGGAGAACAGCCTGCGCCGTACCTCGTTGCCGTGCGTGACCGTCGCGGCCTCCTCCAGCAACGTCGCTTTGAGCGCCTCGATCGCCAGGTGCGCCTTGGACGGCTTCTGCGCCTCCTCGACCCACTGCGGCGTGAGCGTGTCGAGCCTCGGGAGGGGCAGGCCGGCCTCGCGGTAGATGTCCACGACGCCGGTGCTCGCGGCGGAGTCGACGATCAGCTCGCCCAGGATGCGCTTGATCTCGTCCGGGACCAGTTCTCCGGCGCCGATCTTCTGTTGCGCGTCGAGCTTGAGCATCCAGACGCGGACCTCTTCGACGAACCGCACCTCGGGCCGGACCGTTTCGAGTGAGTCGTTGCCGGCCGCCAGGGCCCACGCCCGCGCGAGTTTGGATGACAGGTCGCGGAAGCGGTCGGCGAGAGGGCGCGCGTCCGGGTCGTCGTCGTCGCGGTTTCCCGGTGTGCCCGGCGACCGCAGGCGGGTGACCACGGTGAGGAGCGCATCACGCCAGCCGGTCTTGGCGTTGCCGTGCCACTGCGCCTTCCACGCGTCGCCGATGAGCTCGCGCACGCCTGCGAGCAGGTCGAGCACGATCTGCGCGGCCTCCTCGGAGGTGCGGCCGACGAGCCGGTCACCGCCCTCCGGGGCCTCGCGGGTGAACTCCTCCAATGCCTTGGAGAGGTTGTCGGTGAGCGGCGCGTAGCCCACGAGCAGCCCGTCCTGCTTCCCGCGGAAGGTTCGGTTGACGCGGGCCAGCGTCTGCATGAGCAGCGCGCCCTTGAGCGGCCGGTCCACGTACAGCGTGTGCAGCGCCGGGGCGTCGAAGCCGGTGAGCATCATGTCCTTGACGATGATCAGCTCGAGCTCGTCGTCGGGGTTCTTCACCCGCTGCTTCACCGCGGCGATCGCACTCGGACGCCGGAGATGCCTGGTGACGTGCTCCTCGTCGCCCGGAGCGGCGGTGTAGACCACCTTGACCTTGCCCGTGTCGTCGGCATCGGAGTGCCAGTCAGGGCGGAGGGCAACGATCTCCTGGTACAGGTTCGCGGCGATGGATCGGGTGGCGCAGACGATCATCGCCTTGCCCGGGACACCGAGGAAGGGCCGCATGGCGTCGCGGCGGGTTTCCCAGTGGGTCACCAGGTCGGCGGCCAGGGTGCGGATCCGCTCGGGGGCGCCGTAGACGGTGTCGAGCTTGGCCACCGCGCGCTGGAGTCGTTCGGCGTCCGCGGCGTCGAGGCCGCTCAGCGCCTCCTCCGCGGCGTCGTCGAGCGACTCGTCGTCCACGCCGGGGAGGCGGGCCAGGCTGATCAGCCGCGGTTCGTAGACCACGGGAACCGTGGCGCCGTCCTCCACCGCCCGGTGCAGGTCGTAGACGTCGAT
The DNA here is from genome assembly GCF_021033825.1 of Dietzia aurantiaca. GTDB lineage: Bacteria > Actinomycetota > Actinomycetes > Mycobacteriales > Mycobacteriaceae > Dietzia > Dietzia aurantiaca. Next base: position 109,301 of record NZ_JAIFXZ010000014.1, read on the forward strand.
GTCGGCGCCGAAGACGCGGCGGGTGTCGCGCTCCCCTTCGGTGATGGGGGTCCCGGTGAAGGCGATGAGGGTCGCGTGCGGCAACGCGCTCTTGAGGTGCGCGGCGTACCCGTCCAGGTTGTCGTAGTGACTGCGGTGGGCCTCGTCGGCGATGACGACAATGTTGCGCCGGTCCGAGAGCAGCGGGTGTGTTGCTCCGGAATCGCGCTCAGCTTGGCTCAGGCCGAACTTCTGCAGGGTGGTGAAGTAGATGCCGCCCGAGCGGCGGTCCGCCAGCTGCGTCCGCAGATCGTCGCGGGTGCGGACCTGCACCGGCTGCTCCGGGAGCAGGTCGGAGATCTGGAAGCCGTCGAACAGTTGGGAGTCCAGCTCGGTGCGGTCGGTGATGACGATGACCGTGGGGTTGGCCAGTCGCGGGTGCCGCATGATCTTGGCGGTGTAGAGCTCCATCTCCATGGACTTGCCGGAGCCCTGGGTGTGCCACACGACGCCGGCCCGGCCGTCGGAGTCCACCGCGCGGACGGTGGCACCGACGGCTTTGGTGACGGCGAAGTACTGGTGGGGTTTGGCGATGCGTTTGACCAGCCCGGACTCGGTGGCGTCGAAGGCGGTGAAGTCGCGGTGGAGCTGGCCGAATCGTTCGACGTTGAACACGCCGTCGATGAGGAGGTCGAGTTCGGTGATGGGTTCAGCGGAGCCGTCGAGGCTGGTGAATGGGGTGATGCGGCGGCCGTCGTCGTCGACGTTCCAGGGCGCGAAGTGGTTCCACGGGGTGAACGGCGTGCCGTAGCGGGCGGAGAGGTCGTCGGTGGCGACGACGACGACGGCGAAGCGGAACGCCATGGGGAATTCGTGGAGATAGGTGCGCAGCTGGTTGTACGCGAGCTCGGCGGTGGCGTTCTTGGCGCTCGGCTTCTTGAGTTCGAAAATCGCGAGCGGCAGTCCGTTGACGTAGGCCACCACGTCGAATCGTCGTTCGTGTTCGCGGCTGCGGACGGTCACCTGGTCCACGGCGTGGTACCGGTTGCGGGAGGCGTCGGCGGACAGGAAGCGAATGACCGGGGCGACCTCGCGGCCGTCGTCGTCGATGTAGGTCAGGCCCTTGTAGCCGTCGAGCAGGATGTGGTGGAGCCGATGGTTCTCGGTGACGGCATCCTGCGACTTGGGGGTGGTCACCTCGACCATGGCCTGCTGTAGGTACTCCTCTGGCACGTCCGGGTTGAGGTTGATCAGCGACTGCAGGAGGGTGCCCCGCAGGACGATGTCGTGCCACGAGTCGCGCTCCCCCGACCCGGGCGCCAGGGACGGGCCGGAGCGGTGCTCCCATTCGCGCTCGGCGAGGGCGTCGAGGATGCCCTGCTCGGCTTGGGCCTCGGACCAGCCGTAAGTCATGGTCATCCTTCCGGGGGTGATGCGGCGGCCGCAGGCGGAGTCACTGAGGCTTTCACTGTTGCTCACTGCAGTTCACTGTTCCTCACTGTTCTACAGTGTTCTACACTGTTCTGCAGTGAGTAACAGTGAAGGGAAACACTGTGGATCAGTCCGACTTCGACGCAGTGATCGCACGCCTGCGCGCCCAGGGCACGGACGACGCGTTCACCGAGGTCAAAGAGACCGGAAATGCACTCGGTGCGTCCGTATGGAAGTCGGTCAGCGCCTTTGCCAACACGGCAGGCGGGCTCATCGTTCTCGGCGTCAGTGAGGACCGCGGATTCACCGCAGTCGAAGACTTCGAGATCGACCGCGTGTGCAATCAGTTCATCGACGGGATGGGGGATGGCAATTCCGGAGGTGCGCTTCTTGCCCTGCCCCCGGAGTACACAGTCCGCCGGTTCGCCTTGGATGGCGGCCAGGCACTCGCGATCGAGATCGCGGAGAATTCCATCGATGCCAAGCCGTGTTACATCAGGAGCAAGGGCGTCGAAACCGGAAGCTTCAAGCGGAAAGACGATCACGACATTCGGCTGAGCCGAACCGAGATCTTCGAGTTGCAAACCGCATGCACTCCGTCGGAGGCGGACCGCGCCGTGGTGGCCGAGTGCAGCGTGAGAGACCTCGACGACACGCTGGTAAGCACGCTGCTTTCGGCCCGCGAGGGTTCCAAGGCACTGCAGGGCGTCGATTCGACCATCGGGAAGCTGAACAGGCTCAATGTCACCGACAGCAGCGGCAACGTCCGGCTGGCCGGGTTGCTCACCGTCGGACAATATCCGCAGCAGTACTTCCCGCAGCTCTTCGTGGACGTTAGTGTTCACCCGACCGTGGAGAAGTCGTCTGCTTCCACACAACTGCGGTTCTCCGACCGTGTCGAATGCTCCGGGCCGCTGTCCGAGGCCGTCCACGAGGCAGTACAGGCGGTGCGGAAGAACCTGCGCACCTACTCGGTCATCGAGGACACCGGGCGCAGGGACGAGCTCGAGGTTCCCGAGAGAGTTCTTCGCGAAGCCATTGGCAACGCCGTCCTTCATCGGGAGTACCACCCCATGTTTCTGGGACAGGCCGTGGCGGTGGACGTCTACCCTGACCGGATCACCGTCACCAGCCCTGGCGGGCTGTGGCAGAAGACCAAGGACACGATCGGCGACGGGGTGTCCCGGTGCCGGAATCAGGCCTTGGTCCAACTCCTCAAGAAGGTCCCCTCGCTCGGCGCCGGCGGGACCGTAGCGGAGGGTGGCGGCGGTGGCATCCCCCTCATGTTCGACGAGATGGCGGAGGACCGGGCGAAGAGCGTTCTTGGTGCGCCCCACGGTCACGGAGAGCTCGGCAATCGACAT
>NZ_JAIFXZ010000015.1 GCF_021033825.1 Dietzia aurantiaca
CTGGGGCGGTTCACCCCGGACCATCATCGACCTACCAGCACACCGCCACAGCCGCTGGTGGAACCGAAACCACCACCGCTACCACCCACCCGGCAACAGCGCCCTGGAAAACCAACTCAAAACCATCATCGACAACCTCACCGACCCACCACCCTTCTAACCGACGGAGGGCTGGCGGCAACCAGGCAGACCGAGGTCCGGCGGGGCCAGCAGATCGATCAGGAGACCATGGACCCACCGGTGGACCCGTTGAAGATCTGCGAGGCGTTGAGGTAGACCTCCTCGACCGGCAGCGGTGCCTGCAGCAGTAGCCACGGACGAAGGATGTAGACGCCGATGGTGATGATCTCTGCGGAACCCATGGGGTGAAGGTAGCCCGCCGCGGCAACCTGTGGGGTGAGTTACGCCTCCGGCGCTGGCCCACGACTACTCGGCCACGAGCACTCACCCAGCAGCGCTAAGCCCTCAGCGCTAGTCCACCAACACAGCCTCGAGCCGGATCATGGCCTCGGCGATCTCGCCGGTACTGCCCGCGAAGCTCAACCGGACGGTGTGCCGGCCATCGACGGTGTCGAAGTCGACGCCGGGTGTGAGCGCGACCCCGGTCCGGTCGAGGACGTCGGCGCACCAGGCGACCGAGTCGTCCGTCCAGCGCGACACGTCGAAGTAGGCGTAGAACGCACCGTCCGGTGGGGCCACCTCCTCGACTCCCAGCTCCCCCAGCCGCCGCAGCACGAGTTCACGGTTGCGGGCGTAGCGCTCGACATGCCCGTCGAGTTCGGCGGCCGAGGCCTCGGTGAACGCCGCGACGGCCGCGAACTGCGCGTCGGCGGGCGGGCAGATGGTGAGGTTGCCGATCAGCCGGTCAACGGGATCGCGCAGGTACTCGGGCAGCAGCATCCAGCCGACCCGCCACCCGGTCATCGAGAAGTACTTGGACACCGACCCCATCACCACAGCGTCGCAGCTGGTCTGCCACGCGCTCGCGCACTCCCGGCCGTAGGTGATCCCGTGATAGATCTCGTCGCTGACGAGCAGGGTCCCGTTCGCCGAGCACCAGCGGGAGAGGTCGGCGAGCTCGTCCGAGTCGATGATCGTGCCGGTGGGGTTGGCGGGGCTGGCCACGATCAGTCCCGCCGGTGCGTGGCCGAGCTCGGCCGCGACGGCCTCGAGCTGCGCGACCGTCGGTTGGTAGCGGGTCTCGGGACCGCACGCGATCTCGCGCACGTGGCACCCCAACGCCTGGAGGGTATTGCGGTAGGCGGGATAGCCGGGACGCGCCATCACCACGGTGTCGCCGGGGTCGAACGCGGCGAGGAAGAGCACGGTGAAGCCGCCGGAAGACCCGGTGGTGACGACGACGTCGTCGACCGTCACGTCCACGCCGTCCCGTCGCCGGTGATACGTCGCGATCGCCTCGCGGAGGGGACGGATCCCGAGCGCCTCCGTGTATCCGAGAATCTCCGTGTCGAGGGCGTGATGCGCGGCCGCCAGCACCGGGCCGGGTGCCGGTGTCGAGGGCTGCCCGGCACAGAGGGAGATCACATCGCCGTGGGTCTCCTGCCGGCGGGCCGCAGCGGCCAGGACGCTCATGACGTGGAACGGCTCGACGGCCGAGCGGCGGGAGGGCTCGCGGAAGACGGACATGACACAGACGTTAGCGTCCGCGTTCGAGGGGGTGGCTACACAGTCAACCCGAACACCCACACCAGCAGTGTCATGGTGACCAGGGTGATGGCCACCAGCCCGAACAGGTTGAGCCAGATCCCGCCCCGGATCATCTGCCCGATCGTCACGTACCCCGATCCGTAGGCGATCGCGTTGGGTGGGGTGGCCACGGGAAGCATGAACGCACAGCTCGCGGCGAGGGCGACAGGCACGGCCAGCAGCATCGGGTCCACACCCAGACCGATGGCGACGCCACCGGCCACCGGAAGGAACGTCGCGGCAGTAGCGGTGTTACTGGTGAGCTCGGTGAGAATCAGGACCCCGCCGGCCGCGACGAGGACAAGGAGGACGATCGGCAGCGTCCCCAACGCCGCGGCCTGCTCGCCGATCCACACGGTGAGGCCGGAGGCGGAGAACTGCGCGGACAGCGCGAGACCGCCGCCGAACAACAACAGCACGCCCCACGGCAACTCCAGGGCCGCGTTCCAGGTGAGCAGCCGAACCCCACGCGCCGTTCCGGCGGGCAGCAGGAACAGCAGCAGGCCGGCGATCAGCGCGATCCCCGCGTCCGTGACGGGCGGGGTATCCCACACCAGCGGGACCGCCACCCAGGCGACGGCCGCCGCGACGAACACCACGAGGACTCGCTTCTCCCCGGACGAGGTCGTGCCGAGCTTGCGGAGCTCGTCGTCGAACAGTTCGTGGCCGCCCGGAATCTCCTCCAGCTCGGGCTTGAACAGCACCTTCGTGAGCAGGAACCAGGTGAACACCAGCATCACCACCGCGAGCGGCAGTCCGACCAGCATCCACCGGCCGAAGCCCAGGACGATGCCGAACTCAGCCTCAAGATACCCGGCCAGCAGGGTGTTGGGCGGGGTGCCGATGATGGTCGCGAGAGACCCGACCGATGCCGCGTAGGCGATGCCCAGCATGAGCGAGGTGCCGAAGTTGGACCGGATGACGGTCTTGGCGGCCTCGTCCATGGACGCCCCGGAGCCGTCATCCGCCGTGGCCTCCCGCCCGAGTTCGGAGGCCAGCATGAGCACGGAGACACCGATCGGCAACATCATCACCGCGGTCGCCGTGTTGGAGACCCACATGCTGAGGAAGCCGGTGGCAATCATGAACCCGGCCACCACCCTCGTGGACCGGGTCCCCATCGCGCGCACGGTGAGCAACGCGATCCGTCTGTGCAGGTTCCACCGCTGCATCGCGATGGCGATGAGGAACCCGCCCATGAACAGGAAGATGATGTTGTTGCCGTACTGGGCACCAACGTCGTCCACCGAGATGCCGTCCCCTAGCACGGGGAACGCAATGAGGGGCACCAGCGCGGTCGCCGGAATGGGGATGCACTCGGACATCCACCAGATCCCCAGCAGGACGGCTATGGCGGCGGTGAGCCGCGCGTTGTGCTCGAGGTCGCCCGGCATGACGAAGTAGACCAACAGAGCTGCCGCCACGCCCGCGACCACCCCGACGACCGAGCGGATGAACTCGCTGCGGGGCACCGCCTCGTCGAGCTCGCCCGGCGACCGCTGGTCGACCTCGGCACCCCGGTCGGGGTCCGGCTCCAGTCCCTGTAGGTGCGCGGCCAACACGATCTTGCGATCGTCGTTCCCGTCGTCGTGCTCGGCCATGTCATCTCCCTCGTCGCGCCTCACCGTCCTAGTCGGTGCAGGGCGGCTCTACGGTAGCGGTCGGCGGGCCGGGTCCACATCCGGACCACACATACCGGCCGACCGCCGGGGGATGCTGGCCACCACCGACGTTCCGTCGCCGTCACTGCGAAAAATGCTGCCCGGCGGGTAGCGCGCTGCTCAGTTCTGGCCCGAACGCTCCTTGCGGAGCAGGAAGCGCTGGATCTTGCCCGAGGGGGTCTTGGGCAGCTCGCGCGCGAAGTGGATCCTGCGGGGGAACGCATGCGCCGCGAACTCGGTCTTGACCCACTTCTGGAGCTCTGCGGCCTTGTCGTCGTCGCCCTCCACTCCGTCCCGTAGCACCACGTACGCCTCCAGGACCTCGCCTGCGAGGTCGTCGGGCACGCCGATGATCGCCGACTCGAGGACGTCCGGATGCTTGGCCAGGACCGACTCCACATCGAAGGGGCCGATGCGGTAACCGGACATGATGATCACGTCGTCGTCGCGGCTGGAGAAGTAGAAGTGCCCGTCGTCGTCGAGCTTGGCAGCGTCACCGGTGTAGTACCAGCGCCCGTCCTTGCTGAACCGCTCGGCGGTCTTCTCGGGCGCCTCGTGGTAACCCGTGAACCACATGAGCGGGCTCGCGGGCACGTCGATCGCCACCCGGCCGAGCTCGCCCGCCGGGGCCGGCACGTCGGCGTCGGCGGCGAGGACTGCGCAGGTCCACCCCGGCAACGGCACACCCATCGAGCCGGGGCGGACGTCCTCGCGCAGCGAGTCGTGCCACGGGTTGATGATGAACATGCCGTGCTCGGTCTGGCCGTACTGGTCGCGGACCTCCACGCCGAACTGCTCGATCGACCAGTCGATCACCTCGGGGGTGAGCGGCTCGCCCGCGGCCGAGGCGCGGCGCAGCTTCACGTCCGCGGGCGCGATGTCGGCCTTGGCGCGCATCGTCCGGTAGACGGTGGGCGCGGCGGCGAAGTTGGTGACGTGGAAGAACTGCAGCACCGCGAACGCCAACTCCGGCGAGTAGCGCGCGTGCAGCAGGAGGCTGCGCCGGCCGACCGCCATCGGGCCGAGGATGCCGTAGTACAGGCCGTACGCCCAGCCCGGGTCGGCGCCGTTCCAGAACACGTCGTCGGCACGCACGTCCAGGCCGGTCTCGATGTACTGGTGGAACGCGGCCAGCGCGCGGACCGGCACCACGACGCCCTTCGGGGTGCCGGTCGTTCCGGAGGTGAAGAGCATGACCATGCCGGCGTCCGGACCGGTGACCGCGGCGGGGCGGCCGGGCTCCTGGGCGGCGATGATGGTCGCCAGGTCCAGATCGCCCTCGCGGGCATCGGGGCAGTCCACGAGCCCGGCCACGACCACCGGGACGTCCGCCTTCTCGATCTTCCCGCGCTGGTCGGCGTCGGAGATGATCACCTTGGCGTCGCCGCCGTTTATCCGCATCTCGATCGCGGGCCACGCGAACGCGGTGAACAGCGGCATGTGGACGGCGCCCAGGCGCCAGATTCCCACGAGCGTGAACACCAGGTCCGCGGACTTGGACATCAGCGTGGCCACCCGGTCGCCCTCGGACACCCCGAGGTCGGCCAGCGCGGCGGCGACCTTCTCACTCTCGGTGCGCAGTTCGCCGTACGTGATGTCGCGGCCGGTGAGATCGGCGTCGATGACCGTGAAGGCCACTGCCTCGGGATCATGCCGGTCGCAGAGGAACTCCGCGGCACTGGCGCCGGGGACGTCGTAGATCGCCAGCAGTTGCTCCGGCGACAGGGGCGTGGACGCGGTGTTCTGGGTCATACCCACCGATTCTGGTCGAGTGCCCGGATGCCGCGCCACCACCACCCACCGACGGGCACCCCCGGTTTCGGGCTGGCACGCCACGGCGGCGCCGGTGCAGTCTGGCGGTGCACTCTAATGGAACATCTATCTGTTTTCGCATGGCGCTGTTTCTGCACGCACGACTACCGAACGCCCCGGAGGACCCCATGGCCGTGGACCGATTGCTCCCCACCGACGAGGCCTACGAGCTGCTCGAGATGACCCGCGACGTCGCGGACAAGCTGCTCGAGCCGATCGCCGCAGAGCACGAGCGGAACCACACCTACCCGGACGGGCTGTTCGCGCAGCTCGGCGAGGTCGGGCTGCTCGGTCTGCCCTACCCCGAGGAGTTCGGCGGCGGCGACCAGCCGTACGAGGTGTACCTGCAGGTACTCGAGGAGCTCGGCGCGCGCTGGGCCGCCGTCGCCGTGGCCACCAGCGTGCACGGACTGTCCTGCTTCCCGCTGGCCACCGCCGGTTCCGACGATCAGAAGGCGGAGTGGCTGCCCGGGTTGCTCGCCGGCGAGCAGATCGGCGCGTACTCGCTGTCCGAGCCGCAGGCCGGGTCCGACGCGGCGGCGCTGCGCTGCCGGGCTGTCCGCGAGGGTGATGGCCCGGGCGCCGAGTACGTGGTCACCGGCACCAAGTCGTGGATCACCCACGGCGGGATCGCCGACGTCTACAACACCTTCCTGCGCACCGGCGAGGGCTCGCGCGGCATCTCCTGCCTGCTCGTGCCGCGCGACACCGAGAACCTGCACTTCGGCAGGCCCGAGGACAAGATGGGCCTCAACGGCGTGCCCACCACCACCGCGTCCTACGAGGGAGCCCGGGTCGACGCCGGCCGACTGATCGGCGCCGAGGGCGACGGCCTGCGGATCGCGTTCTCGGCGCTGGACTCGGGCCGCCTCGGGATCGCCGCGGTCGCGACCGGCATCGCCCAGCGGGCCCTCGACGACGCCGTGGCCTACGCCAACGAGCGTGAGGCGTTCGGCAAGACCATCATCGGCCACCAGGGCCTGGGCTTCCTGCTCGCCGACATGGCCGCCGCCGTCGGCTCCGCCCGCGCCACCTACCTGGATGCCGCGCGCCGCAAGGACGCCGGCCGCCCGTACTCGCGCGAGGCGTCGATCGCCAAGCTCACCGCCACCGACGCGGCCATGAAGGTCACCACCGACGCCGTCCAGGTGCTCGGCGGTGTCGGCTACACCCGCGAGTTCCCGGCGGAGCGCTACATGCGCGAGGCCAAGATCACCCAGATCTTCGAGGGCACCAACCAGATCCAGCGTCTGGTGATCGCGCGTGGAATGACGGAGCGGGCATGACGGGCCGGGCATGACGAACTGAGCCCGGCACCCCGGGGCGGGACGCGCGGTCGGCTGCGTGTCCCGCCCTGCGCCTATGGTGGGCCGCATGGCCCCGCACTCTGACTCCCCCGCCCCCGCCGAGTACGTCGTTCTGCTCGACGAGGACGGCACCCCCGTCGGCTCCGCCGACAAGGCGGGCATCCACACCGATGCCACTCCCCTGCACCTGGCCTTCTCGTGCCACCTGGTCGACGACGACGGGCGGGTCCTGCTGACCCGACGAGCACTGGGGAAGTTGACCTGGCCGGGGATCTGGACCAACTCGTTCTGCGGCCACCCCGGGCCCGGCGAGGATCCGACCGAGGCGATCGTGCGCCGGGCGGAGCAGGAGCTGGGCACGCGGGTCGACTCGATCGAGCCCGCGATCCCCGAATTCCGCTACCGCGCCGTCGACGACTCCGGTGTGGTCGAGAACGAGATCTGCCCGGTGTTCACCGCCCGCATCCGCGCCGAGCTGAACCCGCACCCCGACGAGGTGTGCGCCCACCACTGGGCTCGCCCCGAGGATGTGCGCGCCGCCGTCGACGCCACGCCCTTCGCGTTCAGCCCGTGGATGGTGGCGCAGGTTCCGCGGATGGCGCTCTACTCCCGCTGAGCGCCACCCGCGTGACCTCCGGCCGTTCAGCCGGGCTGTTCAGCGCCGGCTATTCGGCGGCGGCCGCCTCGACGGTGAACGTGAGCGTGTCCGTGTAGATCACGCCGTACCGGTCGGTCCCGGTGATCTCGACGGTGTGCTCGCCCGCCTCGAGATCGGACGGCAGGTCGAACCGCCACACGTGCGGGCTCGCCTGCGCCATCGCCCCGCTGCTCGACAGGTTGTGCGTGGCCGAGACCGGATCGGTGAACTCCCACCCCTTGTTGAGCGCCTCACCGGTCGCCGGCTGCGTGTGCGTGCCCTCGGTCGCCTCGCCGCCGTCCAGCGAGAAGCTCACGTCGGCATCGGTGGATCCGGCGAAGAAGCTGGTCGAGATCCAGGACTCACCCGAGCGGACGTCCTCCAGCGACACGGAGTCCGTCGCGATCGGGCCGGGCCCCTCGCCCACCTTGTCGTCGTCCTGCCACTGCTGAGCCTCCTCGGCCCACGCGCGCCAGGTGGGGCTGTTGACCCCGGTGAGGAACTGCTTGTCCTGCGGCTCGCCCCGGACGGTGTAGTACTCGGACCGCTCGGTGCCGTCGAACTCGAAGGTCAATACACCCGGCTCCGCGGCGTCCGAGGTGTAGGAGTACGGCACGCCGTCGTCGTTGAGCTCACCCGAGTACCAGGAACCCGACACCGCGCCTGCCACAACCTGGTCGTGGGTCAGCTCGGGGATCCCCGCGTCCGCCCACTCGGCGCGCTGATCGCCCGCGATGTGATTCTCGAGCGTGTGGGTGTGACCACCGACGGTCACGGCGTTCGGGTAGTCGGCCAGGATCTCGTAGAGCTCGCTGGCGTTGTCGGTGACGACCCCCGTGTAGCTGACGATGGGGGCGTGCGCGGCCACCACGATCGGTGTGTTCTCGTCCACGGTGGCCAGATCATTGCGGAGCCATTCGAGCTGCTCATCGGTGATCGCCTCGGCGTACCCGCCGTTGCCGCCATCGGCCGACGCGCCGTTGTAGATGACGTTGAACAGGCCCACGAAGTGCGTCTGGCCCACGTCGTAGGAGTAGTACGGGGCACCGAAGTCGCGCCGGTAGGTGTCGACGGAGTTCTCCGGGCCCGCGGCATCGAAGTCCATGTCGTGATTGCCCGGGATTGCGCGCACCGGGCCGCCCGCCGCAGCGTAGGAGTCCTTCAGCGCAGGGTTCAGCGCGAGGTCGTCGCCCACGTTGTCGCCCAGGAGCAGCAGGCCACAGCCCGCGTAGTCGTCGCGGGCCATGAGGTCGGCGATCGCACCGGCACGCGCGTACTCCATCTCCTCCATATCGTAGGCCTGGGTATCCGAGGCGATCGCGCAGGACTGCTCGGCAGCCGCGGTGGCCCCGGAGGCCGCCATCGGGAAGTTCACGGCCTTCGGAAGATCTCCGGTCGGCTCGAGGCCGCCGAACTTCAGCTCCGGCGAGCCCTCCGGGTAGTGGTTGTAGCTGAACTGGGCGAAGTTCTGCTCGTCGACCGGCACCTGCCAGCCAGCGGGCTGGGTGACGAACGCGGTGAAGTCGCCGCGGACCGGCAGTTCGTAGCGGCCCTCGGCGTCGGTCTGGACCACGTCGAGGCCGTTGGAGACGCTGACCCCCGGAATGCCGGCTTCCCCACCGTCAATCCGCGAGTTCTTGTTGGCGTCGTCGAACACCTGACCTGTGAGGACCTCCGGGTCCTCGGCCTCGCCGTCGACCACCTGGACGCCTCCGCCGTAAAGGCCGTCGTTGCCGGGCCCGCCGGGGAGCAGGTCGCCGAGCGAGCCGGTGAGCGATCCGCTCGATCCGTCGGCCCCGCTCACCGATCCGAGGGGCAGGCTCCCGCCGTCCTGGGCCACGGCGGGGGCGACGGTCAGCCCGACCGCGGCGACGGCCGACACCCCGGCCACCGCGATTCGAGCCCCGGCGAGGCGCACGGCGCCTGCACGGTTCGCTTTCAGATACATCGGTTCTCCTTCAGGAAAAGTGAAGTGCTTCTTGCGAAGTCGAACCGTAGGGAGCGGGCAGAACATCGAAGTGTCGTCGCGGGGGCACGGACCTGAACACGAACCGTCCACCCGTGATCACCGTGGCCACACGCTGTCGATGACCGATCAGCGATCGCTGCCGGGCTCCACATAGTGGACCAGTGTGACCACACTGTGGGCGCCCGGCGGCGCGCGGAAGTAAGGATTCAGTGACCTGCCTCCCGGCGGGCGCGTCGGCGTGGGCCGGGAGGCAGCCAGGAGTCACCAGGGATCAGCCGGGGATGCTGATGCGCCCCTCTTCGGCGGCCTGACCGATGTCACGGCGGAAGTGGCCTCCGGCCAGCCCGATCCCGTCGAGGATGCGGTACGCCTCGGCGCGGGCGGCGGCCAGGTCGGCGCCGGTACCGACCACCGACAGCACGCGCCCGCCGGCGGAGACCAGGTGGCCGTCGGCGTCGCGGGCGGTGCCGGCGTGCAGCACACCCGGCTGCTCGGCGCCCTCGATGAGGTCGCCGCGACGCGGCACGCCCGGGTAGTTCTCGGCGGCCAGCACCACGGTCACCGCGGCGCCGTCGCGCCACACCAGCGGCGGCTGCTCGGCGAGCGTGCCGGTGGCCACGGCGTGCAGGGTCTGCCCGAGAGGCGATTCGAGCAGCGCGAGGACGGCCTGGGTCTCGGGGTCGCCGAAGCGGCAGTTGAACTCCACGACCTCGGGCCCGTTGGAGGTGATCGCGAGCCCGGCGTAGAGCAGCCCGGAGAATCCGCATCCACGTGCCACCATCTCGCGGGCGACGGGCTCGCACACCTCGGTGACGATCCGTTCGACCATGCCGTCCGGCAGCCACGGCAGCGGGGTGTAGGCGCCCATCCCGCCGGTGTTGGGGCCGCGGTCGCCCTCGCCGACGCGCTTGTGGTCCTGGGCGGGCAGCAGTGGGACGACCGTCTCGCCGTCGACGAGGCAGAACAGGGAGACCTCGGGGCCGTCGAGGAAGGACTCGAGCAGGACCGGGTGGCCGTCGTCGAGGCAGGCCAGCGCGTGGGCGTGGGCGACGGCGCGGTCCCCGGTCACCACGACGCCCTTGCCGGCGGCCAGGCCGTCGTCCTTGACCACCCAGGTGGGGCCGAAGCGGTCGAGGGCCTCGTCGAGGTCCGCGGGCGAGTCGACGACCTCGGCGCGCGCGGTGCGCACGCCGGCGGCGGCCATGACGTCCTTGGCGAACGCCTTGGATCCCTCGATGCGCGCCGCGTCGGCGGACGGTCCGAAGACCGGGATGGAGGCGGCGCGCAGGGCGTCCGCGACGCCGGCGACGAGGGGGACCTCGGGTCCGACGACGACGAGTTCGGCGCCGACCCGGCGGGCCAGCGCGGTGACCGCCGCGGGGTCCGTCACCGAGACGTCATGACTGGTCGCCTGCGCCATGCCGGGGTTTCCCGGCGCGACATGGAGCTCCGTCACCACCGGGTCGGCCGCGAGGGCGACGAGAAGGGCGTGCTCACGGGCACCGGATCCGATCACGAGAATGCGCACAGCGCCTACAGTAGCGCCGCGACCTCGACGCCCTGCCCGGGCCCGGCCGGTTCGCCCCGCGATCCGGGACCGGGCAGGTTCAGATCCGCGCGTCGGTGATGATCCCGGCAGGCAGGTCGACTGCTGCCCGGGCCTGGATGGCCCGCTCGGTGAGCAGGTCCGTCAGGCACAGGTCGAGGGTGCGCGCGATCGCCTGATCAGCGCTCTCGGTGTCCATGGGGTGGACCCCGAACATCGCCTGCGCACTCAGCCCGTCGATCGCCGCCCACATGGCCCGCTGGCCGTCGAGCCGCAGCCCGGGAAGGAAGGCCCCCTCGTCGATACCGCGGTCGACGATGTCCTGCATGACCTCGCGCACCGACATGCCCGACTCGGCGACGACGGACGAGACCCCGAGGGTCTCGAGCATCATCCGCGCCCAGGCGGGCTCGTCGACGGCGAAACCGACGACCGCGATCGCGGCGTTGCGCAGGTCGATGTAGGCGGCCAGCACGGGATCGGTCGTCGCCGTCGTCGGCTCGATCGCGGCGATACGGTCACGCATCGCGGCGAAGCCTCGCCCCGAGACCTCTTCGACCAACTGCTGACGGTTGGCGAAATGCCGGTAGGCGGCCGTTGCCGAGACACCGATCCGGGGGGCGATCTCGCGCAGTACGATCGCCTTCTCACCGGATTCTCGGGCCCGGGTCGTGGCCTCGAGGATGATGGCGTTGCGCAGGTCCCCGTGGTGGTAGGACTTCTTCTTGCCGCCGCCCTCGTTCACTGGAGCCGCCTTCGCGGCGTCCGCCGCTGTGGGAACTTGAGCCTCGATCATTGCGACGCTCCTTCTCTTCGCTGTGACATGCGACCTCCGCCCGTGAGCGGGGCCATACAAAACCATTAGACCACTTGTTGCCACGACGACGCCGAAACCGCGGGCGAGGGTCCGTAGGCTGGCATTCATGTCGACGGTATTCAGCAAGATCATCGCCGGTGAGCTACCGGGCCGGTTCATCTGGCAGGACCCGGAGGTGGTCGCCTTCCTGACCATCGCGCCGGTCGCGCCCGGGCACACCCTCGTCGTTCCGCGGGCCGAGGTGGACCGCTGGACCGACCTCGAGCCCGCGTTGCTGACGCGTCTGAACGAGGTCGCACAGGCCGTGGGTAAGGCCGTGCTGAGCGGGTTCGGTGCGTCCCGCGCGGGCTACCTCATCGCCGGTTTCGAGGTCCCGCACACGCACATCCACGTCTTCCCCGCGAACGACATGTCCGGTTTCGACCTGTCGCTGGCCGACCCCGACGCCCCGGCCGAGAAGTCGGACGCCGCCGCCGAGACCCTCCGCCGGGCACTGCGCGAGCTGGGCTACGGCGGGTTCGTCCCCGAGGCCTGAGCCCCGAGCGCTCAGTGCCCGAGCGCGTCGGTGACGATCCTCATGTCCTGGTAGTCGACCCACCGGCACACCAGCCCGTCGCGGAACTCGAAGAACGCGCCCACCTCGAGCGCGAGGACCCGGCCCCCGATGGTGAGATGGGTGGTCCGGTTGAGCGCCGCGGTGTCCCCGGCGGCCAGGACGTGGTGGATCGTCACACTGACGTCGGTCGAGACCTCGCCGTTGAACTCGATGACGTGCCGCAGCCCCTCGTGCCCGTGCACGGTCTGGATCCCCTCGATCCGCAGCTCCAGGTCGGGCGTGCAGCACGCGGCGGCCGCCTCGTAGTTCCCCGAGAACGCGGCGTCGACGAGCGCGCGCGCCACCTCGGCGGGCCCGCGCCCGGACATCTCCCGGTCACTCATCCCTCGCTCCTTCGTCCACTACCCGGCGACCGCGTCGAGGGACTCCATGCTCTTGTAGTCCGACCACCGCGTGACCAGCCCGTCCTCGACCTCCACGAACGAGCACCCGCGGATCTCGATCCCGCCACCGGGCAGCAGGTACCGCTCGATCCGACGCAGGGCCACCACGCCGCCGGACTCCAGGACCTCCCCCTCAACGGCGACCTCGAGGATCCCGGACAGCCTGTCGAAATCCGAGACGATGTCGCGGATCCCCTGGTGACCGGAATAGTGACGTACCTGCCCCGTGGTGTAGACAATGGACGACGACGACAACGCGATCGCTGTGTCCGCGTCACCCGAGACGACGGCCCTCATCCAGGCTGTGGCGATATCAGTGGCCGACTGGTCCATCTCGGGCCCCGCTCCCTGGATATGGTCGATGCTCGTCACACTTCAGCAGTACCCGATTCGAGCATTGATGAGAGCATCCTACCCGCCGACCTCCGAGGTACCTCTACTATGACCTCCCGACCTCAGGACATCTACCCGCAGATGGGCGAAATCGCCAGAGCAATAGCGGTTCTCGCCGACGATCTCGCGCTCATTCGCGCCACGAGCGAAACCTGGGACCCAGCTGAACTGCGGGTCGATTCCGGCTCCTCATGGTCGACCGACGAATCACTGGCGGCCGCGCTCGGCGACCTCGCCGGGGCCGAGGAGGCACTGCGCGCGGCGCGGGGCCGCATCGAAGGCGCGTGGGCCGCGATGGGCAGGCTCGCCTCGGACTGACCTACTGCCGGGCGAGCAGCCCGATCTCCCGGCCGTCGATATCGAAGATCGTCATCTCGCCGCCGTCCACCGTGCCGGTGTGCAGGCGCCTGAGCCAGTCGTCGACATCGAGGCACGCCATCATCGTGGTGGCCACCCCCACGAACTCGACCGTCTGGCCCTCGGCCACCCAGGTGCCCATGAGGCGGTTGCAGCCGTCGGAGCCGGACAGCCGGCCGTCCTCGCCGAGGTCCAGGTGGGGGCCGTCAGGCGCTCCCCAGAGGCCGACGGGAGAGGGCCCCTTCGGCGGGTCGAACGAGGCGCATCCGGAGAGCGGGACCATGCCCCCGAGTATGACCGCGGCGCCGGCCACGATTGCGCGCTTCATCGGAACTGCGCGCTTCATCGGAACTCCTGTCCCCTGCCGCCGGTACGGCCACCGGCACGAGAGCTGGAGACGAGACTTGAACTCGCAACCGCCCGATTACAAGTCGGGTGCGCTACCAATTGCGCCACTCCAGCATGACCTTCGACCACGCGACGGACACCCGGAACCCCGGGCGGGAAGCCCGGCGGGTACGACCCCGTCGCGTACTCGGCGATCGGGGATCATCCTAACCTGACCACCGCCGCCGCTCCCGACTACCGTGTCACTACGTGGAGACCCGCGACGCCCTTTCCCGGTTCACCCGCCCACTGGCGTGGCTGGGTGTCCGCAAGTCCGCGATGGATCTTGCGGTGGAGCCGCCGCTGTCGCCCATGGCGCCGGTGGATCTCGACGACGACGGCGCCGTCACCGACGTACTCAACCTCGCCCTGGAGATCGGCGGGATCCTGTTGTCCTCCGGTGAGGGCGCGGCCGACACGGTCGCGCAGGCCGAGTCCGTGGCCGCGGCGTTCGGTCTTCCCGGCGCGACGGTCGAGGTGACGTTCACGTCGTTGACGATCGGCGTGAACCGTCGGCGCGGTCGTCCGCCGCTGTCGGTCATCCGGGTGGTCAACTACCGCACGGTCGATATGACCCGGGTGACACGCGTCGCCCGGCTGATCGACCTCATCGTGCGCCGCCAGCTCACCGTGGACCAGGCCACGGCGGAGGTCGAGAAGATCATCGAATCCCCGCACCCGCACTCGTTCCGGGTGGCCGTGTTGGGCTGGGCGATGCTGGGGTGCGCGGTCGTCATCCAGCTCGGCGGCACCCCGCTGGCAGGCCTGTTGTCAATGGTGTCGACGTTCGCCCTGATGTACGCCAACCGCTTCCTCGACGGGATGCGACTGCCGACCTTCTTCCAGCAGGTTGTGGGCGGTTTCATCGCCACCGCCTGGGCACTGGCCGCCTTCGTGCTCGTCGCGGGCGCGTTCATCGAGATCAGACCGTCCCAACTCGTCGCCGCCGGCATCATCGTCCTCCTCGCCGGACTGACACTCGTCGGCTCGATCGAGGACGCCATCACAGGCTTCCCCGTCACCTCGGCCGGTCGCGGGGTCGAGACGCTGATCCTCACCGGCGGCGTCCTGGGTGGCATCACCATCGCGCTCGCACTCTTCGGCCGCCTCGGCTTCTCCCCTCCCCCGATCGACCCCGCGATCCAGGGCGACGCCGCAGTCCACGTGGCGATACTCGCGGCGGGAGTCGGCGCGGCCGGATTCGCGGTGGCCAGCTACGCCACCGTGCGGGCGACCCTTCTCGCCGCGAGCGTCGGCGCCCTGGGGATGTCGATCTACCAGGCGGTCCTGGGCGCCGGGTTCGACATCGTGGTGGGATCCGCCCTCGCCGCGTGCGCGATGGGCCTGGTCGGCGGCATCCTCGCCCGTATCGCGACGGTCCCGCCGCTGGTGGTAACCATCGCCGGCATCACCCCGTTCCTGCCCGGCCTGTCCGTCTACCGCGGCCTGTCGGCCCTGACGAGCGACCAGACCGGTGTTGGTCTCGGCCTCATGTTCACGGCGCTGGCGATCGCACTGGCACTGGCCGCCGGCATCGTGTTCGGCGAGTGGATGGCCCGCAATCTCCGCCGGTCGGCAGCCGCCGACCAGTGACGTAGGATCGCAAAGAGGACTTCCGCGCCCCACGCCGGGCGTCGGCGGTCCGACCCCGACCACAGGAGGACATCGATGGCAGCCGCCGCCGACAGCAAAGAGACCGAGATCGACGACCTGGAGCCGGTCGCAGACGAGACCGCGGACCAGGCCCGCCTCGTCGTGGCCTCCTATGCCAAAGACGCCGAGGAGTGCCGCATGCTCCTCGACATGCTCGGCATCGGCCCCGAGACGCCCGAGCCTGCTGTCGCCGAGTAAGCGGCAGCAGCTCAGCGAGCGCAGTACCCGACGGTGACCGGACAGGGAGCAGACGAGTGACACGCGATTCCGGCATGACCCCAGGTGATGCGGGAGCCGACTTCGTCGTCGTCGCCAACAGGCTCCCCGTGGACCTCGTCCGCGACGCCGACGGCACCGAGCACTGGAAGGCCAGCCCCGGCGGTCTCGTGACCGCACTGGAGTCCATCCTCAGGGCCAACCACGGCGCCTGGGTGGGGTGGCCCGGCGTACCCGACGCCGCGCCGGAGCCGTTCGACTCCGGCGGCATCCGGCTCCACTCGGTCCAGCTGTCGGCCGAGGACATCTCGCAGTACTACGAGGGCTTCTCCAACGCGACCCTGTGGCCGCTGTTCCACGACGTGGTGGTTCCGCCCGAGTACCACCGCGAATGGTGGAACGCCTACCGCGACGTCAACACCCGCTTCGCCGAGGCCACCGCCGACGCGGCGGCCCCCGGCGCCACCGTGTGGGTCCAGGACTACCAACTCCTGCTCGTCCCGCGCCTGCTGCGCGAGCTCCGGCCCGATCTGACCATCGGGTTCTTCCTCCACATCCCGTTCCCGCCCGTCGAGCTGTTCATGCAGCTGCCGTGGCGGGCGGAACTGGTCGAGGGCATGCTCGGCGCCGACCTGGTGGGCTTCCACCTGCCCGGTGGGGCGGACAACTTCCGCATCCTCGCCAACAAGCTGCGCGGACACCCGTCGGTGCGCCTGACGTCAAGTAAGACCAAGGCCGCCGAGATCCGGGTCGACGACCGCATGGTGCGGGTCGGCGCGTTCCCCATCTCCATCGACTCGGCGGCGGTTGACCGCAGTGCCCGCGCCCGCGAGACACTGGTCCGCGCCGACCGGCTCCGCCACGAGCTGGGCTCCCCCCGGGTGCTCCTGCTGGGCGTGGACCGGCTCGACTACACCAAGGGCATCGACGTGCGGCTGCGCGCGCTCGAGGAGCTGATCGAGGAGGAGCGCCTCGACCCGTCCGAGGTGACGCTGCTGCAGCTGGCCACCCCGAGCCGTGAGCGCGTCGAGCAGTACCAGATCATGCGGTCCCGGATCGAAGAGTCGGTCGGCCGCATCAACGGCATGTACGGCGAAATCGGGCAGCCGGTCGTCACCTACATCCACCGGCCCGTGCCCAAGTCGGAGCTCACCGCGTTCTACGCGGCCGCCGACGTCATGCTGGTCACGCCCGTGCGCGACGGCATGAACCTCGTGGCCAAGGAGTACGTGGCTGCGTGCACCGACGGCGAGGGCGCGCTCGTCCTCAGCGAGTTCGCCGGCGCCGCCAATGAGCTCCGCCAGGCGTATCTGTGCAATCCGCACGATCTGGACGGCGTCAAGGACGCCATCATGTCCGCGATCGACGACCCGCGCGAGGAGCGCCGCCGCCGGATGCGGTCGCTACGGCGTCAGGTGCTGGGCAATGACGTCCACGCGTGGGCGCGCCGCTTCTTCACGACGCTCGACGCCACCTCGAACGCCTGAGTCACAGGACCGGTCTCTCCGGGCGCCCGCGTCACAGGGCGTTGAGCTTGGCCAGCTTCCAGGTGTCGCCCTCGCGCTTCATCTCCAGACTCAGCCGCGACGCCGAACTGGCGGCCTCGGGGGCATCCTTCGTGGAGACCATGCGGTTGAGCATGACCAGCACGGTGACGTTGTCCTGGTCGACCACGTCCTGCGGTGCGGCGGCGGCGACGGTCGCATAGACCGTGGCCTCCTGCTGCTTGGCCGCCGAGGCGACCGTCGGCATGGACTGCTCCACGAACTCGCCGAGCGCCGGCTCGGTGAGGCCGGGTCGCACGGCGGCGAGGTCCGTGTCGACGGTGCGGTGGTCGTAGGTGAACATCTGGGTGGCGATCTCACGCGCCGCGTCGGTCGCCGCGGTCGGCGCGTTCGCGATCTGTTCCTCGGCCGCCGTGGCCTCGCGGGCCTCGACGTACCGCCAGGTGGCCAACCCCGCGACGACGACGAGGACCACCGACACCGCCGCCAGAATTCTGGTCAGCGCCCGCTGGCGGGCCGGGTCCATCGGTTCGCGGGCCGGGGTGTCCCGCACGTTCGCCGTGTGGCCCGCCGGGTCAGCGGAGTCGCCGGGCGTTGCGGCTGCCGCCGGGGTGGATGCGGACGGGGTGGCGGCTGCCGGAGTGGTCGCTGCGCCCGCAGCCGTGGCGGCGACGCCTGCCGCGCCGGGAGACGCCTCCATTCCCTCGAAGAGGCCGCCGGCTCGTGCCGCCTCCATCGCACGCTGGCGCGCGGCATCGGCCTTGCGCTGGGCTCGAGCTGCACGCTCGGCCTCGCGCTGGGCGCGACGGGCCGCGCGGACGTTCGTCTCGGGAGCAGAACGCTCGGATGCACTGCTCTCGGCTGCGCTGCCCTCGGCCGCGCCGGGGTCACGGTTGCTGCTCACGGATGTGATGTCTCCGGCCTCGTTCTCGGTCGCTTTGTCCTCTGCCTCACTCATGGGATGAAGTTCACCCCCGACACCTTCATCACGCCGTCGTCGTGGCGGTTCACCGTGACACGGACGCGGTACTGGCGGTCCTGGTCCTCCTCGGACTTGGGATTGCCGATGGTCTGGTCGATGGCCATGATCACCTCGGCTCTATCGGGATAGGAGTGCTCGACCGCCGCCGCGGACACCGCGCCGTCGGCCACAACGTTGGTGGTGGTGACGACGTCCTCGTACGAGTCGCGGCGCGGAGCGAACTGCTCGGAGAAGTCGCCCTCGATGAGTCCGACGATCTCGTCCACATCCTCCGACAGCGTCTCCTGCCGGATGGTCATGAGCTTGGTCATGACGTCGGTCGCGAAATCACGGTAGGACGCGTCGAGCTCCGCGGAGGAGGCGCGGTCGGCACGGACGGTGGCCGCCTCGTTCCGCTCACTCACCCACAGCCCTGCCGCGACGACCGCCGCGACGAGGCACAGGGCCGCGATCACCGAAACCACGATCAGTCCGGTCCGCCCACCGTCGGTGGGGGTCTGGTCAGACTGTGGCACTAGGTCACTCCGTTCGTCAGGATGTCAGCCAGGTCGGCGTCCGCGGCGAGCCTGCTCTCGGTACCGAGGTTCAGCTGACGATACGTCTTGCCGTCGGCACCGAAGTACTCGCCCGTCTCGGCGTCGTACACCGCGGCGGAGGTGCGGATCTCCGGCTCGCCCGAGGTGGACGACGGCACGACGTCGTAGGCGTTGGGGTTGTTGCCCGGAGGGCCTACCTCGCTGGTGTTGGGCGGATTGGTGCCCTCGGGAACATAGTTGTTGGCGCGGCACTCCTCGGGGGAGGCGCCACGACGGCCCGGGATCTCCATGCACGGCAGGTTACGGGCGCCGCGGGCGGTGGTCTGGGAGTCCATCGGAACCTTGCAATAGATCCCGTTGATCAGCGGCGGCACCGACAGGTCCGCCGGCGACCGGCGCTGGTCGGCGGGGAGAAAGCCCGTCGTGCACGGCGGGGTCTCGTTGATCTGCAGGTTGAAGTCGACCTTGATCTCGCCGGTGTCCTTGGCGCCGTTGATCGCGGTGAGTAGCGACGACACGAGCGCCGGGTAGATCACCAGCAGCTGCTCGATCGAACGGTTGTAGACCACGCCGACCTCGCCCACGCTGACCAGATTGGCCACGAGCACGGGCATGGTGGGCTGCAGCTCGTTGAGCACCTTGGTGGCCCGGCCCAGGGCGTCCGGCCCGCGCTGGATCAACGACGTCACCTGGGGTTCGTTCTCGCGCAGCTGATCGGTGATGTCGGCGATGTTCCGGGTCCACGCGCGGATCGAGTCGGACGAGCGCAACTGCGAGTCGAGCACAGGCTCGGCATCCTCGATGAGCTGACGCGTGACCCCCGAGTTGCGCTGGGCCTCCTCTAGCAGCAGCTGCGCGGAGTCCAGGAACTGCTGCAGGTCGCGGGCCGATCCGTTGAACGCGTCGAACGACTCGGAGATGACGCGCCGCATCTTGGCGTCGTCGATCGACGCCATGAGCACGGTGGCCTGGTCGAGGACCGGGCCGATGCTCTGCGGCATGTCGACGCGGTCCTCGCCGATCACGGTGCCGTCGGCCAAGCGACCCTCCGGCTTCCCTTCGGGCACGAACTCGACGAACTGCTCGCCCACCGCGGACACACTTCGGATCTCGGCACGGACGTTCTCGGGCACGTCGGCACCCGAGTCGAAGTGCAGCTCGGCAACGACCATGCCGGGCTTGAGCGTCACGGAGTCCACGCGGCCGATGGTCTTGCCGAGATAGGAGACGTTGGAGTTCTGGTACAGACCGCCGGTGTCAGGCATCTCCAAGGCGACATCCGTGCGCTGCCAGCCGAGCGCACGAGGCAGCTGGAGATACACCACCGACATGACCAGCAACGCCACGACGGTGACCACAGAGAAGATCGTCAGCTGGATCTTCACGAGCCTGGTCATCGGGGGGCCTCCTCGGTCGGGGTGGCGGGGCCGCCGGTGTCGTCGGCCGGGCCGTCGGCCGGCTGCTCACCGGCTGGCGGGTTCTCGGCGTCCGGGTCGGGCCGGGGCACGTCCAAGGAGAACGGGTCCGGACTGACCGCCGAGCCGGGCGCCAGACCCACGTAACCCTCGAGGCCGGCCATGCGATTGCCGAACTCGGTGCCCAGCAGGAACGTCTCCTCCAGGCGCGGATTGGTGAGGTCGGCGTGGATGTAGAGGTTGGCGTAGTCGCCGCGCAGGAAGTTGTCGATACCGGCCTGCGGGAACGGGAAGGTGATGAGCGAACTCATCACCCGGGTGAGGTCGCGACCCGAGTTGGCCAGCCCCTCGAGCACCGGCGTGAGGTCACGCAGGTTCGCGGCGAGGTTCTGCCCGCCGCCGGCGTCGATGATCTGGTTGGCCTTGTTGCCGAAATCGCCGAGCGAGACCAGCGCGGTGGTCAGTTCCTGCTTCTGGTCGTTGATCAGCCCCACCGCCTCCGGCATCTGCGCGAGCGCGCGGGCGAGGGTGTCGTTCTGCTCGTCGATCTGCCGGGCCAGCCGGTCGAGTCCCTCCATGGCCGCGACGATGTCGGCGCGCTGGTCGTCGAGTCCGCCGACGGTGGTCTCCAGCTGGGTGATGACCTCCTTGGCGTCGAGCTGACGGCCGTCGAGGGCGGTGTTGAGCTCCTGCGAGATCGTCTCGAACTGCGCCAGGCCACCGTCGGTGAGGACCACCGACAGTGCCGAGAGCGTCTGCTCGGTGGTCGGGTAGACACCGGCGCGCTCGATGGGGATGACGTCACCGGCCGCCAGCGTGCCCTCCGCATTGCCGTCCGGCGGCGGGAACAGCTCGAGGTGCTGTGAACCCAACAGGCTGGTCTGCCCGATTTTGGCGTAGGCGTTGGCCGGCAGCCGCACGTCCTCGTTGAGTGAAACCGTGACGATCGCCGTGTAGTCCTCCACACGCATCGCCGCGATGGAGCCGACGTTGACGTCATTGACCCGAACCGGGGAGTTGCGGGTGATGGTCGTGACGTTGGGCATCTCGATGGTGACCTCGTAGGCCCCCTCGCCGTTGCCCTGGGCGCCGGGCAGCGGGAGCGAGTTGAGCCCGTCCCACGCGCAGCCGGCCCCGACCAGCAGGACGGCGCCGCCGAGCGCACCGGCCGCGAGGACCCGCGAACGCGTGGTTCTGCCTGTTGTCCCGATCATGCCGCTCATCACGCACCTCCCGTCACGAGCAGTGTGTCGGTGAGGTTGTCACCCTTGTTGACCACGTTGACCAGGGGGTCGGGGCGGTCCGAGACCGGCTGGACGCCCGGCGCCGTCTGCGTGCCCGGCTTCTGGAGATTCCAGATCTGGTCCGGCTCGGCGGTCGGGGTGATCGGCGGGGCGACCACTCCGTACGGGTAGTTGGAGGTCAACGAGTTGAACAGCGGCCCCATGTACTGGGCGCACAGTTCCGCGTCGGACTCCGCGGTGTTGTTGGCCAGGCCGGCGATCGCGCCGCAGATGAAGTTGGTCGGGTTGGCCATCTGGTTCATCGCCAGCGCACCGTTGAGGGTGCCCTGGTACGGGCGGTAGATGTTGTAGAAATTCGCCATGGCCGTGGGGCCGACGTGCAGGACGCCCTCGAGATCGGCCCGGCGGTCGCGGATCACCTCGGTGGCGCGACCGAGCTTGTCGACGCCCACGGAGAGCCGATCCCCGTTGTTCTCGAGGAATCGGTTGATGTCCATCACGGCGAGGTCGAGGTCGCGCAGGGCGGCGTCGATATCCGCGGTCTGGTCCCCCAGCACCTGCGAGACGCTGGCGAGCTTGCCGCCGAAGGAGACGATCTGCTCCTCGCTCTGGGACAGCGCGGTGACGAACAACTGCAGGTTCTTCAGCGTGGTGAAGAGGTTCTCGCGGCCGTCGGACAGGATCGACATGGTGTGCGAGACCTCATTGAGTGCGTCGCGGATGTCGGCGCCGTTGCCCTCGAACATCGCGTCGGCGGAGTCGACGAAGTCGCCAAGCGGGCCGGTCTTCTCGCCCTCGGCGGGGCTCAGCGCGGTGGACAGCTTCATGAGCTGTTCCTTGACGCCGTCCCACTCGACCGGGACCGCCGTGCGCTCGACGGGGATGGTGCCACCGTCCGGCATCTCCTCGCCGCCGGTGTAGGCCGGGGTGAGTTGGATGAACCGCTCTGCGACCAGAGACTGGGCCACGAGCAGGGCGTTGGCGTCCTCGGGGACAGCCACGTCGTGGTCGACCTTCATGGTGACCTTGGACATCCCGTCCTCCGTCGCGATGTCGGTGATGCGACCGACCTCGACGCCCAATACACGGACGGTGTCGTCCGCGTAGACGCCCTGGGTGGACGGGAAGAACGCGGTGATCGTCTTGGTCCGACCGGAGAAGAACCACACGGCTCCCGCGATCAGGGCCACCACGGCGATCAGGGCGACCACCTTTGCGGCGGTGCCCGGCAGGAATCGGTTCATCGCGGCAACCTCTTCTCGCCCCAGCCGGGGAACTCGTCCATCAGGGTCAGGCCCGGAGTGCCGGGCATCGTGGGTTCTCTGACCAGCCCTGGCTCAGGCTGGACGCGATCGTCGATGAGTGGCATGAGGTCGCGCAGGATCGTCTGCTGGTACTGGCCCAGCGACAGGTTGGACACGTAGGCGTTGAACCAGGGCCCGGAGGCGACCGCCTCACTGAGTGCCGTGGAGAACGGCACGATCCGCCGCAGGCCGAGGTCGATGTCGTCCTTGTTACGGATCAGCAGATCCGACACCTGCTCGAGCTTGTCGAGCGCCGGACCTATCTGCGCCTCGTTGTCCTGCACCAGTCCCGACAGCTGACGGGCGAGCGCGTCGATGTTCACGATGAGCTCGCTCAACGCGCGCTTACGCATGTCGAGCTGGGTGAACAAGATGTTGCCGTCGACCATGAGCTGGTTGATCTGATCGCTGCGCTGACCGAGGACGTCGGTGGTCCCGGCCGCCTTGTCCAGCAGCTCGCGGACGGCCTCGTCCCGCTCGTTGAGTGAACGGGACAGCCGCGTGATGCCGTCGATCGCGCCACGGACCTCCGGCGAGGAGTCTTCCATGGTCTCCGCCAACACATCGAGGGCGTCCTGCACCGAGTCGGTGTCCATGGCCTCGACGGTGTCGCTGAGATCACCGAGGGCCGAGGTCAGCGAATACGGCACGGAGGTCCGGTCGATCGGGATCGTCCGGTCCTCGAGCTCGCCGCGACCGTCGGAGTAGATCCCCAGTGCACGCCGGCCGAGTATCGAGTCCGTCTTGATCTGCGCCGAGGTGTCCGCGCCGAGGTCGACGTCGGTATCGATGTCGAACTTGACCCTGACCTGGTCACCGTCGAGTTGGAGCGTCCGGACCGATCCGACGCGCATGCCGGCCACCTGTACCTCGTCGCCGGCCTTGAGCCCGGCGGCGTCGGCCACGTAGACGGTGCCACCGTGCATGCCGTTGACGTACGGGATGCGGTCGTAGTTCAACGAGACCGCCATGAGGGCGACCACGCCGACCGCACCCCACACCCCGATCATCCGGGGGTCGCGGTCACGGAATCTGAGCTGTCCGCGGGGCGCCTTGGGCGGCGCGCCGTCGTTATTCTTCTTACTCATCGGGGAACGCACACCGTCCCGTCGTCTGCTCGTACTGCGGCAGGTACACCGGCTTGCCGGTGGCCGGGTTCGTGATCGTGACGATCACGCCGCAGAGGTAGAACTGGAAGAAGCTGCCGTAGACGCCGAGCCGGCCCATCTTCTGGAAGTCGGACGGCAGGCGGTTCATCACGTTCTCGACGAACTCCTCGTCGTCATTGATCAGAGTCGCCACGCGGTCGATCTGCGCGATGTCCTCCTTCAGAGACGGGCGCACGTCCGACAGCAGGGTGGTCATGTTGGCACTCGAGTCATTGAGTCGGCTCACGGATTCGGCGAGTGGCTCGGAGTTGGCGGCCAGGCCCGAGACCAACTGTTGGAGGTCGGTGACGATCGAGTCGACGTTCTCCTGGTTGTCGGCGACCGTGGTGAGCACGGAGTTGAGGTTGGTGATGACGTCGCCGATGAGCTGGTCCCTGTCCGCGAGGGTCTGGGTGAGTGACGACGTCGAGGCGAGCAGGTCCTGGATGGTTCCGGATTCACCCTGGAACACCTTGACGATCGACTCGGACAGCTGGTTGACCTGCCCGGGATCGAGCGCCTTGAACAGGGGCCGGAACCCGCCGAGGAGCGCGTCGAGATCGAGCGCGGGCGCGGTCTGCGAGAGTGGCAGTGTGCCGCCCGGCTCGAGCGGAGCCTGGTCACCCTCCCCGCGCTTGAGCTCGAGGTACCGGTCACCGGTGAGGTTCTCGTACCGCACCACGGCCTCGGTGCTCTGGTGGACGATCTGGTTACCCGCGACGGTGAAGCGGACGCGGGCGGTGTTCTCGTCGGCCAGCTCGACCTTCCCGACCTGGCCGACCTCGACGCCGGCGATACGGACCTTGTCGCCGGACTCGAGGCCCGAGACGTCGGTGAAGGCCGCGTTATAGCGCTCGTAGTCGCCGGAGCGGTACTCGCTGAACACCACGACGAGTCCGGCGAGCACCAGGACCATCACGGTGGTGAAGATCCCGAGCTTGACCGCGGTGGCCCGGCCCGCGCGCGCTGCCGCGCGCCCGGCGCTCACGGGTTCCCCCCGTCCATACCGAGCATGACCTGCAGCAGCGTGGGCGGTGCGGGCTGTCCGGGCTCGGAGGGCTTGAGCGGGCCGAAGAGCGGTCCGGGGCGTGAGGTGAACACGTCGGGCATTCCCTCCACGGGGTTGGAGCCGGTGTCGGTGACGACGAACGGCGCGTGGACGCTCGGGTCAGGGAAGGGCAGGCCGTAGCAGTTCGGGCCGGTGCTCGCATTCACCTTCGGCAGGTCCTTGGGGTACTCGTAGGCCCGCGCGCCCTGCTGGAAGCCGGCCTTGAACACCAGCCCGGGCTGATCCCGGCCGCCGAACGCCGGAGTGGCGCCCTCGACGCCCTGGTTGAGGCCGACGATCAGGCAGGTGAGCATCGGCGAGTACTCGCCGAGCAGGCTGGTCGAGGCCCGCAGGTCGGACAGCGCCTTGACCAGCTGGTCGCCGTTCTCGCTCAGCAGCCGCTTTCCGGTCTCGCCGGTGCCGATCGCGGAGGCGAGCAACTGCTCGAAGCGGGCCTGGTTGTTGACGATGTTGGCGCCGACATCGGTGCCGGAGTCGAGAATCCGCATGACGTCCGGGGTGACGTCCGCGTAGAGGTTCGCCACACGCGAGCCCTTGGCGAGGTCTCGCTGGAGCGTCTCGATCTGCGGATTGATCTCCTCCAGGTAGGCGTTGAGGTCCGTGATGGTCTGGCCGATCTGTTCGCCTCGCCCGTCGACGGCTCCGGAGATCGCGCCGAGTGTGGCGTTGAGCTTCTCCGGCTCGATCGCCAGGAGCAGATCCGACAGATCCTGGAACAGGGTGTTCATCTCGGTGGTGACGTTGCCGGCCTGGACAACCGCGCCGGGTTCCAGTGTGGTGGCGTCCGGTGTGGCGGGCGCGCCAAAGTCCACGGACTTGGCACCGAAGACGGTGTTCGACCCGATGGAGACCGGGGAGTTCGCGGGGATCGCCTCGAGCGCGGAAGGATCCACCTCGAGATCCAGGGTCGCGCCGTCGAACTCCTGCGTGATCCGGGTGACGTTACCGATCTCCACACCACGGGACCGCACCTTGGCGTCGGCCTCCATGACCAGACCCGCGCGATCACTACGCACCGTGATCGGGACGCGGCTGTCGAACGCTCGCACGAACAGGAGCAGGGACAGCGCGACCACCACGACGATGAACAACGCCAGGCCCGCGCCCGCGATGCGCTTGGGCACCGTGTCGCTCTGGCTCACCGTCCTCGCCATATCGTCTCTCCTATCCCGACAGGTTGAAGTTGCCGTCTCCGCCGTAGATCGCGAGCGAGACGAGAAGGGTTACCGTCACCACGGCGATGAGCGACGTGCGCACCGCGTTGCCCACCGCCGCGCCGACGCCGGCGGGGCCGCCTGCCGCGTTGTACCCGTGGTACGTGTGGATGAGCATGATCGTGATAGCCATGGCGATGGCCTGGACGAACGACCAGAGGATGTCCGTCGGAATGAGGAACGTCGAGAAGTAGTGGTCGTAGACGCCGCCGGACTGACCGTAGATCTCGACCGTCGCAAACCGGCTCGCCAGGAACGAGGCGATGACGGCGAGCGAGTACAGCGGGATCACCGCGATCATCCCGGCCACGATGCGCGTGGACACCAGGTAGGTCACCGAATCGATGGCCATGACCTCGAGCGCGTCGATCTCCTCGGAGACACGCATGGCGCCCAGCTGGGCGGTGGCGCCGGCGCCGATGGTGGCCGCCAGGCCGATGCCGGCGATCACCGGCGCAGCGATACGGACGTTGATGAACGCGGCGAAGAAGCCGGTGAGCGCCTCGACACCGACATCCGTCAGCGAGGAGAAGCCCTGCACGGCGATGACGCCGCCGGTGGCCAGGGTGAGGAAGGCGACGATGACGACCGTGCCGCCGATCATTGCGAGCGCACCGGTTCCCATGGCGATCTCGGCGATGAGCCGCAGCGTCTCCTTGGGGTACTGGGTCAGCGCGCGGGGCATGGCCGCCAGCGCGCGCCAGAAGAACAGGGCGTGATCGCCGAAGTTGTCGAATCCGCCGATCGCCCGATGGCGAGCACGCGACAGGCGTGGGAACCGCGTGGTCTCTATCACCGCCATGTCACGCCCCCAGAACCTTGACGCCGACGGCGGTGATGACGGTGTTGACCACGAACAGCGCCATGAAGGCGAAGACGACGGTCTCGTTCACCGCATTGCCGACCTCTTTCGGCCCGCCGCGGACGTAGAGCCCCTTGTAGCAGGCGACGAGACCGGCCAGCATGCCGAAGACGCCGGCCTTGACCTGGGCAAGGACGAGTTCGCCCAGCCCGGTCAGGAGCGTGATGCCGTTGACGAACGCGCCGGGGTTGACGCCCTGGAGGAGGACGGAGAACAGGAAGCCGCCGAGGATGCCGATCGTGCACACTAGGCCGTTGAGCAGGAGCGCGACGAACGTCGAGGCGGCCACGCGGGGAACGACGAGACGCTTGACCGGATCGATGCCCAGCACCTCCATCGCGTCGATCTCCTCGCGGATGGTGCGGGCACCGAGGTCGGCACAGATCGCGGTGGCCCCGGCCCCCGCGACGATGAGCACGGTGACCATGGGTCCGACCTGGGTGACCGCACCGAGCGCGGCGCCGGCGCCCGAGAGGTCGGCCGCGCCGATCTCCCGCAGCAGGATGTTGAGCGTGAAGCTCACCAGGACGGTGAACGGGATCGCCACGAGGATCGTGGCCATCATCGACACACGGGCGATGAACCACGACTGGTCGATGAACTCGCGCCCCTGGCGGACGATCGACGGGAACGCGACGAAGGTGTCGAGCGTCATGGCGAAAAAGTCGCCGACCCCCCTGAGTGGCTTGTCGAGAACACTCGCCATGACGCCCCCCTCCTACCTTTCATCCCCCGGATCACAGGTCCCGATCGAGTCACGCGACGGTGAACACCTGGTGTGATCGCGGTAACAAACTAGCTAGAACACGTTCTATCCCGCAAGGGCTTCCTCGGCACCCCCCGAGCGGACCCCTTGCATTATGTGGACGGAATCTAACATGCGCCCCACCCATCACAGCGGCCCCTGGCGTGAACTCGTACAAACACGTCAGGGGCCACCTGTCGGGGTCAGAGCTTCATGATCTCCGCGGCCGAGAAGGACTTGTCCTCCGCGCGCCCTGACCAGTGCCCCGACACAGCATCAGCGAACGCGCGACGATCCCAGACGCCCCCTGAAGCGTCGAACCGCTTCTCCACGACCGGGGCCTCGACGAGCGCCACCATTCCGCCATATACCACGAACAGCTGCCCCGACACCCCCGCCGCCGCCGGCGACGCGAGATAGGAGACGAGGTCGGCGACGCGGTCCGGAGACAGCGGGTCCGGCCCCTGCGACTCGTCCCACGCCTCGAAGACCGCCTCGGTCATCCCGGTGCGCCCACGGGGGGCGATGGCGTTGGCCGTGCACCCGATACGGCCGAGCACGCGCGCCGCCGAGAGCGTGAGCGCGGTGATGCCGGCCTTGGCGGCGCCGTAGTTGGCCTGACCGGGAGGTCCGAAGAGCCCGGCCTCGGACGAGGTGTTGATGAGGCGGCCGTAGATCGGCGCACTGCCCTCGGTGCGCTTCTTGTCCTCCGCGCGCCAGTGGGCGGCGGCGTTACGGGTGAGCAGGAAGTGCCCACGCAGGTGGACCTTCACCACCGCGTCGAAATCCTCGTCGGACATGTTGAAGAGCATCTTGTCGCGGGTGATACCCGCATTGTTGACGACGACGTGCAGGCCGCCCAGCTTGATGGCCTCGGCCATCATCGCGTCGGCGGTCTCCCGCTCGGAGACGTCGCCCACGACGAGAGCCGCCTTGGCTCCCGCTGCCTCGATATCCGCGATCACCGCATCCGTGGCCTCGGAGGCCCGGATGTCGTTGATCACGACAGCGGCCGCGCCCGACCGGGCCAGCTCAACGGCTTCCGAGGCCCCCAGGCCCGAGCCGGAGCCGGTGACCACGGCCACCCGGCCGTCGAGGGACAGATCCTGATCGAGCATTCCGCGTTTCTCCTCCACACTCACTCGACGGCCTTGAGTGCCGCCATGGGACATTTCTCCACAGCCTTGAGGGCCCGCTTCTGGAGCTCCTCGGGCACCTCGTCCACGATGACGCGAACGATCTCGTCGTCGTCGTTCAACTCGAAGACCTTGGGTGCGAGGCCCACGCACACGGCCTGCCCCTCGCAGCGGTCGGGATCCACTTCAATCCGCATACCTGTTCTCCTTGGTCGGTCCAGCGGGCACGGCGCCCCCGGGGCTGGGTCGATTCTATGTGAGCCGGGACACTAGAACGTGTTCCTACTCGAGCATGAGTGTAAGTCACCGGCCACGGTCGGGCCGCACTCGCGCCGAGCCCCGCCATCCGGCGCCCCACGGTGTTAGCGTGATTCGGATAACTGGAACACGTTCCAACCGCAACGACAGGCATAGGGACCCATGGACATCACCTACACCCCCGATCAGCAGCGGCTGCGCGGCGAGTTGCGAGAGTATTTCTCGGCGCTGATGACGCCCGAGCGACGTGAGGCGTTCACCTCGACCACCGGCGAGTACGGCCACGGCAACGCCTACCGCGAGATCGTCGCGGAGATGGGCCGCGACGGCTGGCTGACCCTGGGCTGGCCCGAGGAGTTCGGCGGCCGCGCCCGCCCGATGATCGACCAGCTCATCTTCACCGACGAGGCGGCGATCGCCGGCGTGCCGGTGCCCTTTCTCACCATCAACTCGGTCGCGCCGACGATCATGGCGTTCGGCTCGGACGAGCAGAAGAACTACTTCCTCCCGCGCATCAGCCGCGGCGAGCTACACTTCGGCATCGGTTACTCCGAGCCCGACTCCGGCACCGATCTCGCGTCGCTTCGTACGCGCGCGGTCCGCGAGGCCGGGACCGGCGAGCACGAGGGCCGGGACGTCTACCGGATCAACGGCCAGAAGATGTGGACGTCGCTCGTCGCGTACGCCGACTGGATCTGGCTGGCCGCCCGCACCGATCCGGACGCGGGGCGCCACAAGGGCATCTCGATGATCGTCGTGCCCACCACCGCCGAGGGCTTCTCGTGGACCCCGGTGCACACCATGGCCGGCCCCGACACGAGCGCGACCTACTACCAGGACGTGGTGGTCCCGGCGAGCAACCTCGTCGGCCCCGAGCACGGCGGCTGGCCGCTGATGACCAACCAGCTCAACCACGAGCGCGTCGCCCTCACCTCCGCCGGGCCGCTGCAGGCCTCGCTGCGACAGGTGCTCGCCTGGGCGCAGGCCACCCGATCCGCCGAGGTCGGCCTGCTCGGCGACGGCATGGTGATCGAGCACGAATGGGTCCGCACCCACCTCGCGCGCGTCCACGCGATGGCCGAGTACTTGGCACTGCGCAACTGGGAGATCGTCTCCGCGGACACCGCAGCGCCGACCCGCATCGCCGCCTCGGCCACCAAGGTGTACGGAACCGAGACCGCGTGCGAGGCATACCGCCTGCTCATGGAGGTGCTCGGCTCGTCGGGTCACCAGCGGTCCCACTCCCCCACCGCGGCGCTGCACGGCCGCATCGAGCGCCTGCACCGCTCGGCCCTCATCCTCACGTTCGGCGGCGGCACCAACGAGGTGCAGCGCGACATCATCGCCGCAGCCGGCCTCGGACTGCCGCCGGCGCCGCGCGTCGCGCCGGCCCCCGCCAGCACCGCCCGGAAGGACAGCTGACATGGATTTCTCCGTCGACGACACCACCGCAGAGCTGGCCGGACTCGTCCGCGAGATAGGCGAGCAGCTGGTCACCGACGAGTCCCTGCGCGAACTCGACGCCCGCTTCGGCCCCGGTACCGAGTCCGGCGGGACCGACCGGGAGACCGCCCGCTTCCATGCCCGGTGCTGGGACGAGCTGGTGCGCGCGGGTGTGCCCGCCGCGCTGGCGCCCGAGCCCCTCGGCGGTGCCGGGCTGGGCGTGGTGGCGGACGTGCTGGTGCTCCGCGAGCTGGGCCGCGTGCTCGCGCCCGTGCCGCTGAGCCCGGCGATTCGGGCATCCCACCTGCTCGCCGCGACCGGCCTGACCGATCTTGCGGCCGCCGTGGCCGAGGGGCGCGAGATCGCCGCCGTGGCCGACGGCAGCTCGCCCGAGGTGGACTGGGCACCGGTCGCCGATCTGGTCCTCCGGGCAAACGGCGACGGCCTGCACGTTGCCGACCGCGACTCGGTGAGCGTCGAGCGCACAGTGCCCGTGGACTTCTCCTGCGCCGGCGTGGTCACCGGAGATCTTGGAGAACCGGCTCCGCTGCCGGAGGGCGCAGCCGCCTTCGACGCCCTCACCCGCCGCGTCCACCTGGCCGCCTATCAGTGGGGGGTGATCGAGGCCGCGCTCGAGCGCACAGCCGCCTATGCCACCACTCGTCACCAGTTCGGTCGGCCCATCGGCTCATTCCAGGCCGTCGCGGCC
This sequence comes from Dietzia aurantiaca, assembly GCF_021033825.1. Classification (GTDB taxonomy): domain Bacteria; phylum Actinomycetota; class Actinomycetes; order Mycobacteriales; family Mycobacteriaceae; genus Dietzia; species Dietzia aurantiaca. The sequence continues at coordinate 31,032 of NZ_JAIFXZ010000015.1, forward strand.
CGGCTGGCCGACGGGATGATCGACGTGGACGCGGTCCGCCTGTCCACCCTGCGCGCGGCCTACGAGCTCGACGCCTGTAGTGGCCACCCGGGGTCCGCCGCCCGGGACGCTGTCGCCTCCGCCCATTTCTGGGCCTGCGACGCCGGCCACCGCCTCGCCCACAGCGCCGTACACATCCATGGCGGCGTGGGCCTGGACCGCTCCGAGCCCGCGCACCGCTACTTCCTCGCCGCCAAGGCCGGCGAGTTCCGTCTCGGTGGCGCCACCCGGCAGCTGCTCGACCTGGGCGACGTGCTGGCCACCGACGGAGACCCGTGGGAGTACTCGGCATGAGCGCCGCTGTGCGGACGATCGCCGATGTCGCCGCCGAGCCGTTCCGCTCGGTCGCCGACGCGGTGCACGCCCTGTCCGAGATCGACGACCGCGGCATCTGGGCCGACGGCCAGCTCACGCCCTGGTCGCAGGCGACCCGGGAGAGCGCCGTGCGGATCGCAGCACTGCGGGAACTGATGGGGTCGCGGGCGGACGTGTCGTCGTCGTCGGACTCGTCACCCGGCGCCCCCGCCGCGCCGGACGCGCCGCATCCCCACGTCGGGCTCCTCATGTCCGGCACCCCGGAGTACCTTCACCTGCTCGGCGCGGCGGCGTGCTCGGAGCTCGTCGTGGCCGGCCTCAACCCCACGCGGCGCGGCGAGGCACTCCTGCGCGACGCGACGCTGGCGAACTGCGCCGTCATCCTCACCGACGCGGACAACGAGGCCCTCCTCGACGGCCTCGACGCCGGCGTCCCGGTGATCTCGGTGGACTCGCCGGAGTGGTCGTCGCTGCTGACCCGACACGCCGACGCCACTCTGCCCGCCCCGGACACCGTCCCCACCGGCGCCGACGACCTGGTGGCGCTCGTGTTCACCTCCGGCACCAGCGGCGACCCCAAGGCCGTGCGCATCACCCAGTCCAAAATATCGGTGCCGGGGCGGATGCTCGCCGAGCGGTTCGAGATGGGACCGGCCGACTGCGTGTACAGCGCGATGCCGCTCTTCCACTCCAACGCCGTGATGGTGGCCTGGCCGATCGCACTGTTCGCGCAGTGCTCGATCGCCCAGCGCCGCCGCTTCACCGCGTCGGGCTGGCTGGACGACGTCCGCCGCTACGGTTGCACGTTCGCCAACTACGTGGGCGCGCCTCTGTCCTACATCCTCGCCACCGCCGAACGGCCCGACGACGCCGACAATCCCATGCGCGTCGTCTACGGCAACGAGGCCCCCGCCGACGTGCGGCACGAGTTCACCCGCCGCTTCGGCGCGCGTGTGGTCGACGGGTTCGGCTCCAGCGAGGGCGGTCTGTCCATCTCGCGCACGCCCGACACCCCGGACGCCGCGCTCGGTCCGCTGCCCGCGGGCGTGCGGATCGTCGATGTGGAGACCGGCGCCGAATGCCCACGCGCCCGGTTCGACGCCGACGGCGCGCTGGTCAACCCCGACGAGGCCGTGGGCGAGATGATCGCCGACGGGCCCGGCCTGTTCGCCGGGTACTGGGGCGACCCGTCCGCCGACGCGGAGAGGATGCGCGGGGGACGTTTCCACTCCGGCGACCTGGCGTATGTCGACGACGACGGGTACGTCTACTTCGCCGGGCGCTCCGGCGGGTGGATGCGTGTCGACGGCGAAAATCTTGCCGCAGCACCGATCGAGCGCGTGCTGCGGCGTCATCCCGATGTGGCCGAAGTGGGCGTCTACGCCGTGCCGGCGGCCGAGGTGCGCGGCCCCGGCGCCATCGGTGATGCCGTGGCCGCGGCGGTGGTGCTGCGCGGCGACACCGATGCCACGGTGGCCTGCTGGTTCGCCGAGGGGCTCGGTGACTTCCTGGCCGGGCAGCACGATCTCGGTCCCAAGCAGTGGCCGACGCTGCTTCGGATCACCTCGGCACTGCCGCGGACCGCGAGCTTCAAGTTCCGGGCCCGCGACCTCACCGCACTCGGCGCCGAGCCCGCCGGGGACCGGGTGTGGGTGCGCGGGCAGGGGGCAGAGGGGTTCTCGCCGTCGGCGTGATCCGCTCAGGGGGCTCAGGGGCAGCCCCCGTCTTCTCGCCGCCCGGTTCTGAGTACCATCAGCGTGCGACACGCCGATCGGATTCTCGCTGATGGTGCCTAACTTGCTCGCGGAGTGCGCATCACGCTGAACGAGCAGCGCAGGCCACGCGGGTAGGTTCGGAGCGTGCCCTCTACCGCGAACACCGGCCGCCGGTCTGACGATCATCCCGACTTCCCCGACGACCCCGACTCCCCCGGCGCGGGTCACGAGGTGGCCGAGGACGACGACTTCGGTATCGCCGCCATCCCGCCCAAGCCATTACTCCGGGGCTGGATCCACGCCGGCACGCTGCCGGTGGCGATCGCACTGGGCGTTGTACTCACCACGCTGGCAGATGGCACCGCGCTGAAGTGGGCGTGTGTGGTGTTCCTGGCGACCTCGTCGCTGCTGTTCGGAATCTCGGCGCTCTATCATCGGGGCAACTGGTCCCCACGGGCCGCGGCACTGATGCGACGGCTGGACCACTCGAATATCTTCCTGCTCATCGCCGGTACGTACACGCCGATGACGGTGGCCGCACTCGAGCCGCCGGCCAGCACGATCCTGTTGGTCGTCGTGTGGACGGGCGCGCTGCTGGGGATCGCGTTCCGGCTGTTCTGGCTCTCGGCCCCGCGTTGGCTGTACGTGGTGCTGTACATCGTCCTGGGCTGGACCGCGGTGTGGTTCGCCGGTGACCTCATCAACGTGGATCCCGTCGCTGTGGGCCTGGTGCTGGCCGGCGGCCTCGCCTACACGGGCGGCGCGGTGGTGTACGGGCTCAAGCGACCCGACCCGGTGCCGGGCGTGTACGGCTTCCACGAGGTGTTCCACACGTGCACGGTCGTGGCGTTCGCCTGCCACTGGGCCGCGATGCTGCTGTTCGTCCTCGGCAGCTGAGTTCGCGCCGCCCCGCAGGCCGACCCCCGCAGGCCGACCCCCGCACGCCGACCCGCGCCCGGTTGCAAGACATCGCTCCGCAGTCGCAAGACAAATCACGCGAGATTCGGCTTCGAAATCGAACCTCCTGTCTTGCAGCTCGGGGGCGACGTCTTGCAACTGAGGGGGCTGCCTCGAAATGGCCAGCCAGCTCAGCCCAGCGAGGCCCGCAGCCGCTCGACGGCCGCCTCGTACTCGGCGACAATCTGCGCCATCGTGTCGGCGACCGGCACGATGCCGTCTAGCGAACCGATGATCTGCCCGGCCGGCATGGCCACGACCTCGGGGTCCTGGGCCTCGGAGATGCGCTGGTGCGCCTCGGCCACGAGCAGGTTCTGCAGCGGCATCGGCAGCGCATCGGGCGCGTCGTCAGCGGCCCAGGCGTCGGTCCACTTGCTCTTGAGCAGCCGGGCCGGCTTGCCGGAGTAGATGCGGCTGCGGACGGTGTCGCGGCTGGTCGCGGCGAGCAGCGCCTTCTGCATGGCGCGCGAGCCACCGTCCTCGGCGTACTCGGCGGCGGTGAGCCAGCGCGAGCCCATCCAGGCCCCCTGCGCGCCCATGCCGACCACGGCCGCGACCTGCGTGCCGTCGCCGAGCCCGCCGGCGGCGAGCACGGGCGCCCGGCCGTCGAGCGCGCGGATGATCTCGGGCACGAGCACCATCGTCGCCACCTCACCGGTGTGCCCGCCGGCCTCGCCACCCTGGGCGATCACGATATCGACCCCGTTCTCCACGTGCGCCAACGCGTGCTTGGTGCTACCGGCGAGCGCCGCGACCTTGAGTCCTGCGGCGTGCGACTGCTCGATCACCTCGACCGGCGGCGATCCGAGCGCGTTGGCGATGAGCACCGGCCGGTGCTTCAGCGCCACGTCGACGTGCGACTGCGCCACCGAGTGGAGCCAGCCCAGCACGCCGGCGTTCTTCCCGGCGTCGTCGCCGAGCGGCGGCACGCCGAGGTCGTCGAGGACGCGGTTGACGAAGGCCTTGTGCTCCTCGGGGATCATGGCGCCCAGGTCCATCGAGCTGCCCTCGGTGGGCACCTTGTTGGGCATCACCACGTCGACGCCGTACGGCTTGCCGTCGGTGTTGGCGTCCATCCAGGTGAGGACCTCGTCGAGCTCGGCCGGGTCGTTGTAGCGGACGGCGCCGAGCACACCCATGCCACCGGCGCGCGTCACGGCGGCGGCCACGTACTTGGACGGGGTGAACGCGAAGATCGGGTATGCGATCCCGAACTCCTCGGCGAGGGCGGTCTTGATGCTCACTTGGTTATCTCCTGGCTGTCTGCGGCGGGGCGGGACGCGGCGATCTCCGCGGCCCAGCGGTAGTCGGGCTTGCCCGCGGGGTTCCGCTTGACGGCGGGTTCGACCCACAGTGCGCGCGGGCACTTGTATCGGGCGATCTCCTTGCGGGCGTACTCGTTGAGCTCCTCGATCGGCGGGCAGGTGCCGTCGCGGGTCTGGAGGACGGCGGCGACCTGCTGGCCCATGCGCTCGTGCGGGACACCGATCACCAGCGCGTCGTACACGTCCGGGTGGGTCTTGAGCGCTGCTTCGACCTCTTCGGGGTGCACCTTCTCGCCGCCGGTGTTGATGGACACCGAGCCGCGGCCGAGCATGGTGACGGTGCCGTCTTCCTCGACGCGGGCGTCGTCGCCGGGGATCGCGTAGCGCTTGCCGTTATAGGTACGGAAGGTCTCGGCGGTCTTGGCCTCGTCCTTGTAATAGCCCAGCGGGATGTGCCCGGTACGCGCCACCTTGCCGATGACCCCGGATCCGGGCTGGACCTCGTTGCCGTCGTCGTCGAGCACGGTGGTCTCGCCGTCGATCATCACGCGGGGACCACCGGTGTGGTTCTTGCCCTTCTCGGCGGTGGAGAGGCCGGAGAATCCGGTCTCGGAGGAGCCGATCGCGTCGGAGAGCATGAGGTTGGGGAATGCGTCGACGAACTGGTCCTTGACGGAGGGCGAGAGCAGGGCCGCGGAGGAGCCGATGTAGAGCAGGCTCGAGGCGTCGTACTTCTCGGGGTCCCAGGCCTCGATCATGGGGCGGGCCATGGCGTCGCCGGTGATGAACATGAGGTTGATCTTGCGGTCGGTGATGGTCTGCCACACGGCCTCGGCGTCGAACTCGGGGACGAGCACGCTGGTGTGGCCGGCGAACAAGGCCATGAGGATGGCCCACTGGGCGCCGCCGTGGATGAGCGGCGGGAGGGCGGCGCGGACCAGGACGCCGCCGTCGACGGCATTGTTGGCGAGCTCCCACTCGTCGGCGACCTTCTCGCCGGTGAGGAAGTTGATGCCGCCGCCGAGGACCATGAACACGTCCTCCTGCCGCCACACGACGCCCTTGGGGAAGCCGGTGGTTCCGCCGGTGTAGAGCATGTAGATGTCGTCGTTCGAGCGTTCGCCGAAGTCGCGCTCGGCGGGCTGGGCGGCCAGCGCGTCCTCGTAGTGGGAGACGGTGACGCCGGTGGGGACCTGCGGGTCGGGGCCGTCGGTGCCGTCCTCGACCACCACCACGTGGGTGACGCCCGGGGTCTGCGGGAGGGCTTCGGCGAGGACGTCGGTGTAGCGACGTTCGACGACGACGACAACGCTGTCCGAGTTGTTCAGCAGATACTCGAGTTCGGGCGCGACGTAGCGGAAGTTGACGTTGACCATGACCGCGCGGATCTTGAAGATCGCGACCATCGTCTCGACGGCTTCGATGGTATTGCGGCTGTAGACCGCGACCTTCCCCTCGGGGCCCACGCCGACAGATCGGAGGTGGTGCGCGAGGCGGTTGGCGCGCTCCTCCAGTTCGCGGAATGTCAGGACCCGATCACCCTGGACCAGGACCTCGCGGTCCGGCACGCGATCGACGCTGTGCTCGACAAGATCTCCGATGGTGTAAGCCATGCCACCAAAGTAGAACGTGTTACCGTCCCGTGGTGAGTGTTACTTGAATCTCACTTCGACCAGTTTTCCCAGGAGGCTCCGTTGACCAGCGCCGTCACGCCCGAGGACCAGCACCTGCTCACCGAGCGGCGCGGTCATGTCCTGATCGTCACGATGAACCGGCCCGAGGCGCGCAACGCCCTGTCGGGGCCGATGATGCGCGGCATGGAGGCCGCCTGGGACCTGGTGGACTCCGACCCGGAGATCCGCGCGTGCATCCTCACCGGCGCGGGTGGCTACTTCTGCGCCGGGGCCGACCTCAAGGCCATGAACAAGGACGCCCCGGGAGATAAGTTCGCCGGTGGTGGCTGGGATCTGACGAAGCTCCCGGCGCTGCTCAAGGGGCGCCGGTTGAGCAAGCCGCTCATCGCCGCGGTCGAGGGCCCGGCCATCGCGGGCGGCACCGAGATTCTGCAGGGAACCGACATCCGCGTGGCTGGACGTTCGGCCAAGTTCGGTGTCTCGGAGGCGCGCTGGGGTCTGTACCCGCTGGGCGGTTCGGCTGTGCGGCTGGTCCGCCAGATCCCGTACACGGTGGCGATGGAGGTTCTCATGACCGGCCGCCATCTCACCGCCGAGGAGTCCGAGCGCTTCGGGCTGATCGGCCACGTGGTGGACGACGGCTCGGCGCTGGACAAGGCGCTCGAGATCGCCGAGGCGATCGCCGCCAACGGCCCGCTCGCTGTGCAGGGAATGATCGAGACCATCCGGCGCACCGAGGGCATGCACGAGGAGGAGGCCTTCAAGATCGACGCCGAGGTGGGCGGCCGCGTGTTCGCCTCCGCCGACGCCAAGGAGGGCCCGCGCGCCTTCGCCGAGAAGCGCAAGGCCGAGTTCCGGGGAGAGTAACCCCGGCGCTTCGCCCGCCACACTCGGCCCCTCCGCGGGCGCGGGGCTAGAACCCCAGCCGCGTCCGCAGTTTCATCGCGCCGAAGTACATCGACGCCTGCTTCTTCTTGTCCGGCCCGAACGGCGGCACCATGAAGTCGGCGGCGGAGTAGTCGAACGAGTGCAGAGCCACGGCACGCTCGTGCGTGAAGGTCCGGAAGCCGTAGTGGCCGTGGTAGGAGCCCATGCCGGAGTTCCCGACGCCGCCGAACGGGATGGCGGAGGAGACCATGCCGATGCCGAAGTCGTTGCCGTAGATGTTGCCGGAGCGGGTGCGGTCGGCCACAGTCTCGAACCGCTCGTTCTTGTCTCCGTACCAGTACAGGACGAGCGGGCTGGGCCGGTCGTTGATGTACCGGATCGCCTCGTCGATGCTCGAGTAGCGGAACACGGTGAGGACGGGACCAAACACCTCGTCGGAGTCGATGTCCATCTCGGGCGTCACCCCGGTGAGCAGGGTGGGCGCGATCTTCCGGGTGAGCGCGTCCGGCAACCGCTCCCCCGTCGGCGTCGCGTCGCGCTTGGTCGCACCCTTGGTCACGGCGTCGTCCACCAGGCCGACGATCCGCTCGTAGTTCGAGGTGTTGACCGTGGCCGTGTAATCAGGATTGCCGACGATCGCCGGCAGGGTACGGCGCCACTGGTCCAACACGGTGTCGCAGAACGCGTCGTAATGATCGTCGTGCACGAACACGTAGTCCGGGCACATGCAGACCTGGCCACCGTTGACCAGGCGGGCGGAGGCGATGTTGCGGGCTGCCCGCCTGACATCGGCGGAGGTGTCCACGACCACCGGGTTCTTGCCGCCCAGCTCGAGCGTCACCGGGGTGAGGTTCTCGGCGGCGTCCTTGGCGACGGACTTACCCACGCCCGGTGAGCCGGTGAAGAACAGGTGGTCGTAGGCCAGCTTGGAGAAGTCGGCGCCGCGGCCGTGTTCGGGTCCGGCGATGGCCAGCTCATCCACGGAGAAGTAGTCGGGCGCCCGCCTGCACAGCACCTCGGTGGTGCGGGCAGTGACGGAGGAGGGCCGGATCATCACGCGGTTGCCGGAGGCCAGCGCGGACCCGGCCGGGACGATCGTGAGGTAGAGCGGGAAGTTCCAGGGCCCGATGATCCCCACCACGCCCTTGGGGTCGTGCCGGACCTCCTGCTGGAAGCCCAGCTTGTCGAGGGCGCGGGAGATTTGGGTGGGCTTCATCCACTTCTTGACGTTCTTTCGCTGGTGGTCCAGGTCCGGCATCGAGGACGCGATGTCGGTGAGCGTCGACAGCGTCTCGGGCCGGGAGCCGTAGTCCTCGCGCATCGCCTCGGTGAGCTCGGCGGCGTTGTCCAGGATGAGCCGCTTGAGCCGAAGGATCCGGTCACGACGGACCTTGGCGCTGGGCTGCGGGTCGGCGAGAAACGCCTGCTTCTGCCGCTCGAGGATCTGGGCGAGGGTGAGGTCGCGGGCGGTGGGTGTGGTGACCATGCCCCCAGGGTAGAACCTGTTCTCGCGCGGTGGGGGTAGGAGTCGACGACGACGAGGGCCCGCCTCCTCTGGATGAGAAGGCGGGCCCTCGGCGATACGCGGTATCAGCCGCCGAGCGAGCTCAGTGACCCGAGCGATCCGGACGTTCCGCCGGTCCCGCCGACGAGGCTGCCGAGGGAGCCGGAGTCGAGCGAGCCGGAGCCGTTGTCGTCGCCACCACCTCCGCCCGCGGGCCGGACGGTGACGGTCTTCTCCACCGTCTGGTCACCCACGGTGACCTTGAGGACGGTCTGCCCCTCCGCCGCGGGGGTCCACTCGCAGGTGGCGTTCCCGTCCTCGTCGAGCGTGACGCGGCAGATCTCGCGATCGCCGGAGATGATCACGACCTCCTCGCCCGCGTCACCGGTGACCTCGATCTCGACCTCCTGCCCGGCGACCGGCTGAGCCGGGGTCACAGTGATGGTCGGCTCGGTCGGATCAACCACGACCGGGTCGACCTGCAGTGTTCCACCGTTGCCCGCGTCCGAGGTGTTGTCGGCCGCATCGGTGGCGGTCACCGTTACCTGCTGGCCGTCCATGCCCTCGGTCGCCACGAAGCTGCACTCGAACGTCCCGTCCGTCGCGATGGCCTCGCACATCTCCACGCCGTCGACCATCACCGACACCGTCGAGTCGGCCTCGGCCGAGCCGGTGACCGTGACCGTTTGCCTCGCGGTGGCCGGCTGCGGCGAGACCGTAATCCCGGTGGGCGCCGCGGGGGCCTCGGTGTCCGGGGCCTCGACCACCGTGATGGTGGTGGCGGAGGCCGAGTCGGAGGCGCCGGTGGTGTTGTCGCCCGCGTAGTGCGCGGTCACTTGGACGGTGCCGGTCGCGGTCGGCGTCCACGGGCACTCCACGGTGCCGTCGGCCGCGACCTGGCCAGCGCACAGGACCTCGGTGCCGTTACGGAATTCCACGTCGGCGCCCACGTTTCCGCCGGTGACGGTAGCTGACAGGGTGGCCGGCTGGCCGGCGGTCGCCTGCGGTCCTGCGTCGACAGTGCTGATCGTAGTGGGCACCTTGCCCACCTCAATGCTCACCGGCTCGGACGTCGATCCGGCGACGGTAGCGTTGCCCGCGTACTGCGCGACGGCGCTCAGCGTGCCCGGGGTGCCGGGCGCCGTCCATGTGGCCGTGGCCTGGCCTGCGGAGACGGTCGGCGAGGCCACCACGGCGCCGCCCACCGTGATGTCGACGGTCTGGCCGTCGGCGATCCCGGTGGTATTCAGCTCAAACGTGACGGTGCCGTTGACCTCGACCGGGCTGGTCGCGGTCAGGGCAATGGTGGAGGTGGATTGCGCAACAGTGACGCTGGTCGCGTTGGGCGACTGCGAGACGCCGGTCGTCGCATCGCCCGGATAGTGTGCCCGCACGGTGACGGTCCCGGCGGTGGCCGGGGTCCAGTCGCACTCCACGGTGCCGTCGGCGTCGAGCTGACCGGTGCACAGCACGTCAGAGCCGTTACGGAACTGCACGTCGGCGCCTTCAGAACCCCCCGACACTGTGGCCGCCAGGGTGACCGGCTGGTCGATGGTCGCGCCTGTAGACGCGGTGACGTTGGAGGTCTGGGTGGCGGTCTCGTCCACCGAGATCGTCAACGGTTGCGACTGGGCCGGCTCGGCCCAGTCAGAGCCGGCGTAGGTCGCGACGATCTCGAAGGTGCCGGTGCTGGCTGAGGACCACTGGTAGTTTGCCGCGCCGTCGGTGACGGTGGCGGTGCCATGGCTTGTCCCGTCGACCGTGATGTCCAGCTGCTCACCGTCGGCGATCCCGGCGGTGGTGATGATCAGGCCGGCGGCCTGCCCGGGCTGGACTGAGCCGGGTCCGGTCAGCTCGATGCTGGTGGCAGCGGCGGTGACCGTCACCGACATTCTGGACTGCTGTGACATGACGCCGTTGAGCGTGGCGAAGGCCTGGATCTGGTGCTGGCCCGACGGCAGGATGCCGAGCTCGCAACTGAACGCCCCGCTGGAGTCTGCAGTCGCAAAGCACTCGTGCTGTCCATCAAAGGTATAGACGGAGACCTCGGAACCTGCGGGTGCCGTTCCGGAGACCGTGACGGTGTCTGCGGCGGTGGGGTTCGCGGGACTCACCGCGAGGTCGCTCGGCGCGGCCACGATCCCCTGGGCGACGGTGACGGTGGTGGCGCCCGTGGATTGTGACGCCGAGGTGGTGGAGTCGCCGGCGTAGTGCGCGATGACGTTGACGGCGCCGACCTGACCCGGGGTCCACTGGCAGGTCGCGGTGCCGTCGGCTGCGAGCTGGGCGGTGCACAGCTCGGTGTTGCCGTCGCGGAACACCACGTCGACGCCCTCGGTTCCGCTGGTGACGGCGGCGCTGAGGGTGACGGGCTCACCGGTAACCGGGTTCGTCGAAGCGGTGACGGCCGAGGTACTGGTGGCGGTCTCGGCTACCTCGACGGTGACCAGCTCGGACTCCGAGCCGGTCACGGTGTCTGTGCCAGCGTAGAAAGCCTTGATCTGATGCTCGCCGCTTGCAGTGGGGGCCCAGGCGTAGCTGGCCCGGCCGTTGTTCACCAGGCCGGTGCCGATCTCCGTGCCGCCCACCTGGAAGCTGATGCTCTGACCGTCGGCGATCCCAGTGGTGTCGGCGGTCAGGGTGGTGGCCTGGCCGACGCTCACCGTCGAGGGTGCCGTGAGGGTGACGGTCGACTGGGCGGCTCGGACGCTGACCGTGGTGGCGTTGGGCGACGACGACGACGTGGTGGTGCTGCTGCCCGGGTAGTGGGCGGTCACCTGGTAGTCGCCGGTGGCGTTGGGTGTCCAGTAGGCGGTGGCGACACCTCCGCTGGAGAGACTGACGGTATCCAGGACCGTCTCGCCGTCTCGAAATTCGATGATCTGGCCTGCGGTTCCGCCGGTGACGGTCGCGCTGAGCTGCACCTGCTCCCCCACTGTGGCGGTAGCTGGCGCGGCCACGTCGGACACCGAGGTCTGGACGAGGCCCACGGTGCCGGCCACAGCCGTCGAGGTGGAGGCCGCGTAGCCGGGCGAGCCGACATAGCGGGCCCTGAGGCTGTAGGGCTCGTTGGCTTGGCCCGCGGTCGGGGTCCATTCGATGCTGGCTACGCCGCCGTCGAGGGTGGCCGTGCCTAGGGTGTGACCGCCGTCGGTGAATTCGACTCTGTCGCCGTCGTTGCCCTCGGTGACGGTGGCGGTCAGGGTGGAGGCCTGGCCGGGCACCGGCGCCGGGTCCACGGCGAGGGTGGTGGAGGTCTGCTGGACGGGGTCGATCACATTGACGCCGACCTGTGGCGACAGCGAACTGGCAACGGTGGCCGTGCCCGCGTAGGCCGCGCGGATGGTGTAATTGCCTGCGGTATCGGGGTTCCAGTCGGTGTAGATCGCGGTGCCGTCGGTGACGTTCGCGGTGCCGAGCGCCCGGCCGTCCACTCGGAACTCGACGGGTTCGCCATTCGGGATTCCGGTGGTGCTGGCGGTCAGCGGCACCGGGGACCCTGCCATGGCGGGTTCGGCTGCGGCGATGGAGATCGTTGACTGGATTTTGCCCACTTCGACGGCCACTGAAGCCGGGCCGGCGGGGTGTGCGATCGCGGAGCCCGCGTAGGCGACCTCCACGTTCTTGGTGCCCGTGGAGTCGAAGGAGCGGGTGAAGGTGGCAGTGTTGCCGTTCACCGTTGCGGCGGCGTCGCCGGTGCCGTCGCCGCTGATAGCCACGGTTTCGCCGTCGCCGATTCCGGAGGTAGTGACGGTGAAAGTCACATCCTCATCAATGACCGCAGCAGTGGGCGAGGCTGCCAGCGCGACCGAGGTGGCGTCCTTCTTGACCTGAATGTAAGGGCCCCCGAGGAAAGCACTGGGAGGAAAACTCTGATATCCGCCGAGGGTGCCGGCGACGTGCGCGGTCGATTCAAGATTCGTCTCCCGGGCACAGTTACTCGTCACGAGGTAGTCGACACTAAAGGTCAGGCGGCCACCCGGCGCGATCGACCTGTCTCCCTCCCAACGGACGTAGCCCATCCCCGCAAATTCAGTGTCGTGAGCGACGACCTGGGGGGTGAATGCTTGTCCGCCGATCTTCGCCGAGCCAGCGACATATGTCAGACACTCTGGGTGCAAGTCTTTGTACGCATACAGATTGGCATGAGTGCCGCTGCGACGGAATTCGGCGTCAACAGTCACAATGTCACCTACCTCTAGCAACGCCGGAGTGATTGTCCGGGTCAGCCGCCAATTTTTGAGCTGCCCGTAATCTTCCCAATCCGACGCGGCATTGGCGACCGCGTTGCCACTGACCACAAGCGCAGCAGCCATCACCAGCGACCCGAAAAACACTACTGGCTTTCGCAACCTGTTCTTCATGTGTGCCCCTTCCCCCGGGCGTCATCGAATGTGTGGCCGGGTGGGCCACATAAAGCAGAACGGCGGGGCGAATTCCGCCCCGCCGTTCTAATGTTTCTGGGCGGCCACCCGATACTCTGCATGCCGTGTCACGGCATGAGGATCGGGTGGGCTTCGTCGTCAGCTACCAAAATTGCTCAGCGAGCCGAGCGAACCACTTGCGTTGCCGGCATCACTCGAACCGGTAAGCGAGCCGAGGCTGCCCGAGTTCGGGCCGTCCGGATCCGGGTCTGGCCCCGGCTCCGGCTCCGGCTCCGGCTCCACGATCGCGGGTGCGATGAACGTCTGCGTGGTGGCCTGCGAGGACAGGTAGACACCATGCCCGGAGAACACCGCGCGGACGGTACGGTCGCCTTCGGTGCTGGGGGTCCAGTTCACCGTGGCCTGACCGTTTCCATCGACAGGAGCCGTCCCGATCAGGGTCGACCCGTCGTAGAAGGAGACGGACCCGCCGGCCACCCCGGCGTCTACGGTCGCCGACAGCGTGATCTGCTCGCCGACCTGGCCGTGAGGGATCTGCGCGAGCGTGGTGTTTGTGGCAACGTCATTCGGATCGGCGGCTGCCACGTTGACGCTTGTCGCTCCATTGGAGGGGTTAACCCCGGTTCGTCCGGAGAAGTCGGCGTCGATGGTGCGCTCGCCTGCTGTCTGCGGGATCCAGTCGATGCTCGCGGCACCGTCGGCGCCCACGGGCGCGGAGCCGATCTCGGCACCTTGATCACTGAAGACGATTGTGCCGCCGGCTTCTGCCGGTGAAACCGTCGCGGTCAACTGCGTGACCTGGCCAACCTTCGCGCCGGCCGTGGCGTCGACCGACACGGTGGAATTCACATTGGCCTGCGAGACGGACATTGTCCTCACCGCGGACGCGGATCCGCCGTGCGTGCCGGTCTGAACGAAGCTCGCGCGGACTTCCTTGGTTCCGGGACTGCTCGGGGTGTAAGTGAGCGTGGCATGGTTGTTGTTCACCGTTCCCACACCAGCGGGCGCACCGTCGATGGAGAACGCGACCTGGTCACCGTTGGGCACGTTGGTGGTGACGACGCTGAAGGTCACCTGCTGGCCGACTTGAGGGTGGGCGGGCTGTGTCAGGAACACAGAGGTGCCCAGGCGTTTGACGTTGACCGTGGGCCCGAGGGACATGGAGCCGCGGTAACTTCCGGCCACGGAGGCGAACTCCGCGCCGCCTGTAGGGACGTTTCCGGCATTACAGAGGACGGTGTAGTCCGTCTCCATCCAAAACCACGGCCCAACACCGGGGCCTGTCCATCCCACACGGTTTCCGGAGAACGAGAACTGGCCGTGTGGCTCGGAGATGTGGGCGCCGCCGCTGGCCTGTCCATTGGTTGTTCCGACGACGCGTTCGAAGCACGGTGGCACATCGCTTCGCACTCCGTAGAGCAGGTCAGCCGCGCTGGTGCGCTGCACATTGGTCCGCACGGTCACAACATCGCCATACGTCGGTGATGCCTCACTTACCGTGCGGTCGATACGGAAGCTTGAAACAAATGCTCCTGAGAACGTTTGGCTCGCACTGGCCTCGGCAGCGGATGCCACGCCTGCCCCACCGACGACGAGCGCAGCCCCCGCCATTGCCGTTGCGCTTGCCGCGGCGACTGCCCGGCGGATTGATCTTTGCCTCATCTGTTCCCCTCGTTCTCTAATGCACTCCGCGCGACTTGACGACTGTCCGCCATGACCTTCGCTCGGTGTGACGCGTGCAACAATAAACGATCCATCACTAAAAGAAAAGCCTTACCGAACAGCTGCCCTTTGCGCGCGACCGAGCTCGGAACCGCGGACTGACATGGGCATTCGTTAGCTTCGTCGCCTATCGGACAGCTGTACGACGCTCTAAGGTCTAAAGCAGGTCGTGCCGCGCCCGGCGACTGCCGAGGTGACATGACAGGCGTGGTGCCTCAGGTCAGCTCACAAGTCTCCAGGTTCACCGGCACAGTACGACCGGAAACGGTGACGGCAAGTCCGCCATCGGAACTTTCAATCCAACTCGCACCATCAACTTCGGCAGTGCACACTTCGCTACCTTTTCGGGTCACGATCAGCTGGGTCCGGCCATCGACAGCTTCGAGCCACACTTGGGAAGCGCCCACGGCGATCGGACTATCTCCGACCTGCGCTCGAACCGGCGCCTTTGCACCGGCCGAGGTTGAAGTGGGGGCTGTCGACGAGAGCGTCACAGCCGGAGAATTTGACTTGGCGGGCGCTGAGCTCGCGGGCCCAGTCGTTTTCTCAGTAGCCAACTTCGTGCCGTTGCCGGTCGGTGACGTAGTGGATTCGCTCGAAACCGGACTGGACCGAAGCGTGCTGATCGGCGTCGAGCTCGGTGACGACGTCGCTGCCTCCGACCCGTTAGGCACGGCATCCAGCGCCGCCTCCTCCAAAGAGGTCAGCTCGTCAGACCTAACTGCGAATGGGATGCCATCGGGATTCCAGTCATATTGGTTCTCCCAGGGCTGATTTAGAAGAGTTGGATGGCCTGTTTGCTCACACTCGGTTCGTCCAGTCGCGTAATCCTTGAATGAAATCCGTTGAGTTGGAGTGGCATAACCGGACGATACTGCAATTCCGTTGACTGTACGCACTCGCGCGTACAATACCTCGCGCCCGGAATCCCTAATACCGTTAACGCGCGTGGTCGTGCTCGGAACTGGATAACTTTGCCGTACCACTCCGTCAGGATCCCCGCTGCGCCAAGCAACTAATTCGAGGATATAGCCGGTGACATTAGGTACCGAATTCCAAACTATATCCGCGCGCCGGCCGGCTACCGAATCATACCAAGGCGCATTAGTTTCGCACCGAACACTCGACGTTAGCGGAGTTGGGAAATAGTTCTGCGTCGCGATCCCGACCTTGGCTTGGCGTACATCATTTGGCGCGGCAAGTGTGTCGGCGGCCTGAAACATGCTGACGGCCACTACCACCGCGCCGCAGATCGCGATCGCGCCACGAAAAGCGATCGCCTTGGCGCGGAGCTGCTGAAACTTACTCATGACAGGCCTCCTCTATCTCGCGCGGAACCGCGCCAATTGTTGCGAAATCGTCGCCGGAATCAGCTTGAACTGGCGTCGCTTCCCGAGTCCGACCGAACGCGATTACGCCCAGTCCCCCGGCCAGCATCCCGCCGAGGAAGATCGCGACCGGACTGGACAGCCACGCCACCGCATAGCCGAGACCGTTGATGTGGAAAAAGACGCGATCGGCCTCACCAATTGAGTACGGCATGGGGTCGTCGGCAGCATTGGCGTCACCGCGCATCGTTATGCTCACCTCGCCGTCTTCAAATGGATCCAGTGCCGTCACGCGGTGGGTGACACGCACCCCACTCGGGTTGGTCATGCTCACCACGTCACCCACCTCCAACTGCTGCGCGGGCACCGTCCGCGCCAACGCCAACGCCCCCGTTGTAATCGAGGGCGACATAGACCCGGACTGGAACACCAACGGCTTGATCCCCAGGAACATCGACAATGCGGCAGCGACAATGCAGATCGACCCCACAATCGCACCGATGTTCAGCGCCCACTCGCGCGCCCGGGACCGCGATGACTCCTGACTCTGACCGCTCTCGGCCTGCATCATGTCGATCACCCCGCTCCCTGCGCGATGCTCGCGTTGAAACCGAACGTGACCCCGACCTGAGCCATCCGGCTCTCGATGGGAGCATCAGCGTGAACGAGCGACTGGATGCAGTAGACGTCCGTGGTCTCCCCCGGCAGCTGCGCACCGGTGAGCAGTGTTGTGACAGTGGTGGCCGGTGCGGCCTGCGCCAATACCAGCGTGCCCGTGCAGGTCTGCCCGTCGGTGCCGCCACCCTCGTAGAGGCTTACCGTCATGGCCTGTCGTAGGCTGGTCGCGTTGCCGCGAGCCTGGCTACCCGTACCGAACTGGGTCGTCAACTCGGACGTGACCAGATCCACCGAATAAACCAAGTCGACCGTGCCGTTGTTCTCGAGATTGACCATCGCGGCAAAACTCTGGCCCCGGCCGAGGTTCGGTCTCAACCCGAACGAGACTTCCGAATCCTCACCGTTGATGGTCAGGTCGAGAGTGTCCTCGGCGGTGCTGAACAGGCCAGTCTGCGCCGTCACCGTCTGCGACCACTGAGCGAGTGTTCCCACCGCGCCGAGACCGAAGACCATCCCCAGTGCGAGCGTTGCCCGCACCCTGGTCCAGCCCGACTCGCGCCAACGGAATGTGCGTGACAGTGCCCTATGCGGAGTCGTCATGTCCGGCTCCTTCTTGCTGTTCATCATTACCAACCACCGCGCCATGACTCACCTGTGCATCCTCATCGGATCGTGCGCGATCAACGATCAGCGCGGACTGCTTCTCCCGTGACCGGTCCCGGACTCCGCTGCCGAACACCCATGCGGCGTACACGATCAGGCTGCCGGCCACGATGGTGATCGCTACCGCCCGAGTCTTACCCGTGAGCAAGACGTTGACGCGCCCCAGCTGAGGCACCGAGTACCACAGCTTCCCGCGAATCTGCTCCGGTACCAGCGCCCAGTCATCCGCCACATTGTTGGCATCACCCCGGGTGTAGATCCGTCGCTGGCCAGACATGTCGTAGTAGATGTCCGTGATCCGGTGGGTCACCACTGACGGATCACCGGAGTAGGGCTGGAAGGTGATCACGTCCCCGGCGGCTAGGTTCTCGGGAGCCGTAGGTCTGACGACGACGAGTGCGCCCGGCGCGATACGCGGCTCCATCGATCCCGTGAGCACCGTGTACGCCTGTGCGCCTGTTGCTCGCGGAACCACAACTAGAGCCAGAAGGATGAATCCGCACGCTATGAACAACAGCCAGCCGCCGGTCGTGCGCACCCACCACATCAGCGACGTTGACTCGTCTCGATCGGCGCGCGCGGTGGAGTCCTCGGTCGTGACGGTCATTGCTGATCCGCCCGGAATGTGAAGACGTAGCTTCCGCTGAGCCCCGGGGTCAAAACCGTGCCCGCGGTTGTGGTCAGGCACAACACGTCCGTGGCCCCGTCTCCACTGACGTCAAGGTCAATATCAGCGGTGCTTGCATCGGTAATTTCGCCGCTGTATAACTCCGTTCCAGAAGTGCCGAAGGGCCCCGACGTGGGACAGTCACCCTCCTGAGACACCTGGGCAACACGCAGGTCGAGCTCCGGCGGGGTAGATCCAGCCGCCGCGGTCACCCCAGCGAGCCGGTAGCTGACGGGAATCGTGCTGTCATTCACCACTGTCAACGGGATCTGCGCCTGGCCTCCCGCGGCCATCTCCTCCTTGGTCAGTCCCGACACATCGAGCGCCAACTGACCACTACCGGTGATCCGCAGATGACCGGTGCTGACCGTCGCGCCATCTGTGCTTTGAGAGCTACTCCAGGCAGCGTCGGTGAACTGCAACGAGGTGAACCCGAGCAGTACCACCGACGCCCCTACGAGCGCCCATGTGACATGGGACTTCACAAAGAATCCTTACGGGGTGACCTGGGCCGGGGCGGTCTGCTGGAGTGTGACCGTGATGTCGCCGATTGCGATCTCCTCGTCCATTGACGCGATGGCTTCCTCATCGAAGGCGAGGGTGCCGCCGACTGTGACTTCTGTGCCATCGTCAGACTGATCCAGGTCTGCGAGCTCGCTGGTGGCGTCAGGTGTCCATGTCAGCCCCACCGGAAGAGCGCCAGTGGTTGCGTCCGTGGCGACCAACTCTGCCGTGAGGTTGGTTCCCTTGATCTCAAGCTTGTACGTACCCTCGAAGCGGATCGAATCGCCCGGAGCGATGGTGTCGGTCGCGGGCGTGAAGTCGCCACTCACCCCGGGGGTGCTCCAGGTCCAGCCAGACTCACCGGCGACCTCGGTGATGCGGAGGTGTCCGGTCTGCACATCTCCACCGCCGAGCGACGCATCATCGCTCCACGCCGCGTATGTTCCGGCACCGCCGGCGAGCAGCAGGGCGGCCGCGCCGAGGGCGATTGCGCCCTTGGTGTTCTTCTTCATGTTTCCCCTCAAGGTGATCGGTACCGTGCGATAAATCCGCCCGGACCAGCGGTGCGATGTCACTGGCCACGGGCCATCTCATCGCTCGTATATGACGGACTCAGGTCCGCCATCGGTCAACAGCGGATGCTGACGACCGAGTTCAGGAGCCCCGGTGCGTCCAGGGCTGGTTGTGGGCCTCTATCCGAAGCCCAAGGAGGGGCTGCCGAGCGATCCGAAACCTCCGCTCGAACCCGACGAGCCACTCGAGCCCGAGGCCCCCGACGACCCGTTCCCGCCAGGGGAGCCGATCGAGCCGGAGCCGAGAGAACCGCCAATCCCGGACGAGCCCGACGAACCGGCGGAGCCGGAACCGCCCCCGGAAGCCGGACGCTCCTGCAGGGTGATCCCCCAGTCCGGCGTGATCCGAGCCGATTGCTCCACCTCGCTGGAGGGCACGCCCACGTTGAGAGTCAGGAGCACCGACTCACCAGCGGGCAACGAGAACTCACTCATCAGAACGCCCGGCCCGGGAGCCTGCGCACCGGGCAGAACCCGCGGCTTTCCCTGGACACCGTTGACGTCGACTCGGAACCACGCACTGCCGCGATCGATCGACCACTTGCCGAGGTACACCTCGCCGTTGACCGCCGTGTCGCCTCTCACCCGGAGATGGAATGACGTCGAGTTCGGTGGGCCGCCCGGGACCGGGATCGTAGTGGTGTCCCAGGGAATGGACCCGACGCCGCCCCATGCGGTTCCGTCAGCGGAGTACTGCTGACGCTCCCTGTCGACTGGAACCGCTTCGCTGGGGGCGGCGGTGGCCATGCAGCCCGCCGCGAGGAACGACACCACCGCGGCTGAGGCGGCAACCAAGGGTCCTCGACGACTCCGTGAGCAGAGTGTGCGCGGTGACAACAGGGCGGGCATGACGAGTAACCTAACTCACACTTATTCGCCCGTCCAGGCCTACATCATTTTTTCTTCACGCGAGCAGATCTGCAGCGCCAAAGGCGCGATTCCCCAATATTCGCAGCTTGAACACAGCGAGGCGGCCATTGACAGCTTTACCATTCAGGGAAAACCTGTGGATTTACCGAGTTTCCGCCTCGACCATGGTGAGTACCAACTTATGTGGTGATTCACCGACATCGGACACCGTCACGAGCCCCACCTACGGACCCCGCCCGCGAACCGTCATGGGGTAAGGTCACATTTATCCCCGCCAGCTGTGACGTACAGCACAGCGGGAGATCTGGGGCTGTACCAACGGAAATCATGGCCTGGAGAAGCGAGGACCAGCCCCGCGTCCAGCGCCCACGCACCCGCGACCGGCTCCGCCCACACCG
This sequence comes from Dietzia aurantiaca, assembly GCF_021033825.1. GTDB lineage: Bacteria > Actinomycetota > Actinomycetes > Mycobacteriales > Mycobacteriaceae > Dietzia > Dietzia aurantiaca. The sequence goes on from NZ_JAIFXZ010000015.1 coordinate 51,076, forward strand.
TCGCAACCACCATTGCGCCGCCATTTTCGCCACGTCGAGAGGATCGATGAATGTCCGAGAACCGCAGGAAGACGGTCGCCCTGGGCGCCGCCGCAATAATGGCCCTGTCCGGCCTGACCGTCGGGACCGCCACCGCGAGCGCACAAGCCGCCGACACGTCCAAGTGCGCGACCAGTCAGAAGGTGGAGCGCAGCTGGGCCGGCTCACTCGGCACCAGTTACTACATCGAAAAGGAAGTCGTGGGCGATGGCACTGCGGCCCCCGGCGGCGAAGTGACCTTCCGGACCACCGTCAGTGGCGCCGGCGCGCTTGTGCGCGAGATCGTGGACTACCACCCTGCAGGCTTTGAGCTAGTCCGCGCCCGGGAGAGCGTCTGGAAGATCCTCGGCGGACAGTCCTGGGCCAACGTCACCGACGACGTACGGCATAATGCCAACAACAACTCGGTCACCCGTGCGAGTTCGGGTTGGACCACCGCCGGTGGCGCGTATTCCACCCTCGAGACCACCTACAAGGTGCCCAAGAACGCGACCCCTGGCGACGTTCTCAACACCGGCGCAGGCACGGACATCGTGCTCGTCAACGGCGGCTGGACGGTCAACCCCATCAACACCTGCGTCACCATCCGCGAGCCCAACGCCGCAGAGGCCGTCACCGGCAGCCTCGACGGCATGGGCCTCGGCTCCGTGACCTCCGGATCCACCACCGCGGGCGGCATCTCGAGCGACCCGGCCACCTTCAGCTCCGACATCATCAACGGGATCGACATCGGTCAGCTCATCGGCCTCAGCTGACCAGCTAGAGGACAGCCGGCACAGAACGCCTCGAGCCCCTGACCCCCTCCTCGTGGAGAGCGTCAGGGGCTCGAAACGTACGCTCTACTTCGCGTCCGCCCAGTACGGATCCTTCAGCGTCCGCTTGACCAGCTTGCCGTTGGCCTGCCGAGGCAGTTCGTCCACCACGTCGATGGTGCGCGGCATCTTGAACTTGGCCAGCCGCCCGGCCAGGTCGTCGAGGATCTGCGCCTTGAGCTCATCGGACTCGTCAAAGCCCTCGGCCAGCTCGATCACGGCCTTGACCTCCTCGCCCCAGTCCTTGTGCGGGATCCCGAACACGGCCGCGTCGCGCACCGCCTCATGACGCGTCATCTCCGACTCGATCTCGGCCGGGTAGATGTTCACGCCGCCGGAGATGATCATGTCGTTCTTGCGGTCGCACAGGAACAGGTAGCCGTCGGCGTCGACGTAGCCGATGTCCCCCATGGTGAACAGCTCGCCGACATACGTCCTGGCGGTCTTCTCGGCATCCTGGTGGTACTCGAACTTGGAACCGTGCATCTGCAGGTAGACGTTCCCGATCTCGTCGGTGCCCAGCTCGTTGCCGTCGTCGTCGAGGATCTTCAAGGTCGTGGTCTTCCACGGCTTCCCCACACTGCCGGGCTTGCGCAGCCACTCCTCGCCGGTGATGGTGCAGCCGCCGCCCTCGGTGCCGGCGTAGTACTCGGTGAGCACCGGGCCCCACCAGTCGAGCATCGCCTGCTTGACGTGCTTGGGGCACGGGGCGGCGCCGTGGACAATCGTGCGCAGGCTCGACACGTCGTACTTCGCGCGCACGTCCTCCGGCAGCTCGAGCAGTCGCGAGAACTGGGTGGGCACCATGTGCGACTGCGTGACACCGTGCGCGTCGATGAGTCGCAGCATCTCCTCGGGCGTCCACTTGTCCATGAGCACCACGGCCTGGCCCAGGTTGAGCGAGATTGTGACGAAATTCAGCACGGCAGTGTGGTACAGCGGCGAGCCGCAGATGTGGACGTTGTCCGGCGCGTGGATGTCGAAGCCGGCAAAGAAATAGTAGTTGGGGACCGTCACCTGGTCGGGGCTCGCACCGGTCAGCGGCCGGCGCACGCCCTTGGGACGGCCGGTTGTGCCCGAGGTGTAGAGCATCGGGGCGCCGAGGGTGCGATCTGTCGGGAGCGACGACGAGGCCTCCCCCGCCCCACCGTCACCCGCGGCCGGGGCGGTCAGCTCGGCGAGCGGACGGAATCCGGGGACGTCGCCGATCGCGTAGCAGCGGGCCATGTCGAGTCCCGCCTCGGCCGCGGCGACTCCTGCGACGTCGGAGAACCGCTGGTCCGCGATGAACACCGTCGAACCGGAGTTGTCGATGATGTACGCGACCTCGGGGCCGGTGAGATGCCAGTTTGCCGGCGCCACGTAGAGGCCGATCTCCAACGCGGCGTAGTAGACCTCGAGGAACTCGATCGAGTTGGGCGCCAGCAGCACGATGCAGTCACCGGTCTTCAGCCCCAGGTCCTGCAGGCCGCGGGCGAAGCCGTGGGCGGCGCCTGCGAGCTGGCCGAAGGTCACCTGGCGGCCGGGCTCGTCAGCGGAGCCGCCCTCGATGACCGCGACCCGGTCGGGCTCGGCCTCGGCGATACGGTAGACGCTGGTCACGTGCTCGCCGGTCCGCGGGTCCAGGATTCCGGCGTCGGCGGGGACGGTAGGCGTGGGTGCACTCATGCGCCCCACGATAGAACGTGTTCTATCTCTGCGGCGACCTTTCTCTAGGAGGCCATCCCTCACGCCAACGCCAGCGGGGCAAGGCATTGACGGCCGAGAGCATCTTATTTAACTTATATTTCGAGGTCGCGCGAGGTGCGACCACGCGTGGTGCTCCAGCGGTCTGCTTCCCCACCGACGTCGGCCTGCCTTTCGGTCGACAACCAGACGGCAAAATCCCGCCAAGCGCAACACGGGCTTTCACGTTCCACATCCAACTCAATTCAACGAGACATCGCGAGATCGGACAAAGCCGTTCATGCTCGAGTCTCGGGAAGCAGGTGTGTCTTGCGCACCCCCATCGCTATTCCCCGCTCTGCGACCCTGAAGAAACGATCGCACCATGCCATGACGATTCTCGTGATGCTGGGGCTGGTCGCGGCGCTGGCGCAACCCGGCGAAGCTGCCAGCAGAGCGGCGGCGCCGGAACCAGCGGCAACGATCGACGGGATGGTGGACGGTCATGCCCACATCGCGGCGTCGGTAGCATTCGGCGGCGCACTCCGTTGCGGCCGCCCCTTCGCCTCGGGCGGCCCCTCCGTCGCACTTGCCGACTGCCCCCAGGCATCCGGCACCGGGCACATGGCCATCCTCGAATCGATCCTCGGCGGAACTCAGTTCCCGGCCGGCGATCAGGGGTATCCCACGTTCGAGAACTGGCCGACCCCCGACTCTCAACTGCACGAGCAGGCCTACTACACCGGTATAGAACGCGCGTGGCGGGCGGGCCTGCGGGTACTCAACAACCATCTGGTGGCCAATCGCACCCTGTGTGAGCTTCTGCTCGGCTCGCCCTATTCGTGCGACGAGATGGACCAGTTGCGCCGCCAAGTGGACTTCCTCGATCAGATGGAGGCGCACATTGACTCGGAGACCGGCGGCCCAGGGCAGGGTTGGTTCCGCATCGCAAGGTCGCCGGATGACGTGCGTCGAATCACGGCCGAGGGAAAACTTGCAGTAACCCTGGGCGTCGAGGCCTCAGAGCCATTCGGCTGCAGGGTGATCAATGATTTGCCGATGTGCTCGGAGACGGACATCGATCACGGTCTCGACGAATTCGCTTCCTGGGGCGTATCCACTGTGTTCCTGGTGCACAAGTTTGACAACGCGCTCGGGGGCACGCGCATGGACCCCGGGCTGGCCGGGGCCGCGGTCAACATTGGAAACAAGATCGGCACCCAGCAGTTCTGGAAGACCGAACCCTGTTCTCCCGAGGAATCCGACAATGACCAGCCGCTCGCCCACAGCGGCATCGCCGACGCGGTCTCGACCGGATCTGCAGGAGCTCCGGACGGCGCTGTTATACCGGTCTACCCGGCTGGCCCACTGTGCAACGTCCGCGGTCTCACCCCGCTGGGCGAATACGCCGTTCACGCCACGATGGATCGGGGAATGGTAATCAATATCGACCACATGAGTCACAAGGCGGCAGTCCGCACCCTGGACATCGCCGAGGAAGCCGGATACGCCGGGCTGGTGACGGACCACTCCTGGTCAAATGAGGCCATCATCCGCAGGATCCACGAAGCAGGGGGATTCGTCTCCGGATACGCGGGCCTGGGCTTCCTTCCCGAGTGGAGAGAAGTCACAGCTGGTGCCACGCGCCCGTGGCAAGGGTTCGGTTACGGCTCGGACGTCAATGGCCTGGCCCCGCTGCCCGATCCGCGCCCTGACGCCGAATGGGACCCGCTGCGATACCCGTTCACCGCCCCGAACGGTGCGGAGATGGACCGGTGGGTCTTCGGAGAACGCATCTACGACATCAACCGCGACGGGGTAGCACAGTACGGCCTCTACGCGGACTGGATCGCCGATCTGTTGCACACCGCAGGTCCAGATCGAGAAGAACTACGCCGCCAACTCATGGGAGGCGCCGAAGCATGGACCGCCACGTGGGAATCCGGGCGCGAAACACCACGGTGAGGGATTTCGGCGGTGTGAGGTGCGGGACATTGTCCCGCACCTCACACCGCCGCGGCCACCGGCAACGGATAGGCGGCCACAGCCCTGGGGAGGCACCTGGGGCACAGCCGAGACGGGAGCCTCAGTCAATCAGCCGCGCGATCCGCTCGATCTCCTCGACCGTCCGCGCGGTCACCACGAGCATCGTAATGCCGGCGGCCTCCCACTCCGCGATCTGCTCGCGCACCTGCGCCTCGTCGCCGATGATCGCCGTGGCCTCCACCATCTCGTCCGGCACGGCGGCCGCGGCGTCATCCTTGCGGCCGGCGCGGAACAGCTCGGTGATGCGGTCCACGTCCTCGGCGAAGCCCATCCGCCGGAACGCCTCGGCGTGGAAGTTCTTCTCCTCGGCCCCCATGCCGCCGGCGTACAGCGCGGTGAACGGCTTGTAGGCGTCGATCACGCCGCGGCGGTCATCGGTGATGTGTAGCTGACACAGGAACGCCACCTCGAAGTCCTCGCGGGTGCGCCTCGCGCCGGGGCGGGCGAAGCCCTCGTCGAGCCAGGAGTTGAACTCGGACGCCGTACGCGGCGAGGCGAGGAAGCCCAGCCAGCCATCGGCGATCTCGGCGGCCAGGGCCACGTTCTTGGGCCCCTCGGCGCCCAGCCAGATGGGCACGTCCTCGCGCAGCGGGTGCAGGATCGACTTGAGCGGCTTACCGAAGCCGGAGGCGTCCGCGCCCTGGTACGGCAGCGCGTAAGCGGGCCCCTCGGAGGTGACCGGGGCCTCGCGCCGCAGCACTTTGCGGATGATGTCGATGTACTCGCGGGTCCGGGCGAGCGGCTTGGCGAACGCCTGCCCGTACCAGCCCTCCACCACCTGCGGCCCCGAGACGCCCAGCCCCAGGCAGAAGCGCCCGCCGGACAGGTGGTCGATCGTCATGGTGCTCATCGCGGTCGCGGTGGGCGTCCGGGCGGAGAGCTGCACGACGGCGGTCGACAACCGGATGTTCTCGGTGAGCGAGCCGTACCAGGCCAGCGGGGTGAACGCGTCGGAACCCCAGGCCTCGGCGGTGAAGACGGTGTCGAACCCCGCCTTGTCCGCCGCCACCACGAGGTCGGCGTGATTGGTGGGCGGCTGCGCGCCCCAGTATCCGAGCTGCAAGGCGAATTTCATGGACACAGTGTGACCCACGCCGCCGGATTCGCGTGACGCCCACCACGGAAAGCCTCCCGAATTTCGGTGGAACGTGTTCTACTTGCGCTTGTGACGTCCAGAGAAATCGTTGTTGATATCACCCCGCCGGATCAGCCCGTGCTGTCCGCCTCGCTCACGCCGTCCTTCGACTACACCAGGTCGACCGGGCCCGTGCTGGGAGCGTTCTTCACCGGCCTCCGCGACCGCCGGATCGTGGGCAACCGCGACTCCCGGGGCACCGTGCACGTCCCGCCGGTCGAGTTCGACCCGCATACGCGCGCGCCGCTCACCGAGACCGTGGAGGTCGGCTCGGGTGACGGGGTCGGCGGTGTCGTCGTCGCCTGGACCTGGGTTCCCACCCCCACCGACGTCAACCCGCTCGACATCCCGTTCGCGTGGGCGCTCGTGCGGTTCGACGGCGCGGACACCGCCATGCTCCTGGCCCTGGCCGCCGACGGCCCGGAGTCCGTCAGCACCGGGATGCGCGTGCGCGTGCGGTGGTCGGCCGAGCGACGTGGCGACGTCCACGACATCGCGTGCGTGGTCCCCGAGGGGTACGACGACGACACCGCCGCCACCGACGCCCCGTCCACTGCCGCGGAACCCGTCACAGGGGTCGTCACCCCTATCGACCTCTCGGTGACCCACACGGCCGCGCCCGCGGAGAGCGAGTTCCTGCGCGCGATCGTGCAGGGCCGGATGCTGGGGCGCCGCCGCTCCAACGGCCCCGAGGTCTACGTCCCGCCGCGCGACTACTGCCCGTCCGACGGCGTGGCCATGGGCGAGTACGTGGAGGTCGCCGACGTCGGCACCGTCACCACGTTCGGCATCGTCAACGTGCCGTTCGCAGGCCAGGAGATCAAGCCGCCATACGTCACGGCATACATCCTGCTCGACGGCTCCGACGTGCCCGTCCAGCACCTCGTCCTGGGCTGCGAGGCCTCCGAGGTGCGGATCGGGATGCGCGTGCGCGCCGTGTGGACGCCGGAGTCCGAGCGGCCCGCGTCCATGAAGGCCATCACGCACTTCGAGCCCAGCGGTGAGCCCGACACCGATCCGGCCACCGCCGCCACACACCTGTAGAGGACACCTCGTGACCCACACTGCTCCCCGGGACGTGGCCGTCATCGGTTTCGCCCACGCCCGCCATTCCGAGTCCACGTTCGGCACCACCAACGGTGTCGAGATGCTCGCCCCCGTCTTCGCCGAGTGCTACCGGCAGACCGGCCTCGACCGCACCGACATCGAGTTCTGGTGCTCGGGCTCGTCCGACTACCTGGCCGGCCGCGCCTTCTCCTTCATCTCCGCCGTCGACTCGATCGGCGCCGTGCCGCCGATCTCCGAGTCGCACGTCGAGATGGACGCCGCCTGGGCGCTGTTCGAGGCCTACCTCAAGATCGCCGCCGGTCACGCCGACACCGCGCTGGTCTACGGCTTCGGCAAGGCCTCGGCCAGCACCGACCTCGACACCGCGCTCGCGCTGCAGCTCGACCCCTACACCGTGGCCCCGCTGTGGCCGGGCCGCCACCACGTGGCCGCACTACAGGCCCGGTCCGGCATCGACGCCGGACGCTGGTCGGAGGCCGAGATGGCCGCCGTCGCCGCCCGCGCACACGGCCGGGACGCCGCCGGACTGCTGGACGAGCCGTACGTCGCCGACCCGCTACGGCGCCACGACTGCCCGCCCGTCACCGACGGCGCCGGCGCGATCATCCTCGCCTCCGGCGACCGCGCCCGTGAGCTGGTCGACAACCCCGCCTACATCTCGGGGATCGAGCACATCGCCGACTCCGCCGAGTTCGGGGCGCGCGATCTCACCGACTCGCCCTCGACCCGAGCCGCCGCGGCCCGAGCGACGGGCTCGTCGTCGTCGGACCGTCCCGACCTGGGCGGCGTCGGCGTCGCCGAGCTGCACACCCAGTACACGCACCAGGAACTGCTCCTACGCGCGGCGCTGGGCCTGGCCGACGACGTCGCGGTGACCCCGTCGGGCGGCTCGCTGGTCGCCGACCCGCTGTTCTCTGCGGGGCTCGAGCGCATCGGCTACGCCGCCGAGGCCATCTGGTCCGGCCGCACCGAGCGCGCGCTGGCCCACGCGACCAGCGGCCATCTGTTGCAGCAGAACCTCATCTGCCTCCTGGAAGGACGCACCGCATGAGCGCCCACAGCTCCGGCCTGCCCGCCGCCGTGCTCGGCACCGGTCAGACCCACCACGTCTCCCGCCGCACCGACGTCTCCATGGCCGGCCTCTGCCGCGAGGCCATCGACGCCGCCATGCTCGACGCCGGGGTGAGCTGGGACGACATCGACGCGGTGATCGTCGGCAAGGCCCCCGACCTGTTCGAAGGCGTCATGATGCCCGAACTGATGATGGCCGACGCCCTGGGCGCCGTGGGCAAGCCGCTGCTTCGCGTGCACACCGCCGGCTCCGTCGGTGGATCCACCGCGATCGTGGCCGCGTCCCACGTCCAGTCGGGTCGGTACCGCCGGGTGCTGGCCGTGGCGTGGGAGAAGCAGTCCGAGTCCAACGCCATGTGGGCCCTGTCGCTGCCCGTGCCGTTCACCGCGCCGGTCGGCGCCGGCGCTGGCGGCTACTTCGCCCCGCACGTGCGCTCCTACATCCGTGGCACCGGCGCCCCCGAGCACGTGGGCGCCATGGTCGCGGTCAAGGACCGGCTCAACGGCTCCATCAACCCGTACGCGCACCTCAAGCAGCCCGACATCACCGTGGACAAGGTGCTCGAAGGCCAGATGCTGTGGGACCCGATCCGCTTCGACGAGACTTGCCCGTCCTCCGACGGCGCGTGCGCGATCGTGATCGGCGACGCCGACGCCGCCGAGGCCGTGGAATCCGAGGGCCGCCAGGTCGCCTGGATCCACGCCACCGCCCTGCGCACCGAGCCGGGCACCTTCGCCGGGCGCGACTACGCCAACCCTCAGGCCAGCCGCGACGCCGCGGCCGCACTGTGGGCCGAGGCCGGGATCACCAACCCGGCCGAGGAGATCGACGCCGCCGAGATCTACGTCCCGTTCTCGTGGTTCGAGCCCATGTGGCTGGAGAGTCTCGGGTTCGCGGCCCCCGGCGAGGGCTGGCGCATGACCGAGTCCGGCGCCACCGCGCGCGACGGCTCGCTGCCGGTCAACCCGTCCGGCGGCGTCCTGTGCTCCAACCCGATCGGCGCCTCTGGCATGCTGCGGTTCGCCGAGGCGGCCCGCCAGGTGATGAATCGCGCCGACGAGCACCAGATCCCCGACGCCCGGAAGGCCCTCGGGCACGCCTACGGTGGGGGTTCGCAGTACTTCTCGATGTGGGTCGTGGGAACGGAGCGAAAGTGATGAGCAATCCCTACCTGGACGAGTCCGGCCAGTACCGGCCACTCGAGTTGAGCGCGGCCGCCCTGGCGAGCCCCGCCTACGCCGCCGCCCGCCGATCGTGGGCCGCGACCAATGCCGGTGACCGTGACGCCTGGATCGCCGGCTGGTCGCCCGAGGGATGCATCGAAGACCCCGTGGGCCCGTCGATGTTCGATTCCGAGGGCGTCGGCCACCGCGGTACCGAGCGGCTGCTGGAGTTCTGGGAGAAGGCCGTGGCCACCCCGGACCACATCGAGTTCCGCTTCGACCGCGGGATCGCCGTCGGTGACGAAATACTGTGCATCGGCACCATGCGCACCCATATGGGCGAGAACATCATGGAGATCGACATCGCCGTGGACTACCGCGTCGATTCCGACGGCCGCCTGGTCTCCCTCCGCGCCTTCTGGGAGCAGGACGTCGCCATGGCATCGGGCCTGCGTCCGCTGACCGACGATGACAGGGCGGCCATCGCCGGCGCCCTCCGGAAGGACACCTGACATGGCACGCGTGGTGGACGTCGAGTTCTCCGTCCCCGTCTCCTTCTCCCCCGTCGACCAGTACATCTCGATCGCCCGCGGCGCCGAGGCCGCCGGTTTCGACCGGGTCGTGCTGCCGGATTCGCTGTTCCATCCGCGTCGACAGGACAAGGACTACCCGTACACGCCGGACGGCTCGCGGATGTGGGACGAGAACACGCAGTGGGTCGAGCCGCTGATCGCCTCCGCCGCCATGGGCGGGGCCACCTCGACCATCCGGTTCTCCCCGCAGGTCCTCAAGGTCGGGCCGCGTAACCCGCTGCTGCTGACCCGCCAGGTCGCCTCGGTCGCGCTGCTCACCGGCAACCGGCTCGATCTGGGCGTGGGGATCGGTTGGGATCCCAACGAGTTCGAGTGGTGCGGCGCCCCGTTCAAGGGCCGCGGCAAGCGCACCGACGAGTCTCTGGCCATCATGCGCGAGGCGCTGAAGGGCGAGTGGATGGAGTTCCACGGCGACCACTTCGACTTCGACGAGCTCATCTTCACCCCGGCCCCGTCCGAGCAGGTGCCGTTCTACGTGGGGGGCCACACCGAGATCGCCCTCAAGCGGGCGGCGCGGATCGGCCAGGGCTGGACCAGCGCGATGATGAAGTTCGACGAGATCGCGGCCACCGTCACACGCCTGGGCGAGTTGCTCGAGGCCAGCGGCCGCTCGCTCGCCGACCGCGGCGACGGCAAGCCCTTCGCCATCCAGGTGGTCTGCCTGGACAAGTTCGGCACGCGCGGCTTCACCGAGCTGGCCGAGGCCGGGGTCACGGACATCATCGTGATGCCCTGGATGGTCGAGGGACACGGCTTCGACTGTTCCACCGAGCAGAAGCTCGAGTCCATCGCGAACTTCGGCGCGAAGTACGGCCTGACCGGCTAACAGTTCCCCGGTTGCAAGACATCACCCCGCAGCTGCAAGACATCTAGTGCGATTACTGAGCTGTTTCTCGCACCGCTGGTCTTGCAGCTGCGGGGTGATGTCTTGCAACCGCGGGGTTGTTGTGGGCGGTACCGGCTTGGGAGCGCGGGATATGGCGACCCGCAGCTCCTGTGGATAGTCGTCGACTCCATCCACAGTGGCCGCTTTCTGCCTGTTCCGAGACGTCGCCGCCATTCACGATTGCCTCATGGCACGCACTCGCTGGGGCGGAGACACCCGCCCACCCGTCCCGGTCCCCGCATCATTGGCGGATGCGGTGTCGACCGGCAAACCGTTCGCAGGCGCCGATGCTCTGGCCGCCGGGCTCGTCACCCGCTACGCACTCCGTGCCAAATTCCACGCAATCTTCCCCGGTGTCTACGTCGCGAAGGGCGAACCGCTGACCAACTGGGACATCATCCGCGCAGTCGGCATGTGGGCTCCGTCGGACGCGATCATCGGAGGCTGGGCTGCCGCCTACCTTCACGGCGAGACGTCGTACTCCGGGGAAAGGGTCCGTGGCGGAATCGATGTGTTCACTGCAGCCGAACCGCGGCCTCCGCGCGGGATCCGGAAACGCTCACTTCGCCGCCCGGTGCCGAGCGAGGACATCTGCGAGATCGGTGGGCTACGCGTCACCGCCCCTGCTCGCACAGCCGTGGACACGGCCAGATGGATCCGCGGAGGCGACCTGCGCATCTGCGTGATCGATTCGCTCTGCTTCACCACCGGCACTTCTCTGGTCGCCGTCGCCGCGGCCGCGGGACGCATGCATGGCCTGCATGGCGCATCGACCGTCGCAAGACTCCTGGACGCATGCGATGCCGGTGCGCAGTCACCGCAGGAGACATTGCTGCGACTCCGCATCGAACGGTCGCCGCTCCCCCGGCCGACTTCTCAACTCGAGATCTTTGAGCCCACAGGTGAGCGGATCACGATCGCCGACCTCGCCTACGCCTCGGACAAGGTCGCCATCTTCTACGACGGCAGGCACCACGGTGACGAGGACCAGTGGCGGCGGGACCTACGCATCACCGCCAGGCTGACCGATCTCGGGTGGCAGGTCGTGCGGATCGTCAAGGACATGAAGCCTGACGAGGCGATGCGCCACATCACGAACGCGTACACCCGCGCTCAGAACCGCCCTCGCACCTGAAACCGCCAATCCCGCAGCGGTTGCAAGACATCCCCCATCGTTTGCACGACAGCTGGTGCGAAAAGCCGCGTCTGAAACGCAACTGGCGTCGTGCAACCGCGTACTCGTGTCTTGCAACCGCGGCGAGGGGCCGCTTGGCGGAGGCGAGGGCGGCCTAGCGATGGCAAAGGGCGGCCTGGCGGCGAGGGCGGCCCAGCGGTGGCAAAAGGCGCTGGCGATGGCGAGGTGGCGGCCTCGACGATTACACCGGGATGTTCGCTCCGATGTCGTCGAGGCAGGCAAGGATCTCGCGGTGGGTGTCCTCGGTGGCCTCGAGATGCATGAGGTGTCCGGCCCGCGGCACGCTGCGGACCTGGCGGACGTCGTCGTGATAACGGTCGAGCTTCTTCAGCGGCTCGCGGCCGTGGAATCCCTCGAGGTCGGGGTCGTGCTCCGAGTAGACGAAGTAGTACGGCACGGGGTTGGTCTGGCGCTCGAACTCCTTCCGGGCGTACCAGGACACGTCCATCGCGCGGTACCACTGCAGCGGACCGGCGAACCCGGTGCGGACGTACTCGGTCTCGTAGCGGTCCAGCTCCTCCGCGGTGAGCCAGCGCCACGGCAGCTCCGGCGCCTCGGGCAGCGCATCGAGGTAGGTCGAGCCCGACGGGTGCTGCCACACATCGAGGTAGTGGTAGTCGGCGGACAGGGCCCAGAACACGCGGGCGAGGAAGTCGCGCTCGTGGCCCTCGAGATCGGCCTCGGCGACGCCCGGCTGTGCAAAGTAGTGCAGGTGCAGGAAGTGCTTCTCGGCAATCATCGCCGAGCCCTCCAGAGGCGAGACCGACCCGGCGGTACCCATGAAGGGGTTCTCCATACCGATCACCGCGCGCACCCGCCCCGGCTCCAGGTGGCAGGCGTCGTAGACCACGCCCGCGCCGAAGTCGAAGCCCACCAGCACGACCTTTTCCGACTCCGGGAGTGCATCGTCGAGTACCGCGATCAGGTCGTCGACCACCTCGCGCGGCGCGTAGTCCTCGACATTCGTGGGCGCGTCGGAGCCGCCCATCCCCCTCAGATCCGGCGCGATGACCCGCCACCCGGCGTCCACGAGGACGGGGATCATGCGGTGCCACGTGAACCAGAAGTGAGGGAAACCGTGAACCAGTGCGACGGTGCCCGGGCGCTGGTCTGCGGACGCGCTCGGTTCGGCGACCACGAAATGGATGCCCACGCCGTCGCGGTCGATGTGGCGGTGCTCGAGGAAGGACGGGTCGTCGATTCGGGGGTCGATCATGGTGTCACCCTGCCTGGTTCTGTCGGGGATTCGGCGCGATTGTCGAAGGAGACGCCGACGGCCCCGGCGCTCCGCCCGGGTGGGCGGTGCGCCGGGGCCGTCACCGTGCGTGCTGTGGGTTAGTCGATCAGGCCCGGACCGGGCACTTGAAGTCGACCTTCCAGTCCTGGATGGCGTTGAGCCAGCCCGAACGCAGGCGGGTCGCGTCGCCCATCGAGGTGATGTCGGGCATGTGGTCCGCGATCGCGTTGAAGATCAGCTCGATCTGCAGCTTCGCCAGGTTGGCGCCGATGCAGTAGTGCGGGCCGTTCCCGCCGAACGTCAGGTGCGGGTTCGGGTCGCGCAGGATGTTGAAGCTGAACGGGTCCTCGAACACCTCCTCGTCGAAGTTCGCCGAGCCGTACATGATCGCGGCACGGTCGCCCTTCTTCATGGTCACGCCGCCGATCTCGACATCCTCGGTGGCGGTGCGCTGGAACGAGGAGATCGGCGAGGCCCAGCGGAGGATCTCGTCGTAGGTGGTCTCCGGGCGCTCGGCCTTGAACAGCTCCCACTGGTCCGGGTTCTCCAGGAACGCGATCATGCCGTGGGTTGTCGCGTTACGGGTGGTCTCGTTGCCGGCCACCGCGAGCAGCACCACGAACCAGCCGAACTCGTCCGCGGTGAGCTGCTCGCCGTCGACGTCGGCCTGGACCAGCTTGGTCACCAGGTCGTCCCGCGGGTCGACCTCGCGCTTGGCGGCCAACTCCATGGCGTAGCCGAGGATCTCGGCGTTGGCGGCGTTGGACTCGTCCGCCAGCTCCGGGATGTCGTAGCTGGTCATCTTGTTGGACCACTCAAAGATCTGGTGGCGGTCCTCCTGCGGGATACCGATGAGCTCGGCGATGGCCTGCAGCGGGAGCTCGGAGGCCACCTCGGTGATGAAGTCTCCCCCGCCCTTGGCGGCAGCGGTCTCCACGATGCTCCGCGCCTTCTCGGCCAGGTTCTCACGCATCTTCTCGATGTTCCGCGGGGTGAACCCCTTCGAGATGATGCGGCGGTACTTCTTGTGCTCGTCGCCGTCCTGGTTGATGAACAGGAAGCGCGTCATCTCGACGATCTCGCGCTCGGTCCCGGGCGCGAAGCGCGGGATAGCGGTGTTCTCCCAGGTGGAGAAGACCTCGTTGGTGCGCCGGGAGATCTCCTTGACGTCCGCGTGCTTGGTGACGACCCAGTAGCCGTCGTCGTCGTACCCGTCCGCACCCGGCTCGTTGGCGCACCACCAGATCGGCTCGGTCTGCCGCAGGTGCATCCACTCCGGATGCGGAAGGCGCTTCTGGTAGAGCTCCGGGTCGGTGAAGTCGAACCCCTCGGGAATGGTGACTGGCTGCACTGGCACTCCTTGGCCGCGTCGGTTTGCGTCAGGTGTTCACTCCCACAACCCGGATACTGCGAACCCCTCGCCCGGGCTGTAATCTAGAACACGTTCCACGCACCATACTAGAACACGTTCAGTTCCGGCCAGGTCTACCTCCGGCCGGATTCCCGGAAGGAAAACCATGGGAAATCCCGTCATCGTCGAGGCCGTACGTACCCCGATCGGCAAGGCACGCGGCGCGCTGTCGGGCCTCCACCCCGCGCACCTGCTGGGCGCCTCCCAGAAGGAGGTCATCCGCCGCGCAGGCATCGACGCCGCCCTGGTCGAGCAGGTCGTCGGCGGCTGCGTGACCCAGGCCGGCGCACAGGGCAACAACGTCACCCGCGGCGCCTGGCTCGCCTCCGGCCTGCCCTGGCAGACCGCGTGCACGACCATCGACTGCCAGTGCTCGTCCGCGCAGCAGGCCAACCACTTCATCGCCAACCTCATCCACGCGGGCGCAATGGACGTCGGCATCGCCTGTGGCGTCGAGTCGATGAGCTGGATCGCGCTCCGCGCGGCCGTCGGGAACGGTGAGAACGGCATGCCCCGCCCCGATGACTGGAGCATCGACCTCCCCGACCAGTTCACGGCTGCCGACCGGATCGCCGAGCGTCGCGGACTCAGCCGCGCCGACCTCGAGGAGCTGGGCGTCCGGTCCCAGGCCAATGCGAAGCGCGCGTGGGACGAAGGCCGATTCGATCGCGAGACCTTCGCCGTCGACGCCCCTGAGCGCCTCAAGGACGGCACCTACACCGGCGAGACGGTGACCGTCACCCGCGACCAGGGCCTGCGGGAGACCACCGCCGAGGCGCTCGCCGGCCTCAAGCCGGTCCTCGAGGGCGGCATGCACACCGCCGGCACCTCGAGCCAGATGTCCGACGGCTCGGCCGCGGTCCTGCTCATGGACGAGGACGTCGCGAAGGCGCACGGCCTCAAGCCCCGCGCGCGCATCGTCCACCAGGCGCTGGTGGGTGGCGAGCCCGAGTACCACCTCGACGGCCCGGTCCAGGCCACGCAGCGCGTCCTCGACCGCTCCGGTATGTCGATCTCCGACTTCGATCTCTTCGAATGCAACGAGGCGTTCGCCTCGGTCCTCCTAAGCTGGGCGCAGGTGCACGGGCCCGACATGGACAAGGTCAACGTCAACGGGGGCGCCATCGCGATCGGCCACCCCGTCGGCAGCACCGGGTCGCGGCTCATCACCACCGCCCTGCACGAGCTCGAGCGCACGGACGGCGAGCGCGCGCTCATCACGATGTGCGCGGGAGGCGCCCAGGCCTCGGCCAGCATCATCGAGAGGATCTGACATGAGCAGCAACGTCATCGAGGCGGCCGCGGGACGTCGGCAGGAGATCTTTGCCGCCATCTCGTCCGCCACCGGCACGGACGACGCGGTCAAGGCCGTGTCCCACCTCCTGGCGGTCTCGGCGGACGAGGCGCGCGAGGTCCTGCGCGCCCCACTCGAGTCGTTCGTCGGCGCGACCACCGAGCAGCCGGAAGCCTCGAGTCCGTCGAGCTTCGCCCTGCACCCGTTCCGCGACTCGGACGAGCACAATGCGCTGTACAAGGCGCGCTCGACCGACGCCTCGTCGGCGACGGGCGGCACGTGGGACGAGAGCCGCACGGAGCAGGAGCGCCGCGAGGGCCTGAAGCGGATCGACTCGGAGTCCGCGATGTGGTTCGTCGCCGTCGACGGCGCGCGGGGCACCCAGGTGGGACTCGTGTTCGGCGAGCAGGTCAACGACGGCGACGTTGACGTTGCGATCTGGATCCACCCGGAAGAGCGGAAGAAGGGCTACGGCCTGCTGTCGCTCAAGGAGAGCCGCCGTGAGCTCGCGGCGTTCTTCCCCGGCAAGCACGTGATCGTCCGCGCGCCGATGGCCGGCGGCAAGTGACGGATCAGCAGCCCGAGACCGGCACCGACGACCCGCGGCGTGGCGCGCCGTGGGTCGTCGGCGTGATCAAGGTGATGTCGCGGGCCAACACGTGGCTGTACCAGCGCACGGGCGGCCGGATCGGTGGGACCTGGCGTGTGGGATCGGCGCTGCGGGCGCCGGTACCGGTGTGTTTGGTGACGACGACGGGCCGTAAATCCGGCGAACCACGCACGGTCCCGTTGCTGCACCTCCCGGACGGCGACAGCGTCCTGTTGGTCGCGTCGCAGGGCGGGCTGCCCTCTCATCCGCAGTGGTACCGCAACGTCCTGGTGGACCCGGCCGTCACCGTTCAGGTGGGTCGCCGGGTCAGATCGATGACGGCGAGGGAGGCCTCTCCGGCCGAGCGGGCGGAGTTGTGGCCTCGGCTCGTCGAGCGTTACGCGGATTTCGCTGAGTATCAGGCAAACACCAGCCGCGTCATACCCGTGGTGATCTGCGAACCCGCGCGCTAGCCGAGCGCTCGCCGAATGGCTGATTTGCGATATCGCCCACGTCAACAGTGATGTACAGCGTGAACACTGATTGCTCCGACCATCTCGCGTGGCGGCATTGACAAAAGTTCATATTCAGGGGATTCTCATGTCTCAAAGGGCACATTGGTGCCGCGATTCGCCGAGAGGATCCACTTTTATGAAGAAGATGACCAGGGCCGCCGCGGCCGCCGCCACGGCGGCCCTCGCGATGTCCGGCGCCACGGGAGTCGCTAATGCCCAGCTCTTGCCGGGCATCGAACTGCCCGGCTCGTCTGACGGACTCATCCCAGGCTCGAGCGAAGGCCTTATCCCCGGTTCTGCCGACGTGATCCCCTCCGGTTCGACCGAAGGCATCGGCGCCGGTTCCGAAGCCCTCGGCGGCTCCGCGGATATCAGTGGTTCTGCAGACACGATCGCTGACGGAATCGCCGGGTCTGTCGGGGGCGGATCCCTATCCGGGATTCTCACCAACGCCGCTGGCTCGGTCAATGACATCACCGGGTCAGTGACGGGCGCTAGCGACTCCGTCGGTGGCTCCACGGGCGACTTCACCGAAGCCCTCACCGGTTCCATCGACAACACCGGCTCCGCTACCGCGATCACCGGGGCCATCGCGGATGCCATCGGCACCGGCGGTTCGCTCTCAGGAGTCCTCGGCGCCATCTCCGGTTCCGTCACCACCGGCGGCTCGGCGGGCGACATCACTCAGGCCCTCGGTGGCTCCCTGACCGACATCGGCGGGGGCATCACCGGCTCGCTCGGTTCGTCCGGTGACATCACAGACCCCGTTGGTGGCTCGCTCGGAGACATCGGCGGCGCGATCTCCGGCTCGATCGAGGGCGGCGGCTCTCTCGAAGCCATCACCAATGAGACTGCTGGCTCAATCGGCGATGCCTCGGGGTCTCTCACCGACCCGACCACCGGCGTCCTCGGTTCTCTCACCGGCGGCCTGATCACGCAGAACATTTCGGGTTCTATCGGCATGGTCTCGAATTCGGTCGCCGGCCCGGACACCGGCCTGCTCGGCTCGCTAACCGGTAACGGTGGCTCGACCGGCCAGAGCTCGGACGCGATCACCACGATCGCCAGCGACAGCGCTAATACGGTTGTCGGTTCTTCTCGGGACCTGACCGCGGTCAACGGTTCGCTTACCGCGTTCACCGGGTCGCTCGAGAACGGCTCCCTGAACGGCACCGCCTCCGCCGACAACGGCTCGCTGCGAGCCACGGCGTCGACGAACGCCGGCTCCGACGTCGCCTTCGATGCCTCGATGGAATCGGTTACCAGTGTCGAGACGAGCGTCGGCGGCGGCCTGCTGCCGATCCTGTCGCTGGGCGGCGCTGTTGCCCTCGGCGGCGCGGCTGTCGGTGCCGTCGCCGGCGCCAATGTCCAGCTTCCGCCGCTGCCGGGCTTCCCGCTGTGCGATCTGCCGCAGGCGCAGATCGACCAGCTCGCCGGCCTCGGCTCGGTCGACGCCCAGAACTGCCCGCGCCCCTGACCTGATCCGGTCGGCCGGTAACTGACGGAGCCCCGCACCTCGAAAGGTGCGGGGCTCCGTCTTGTTCGCTCACGGTGTGCCTTCATGACCTCCGCACGCCGCGCGCACCAGTAGCAACTGGTAGGCGCCGGCGCAGCGCGCGGCCCCAACCAGATCCACGCCGCTCGCCCAACGCCACCCGAACCCCGGTTGCAAGACAGCGCTCACCACCTGCACGACGTCAGATGCGTTTCCAGACCGGATTTCCGACCAATCTGTCGTGCAAGCGGACGGCGATGTCTTGCAACCGCGCGAGGCGGGCCGGGTGTCCGGGCCGGAGCTCGGACTGGGCACGAACGTCAGCGGGCCAGGCCTGGCGGGCCCGGCACTGGGGCCCGGCGTCAGATCAGCGGGCGCCGTAGACCGGGACCGGCGTCGGGGACTCGGACAGCAGACGCGGGACCACGGAGCCGAGCTCGGCCGGATCCCACTTGGCGCCCTTGTCCTCGGAGGCGGCACGCTGCCAGCCGTCGCACACGGTGACCTTGCCACCCTCGACCTCGAAGACGCGGCCGGAGACGTCGCCGGACTCCTCGGAGCCCAGCCACACGACCAGCGGGGAGACGTTGGCCGGGTCCATCACGTCGAACGAACCGTCCTCGGGGGCGGCCATCTGCGCGGCCATGGCGTCACCGGCGGAGGTGGTCATGCGGGTGCGGGCGGACGGGGCGATCGCGTTGGCGGTGACGCCGTAGCCCTTCATCTCGGCCGCGGTCTGGATGGTCAGCAGCGCGATGCCGGCCTTGGCGGTGGCGTAGTTGCCCTGGCCGACCGAGCCGAACAGCCCGGCGCCCGAGGAGGTGTTGATGACGCGCGCGGCCCGCGGGCGCCCGGCCTTGGACTCGGCGCGCCAGTACTCGGCGGCGTGACGCAGCGGCGCGAAGTGGCCCTTGAGGTGCACGCCTGTGACCTTGTCCCACTCCTCCTCGGACATGCCGACGAGCATCTTGTCGCGCAGGAAGCCGGCGTTGTTGACCAGCACGTCGAGCCCGCCGAAGGTGTCGATGGCCTGCTGGACGAGCTCGCGCGCGCCCTCCCACGAGGAGATGTCGTTACCGTTGATCACGGCCTCGCCGCCGGCGGCCTTGATCTCCGCGACGACCTGCTCGGCGGGGTGCTCCCCCACGTCGGTGCCGTCGATGCCGGCGCCGAGGTCGTTCACGACGACCTTCGCCCCCTCGGCGGCGAAGGCCAGCGCGTGCTCACGGCCGATTCCGCGGCCGGCGCCGGTGACGATGACGACGCGTCCGTCGCAGATTCCCATTGATATCTCCTTGGTTGAGGTGAGCTGTGCGGGTGTTCTCGGTCAGTGCTTGTTCTCGGCGGTGGAGGCCGAGAGGAACGCGGGCTTCTCGCCGCCGCCGTGGACCAGCAGCTCGGCGCCGGTGATGTAGGCGGCCAGTGGCGAGGCGAGGAACGCGGCGGCCCGGCCGACGTCGGCGGGCTCGGCCATGCGCCCCATGGGGATGGTGGCGTCGACGGCGGCCACGCCCTCGGCATCGCCGTAGTGCAACTCGGCGAGCTCGGTCTTCACGGGGCCGACGACGACGGAGTTCACGCGCACCGCGGGAGCCCATTCGACGGCCAGCGACTGGGTGAGCGAGTCGATGCCGGCCTTCGCGGCGCCGTAGGAGGCAGTGCCGGGAGAGGGGCGGTGGCCGGAGACGGACGAGATGTTGACGATCACGCCGCCGATCTGGCCGTCGGGCCCGTCGGCGGTCATCGCCCGGTGTGCTTCCTGCGCGACGGTCAGCGCGGACAGCAGGTTGAGCGCGACGATCTTGGCGTGGAAGTTCGCGCTGGCGTCGGCGGCCAGCGCGAACGGGGCGCCGCCGGCGTTGTTGACCACCACGTCGAGGCGGCCGTGTTTGGCGACGATCGCGTCGATCATCGCGCGGACCGCGTCGGGGTCGCGGAGGTCGGCCGGGTGGAACTCGAGGTCCGCGACATCGGAGCCCTCGTCGGCGGGTCGCCGGGCGCAGGTGACGACGACGGCGCCGGCATCTCTGAATACCCGACTGATGCCGGCGCCGACGCCTCGGACGCCTCCGGTGACGAGGACTACCTTCCCCGCCAGACCAAGATCGATGTTCGTCATGCGTGCTAGCCTACCAAGCAAGCGTTTGGTTAGTCACCGGACCGTCTCAGGCGGCGGTGGCGTGCGAAGGGAGCACCAATGGGCATCAGCGTCGACAAGGGCGCAGACGGCATCGCGACCGTCACCGTCGACTATCCCCCCGTCAACGCCATCCCGTCCGCGGGCTGGTTCGAACTCGGCGAGCAGATCCTGGCCGCCGGCCGGGACCCCGAGGTCCACGTCGTAATCCTGCGTGCCGAGGGCCGCGGGTTCAACGCCGGCGTCGACATCAAGGAGATGCAGGACTTCGAGGGCTTCGACCACCTGCTGGCCGCCAACCGCGGCTGCTACGTGGCCTTCAACGCCGTCTACGAGTGCGCGGTCCCCGTGATCGCCGTCGTGAACGGTTTCTGCGTGGGCGGCGGCATCGGGCTCGTCGGCAACGCGGACTGCATCATCGCCTCCGACGACGCAGTGTTCGGGCTTCCCGAGGTGGACCGTGGCGCCCTCGGCGCGGCCACCCACCTCGCGCGCATGGTGCCGCCGCACATGATGCGCACGCTGTACTTCACCTCCCGCAACGTCACCGCCCAGCAGTTGCACAACTGGGGAACGGTGTACGAGGTGGTCCCCCGCGACCAGCTCGACGCCGCGGCCCGCGAGCTGGCGGAGGCGATCGCCGCCAAGGACACCCGCGTGATCCGGGCGGCCAAGGAGGCCATCAACCACATCGACCCGGTCGACGTGAAGTCCTCGTACCGCATGGAGCAGGGCTTCACCTTCGAACTCAACCTCGCCGGCGTGGCCGATGAGCACCGGGACGAGTTCGTCAAGAGCGGTACGAACCTGGATAAACGAGTCAAGCAATCCGAGAGGACGGGCGAGAACAAGTGACGACGACCCCCACCCCGCGCGACAAGCGCACGAGCCTCGACGAGGCCGTCGCACGCCTCGAGAGCGGTATGACCATCGGTATCGGCGGCTGGGGCTCGCGGCGCAAGCCGATGGCCCTGGTCCGCGCGATCCTCCGCCGCGAGGATCTCACCGACCTGACCGTCATCACCTACGGTGGCCCGGACCTCGGCTTGCTCTGCTCGGCGGGCAAGGTCTCGAAGGCGTACTACGGCTTCGTCACCCTGGACTCGGCGCCGTTCTACGACCCGTGGTTCGCCAAGCGCCGCACCGAGGGCTCGATCATCTCCCGCGAGATGGACGAGGGCATGGTCCGCGCCGGCCTCACCGCCGCCGCGCAACGCCTGCCGTTCCTGCCCACGCGCGCCGGCCTGGGCTCGGACGTCTTCCGCTTCTGGGGTGACGAGCTCAAGACCGTCGACTCCCCGTACGACTTCGAGGGCAAGACCGAGACCCTGGTCGCGATGCCCGCGCTGCGCATGGACGCCGCGCTCATCCACCTGGACAAGGCCGACAAGCACGGCAACGCCGCGTTCACCGGAGCCGACGGCTACTTCGACGACCTGTACGCCATGGCCGCCGACACGGTCCTGCTCGAGACCGACGAGATCGTCGACTCGGCGGATGCGCTGATGAACGAGGTCGGCCCGCAGCGCATGTTGATCAGCCGCATGTTCGTCGACACCGTCTCCGAGGCCCCGAACGGCGCGCACTTCACGTTCGCCGGCGGCTACGGCCGCGACGAGGCGTTCCAGAAGCACTACGCGGCCGCCGCCAAGGACGAGCAGTCCTGGGCCGCGTTCACCGAAGAGTTCCTGTCCGGCGACGAGGCCGCGTACCAGGAGGCCGTAACCAAGTTCGCCGCCAAGGTCGCGGCCGAGAAGGAGGGCTGACACGTGAGCGAGAACATCACGCGCGCCGAGTACTGCGCGATCGCCTGCGCCGAGATCTTCGCCGGCGCCGGGGAGATCTTCGCCTCCCCCATGACCCCGATGGCCACCCTGGGCGCCCGCCTCGCGCGGATGACCACCGAGCCGGACCTGCTCATCACCGATGGCGAGTACCGCTTCCTCGGCCAGACCCCGCCGCTGGGCAAGCTCATCGACTTCGAGGGCTACATCCCGTTCCCGCGCGTCTTCGACGTGCTGCAGGCCGGTACCCGCCACGTGGTGATGGGCGCCAACCAGATCGACAAGTACGGCAACCAGAACCTGTCGGCATTCGGCGACGACGTCCAGAAGCCGACGCGCCAGATGTTCGGCCTGCGAGGCGCGCCGGGCAACACGATCGCCCACGCCACCAGCTACTGGGTGGGCAAACACAGCACCCGCGTCTTCGCCGAGAAGGTCGACATCGTGTGCGGCATCGGCTACGACCGCTACACCGAGGGCGACCCGGCCTTCCGCTTCCACCACATCCCGAAGGTCGTCACCAACCTCGGTGTGTTCGACTTCGGCGGCCCCGGCCGCACGATGCGCGCCGTCACCCTGCACCCGGGTGTCACGGCCGAGGAGGTCGCGCAGAACACGGGCTTCGAGGTTGCCGGTCTGGCCGAGGCGGGCGTCACGCGCGACCCGTCCGCGGAGGAGCTGCGTCTGATCCGCGAGGTGATCGACCCGCGCGGCTTCCGTAACCGTGAGGTCCCCGCGGAGGAGAAGAAGTGAGCGACGACGACGCCGCCACTGGCACCTCCGCCACCGCTCGCGCCGCCACACTGTCGACGGACTTCACCCGTCTCGTCGGCGTGGAGTACCCGATCGTCCAGACGGGCATGGGTTGGGTCTCCGGTCCCGAGCTAACGGCCGCCACCGCCAACGCCGGCGGCCTGGGCATCATCGCGTCCGCGACCATGACGTACTCGGAGCTCGAGGCCGCCATCATCCGGACCAAGGAACTCACCTCCAAGCCCTTCGGTGTCAACCTCCGGGCCGATGCCGAGGACGCCGCCGAGCGCTGCGAGTTGATGATCCGCCACGGGGTGAAGGTGGCGTCGTTCGCGCTCGCACCGAAGCCCGAGCTGATCGCCCGTTTGAAGGAGAACGGCCTCGTCGTCGTCCCCTCGATCGGGGCGGCGAAGCACGCCGTGAAGGTCGCGTCCTGGGGCGCGGACGCGGTGATCGTGCAGGGCGGTGAGGGCGGTGGTCACACCGGCCAGGTCGCCACCACGCTGCTCCTCCCCAGCGTCATCGACGCCCTGGGCGGGGCCGGCAACACGTCGATCCCCGTGGTGGCGGGCGGCGGCTTCTTCGACGGCCGCGGCCTGGTCGCGGCGCTGTCCTACGGCGCCGCGGGCGTCGCGATGGGCACGCGCTTCCTGCTGACCAGCGACTCGCAGGTGCCGAACGCGGTCAAGCAGCAGTACCTCGAGCGGGGCCTGCAGGACACGGTCGTCTCGACCCGCGTCGACGGGATGCCGCACCGCGTGCTGCGCACCGGGCTGGTCAACGCGCTCGAGTCCGGCAGCCCTGTCAAGGGCATGGTCGCGGCCGTGCAGAACGCCAACAAGTTCAAGGCCATGACCGGCATGAAGTGGCAGCAGCTGGCCAAGGACGGCCTCAACATGAAGAAGTCGTCCGAGCGCACGTGGCAGCAGATCGTCATGGCCGCCAACACACCGATGCTGCTCAAGGCCGGCCTGGTCGAGGGCAACACCGAGGCCGGTGTGCTGGCCTCCGGGCAGGTGGTCGGCATGATCGAGGACCTGCCCAGCTGTGACGAGCTCATCCAGCGCATCATGACGCAGGCGCACGGCCGCCTGGGCGCGCTGCGCGAGCTGGGCTGAGCCGGCCAGGCGCACCACTCCGCGTCCCGGAACCTCCGCGTCCAGGACCTACGCGCCCGGATCGCGCGCTAACGACGAGGGTGCGCGCCCAGAATGGACCATTCTGGGCGCGCACCCTTCTGTCTTGTCGACCTCGGCCCTGACCGGCGCACGGAGATAAAGCGTATTGCGAGTTATTCATCGAATCCTCAGTTAACGTGAGCACAGCCTTATCGCCAGCGGCGGGGACCGTCTCGCCTGCCACTCCCCGGAGGACCCCCTTGACTGTCACCCGTACCTTCGCCCGTTCGGCCGCCGTGCTCGGCGCCGCCACCGCCCTCACCGTCGCCGGAGCAGGCGCCGCAATGGCCACGACCTCTGAGAACACCGTCGACGGCAACGACGTCAGCGTGACGTTCGAGCTCGATGGCGGATTGCTCGACGGGGACGCCTGCGGTGCCGCTCTCATTCCGCCCACCGCGATCGCCGGGCTGGCCGGGACCATAGGCGAGATCGCCAACGGCAACCCCGCGACCGCGATCCCTGCGATCTTCTCGGCCCTCGACGCCACGGACGGGGTCATCGCGCTGAAGGACGGGATTTCTCCCGTGGTCGCGCTGGCTCCAGTCTTGAACCCGTCGGGCACCGTCTCCGCCGAGGACGTTCCCTCCAACCTGTACATGCTCGTCACCATCTGCGGGTCCGACCTTCTCGACGAGGATTTCGCACCCAACATCGAGCCCATGCTCGTGGGCAACCCCCTCGACGCGCTCAACACGATGAGCTCAGACGGCATCCTTGAGACCGGCTCGGCCCTCCTCCAGGGCGACGACGATAGCGGCCTGGGCGGCATCCTGTCGTCTGCCATCGGCGGCGGCGAGGGGGGCGACCTCCTCGGAACCTTGTCGTCCGCTACGGACGACGCCGAGTAACTCTTCCTTGCACGTCGATCACGCCCAGCCGGTCGGACCGGCTGGGCGTCGTCGTATCCACAGGTACTTGGCGCGCAGCCGGCCACCCCCGTCGAGTCTTCTTGGCCGCGAACCCTTTTCAGGAGGCTGAGAGTCCAGTTAAGATTGATCAGCGAACGAGCGCTGGCCAGATCTGGCCTTCATTCGCGCATCTCCTCCCCTCATCTCCGATCGGAGCCCTTCATGTCGAAGTCCCGTACCGCCCTTCGTAGCCTCGGCGTCCTCGCCGCCGCGTCCGGACTCGCCTTCGCCGGCGCCGGCGTCGCCTCGGCAACCACCTTCGACCACGATGTCGACGCCAACACCGTCTCCGCCACCTTCACCCTTGAGGACGGTCAGCTTGGAGACACCTGCGGCGCTGCCCTCATCCCGCCGAACGCACTGGCCGAGATTCTCTCCAAGCTCGGGGGCGGCGACCTCGGGAACGCGTTCGAGACGATCGACGCGATCCAGGGCGTGACCGTCTTGAAGAACGGCAACGCGGCCGCGGTCCGCCTCGGCGAGGACGCCACGACCCGCACCGTGACGGCGACAGACGTGCCCAGCGGCGCGTACATGCTGGTCTCCGTCTGCCTGTCCGACCTGTCCGAGCCGGGCACCGACCTCGTCACGGTCGGCAACCCGCTCGACATCATCAGCGGGCTGAGCTCGGACGGCCTGCTCGACACCGCGTCCTCGCTCCTGCAGGGCGGCGACGAGAGCGGCCTCGGCGCCATCCTGTCCTCCGCAGTCGGCGGCGAGTGACGGCCAGACCCACTGCTCTCCAACTGAGACTGAGACGCCCGGTCCGCTTCTGCGGGCCGGGCGTTGTCGTGTGGGTCGAGAAAGGCGATCGGTCAATTTGCCGATACGGAGCCTCCGCTGATGTAACACTTACAGTCCGCTGAGCGACTCAGTGAGGGAGACCACTGTTTTCAAGGCACCCTTTAAGGAGCTTCCCATGACCAACCTGAAGAAGGCAGCCGCGGGCTTCGCTGTCGCCGCCACCGCCGCCGCGGGCATTTCGGTCGCCGGCGCCGGCGCCGCCAACGCCGCGACGCCGTTCGTCCACATCGCGGGCAACACGGTGAACGTGCACGTCACCGCCCCGCTGCCCAACCAGACCTGCATGGGCATGCTCGTCCCGCCGTACGCTGCGGCCGACATCGCCGGCGCCGCCGTCGCCGGGGGCGGCAACCTCATGCCCATCATCGCGGCACTCGGCAACAACCCCGACGTAATCGCTCTCAACGGCCCCGGGATCCCCGGGATCTTCCAGCTTCCGATGACGATCCCCGGCCAGGACGGCTGGCTGTCCGCCCAGAACGTGCCCTCGAACATCTACGCGCTCGCCGTGATCTGCATGGGCCATGCCGGCCCGATGGAGCCCCACCTGTTCCCGGCCGTGGTCGGCAACCCGATGGAGGCCTTCGCCGGCAGCGCCTCCGGCAGCACCGGCATCGGCGGCCCCGCCGCACCCACCGACAACGGCACCGGATCGAGCAGCTCCGGCTCCTGATCGATCCTCTCGTCAGCACGCTGACGCGCTGAACCCCGCGAGCCCCGCACCCCCTGCCGAGGTGCGGGGCTCGCGTCGTCGTTCCGAGTCCCCGATCCGGCAACTCGCAGCGTGCTCCCCGAACAGCCATTCATGCCACGACGACCACGGTTATGCGTATCTTCACGAGGCAAGGGCCAAGCCTCGGGAGAACAGATGCGCACAGTCAGAAGAATCACTTACCTGTCGGCGTCAGTGGCCATCGTGGTCGGCATGGCTCTCGCCGGAAGCGGCGCAGCACTCGCCGCGGACATATCCCTTCCGGCGGTGGAGGACAACCGGGTATCCGTCCGAATCGAGAACCCGATTCCGGGCAAGCTCGGCTGGCCCCCTGTACTCGGCCAGTCCTGTGCTGGCGCACTCGTCCCGCTGTATGCCATCCCCGATGTCGCCCGAGATGTCATCCCGCTGCTCGACGGAGACATCACGAACATCATCGCCGCCCTCGGCGACCTGAATGACCAGGTGACCATCCTGCTCCTGGCCAATACTCTCTCCCCAGTCACGCTCCCGGGAGTCGCGGGCACCCTGGAAGTAGAACACGTACGGGACGATTTCTATGCCGCCCCCGTGGTCTGCGTAGGCGGCAGGGACGACGCACCGATGGAGATCAACCTCTTCCTCACCCAGGTCGGCAACCCGCTGGGGGCGTTCGAGGGCAGCGTCACCGGAAGCGTCGGAAGCTCCGGTAGCGCCGAGGGCAGCAGCATCGGCCTCGGGAGCGCCGAGCTAGGCGTGGGCTCGGCGGACGGGATGATCGAACTGGGCAGCGCCTCGGGATCAGACCAGGGCAGCACCGTCGACATCGGGTTCCACGGCAGCATCGCCGACGTCACGAGCGGAAGCCTCGGCGTGAACGCCGATGCAGGCAGCTCGGGAAGCGAGGCCGCTGCAGGGTCGGGTCAAGGCATCATCGACGGCGCCAGCACCGGAGCGCTCGACACCAGCAGCGTGACCGGCAGTGCCGAGCTCCCCGAGGGCTCGAGCAACGGCAGCAGCATCGACGTCGGCAGCATCATCCCGCTGGCCGACGGCCTCAGTGACAGTGTCGGCGACATGAGCTTCCCCGGCTCCTGACAGGTGGGCCTCGAACGCGCGAGACGCGAGAGCCCCGCGCCAGAAATCCGGCGCGGGGCTCAGGGCTGGGCTCAGAAGGCCCTGTAGATCAGCGGTCGAGGCGCTCGATGATCGTCACGTTGGCAGTACCGCCGCCCTCACACATGGTCTGCAGGCCGTAACGGCCGCCGGTGCGCTCGAGTTCGTTCAGCAGGGTGGCGAACAGCTTGGCACCCGTGGCGCCGAGGGGATGGCCCAGGGCGATGCCGCCGCCGTTGGGGTTGACGCGGGCCGGGTCGGCACCGGTCTCCTTGATCCACGCGAGCACGACGGGGGCGAACGCCTCGTTGATCTCCACCACGTCGATGTCGTCGATCGTCAGGCCGGTCTTGGCCAGCGCATGCTTGGTGGCCGGGATGGGCGCGGACAGCATCATCACCGGATCGTCGCCGCGGACGGTCATGTGGTGGATGCGGGCGCGCGGGGTGAGTCCGTACTTCTCGACGGCCTCGGCGGAGGCCAGCAGGCCGGCGGAGGCGCCGTCGCAGATCTGCGACGCGACGGCCGCGGTGAGCGAACCCCCCTCGGCGAGCACGGGCAGCGAGGCCATCTTCTCGAGCGTCGTCTCGCGGGTGGTCTCGTCGGCCTCGAGGCCGGCCATCGGCACGTACTCGGATCCGAAGCGGCCCTCGGCGATCGCGGCACGCGCGCGGTTGTGGGACTGCAGCGCCCACTCCTCCATCTCGCGGCGGGAGATGTCCCACTTGTCGGCCATCATCTGGGCGCCGTTGAACTGCGAGATCTCCTGCGTGCCGAAGCGCTCGGTCCAGCCGGTGGAGCCGGAGAACGGGTCGTCGAAGCCGTACTCGCGGCCGGCGAGCATGGCCGAGGAGATGGGCAGGGCGCTCATGTTCTGGACGCCACCGAACAGGATCACGTCCTGGGTGCCGGACATGATGGCTTGGGCGCCGAAGTGGATGGCCTGCTGGCTGGAGCCACACTGGCGGTCGACGGTGGTGCCGGGGACACCGAGCGGCATGCCGGCGGCGAGCCAGGACGAACGGGCGATGTTGCCGGCCTGCGGGCCGATGGTGTCGACACAGCCGAAGATCACGTCGTCGACGACCTCCGGGTCGATGCCGGTGCGCTCGACGACGGCCTTGATCACGTGGGCACCGAGGTCGGCGGGGTGCTGTGCGGCCAGGCTGCCGCCGCGCTTGCCCACCGGCGTCCGGACGGCGTCGATCACGTAGGCCTCGCGGCCGGTCACTTCTGTCATGGCTGGTGTCTCCTCGGTGGTGCTGGGGCTCTTCAGTTGACGGCGAGTCCGTCGAGCACGATGTTCAGGTACTGGTTGGCGATCGCGCCGTGGTCGTCGTCCCCCTCGGGGCGGTACCACCGCACCGCGACCCAGACGGTGTCGCGCAGGAAGCGGTAGGTCAGGCGCACGTCGAGGTCGTCGCGGAAGTCGCCGGATTCCATGCCGCGTCGCAGCACCCCGGTCCACATCTCGCGGAACTCGGTGTTGCGCTCGCCCAGGTAGTCGAACCGCGCGTTGCCGCGCAGGTGCTTGACCTCGTCCTGGTAGATCGCCACTTCGTCGCGGTGCTCGTGGATGGCCTCGAACGACGCCTCCACCAGCGCCTCCAGCGTCTCGCGCGGGCCCAGTCCGGACGCCGAGTCCACGATGCGCCGGTAGTCGCCGAACAGCGCGTCGAGGAAGCCGCGGAGGATCTCGTCGACGATGGCTTCCTTGGACTTGAAGTGGTGGTAGAGGCTGCCCGAGAGGATGCCGGCGGCGTCGGCGATGTCGCGCACGGTCGTCGCGCGCAGGCCGCGTTCCGCGAAGAGTCCGGCCGCGATCGACAGGAGCTCGTCGCGTCTGTTCGTGGCGGTCATACCGGACACAATACCAACCAAGCACTTGTTTGGGCAGTTGACCGCGCCTGACGCGCCACCGCCACCGCCCGCCGGGCGGCCGCCCTGCTTAGACTCTGCTCCATGACTTCCTCCGCCACCACCCTGCCCCGCCGGCGGGGCCGCCGCCTCCTCGCCGCGTCCGCAGCGCTCGGCCTGGCCCTGGGCCTGTCCGCCTGCACGATCGGGGAGGTCGACGACGACACCGCGGCCACCGACACCTCCGCCACCCAGCAGAGCTCGGCCACCGAGTCGGCCGAGCCCACGGAGTCGACGAAGGCGGAAGCGGATTCCCAGGCCGCCCCCGCCACGGCGCTCGACCAGCTGATCCTCACCGCGGCGGACGCTCCCGACCTGGGTTTGCAGCCGGTGTCCCCGGAGGAGATCGCCGGCGGGATGGACATGATCGGCGGCCTCACGGAGGGGCTGAAGGTCGAGCCGCCGCACTGCGCGGAGTTCAGCCAGGACACCCTGATGGCGCAGTCCGAGCCGGGGACGATGGCCATCCAGGCCGGGCAGAAGGACGACATCGCCTACGCGGTGGCCGTCACCACGGTGATCGACGGCCTGCCCGATCGCGCCGCGGCGATCGAGGACTGCCCGGTCATGACCGTCAGCTTCCCGCTCGGCGAAGGCGGCCAGGATCTGGTCACCGAGACCGCCAACACGGTGCTGGACGTGGAGGCCCCCGCCGGGGTCGAGAACTTCGTCGCAGTCCAGCAGGACAGCTCGATGGACATGATGGGCCAGAACGTCACCAGCGGGAATCTCATCGTCACCGGCACGGTCCGCGGGATCGGTGTGTCCGTCACCGCGACCATCCCCGCCAGCGAGGTCTCGCCGGAGGCCCAGGCCACGGCGATGGACACGTTCGTCAAGCAGGCGGAGAAGGTCCGCGCCGCGGACTGATCGCCCCTGCCGCGACGCGGAGTCCCGCGGAGGTCAGGCGCGCTGCGAAGAGATCGAGACGACCTCGCCGGTGAGGTAGGTGGTGTAGTCGCTGGCGAGCATCGCGATGGTCGCGGCGACCTCCCACACGTCGGCGGCGCGGCCGAAGGCCTCCTTCGAGGCCAGCTCGTCGAGCAGATCCGAGGAGGCGGACTTCTCGAGGAACTTGTGCCGGGCGATCGACGGCGCCACGGCGTTGATCCGCACCCCGTAGTCCGCCCCCTCGATGGCCGAGCACCGGGTCAGCGCCATGACGCCGGCCTTGGCGGCGGCGTAGTGGGCCTGCGCCCGCTGCGCGCGCCAGCCGAGCACGGAGGCGTTGTTGACGATCACGCCGTTATGCGGCACGTCGCGGAAGTAGCGCAGCGCGGCGCGGGTCGCGCGGAACGTGCCGTTCAGCGTGATGTCCAGGACGCGGTCCCAGTCCTCGTCGGTCATGTCGACGAGCTCGGCCTCGCCGCCGAACCCGGCGTTGTTGATCAGCACGTCGATCCGGCCGAGCTTCTCCGCGGCGCCGGTGATGAGCGCGTCCACGTCGGAGGTGGACTGCACGTTGCAGGTGATCGCCTCGAACTGCTGGCCCGGGAACTCGGCGGCCAGCGCGTCGCGGGCCTCGTTCATGCGCCGCTCGTGGAAGTCGGAGACCAGCACGTCGGCGCCCTCGAGCGCGGCGCGGCGGGCGGACGAGAAGCCGATGCCGGTACCGGCCGCGGCGGTCACCACGACCTTCTTACCCTTGAGCAGGCCGTGGCCCGGGGTTTCCTCGGGAACGACGGCGAGGGGGGACTTCTGCTCGGTCATGACGGCCTGGCCTCTCGGGGTAGTCCGAGCACGCGCTCGGAGATGATGTTGAGCTGGATCTCGTTGGATCCGCCGTAGATGGTGTCGGAGCGGGTGAACAGGAACAGCCGCTGCCACAGCGCCAGCTCCACGTTCTCGGGGTCACGCAGGTCGTTGGGTGCACCCTCGGACGTCTCGGTGGGCCCGGTGAGCGACTCCGCACCCTGGACGAGCATCGCGAGCTCGCCGAGGTCGCGGTGCCAGTTGGCCCACAGCAGCTTGGCCGCCGAGGCGGTGCCGCCGGTGGGGTCGCGGTCGGCCAGCGTGCGCAGGGCGTGGGCGCGGATGACCTTCAGGCCGATCCAGGCGCGGGTGATGCGCTCGCGCACTGCCGGGTCCTGCGCGCTGCCGTTCGCGTGCGCCATCCGGGTGATCTCGTCGAGCTCGCGGGCGAACCCGACCTGCTGGCCGAGCGTGGACACCCCGCGCTCGAACTCGAGCAGCGTCATGGCGACCTTCCAGCCCTCGCCGCGCTCCCCCACGATCATCGACGCGTCGGTGACCGCGTCGTCGAAGAACACCTCGTTGAACTCGGAGGTGCCGGTGAGCTGCTGGATGGGACGGATCTCGACGCCCGGCTGGTCGAGCGGCACCAGCAGGAAACTCAGTCCCTTGTGGCGGCTCGTGCCCTCCTCGGTCCGGGCCACGACGAACGCCCACTGGCTCAGGTGCGCGAGCGAGGTCCACACCTTCTGGCCGTCGATGTGCCATTTGCCGTCCTCGCCCAGCCGGGCGGTGGTGGCGACGTTGGCCAGGTCGGAGCCGGCGCCCGGCTCGGAGTAGCCCTGGGCCCACAGCTCGGCGATGTCGACGATCTTCGGCAGGAAGCGGTCCTTCTGCTCCTGCGTACCGTGCGCGATGAGTGTCGGTCCGAGCAGCGTCTCGCCCAGGTGGGACACGCGCGCCGGGGCGTCGGCCTTGGCGTACTCCTCGTGGAAGCGCACCTGCTGACTCAGGCTCGCGCCGCGGCCGCCGTACTCGACCGGCCAGCCGACACAGGTCCAGCCCGCGGCGGCCATGTGTCGCTCCCAGGCCAGTCGCTGGGGGAAGAACTCGTGCTCGCTGCCCGGCCCGCCGACGCCCTTGATCTCGGCGAATTCGCCGACGAGGTTGGCGTCCAGCCAGGCGCGGAACTGGCCGGCGAACTCGTCGTCGGACATCTCCGACGCAGGCCTGGTGTTCTCGGTCATGCCGACACACTACCAAGCACTTGCTTGGTTGCGCATCGGGCCGCCCAACCCGGCAGTCGCGACACTCTCCCCGTCCGCCGCATGCCGCTCACGGACCGCCGGACGCACCCACCACCCGGCTGCAAGACACGCCTCCCCACTCGCAAGACCTCCGGTGCGATTCCGGGGCCAGATCCCGCCCCGATTGCCTTGCAGACGCGAGCACATGTCTTGCAACCGGGGCCGGGTGGGCAGCGAGGCGACATTCGGCGAGCGGGACCGACGGTAGCGGCGAGGCTGCGGAACAGCGGGACGGCGAGGCGACGGGACGGCGAGGCGGCGAGGCGGCGAGGCGGCGGAACGACAGACACAGTCGCCCACGGTCCCGGCACCACCAAGCATTTGCTTGGTAGGGTTGCCTCCGCCACACCCGCAGCCCTGAGGAGCCCGCGATGACCGCACCAGCCGACCGCCAGCCCGTGGACACCACCCCCGCCGCGCTGCGACGAGCAGCGACCCTGTGGGCGGACCGCGAGGCGATCATCGACGTCCAACCCGGCCAGGACACCCGCTGGACCTGGGCCGAACTCCTCGACGAGGTCCGCCACTTCGCCGCCGGCCTGCTCGACCGCGGGGTCGAGGCCGGCGACCGGGTCGTCATCTGGGCACCCAACACGCACCACTGGGTGGTGGCCGCACTCGGCGCGCAGTACGTCGGCGCCACCGTAGTGCCGGCAAACACCCGCTACACCGGCAGCGAGACGCTCGAGCTGATCCAGCGCACGGGCGCGGTCGCCGCGGTCGTGGCCGGGGCCTTCCTCGGCGCCGAGCGGATCGCGGACCTCACGGCCGCGGCCGGCGGCTCGTTGGCCCAGTCAACGCAGCTGAAGACCGTGGTGCGGGTCCCCCTCGACGGTGGCGACACGGTGACCACCGACGGGGCGGGCGTGGACGTCGTCGACTACTCCGACCTCCGAGCCCGCGCCACCGACGAACTCCTCGCCCACGCCGACGTCCGCGCCGACGCGGTGACGGGCGACGACGTGGCCGACATCCTCTTCACGTCCGGCACGACCGGCAAGAGCAAGGGCGTCGTGGCGCTACACCGGCAGACCGTCGCCGGAGCCCACGCGTGGGGCAGCAACGGCGAGCTCACCGAGACCGACCGCTACCTCATCGTCAACCCGTTCTTCCACAGCTTCGGCTACAAGGCCGGCTTCCTGGTGTGCGTGCTGTTCGGCGCGCCGATTATGCCACTGGCCGTGTACTCCACCGCCGAGACGCTGCGACTGATTCAGGACGAGCGCGCCACCGTCCTACCCGGCGCGCCGACGATCTTCCAGACCCTCCTCGACGAGCCGACGCGCGGCCAGTACGACCTGTCGTCGCTGCGGCTGGCCGTGACCGGCGCCGCCGTGGTGCCGGTCGTGCTGGTCGAGCGGATGCAGTGCGACCTGGGCCTGGAGACCGTCATCACCGCCTACGGGCAGACCGAGACGATGGGCTTCATCACCACCTGCCGCCCCACCGACGACGCCGTCACCGTGGCCACCACCTGCGGCCGCGCGTACCCCGGCATGGAGATCCGCATCGGCGAGAAGGGCGAGATCCTCACCCGCGGCCCCATGGTCATGCAGGGCTACCTCGACGACCCCGAGAACACGGCCACAACGCTCGACGCCGACGGCTGGCTCCACACCGGCGACGTGGGCGAGATCGACGCCGACGGCAACCTGCGCATCACCGACCGGCTCAAGGACATGTACATCACCGGCGGCTTCAACGTGTACCCCGCCGAGATCGAGCAGACGCTCGCGCGCCTGGACGGCGTGGTGGAGTCCGCGGTGATCGGCGTGCCGGACGAGCGGATGGGCGAGGTCGGCAAGGCGTTCGTCGTGCGCCGCGAGGGCTCGGAGCTCACCGAGCAGGACGTGATGGACTTCGCCGCCGAGCACCTGGCGAACTTCAAGCGTCCGCGGACGGTGGAGTTCCTCGACGCGTTCCCGCGCAACCCCTCCGGCAAGATCCTCAAGACGGACCTGCGATGAGCAGCGCAGCAGATGCGGACGTCCCCACCGTCGGCGCCGTGGTGGTGACCGGCGCCTCGGGCGGGATCGGGGCCGCCGTCGCGCGCCGCCTGGCCGCCGAGTTCCCGGGCGCGCCGATGGTGCTGGGGTACCGCTCGACCGAGCCGGTCGACCTGGCGCGCGAGCTGGGCGGGGACGGGCGCACCGTGGAGTGCGAACGACTCGCGGTCCTCAACGACCCCGACGACGACAACGACGACGCAGACGCCGCGCTCGCGGCCACGGTCGACCGGATCGGCACCCGCTTCGGCGGCATCCGCGTCCTCGCCCACTGCGCCGGCCCGCACGTGCCCATGGTCCACCTGTCGCGCGTATCGCCGGCCGGGTTCCGGCGCCAGCTGGACGAGGACGCCGCCGGGTTCTTCGCACTGGTGCACCCGGCGCTGGCGCATCTTCGTGCGGTGGCGGGCAACGTCGTCGTCGTCACCACCGCCGCCACCACCCGCTACCCGGTACGCGACGGGCTGTCGGCCGGCCCCAAGGGCGCGGTCGAGCAGCTCGTGCGCGGCCTCGCGGCCGAGGAGGGGCGGTACGGGGTGCGCCTGAACTGCGTGGGGCCGGGGATGCTGACCGACGGCATGGCGTCGCGACTGATCGCCTCGGGCGACCTCGACGAGCGGGCGCTGGAGATCACGCGCGGCAACATCCCGCTGCGGCGGTTCGGCTCGGCCGACGACATAGCGGAGGCCGTGGCGTTCCTCGCCTCCGACCGGGCCGGGTTCATCTCGGGCCAGAAGCTCGACGTCGACGGCGGCTACGGCGTCTGACGCGAGCCGTCTGAATCGGGCCCGCACGCGAAGTCCGGTACAGTACCAACCAAGCACTTGCTAGGTAAGGAGAGTCCCAGCTCATGACCGACGCATCCATCCCCCCGGTCCTCGAGGTAGACGACCTCGGCCCGGACACGCAGCCCGTGGCGTATGAGGTCACCGACGGCACCGCGTACGTCACCCTCAACCGGCCGGACTTCCGCAACGCGCAGAACTCGGTCATGACGTACTCGCTGGACAACGCGTTCATCAAGGCGGTCGAGGACCCGGACGTGCGCGTGATCGTCCTGCGCGCGAACGGCAAGCACTTCTCGGCCGGCCACGACATCGGCACGACCGAGCGCGACCACCACGTGCAGTACACCAACCGCGCCTCGATCTGGTGGGACCACACCACCCGCGGCGGCGGCGACCGGCGGCTCGCGCGCGAGACCGAGGTCTACGTGCAGATGTGCCGCCGCTGGCGCGAGATCCCCAAGCCGATGATCGCCCAGGTGCACGGCGCGTGCATCGCCGGCGGACTCATGCTGGCGTGGGTCTGCGACTTCATCGTGGCCTCCGACGACGCGTTCTTCTCCGACCCGGTGGTGAAGATGGGCATTCCGGGCGTCGAGTACTTCGCGCACGCCTTCGTGCTGGGGCCGCGGCGCGCCAAGGAGATCCTCTACACCGGTCGCAGGTTCGGCGCCGCCGAGGCGCTGGACTGGGGGATGCTCAACCACGTCGTGCCGCGCGACGAACTGCAGGCGAAGGTCGACGAGATCGCCGGTGAGATCAAGGGCATGCCGCCGTTCGGGCTGACGCTG
This sequence comes from Dietzia aurantiaca, assembly GCF_021033825.1. Classification (GTDB taxonomy): domain Bacteria; phylum Actinomycetota; class Actinomycetes; order Mycobacteriales; family Mycobacteriaceae; genus Dietzia; species Dietzia aurantiaca. Next base: position 87,163 of record NZ_JAIFXZ010000015.1, read on the forward strand.
GCCAAGAAGGTCATCAACTCGAATGAGGACCAGATGGGGCTGCAGACCTCGCTGGACACCGCGTTCGGGTGGCACATGTTCTCCCACTCGGCCAACGCCGAGCCGGACGACACCGACTCGTTCTCCGCCTCCCTCGGCGGTATGGACGCCCGCTCGATGCGCGACAGCGCCAACAAGGGCAACACCGACACGAACAAGGAGAGCTGAGGCGTGGACCTGGATCTGGACGCCGCGACCGAGGAGTTCCGCCTCGAGGTCCGGCAGTGGCTGGCCGAGAACGTGCCTGCCGAGCCCCTTCCCCACATGGACACCGCCGAGGGCTTCGAGGCCCACCGCGCGTGGGAGGCGAAGATGGCCGACGCCCGCATGTCGGTCGTGTCCTGGCCCGCCGAGTACGGCGGGCGCGACTGCGGCCTGGTCAACTGGGTGGTGTTCGAGGAGGAGTACTTCCGCGCCGGCGCGCCGCTGCGCGTGAGCCAGAACGGCATCTTCCTGCTGGCCCCGACGCTGTTCGACCACGCCTCCCCCGAGCAGCTCGAGCGGATCATGCCGCGCATGGCCCGCGCCGACGACATCTGGGCGCAGGCCTGGTCCGAGCCGGAGGCCGGGTCCGACCTGGCCTCGCTGCGCTCGACCGCCAAGCGCGTCGACGGCGGCTGGGTCCTGAACGGCCAGAAGGTGTGGTCGACCCGCGCCTCTTTCGCCGACAAGGGCTTCGGCCTGTTCCGTACCGACCCGGACGAGCCGCGCCACAAGGGCCTGACCTACTTCATGTTCGACCTGCGGGCCGACGGCGTCACCGTGCGCCCGATCGACCAGCTGGACGGACTGCCCGGCTTCGCCGAGTTGTTCCTCGAGGACGTGTTCGTCCCCGATGACCCGTCGGACCCGGCCTCCTCCGGCGTGATCGGCGAGGTCAACCAGGGCTGGAAGGTGGCCATGTCCACCGCCAACAACGAGCGCGGCCTGTCGCTGCGCTCGCCCGGGCGGTTCCTGGCCACCACGGACCGGCTGCTGGAGCTGTGGTCCAGCGCCGAGTCCGAGCTGGACGAGCGCAACCGTGGCGCGCTGGCGGACCGCGTGGTCGACGCCTGGATCGGCTCCCGCGCCTACGAGCTGAGCACCTGGAACACGGTCACCAAGCTCACCGGCGGGGCCAACCTGGGCTTCGAGTCCTCCATCAACAAGGTCTTCTGGTCGAAGTGGGACATCGCCACCCACGAGACGGCGCTGGACATCCAGGGCACCGCGGGCGAGCTCGCCGGTGAGCAGTGGATGGACGGCTACCTGTTCGCCCTCTCCGGGCCCATCTACGCGGGCACCAACGAGGTCCAGAAGAACATCATCGCCGAGCGCCTTCTCGGCCTTCCGCGCGGATAACGGGGGACACCATGGATTTCGCACTCGATCCCGACATCACCGACTTCGCCGCGAGCATCGACTCTCTGCTGGCCAAGTCCGACATGCCGTCGGTCATCCGCGCCTGGGCCGACGGTGACACCGCGCCCGGCACCGCCGTGTGGGGCCGCGTCGCCGAGACCGGTGCCGCCGCGCTTCTCGTGCCCGAGGAGGCCGGCGGGGCTGGCGCTACGGCCGTAGAGGCCGTCACGGCGCTCGAGGTCCTGGGCCGCCACGCGGTGCCCGGCCCGGTCGTGGAGTCGGTCATGGTCGCGCCGCGCATCGCCGCCGCGCTCGGCGGCGACTCCGAGTTCGGCGACGTCGCCGGCGAGCTCGCCACTGGCACGCTCGCCTCGGTGGCCGCGCCGGGGGTCTCCCCGTTCGCACCCGACACCCACGCCGCGCAGTACCTGTGGGTTGTCGACGACGACGAGGTCTTCACCGGCACCGCCGACGAGTCCCGCCGGTCGGTCGACCGGGCCCGCACCATCACCACCCCGACCCGCGGCGGCCGGGTGGCCGCCCACAGCACGGTCGACCTGATCAACCACGGCGCGATCGGCACCGCCGCCCAGCTCATGGGACTGGGCCAGGCGATGCTCACCATGAGCGTCGACTACGCAAAGCAGCGCAAGCAGTACGGCAAGCTCATCGGCGAGTACCAGGGGCTCAAGCACCAGCTCGCCGACGTGGCCATCGCGCTGGAGATGGCGCGGCCGCTGCTGTGGGCGGGCGCCCTGGCGATCGCCGAGAATCCGGGCGATCCGGAGGCCGCCGTCCGCGACGTCTCCGCCGCCCGCGTGGCCGTGGCCGACGCCGCCTACCTGTCGGCCCGCACCGCCCTGCAGGTCCACGGCGCGATCGGATACACCCTCGAGCACGACCTGGGGCTGTGGCTGACCAAGACCCGCGCCCTGCAGACCGCGTGGGGCACGCAGAGCTACCACCGCGGCCGCGTGCTCGACTCGCTGGAGGCCGCGCGATGACCGCGTCTGCCACCTCCTCCGCGGACTCAGTCCCGGCCGCCTCCCCCGGCGTCGACACCGACGAACAGGCCGCCCTGCGCCAGTCGGTGGCCTCGCTGCTGGAGAAGAAGTCCGACTCGGAGGCCGTCCGTGCGGCGATGAACTCCGAGGACGGCTACGACCCGGCACTGTGGTCGACGCTGGTCGAGCAGATCGGCGCCGCCGCGCTGTCGATCCCCGAGGAGTTCGACGGCGCCGGCGCCACCTGGGTCGAGACGCACCTGGTGTGCGAGGAGCTCGGCCGGCGGCTCACCCCGTCGCCGATGCTCGGCTCGGCCGTACTGTCCGCGCAGGCCGTGATCGCCGCGGGCGACACCGAGGCCTGCGCCCGCCTGCTGCCCGGCATCGCCGCCGGTGAGCAGGTCGCGCTGTGCTGGGCCGGCGCGGGTGGCTGGGCCACCCCCGGTGTGCGCGCCGATTCCCCCGCCAGCGCGGACTCCGTGTCACTAACCGGCACCGCCCACCATGTGCTCGGCGCGGACACCGCGTCGACGCTGCTGGTCGTGGCCGTCACCGGCGACACCGTGGGCCTGTTCGAGCTGCCCGCCTCCGCCGACGGCGTGACCATCACGCGCGTGCCGGTCATGGACCCCACCCGCACCCTGTCGCGCGTGGAGTTCAACTCCGCCTCGGCGACCCCGGTCACCACCCGCGACAGCTTCCTGTCGCGCCTGCGGGCGGCGGGATGGGCCGCGATCTCGGCCGAGCAGGTCGGTGCCGCCCGTGCCGCGTTGGACGCGACCGTGCAGTACACGCAGGAGCGCAAGCAGTTCGGCCGCGTGATCGGCTCGTTCCAGGCGCTCAAGCACCGCATGGCGGAGATGTACGTCCGCGTCGAGACGGCCCGCTCGCTGTCCTACTCGGCCGCCGCGCTGGTCGCGCAGGCGCAGGAGCTCGCGGACGGCCCGGAGGCCGACGCCGCCGCCTACGCCGCGGAGATCGAGGCGGCCGCCGCCAAGGTCTACTGCTCGGAGGCGCTGCAGTGGATCACCGGTGAGTCGATCCAGCTCCACGGCGGCGTGGGGATCACGTGGGAGTACGACACCCACCTGTTCTTCAAGCGAGCGCACGGCACCGCGCAGTTGCTCGGTCAGCCCCACGAGCTCCTCTCGGCACTGGAGGTCGCCGCGGGGCTCTAGACCGGGCCTCTAGAATCTGCCCCATGAGCCCCTTCCCCGAGCACGGACGGACCAACGACCAACGACTCGCCGAGGACCTGGCAGCTCAGGCCGGGCGTCTGCTCACCGACCTCCGGGTCTCCAGGGTCGCGCCGGAGGATCTGGGCGCGTTCGCCGAGGGCGAGGCGCAGGCCGTCATGGTCGACCGGCTGGCCGTCGCCCGGCCCGATGACGTGGTGTTCGGGGAATGGGATCCGGAGTCGCGCGCCCGGCTCGAGGCCGACAGGGTCTGGTTCCTCGACCCCCTCGACGGGGTGCGTTCGTACGTCACTCAGGGCCGCCCCGACTGGGCCGTGCAGGTGGCGCTGTGGGAGAAGGACCCCGAGGGCGTCGGCGGCATCACCGCGTGTGCGATCGCCATGCCCGCCTACGGCCGGGTCCTCACCGGGCGGGGCGCCACCACCTACCAGCCGATGTCGATCATCCGTGGCCCCCGGCCCGGGCCGTTGGTCCCGCCCCGCGCGGACGATCGGCTCCGCATCGCCGTGTCCGAGGCCGAGCCGCCGGCGTTCGCCGAGGAGCTGGCCGCCGAGCTCGACGCCACGCTCACCCACCTCGGTTCCGGCGGCGGCAAGACCGCGACAGTGGTCGAGGACGAGTGCGATGCCTTCATCCACACCAGCGGCCACCATCAGTGGGACTCCGCCGCGACCTACGGCGTGGTGACGCAGCGCGGTCTGCACGCGAGCCACCTCGACGGGACGGACCTGCAGTACAACGTCGACGAGATCGAGTTCCCGGACCTGCTCGTGTGCAAGCCCGCGGTGGCCGAGCGGATCGTCAGCGCCGTGGCGACGTATCTCTAGCGCCGCCGCAGCACCCACCGGCACAGCTTCGCGCGCACCCGGTACCGCCCCGAGGCTGAGGCACCGCCCACCGCGGTTGCAAGACATCGATCGCCGGAAGCAAGACACCCGGTGCGCTTCTACTACGATTCCTCACAACACGTGTCGTGCAACCCGAGGGGCGTGTCTTGCAACCGCCTGCTGGGGGCCGAGACGGGGCGGACTGCGCGGCGGAGCGGGCGTAAGGGACGGCGCGGGCGGGGCGCACGGGGCGGGCGTGAGGGATCAGGTGTCGAGGCCGCGGTAGCCGGCGAAGCGCTCGGCGATCTGCTCTTCGCTCAGCCCGTAGTCGGCGAGCGTGTACGTGTGCGCGGGCGCCCGATCGCCGGACAGGCTCCTGGCGTTCTCCGCCTCCACGGCCGCACGCACATCGTCGTCGAGCGTCTCCCCGGCGGCCGCGTAGACGCGCTCGACCACGCCGGCGGGGTCGCCCACCAGCTCACGGTGCTCCACGTCGACGAACGTCGCCCTCGACGCCGGGTCAGCCTCGTGCCGGGCCCGCACGGCATCGAAGGTCTCGACGCCCCGCGCCCACATCTCCAGCTGGGACTCGCCGATGTACTCGGGCGTGAAGCGCGTCGACCAGTCGGCAGCGGTGCGGTGCGCGAGCGAGCACATCGAGGCCATCGACTTCCGCGGATCCCGATGCGTCTGCACCACCACGGCGTCCGGATACACCTCGAGCAGCGCGTCGAGCGTGAACAGGTGGCTGGGGTTCTTGAGCACCCATCGGCGCCCTGGGTCATTGGCCCCGATCAGCTGCAGGTTGCGCTTGTGCCGCCGGTACGCGGGCGCCCAGTCGGCCCCCTGGAGCCAGCTCGAGTAGCCGTCGAGCCGGGCGAGGCACTCGTACGATGCCGACGTCACCGACTGGCGGAGCAGCTGCCAGCACTCCTCGAGGTCGTCGGCGGAGATGTAGTGCACACCGCCGTAGTCGGGATTCTCGGACATGAACCCGGCGTACAGGTCGCGCAGCCCGACGTAGGCGGGGTCGTCCTCCCAGCTCTCGCGCGGCGGCCGCGGCTGCGGAACCTCCGTGAGCCACAGTTCGAGCCCCTGGTTGGCGGGGTCGGCACCGAGGAGCCGGTGCAGCGCCGTGGTGCCGGTGCGGGGCAGCCCGGTGACGACGACGGGCCGCTCGATCTCCACCCCCACCTGCTTCGGGGCGGCCGCGAACCCGGCGTTCGCCATGAGCCTGGCGGTCAGTGCGCTCTTGAGGACCGAGCGCCAGTACTTGCTGCCCGCGGGGGTCAGGCCAGCGTCGGTGTGCAGGGAGTCGAGCAGGACACCCAGGGCCTCGCGGTGGGCGTCGGTGCCGTCCCCGAAATCCTCCAGTCCAACGGCGCGCGAGGCGCTGGCGTGCAGGTCCTCGACGGTCCCCACATGGACCCGGTCGGCGTCGTCACTCATGACAGGCCGCTCCTACGAAAGTCCGCGGCGTGCGAACGCCTGCTGCCGCGCGGCGATCCGCTCGCGCCATTGCTCGAGGCTCACCCGTTGCCCGACATACCCCGGCACCTCGTCGGCCAGGGAGTCGAAGGGCACGACCTTCAGCGTCGGGCCCAGTTCCGGGGTGATGGGGCCATCGACCCGCTGCCACCGGAACTGCATGATGCCCTCACGGTGGCCGAGCAGCTCGAGCCAGTTGGCCAGGCCCGGATCCTGCTCGGAGAGCACCAGGTGGATCATGCCGTCAGAGTCCACGTGCGCCTGGTCGGCGGTGAGGCTGGTCTGGTGGTGGACGTAGTCGAGCGAGGCGTACCACATGCTGCCCAGCTGGAAGCCCTGGTAGGGCACCCCGGCGACGGGCGCCGAGATCACCATGGCCTCATCCGGAGAGAGCTCGAAGATCCCCGCCGACGAGTACTGCGTGGTGAGACCGCCGGGCGTGCTGCGGGGCGTGTACAGCGTGTTGCGCTCCTGGTCCCCGAAGAACCAGCCCGGGAACGCCAGCCAGGTCTGCAGCCGACCGATCAGCGCCTCGGCCAGCTTGGCGTAGAACTTCTCCTGGCCGGCGACGGTGGCGGGTCCGGGTGCGGTGCCCGCTGCATCGACACGACGGAGCGTGGCCGAGCCGGCCTCCTCCACCGCCCAGTCCGAGAACACCTCGCGGACGGCGATCATCGACGAACCGGGGTGGAGCACCACGTAGCCGGGGTCGCCCTTGTCGTCGTCGTTTCTCGCCGGTCCCATCCGGAAGGAGTACCGGCCGTCGGCGTCGATCTTCAGGGCGCGGTCGTCGAACGCCGCGTGCGACGCGGCGCGCTCGTCCGCCGAGTAGTTTCCCGCCATGACCTGGAACGACAGGTCCGCCGTGGTACCGCGCCGGCCCTCGACGACGTACTCGGCGTCGTCGGTGAGGTTGGCGTAGAAGTACAGCGTGTCCGGGTTGTCCAGGCCCATCTTGGTGTAGGGGCCCGTCGCCTCGAACAGCTGCGGGTGCGTGCGGCCCCGGTGCTGACCTCCCTCGATCACCCCACGGAGGGTGCCGAGCAGGTACTCGAGGCCCTCGGCCACGTCGGCCTCGGTGCGCACGTGCGGCGCCTGCCTGATGATCTCCTCCGCCTCGGCCAGTGCGGCGGCGAGCGGCCCGGTCGCGTTCCCTGTCATGGCCGCTTTCCTCACAGCCAGGTGTAGGAATCGGCGGAGGTGATGAAGTTGGCCAACTCCTCCTGCTCGGGCGTGGGATCAATGACGTCCTCCTCGATGCTGAGGTAGGCGCCGCGGTAGAACAGCAGCGGCCGGATGTCGCGCTTCGTGGGGCCGAGATCGTGGACGCGGCCGAGGACGATCCAGTGGTCGCCGCCGTCGAGGACCTGGTCGATCTCGCAGTCCAACCACGCCATGACGCCCTTGATCACCGGCGAACCGAGCGGGCTCGGCTCCCAGTCGATCTCGGCGAACTTGTCGTCACCACGACGGCCGAACGTCGAGGAGACGTCTTCCTGCTCCTCGGAGAGGATGTTGACCGCGAACCGGCCGGCCTTCTCGATGCCCTTCCACGACCCGGAGGTCTTCATGGGGCAGAACAGGACGAGCGGCGGCTCCAGCGACAGCGCGGAGAACGACTGGCAGGCGAAGCCCACCGGGGCGCCCTCGTCCACCGCGGTGATCACTGTGATGCCGGTGCAGAACTGGCCGAGCGCGTCGCGCAGCTCCCGACTCGAGAAATTCTGGCCCTCGGGGCGGTCTTCGGTGCTGCTCATCGGGTCGGTCCTCCCATGGACGTTGTTCGGGGCGAGCGGGCGGCGCGGCTACGGCCGGGCCCACACCCGCGCCGCCGTCGGGCGATACGGATGTGGGCCCAGCCTAGGCGTCTACTTGAAGCCGACGGAGAAGTCGTGGCCCCAGAGGCTCACGGCTGTGGACTCGCGGGCCACCCACTTCTCGTCATCGGTGACCTGCATGCCCTCGCAGCCGTACTCGCAGTCGAAGCCACCGGGCGTCTTCATGTAGAAGCTCATCATCTTGTCGTTGACGTGCCGACCGAGCGACGCCGACATCCGGACCTGCTTACGCTGCGCCCGGTCCAGGGCCAGCCCCACGTCGTCCGCCGAGGACACCTCGACCATCAGGTGGATGATCCCGGTGGGGTTGGGGAACGGCGTGAACGCCAGCGAGTGGTGGCGCGGGTTGCACCCGAGGAAGCGCAGCCACGCAGGCTCACCGTCGGCCGGGCGGCCCACGATCTCCGGCGGCAGACTCATCGAGTCACGCAGCGAGAAACCGAGCACGTCGCGGTAGAACTCCAGTGCCGCGACCTCGTCCGGGGTGGACAGGACGATGTGACCCGCACCCTGGTCGCCGGTCACGAACTCGTGACCGTACGGCGTCGGGATGCGACGGTGCTGCAGCGCGATCGTGTGGTAGATCTCCAGCGTGAACCCGGCCGGGTCCTGGCAGGTGATCAGGCCACGGACCTTGCGGTCGCGCTTGACCTCCTCCGGCGCCTCCTCCCACGGGACGCCGGCGGCGTCGAGGCGGGACTTGACGTCCTCGAACTCGCCCTCGTTCGTGCACTCCCAGCCCACCTGGCCGAGCTTGTCCTCCTCGCCCGGGACGATGATCCACCGATGCGGATGGTCGTCCATACGGAAGTAGAGCGCGTCCGGGTCATCACCGGAACCCACCACGAAGCCCAGCACCTTGGTGCCGTACTCGCGCCAGGCGTCCATGTCCGTGGCGAACACCCGGACATAACCGAAATTGCTGATTGCCATCTTCTGCCAGTCCCTTCGATCCGTCGTACGGATCAGACCATCGAGTCCGTGACCTTCTCGCCGAACTCATTCTGCCCGTACATGATGTACGCCTTCGTCGCCTCGTTGGCGGCGTGGACGCGGCCGGCGTTGGCGTCACGCCAGAAACGCTGGATCGGCGAGGTGTCCTGCAGGGCGCGGGCGCCGGAGTTCTGGAACAGCAGGCCGATCGCGTCGATCGAGCGCTGGGTGGCGCGGACCTGGTCGCGGCGGGCGCGCGTGCGGATGTCCATGCCCGGAAAGTCGCCGGCCGTGATGAGGTCCTGCTCCTCGCGCACGTTGCGCATGAGCTGCAGCCACGCGGCGTCGATGTCGCCGGCGGCCTCGGCGAGGCGGACCTTGGCGAACGGGTCGTCCTTGACGGCGGTACCGAACGCGGCGCGAACGCGGTCACGCTGGTGCTCGCGGTGCACCTCGTAGCAGCCGAACGCCATGCCCACGATGGGCGTGGAGATGGTGGTGGGATGGATGGTGCCCCACGGCATCTTGTAGATCGGGTTGGTGTTGACCTCGAGGCCGGGGCTCTTGGTGGCGGCCATCAGACCGAATGAGAGCACGCGGTGCTCCGGGATGATCGCGTCCTTGACGAGGATGTCGTTGGAGCCGGTGCCCTTGAGGCCGGCGACGTGCCAGACGTCGACGATCTCGTACTGCGACTTCTCGACCAGGAAGGTGCAGAAGTCGACCATCTTGTCGTTCTCGTCGAGAACCGGGCCACCGACGAACACCCAGTCGGCGTGCTCACAGCCGGAGGACCAGGACCACTTGCCGTTGAGGACCAGGCCGTCGGCGGTCTTCTTGGCCGCACCCATGGGAGCGTAGGAGGACGAGATACGCACGGTCGGGTCCTCGCCCCAGACCTCCTCCTGCGCCTTCTGCGGGAACAGGGCCAGGTGCCAGTTGTGGATCCCGAGGATGCTCGCGCACCACCCGGTCGACGGGCAGGCCGTCGCGATGGTCATCGCCGCGGTGTAGAAGGTCTCCATGTCGGCCTCGTAACCACCCCACTGCGCGGGCTGGCAGAGCTTGAAGAAACCGGCCTCGTCCAGCTCGGCGATGTTCTGCGGGTGGACCTTACGCAGGTCCTCCGTCTCCTGGGCGCGCTCGGCGAAACCGGGTAGCAGGGCCTTGATCCGGTCGATGACCTCGTGATTGGCGTACTCGCTCATGTGATCCCTCTCTGGCATGTGTGCGGCGTGTGATCTAGACTAGAACACGTTCCAGTTTTGCACCAGACACCACCCTCCCGCCCCCGGGACTGGCACGGTGTGCCAGCACCGACGGGATTGGTTGTGGCCCCTCACACGATTCTATAACCTGTTCTCATCAGGCTCATGCCATCAGGAGGCTTCATCATGACCACACCTACCAAGGCCCCCGGCGCCATCCGTGAGATCGACACCGGCGAGGTGCGCGATCGCTACGCGCGCGGCTGGCACTGCATCGGGACCGTCAAGGAGTTCTCCGACGGCAAGCCGCACTCCATCCACGCATTCGGCACCAAGCTGGTCGTGTGGGCCAACGATGACGGCATCAACGTCCTCGACGGCTACTGCCGCCACCTCGGGGGCGACCTCTCGGACGGCGAGATCAAGGACGGCAACATCGCCTGCCCGTTCCACGACTGGCGTTGGGGCGGCGACGGCAAGTGCAAGGGCATCCCCTACGCCAAGCGTGTCCCGCTGCGCGCCAAGACCCGCGCCTGGACCACCATGACGCAGAACGGCCTCGTCTTCGTGTGGCACGACCACGAGGGCAACCCGCCCCGCGAGGAGGACGCGATCCCCTACCTCGACGAGTACGACACGGGCGAGTGGACCGACTGGGTGTGGAACCGCCTGGAGATCGAGGGCTCCAACTGCATGGAGATCGTCGACAACGTCGTGGACATGGCCCACTTCTTCTACATCCACTACGCCTTCCCGACCTACTTCAAGAACGTCTTCGAGGGCCAGACCGCCACCCAGTACCTCAACACCAAGGGCCGGCCGGACCACGACCCCTCGGGGGGCAAGTACGGCGACACCCTGCTCGAGTCGGTGGCCGCGTACTACGGGCCCGCGTTCATGATCAACCCGCTCAAGCAGCAGTACGGCGACTTCGAGTCCGAGGTCATTCTGATCAACTGCCACTACCCCGTCGACCAGAACTCGTTCGTGCTCATGTACGGGCTGATGGTCAAGAAGCCGGCCGGGTTCGACGACGAGACCTCCACCAAGATGGCCACCAAGATCGCCACGTTCTTCGGCGACGGTTTCCTCCAGGACGTCCGCATCTGGCAGCGCAAGTCGTCCATCGCCAATCCGCTGCTCTGCGAGGAGGACGGCCCCGTCTACCAGCTGCGCCGCTGGTACGAGCAGTTCTACGTGGACCGCGACAAGGTCGAGCCCGAGATGCAGGAGCGCTTCGAGTTCGAGGTCGACACCACGGCCGCCAACCAGTACTGGGAGAAGGAGGTCGCCGAGAACATGCGTAAGCAGCAGGCCGGTGAGGCCGAGGTCTCCGACGAGCAGACCCAGTACACCGGCATGGCCGAGGTCGCCGGTGAGGCGAAGGCGTCCAAGGCCGACAAGTGACGTTCAAGCAGAACGACTCGCGGCGCGCGCCCACCTGGGACGAGACCGACCCGGCGCGCGCCGCGCAGCTCCACGCCGACACCAGCCTGGACCGGGAGACGTACACGCGCGCCGGCTTCCAACCTGTCGATTGTCGGAGTTGCGGCACCCGCGCATTCGTCCGCAAGAACAGTGACAAGCACACGTCCATCCAGTGGCGAGACGGCAGCGACCAGCAGTGCCCCGTGCTCTCCGAGTGGCGCTCCGGCGGGGAGATCCCCGAGGGCGAGGACACCTGTCCCCGGATGCTCGCGAGCATTCACTACGCCTACTCCGAGGGCCTGATCACCCTCGCCGAGGGAGTCGACCCGGTCGACGCCGAGCACATGGTCAACCCGTTCTACGCCCCTGAGTGACCGACCGACCAGTATTCCGCGGAGCGGCCGCACTACCGCTCCGCGGAATCGTCGTCGCCGGGCCTCTATATCCACCCGATAGGCTTTCCCCATGACCGAAACCCCACAGCTGGGCTCCTTCGTTCGCGAACTCAGGATCGCGGAGGTGATCGAGGAGACCACGGACGCCAAGTCCATCGTCTTCGACGTCCCCGCTGGTTCGGAGGCGGACTTCCGGTACACGCCGGGCCAGTTCCTCACCCTGCGCATCCCGAGCGACCAGACCGGATCCGTGGCCCGCTGCTACTCGCTGTCGAGCTCGCCCACCGAGGACTCGCAGCTCAAGGTGACGGTCAAGCGGACGGTCGACGGCTACGGCTCGAACTGGCTGTGCGACAACGCCGCAGCCGGCATGGACATGCACGTCCTGGCCCCGTCCGGCATCTTCACCCCCAAGAATCTCGACCAGGACTTCATCCTGCTGGCGGCCGGCTCGGGCATCACCCCGGTCATGTCCATCCTCCGGTCCGCGATCGCGCAGGGCACCGGCCACATCGTCATGGTGTACGCCAACCGCGACGAGAGCTCGGTGATCTTCAAGGACGAGCTGCAGAGGCTCCAGCGGGAGCACCCGGACCGTCTCACGGTGGTCCACTGGCTCGAGTCGGTCTCCGGCATCCCCACCGCCGAGATGATCGGCAACGTCCTGCAGCCGGTGGCCGCCAAGCGCCACTCCTACATCTGCGGACCGGCCCCGTTCATGGAGACCGTCAAGGACGGCCTGCGCCGCTCGGGCGCCGACATGCACCTCATCCACACCGAGGTGTTCTCCTCGATCGAGGGCGACCCGTTCGCCGAGATCGTCATCGACGACACCCCGCCCGAAGACGGCGCCGGGCCCGCCACCGCGATCGTGGAACTCGACGACGAGATCCACGAGGTCGACTGGCCGCGCAACACTCCGCTCCTGGACGTACTTCTCGCCAAGGGCATCAAGGCGCCGTTCTCGTGCCGCAAGGGCGAGTGCTCGGCATGTGCCTGCATCCTCAAGTCGGGCGAGGTCGAGATGATCCACAACGGCATCCTCGACCCCGAGGAGGTCGACGAGGGCTACGTCCTCAGCTGCCAACTGCTGCCCAAGACCGACCGCGTCGAGGTCTCCTACTCCGACTGACCCCGGTGGGGTGACAGACTCAGGTGCGTGAGTCGCCCCGCCATCGTCTACACCTCCAAGTACGGCTCCACTCGTCAGTACGCCCTTGCGCTCGCCGAGCGCCTGGGCACACCGGCGGTGGAGCTGTCCTCGTTCGACGCCTCCCACCGGCCGGACCCGTTGATCGTCCTCGCGCCCGTGTACGCGACGCGCATCATGGGTCGGAGACGGCTCATCCGGGCGATCCGGTCGGCTCCGGGACGCGTGGCTCTCGTCGTCGTCGCCCTCTCCCCCGCCCGTGACCCGGGGCGCGGCGACCTCGCCGCGAAACTCGTCGCCGCGTCCCACCGCGTCGTCACGACCTTCCACCTGCGCGGCGACCTCGACCCGGCGCGTCTCACCTGGCCAGACCGCGTGTTGATGGCCGCGCTGCGCCGATCGCTGCGCCGCACCCCTGACGCGCCCGCCGCGCGGATGCTGCTGCCGGCGCGACGCCTCGAGCAGGTCGACGAGACCACCCTCGATCCCGTCGTGGCCTGGGCCTCCGGCCCGGCTGCGGTCGATCCGTGACCGCATACAGCCGCGCCCCCCGGAATCAGCAGCCCGGACATATCCGGCGAGGCTGACTCTGAGGGGCGCGGCTGGGCGCTGCGGAGCGCGGATCAGGCGTTCGCCTGCTCCTTCTGGATCTCCAGCGCGATGTCGATGAGCTGATCCTCCTGGCCACCGACGAGGCGACGCTCGCCGGCGCGGATGAGGATCTCGGACGACGGCACACCGTAGCGCTGCGCATGCCCCTCGGCGTGCTTGAGGAACGACGAGTAGCAGCCGGCGTAACCGAGCATCATGGCCTGGCGATCGACGACGCACTCGGTCGGCATGAGCGGGCGTACCACGTCCTCGGCGGCGTCGGCGATCTTGAAGAAGTCGACGCCGGTGGTGATTCCGAGCTTGTCGCAGACGCCGACCAGAGCCTCGACGGGCGTGTTGCCGGCGCCAGCGCCGAATCGGCGGGTCGAACCGTCGATCTGCTGGGCACCCGCACGGATCGCCATGATCGAGTTGCCCACGCCCACGTCGAGGTTCTCGTGGCCGTGGAAGCCGACCTGGGCGTCGTCACCGAGCTCGGCGACGAGCGCCGCGACGCGGTCGGAGACCTGGTCCATCACGAGCGCGCCGGCCGAGTCGACGATGTAGACGCACTGGCAGCCCGCATCGGCCATGATGCGCGCCTGCTTGGCCAGCACCTCGGGCGGCTGGGTGTGGCTCATCATGAGGAAGCCGACGGTCTCGAGGCCGAGCTCGCGGGCGTAGCCGAAGTGCTGGATGGAGACGTCGGCCTCAGTGCAGTGGGTGGCGACGCGGCAGATGGAACCGCCGTTGTCGCGCGCGGCGAGGATGTCGTCCTTGATTCCCAGGCCGGGCAGTGTGAGGAACGCGATCTTGGCCTGCTTGGCGGTCTCGGCCGCGGCCTTGATGAGCTCCTGGTCGTACGACTTGGCGAAGCCGTAGTTGAACGACGCGCCGCCGAGCCCGTCACCGTGGGTGACCTCGATGACGGGGACTCCCGCGCCGTCGAGGGCGCCGACGACGTTGCGGACGTCCTCGACCGAGAACTGGTGCCGCTTGTGGTGCGAGCCGTCCCGCAGCGAGGAGTCGGTGATGCGGATGTCGAGCTCGGAGCTGTACGCCCGTGCGTCGGCGTTGTAGGGGTTGGTCTTGTCCATGGTTGTCACACTCCGAGCTTCGTCTTGGCGATCTCTTCGCCCACCTTCGCGGCGGCGGCGGTCATGATGTCGAGGTTCCCGGCGTACGGCGGGAGGAAGTCGCCGGCCCCCTCGACCTCGGCGAAGATCGCCACGCGTGCCATGCCGCCGGTGATCTCGGTGGGCGGGTCGAACTGCGGCTCCTGGAGAAGTCGGTAGCCGGGAACGTACTCCTGGATCTCCTTCTCGCGCTTACGGATGGCGGTGGTGATGAGGTCGTGGTCGGCGTCCTCGGGGATCGAGCAGAAGATCGTGTCTCGCATGATCATGGGCGGCTCGGCCGGGTTGAGGATGATGATCGCCTTGCCGCGCTTGGCGCCGCCGACCTGCTCGATGGCCATCTTGGTGGTCTCGGTGAACTCGTCGATGTTGGCGCGGGTGCCGGGGCCGGCCGACTCCGAGGAGACGGAGGCGACGATCTCGGCGTATTCGACCGGCACGACCGAGGAGACCGCGTGGACCATCGGGATGGTGGCCTGGCCGCCGCAGGTGACCATGTTGGTGTTGGGGGCGTCGAGGTGCTCGCGCAGGTTGGCCGGCGGGATCACCATCGGGCCGACCGCCGCGGGAGTGAGGTCGACCGCGACGATGCCGGCGGCCTCGTACTTGGGCGCGTACTCCTTGTGCACATAGGCGCTGGTGGCCTCGAACAACAGGTCGGGCTTCTCGCCGCCGGCCTCGATCGAGGCGAGCAGCTCATCGGCACCGCCGGACATGCAGGTGAGGCCGTGCTCGGCGGCGCGCTTCATCCCCTCGGACTCGGCGTCGATGCCGATCATCCACCTGGGCTCGATGTACTCGCTGCGCTCGAGCTTGTACATGAGGTCGGTACCGATGTTGCCGGACCCCACGATCGCGGCTGTGAGCTTCTTCTTCTCCGTCATGACAGCAGTCTCGCCCGCGCGGAACCCGCGCCACAAACGAGTGTGCCGTTCAGTAGAACACCAGAGAACTGACGCTTCAGGCGGGTCGGTGGCGTCTGTCGGTGCCGGGTGGGTTGGTGAGGTATCCGTCGGGTGAGAAGAGTCTGTCGGCCAGGATGATGTCGACTTGTTCCTGGATGCCTTCGCGTGCCCGGGCCAGTGGGCCTTTGGGTCTGGTTCGGTGTTGGTGTCCGGTGTCGGTGGTGATGATCAGCTCGCCCAGGGGCCCGGGCCGGTAGGAGTTGGTGCCGAAGGTCTTCTCGCGGTGGTGTTTGCGGCACAGGCACACCAGGTTTCTCATCGCCCGTTAATCTGCCCACATGACAAAGGGGCCCCAGCGTGTGGCGATCTATGCACGGATCAGCAGCGATACCGAGGGCAAGGGCGCGGGTGTGAACCGGCAGCTCCAGGACTGCCACGAGCTGGCCCAGCAGCTGGGCTGGGGTGTGGCGGGCGAGTACATCGACAACGATGTGTCTGCATACTCCGGCCGCAGGCGGCCGGAGTACGAGCGACTACTCACCGATATCGCCGACGGTGCTGTGGACGGGTTGTTGGTGTGGCACCAGGATCGGCTACATCGTCGCCCTGTGGAGTTGGAGCAGTTCTTCCAAGTGATCGACGCCGCGGGGATCGCCACCCATGTGCGTACGGTGACGGGCAACTCGGACTTCGGTACCGGGGACGGGATCTTCACCGCCCGCATCGTAGGCGCGGTGGCAGCGAAGGAATCCGCTGACAAGAGTCGCCGTGTGGCGCGGAAGGCCCAGGAGCGGGCCGCCGCGGGCATCCCGCAGAAGTCTGGCCGCCGCCCCTTTTGGCTACGAGGCGGATCACCTCACTGTCTGCGAGGACGAAGCGGCGATCTACCGGCAGGTGGTCGTCCGGTTCCTGGCTGGGGAATCGGTGAGGTCGCTGACGGTGTGGCTGAACGAGACGCAGGTGCCCACGGTCACCGGGGGCACGTGGCACACCTCGACCGTGAGGAACATCCTCAAGAGCCCGAGGTATGCCGGTCTGATCACTCACCGTGGGCAGGTGGTCGGCCCGGGCGTGTGGGAGGCGATCATCAGCGAGAATGATCACCGTCGGCTGTTGTCCAGGTTCGAGCTGGCTAAGACAAGTGGACGCCGCGCTCCTCAGCGTTACCTGCTGTCGGCACTGTTGAAGTGTGGCAAGTGTGGCAACGGCCTGTACTCCAGCGTGCGCCACGACACCAGGCGCGGCACGGTCTCACGCCGCTATGTCTGCATGGCAGGACCCGATCACGGCGGCTGCGGCAAGTTGACGGTGGTCGCCGACCCATTGGAGCGATTGATCGCCGATGCGGTGCTGTTCAGGCTCGACACCCCCGAGTTGGCCGACCACCTCGCTGGCCGGTCGAACGCAGACGAGCGGATCAAGGAACTGGCCCAGGTGGTCGAGCGCGCCCAGGCGCAGCTAGACGAGTTGTCGCTGGCGTACGGCAACGGGGAGATCATTATGCGGGAGTGGCAGTTGGCCCGGCAGGCACCCGAGTCGCGGTTGGCGCGCGCGCAGCGGCAGATCGCCGCCGCCTCCGGAAACAGTGCTCTGTCGGGGCTGGTGGGTAGCGGCAGCGAGCTGGCAAAGGCGTGGAGCGGGTTGAACCTGTCGCGGCAGGTAGCGATCGTGCGGGCACTGGTCGAACATGTCGTGATCGCGCCTGTGACGAGGCGTTCCCGGGAGTTTGACCCGTCCCGCGTGAGCGTCGTGTGGCGGAACTGACGGAGGCCGGGCCGGCGGGGTGCGGCTGCCGGGCTTCGCTCGGGCTTGCCGCTACCCTCCGGCCTTGACCCCGAGCAGTACGCCCACCTGCCGGATCGCGGAGGGATGGGTGACCTTCACGGGCACTCCTTGTTCCTGACACGATGCCGTGACCCATGCGGCCAGTTCCTCGCGTGTGAAGTTGCTCAGTCCCATGCGAACCACACCGCCGGCGGTCCCTGCCAATCAGCAGTCTCGTCAGAGGACCAGGACTCAGCCGGCGCGCGCCCCATCTTCTCCACCGCCAGGCCGAGAACCTCAACCGGGGACCTCCCGGATAATCGTATGGCGGGAGGCTGGAATCCCTGAGCGACCTCGTACCGGTGGAGCCGCATCGAGCGAGACAACTCATCCTCACCGAAGGACTTCGTCACGTACTTCGACAGATACCCTGCCGCTACCCGGGCCTCGGTCAGGGAGGTCGAACCGACCGGCAAATCGGATAGACGTTTGATGTGGACGAACCCGTGAGGCCACGCAGTCTGGATGTGATGGCGGGCCGTGTACTGGCCGATCGCAAAGTGCGCGTGCATCCCGTGGTCGGTTTTGTGCCATTCCGGCACCCACACGTACGGGAACGCCCCACGGCCCGTTGACGTGCGTAAAGCACGGAAGAACTGGCCGATGTGAGTGCGCAACGCAGCTGGGTCGTGGCAGCCCTGCCCACGGTAGGTGAGCGTGCCCAGACGGTTCAAGCGATGCACGGTGCAGTAGCGGCGCACCTTACCGCGAGCACGTCGGGCAGCCTCGGCCCGGGACCGTTCGGGATCGGCTGCGGGAGTGCCCGGTATCCAGCTCGAACGCTTCGGCCTGTACGACGGGACGAAGGATCCTCCCGCTTCACCGTCGGTTGGGTACAGGGTGAGCCACCATCCGGCATCAGGACGAGCCAAGACAGCCAACGGATTGGCAGACGACATTGAGAGCGGAGTCCTTCATACGATCTGAACCCGCGTCAATGTCGTTTAGTGTCCCGGTCGGCATACCGGGTCCTGCCGCTCAGCCTCAAGGAATCAGATTCGTGTGGGTCGCACGGGCGACCCGGCGGGGGAGACACGTCCCAGGGCTGAGACCAGAACGGCTACCGCACACGATCATGCCCCGCGGCCCTACCCGGCGCAAGGTTTCGACGAGAAACACGCCGCCTTCGCCGGTGAACGCTCGTGCACAGGCCCCGAGTTTCGTTGCTAATTCGAGTTTCGTTGCTAATTCAAGTGAAGGAGCGCCCTGCGCGCCAGACGAGGCACACGACCCGGTGCGGCGCCGAGCGCCTCGGCCGAAAGCCTAGTCGCGCCACTTCCGGTTCCAGGCTCTCGTCAACGCGTCATGGAGCATGAACTGGTAGCGGACTGTAAAGCCGCCTCCAGAGATCCTTCGAAACACGAAGTCCGTGTATCCGTTGTGGTGGATCCCGATCCCGCCAGTCTCGAACATCTGGCGAAGCAGTTGCTTGATCTCGGGAGGCTCTAGATCGCCCTTCAGCTCTGAGACGAGGTATTCGAAGTCGAAGAGACGACTGGGGGCGACCCGGAGAGCGTCCTTGAAGCTTGCAAGTTGCCGGGCGCTTGCTGCCGGAAGGATCCCGGCCAGATTGTCAAAGATCTCTCCGACGAAATACTCCTGCGTGTAAGCCTCTACCGACCTCTTGGCATTCTCGCCCGGCACCGCCTTGTTCCCCTTGTACCCACGCTGCAAGTACGCCATGAGCGCGACAACATCTCTTGGAAGGAGGCGAGTGTTCTCCAGTAGGTAGGTCGGCAGGTCTGTGTGAGGGCCGATCTGAATCGGGGCCGAGAGGTACTGGGTGACGATGTTCTTAACCTCCGGGCGGCGGACGGCAGCCTTCTTCGTCAGCAGATGCCAGAGGCGGTTCTCTCTTCCGATGCCGTGGGCGTGCCAGTCAAGGTAGACAGAGTGCGGCTTCAGTTTGTTCATCTCGGGGCCAGGGAGAACATCGAAGATGTCGGATCGCATGGCCACGACGAGGCACACCGGGAGGCCGCAGCCGCGCAACTCCCGGTTCAAGACGTGGAGTGCCTGCATGAGCCCCGCTAGGGACGTCCATTCGTCGTTGGCTTCGAAGAAGAACGTATCGAGCCCGTCGAGCGCGATCACATGGTGATGATCCGTCTGAGTGGTCGCAATCTGACGCCGAATATACGCGCTGACCTCAAGTGGCGTAACCGACGCTGCATCGTCCTCGAACTCAGCAGAGAAGACCTTGATGTCGAACTTGATCTTGGCCTTGGCCCACCGCGAAACCTTGCCCAGCCAGTCGTCCGAAAGCAGACCCGACTGCACGAGTCCCTTGTGCATATCCTGGAATTCCTTGGGTGCTCGTAGTGACTCATCCGCTGCGAGCGACTCGACGATACGAAGGAGCAGGAGGAACTCCCATGCGGATTGCGCCCGGGATGCACCGGCGGTCTGGCCGGTATCGATATTCGCAACATCGTTCACCGGGAACCCGCTCAACGGCCAACTCGTGAAGAAGCGGTCGTACCGGTCCTGCCAGCGAAGACGAAGATGCTCGAGAACGGCAGACTTCCCAGAGCCTTTCGGCCCAAGCAACAGCCACACCTGCTGCGCTTCGATCCCGTAGGCGGCCTCGCGGTAGTCATAGAAGCCTTCTACAAGAAGCTCTGGCGTTTCGACCGCCTCCTGTGACGCATCGAGCTGTCCGAAATGCAACTCATGAAAGGGCGGCAGTGAAGGCGCGTTCATGGCCCTGAGAGTAGCGGTCCCGGGAGTGGGTGAATTACCAACTTGTCAGGTTCCACTCCAGGGTCGGCCCGCCCAACTCCGGGGTGGCCCGGTCGAACGCGATCTGAACCGCCCCAGGTTTCCCGCCGCCTCCTTTTGAGTCGAGGAGGATGGCTGTATGCCGAAGAAGATCGATCCCGCG